>NZ_LWQT01000131.1 GCF_001650715.1 Paramagnetospirillum marisnigri | reverse complement strand
CCCCAGGGCCGGGCGAGTGCGTCAAGGTGGGGAATTTTCAGTCGCCCCTTCTGGGGAGTATTCAGGCGGCAGTGACAGCGCAGAGACACCGGAATTATCAATAACCCGATCTATATCGGCCAAATCGTCTACAATCGTGCAGCTTTCAAAACCGACCTCAACACGGATAAAACGATTGTCCGTCTGAATGACGTATCAGAGGTCGTGACAGGAACGGCACCCCACCTTCGCATCATTGAGGATGAGCTGTGGAATGCGGTCAAGGTCCGCCAGAAGGTTCTTGATTCGCGCATGACAGGAACGGAAGGAACGATCCGCCCTGAGAATGCGCGGCGGCCGCGTTATCTTCTTTCTGGTCTGCTGACCTGCGGTATCTGCGGCGGCGGCATGAGCAAAATCAGTGCCCATCATTATGGCTGCAGCAATGCCCGCAACCGTGGACCGACGGTCTGCACCAATATGCTGACGGTTCGTCGGGATGTCATTGAGCCTCTGGTTCTCGAGGGCCTACAGCATCACCTCATGCGGCCTGAAGCGGTGGCCGCCTTCATCACGGAATTCGAAGCGACGGTAAAGGCCGAGGCTGCCCAGCGGGATCAGGGACGCCTCGCCCTTCAAGCCGAGTTGACCAAGATCGTTGGCACGATCGAGGGCGCGATGCAGGCACTCATTGCGGCGCCAACATCACGGGCCTTGGCCGACCATCTCGCTAAATTGGAAGTTCAGCGTGACGAGATCGACGCCAGACTGACCAGAGCCCCTTCAGTGGTCCCAGTGGTCCGTCCCGATCTGACCGCCGTTTATCGCCGCAAGGTCATCAATCTGACCAAGGCTCTCGGACAGCCCGAGACCGCCACCGAGGCGGCTGAATTGCTTCGGGGATTGATTGATGAAGTTCGGATGGTGCCGGTCGAGGGCAAGCTCGAGGCCCATCTGTACGGTGCGTTGGGGAAGCTTTTGGAGCTCGGAAACGAGAACACCCGGTCCAGTGGACCGGGTGTGCAAGTAACGCTGGTTGCGGGGGCAGGATCTGAACCTGCGGCCTTCAGGTTATGAGTTTGCTTTCGTCGAGATGGGTGCTTGCCGTTGTGGTTTGCGGAAGACCAATTGCATCAGCCTTCCGAAAATTGACTTCGGCGGATCGGTTGGCTGCACCTCACCTTTACGCTTGGGCTGAGCTTGAGCCTCCCGGCCAGTTCGAGGCATTGCCTGCGAATTTTGCTTTGATAGACGCAGGCCCAGTTCCCGGAACGCGGCATCCAAGCCGCGCCGATCCTTCGCATCATAAGCATTTAATGCCATTCGCCCCCACCGTTCCCATTTGGTCAAGATCGTTTCCAGCCTACGGCTTTCCTCCCCAGCATGATTGAATCTCTTGAATTCCTGATATGCGCGATCCCTCCAGAGATTGCGCTCGTCTTCAAGGATTTGCCGCTCGCGGTCACTGGTACTGGCGTCAACGGCCAGCGAGGCCAGCGCCGTCTTGGCCTTAGCAGCCTCATCTTCTGCGGCTTCCAATTCCTCGCGCATGTGCGCCAGGGCTGCCTGGAGGGTTTGAACGGCATTTCTATGACTCGTCTCGTCTCCGATCTCACCCTTGGTGCCGATATGGAGAGAAGACATCGCTTCGACCCGATCAGGTCGGATGGTATGGACGGCCAGTTCCGGAAATTTCGGTTTCAGCCGCCGCCAGTAGCTGCGGAGGTCTGCGGCAGAAAACGTCTGGCCGCTTTCCGTGGTCAGCCAATCAGCGATGACATCCCAAGTCTGGCCTTCCGCACGCCGAGCGGCGATCACAGTTCGGCGTGCACGAACCTCAGCCGATTTGAGTGGCTTGATCATAGGGGCCTCGCTCAAAGCTCGCGGGGACGGGGTGCGGGTCTCAAAGGACGGAGCTAACGCACATCATCGGCGGCCCCTCCGACGGGACTCTTCCGGGGACGTCCACGGCGACCAGAGACAACAGTCAGCTTGGCGCGCTCCTGAGCACGCTGTTTCGCGCGCTGCACGGATTTTGCCTTTTCGGCAGCAATCCATGCCATCAGATCCGCAGGATCAATTCGCGGCGCTCCTCTGACGGGGATGTGGGGCAATACGCCGTCGTCGAGCATACGACTGACCGTCCACCGTGATACGCGGAGGACAGACGCGACATCGGAAATCGAGAGATATTGGATTTTGGGCAGTCCAGGCATGAAGGCAGACTCCGAGTGTCTGCCTCTCGTCCCGTCTGTCTGGATAGTATGCCGTCGGAACCGAATTCCGCACGACGGCGGCCCTTACGTCCGCCCCAGCCGATCAAGAGGTCGCCGGGTGAACCAATCCACACCCCGCAAGTGATGGATCCTTACTAACAGACCCCCCCTGTGCTGGTCAATGCGCCGTTAAGCGGCATGGAGCAGGCTGTGCAATTTACCGGGGCAGGACGAGCTTACCGGTCCAAACGCGCAATCCTGCGAGTTCATCAGCGTTGACGGTGACCGGAGTTTGGCGGGTGGTCGCATCGGGATGGGGAAGCCAATAGCACCGCCATCTGGTGTAGCCGAATTCGTCCCTCGACGAACGGACGGGCTCGATGAGCTTGTAGGCATCACCGCCTAGCCGAACGAAGACAGTGCCCCGAACGAAATCAGCGTCCTCGGCGGGCCTTAATTGCAACATCCCCATTCAGGCCCCCTGTAGTCCAACGCCGAGTTTCTTTGCCAAATCCCGTGCCCGCAGATGGGTATAGCGTTTCAACATGCTGAGAGATTTGTGGCCCGTGATGCTGGCAACTTCCATCAGGTCCAGTCCCCGTTCGAAAAAACGGGAGGTCGCCTCATGCCGCAGGTCGTGAAAAGTGAGCCCGGCAATGTCGGCCTTTTCGCACGCCCGCTGGAAGGTATGCACAAAGCCGCTTTCGCCGATCGGAAACACCTTCCCGTCTATGCTTCGCGGCAGCCCCGCCAGAACCCTGATGGCTTCTGGTGACAGTGGGACAGTCCGGCTGTCACCATTCTTCGTCTCGGGCAAATGCGCGGTGCCGTGATGCAGATCGACATGCTTCCACTGCAGGCTGAGAATCTCCCCTCGTCGCATCCCGGTTTCAATGGCGAGTCGAACGATGGGCTCAAGGTGTCGGCTCTTGCTCGCCTTGCAGGCCACCAAGAGCCGATCTTCCTCGCTCCGCCCTTCCTCATCCGGTTTCGGGTCAAGCCGCCGGTCCCGTCCACGCGGGAGCTTGGGCTTGCGAGCGAGCTTCACTGGGTTGACCAAAGGCATTCCCCAGTCGCTGGCGGCCACCGTGTACAGGTGCGACAACAGGGCCAACTCGATGCGGATGGTATTGGCAGAAGCGCCTTCGGCGGACCGGCTGTCCCGATATGCGGCGATATCGCTGCCCTGGATAGTTGCCAAGCTGTACTCAGCCAGCCGGAGCCGCTTCAGCCGCTCGATCAGACACCCTTCCCCATAGGCGGACTTCTTCCCGACCGTCACCTCGCCCTTGTAGCGGTCCAGGGCGGCGGCCAATGTCATGCGCTCGGCTTCCCGCCGGTCCGTCCAGGTTCTGGCCGTCATGGCCTGCAAGGTGTCCAGAGCAAAGCGCTCTGCATCCGCCAGCCTGTCAAACTGGTGTGAAATATGAGGAAATCCTTGCTTCCGGATCTTAACCTGATAACCCATCAACCGCCCATCGTCAGTCCGGCGCTCAAAGATCGGAAGTTGTCCACGCGCCATGACACACCGCCACTGTGACTTTATTGCCCCCGAGCTTCGGCGTCAGGGGATCGTCCAATAGTCACGCGCATCAATTCTGGCGTCGAGAACTGAAACTCCCGTCTGCATGCGTAAAACGCATAGCTTGGACTCACGGGGCGTCTGCTACCGATGCGGTTCCGAGAAATTCGAGACGGCGTAAGTCGCGTGCCTTCTCCCGGCTCCTGGCACGGATGTCATAGATCGTCAGGGCGATTATCGCGACGCAGGTGCATAGCCAGGCGATGATCTGCCATGTCTCCTTGCCCACCAAAAGGGCGAGCATAACGAGCAAGAGCCAGCGTCGACGGCCCAAACCCAAACCCTCATGGAACCAGAAGATACGGTTCTCTTCGGTGCTGAAGTTGACCATGCCAATGACGGCTTCACTCCCGTCCGAGGCGATCGCGACAAGAGCACCGACTTGATGCCCCGGCAGGGCACGGAAGGTGGGCTCGTTGGTCTTCCACGTCTTGTCCCTCCCCGAGGGCAATCGCACCCAGATTTCGCGTAGGACCGAATTGGATTCGCCGCTCAGTTCCACCGCCTGCCGATTTTCGGAGAGCCATGCGCCACAGTAAAGGACGCGGCTTTTATCAGCCAAACCCGCCGGTAGCGCGATGGTGTCGCCGTTCATGCCTCCCCCCTGTCCGCTTTGCCTCATGCGCGCGACACCAGCATAGCTTGGAGGTCGCTCGCGCATTTTGTTCAATATATCGAGGTGCGGGATGATGGCAAGACGGTTGCCATGGCCGGATGGATTTACGACAGCTTTTCGCAACCAACCTGCGCCGACTCCGCCATGCCAAGGGCATGTCTCAGGACGAACTTGCCTTCGAGGCCGAGATGAGCCGCAGCTATCTCAGCCAGCTTGAGAAGGGGAAGTTCCACGTCAGCCTCAAGGTCTTGGGCCGACTGGCCGATGCACTTGAGGCGGCGCCGGTGGAGTTTCTGAAGCCACCCGAAGTGTGACGGCATCATCCACGGGGCAGTTCCCCGCCCCCAGCCCAAAAATGCACGCAACCACCTGAGAGCGCTCATGAAAATCGGCTGTTGCCGGGAATCCCCGCATTTTGATGCACAGGTGTGATCGAACACTCCCCAGAACTGAGCGTTCTGGCGTGACAGCAACGAAGCCCCAATGCGCTGTCACGGACGGATTGTAATACGTGACGGTTCACGTTGAACGTAACCCACCTTACCGACCGGAACCTCGTCGTCTCGATGCGTCCCGTCGTTCCTGACTGTCCCCGCAGTGTCCCGGAAATTCATCCCGAAGAGATACCCCGGAAATGGAAAGCCCCCGAAAGGCGTTACCTTTCAGGGGCTTAAAGTGGTGCCCAGGGGCGGAATCGAACCACCGACACTGCGATTTTCAGTCGCATGCTCTACCAACTGAGCTACCTGGGCACGGCGTCTCTTGGTCAAGAGGAGGCGCTTATAGAGGAATATGGCCGGTGCGGTCAACCCCTCCTGGGACAAAAAAACGACCGAAGGCAACTTACCACCATTTGCGGTCCCGTTCCTTGGCCGCCTTGACCTGCGAGGCGCGCTCCTTGATGTCTTGGATGCGCAGCCAGATGCTGCCCTGCTTGCCCAGAATCTGCTCGGCCTTGTTGGCGTGAAAATTGGCTTCGGGCAGCTTGCCCGCCAGCAGCAGGTACTCGGCCATGGCATAGGAGGCCATGCCCTCGTTGTCGTCGCGGCCATAGGCGATGGCAAGCTGTTGCCAGGCGAAGCGATCCTCGGGCTCCAGGCGCACCGCCATGCCAAGATGGGTGGTGGCTTCCTTCAAGGCATTGGGCTCCTCGGATTCGATCAGCGCCAGCCCCAGGCCAAGCCGCAGCAGGGCACTGTCGGGCAACAGGCCCACCGCCTTGCGGTAAGGGGCCACCGCATCGGCGACGCGGCCGTTCTCGAACAGCATCTGCCCCTTCAGCTCCCAGAAATAGGGGTCCTTGGGCCGTTCCTTGATCAGGGCGTCGATCGCCGTCAGCGCGGTTTCGATATCCGGCTTGCGATAATAGGCGATGGCGCGGGCATAGCGGGCATCCAGGCCCTGGTCCGTCTCCTTGTAGCGCTGCAGGGTCTTGATGGGAGGCTCGATGAAGGCGTACAGCTTGGCCTTGATGCGGCGATGCATCTCGACCCATTCCGGCGGCCAGGGCTTGGCGCTATGGGCCGAACGGTTCACATGCTCGCGCACGAAGGAGACACGGTCGCGGGTCAGCGGGTGGGTGCGGACATAAGGGTCCTGGCGAGCCGAGACCAGGATCTCCTGATCGCCGAGAATCTCGAAGAATTCCAGCAGCCCCTTGGCGGATTCCTGGGTGTCTTCAAGGAAACGCATGGCCATCTGGTCGGCCTGCTGTTCCTGGCTGCGGGAGAAGGCCAGCAGGCTGCGCATGGCCATTTCCTGACCGCCCATCATGATGGCCCCGGCGGCCTCGCCCTTGCCGGTGGCCGCACCCGCCGCCGCGCCCAGCAGCATGGCCAGGATGGCCTCGGTCGAGGCATTGCTCATGGCGTCGGAGTTGCGAATCAGATGCCCGCCCGAGATATGGCCGGTTTCGTGCGCCATGACACCGATCAGCTGGCCGGCATTTTCCGAGCGGATGATCAGGCCGGTATGGAAGAAGATGTTCTGCCCCCCGGCGACGAAGGCGTTGAGACTGGGATCATTCAGCAGCAGGATACGCACGGCGGAGGGCTCCAGACCCGCCGCCTGAAAGATTGGCGCGCCGAAGGTCCGGATGGTATTTTCCACTTCCGCGTCGCGAATGAACTGGCGCTTCTGCTGCTGGGCCTGCACCGGCGGTACCGACACCGCGAACAAGATCGTCACCAGAAGGAAGATGCGTGTGAGCAAGGATCAATCCCCGTCGGTCAAATTGTTTCAGCCGGGCAAGACATCTCGCCTGGGCCGCGGCGCGGCAGTGGTGGCGACGATCCTGGCGCTGGGCGCCTGTGATGCCGCCGACAAGCGGGCGGTGGGCACCGTGGGCCACATCAAGGGCTTCGGTGGCCTGATCGCCGCCGACGAGCCCCGCGCCGTGATCATCGGCCGCGACGTGCTGTCGGCGGGCGGAAGCGCCGCCGACGCGGCCACCGCCATGTATTTCGCCCTTGCCGTCACCTATCCATCCGCCGCCAGCCTGGGTGGCGGTGGCTCATGCATAGTACACGATCCTGTCAAAAAGAAGACGGAAGTGATGGAGTTCCCGGCCATTGCCTCGACGGTGGCAGGACAGATTCCCACCGGCGTGCCCGCCAATCCGCGCGGCTTCTTCGCCCTGCATGCCAAATACGGCAAGCTGCGCCATGAAAGCCTGCTGGTGGAGGCCGAGCGACTGGCCCGCACCGGCTTCCCGGTATCGCGCGCCCTGGCCGCCGATCTGGCCCGAGCCGTGCCGATCCTGGGCCGTGACCCGGCGGCGCGGGCGATCTTCTTCCGCCCCGATGGCAGCATCCTGCGCGAGGGCGATATCCTGGCCCAGCCCAATCTGGCGGCGGTGATCAGCAATCTGCGCCGCAATACCGGCGACTTCTATCAGGGCATTGTCGCCCGCGAACTGGTGAAGTCGGTTCAGGCGGCGGGCGGCAGCCTGAGCCTGGAGGATCTGCGCGACATCCGCGCCAGTTGGCGTGACCCCATCGCGGTCAAGGTGGGCAACGAGACGGCCTATTTCGCGCCGCCCCCCTCGGTGGGCAGCACCATGAGCGCGCAGCTCACCGCCGCTCTTTGGGGTCGCTGGCGCGATACCCCTGCCGCCGACCGCCCCCATCTGATGGCCGAGGCTTCGGCACGGGCCTTCGCCGAGCGCGCCCGCTGGATGAACCCCAATGGCTGGAGCCCGGTGGACCCCGCCGAACTGGTGGCCGAGCCCCGCATCCAGGCCATGCTGGCCGATTACAGCCCCGATCGCCATAATCCGGTTACGGGTGTCAGCGCTCCTCCCGGCGATTCCTCGCTGGCCGCCGGTTTCGCCGCCATGGATTCCAAGGGAATGGGAGTGGCCTGCGCCGTCACTACCTATGGCCTGTTCGGCGTTGGCCGGGTTGCGCCGGGCACCGGCATCGTGCTGGCGGGCGCCCCCGGCCCCAACGGGCCGCCCTCGCTGACCACCATGCTGAGCCTTAATACCCATTCCAACGAAATCCACTTCGCCGGAGCGGCCTCGGGGGGCGGCACCGCGCCATCGGCCCTGGTCCAGACCTTCCTGGTCGCCACCGCCGACGACAAGCCCCTGGCCGAGGCACTGGCCACCCCCCGGGTGGTGCAGCCCGGCATGCCCGACGTCGCCTTCGTCGAGACCGGCGCCATCTCCGTTGATCCCGAACCGTTGCGTCAGCGCGGCCATCAGGTCAATCCGGTGGCCATGCCCAGCCGTGTTTCGGCGGTGCATTGCCCCAAGGGCTACCGTGACGCGGAAACCTGCGAGGCCGCCATCGACCCGCGCGGCTTCGGCATGGCGACCATGGTGGGAAAGCCCTGATGACCTTCAAGGCGGCGGAACGGGGGGCTATCTCCCCCTTCATCGTCATGGACGTCATGCGCGAGGCGGCAAGGCGTCAGGCCGAGGGCGCCGACGTCATCCACCTGGAGGTGGGGCAGCCCTCGGGCCAGGCCCCCGCCAGGGTGCGCGAGGCCGCCGCCCGCGCCCTGGTGGAGCAGCCGCTGGGCTATACCCTGGCCCTGGGCACCGATGGGCTGCGCCAGCGCATCTCCCGCCACTACCGCGAGAGCTATGGCGCCGATGTGGCGCCGGAGCGCATCTGCGTCACCACCGGCTCGTCGGCGGGTTTCCTGTTGTCCTTCCTGGCCGCCTTCGCCCCCGGTGACCGGGTGGCGGTGGCGGCGCCGGGCTATCCCGCCTATCGCAACATCCTGAAGGCGCTGGACATCGAGTGCATCAACGTACCGGTGGGCGCCGACAGCCGCTGGCAATTATCGGCCGAGGTGCTGGCCGGTGTGCCCGGCCGCCTGGACGGCGTGGTGGTGGCCAGCCCGTCCAACCCGACCGGCAGCATGCTCGACGCCGCCCAGGTCGCCGCCCTGGCGGCATGGTGCGAGGGTAACGGGGTTCGCCTGATCTCGGACGAGATCTACCACGGCATCAGTTATGGCCGGACCGCCGGCACGGTGGCGGGCATGGCGGCGGCGCCCCATGCGGTGGTCATCAACAGCTTTTCCAAGTATTACGCCATGACCGGCTGGCGGCTGGGCTGGATGGTGCTGCCCGACGATCTGACCCGGTCGGTGGAATGCCTGGCCCAGAATCTGTTCATCTCGCCCCCGACCCTGTCGCAGATCGCCGCCGAGGCGGTGTTCGACTGCACCGAGGAACTGGATGCCCGCGTCGCCGCCTATGGCGCCAATCGCGACATCTTGCTGAACGAGTTGCCGGGAGCCGGGTTCGACCGGCTGGCGCCGCCGGACGGTGCCTTCTATCTGTACGCGGATATTTCCCACCTGACCGGGAACAGTGCCGAGTTCTGCCGCCGCATGCTGGCCGAGACCGGCGTCGCCGCCACGCCGGGGGTGGATTTCGACCCCGTTGACGGCCACCGCACCATGCGCTTTTCCTATGCCGGATCGGCCGCGGATATGACCGAGGCCACCCGACGGCTGAGGGCCTGGCGCAAATAGAGGGTCATACTCACGGCCGTAATGCCTGACTGTTGGCCTGGCATTATGGCACCCTCAAACGCCGGGCGGCGGACCTCGGTCCGCCTTGGCTCCCGCGCCATGGGGCGCGCGGCCGCACTTGCGGCCGTCCAGCGGTCGAAAGTTTCGACCGCTGGTATCAGATCAGGTCGCGGGCCGAGGTGGTCATCTCGTCGGCGGTCTTGAACACCGTGGCGTTCATGGAATAGGCCTTCTGGGTGATGATCATCCGGCTGAACTCGTCGGCCAGATCCACATTGGAGGTCTCGACCGCCGACGAGGAAATCTGGGCGCCGCTGCCCTGCTCGCCGATGGCGCCGATACTCATGTCGCCCGCTTGCTGGGTGCGGCGGAACATGGTCCCGGAAATGGGATCAAGCTGATCGGCGGCGGTGAAGGTCGCCACCGGCACCATGGCCAGGGTGCGGGTCCGGCCATTGCTGAAATGGCCGATCAGTTCGCCGGTCTTGATGAATTCCATGCCGTCCAGCACGCCCGACTCATAGCCGTCCTGCTCGATGGTGCGGATGTCGATGGCGGTAGGCTTGCTGCCCACATACTGGGTCAGCTTGGACACGTCCAAGGCGACGGTATTGGTTCCGGCCGCCGTGGCCGCCGCCGTCCGGGCGGTCTGGGTGGCGGTATTGGCGGTATCGAAGGCGTCGTAGAGGGCCGTGGAATAAGTGGTCAGATCCGCGGCGGTGGCGGGGGCCGCGATGGCCACGGCACCGATGGCCGTATCCAACGCGGTCTGATAGGTGGCCAACTGTGCCGCCGTGGCCGGCATGGAGGGCTTGGTCACGCCTTGGACCGCCGTCTCCAGCGCCGTGGCATAGGGCTGCAGCACCGTCGGGATGGTCACCGCCGCCGGTTCAGTGGCGGTGACGCTGGGAGTCCAGGCATAGCCCAGGGTGATGGTCTTGGGCGACAGGATCTGACCGGTCCCGCTGAAGGTAATGGGGATCGACTGACCGGTACTGCCGTCATCGGCGGTGAGCGTGGTCATGGACCCCGTCGCGCTCTCGTTCTTGACGCGCATATACCAGGTGCCGCTGGTGGTGTGCTCGAAGCCCAGGGTCAGATTCTGCGGGTTATAGGCATTGTCGTAGACGGTCAAGGTGATGGGAACGTCGGTGATGGTGGGCTTGTTGGAATTGAGATCGATGCTGGGCGTGGTCGTGGTGGTGGCGCCTGCCGACCAGGCGATGGCGAGGTCGGCGAATCCGGTGCCCGAGGCCGAGGTGGCGGGCGCTGTCAGATTGCCGAAACGGTCCATGGTCACCGTGACCGGAGAGCCGGTAATGGTGCCGACGCTGCCCGAGGCCGGATTGGTCGGCAGCGAGAAATCAACCGACCAGTTATCGCCATCCACCCGCGTCCAGGTCATGGTCAGATCCTGGGCGGCGCCTGTCCCGTCGGTGACGCTGCTGCTGTCGGTAAAGCTTTGCGGGCTGGCGGTGGAACTGGCATCGGCGGGCAGGTTCATGATGGCCTGCATGGCGGTGGTCGCCACGCCGGTGATCAACTGACCCGGCTCGGTATAGATGGGCACCAGACTGCCCCCGCCTCCCGAAGACGACGAGGTCGAGCTTGAACTGGTGACCGGCGAGGACGCCGTGGTGACCTGACCGGGAATCTTGCCCTGGGCATCGGCCATCCACCCCATCAGGAACTGGCCGCTAGCGGTGGTGAAATAGCTTTTGGTGCCGATGGCACGCTGCTGGAAATTGCCTTCGCGGGTGTAGAGGGTTCCCTGGGAATCGGTCTCGGACACCGTGGACTGGGGATTGCCGGTGGTATCGGGCGCGGTCACCACGAAGAAGCCCCGGCCATTGATGCCAAGATCGCTCCAACTGTTGGTGGGCGTGATCACCCCTTGCTTGGTGATCAGATAGCGATCGACGGCACGGACCCCGAAGATGTCCAGGCCGGTGGTGGCGGTGGCGGTGGTCGGGCTGTTCTGACTGGTGCCGGGCGAGCTGTGGCTCTCCGACATCACCGTCTTGAACTCGGTGCTCTTGCGCTTGTAGCCGGTGGTATTGACGTTGGCGATGTTCTGGGAAATCGATCCCATCGCATGATCCATCGTCTGCATCGCCAGGCTGGCGTTATTGAATGCACCAAATAACATCGTCGCCTCCATCCACGACGGACACTGATCCGCCAAAGGACTTTGCAAGCGACAGGCCAACTAGCAACGCCTTGCTTTTCAATGGGTTGCCGAAAGGAGGGGCGGCAGCTTTGACCGCCATGGGCAGGCAGGAACCGACCCGGCGGCAGAACTTGCCTATCCTAATGGGACAGGAAGGAGTCCGGCTCGGGGCCGGCGCCGGTGCATTCCGCCACCATCTTGACCAGGCGGTAGGTGGCGGGGTCGAAGCGTAGCGCCACGAAGGCGCCTTCATAGCGCACGAACCGGCACATGCCGCCGATGCCGTGGTTGATGTCCATCTTGCCGTCCTTGGTGGGATACAAGGTGAAGCGCATGGGACCATCGGCCAGGGCGAAGCCGGATTCCAGCTTCATGCCCCCGGCCGAGATGCCCGCGACCTTGACCAGCTTGCCGCCGATATTGACCATCAGCCCCGCCCCCTGGAAACGGGGATAGCGGCGGCGGTCCTTTCCGTCGGCATCTCCTTGGTCGGGCATGGTCCGGTTTCCGAAGTCCTGTTCGCGGGGCCGACGAAGCCTATTCGATCGTGAAGTACTTGTGAAGCTTGCCCACGTTGATCAGGGCCTCCACCTGGCCGGACGCCCCTTTCAGGATCACCTCCCGCTTATCATGGGAGGCGGCGTCGCGAACGATCAGCAACATCCCCAGCGCCGAGGAATCAACGAAGGACACCCGGGCCAGATCGAAGCGGATACGGGCGGGCTTGTCCTGGTTGATGCGGGCGAGAATCTCGCGGAACCCCTTGTAATCGGCGTGGGTCATCCGACCGTCCAACACCACGGACAGACTGCCATTTCCTGATTCGAAGGCGAATTCCATGCCGATTCCTTTCCTCGGGGGGGCGACGATCACGTCTTACCCATTCCATATGTCACAACTTTCCGCCAAAATCGATGGGGAGCACGATCATGCCGCCATCGAATATTCAATTGGTCTCGCCGGACCTATCCCCGGCCGAATTAGAATCCCTGGGTCAGTCCTGTGGTTGGGGAACCGTGCCCAGCCCACGACGGATGATGGCGGCCGAGCGGCTGAGCCCCTTGTCGCTGGCGGCGGCGCTGCGCCCCCCCAATGCCGGCGTGATCGAGATCGAACGCGGGCACCCCTGTCGCCCCGGAGATAGTTTCCTGCACCATCTCCAACTGGGAGGACTGGGCTTGGCCATCGCCACCGGCACCGCCCACCGCTGCGATCTGGCCTTCACCTTCACCACCGCCTTGATGCTGCATTATCCGCAATGGCAAAGCCGCGAGGAAAGTATCGCCCGGGTCCTGCACGAGGCGGTAACCAACGCCATCGTCCACGGCAATCTCGATGTCGCGACGCCAACCGCCGACCTGGACGGATTCCACGCCTATTGCGCCGCCCTGGACGCCGCCCTGGACGACCCCGCCAAGGCTGGACGGCCGATTGAAATCTCGGCCGTCCACATCGATGGCCTTGGGCTGCAACTGGCGGTGCGAGATCACGGCCGTGGCTTTGTTCCGGCACCCGTCGAGACGCATACCGCCGAACCGCGCGAACACGGCCTGTCCATCATTTCGTCCCTGAGCAGGCTGCGCATCCTTGAGGGGGGCCGTTGCGCCGAGATCACCTTCCGGGACGAGGAGTCATGAATCTCGAAGATCTCCTGGTCCTGATCGTCGAAGACAACGCGGTCAATCAGCGGCTATTGGCAACCATCGTCCAGTCCATTGGCGTCAGCCGCATTGAAACCGCCTTCAACGGGCGCGAGGGGCTTGAAGCCATCGCCCGTGCCAAGCCCGACCTGGTGCTGCTCGACGTCATGATGCCGGTGATGGATGGCTACGAAATGTGCCGCCGCCTGCGCATCGAGCATGGCCAGACCGACCTGCCGGTCCTGTTCGTTACCGCGCTCAACAATCCGGAAAGCCGGGCCGCCTGCTTCGACGCCGGGGGCACCGACATGGTCAGCAAGCCCCTGAACATCGCCGAGGTGACCGCGCGGCTGCGGGTCCACCTGCAGAACCGCATCCTGCTGGCGGGACTGCAGGCCTACCGCACCCGCATGAGCGAGGAGGTGGACCTGGCCCGCTCGACCCAGGAGGCGCTCCATCCCAATCAGCGGCAGTTGGACCTGATCGCCGAGCGCACCGGGGTGACGGTCTGCGGCTCCATCGAAACCTCGTCCGAGCTGGGTGGCGATTTCTGGACCGTCTACGAGACCCATCGCGGCGATCTCGGCATCCTGGTGGCCGACTTCACCGGCCATGGCGTCGCCGCCTCGTTCAACACCGTGCGCCTGCATGCCCTGATGGCCCGCCGTCCGTGGGAACTGCACGGCCCCGGTGAGTTACTGGAATTCCTGAACCACGAACTGAAGCGGCTGTTGCAGCCAGGCCAGTTCGCCGCCGCCCTGGCCTGCGAATTGACCCCTGGCACCGGGGCCCTGACCTGCGCCGGAGCCATGACGCCGCAGCCCTTGGTGATGCGAGCCAATGGCAGTATCGAGGGGATCGAGGTCTCGGGTCCGCCATTGGGGGCTTTCATGAATGCCACCTATGGCCTGGAATCCATGGTCCTGGAGCCCGGGGAGACCCTGCTGGCCTATTCCGACGCCCTGGTGGAAAGCGTCGACCACGCCCACCAGCCGGTGGTGGATCAACCCACCCTGCTGGACTGGATGCGCGAGATTGGCCCGGCGGGCGATCTGGTGGGCGGTGTCTGGTCGCGCTTCCATCAACGCCTGCCCGGCCGCCCACCCGACGACCTGACCCTGGTCACCCTGCGACGGGGAGCCTAGAGTTTGTCCGGTTTAGGTGGGAGCATACTCTCTACCCGTCATGGCCGGGCTCGACCCGGCCATCCATGGACCCCCGGATCAAGTCCGGGGGTGACGACAGGGAGGGCCGGTTCCGCCAAACTCTGACAGCCTATAGCGCGGCTGCGCATCGACTATTTCTTCTGGCGGGTGGCGAGCCACAGGCCGCCGAAGATCATCACCCCGCCCAGGCCGTGGAACCAGTGGAAGCTTTCGCCCAGCAACGCCACCGCCAGCACGGCGGTGAACAGCGGCATCAGATAGGTGTACTGCCCGGCCACGGCGGCGCCCAGGGCGGCAACCCCCTTGTTCCAGAAGGTATAGGCCAGCAGCGACGGAAACACCGCCGTGTAGAGAATGGCGGTGGCGGCGGTCCAGGTGACCTCCATGGTGACGCCCGAGGCGATCTCCCACAGATAGAGCGGCAGGATGAAGACGGTGCCGATGGCGATCAGCACCGCCAGCAGGGTCTGTCCCGGCACGTCAAGGGGATAGCGCCTCAGCATGGCGGAATAGATGGTCCAGGACAGCACCGCCGCCAGCATCAGCAGATCGCCTGCCGCCAGCCCCAGACCCATCAGGCGGGCGGGATCACCCCGGCCGATGATGAACAGCACGCCCGCCAGGGACAGGGCGATACCCAGGCCCTGGGCCAGGCGGATAGGAGTCTTCAGCCAGACCCGGCTGAGGATCAGCAGCATCACCGGCATGGAGGTGGCCACCAGGGTGGCGTTGATGGCGGTGGTGGTCTGGAGCGCCAGATAGAGCAGGGTATTGTAGGCGGTGACGCTGGCCACGGCCATCACCGTCACCACCTGCCAGCGGGCACGGATCAGCGGCGCCACCCGGATCATGTCCCGTGCGGTGAAGGGCAGGATGATCAGCAAGGCGATGGCCCAGCGCCAGAAGGACAGGGCGATGGGCGGCACCTGCCCGACGGTGGCGCGGCCCACCAGGGCATTGCCCGCCCAGAACACGATGGTCAGCGCCAGCAGCAGGTGAAAGCGGGCATGGCTTCCCATCACAGATCCGCCAGTTCGACGGTGCCGATCTCGTCCAGGGACGGGAACAGGCGCCGGGCGATGCGGGCAAAGCGCTCGGGGGCGTCGGTGGCGATCAGGCTGAGGCCACCCGCCCCCCCGACCGGGGCTTCCAGGCCGCGCAGGGTCTCGGCCAGCATGGTCGATGTGGCTTCGGCACAATCCACCAGCCGCACTCCCGGCCCGGCCAGACGCGCCAGGGCGGGCGCCAGCAATGGGAAATGGGTACAGCCCAGCACGAGGCAGTCATCGCCGCCCAGGCGGTCGAACAACGGAGCCAGATAATGGCGGGCGACGCTTTCGACGATGGCGCCATCGGTCAGGCCCTCCTCGGCCAGCGACACGAACAGCGGACAGGGGACGCAGGTCACCCGGCACCCGCCGCGCCGCCGGGCGATGGCGCGCTCATAGGCCTGGGACCGACAGGTCCCTTCGGTGGCGGCCACCACGATACGGCCCGAGGCCGAAGCAGCGACAGCACCGGCGGCACCCGCCTCCACCACGCCCAGCAGCGGCAGCTCCGGGAATCGCTCGGCAATGGCCTCCAGCGCCACCGCCGAGGCGGTATTGCAGGCCACCACCAGGGCCTTGACGCCCCGGCCCACCAGGAATTCCGCCGCCTGCACCGCATAGCGGGTCACCGTCCGCGGCGATTTCGGACCATAAGGCTGGCGCGCCAGATCGGCCAGATACAACAGCTTTTCGGCGGGCATGGCGCGCCGAATGGCGGCGGCCACGGTCAGACCACCGATACCTGAGTCGAAAATTCCAACTGGATAATGCTTTGGCATAGGTTCCGATAAGGTGAAACCCTGAGTGGCGGGGGCGGCAGCCAGGGGGTTGGGCTTATTGATCATGGCCATGACTGGTTGCACAGAGAAATCACCAAGGCCGTCTGGAGGGAACACGGTTTCGGAGTCTTGGACATCACCGACAAATATCCTATAAGCTGCCAGTCGTCACTTCGACATTAGTGGCCACGGCGCGCAAGGGGCAGGCGTTTTGGATCGCATCGAACAACCACACGGCACCACGGCAAGCGTCCTGCCGCCTCCCCGGCCGGTCCGGTGGTCGCTGGTCCGCAAGGTTTCCCTGGCCCTGGTTTCCATCCTGCTCTCGACCCTGCTGCTGGCCGGGTTCTTCGCCTACTACAAGTTCGAGAGCGTTTACTCTTCCCTGGTGCAGTCGCGCTACAGCTTCGTGGTGTTCACCATCAAGAAGCGGGTCGAGGACAATCTGAATCTCGGCCTGGCCTTGCGCCAGTTGCGCCAGGTCCAGGATATCCTGGAACGCGAGAAGATGCGCGACGCCCAGGTCATCGCCGTGGAAATCTTCGACGCGCGGGGCGAGGTGCTGTTCGACACCGATCGCGGCGCCATCGGCAGCCGGGTGGCGGCCAATCTGGTCGAGGCCTTGAAGGGAGCTCCGGGGCAGCCCTTTGGCGCCACCGACGAGGACGCGCTGATCGTCGGCCTGCCGCTGGTGAACAATCTGGGCAAGGTCGAAGGCGGCGTCGTGCTGCGCTATCCCGCCGTCTACGTCAATTACGGCGTCAGCGGCCTGCTGCTGGAACTGAGCAAGGGTATCCTGCGCAATCTGGTGGTGTTCTCCATCCTGGCGGTGGCCGGGCTTTACCTGCTGTTCGGACGGGTCGGGCGTCGGCTCGACGCCATGGAGCGCAGCCTGAACACGGTCATGACCAATGGCGGCCCCGCCGTGGTCGACCGGCCGGGCGACGCCTTCGAGGAACGCTTCGCCGATTTCGTCGCCAAATCGCGCGAGGCGGTCGATCACATCCATGACGCGACCCAAGAGGTCGGCCGGTTGGACCGACTGCAATGACCCTGGACCGCACCCGCCCGCTGTTCATCCGCCTGCTGCTGCTGGCCCTGCTGGTCCTGGTGCCGCCGGTGGCCTTGCTGGCTCATGGCGCCATGGACGATTTCGCCCGTGGCCTGGTTCCGGAAATGGACAAAAAGGCCGCCGTGGTCGGCCGCGACCTGGCGTCGAGCATCGAGCGCGCCGTCAATTACGGCATTCCCCTGGACAAGCTGCATGGCATGCCGGAATTCTTCGAGCCGGTGCTGGGCGCCAATCGCGAAATCCGCTATCTGGCGGTGACCGACCGCGACGGCCGCATTCTCTTCATCAGTGGCGCCGATGCCGCTCTGCTAGCCCCCTTCTTCTCATCCGCCGATTTCGACATCGCCGCCTCGCGCAAGGCCCTGATCGACAATTTCGTCGATATCACCCAGCCGCTGATGTTCAAATCCGCCCTGATCGGCCATCTGCATGTGGGCCTCGACCAGGACTATGTGCAAAGCCGGGTGCTGGAGATCGGGGTCGATATCGGGGTGGTGACGCTGGTGTCCTTGCTGGTGGCGGTGGAAATCCTGCTGTTCGTTGTCACCTTCAACATCACCGGCCCCATCCGCGCGGCCTCGACGGTGATGGACCGGGTGCGGCATGGCGATTTCAGCGCCACCTGCGGCGTCACCTCGGAAGACGAGGTCGGCCGCTTCATCCATACCTTCAATGCCGCCATCCGCTATGCCGACGGGCTGTTCCGCCGCCTGGAAGCCTATCTGGACGAGGTCAAGACCGCCCATTTCGATAAGACGGTGGTCGAACGCGTCGCCGAGATCGAATCCCGCATCCGCTTCCTGTTCCGCTTCTCGCGCAGCAGCCAGCCCGAGGTGGTCAACGAGCATCAGGCCACCGATATCCGCCTGCCGCTGTTCCTGTTCGTGTTCGCCGAGGAAATCTCGCGCTCGTTCATGCCGCTTTACATCCGTGACCTCTATATGCCGGTGGACTGGCTGCCGCTGGAGATGGCCATCGCCCTGCCCATCGCCGTCTTCATGCTGTGCATCGCCGCCATTTCCCCCGCCGCCGCCCTGGTTTCGGCCAGGCGCGGCAGCCGCCGGGTGTTCCTGATCGGCCTGGCGCCCGCCACCATCGGCTTCCTGATGTCGGCGCTGGCCACCAATGTCTGGGATTTCACCTTGTGGCGGTCACTGACGGCGGTGGGATACGCCCTGGTGACCATGGCCTGCCAAAGCTATATCGCCCAGGCATCGCGCCAGCAGAACCGGACCCAGGGGCTTGGCGTCTATGTGGGGGCGGTTTTGACCGCCAGCATCTGCGGCACCGGCATCGGCGGCGTTCTGGCCGAACGGGTCGGCTTCGCCGCCACCTTCATGATTTCCGCCATCCTGGCGGTGATCGCCGGATTGCTGATCCATCGCCTGATGGAAGCCGCCCAGCCCGCCCAGGATGCCGCCCCCGAGCGCAGGGTGGCCTTTCTGCCGCTGCTGCGCAATTGGCGGTTTTCCGCCCTGGTCCTGTTCGCCGCCATTCCAAGCAAGATCGCGCTGACCGGCTTCTTCTTCTATCTGATGCCGCTGTCCCTGATGCGCAGCCCGGATACCGACCTGGGCGACATCGCCCGCATGATGATGCTCTATCCCATCGCGGTGGTGATCCTGTCGCCGCTGGCGTCACGGCTGGCCGACCGCATGGGCTGGAAGGCTGGTCTAGTGGCCATCGGCGGGCTGATCGGCGGCGCCGGTCTGGTCCTGCCCATGGTTTCGCCGGACAGCGACCTGCTGGGGCTGGCCATCGTCCTGCTGGGAGTTTCGCACGGCCTCTCCGCCTCGCCGCAGCTGGCCATGATCCCGGATATCTGCTGGACCGAATGCCGCAATATCGGCCAGACCAACGTCCTGGCCTTCCTGCGCCTGACCGAGCGCATCGGCAGCGTGATCGGGCCGTTCCTGGCCGCCGCCTTCATCCCCCTTTTCGACTATACCGGTGCCGTTGTGGCGCTGGGCTGGGTGGTGCTGGGCATGAGCACCGTCTTCGCCCTGTTGTCCTTCGCCTTTGGCTCGGGACCGCATATCGAGGCGGAGGACACGGAATGACCCTGTCCACCGCCCTCCGCCGACTCGCCGCGGCCCTTCTGCTGATGATGGTCGCCGTCTGGCCCGCCGCCGCCGCCGAGGACAAAGCCGCCGTCAAGCCGAAGCCGCTGCGCATCTACATGGCGCTGTGGCGCGGCTGGGAAGAGGCCGCCCAGGGCTTCAAGGACTATTTCATCAATCAGAACATCCCGGTGGAACTGATCGTCCGCGACGCCGCCCAGAACAAGGACAAGCTGAAGGAGTTCGTGGCCGAGGCCAAGCAGATGAAGGTCGACCTGGTCTTCACCTGGGGCACCACGGTCTCGGAGGAGATGCTGGGCCGCATCGACTCGGTGGACCCCACCCGCCACATCACCGACATCCCGGCCATCTTCGCCATCGTGTCGCAGCCGCTGGGCAGCATGGTGTCGGATTTCGCCTCGTCGGGGCGCAACATCACCGGCACCATCTATCTGGTTCCCACCGAGACCCAGGTCAACCTGATCCAGTCCTACCGACCCTTCAAGCGCCTGGGCGTGGTGTTCAATCCGCTGGAGCGCAACGCCCAGGTGGCCATCGCCGAACTGACCGCCATTGGCGCCAAGACCGGATTTTCCGTGGAATCGCGGGCGCTGGAGTTGAGCGACGGCAAGCCCGATCCGGCCAGCATCAAGGGAAAGGTCGCCGAACTGAAAGCGGCGGCGGTGGACTTCCTCTATATCGGCCCCGACACCTTCTTGAACGTCAACCGCGACATCCTGACCGGCGCGGCGCTGGAACATGCCATCCCCACCTTCGCCGCGGGCGAGAATCCGGTGCTGACCTCCAAGGCGCTGTTCGGCGGCGTCTATCGCTATTACACCGTCGGCCAGCTATCGGCCTACAAGGCCGAGCAAATCCTGCTGCACAAGATCAAGCCCGCCGACATTCCCATCGACCCGCCCAAGCGGCTGTCCATCATCATCAACATGCCGGTGGTGCGCCAGTTGGGACTGTACCCGCCCATGAAGCTGCTGGGACTGGCCGAGGTCATCGACCCGACCCAGGAGGGCAAGGCGAAATGACGCGGGCCGCGACCACCATCGGACGGAGGGGCCCATGCTGCTGCGCACGCGGGTAACCCTGATCGTCACCCTGACCTATACCCTGCTGGTGGCGGGGCTGACCTTCGCCGGTTTGAAGAGCGAGGAACTGGCCGACGAGCGCTATGCCAGCGCCACCTTGAACGGCCAGCAAATCTTCTGGGACAAGCTGGTGGAAAACACCGTCCAGCGCCTGGATGCCGCCACCCCCATCCTGCTGGCCAATCAAGGGATGATCGAGGCGACCGGACGCAAGAGCCCGTCGCAGATCCGCGAAGCCATGGCGGCCTCGGTCGGAGACTTGGCCCGCCGCACGGCCGTCGCCCATTACGAGATCGTCGGCCTTGATGGCGAGTTGCTCTATTCCTCCAAGGGATCGCTGCTGGACGCGCCGCTGGTGGATTCCGGCACCATCCGCCTGATCGCCGAAACCCGCAAGCCGCGCACCGGCATCATGCAGAACAGCGACAAGCGCTTCATCGTGGTGCTGACCCTGCCGCTGGCCCTGGCCGATGGCAGCGTGGTCGGCGTCGCCACCATGGTCTCCGACCTGAAGCCGCCCATCGCCGAATTCAAGGCCTCCACCGGCGCCGATGTCTATCTGGTGGATCGGTCGGGACACATGACCGATGGCACCGAGGCCGGGCTTTGGCAGGTGTTCGACGGCAAACTGTCGGTGCGCAAGAGCCGCCTGGAAACCTGGCGCGACGGCAACCTGTTCTATTCGGTCGTGGTCTTTCCCCTGGGCGATGGCCAGGGCCGGGTGATCGGTGCCCTGGTCAGCGTGCGCGACTCCACCGAGACCCAGGCCCGCCAGTACCAGATCCGCATGATCTCCATCGGCGCGGTGGCCGGATTCCTGGTGCTGGTGCTGGCCGTGTTCTCGCTCTATCTGCGCCGGTCGTTCGACCCTCTGGACCAGGCCATCACCGTGCTGAACGCCCTGTCGCGCGGTGATACCTCGGTGACGCTGGACGTCCAGAACGACAACGACGAGATCGGCCGCATCGCCAGCACCGTCGGCGTGTTCCGCGAGAATGCCATCAAGCTGGACCTGCTGGAGGAGAGGCGCGAACGCCAGCGCCGCCGCCAGGAACTGTTCATCCGCCTGCAGATGCTGAAGCTGTCCGAGATGCTGGAGCAGGATGCCCGCGAGGCTGTGCTGGAGGACCTGAAGCAGATCGAGGCCCTGTCCAGCCGCGAGGTGGGCGCCGATGGCACCCCTGATGGCGGCAAGGGCGAACTGGAAGTGCTGGCGGTGGCATTCCAGACCATGTCGTCGCGTATCCGCGAACAGCATGAACACCTGGAAAAGCTGATCACCGAGCGGACACGGGATGTGGAAATCCTGCGCGAAGCCTTGCGCACCCGCGACCAGTTGGCCCTGCTGCGCCAGGAGCTCGACTTCGCCCGCGAGCTGCAGTTGAGCTCCCTGCCCCAGGTCTTCCCCCCCTTCCCCGACCGGCAGGAATTCCAGATCCATGCCTCCATGGTTCCGGCCAAGGAAGTGGGAGGCGACTTCTACGACTTCTTCCTGATCGACCACCATCATCTCGGCTTCGTCATCGGCGACGCCTCGGGCAAGGGCGTGCCCGCGGCCATGTTCATCGCCATCACCCGCAGCCTGGTGAAGGCCGTGGCGCCGCTGTCCTCCTCTCCCGGCGAATGCATGGCCTTCGTCAACACCATGCTGTCGCGCGACAATCCCCAGACCCTGTTCGCCACCTGCTTCTATGCCGTGCTCGACACCAGGACAGGCGAGGTTGCCTTCTGCAATGCCGGTCATCCGCCACCGCTCATTCGCCGGGCCGACAGCACGGTGGAAGCCATCCGTGATGTCTCGGGCGTTGCCCTGGGCGTGATGGAGGACCTGGAATACGAGACCGGCAGCTTCACCCTGCAGCCGGGCGACGTGGTGCATATCTACACCGATGGCGTCACCGAAGCGCAGGACGCCAGCGACACCCTGTACGAGGAATCCCGCCTGATTCACGAATTGAGCGACATCGTCGACACCCGCCCCGAAGCGGTCATCGCCGCCGTGCTGAAGACGGTGGATGAATTCGTCGGCACCGCGCCCCAGTTCGACGACATCACCATGCTGACCCTGCGTTTCGACCAACCCAGCTCCGATAGCGATCTGGTGAACGAACCACAGCGGCGCCTGATGCTGACCGGCTTCCAGGGCGGCGAATCCGAGTCTGGCGCCAGTCAGGGCGGCATTGCTGCTCCCGCCGCCATCGAGCCGCCGCCAGCCGCCGCGCCGCCCCCCGCTCCCGCCGTGCTGAAGGGGGTAATCCGTCCGCCCCTGCCCAAACCGCAGCGCACCAGGGTCGAACCCGATATCCTGGCCGTCACCATAACCAATGATGTATCAGAGCTGGAAAATCTCGCCGAACAAGTCGATGCTTTCGTGGAAAAACACGGACTCCCAGAGAAATTGGCCTTCAACCTGAATGTCTGCCTGGACGAATTGATCACCAACATCATTTCTTATGGATATGATGATGATGGAGCCCATGACATCGGCGTAAAATTCAGTTACGACGGCGTTGAGTTCGTTACCGAGATCGAGGATGACGCCCGGGAGTACGACCCATTCACCGAGGCCCCCGAACCCGACCTTGAACTGGAAGTGGATGATCGCCCCATTGGCGGCTTGGGTGTGTTCCTGGTAAAGGAATTCATGGACGCGACTGACTACCGGCACGAGGCCGGCCACAACTGGACGACGCTCCGCAAGACCATCGGAGAGCAGGAGAGTTAGGATTCATGGAAATTCGCGAAGAAACCGTCGGCGACGCCACGATCCTGTCCCCTCTCGCGCGAGTGGACAGCTCGTCCGCCAAGATTTTCGAGGCCAAGGTGCTGACCGTGGTCAACAGTGGCACGCCCAAGATCGTCATCGATTTCAGTGAACTGAATTACATCTCCAGCGCCGGGTTGCGGGTGGTGCTGGTGGGGGCCAAGATGATGCGCGGTGGACGCAAATTCGTCCTGTGCGGCATGACCCCCAATATCCGGGAAATCTTCGACGTTTCCGGCTTCACCAAGATTCTCTCCATCTATCCCGACCGCGCCGCCGCCCTCGCCGCCGCATAGATGCCCCCACCCCGAAGGCGATGGTGTCGACCGCGCCTTCGGAGTAGGATGGAATGCCTGACACAGAGGTTTGATCAGGCTTGGGAAGAGAGACGCCACAATGAATGATCCGCTGAAGAACATGCTCGTTCTGCAAAAGGCCATGCTGGACGGCTGGATGACATCCTCCAACCAGATGCTGCAGTATTGGCAGCATGTGTTCGACCTGCAGGAAAAACTGTTCAATCAGGCCACCAGCTTCGCCCGCAATCATGTGGAAATCGACGACGGCCCCTCGTTTACCGGCAAATACGGCAAGCGACGCTTCGACATCGACCCCGAACGGGATGTCTGATGTCTGAGGCCTGATCGGGGGGGAGAACGGGCGTTGAGCGATTTGCGGAACGGATTCGGGCAGCCGGTGGGCGAGCCGGTGCCCGGCTGGACGGGTCGGCCGCGCCCCCCCCATGCCGTGGTGGAGGGTCGCTTCTGCCGCCTGGAGCCGCTGGATTGCGATCGCCACGGCCCCCAGCTCTATAACGGCATCACCGAGGACAAGGAAGGACAGACCTGGACCTATCTCTATTATGGTCCCTTCGAGTCCGAGTCCGATTTCCGGGCTTGGCTGTGCGCCGCCGCCGCCAGCACCGATCCGCTGTTCTTCGCGGTGGTGGACAAGGTCACTGGCGTGGCGTTGGGTGTGGTCAGCTATCTCAGGATCGAACCGGCGGGCGGCGCCATCGCCGTGGGCCATATCATCTTCGCGCCGTCGCTGCGACGCACCCCGGCCGCCACCGAATGCATGTTCCTGCTGCTCCGCCAAGCCTTCGACGGATTGGGCTATCGCCGCTGCGAATGGCGCTGCGACGCCCTGAACGGCAAGTCCCGCGCCGCCGCCCAGCGGTTCGGCTTCCGTCTGGAAGGGACGTTCCGTCAGGCCACCGTCAACAAGGGCCGCAATCGCGACACCGCCTGTTTCTCCATCATCGACAGCGAATGGCCGCACATCCGTGACAGCTTTGAACGCTGGCTGCGGCCCGAGAATTTCGGCCCGGACGGGCTCCAGCGCGAACGCCTGTCGCAGATGACGCAGCCGGGCGACTGATCAGTCCATCGGCGTGTGGCAGGCGACGCGATGTCCCTCGCCCATCTCCCGCAATTCCGGCATTTCCGTCTGACAGGCATCCGCGCCCAGCGGGCAGCGCCCGAAGAACCGGCAGACCTGGGGCGAGGGATCGATGGGGCTGCGCGGCTCGCCCGATAGCCGGATGCGCGGACCGCCCTCTTCTCCCCGTGATGGAATCGCCGACAGCAACGCCTTGGTATAGGGATGCCGGGGCGTGGCGAACACCGCTTCCACCGGCCCGCTTTCCACCACCTTGCCCAGATACATGACGATCACCCGCTCGCACAGCAGCCGGACCACGTTGAGGTCGTGGCTGACGAACAGATAGCTGACTCCCAGGCGACGGCGCAGATCATCCAGCAGCTTCAGCACCACCGCCTGCACCGAGACGTCCAGGGCGGAGGTCGGTTCATCCAGGATCAGCAGCCGGGGTTCCGGCCCCAGGGCGCGGGCGATGCCGACCCGGGCCTTCTGGCCGCCGGACAACTGGTGCGGAAAGCGTCCCAGCAGCTCGACCGGCAACCCCACCATGCCCGCCAGGTCCTCCACCCGCGCCTTCAGCCCGGCCGTCGTCCACGGCCCCTTCAGCCGCCGCAGCGGATCGGCGATGCAGTCGAAGGCGGTGAAGCGGGGATTCAGGCTTTCGGTGGGGTCCTGGAACACCATCTGGATCAGGGCGCGGTCGGGCGTGCGGGTGAATCGCGCCGCCGGGATATAGCCGATCTCGCGCTCGTCGAAGCGGATGGAGCCCTCGGTGGGGTCCAGCACCCGGGTCAGCATGCGCACCAGGGTGGACTTGCCGCAGCCGGATTCCCCCACCAGCCCCACCGCCTCGCCCGGCATCACATGCAGGCTGATCATGTCCACGGCGTGAAGCTGGGACTTGCCCACGGGGAAGCGGCGGCACAGATCGACGACGTCCAGCAGCGGTCTCATGCGGGCCTCCGGCAGGCGACCATGCGCCCGTTGTCGTCCTGGCGTGGCAGCGGCCCGGCATCGCACTCGGCCTGATACAGGTGGCAGCGGGCGCTATAGCGGCAAGGAGCCAGCTCGCCCCGCAGATCGGGCAGCGAGCCGGGAATGGGCTCCAGCGCCGCCAGCGAGGCGCCGGGGCGCGGCGTGGTGGAGATCAGGCGGGCGGTATAGGGATGACGTGGCCGGGCGAACAGCTCGGCGGTGGGCGCCACCTCCACCACATGCCCCGCATGCATCACCGCGATGCGGTCGCAGCGTTCCGCCGCCAGCCCCAGGTCGTGGGTGATCAACAGGGTCGCCATACGGCTTTCGCGGGCCAGCTCCCCCACCAGATCCATGATGGCCGCCTGGGTGGTGACGTCCAGGCCGGTGGTGGGCTCGTCGGCGATCAGCAGCTTGGGCGAGCAGGCCAGGGCCAGGGCGATCATCACCCGCTGGCACATGCCGCCCGACATCTCGAAGGGATAGGCCTTGGCCCGGCGCTCGGGATCGGGAATGCGCACCCGGGCCAGCATCTCCACCGCCTTGTCCTGGGCCTGGGCGCGGGTCACCCCGGCATGGCGCAGCAGTACGTCGGCGATCTGCCTGCCCACCGGCCGGATGGGGTTCAGCGCCGTGCGGGGGTTCTGGAAGATCATGGCCATCTCGGCGCCGCGCAGCTCGTCCAGGTCGGACGGCCCGGCCTTCAGCAGGTCGAGGCCCTCGAAGCGGATGGCGCCCTGGCTCACTGTGGCGGCGGCATCGGAGATGCCCATCACCGCGAAGGACAGCACCGACTTGCCCGAGCCGGACTCGCCCACCACCCCCAGGGTCTCGCCGCGGCCCACGCTCAGGCTGACATCCTCCAGCGCCTTGACCACGCCCGAGCGGGTGCGGAAGTTCAGCGACAGGTTGTCGATCTCCAGCAGCATCATGTCCGCCTCCCCTGGAGGTCTTGGTCGACGGCCATGGTCATGTCCGCCTCCGGGGATCGATGATGTCCCTCAAGCCGTCGCCCAGCAGGTTGAAGCAGAACACGGCGGCCATCAGCACCAGGCCGGGGAACAGGGCGATCCACCATTCTCCCGAGACGATATAGGTGGCGCCCTCGGCCACCATGATGCCCCATTCCGGCGTCGGCGGGCGCACCCCCAGACCGATGAAGGACAGGCCGGCGGCGTTGAGGATGGCATAGCCCAGATTCAGTGACACCTGCACCATCATGGGCGGCAGGATATTGGGGAAGACCTGGGCAGCCAGGATGCGGGCATCGGAATTGCCCGACAGCCGCGCCGCCTCGACGAAGCCCGCGTCTCGCCGGGCATTGGTCTCGGCCCGGGCCATGCGGGCGTAGAAGGGCAGATTGATGATGGCGGTGGCATAGATGATGTTGCCCACCGTATTGCCCAGGGCGGCGACGATGCCCATGGCCAGCACGAATAGCGGGAAGGCCATGATGGTGTCCACCACCCGGCCGATGGCGCGGTCGATACCGCCGCCATACCAGCCCGCCAGCACTCCCAGCAGGCTGCCGAACACGAAGGACAGCGCCACCGCCGCCAGGGCGATCTGCATATCCAGGCGGGCGGCGACGATGACGCGGGACAGAATGTCGCGGCCAAGATGGTCGGTGCCGAACCAATGGGCCAGGCTGGGCGGTTGCAGCGCGATGTCGGTGTCGCTGGCCAGGGGATCGAAGGGCGCGATCATCGGCCCGAACAGCGCCAGGGCGATCAGCAGGGCGAAGCCGACGAAGGCCCCGGCGGTGACCGGGTTCTCCGCCAGCACGTAGCGCATATGCCTGAGGGCGGGGCTCACGCCTCGATCCTCACGCGCGGATCGATCAGGCCGTACAGGATGTCGATCATCAGATTGAGCCCCACATACATGATGGCCATGGTCAGGATGAAGCCCTGCACCGGGGCATAGTCCGAGGCCACCAGCGCCTCGATGGCGTAGGAGCCGATGCCGGGCCAGGCGAAGACCTTTTCCACCAGCACATTGGCGCCCAGCAGGAACGAGAACACCATGCCCAGCGTGGTCACCACCGGCAGCAGGGCGTTCCTGAGCGCGTAAGTGACCAGCACGGTGCCGCGCGACAGCCCGCCCGCCCGGGCGGTGCGGATGAAGTCCGAGCCCAGCACGCCCAGCATGGAAGCCCTGGTCATGCGGGTCAGCGGCGCCAGGGCGAACAGGCCGAGCGTCAGGGCGGGCAGCACCAGTTGGGCGGCGGCGGCGCGGAAGGTGGCGAACTGGCCGGTGATCAGGCTGTCCACCAGATAGAAGCCGGTGATGGTGGTCGGCGCGCTGGCGAACAGGTCGAGGCGGCCCATGGGAGCGGGCGCCCAACCCAGCAGATAATAGAAGATATAGACCAGCAGCAGGCCGGTGAAGAACACCGGCAACGACACTCCGGCGGTGCTGATCACCCGCGCCATATGGTCGACCCACGACCCCGGCCTGGTGGCGGCGGCGACGCCCAAGGGCAGCGACACCGCCAGGGCCAGGGCAAGGCCGCACAGCGTCAGCTCCACCGAGGCGGGTAGCCGGGCCAGGATGTCGGCGGAAACCGGCTGGCCGGTAATCAGCGAGGTTCCCATCTCGCCCTGGGCCAGATCGCCGAGATAGGCCAGGAACTGCACCGGCAACGGCTTGTCCAGGCCCAGCTTGCGGCGGATTTCCTCCACCGACTGGGCATCGGCGGCGGGACCGGCGAAATAGGCGGCGGGATCGCCGGGCAGCGCCCGGGTCAGGACGAAGGTGACCACCACCACGGCGGCGATACTGGGAAGCGCGCCAAGCAGGCGTCTGAGGACAAGGCTCACAAGCACGGGCATGGCGCTCTCCCACGGTGGAGGGGAGGAAGGCCGTATGGCCCGCCTCCCCGACCGATCACTTCTTGCTGATGGACCGGAAGTCGATGGCGCGATGGAACCAGTAGGTGTAGCCCTGGACGTTCTTGCCCATGGCGGCATCCAGGTAGTACTGGAACAGCGGCGCGCGCGGCACGTCGTCCCAGGCCATCTTGACGAAGCCCTTGACCTGATCCTCGTACTTCTTGGCGTCGGTCTCGAAGCGCGATGCGTCGATCAGCTTGTCCATCTCGGGGTTCTGGTAGCTCATCACGTTGAACACCGCGTTCTGGCCGTGATAGCCCCAGAAGAAGTAGTAATCGGGATAGTTCAGCCAGCCCGCGAAGGTGTCGATGAACAGCGGCATGTCCTTCTTCAGCATGGCGGCGCGCCAATTGGCGCCGGGCACCTTGTTGATGGTGGCCTTGATGCCGATCTGGCCCAGGGATTCCTGCACCAGGGTGGCCATGGGTTCCGACAGGCTGGCGACGCCCTGGTTGATATGGATCACCGTCTCGAAGCCGTTGGGGAAGCCCGCCTCAGCCAGCAGTTTCCTGGCCTTGGCCATGTCGGTGTTATAGGGCGAGGGCTGCGGCCACACCGCCTTGGTGGGGGTGGCGGGACCGCCGAACATGGGAATGGCGCGGCCATAGACCACCGCATCCATGATCTTCTGATAGGGCAGCGCATAAGCCACCGCCTGGCGAACCTTGACATTGTCGAAGGGCGGCTGCTTGACGCCCATGCCGGTGTACCACAGCGAATTCTCGATGGGGGTGCCGGTGACCTTGACCTTGCCGCCCTTGGCCAGTTCCTGGGAATCCTTGGGCGGCAGGTCGAAGGACAGGTCCACATCGCCGCGTTCCACCAGGGCGCGACGATTGCCCGCCGAGGGAACGTCACGGATCACCACCTTCTTCAGCTTGGGCAGCGGACCGCTCTTCCAGTCGTCATAGCGGGCCAGAACCAGTTGCTCGCCCGGCTTCCAGCTTTCCACCTTGTAGGCGCCGCCACCGGCATCATTGAGCTTGCTCCATTCCAGGCCCCAGGGGTCCTTCTCGGTGGCGTGCTTCTTGATCAGTTCGGAATTGAGCACGATGGGAACCGGCACGCCCAGATCCGGCACGGTCAACTTGTCCTTCCTGAGCAGCTTGACCCGGAAGGTGTGGTCGTCCACGGCGATGAATTGCTCGGGCTTTTCCAGCGAGCCCGCCTTCATCTGGAAAGTGGGGAAGCCGCCCACCGCCACCATGCGGTCGAAGGACCACTTCACATCCTTGGCGGTGATGGGGGTGCCGTCGTGGAACTTGGCATCCTTGCGCAGATAGAAGGTGATCTCGTCGTCGGCGGTGAATTTCCAGCTTTCCGCCAGTTCCGGCTTGATATTGGTATGGTCATAGGACAGCGAGCCATCGGGCATGGTCTTGGTGCCATAGCTCAGCAGCCGGTCATAGATGTTCCACACCACGCCATAGCTGGCGGGATTGGCGCCCACCGCGTGAATGTCCAGACTGTTGGTGCCGGATTCCACCACCACCAGAAGGGTTTCGTCCCGGCTTTGAGCCAAGGCCGGAACGGCACAGGTGGCCAGGGCGGTTGCCAGACACAATCCGCGAAGCATAGCGTTCATCGGTCCCCTCCTTGCGGGCCTAGACGGCGGCAGCGACCGCCACATGTATGCAAGGCAGAGGCAAGCTTCATGCCAAGGATGGAATCTCCAGGAAACAAGGCCTTTTCCCGCATTTCCCCAGTCCCAAGCGCCGTGATGACGGCCAGGCCCAATGCCTAGCTTTTAATCGAAACTGTCGCCATATTGCCCAGGGACACCCCCACGGCCCAGCGCAACAGCCTGATTTTTAGGCCGCTTTTCAAGCGCGTCTATTTATTAGGCATGAGTGACGAAATATCAGGCCATTGCATGCACGCAACAGACCGCACCCCCGCGATTCCAGCACCAAAGCCGTCCGGCCCCGCATTTGCATGCAGTTGTGCATACATGCTCACCACCAGGGACCTCCGCCATGCCCGCCGCCAGCACTCCCAGCCTCGACATCGCCACATTGAGCGCCGCCTATGCTTCGGGACGACTGCGACCGACCCAGGTGGTCGATCTGGTGCTGCGACGCCTGGAACAGGCGGGAGACGACAAGGTCTGGATTCATCGCCCCCCCGCCGCGGCACTGCGCCGCCGCGCCGTTGATCTGGAAGCCCTGTCGCCGGACCAGCGCGCCGGCCTGCCCCTGTTTGGCATCCCTTTCGCGGTGAAGGACAATATCGACGTGGCCGGGCAGCCCACCACCGCCGCCTGTCCCGATTTCGCCTACGAGGCCAAGGCCCATGCCGGAGTGGTGGCGCGGCTGCTGGCGGCGGGTGCAATCCTGGTGGGCAAGACCAATATGGACCAGTTCGCCACCGGCCTGGTGGGGGTGCGCTCGCCCTATGGCGTGGCCCGCAATCCCTTCGATCCCGAGGTCATCCCCGGCGGGTCCAGTTCCGGCTCGGCGGTGGCGGTGGCGGCCGGGATGGTCAGCTTCTCGCTGGGGACCGACACCGCCGGATCGGGACGGGTGCCCGCCGGTTTCAACAATATCGTCGGCCTGAAGCCCACCAAGGGGCTGATCGGCACCAGTGGCGTGGTCCCGGCCTGCCGCTCGCTGGATTGCGTCTCGGTGTTCGGCCTGACGGTGGAAGATTGCATGCACGTCCTCAAGGTGGCGGCCGGAGCTGATCCGGCCGATCCCTTCAGCCGGGTGGCGCCGCCCATGGCCACCGCTCCGGCAAAGGGCCGCCGCATGGGCATTCCCGCCCCCGACCAGCTGCGCTTTTTCGGCGACGGCCCCGCCAAGGCGCTGTACCGCGACGCCGTGGACCGTGCCCGTGACCTGGGCTGGACGGTGGAGGAGATCGACTTCACCCCCTTCGCCGAGGCGGCCGAACTGCTGTATTCCGGCCCCTGGGTGGCCGAGCGCACCGCCGCCGTGGGCGATTTCATTGCCGCCCACCCTGAGTCGGCCTTGGAGGTCACACGCAAGATCATCATGGGCGGGGCCGGGCGCAGCGCCGTCGAGGCCTTCCGCGCCACCTACCGGCTGGAAGAACTTCGGCAGCGGGCCCAGGCGCAATGGCAGCGCATGGACCTGCTGTTGCTGCCCACCAGCGGCACCATCTACCGCATCGACGAGGTCATGGCCGATCCCATCGCCACCAATACCAACCTGGGCGCCTATACCAATTTCGTCAATCTGCTGGACCTGTGCGCCGTGGCGGTGCCCGCCGGTTTCCGCCCCGATGGACTGCCCTTCGGCGTCACCGTCATGGCCCCCGCCTTCGCCGAGTCCCTGGCGGCCGAGGCGGCGGCGGAACTGCACCGCTCGGCCGGGCTGAGCCTGGGTGCCACCGGCCACGCCATGCCCGCCGCCCGCGCCATTCCCGGCGAGGATGCAAGGCTGCTTCGGCTGATGGTGGTGGGCGGCCATCTGTCGGGCCAGCCCCTCAATCACCAGCTGACCGGACTGGGGGCGCGACTGGTGGAGTGCGGCCGCACCGCCCCCGTCTACCGGCTTTTCGCCCTGCCCGGCCTCCCCCGCCGCCCCGGCATGGTGCGAGTGGCCAAGGACGGCGTGGCGGTGGAGGGCGAAATCTGGGAGATGACGCCCGACGCTTTCGGCCGCTTCGTCGCCGCCATTCCAGCCCCGCTGGGGGTGGGATCGGTGGAGATGGCGGACGGAAGCCGGGTCTGCGGCTTCCTGTGCGAGGCGGTGGCCACCGAGGGCACCGAGGATATTTCCAGCTTCGGCGGCTGGCGCGCCTTCATCGCCTCGGCAGGCGATTGAGATAGTCGGCCGAGGCGTCGCTGACCGCCGAGACATGGGCGCGCATGACGTGATAGGCGGTCTCGCCATCGGCGCGCAGGATGGCCCGCACCACCGCGTCATGCTCGGCCCAGGAATGGGCCACCCGCCCGGTCATGCGGAACTGGGCGCGGCGGAAGGGACGCAGCCTTTGCCGCATGGCCCGCGCCGTTTCCTCAAGGAAGCCGTTATGGGCTCCGGCATAGATGGCGGAATGGAATTCGGTGTTGAACAGATCATAGGCCGACGGATCGGCCTCCGCCGCCAGTCGGGCGGCATCGGCATGCAGATCGGCCAGGGCGCGACGCTCGTCGGGCGTCATGCGCAGGGCGGCGAAGCGGGCGCAGGCGGCCTCGATCTCTCCCATGGCCTCGAACATCTCGGCCATGCGCTCGGGAGTGACGGTGGCCACCACCGCACCTTTGCGCGGGCGCTCCTGCACCAGCCCGGTGGCGGCCAGCAGCCGCAAGGCCTCGCGCACCGGCGTGCGCGACACCCCGAAGCGGGCCGCCAAATCCTGCTCGTCCAGATGCTGCCCCGGCGGCAGGCGACCGTCGAGAATCTCGTCGGCCATCTGGCGCCGCAGATCGTCGGCCAGGGTTCTCTTCTTGGGCTCCCGCGTCACCATGACTATCCGAAACAGCCGGTCCTGCACGCAAGGTAGCAGGTTTCACCGTCCCAGCCAGCCGATTCATGCCGGTCACGCATCGCCGTGCATGCAAGGGAGGAGGAGTCGCCTCAGGCGGCGGGCAGCACCACCGTGAAGGTGGTGCCCCGGCCGGGTTCGGATTCCAGGCCAATGGTCCCGCCATGGCGCTCGACGATCTTCTTGCAGATGGCGAGGCCAATACCGGTGCCTTCGTATTTCTCGCGGGTGTGCAGGCGCTGGAAGATGCCGAAGATGCGCTCGAAATACTGGGGTTCGATGCCGATGCCGTTGTCGGCGATATTGAATTCCCAGCCCCGCTCCACCCGATGACAGGTCACCTCCACCACCGACGGCCGGTCGGGAGCGCGGTACTTGATGGCGTTGCCGATCAGGTTCTGGAACAACCGAACGATCTGGCCGGCATCGCCAAGAATGCTGATACCGTCCATGGAGGGTGGCAGGGCAACCGTCGCCGAGGCATCCGCCATGGCCATGGACAGATTCTTCACCGCCAGTTCCAGGGCAGGTCCCGCCTCCATGGGCTTGATGGGAGAGCCGCGACGGTCGATGCGCGAGAATTCCAGCAGATCGAGGACCAGGCGGTCCAGGCGTTGCGCTCCGTCGCGGGCGAAACTCAGGAAGTCGTGTCCGTCCTTATCCAATTTCTCGCCATAGCGGCGTTCCAGCAGCGACAGATAGCTGGCCACCATGCGCAGGGGCTCACGCAGATCGTGGCTGGCCACATAGGCGAACTGCTCCAGTTCGGCATTGGAATGTTCCAGCGCCGCGGTTTTGCGGCCCAGATCGGCTTCCCACTGACGGCGCTCGGTGATGTCGCGGGCGATGACGAAGTGATAGGGGGCGCCATCATGGGTCACGTCGCGCGCCACCACATCCACCGGCACCCGGCGGCCATCGGCGGCCCGAAGCGTGGTCTCGAAGCGGCTGGAGCCGCCCTCGGCATCGGGGGGATTGGCGGCCACCGCCTCGGCGATTTCGTCCAGGCGCCGCCCCACAAGGGTTTCCGGGCTGCCGCCCAGTTGCTCGTAGACGAAGGGATTGGCATAGATCGCCGTCCACCCTCCATCGGCCAGAATCACCATCTCGGCCGAGCTTTCCACCATGGTGTTGATCAGGAACAGATCGCGCGACGCCTTGCGCAATTCATCGCTTTGGGATGTCAGGTCTTGCTTGTAGCGCTCCACCAGCCGGGCGGTGAGATGCGAGAACCACGCCCCCACCGTCAGCGCCACCAGCAATCCGATGCCGAGCGCGGTCAGGGTCAATGTGCGCTTGGCGCTGATGCTGCGTTCCATGACCTGTCGCCGCTCGGCGGTGGCGGTGGCGATGTCATCGAGAAACAGCCCCGCCGACAGGGTCCAGCCCCAATCCGCCATGCGCGACACATAGGTCACCTTGGTGGACACCGCCCCTTCTCCGCCATCACGGGCCCAGTCGTAACGGATGAAGCCATCGCCCTTGCGCCCCTGCTCGTAGATGGGCTTGGCCGCCACCTGCTTGTCCGGCGGCAATTCGGACACCTTCATGCCCTCGTTCCAGGGCCGCGAGGGCGACACCAGGATGCGTTCCTCGTCGTCGATGACCACGATATAGCCCGAGCCATCCTTGCCGAACCGGAAACTGCGCAGCCGGTCCAGCGCCTCCTGCTTCAGGGAGGCCTCGACATCGGCCACGTAGTGCCCGGTGCCGATCAGCCAGTTGAAAGGCTTGAAATGGCGGACATAGGCGATCTTGTCCGCCATCACCTTTGAATTCCCCGGCGCATACCAGCGATAGCGGGAATAGCCCTCACCCACCGGCTTCAGCGCCGCCTCGATCAGCCCACGCATGATGTAATGCCCGGTATCATCCCGGTTATCCATCAGCGATCCGCCTTCACGGGCGGGGGCGATGGGCAGCAGCACGCAACTGCCGTCCATGCCGTCGATAAAGAAATAGCCCTTGCCGCCGAAAAAGCGCAGCGGCCGCAGGGCCTCGACGATCAGGCGGCGAATTTCGGCTTCGGGTCGCTTACCCACCTCCTGGGCATAGATGGCTTCGGCCAGGGCATGGGCCTCGTCCACCTGCTCGCGGATTTCCGCCATCAGGATTTCCTCGGTGCGGGTCCGCATATTGGAGAGAAAGCCCTTGGCGGTCTCGATCTGGCGGACCAGCAGGTTTTCGTGCTGCTGGATCTCCTGAACCTCGAGAAGCTTGATATTGGCTTCATATTCGTCGGCGATCTGGCGGCTGAAGAAAAAGCCGAGCCCAAGCACCAGCACGGTGATCACCACTGCTGTGCCAACCAGTTGCAGGCGCGAGATCAGTCTTTCATCGACTGCGAACGGCATCCCCCACCTCGCACTCATGACCACCGCCATCCACGACCAAAGTTATAGCACAGTCGGGATGATGGCGATATCTCCACATTGGACCCTAGCACAACCGCAAGAGTATACAGGAGTTGAAGGCGCTGGCGAATCCTCGCTTGAACAGGGCAATGTTCTTCATTTTGCCTCCCAACTCGCCGCCCTCGTACAAGGGGCCGAAATGAAAGCGGGATTGGCCCCGAGCCTTGGCATGGATGATGGCGTAATGAATGGGGAGATGGCTGACCGGTTCGCGGGTGTCGTCGGCTCGGACCGTCGCCAGATCATAGGTCGTGGCCCCGTGACAAGACGACAGAACCGCCGAAACCGGCTGCCCCGCCATCATCCCCACGAAGCCCGACACCCGACCCGAGACCAGGGCAGCGGTCAGGTCCCCGCCCGCCAGCGCCGCCACCCGACCCGAGCGGCGATGAAGCTCCTCATAGACGGGAACAAAGTCGATGGCGGGGTCGTCATGGGCCAGGATGTCCATGATCTCGCCGCCACGACGCAACATATGCCGCGTCGTGGCGCGATAGCCGCGCCGGATGGCATCCTCGTCCAGGGTCAGATCGATCCAGCCGGTACGGAACGCCACCCGGCCCGCCGCCGGAAGTTCGCGGCTGCGATCGGCAACCGCGGGGGGCAGCGGAGAATCGGCCGCCACCTCCAGCCACAGATGGGGACAGCCCGCCCAGATGGCGATGGTCTCCAACTGCCGCAGCGCCAGTTCCTCGGCAACGGCCAGCACCGCAGGCTCATCGGCCAGCGGCGTCAGCACCGCCCCGACCTCGCGGCAACCGAGATAACGATCGCCCCGGGTGTCGCATTCCACCAGCATTACCGGGCTGGCATCCGCGTCCACCACGAAGAAGGAGTAGTCCTCGGCCAGCGCCTCGCCGCCCCGGTGCCACAGGGGCTTGGTCCAGGAAGGATCGCGCAAGGGGTCCTCGGCCAGGGGCGAGAATCCGACCCGCTCCAGCATATCCAGGTGGCGGGCGGGCTCGGCGAAGGCGCATCGAGCCGCGAGCGCCCCCAGCGAGAGTTCCGGCGGCCTCTCTCCCCCATTGCCCTCGCCGGCCAGACGATTGATGGCCCGCTGCCGTCCCTCGGCAGCCTCGACCAATCCCTGGCGCCGCTCGATGGCGAGGATATCCAGATGGGCGGGAATGCGTTCCGACCCCAGGGGCAGGGAATCGGCCTGACAGCCAAAGGCCGCCACCGCCGCCGCCGTCATGCCCGCCGATTCCAGGGTGCGGCCCAGGCGACCCATCTGCTCCGGATCGCTTCGCCCCTCGCTCACCCGGATCAGCCCGTCGAGGATGGGAGGGGGCATATGGGGGCGGATGGCGGCCAGGGCCTCGGCATCGCCATCGGCCAGGACACTCGCCATCAACCGGTCAGCCTCGTTGGCCGCTGCCACCTTCCGCCGTCCCATGCCTGATCCGCTCGAAGTTATGCCAGGGGCCGCGGAGGAAACAGGACATGGACGGTACAGCCGTCGCGACGATCCCGGTCCACCCAGACGAAGCCCTGATGACGGTTGACGATTTTTCGGCAGATGGCAAGGCCGACGCCAGCACCGGGATACTGGTCGGGACCATGAAGCTTGCGGAAAACCTCGAAGACATCCTCGGCATAGGTGGGAGCAATGCCGATACCGTTGTCGTTGACGGTCACATGGGCGCCCTTGGCATCCTCCAGGGCGGCGACCGTCACCACCGGAGGAATGCCCGGCAGCGCGAATTTCAGGGCATTGGCCAGCAATTGGCGAAACAGCTCGACCAGTTCCGCCCGGTCACCGACAACCTCAGGCAACGGCGCCACATGCACCACCGCCCGACTGTCGCGAATCGCCTCGGTCAAGCTCGCCACCGCTTCGGCCACAACCTCGCCCAGGGCGACCGGCTCGGCGGCGGCGTTCACCCCGCCGATGCGGGCATAGGCCAACAGCCCCTGGGCCTGATCGCGCATGCGCCGGGCCGCCGCCATGAGATAACCCAACAGTTCCCGGCATTCGTCGTCCAGTGTCTGGCCCAGGCGACGTTCGAGCAACTGGCTGAAGCTGACCACGCTGCGCACCGGCTCCTGCAGGTCGTGGCTGGCGATCTCGGTAATGCGGGCCAGTTCGGCATTCGCCTGGAGCAATTGGCCGATGGTTTCCGACAGCCGCTGCTCGGCCGCCTTGCGCTCGGTTACATCCTCCAGCGCGACGATCACCCGGTCCAACCGCTCGGTATGCCCCGGAGGCACCGCCCAATGCACCACCACCTGACGCCGACACCCGGTCAGGGTCTGAACCTCGCCCTCGACCTCGACCTCGCTTTCCCCGGCCCAGATGGCCAGAAGCTGGCGCCGGAAGGCATCCAGCGACGACGGCGTGAAGGTGGTGACCAGATTGCCCAGCAGGGCCTGCCGATCCGGGGCAGCGTGCAGGGCCAAGGTGGCGGCATTGACATCAATCACCCGCACCAGCGCGGCCAACTCCAACACCCGCTCGGGATGGCGGGACAGATAGGAATCGAAGTCGGCGCCCGTCTCGTTGCGCAGGTCGTCCACCCTGCGCTTGACCTCGGAAAAATCCTCTTCCCACAATGAAACCGGCGAACTGTCGAACAGGATGCGCAGCCGGGATTCGCTGTCGCGGACCTGCAGGAAGGCCGTCTGCGTCGCCAGATGCAGTTCGGTATAGGCCGAGGCCAGATCGAACAACTCGTCGTTATGCATATTGGCCGGCACGGGAAACGGAACCAGATGATCGGAGCGAACGGCCCGTTGGGCTCGGGCATGGGCCGCCATCCGGGCCAGCGGACGGGTGACCACCCGGTGGACCTGCCAGTAAAGCGCGCCCAGCACCCCCGCGATCAGAACCACATTAGACAGCAGGGCGAGGAACGCCCGCTCGGTGGCCTGCAGCCGCATCTCTTCCAGATTGGCCGACACCACCAGATTGCCGATGACCATGCTGCGCCCGAGATAGGTTCGGCGCAGCTCATAGCGGCGCACCAGTTCAGACGCGCCGATCCTTTCGCCACTTGCGGCAAGAACGGCCCCGGACTCGTCCTGGGTTTCCGCCAGTTGGATATGGGGGAAGTGCCGGATGCCATCCATCAGGTGAATGAGATGGTCGTGGTCCTTGAGCCAGACATGCTCGGTGACGCTGGGCAGGTAGCTGGCCTCGATCTGCTCGAAGACCTCGGCCACCTGGCGTTGGGTCATGTCATAGTCCCGCAGCACCACTATCGCCGAAATCGCCAGCGCAATGACGGTCCCGATAACGCCAAGCCGCGCCAACAGTCGATGTGCGACCGGCATGCGGCTCTGCTCCGAGGTCGGCGGCATTCTATTTCAATCCGGTGGTGCTGGCTCCCAGGTCGCCGAACGCCGTTCGGGCGATGGCGTCGTAGCTGCCATCCGCCTTCATGGCCCGCAGGGTCTGGGCCAAGGGCTCCACCAGCGCCCCATGGCGCCGGTTGAGATAGATGAACATGGGCGTTCTGGCCAGGGGAGCATCGGTGCAGACCAACTTCAGACCCTGGCGCTGGGCCTGCCACATGGCCTGCCAGCGCTCGTGCAGGATCAGCTCGGTATGTCCAGACCGGAGCAGTGCCAGCAGTTGCGAGGAATCCTTGACGGTGCTGAGATCGCGCACCTTGGGCAGGTTATGCTCGAAAACCTGCCAGCCGATGATATGGGCGACCGCCCGGGGGCCTAGATCGCCCCAATTGGCGGGCAAGGACGTTCCCGGCAGGCCGCAGGCGACGAAGTCGTTGACGAACATCCGCTCGGGAATTGCCACAAGATTGGGAAATTCCTTTTCCATGCCCGCCACCCGTCCGGCCAACCCGTCGGTGACGCCGTCATCGGCCAGCTTGAAGGCGCGGGCCGAGGCAAGGTTGACATCCAATTCGGCTTTCAGGCCGCGACGCTGAAACAGGTCGCGGATCAGCATCTGGTGAAATCCGGTTCCGGCGGAATTGGTCCACGGCTCGACCATGCCCGTGGTCAGGCGGAAATCCGGCTCGGCCGCTATGGCCGGCGCGCCCAGGACCAGCTCCCCCAGGGCCAGGATGGATAGCACGAATCTCGTGAGTGGGAAGCCGATGCGCATGTCTCAATCCTTGACCTTAGGAGTATACCATAAGCATCGAGACGGCGAAACCGACCATCACGGAACGCAAGGGCCATCGGGGGATGGGGATAAGGCCCTCACCATCTCCGATGGCCCTGGTCGCCCGGCCTTCCTTTGGCGCCACAGATTCAACGTAATATTTTTGTATTTTTATTATATTCAACAACTGCTATTCGTCATTTAAACCAGTATCGAATTTGGAGACCGCCATGTTCCCTCGCTTCCGCTCCCTGGCCGCCCTGGCGGCAATGATGCTCGCCGCTCCCGGGGCCATGGCCCAGGACAAGGCCCCGGGCGATTTGCTCAACGTCTCCTACGACATCGCCCGCGAACTGTTCCAGCAGGTCAACCCCGCCTTCCAGGCCAGTTGGAGCAAGTCCGGCGGCGCGGCGGTGGAGATCAAGCAGAGCCACGCCGGGTCGTCGAAGCAGGCCCGCGCCATTCTGGAAGGCCTGCCCGCCGATGTGGTGACCTTCAACCAGGTGACCGACGTGCAGGCGCTGGCGGATCGCGGCTTCGTGCGCAAGGACTGGCAGGGCGCCTTTCCCCATGGGGCCTCGCCCTATTATTCACTGCCCGCCTTCGTGGTGCGCAAGGGCAACCCCAAGGGCATCAAGTCATGGGAAGACCTGGCCCGCCCGGACGTCAAGGTGGTGTTCCCCAATCCCAAGACCTCGGGCAACGGGCGGTACACCTATCTGGCCGCCTATGCCTTCGCGCTGGAGAAATTCAAGGGCGATCACACCCAGGCCAAGGACTTCATCAAGAAGCTGGTCGCCAATGTGCCGGTGTTCGATACCGGCGGCCGCGGCGCCACCACCACCTTCGTCGAGCGGGCCACCGGCGACGTGCTGGTGACCTTCGAGGCCGAGGTCAATGGCGTGCTGAAGGAATTCGGCACCGACAAGTTCGACACCGTGGTTCCCGCCGTCAGCGTCCTGGCGGAATTCCCGGTGGCGGTGGTGGACAAGGTGGCCACCAAGCGCGGCAGCCAGAAGCTTGCCACGGCCTATCTCACCTATCTCTATTCCGACGAGGCCCAGGAAATCCTGGCCAAGAATTATTACCGGGTGCGCTCGGACAAGGTTGCGCGTAAGTTCGCCGCCCAATTCCCGGATGTGCGTCTCTACACCATCGAATTGTTCGGTGGCTGGGACAATATCCAGAAGATCCACTTCGCCGAGGGCGGCACCTTCGACCAGGTGTTCGAGAAGCGCTGACATGCCCCTTTTCCGCCGCAGGCTTCTGCCCGGCTTTTCACTGACCATGGGGATGACGCTGGGCTATCTCGGCGTCATCGTCCTCTTGCCCATCGGGGCCATGCTGATCAAGGCGGCGGGAATGAGCCTGGACGGCTTCCTGGCCGCCACCACCGGGCCACGCGCCCTGGCCACCTATGGTGTCACCTTGTTGTCGGCCGCCGAGGCGGTGGCCTTCAACGGCTTCGCCGGGCTGCTGTTCGCCTGGGTACTGGCCCGCTATCAGTTCCCCGGCCGCAATCTGCTGGACGCCCTGATCGACCTGCCCTTCGCCATGCCCACCGCCGTGGCGGGCCTGGCCCTGGCCGCCGCCTTCGCCCCCAATGGCTGGATCGGCCAGTATCTCGACCCGCTGGGCATCAAGATCGTCCACGCCCAGCCCGGCATCGCCATCGCCATGGCCTTCACCAGCCTGCCCTTCGTGGTCCGCAGCGTCCAGCCGGTGATCGAGGAGTTGGAGGACGAGGTGGAGGAGGCCGCCCGCACCCTGGGCGCCAACGAGGCGCAAATCTTCCTGAAGGTGGTGCTGCCCACCCTGCTGCCCGCCCTGATCGCCGGCATGTCGCTGGCCTTCGCCCGCTGCCTGGGCGAGTTCGGCGCCATCATCTTCATCGCGGGCAACCGCCCGTTCGAGACCGAGATCACCGCCCTGCTGATCTTCATCCGGCTCGAGGAATATTCCTTCGGCGCCGCCACCGCCATCGCCACGGTGGTGCTGGCCGCCGCCTTCGTGGTGATGCTGGTGACCAATGGCGTCCAGGCCTGGCAACAGCGCTATCTGGCGAAAGTCTGAAGACCATGATTCCCGCCATGGCCGTCCATCATCGCGTCCATCGCCAGCATCGCGGCCTCGGCCAGATGGTGCTGATCGGCCTGGCTGGTGTGCTGGCCCTGGGCTTCCTGATGGTGCCGCTGGCGGTCATCTTCGCCCAGGCCTTCGCCAAGGGCTGGATGGCGTGGTGGCATGCCGTCAGCCATCCCGAAACCGTTAAATCCATCGGCCTCAGCCTGCTGGTGCTGGCGGTGGTGGTGCCCATCAACGCCGTCTACGGCCTGGCCGTGGCCTGGACCGTGACCAAGTTCCGCTTCCGGGGCAAGAAATGGCTGATCAGCCTGGTGGAAATGCCGTTCTCGGTCTCGCCCATCGTTGCCGGTGTCGCCGCCCTGATGGTCTATGGCAGTTCGGGCCTGCTGGGACCCTTTCTGGAAGACAATGACATCAAGGTGATGTTCGCCATTCCCGGCATCATCATCGCCACCTTGTTCGTCACCAGCCCCTTCATCGCCCGCGAACTGCTGCCGCTGATGCAGTTGCAGGGCAGCGACGACGAAGAGGCCGCCCTGACCCTGGGGGCGGGTGGATTGTCCATCTTCCTGCGCGTCACCCTGCCCAACGTCAAATGGGCGCTGTATTACGGCATCATCCTGTGCGCCGCCCGCTCGCTGGGCGAATTCGGCGCCGTCTCGGTGGTATCGGGGCAGGTGCGCGGCGAGACCATGACCCTGCCGCTGCAGATCGATCTGCTGTATCACGACTACGACAGTTCCGGGGCCTTTGCCGCCGCCTCGGTCCTGACCCTGCTGGCCCTGGTGACGCTGGTCCTCAAGCTGGTGGTGGAGCGCTTCTACGACCGCGAGGTAGAAAGCACCCAGGCGGAACGCGCCCCCGAAAACTGATCGCGCCTCACTTGGGGAAGCTGACCGAGAAGATGCTGCCGCCGCCCGGCGCGGGCTCGACCCAGATGCGCCCGCCGTGCCGGGTCATGATCTTGCGGCAGATGGACAGGCCGATCCCGGCGCCCTCATATTCATCCTGGCGGACCAGACGCTGGAAGATGCCGAAAATCCGGTCGCGATGTTCTGGCGGAATGCCGATACCGTTGTCGCGAACCCGAATCTCCCATTCCCGTCCCCGGTCCAGCCAATCCAGCACGATCACCGGCGGGCGGTCGGGCGCGCGATACTTCACCGCATTGCCGATCAGGTTCTGGAACAGACGGATCAGCTCCGTCGAGTGTCCGCGCAGGCTGGGCAGGCCATCGGCCAGACTCACTGCCGCTCCAGCCTCCTTCACCGCCACCTTGAGGTTGACCAGACTTTGCTCGACGATATCGGCCAGCGGCAGCAATTCGAACGGCTCCTCGCTGCGGCCGGTGCGGGAATAGTCCAGCAAGGCCACGATCAGGGCATCCATGCGCTTGGCGCCATTGATGGCGAAGCCGTAATACTCGGCCATCTCGTCGGTAATCGCGTCCCCCATGCCGCGGCGGATCAGGGTCAGATAGCTCGTCACCATGCGCAAGGGCTGGCGCAGATCGTGGGAGGCCACATAGGCGAACTGTTCCAGCTCGGCATTGATGTCCGCCAGTTTTTCCGCCTGCCGGGCCAGGCTGGCCTGGGCCGCTTCCGCCTCTTCCTTGGCCGCAAGGATGTCGCGCCGCGACAGGTCGCGATCCATCACCGCCCCGACCCAGCGGGCCAGCAGCCGCATGAACTCCACATCGCCATCATCGAAGCCCCGGGAGTAGGGATCGGGCGAACTGAAATTGATGGTTCCGAAACGGGTGCCCCGCACCGTCACCGGCGCGCCCACATAGGCCTCCAGCCCGAAGGCGGAGTAGCAGGGATGCCCACCATGCACCGACTGCCCCATATTGGGAATGGCGACCACGTCCAGCGCCTCCAGGGTGATGGCGCAATAGGTCTGCCCCAGGGGAAAGCTTTGCCCGTCGGCCAAGGTCACGCCATCGGGCGCCACATGATGCAAGACGGTATAGGTGTCGTCCTGCACGGCACTGATGATGCCCAGGGGCAATCCCAGGTGACAGGAACCCAGGGCCAGGGCCTGGGTCAACTGCTCCTCGGCACCGCCCGGCAGGGCCGCGATATCGCTCAGCGCCCGCAGGCTTTCATAGTGGCGCTGCACCAGCTGGGTTCGTGCCGCCAGTTCCGCCTCGCCGATCTTTCGACCTGAGATATCCTCCTTGATACCGACGAAATGCGCGATCTCGCCCATATCGTCCAGGATGGGGAAAATGGCGGCCTCTTCCCAGTACAGTTCTCCGTTCTTCCTGCGATTGAGCAGCTCTCCCTGCCAGACCCGACCATCGGAGATGGTCCGCCACAGCTCGGCATAGGTTGATTTTGGCGTCTCTCCCGACGACACGAGGCTGGGGGTATGGCCGATGACCTCGGATGCGGCAAAGCCGGTGACCTGGGTGAAGCGCTGGTTCACATGCTGGATGGTGCCCTTGGGATCCGTCACCACCACCGATACCGGCGACTGTTCGACAATGCGCGAGAACAGACGCAACTGCATGGCGGCATCAGACTGGCTGGTGATGTTGGTGCCGCTGCCGCGATAGCCGATGAAGCTGCCGCTTTCGTCGTAACGGGGGGCGCCGCTCAGGCTGATCCACTGTGCCGTCTTGCCCTGGCCGATCCACAGGCGGAAATCCCTGAAGCGGCGATGGGCGGTGATATTTTCCAGGAATGAGTGGATTGCCGTCAGGTCACGGGGGCGATCCGTCAAACCATCTCCCCACCCCACCCGGCCGATGAACTCACTCGCATCGGCCCGCACAACCATCGGGAACGACCCCGACAGCCAGGAAATGCGATGAATCCGGTCTGTTTCCCAATACCAGTCGCTGGACGCCTCGGAAAACGCCCGCAAGGTGGCCTCTTCCTCCGACAGTTTGCCGACCAGTTCCTGGATGCGCGTGGCCATGGCATTGAAGGCCAGACCGGTTTCAGCCAGTTCGTCGCGGCCGTCCACCGCCACCCTGGCATCAAGGTCGCCCGAAGCCAGCAAATTGCCCACCACCCGCAACCGCTCGAGCCCCGTCGTGAGATAGGTGCCGAGAATCCATGAGAACAGGCCCGTCAGGGCCATCCCCCCCAGGCCAATGGCCAACAGGCGCCCCCCGGCCTCCTTTACCGCCCGATTCAATTCCCTGGTATCGAGCCCGACATGAACCTGGCCAAAGCCGTGCCCTCCCACAAAGACCGGCAGCCGCTTCTCCACAACTTCCGCCGCCGAGACCGAGCCGCCTTCAGCCAGCAACCGCCCATTCTCGTCCAGCAGGCGCAGCAAGGTGACACCGCTGCTCCGGGCGGCTTCCCCGACCATGGCGGCCAAGGTCGCATAGTCCTGGGAGATCATGGCATCGGCGGCGGCGGCACCGATCAGCCTGGCGGCCATGTCGGCGCGCCTGTCCAGTTCGACACCGCCAGAACGCCACATCACCTCCACCGTGCTCCCCAGCAGCAGGGCCAGAAGCAGGGCCTGAAGCAGCGCGATCCCAAGGATGGTCTTGGTCCGGAAGCTCATTCCACCACCTGCCCCAGCCAATGGCGAAGCAGCGAGATGTCCAGACCGCGGACATCGTCCCAATCCGCGTCGCGGGCCGCCGCGATCCCCTTCATGGCGACGCCGTCCAGGACACGGCGCCCGGTCTCGTCCGCCGACAGCCCCTGCATGGCAGCAACCACCCGCGCCGCCAGAGGAGCCGGTATCCGGGGATGAACCGCCACGGGATGGGGGGTGTAGTCCCGGGTCATGCTCAGAACGCGCAATCCCGCTTTCTGGTCCCCGGGCAGCGCCTCAAGGGTGCGGGTGATGCCGCCACCCGCGGCATAATGGCCGGACAGCACGCCAAGATAGACCGAGTCGTGGGAACTGACATATTTGGGAGCGATGGCTATGCCGTGGCGGGCGAACTCCGCCTGGGTGAGGATGCTGGCCGCGAAGGCGGCAGGTGCCGGAAAGATCACCGGCTTGCCCCGCAGGTCCTCCAGCCTTTGGTACGGGCTGTCGCCTCGCACCACGATCAAGCCGGTCAGACGCCGCCCCACCTCATGCGCAACCCCCTCATAGCCCGGTTTTTGATGGAAGACCGTATAATGATAGGGATTCATATAGGCGAAGTCATAGGCACCCTCCGCCAAGGCCGCCTCGAAGGCCGGAATGTCCTTGGCCGTGCGGAAAACCAGCCTGACCCCGGCCCGACGGCCAACCTCGTCCAGGAATGGCAGCCACTGCTCGGCCAGACGCGTCGAGGCCGTTTGCGGCACCACGCCGAAGCTCAGGACCGGCTCATCCGCCCGCGAAGAGGCGACGAATGACAGCAGCACGGCCAGCCAGCTCAGACAGGCCAGCCCGACCCTCCGCCCCCCATATACCTTTGTCATTTCCAGCCGCCCCGAACCACCTTTAGGTTATGGCATCATATGTCATTCGTATGAACCGCCTATTGGATGAATGCAAACACATCTTGAATGAAAGCGTTTTCCGGGATGGATTATGACTCGTGGTGTTAACCACCCTGTCGCAGCGAACTCGCATTTTTGTTCCTGAGTTGACCTTTGTTTTGCCAGCAATCAATATGTTGGAAGATTTTGGAACACTTTGATGCACAGCAGAATCTCCACTGATAAGCGGAATGAATACTGGATTTGGCGCGCCAGGGTGGTTGCGGCCATTCTTGTGCTGTCCATCTGTTCCTTGTGGGCCTGGCAAAGCTGGCAAAACCGCGAACGGGAGCTGGCCAATGCAGAGATTCTGGTCGGTTCCCTGGCCCGCGCCTCGGAATCCCAGGTGGACGGGGCCATGCGGGCCGCGGAATTCCTGCTGGACGAAGCCGCCGCTCGCATCGATGTGATGTCGGGAATCGATCCCGCCGAGTATGAATGGTTTCGGGCACGCCTGAGCGGCATGCCGGAAATCAGCGCCATGGTGGTGGCCGATGCCAATGGCGACGTGATCGGCCCCACCATTTCGCGCGAACCCGCCCGCCTGCCACAGGGGCGGACCAACATCGCCGACCGTCACTATTTCGAGGAAGTGAAGGCCCAGTTTCCCCAGCGGAAGTTCCTTATCGGCAGGCCCCTGCCCAGCCGCTTCTCGGATCGGCTCAGCATACCGGTGGTCCGTGCCTTGACGGCCCTGGATGGCGGCTTCGCGGGAGTGATCGTCGCCGGTTACCAGCCTTCGGCGCTGCGTGACCGCATCTCTTCGGTGGTGATCGAGGACGAAGGGGGGGCCGCCGTATTCCGGCACGACGCCGTGATGATGGCCCGTGTCCCGGGCCACGACCAGTATATCGGCAAGGCGTTTCCCAATACCCCGATCTTTCAGGAATTATTGCCAAAGCAGCGATCGGGGGTCTCCCGCTTCGTCGCCCCCACGGATGGCAATGACAAGATCATCGCCTATCGTGCCCTCGAACGCTATCCGCTGGTGGTGACCGTTGGCATCACCAAGAATACGGTTCTGGCCAACTGGCGGCGCGACACCCTGTTCCAGGGGGTGGCGCTGGGCATCCTGTCCTCGGCCCTGATCGCCATCGCCCTGCTCTATGACCGGCGCGCCGCCGCCGCCCTGCTTCTGACCCGGCAACTGGCTGACAGCCACGCCACGCTGGAAGCCCAGGTCGAGGAGCGCACCGCCCATCTGGCGGCCGCCAATGCCGAGTTGGAACATTTCGCCTATGCCGCCTCCCACGACCTGCAGGAACCGCTACGCAATGTGACCAGCTTCCTGCAATTGCTGGCCCGGCGCTATCGGGGCCAATTGGATAGCGAGGCCGACGAGTTCATTGATTATGCCGTCCGTGGCGCCAAGCAAATGTCGACCCTGATTACGGATGTCCTGGCCTATTCCAGCGCCGGGCGGCTGGATACCCAGCCGGAAGTCCATGATTCAGAGCCCTTGGCGCGCGCGGCGATCGCCGCCTTGGATACAGCCATCCGGGACGCCGGGGCCACCATCCAGATTGGCGCCTTGCCCACCATCCTCGGCCATCCGGTGCTCGTCCAAAGCCTGTTCCAGAATCTGATCGCCAATGCGGTGAAGTACCGGCACCCGGACCGCCCCCCCATGGTTACCATCGAAGCCAAGATATCCCCCGACGCTCCCATGGTGGAATTCGCCATTTCCGACAATGGAATCGGGATCGAGGCGGACTATCTTGAACGGATTTTCGGCCTGTTCCAGCGGCTGCATCCCCGTGACCGTTTCGAGGGAACCGGCATCGGCCTGGCTTTGTGCCGGAAGATCGTCGAGCGTCACGGCGGCCGTATCTGGGCCGAATCGCAGCGGGGGCTGGGAACCACCGTGCGCTTCACCCTGCCGGCGCATCCCATCTGACCGGTCGAGCCCCCTGGATCAGGCCAGGGTATCCAATGCCTTGGACTCGGTCTCGGCGATCCGGGCAAAAGCCTTGGCCGCCGCGCCGTAACTGGTCTTGGCCAGAACCAAATTGACCATCTCGGTGCCCAGGTCCACCTCTCCCTCGGGTGGCAAGGGGACATAGCCCGCCCCGTTCAGTGGCCGCGACACCAATTGCCCCTGCTCGGCCTGATAGCCGGGGGTGGTGGCGTTGACGATATTGGTCGCGGCGGTATTGGCAACCCGGCTCTGGGCCTCAAGACCGGTCGCAAGGGTAGCGAGGGAAACCGAGGAAATCATCGGAGTTCGTCCATGGGCGCGACACCGTCATCATGCGCCCGCGAACTGGCGTGGTGCAAGACCGTCATGGCGGCAGGGCAAGGAGGCGGCGCAGCATGTCGCGCGCGCTGGGACGGCGTAGCGGGTCGCGCACCAGCGCCTCGCAGAGCAGATCGGCGAAACTGGGCGCCAGTCCGGGTACCGCCGCCAGCAACTCCCGATCCGGAAAGCGGCCGGTCAGCATGCGGATACCGATCACCCCGACCGAGAACACGTCCGAACGATCCGTGGCCAGGGTGGTATTGGCGTATTGCTCCGGACTCATATAGTCGCGGGTGCCAAACCAGATGGCGGTCTTGGAGCGGGGTTCGTCCGGCGCCTTGGCCATGCCGAAATCCGCCAGCTTGACCCGGCTGCCCGGCCCATCGACCAGCAACAGGTTGCGCGGCTTGACGTCCCTGTGAACCAGCCCCTGGCCATGCACTTCCACCAGGGCCGCCAGGACATCCAGCAGGACCTGCCGGGTGCGGCCTGGTCTGACGGCACGCGGCCGATCCTCGGGGCTCATCTCTCCGATCTGCCCGGGGTCGAAGACATCGATGCCGATCTCTCGGCGTAGCGTCCCCCCCATGCATTGCATCAACAGGCAGGGCCGCCCATCGGCCAAGGCGGTCAGCGCCATCACCGGCACGATGTTGGGGTGATCAAACCGGGCCATGATGCGGGCTTCCTGGATGAAACGACGCCGCCACTCCTCGACGGGAAACGGCGGCACCATGCCGTGCTCGTCGGGCTTGGGCGCGAAGATCTTCGCCGCGGCCCGCCGCCCCAGCGCCACATCCTCAACCAGCCAAATTTCCGAGAAGTCCGTCGAGGCCAGCCTGCGATGAAATTTCCAGCCCATCAGGCGGGGCACCGGCGGGACAATCAAGGCATCCATGCAATTTCCTCGGAAAAAGGGCCCGCCGCCTTTCGGCGAGCGGGCCCATGATCCTGACCTCGGGAAGGTTAGTACTTGATGGATTCGATGTTGGTGAACTCGATGGTCTGGTCGCCCTGGTCGGAGTGAACGGTAATGGTACCGGCCTTGTCCTGACCCAACTGCAACTCGCCCGCGGCTTGATGGTCGCCATCGGTTTCCACCGTCCAGCTGTTGCCACCGACGCTGATGGTCATGGTGGCACCATCGCTCATATTGGTGGACAGGTCGATGGTGTCGGTCCAGTTGCCACCGGCACCGCCGTTCACCGTGTCATGGCCGAGGCCGAAGTCGAACAGGAAGGTGTCGCCGCCATCCTGACCCATCAGCAGGTCGGCGCCTTCACCGGCCACGATGGTGTCCTCACCGCCACCGCCATGGATGGTGTTGCCACCATCGCCGGCCACCAGCAGATCATCGCCCGAGGACGACCAGATCACGTCATGGCCCGAGCCACCGGCCACGGTCAAGTCGCCGTAGTCGTAGCGGGTCGAGGTCATGTCGAGGATGACGTTGTCGCCGTCACCCAACTGGATGTGGTCGAAGCCGAAGATCTTCTGCTGGCCATCGGCACCTTCCAACGACATGTAGTCGTTGCCCTCGGTCCCCACCAGGGTCTCGCCCGCCTCGCCGCTATAGACCTCGTCGTGACGGTTGTAGCCGGTGATGGAGATGGTATCGCCAGAGCCGACATGCCCGCCATTGCCGACATCCGCCGCATACCAGCCGTTGCCCCAATTGCTGGCGTCGTCGGAAGCATAGGTGACGTCGCCGACCTGACCACCGCTGTGACCGCCACCGCTGTGACCGCCACCGCTGTGACCGCCACCGCTGTGGCCGCCATGGCCGTGTCCGCCGCCGCTGTGTCCGCCGCCGCTATGACCGCCGCCGCTGTGGCCGCCGCCGCTGTGGCCGCCGCGACCACGTCCACCATGGCTGCCGCCGCCACTGCCGTTCTCGCCATTGTTGTGGTCTCCGGAACCGCCAGGAGCATCCTGGTCGCCGTTGCCCCAACCGTTGTTGCCATGGCCGCCGCCGCTATGGCTGCCACCACCGCTACCGCCCACGGTCCAGGACCCATCGGGACCCCAGCTCTCGTCACGGCCACCGCCATTGCCCCAGCCGATGGGCTGTCCGTCATCGCCCGAGTCGGTGACGTTGATGGAAACCCGGGCGGTGTCGAAGCCGCCATGGCCATCGGACACGGTGTAGTCGAAGCTGGCGGCGCCGCTATAGCCCTCATCGGCGGTGAAGACGATGTTGCCATTGGCATCCAGCGAAACCGTGCCGTGATTGGCCAAGCCAACCGAAGTGATACTCAGGGCATCGCCATTGGCATCGGAGTCGTTGGCCAGCAGATCGGTGGCCGAGATGGTCAGACGGCCGCCCTCGGACACCTTGATGCTCTCATCGGCGGTGGTATCGCCCGCATTGACGCCCTCGCCGGTCACCGTCACGGTGGCGGTATTGCCGCCATGATCCTCGGCCGAGGTGACCGAAGTGGTCATCCCCGACAGATCCAGCGGCTCGTTGCTGACCACGGTCAGTTCCACCGGCTGGCCGGAGGTCACATTGACCGAGTAGCTGCCGTCCTGATTGGCACTCAGCACGCTGTCGCCCTGCATCAGGGTCGCACCCTCGGGGATATTGTCGAGGGTCACCACCGACAGGCTTTCCGAACCGTCGGTATCGTTCAAGGTCGCGGTGATGGTCAGCGGATACTGGTAGGTGTCGGGGGTACCGCCCTCGGTTTCGAACGCCGAGGCGTCGCCGATCACCTGGCCGTCGGAGAACTTGATGTTCTCGAAGTCCTTGACGTAGCCCTTGATGCCGTTGGTGTTGGCATCCCACTGCGCCTTGGTGACGCCGGTCAGCTCGATAGAGTCGGTACCCGAGCCGCCGGTGACCGTGGCCCACAAATTCTGGCCGGTGATGGTCAGGTGGTCGTCGCCCGAGCCCATATCGACCTTGGACGAGATATCGCCGCTAATCTGGACCGTGTCGTTGCCGGAACCGGCGTCGACCGACGCCCAGGCATCGTCGCCGACCTTCAGGTAGTCGTCGCCCGCGCCCAGCTCGACCTTGGAATTGATGTCGCCGTCCACCAGGACTCGATCATCGCCTTCACCCGCCACGATGGAGGCATTGGCATCGCCGCCGACATCCAGATCGTCGTCGCCCGAGCCCAGTTCAACCTTGGTATTGAGCGAACCGCCCATCTTCACGTCATCGGAGCCGGACCCGGTGGAGATGGAGGCGTTGGCATCGCCACCGATCTCGAGCCGGTTATCGCCGTTACCCAGATCGATCCTGGCGTTCAGGTCATCCCCCACCCGCACGGTATCATTGCCGGAACCGGCGGAGACCGAGGCGTTGACATCATCAACGACATCCAGGGCATTGTTGCCGTTGCCCAGATCGAGCTTGGCATTGACGTTGCGGCCGATGGTGACCTGATCATCACCGTTGCCGGTGCTGATGCTGGAATTGTTGTCACGGCCGACGCTGACAAGGTCGGTGGTGTTGCCATTGAAATTGAGGGCCGAGTTGAGATCACTGCCATAGGTCGTGGTCGCGGCGGCCGTGGTCGGATCGCCCATGGCATCCAGCCCATCCCAGCCAGTCGCTTCCGCGGGAGTGCCCTCGATGACGTTCACAGTGCCGATATCGACGGACAGGGCCGCGCCCTGCGCCACGGTATCGATGGCGGAGTCATCGGTGGCCACCGGTCCGATATCGCTATTGGTCACCCGCACCGACACTTCGGCCGGGGTCGAGGTGGCGCCATGGTTGTCCACGGCCACGACGGAGAAGGTGTCCACCACGCTCTGCCCAGCGCCCAGCGAGGTTCCCTCGGCGGGCGTGAAGACGTATTCGCCGGTGGCGCTGTCGATGGTCACGGTGCCGTGGGCGGTGGTCAGGCTGTCCACCTGATGACCGGCCGCGTCGACCAGATGATAGCTGACAGCGTCGCCGACATTGGCGTCGGTGGCGTCCACGTCGCCTTCGGCGCTGCCGTCACCCGTATAGGTGTCGATGCTCACCGAGGTGGTGGTGTTGGCCAGATCGATCACCGGCGCCGCATTGGGCGAGGCCACGGTGACGCTGACGGTCTCGACGGTGCTGCCGCCATGACCGTCATCGATCACCACCTTGAAGCTGTCGGTGCCGACGAAGTTGGTGGACGGGGTATAGGTGAAGCTGCCATCGGGCTGCAGCACGACACTGCCATGCTGCGGACCGTCATTACCGGTGGCCAGGCTGAAGTTGAGCTGGTCACCATCGGTGTCGGTGGCTTCCACCTCGCCGCTGACCGTGACGTTCTTGTTGGTGGTCACGCTCTCGGCCGCACCGGCATCGGGGCCGTCATTGCCGAGATCCAGGGTCACCTCGGCACTGGCCGAGGAACTGGCGATGGAGCTGCCGTCCGCCGCGGTGGCGGTGACATCGACGCTCAGTTCGCCGCTGAACCCGGCGGGCGTGGTGACGGTCAGACCCGCCAGATCGGTGGGATCAAGCGCGTAGCTGCCATCGGCGCCCGGGGTCAGGACCACGCCGTCCTGCATCAGCACCGCACCTTCCGGCAGGCCGCTGATGGTGACGGTGTGGCCTTCCGAGCCGTCCATGTCGGGGAAGTTGGCCGACACGGTCAGCGGATGGGTCGAGGTCGGTTCGGCCTCGTTCCAGCTCACCGACATGTTGAGATCGTTGTAGTCGCGGTCGCCGCCGCCGTTCAGGTCTTCCCAGTTCTGGTTGCCACCATCCTTGCTGGTGTCTTCCATATGGGTCAGGCGATCGGAATTCAGCGCCGGATTGTCGAACAGAACCTTGGTGCCGGTGCCCGACAAGGCACGTCCGTTGCCGTCCAAAACCTGCCAATTACCCGAGGCATCCTTGGAGAAGCTAATGTCGGAACCGTCACGGATCGAGCCGTTCTGGTCGCCATTGGGGATGATGAAGAAGCCCACCTGGTCGGGATCGACGCCTTCGATGGTCACCGACTGGCCGTTGGTGTCATGGACATCCTTCCAGATGACCTCGCCGCTGACCGGGTTGCCATTATCGTCCATGACGTAATAGCCGTAGGTATTGTGATACCCGGCCTCGCCGTCATGGTTGGTGACGGTGAAGCTGCCGCCCGGCTCGACGGTGCCGTCGCCGATGGCGACGGAAACACTGGCCTGATCGGCCACCGCATCCACATGCACGTCGACGCTCTGGGTGACGCTGCCGCCGTTGCCGTCCGAAACGGTGACGCTGAAGCTGTCATCGCCCGACCAGTTGGCATTGGGAGTGAAGGTGTACTCGCCCGTGCTGGTGTTCAGGCTGACAGTGCCGTGGTCGGTGGTCAGAAGCTCGTTGCCCTGTCCATCCGAGACGCCACCATCCACATGGAAGCCCAGGGTATCGCCGACATCGATATCGGCGCCGACCACCTGGCCGGTCACCGCGTTGTCCTCGGTGCCGGTTCCGCCCTCAAGGGTTACCGTCGGATCATTGTTATGACTTTCCACGGTGACGCTGACCGAGGTCGAGGCCGACGCTTGGTTGCTGGATTCGGTCGAAGTCGCGGTGGCGCCCAGGGTGAAGCCTTCGCTATCGGCAGGCACCCGCAGGGTCAGTCCGTCGAGTTGACCGCCAGGCAGCGACCAGGTGCCATCGCCGGCATCCGTCCCGACCACATTGCCAAGAGCGTCCATGATGATCGCGCCCTCGGGCAGGCCGTTCAGGCTGACCGCCAGGCTCTCAGAGCCATCGGCATCGGTCAGACTGGCCGTAACATTCAGCGGATAGTCGACGACCCGGTCGCCGGGCTCGGCTTCCTGGAAGCTGATGGAGTTGATCATGTAGTCGTTGTCGCCGCCGCTGGGCGCCGAGAAAACGATCTGATCGAAGCTGCCGCCATTGGTGGGGCTGACGCTGATGGTCGGATCGACCCTGTCGGTGATGCCGCTCACCGTCCCCTCGCCCACCTTCACGCCGTCCTTGTACAGGTCGTAATGGGCCTGCTCGTTGCTCGCCAGCCAACCGAACGAGACATCGGCAGACGAGACATCGTTGTCGAATTCGACCACGATCTTCTCGGAACTGCCGCGCGACTGGCCCAGTTCAGCGGAATCGCCCGAGGCGCCACCAGCGACACCGAAGCCATATTGGTTGCTCGAAAGGTTTCCGGCCGAACCGTCCAGTTTGAGCGCCGACACCGAGAATCCGCTATCCCCGGCCAGCATGTTGGCGGAGGTGATGGTCACTTCCGTCGTCTCGCCCGGCAGAGTCACCGACGAACCGGTCCCCAGTTCCAGGCTGAGTTCGGGGGCGTCGGCCACCGCGTCCACATTCAGGTTGACCGCCTGGGTAACGCTGCCGCCATGGCCGTCCGAGACGGTGACGCTGAAGCTGTCATTGCCAGACCAATTGGCATCGGGGGTGAAAGTGTACTCACCCGTGCTGGTGTTCAGGCTGACGGTGCCATGGTCCGTGGTCAGCACCTCGTTGCCCTGGCCATCGGCCACACCGCCGGAAACGTGATAGGCCATGGTATCGCCGGTATCGATGTCGTGGCCGGAGACCGTACCGGTCACCACACGATCCTCGGTCCCAGAGCCGCCCGCCAGAGTCACGGTCGGGCCGTCATTGCTGCCGGTGATGGTGACGCCCACGGTGGAGGCCGCGCTGGACACGCCGTGATTATCGGTGGCCACAACCTTGAAGCTGTCGGTGACGGAAGCGCCCACGCCCATATGCTGGGCATCGGCATTGGGGGTGAAGGTGTATTCGCCAGTGGTGGCGTTCAGGCTGACCGTGCCGTGCTCGGTGGTCAGGCTGGAAACCTTGTTGCCCGCCGCGTCCACCAGCGAATAGGTGACGGTGTCGCCCGGATCGCTATCGGCCGCCGTGATGGTCGCGCTCTTGGTGTGATCCTCGTCGGTGGTCGAAGACGGCGCATTGGTGATGGTCGGCGCGTTCTCCAGGTTGACCTCGCGGCCATCCACCACGACCTTGACGCCTTCCCAATTCTTGGCATCGACGCCAAGGGTGTTGAAGTGGAAGCTCTGGCCCTGATTGGCCGGATTGGCGACAAAGGCCTCGAACTGCTGCAACTCGGCATGGACCGCCGGGGTATACTGGGCCGCGGTCAACTGCACCTTGAAGGTGTCGGTGCCCGAACCGCCGTCATAGACGTCGCTTCCGCCCTGACCGGCCACGAACACGCCGGTATCATTTCCGGCGCCGCCGTCGATCACGTCGTTGCCCCAACCGCCGTTGAGGGTATCGGCACCCTCGCCGCCGCGCAGGGTGTCGTTGCCCGACGCGCCGTACAGGTAGTCGTTGCCGCTGCCGCCATCGATGACGTCGTTGCCCTGGCTGGCCATCAGCACGTCGTTGCCCGAACCGCCATCGATGGCGGTGTCGCCCACCGCGTAGCGGTTGGAGGTCAGATCGACCACGTCGTTGCCGTCACCGGCATTGATGCTTTCGATGCCGTCGATGCGGGCGCCGCCGGTCGGCGAGGCGCTGTAGCCGTCATCCAGGAACAGGGCGTCATTGCCCGATCCCATGACGATGGTGTCGGTACCGGCGCCGCCGCGGAACACGTCCTGGCTCTGATTGTCGCCCGCGATGGCGAAGGTCTCGTTAGTGCCGCCATGCTGCATGTCGCCGACATTCTTGGCGACGAAGCCGCCGCTCCAGGACCCATCGGCCGAGAAGTTCAGCACGTCGTTGCCCGCGCCGCCGTCCAGCAGGTCGGAGCCCGCGCCACCCGACAGGGTGTCGTTGCCCGCCGCCGTGCCGGTGAAGGTCACGTCGAAGCTGGTGGTGGTGGTCGCGGTGTCGCCGTTGGAGGCTTCCACCGAACCCGCGCTCACCGTCAGGTGCAGATTGCTGCCCTCGGTGCTGGTCACGGTCAGACCGCTCAGCTGGTCGGAGGACAAAGTCCAGCTGCCATCGGCATTCTGGGTTCCGGCCGACAGGGTCGCCCCGGCGGGCAAGCCGCTGATGGTGACACTGCTCAGGCTTTCCGAGCCATCGGTATCGGTCAAACGGTCGGAGATGTTGAGCGGAACCGTGACAGTCCCGGTGCCATCGCCATAGATGACGTCGTTGCCCGCGCCACCATTGATCACGTCATTGCCGGAACCGCCGGAAATGGTATCGGCATTGGCGGTGCCGCTCAGCGTCTGGGCCTGGCCCGCGCCGAGATCAACACTGATGTTCGACGCCGACAGGATGGGCGCATCGGCATCCGCCGCCAGATCGAAACTGGCGCTGGCCGATGTGGAACCGCCCTGGCCGTCGGACACGGTGTAGCTGAGGTCGATGCCGCCGCTGTAATTGGCCTCGGGGGTGAAGGTGAAGGTGCCGTCGCCATTGTCGGTGATGGTGCCGTGGCTGGCGCTCAGGCCGCTCACCGACAGGGTATCACCGTCCACGTCGCTGGCATTGCCCAGCAGGTCGCGGGCATTGATGGTCACCGAGCGATCCTCGGTGCCCGCGCCCAGGCTGACGTCACCGGACACCGTCGGGCCGTCATTGACCGCGTTGACGTCCAGCGTCGCCGAACCCGCAACCGTGCCGCCCTGGCCGTCCGAGACCGTATAGGTCACCTCGACCGAGCCGTTGAAATTGGCGTCGGGGGTGAAGGTGAAGGTGCCGTCGGCGTTCTCGGTCAGCTGGCCATTGGCCACCGACAGATTGCTCACCGACAGCGTGTCGCCGTCGATATCCGACGCATTGGCCAGCAGCTGGTCACGGGTGAAGGTGATCGAGCCGTCCTCGGCCATGTCGCCCAGGTCGACGCCCGCATTGGTCGGGCCGTCATTGACCGACGCCAGATCGATGCTGGTTTCACCGGTAGCGGTACCGCCGTTACCATCGGACACCGTGTAGCTGAACTCAACCGCGCCGTTGTAGTTGGCATCGGGGGTAAAGGTGAAGGTGCCGTCACCATTGTCCACAACAGTACCGTGGGTGGCGCTGAGACTGCTCACCGACAGGGTATCGCCATCAAGATCGGTAGCGCCCTGCAACAGGTCGCTGGCACGGATGATGACGGAGGTATCCTCGGCCCCGCCGGCCAGGGTCACGGCCTCGATTTCCGGCCCATCATTGGCGCCGTCGATGGTGACGTCGAACGAGGCGGTGGTGACACCGCCCTCGCCATCGCTGACCTGGATATCGAACAGATCGGTGATGCTTTCCCCGGCGGCCAGGGCGCGGGTGTCGTCATTGGCGGTGAAGGTATAGCGGCCGGTATCGGCATCGATGGTGATGGTGCCGTGCTCGTTGGTGATGCTGTCCACCAATTGGCCGGTGGCATCCACCAGATGATAGGTCAGGGCCTCGCTGTCGGGATCCACCGCGCTGATAGTGCCGGTGATGGTGGAGGCCTGGTCCACGCTGGCGAGCTGGTCAGCCACTTCCGGCGGAGCATTGACCTCGATGGAAATGGTCCGCGAGGTGATGGCGGTGGCGTGCTCGGCCAGTTGGGCACCATGATCGACGGCGGTGGCTTCCACCACCAGATCGATCTTGCCCCAGAAATCTTCCGGCGGCTTGATGGACAGGTTGGGCGAATTGGCCTGGTCGGCGCTCAGGGAGAAGCTGCCATCGGCGTTCTGGGCGATAACCTCGTCACCGATGGTGAGCGTGGTGCCCATGGGGGCGCCGTTCAGGCTGACCCCGGTCACATCCTCGTTATAGTGGGCGTCGACCACATTGAGGTCGAGACCGAACTGGCCGCCTTCCTGGATGAACACCGAGTCCACCGAGGTGATGGTGGCGCCATCGGCCATGCCTTCGATATTGACCGAGAAGGTCTTCGACACCGAATGACCGTTACCGTCATCGACGGTGACGGTGAAGGAATCGGTGCCGTTCCAGTCGCCTTCCAGATTGTAGATGTATTCGCCGCTGGCGTTCTGGGTGATGCTGCCATGGGCGGGATTGGTGATGGCGAAAGTCAGGGTGTCGCCATCGGCATCCGAGGCCGACACGCCGAAACGGAAGCTGCGAGGGGTATCTTCCAGCGAGTAGAGAGAAGCCCCGGTCAGTTCCGGGCTGACATTCTCGGCCTCGCCGGTATCGATGGTGATTTCCGGCGCGTCAGGGGCGGTGTTGATGGTCTCCTGCTGCTCGGCTTCCTCGACGACCGGGGCTTCCTCGACCACGGCCTGCTGGATGCCGCCGGTCACCACGCCATCGGGAGCATCGACTTCGGTCGGGCGCCCCTCGGGCAGTTCCTGCGGCTTGAAGGTCTCGTCCGGGCGGGCCAGATCGTCGAAAGCGCGCACGTTCAGCGGCTTGGCCGACTGCGCCTCGATTTCGACCACCGGAGTTTCCTCGACGGTGTCCACCGGCGTGGATTCCAACTCGACCGGCTTGGTGGTCCCGCCCTGGGTGCTTTCGATGGCGACGTCAAGCGCGACACTGACGCCGCCGGTGATGGCACCGACATCCTGGACCTGCGGGGCGCTGCGCGAGCCCTGCTGGACATTGGCCAGATTGCCGAGCGAGGTGTCGCTGACATCCACCGGCCGGGCCACATTAAGGCGCGTATCGCCGAGCGTCTGGTTCTCGACGTTCTGCAATACCGTCAGATCGTCCAACGCCTGTTGGGCATTTTCGCCGCTACCGGAGTTTTCGGTATTGGGCGAATTGGTGTCGTTCTGGTCGGCCATCGCGCAGCTCCTTGAGCAAAAAAAATCCCGGCCTCAATGAGGTCCGGGGTTCACTGGACTACTCTGAACCGACTCGGGGACGATGTGCAAAGGAAAAATCACAGCCCTGACCTTAGGTATGACCATTGCGCCGGAAGCATGGGACCCCTGCCGGAAAGGATGTGGCTTTTTCCGAACAGGCCGCAATATGTTGATTGTGCACCGCAGCATAAACAGACTGGAGTAGCCGCCGTGCTTGAAGAATGGATCCGAAACATCCCCATGTCCCTGGTGGAGCGCATCGTCGCCGATACCAGGGTCAGGGGGTCGCGCATCTGGGGCCTGGCCACCACCGAACTGCAGCGCCGCCGCGGGCTGCTGTTCCAGGCGGCCTGAGCCCGAGCCCTACATCTCGATGACGTCCAGCAGGAACTCCATCGGGTAGAACATGCCGACCAACCCGGCCAGATGGCCGGCAGTGTCGTTATAGACCGCCTTGAAGAAGACGCCGCGCCGCACGATACCGTCGCCATAGCGAACCGACGAGGCGTAGCGTTGGGTGCCGCCTTCGGCCATCAGCTTCATGTCGGCATCGTGATAGACCTGGGCTAGGTCCGATGGCGCCACTTCGAACACCGTGCGTCCCAGGATGTTTTCACGTTCGACCCCCAACATGGCGCAGAACTGCTGATTGCAGCCGAGATAGCGCCCATCCTTGTCCTTGAAGAAGATCGGATGGGGAATGACGTCCATCATGGAACTCACCAGATCGGTGTTCTGGATGATTTCCCAGTCGGTAATCGCGGAACCGGCCATCGCTGCCCATCCGAAATTTCAATGCCAAGCGGATTTGATCTGTCTATCATGACGGACGCCCGCAATGGTAGGACCGAACGGACGCACCCCGTCGCCCACCCGAATTTTGGAAATATTATTACTTCTTCAAGGCCGTTTTCGTAAGGGACTTGCGGAGAATCGGGGGCGCCGTCTATTCTGCCGGTCCCTTGGCCGACCGATGGAGAGCGCAGACTCCCGGGCCAGGGGGAGGTTTAAGACAACGCAGCTATAGAGTGGGGCCGATATGGCGAAAAGGGCTTTGATCACGGTCGATGGCAACGAGGCTTGCGCCTCCGTGGCTTACCGGGTCAGCGAGGTTGCGGCGATCTATCCGATCACGCCGTCGTCCACCATGGGCGAACTGGCCGATCAGTGGGCGGCCGAGCACAAGAAGAACATCTGGGGCGTCATCCCGGAAGTGGCCGAGATGCAGCATGAGGGCGGCGCCGCCGGCGCGGTCCACGGCGCGCTCCAGGCGGGATCGCTGGCGACCACCTTCACGGCCAGCCAGGGCCTGCTGCTGATGATCCCCAACATGTACAAGATCGCGGGCGAGCTGACCTCGTTCTGCATGCATGTCAGCGCGCGCACCGTCGCCACCCATGGCCTGTCCATCTTCGGCGACCATTCCGATATCATGGCCTGCCGCCAGACCGGCTTCGCCATGCTGGGCGCCGCTTCGGTGCAGGAAGCCCACGACATGGCCGCCATCGCCCATGCCTCGACGCTGCATTCGCGCGTCCCCTTCGTCCATTTCTTCGACGGCTTCCGCACCTCGCACGAGGTGGCCAAGATCGAGGAACTGACCGACGACGACCTCCATTCGCTCATGGATGACGCGGCCATCAAGGGCCATCGCGACCGCTCGCTCTCTCCCGACCATCCCACGCTCCGCGGCACCGCCCAGAACCCGGACACCTTCTTCCAGATGCAGGAAGCGAGGAACCGCTGGCACGACGCCTGTCCCGGCATCGTGCAGCAGGAGATGGATCGCTTCGCCAAGCTGACGGGCCGCGCCTACAAGCTGTTCGACTATGTCGGCCACCCGGAGGCCGAGCGGGTCATCATCATCATGGGCTCGGGCGCCGAGACGGTGCACGAGACCGCCGCCGCCCTGGTTGCCCGGGGCGAGAAGGTGGGCGTGCTGAAGGTGCGTCTGTATCGCCCGTTCTCCATCGACGCCTTCGTCTCCGCCATTCCGCCCAGCGCGCGAGCCATCGCGGTGATGGATCGCTGCAAGGAACACGGCGCCGTCGGCGAGCCGCTCTATCTCGACGTGGTCGCCGCCCTGGCCGAGGCCAAGGCGGAGGGACGCCGCGTCACCACCCTGGCCGATCCGGTGGTGATCGGCGGCCGTTACGGCCTGGCCTCCAAGGAATTCACCCCCGCCATGGTCAAGGCGGTCTATGACGAACTGGCCAAGGACAAGCCCAAGCGCCGCTTCACCGTCGGCATCCTGGACGACGTCACCCATCTGTCGCTGGCGGTGGACTCCTCGTTCCGCCTGGACCAGCCCAAGGTCAAGAGCGCGGTGTTCTTCGGCCTGGGCGCCGACGGCACCGTGGGCGCCAACAAGAATTCCATCAAGATCATCGCCGAGAACGCCGGGTTCCAGGGCCAGGGCTATTTCGTCTATGATTCGAAGAAGTCGGGCGCCATCACCATCTCGCATCTGCGCTTCAGCCCCGAGCCGATCCAGTCGGCCTATCTGCTGGAAGAGGCCGACTTCGTCGCCTGCCACCACTTCGTCTTCCTGGATAAGTACGAGGTGCTGCGCTACGCCAAGCCCGGCGCCACCTTCCTGCTGAACTCGCCCTATTCCAAGGACGAGGCCTGGGACCACATGCCGCGCGAGGTCCAGCAGGAGATCATCGACAAGCAGGTCAAGGTCCATGTGATCGACGCCCGCAAGGTGGCCCTGGCCACCGGCATGGGCAACCGCATCAACACCATCATGCAGACCTGTTTCTTCGCGCTGAGCGGCGTGCTGCCCCGCGACGAGGCCATCGGCCATATCAAGAAGGCCATCGAGAAGACCTATGGCCGCAAGTCGGAAAAGATCGTCGCCAAGAACTTCGAGGCGGTGGACCAGACGCTGCACCACCTGGAAGAGATGACCATCCCGGCCCAGGCCTCCTCCAGCCGGGCCAAGCCGCCCATCGTGCCGGACTACTCGCCCGACTTCGTCAAGCGGGTCACCGCCATGATGCTGGGCAACCACGGCGACCTGCTGCCGGTCTCGGCCTTCCCCGTCGATGGGGTGTGGCCCACCGCCACCGCCCAGTACGAGCGCCGCAACATCGCCGCCGAAATCCCGGTCTGGGACCAGGGGCCGTGCATCCAGTGCAACAAATGCGCCCTGGTCTGCCCCCATGCCGCCATCCGCGCCAAGGTGGCCAGCCCGGCCGACATGGCCAACGCGCCCGCCGATTTCAAGCGCATGGATTATCGCGGCGGCGAGTTCAAGGGCGATTCCTACATCATCCAGGTGGCGCCCGAGGACTGCACCGGCTGCACGCTGTGCGTCAAGGTCTGCCCCGGCAAGGACAAGAAGGACCCGTCGCGCCTCGCCCTCAAGATGGTCGACAAGACCGACACCATCGAGGCCGAGAAGATCAACTGGGACTTCTTCCGCGCCCTGCCCGAGGTCGACAAGGAAAAGCTGGGCACACCCTCGGTCAAGACCGCCCAGTTCCTTCAGCCGCTGTTCGAATTCTCCGGCGCCTGCCTGGGCTGCGGCGAGACTCCCTATCTCAAGCTGATGACCCAGTTGTGGGGCGACCGGCTGATGATCGCCAACGCCACCGGCTGCTCGTCCATCTATGGCGGCAACCTGCCCTCGACGCCCTACAGCGTCAATGACGAGGGAAGGGGACCGGCCTGGGCCAATTCGCTGTTCGAGGACAACGCGGAATTCGGCTTTGGCTTCCGCCTCGCCCTCGACCGCCACAAGGAACACGCCCGCATCCTGCTTTCCGCCCTGGCCTCGACGGGCAAGGTGCCTTCAATCCTGGCCAACGAGATCTTCCATGCCGACCAGTCCACCGAGGTGCTGATTGGGGTCCAGCGCAAGCGGATCGAGGATTTGCGCCGGGCCATTTCCGGCGTCAATGACCCGCTGGCGCGCCGCCTGGAGCAGGTGGCCGACTATCTGGTGGAAAAGGTGGTGTGGATCGTCGGTGGTGACGGCTGGGCCTACGACATCGGCTATGGCGGCCTCGACCACGTCTTCGCCTCGGGCAAGAACGTCAACATCCTGGTGATGGATACCGAGGTCTATTCCAATACCGGCGGCCAGCAGTCCAAGGCGACCCCCATCGGCGCCTCGGCCAAGTTCGCCACCGCCGGCAAGACCCTGCCCAAGAAGGACCTGGGCATGATGGCCATGGCCTATGAGGACGTCTATGTGGCCAATATCGCCTTCGGCTCCAAGGACGTGCAGACGGTGCGCGCCTTCCAGGACGCGGTGTCCTGGCCGGGCGTGTCGCTGATCGTGGCCTATTCCCACTGCATCGCCCACGGCTATGACCTGGCCCATGGCCTGGACCAGCAGAAGATGGCGGTGGATGCCGGCTATTGGCCGCTCTATCGCTGGGACCCGCGCAAGCTGGGCACCAATGAAAGCCCCCTCACCCTCGACAGCAAGGAGCCCAACGGCAAGCTGGACGAGTTCATGAAGGGCGAGGCCCGCTTCCAGATGGTGGAACGGGCCGATCCGGAGCGCTATCGCGGTCTGGTGGACCACGCCGAGTCCAATATCCGCCGTCGCTTCGCCATGCTGCGCCGCTTCGCCGGAGCCCCCGACGTGACGCCGCCGCCCAAGACCGACGCGGCGGAATAGGACCTTATCCTGAAGTAAGCCCCTCCCCCACGGGAGGGGCTTTTTCGTTGCCGCGCGGCCTCGGCTTGGCTAGCCTCGGCACTGGTAATACCGGAGAACGAGAATGCGCATCCTGATTCTGGGGGCCGGAGGCACCGGCGGCTATTTCGGCGGGCGGCTGGCCCAGGCTGGCGAGGATGTCACCTTCCTGGTGCGGCCCAAGCGCGCCGCCAAGCTGGCCGAGACCGGACTGGTGATCAAGAGCCCCACCGGCGATGCCGCCTTTCCGGTCAAGACCGTCACCGCCGAATCCCTGTCGGGCCACTGGGACCTGATCGTCCTTAGTTGCAAGGCCTATGATCTGGCCGAATCCATCGCCGCCGTCGCCCCCGCGGTGGGGCCGGACACCACCGTGCTGCCCATCCTCAACGGCCTGGCCCATTACGGGCCGCTGGACGCCGCCTTCGGCCGCGACAAGGTGCTGGGCGGGCTGTGCCACATCTTCTCCACCCTGGGTCCCGATGGCGAGGTGGTGGTGATGAACACCATCAACCGCGTCACCTTCGGCGAGCGTGACGGCGGCACCAGCCCGCGCAGCGAGACCATTGCCGCCAGTTTCGCCAAGGCGGCATTCACCAGCGTCCATTCGCCGGAGCTGATGCAGGAGGCCTGGGAGAAATACACCCTGCTGGCCACCCTGGCGGGCATGACCTGCCTGATGCGGGCCGATGTGGGCGCCATCATGGCGACGTCGGAGGGCGAGGCCATCACCCGCGAAGTGTTCGAGGAATGCGCCGCCATCGCCGCCGCCGCCGGGCATGCGCCGCGTCAGGCCGCCCGTGATCTGGCTCTGGGCTTCGTCACCGATCCGGCCTCGCGCCAGACCGCCTCCATGCTGCGCGACCTGGAGGCGGGGGGCCGCACCGAGGGCGAGCACATCATCGGCGACATGGTGGACCGCGCCAGGGCCTCTGGCCTGGCGGCGCCGACCCTGCGCCTCGCCCGCTGCCACCTTCAGGCCTACGAGGCGAGACGGAGTCGCTAGGCTAGCGGAGCGCGGGCGCCTTCGCCCGCCTCCTTCCCGCCCATCACGCCGTGCGCACGTCGTTAAGGAAGTGGTCGATGGTGCCCTTCAGGCTGCTGGACTGCCGCGCCAGGGACTGCGAGGCGTCCAGCACCTCGCGCGAGGCCGAGCCGGTCTGATCGGCCGCCGCCTGCACCTGGATGACATTGCTGCTGACTTCCGTCGTCCCGGCCGCCGCCTGCTCCACGTTGCGGGCGATTTCCTGGGTGGCGGCGCTTTGGGCGCTGACCCCATCGGCCACATGGCTGGAAATCTCGCCGATTTCCTCGATCACCTGGACGATGCTGCCGATGGTGTCCACCACCCGGCGGGTCTGATCCTGGATGGCGGTGATCTGGGTGCCGATCTCGCCGGTGGCCCGCGCCGTCTGGTTGGCCAGGGTCTTGACCTCGTTGGCGACCACGGCGAAGCCCTTGCCCGCCTCGCCGGCGCGCGCCGCCTCGATGGTGGCGTTGAGCGCCAGCAGATTGGTCTGGGACGCGATATCGTTGATGAGGTTCACCACCTCGCCGATGCGCTGAACCGTCTCGGCCAATTGGTTGACCGCCTGGCCCGCTTCGGAGGCCTGCCCCACCGCACTGCGCGATATCTGGCTGGAATGGGCGACCTGACGACCGATCTCGGCGATGGAGGATGACAGTTCCTCGGCGGCGGCGGCCACGGTCTGCACATTGACCGAAGCCTCTTCCGAGGCGGCGGCGACGGTGGTGGCCTGATGGCTGGTCTGGGTGGCGGTAGAGCTCATGGCGCTGGCCGTCGACTGCAACTGGGTCGCCGCCGAGGCCACATGGTTGACCATCTCGGCGGCGGCGCGGTCGAAGTCATTGGTCAGCGCCTCGATGCGGGCGGCCCGCTGGCGGCTGGCCTCGTCGGCCCGGCGCTGGGCTTCCTCCAACTCGCGCTGGCGGATCAGATTGGCGCGGAAAACCACCATGGCGGAAGCCATCTCCCCCACCTCGTCGCCACGTCCCTGGGCGGGAATCTCCACCGAGGTATCGCCCTTGGACAGATTCTCCATGACGCGCGTCATGGCGGCCAAGGGGGGCACGATGCTGGCGGCGGTCCGGTTGGCGATCAGCATGGCGGCAGCCAGGCCGATCACCAGCGCCACCACCGAAATGGTCACCATCATCCCCACCAGGGAATCCACTTCCTGGGAATCGTCGTTCAGCATGCGCTGCTGGTTGTCGATCATGCCGCCCGAGCGGCGGCCGTTGGCTCCCTTCTCGCCTTGGAAGACCACCACTAGGCGACGCACCCGCGGCACCGCCTCGGAGACCAGGACGGAGACGGCGTCTGGCCCCGGCCCCAGGGCCTCGGCCTTGGCCTGGGCCGCCTTCAGCCCCAGCAGCAGGGTGCGGGCTTCCTTCCACAGTTCGATATTACGGGGATTGGTGAAGCGCTTGGCCAAGTCGTCCATGCCCGCCATGTGGTGGTCGATCTCGGCCCAGGCATCGACCCGCTCCTGCTTGAAGCTGTCATTGCCGGTCAGGAGGTAACCGCGCAGGGCGGCCAGCGAGGCGAACATCTCGCCCTCGATGGCGGTGCTGGTCTGGGCCACAGGCATGCGGAATCCGATCATGCGCTCGGTGGCCGAGCGCACGCCGCTGGCCTCGAAGGCGATGGTGCCAACCACCACGGCGATCAGCGCGCACAGCACGCCGAAGCCCAGCCATAAGCGCTGTCCGATTTTCAAATTGCCGCCCATTCCCGTGTCCCCCTGGCTGTTATGGCCGAGCGTTCCCTGGGCCACGGCCGCTTGTAACCTGACAAATATCAAATCAGGGATATAGAATCCATCTATTCCTGTTCATCCTCCCGTCACTTTCCATTTGCATCGGGCCTCGCCTCGGGCCCAAATCAGGGCGTCATGAACACCGACAAGACCGACTGGCTGAAACCGATCCTGGAGCCGCTGCGCCCGATGATGCGCGAGCTGCTGACGGCGTCGTTGTTCATCAACCTGATGGCGCTGGCGGTGCCCATCTTCGTGATGCAGGTCTATGACCGCGTCATCGGCCATAACGGCATGGCCACCCTGAAGGGGCTCGCCATCGGTGTCGGCTGCCTGCTGGCCTTCGACTGGATCATCCGCACCTCGCGCGGGCGGATCATGCAGACCGCCGCGCTGCGCATCGACGTGGAAATCGGCACCAAGCTGTTCGACAAGGTGATGCATCTGCCGCTGCGCGCGCTGGAAAGCCGCCCGGCCTCGTTCTGGCAGACCCTGTTCCGCGACGTCGACACCATCCGCAACACCGTGTCGGGCGCCACCGCAACCCTGCTGGCCGACCTGCCCTATGTCCTGATCTTCCTGGGCGTGATCTTCGTCATCGGCAAGCCGCTGGCGGTGGTGTTCCTGGTGATGTTCGCCGCCTTCCTGGTGCTGGCCTGGAAATCGGGCGGCGCCATGGCCGAGAGCAGCGGCAAGGAAAGGAACGTCCAGTCGGCCCGCGACGCCCTGGTGGCCGAGATCATCGCCGGACGCGCCACCGTCAAGGCGGTGGCCCTGGACCGCGCCATCCGCCCGCTATGGGAGGAAAAGCAGGCGGGCACCATCGAGCAGTCCATCCAGCGCGGCGCCGCCAACGACGCCTATGTCAATGTGGGCCAGATGCTGACCCAGTTGGGCAGCGCCGCCCTGACCACGGTGGGCGCCATCTATATCATGGACCACGAGCTGTCCATGGGCGCCCTGGTGGCCTGCAACATGCTGTCCTCGCGCCTCTATGGCCCCATCAACCAGTTGGTGGGCGCCTGGAAGACCTTCGCCTCGTTCCGCCAATCGGTGGAGCGCCTGGGCGAGGTCTTCGCCGAGGGCGAGGAGCGCCGCGAAAGCGCCATCAAACGCGAGCGCCCCACCGGCCTGATCACGCTGGAAGACATCTCCTTCGCCTATGACCAGAAAAGCCAGGCGGCCTCGGCCATCGACCGGCTGGAAATCCGCCCCAACGGCATGACCGCCATCCTGGGCAAGAATGGCAGCGGCAAGACCACCTTGCTCAAGATCATCCTGGGCCTGTATCACCCCGCCAAGGGCAGGGTGCTGCTGGACGGCTCGGACATCGCCCAGTTCACCCGGGCGGAGCTGGCGGGCTGGATGGGCTATGTGCCGCAGGAATGCGTGCTGTTCAACGCGTCCATCCGCGACAACATCGCCTATGGCGCGCCGGGCTGCGACGACGAGGCCATCCTGGAAGCCGCCAAGGTGGCGGGCGTGCATCAGTACATCGTCGACCTGCCCGACGGCTACGGCACCCCCATCGGCGAGGCGGGGTCACGCCTGTCGGCCGGACAGCGCCAGCGTATCGCCATCGCCCGCGCCCTGATCGGCGACCCGCCGGTGCTGCTGCTGGACGAGCCCTCGGCCAGCCTGGACCGCCAGGCGGAAGAGGACCTGCGCGCCACCCTGGCGGACTTGGCCAAGACCCATACCGTCATCGTCGTCACCCATAGCCCGGTATTGCTGCCCATCTGCCGCGACGTGGTGGTGCTGGACAAGGGAACGGTGGCGGCGGCGGGTCCGGCGGCGGAAACCCTGCAACGGCTGTTCGGAGTGCGGCCACAACCGCCCCAGCCGCCGGTTCCCCCCCAGGGCTTCAGTTCCCAGCCTTCCCAGCCCCTGGGCGGGGTGCGCATCGGCGTGGGGGGCGGCCAATGAGCGAGCCCCAGACCACCCCACCAGTCCCGGCCGATCCGGTGCAGCCGCAGATCAGCCAGGAACAGATGATGCAGATGCTGGCGGCCGCCATGGCCGGTGGCGCTCCCGGAGCCCCCCCCGGTCCCGGCGGCGGACCGCCGCCACCGCCGCCTTCCACCGCCGCCCTGCTGGCCCAGCGCCTGGGCGCCCTGGGTCGCTTCATCGCCTGGTTGTTCGCCGCGCCCGACGCCGATCCGGACAAGCGCCCCCAGGGCCTGCTGGCCCTGCCCCAACGGCTGGTTCGCGGTACCGTCCACTGGTTCCTGCCCTCGCTCCACCCCATCGAGCCCGCGCCCGAGCAGGACTATCACGCCCCCCAGCACGGCATGCGGCTGTACCGTCTGGCCAATTCCTATCCCCTGCCCACCTGGCGGCCGCTGGCCCGGGCGGTGATGACGCTCACCGCCATCTTCCTGGCCTGGGCCATGCTGGCGCAACTGGACGAGGTCGCCATCGCCGAGGGCGAGGTGGTGCCCGAGGGCAAGGTCAAGGTCATCCAGCATCTGGAAGGCGGCACCGTGCGCGAAATCCACGTGGCCGATGGCGACGTGGTGCGCGAAGGCGCGCCGCTGATGCTGATCGACCTGCCGGTCAGTTCCCTCAACCGTGAAGAACTCCAGGTCCGCCTCGACGGCTATACCCTGCAACGCGCCCGTCTCCAGGCCGAGCTGACCGGCGAGCCGCTGATCTTTCCCGAGGCCGAGGCCAAACGCCAGCACTCCCTGGTGGAAGCCGAGCGCCGTTCGTTCGAGGCAAGGCGCGCCGCCCTGAAGGCCACGCTTTCGGTGCTGCAGGAACAGGTGCGCGGCAAGGGGCTGGAAGTCCATGAATACGAGACCAAGCAGCGCTCCATCACCACCAGCCTGCGCCTGGCCCAGGAACGCTTCGCCATGTCCAAGGATCTGGTGAAGTCCGGCCTGGCGTCGCGCATGGACCATGTCCAGATGGAAAGCCAGGTGGAGGACCTGAAGGGGCAGTTGGAAAGCATCCATGCCTCCATCCCCCGCGCCCAGGCCAGCCAGCAGGAAGCGCGCTCACGGCTGGAGGAGGAGCAGGCCCGCTTCCAGCGCACCGCCCAGGGCGAGATGGCCGAGGTGGAGCTGAATATCGCCCGCCATCGCGAACTGCTGAGCCAGGCCACCGACCAGCAGCGCCGCACCACCGTCACCAGCCCCATCGACGGCATCGTCAAGAACATGCGGGCCAACACCATCGGCGGCGTGGTCAGGCCCGGCGATCCCATCATGGAGATCGTGCCGTTGCACGAGCGCCTGCAGATCGACGCCCGTCTCAGCCCCATGGACCGCGGCTATGTCCAGACCGGTCAGCGCGCCACGGTGAAGATCAGCGCCTATGACTACACCACCTATGGCGGATTGGAGGGCGACGTCATCCTGGTGGCCCCCGACACCACCGTGCCCCAGACCCCCAATGCCCAGCCCTATTACCGGGTGGTGGTGCAGACCGACCGCGCCTATATCGGCGAGGAGGCGGCCAAGCGGCTGATCAGCCCCGGCATGCAGGCCACGGTGGAAATCCATACCGGCACCCGTTCGGTGATGGAATTCCTGATCAAGCCGGTGCTCAAGCTGCGTCACGAAGCCTTCCGCGAGCGCTGAGGCTTCACACGAACAGCATGGCCCCATCCCTGGACGCGTCGGCCAGGAAGGTGACGACGCCGCCCTTGGCCACCGGCACGTCGGGACGCAGGCCGTCGGGGTCCATGCCGAGCGCCTTCAGCCCCATCTCGCAGACCATGACTGTGACGCCCAGGGCGACGCAGGCCTCCAGCAGTTCCTCGAAACTGCCGACGCCCTTGGCCTTGATGTCGTCGTCCATCTCGCCCGCCAGGCGTCCATCCGAGCATTTGAGGCGACGCCAGGCCGCAACGCCATCGGTTGAGGGCGCCTCCAGGGCGCGACCGGCCCACATGGTGAAGAACAGCGTCACCGGCGTGTTGGAGGCCACCGCCGCCGCCGCCATCACCAGGGCATAATGGATACGGTCGAAATCGCCCGAGAACACCACGATGGAGAGCTTGGCGGGCGAGGTCTTGTCAGCCGCAGACATTGGCGGTGCTCCCATGCCCGGACAGGTCGGTGATGCTGGGATGATCGCCGCACAGGGGACAGCCGGGATCGCGCGGCACCCGCACGCTCCGGAAGGTCACCGACAGCGCGTCATAGATCACCAGCTTGCCCGCCAGGCTGTCGCCGATCCCCAGCAGTTCCTTCAGCACTTCGGTGGCCTGCATGGCGCCCATGGTCCCGGCGATGGCGCCCAGCACGCCCGCGCTGGAACAGGTGGGAACATGGCCTTCCGGCGGCGGCTCGCGGTAGATGCAGCGATAGCACGGTCCGCCGGGCTTGTAGGTGGCCAACTGCCCATCGAAGCGCAGGATGGCGGCCGAGACCAGGGTCTTGCCCTCCAGCCGCGCCGCGTCGTTGACCAGGAAACGGGTGGGAAAATTGTCGGAGCCGTCGGCCACCACCTGGAAGTCGCGGAAGATGGCCCGGGCGTTGTCCTTGTCGAGGCGCTGGCGGATCGGCACCAGTTTTACGTCGGGATTGATGTCGGCGACGCTGCGGGCCGCCGACTCCACCTTGGCCATGCCGATGCGCGAGGTGGCATGGATGATCTGGCGCTGCAGGTTGGACAGCTCCACGTCATCGTCGTCGACGACGCCGATGGTGCCGACCCCGGCCGCCGCCAGATAGAGAATGACCGGCGAGCCCAGTCCGCCCGCTCCGATCACCAGGGCCGAGGAGTTCAGCAGCTTTTCCTGACCGATACCGCCCACTTCCGGCAGGATGATGTGCCGGGCATAGCGATGTATCTGCTCCTCGGTGAAATCCATGAACTCTGTCCTGCCTGAATCGTCACCCCCGGACTTGATCCGGGGGTCCATGGATGGCCGGGTCAAGCCCGGCCATGACGATCATACTGGAATACGGCAGGGCGCCACTACACCTGATCGAACAGGGCGGTCGACAGGTAGCGTTCGGCGAAGCTGGGGATGATGGCGACGATCAGCTTGCCCGCGTTCTCGGGCCGCGTCCCCAGTTCCAGCGCCGCCGCGATGGCCGCACCCGAGGAGATGCCCACCGGCACGCCTTCCAGCTTGGCCGCCTTGCGCGCGGTGGACAGCGCGGTTTCATTGCCGATCTGCAGGATTTCGTCGACCACCGAGCGGTCCAGGATGTCGGGCACGAAACCGGCGCCGATTCCCTGGATCTTGTGGGGGCCGGGAGCGCCGCCCGACAGCACAGGGCTGTCCTCGGGCTCCACCGCCACCATCCTGAGACTGGGCTTCCTCGCCTTCAGCACCCGGCCGATGCCGGAAATGGTGCCGCCGGTGCCGACGCCCGACACCACGATATCCACCTTGCCCGCGGTATCGTTCCAGATTTCCTCGGCGGTGGTCTTCTCGTGGATGGCCGGGTTGGCGGCGTTCTTGAACTGCTGCGGCATGATGGAGCCGGGCGTGGCGGCCACCAGTTCCTCGGCCTGGCGCACGGCGCCGGTCATGCCCTTGGAGGCGGGGGTCAGCACGATCTCGGCGCCCAGCAGTTGCAGCATCTTGCGCCGCTCCAGCGACATGCTTTCGGGCATGCACAGGATCAGCTTGTAGCCGCGCGCGGCGGCGACGAAGGCCAGCGCGATGCCGGTATTGCCCGAGGTCGGCTCGATGATGGTGCCGCCCGGCTTCAACTGGCCCGAGGCTTCCGCCGCCTGGATCATGGCGAAGCCGATGCGGTCCTTCACCGAGGCCAGCGGGTTGAAGAATTCCAGCTTGCCGACGATGTCGGCCTTGGCCCCGGCCTCGGCCGCGAGGCGACCAAAGCGGACCAGCGGCGTGGCGCCAATGGTATCGATGATGCTGTCGTAAATCTTGCCCCGAAAGGCGGCAGAGGTCTGGGTTTCCGTGGCCATCGTCAATTCCCCACAAAATTTTCGTAAATCATATCTGATTTACAGATTAACATGGTTAGATGATGAAGTCCAACTTCTGGTGCGCCTCGCTGGGAATGCCACCCTTGTAGGCGCGCATACACAGGTCGTCGACGGTGATGCCGTCCAGCTGGGTCATGATCGCCTCGGACAGATCGCCCCACATGGGCCGGATCACATGCTTGCCCAGTTCCGAGGCGGGCATGTCCTGATAGGGGTCCTCGGCGGTTTCCAGGGCGCGCACCACCCGGACGATCTCGCCCACCGAGATGCGGCGGCGTTCGCGGGCCAGGCGGTAGCCGCCCCGGGGGCCGCGCACGCCCACCAGGACCCCGGCACGGACCAGTTGCTGCAGGGTCTGCTCCAGATAGCGCCGGGGAATGCCCTGGCGCCGGGTGATCTCGCGGCTTTGCACCGGCTCGCCGCCCGCGTGATAGGCGATGTCCAGCACCGCCTCGATGGCGAACAGCATCTTCTTGGAAGGTCGAAGCATCCCCCTACCCCTTTCGTCCCGTTCCCGTGGAACCGAAACCACCCGCCCCCCTGGCCGTTTCCGGCAGGGCCTCGGCCAAATCCCACTCCACCCGCGATACCGGCGCCACCACCAGTTGGGCGACGCGCATGCCCCGCGACACCATGAATCCGACCGAACCATGATTGATCAGGATGACGCCGATCTCGCCGCGATAATCGGCGTCGATGGTGCCGGGCGCGTTCAGCACGGTGACGCCGTGCTTGGCCGCCAGCCCCGAGCGCGGCCGCACCTGCGCCTCGAACCCGTCCGGCAGGGCGATGGCGAAGCCAGTGGGCACCAGCACCCGCTCGCCCGGCGCGATTTCCATATCGGCGGGGATGCAGGCCATCAGGTCCATGCCCGCCGCATGCGCCGTCTCATAGGCGGGCACGGGCAGGTCGGCGGCATGATCCAGCCGCTTCAGAATAACGGAAACCATGGGATCAAAGCCCCCTCAAAACATTGGCGATGCGTTCGGCCAGCCGGGCCGCCACCGCGTCCTTGCCCATGCGCGGCCAGCTATCGATGCCATCCGCGTCGATCACATGCACCAGATTGGCATCGCCACCGAAGGTGCCGCTGCCTTCCGACACGTCGTTGGCCACGATCCAGTCGCAGCCCTTGCGGGCCAGCTTGTCCCTGGCATTGTCCAGCAGCGCCTCGGTCTCGGCGGCGAAGCCCACCACCAGCCTCGGCCGCAAGCCCCCTTCCGCCTTGGACACCGTCATCAGGATGTCGGGATTGGGGGCCAGCTCGATCACCGGCGGCGGCGCCCCCACCTTCTTCTTGCGCTTCTCCGTCGCCCGGTTGGCCACGGTCCAATCGGCCACGGCCGCCGCGCAGACCACCACATCGGCGGGAAGGGCCGCGCGCACACCGTTCAGCATCTCCACCGCGCTGTCCACCCGCACCACCCGCACTCCGGCTGGATCAGGGATGTGGACTGGACCGCTGACCAGGGTGACCTCGGCTCCCAGCCGGGCCAGGGCGGCGGCGATGGCATGGCCCTGCTTGCCCGAGGAATGGTTGGCGATATAGCGCACCGGGTCGATGGCCTCGTGGGTCGGCCCCGAGGTCACCACCGCCCGGACCCCCTTCAAGGGGCCGTCCGACAGGCTGGTCTCGATGGCGGCCAAAATCTCGGCGGGTTCGGCCATGCGGCCGCCGCCGACCTCGCCGCAGGCTAGGTCGCCGGCATTGGGGCCGATGCGGGCGACACCGCGCCCTTCCAGGGTCGCCATATTGGCGCGGGTGGCGGGATGCTCCCACATCAGGGTGTTCATGGCGGGCGCCACCAGCACCGGCTTGTCGGTGGCGAGAAGCGCGGTCGAGGCCAGATCATCGGCGATGCCCGCCGCCATCTTGGCCAGCAGATTGGCGGTGGCGGGCGCCACCACCACCAGATCGGCCTCGCGCGACAGGCGGATATGGCCCATCTCGGACTCGTCCTTCAGGTCGAAGGTGTCCTGGTAGACCTTGTCACCCGACAGGGCCGCCACCGCCAGCGGCGTGACGAAATTCGCGCCGCCCTTGGTCAGGATGCAGCGCACGGCGCAGCCCCGATCCTTCAGCCGGCGGATCAGCTCCAGCGATTTATAGGCGGCGATCCCGCCGGAAATAATCAGAAGGACGCGACGACCATCCAGCACTGTAATGCTCCCGCAAATTACGAGGCGATAGTGTGATTAACCTAACGAGCGTTAACACAGTGCGCAAGGGGTGATTCCCGCCCCCCGACTTTCGACGTTCTCGTCCGGACGCGATTGGACTACCATGCCGCCGCCGTCGCCCTTCCAAAGTGGATATCCCTATGTCGCTGCAAACCGTTCTGGAGCTGCTGGGCAAGCAGAAGATCGTCGAGGCCATGGTCCGCAGCCAGGCATCGCGGCAGCATGAACTGGTGGAAGGCATCACCCACAAGCAGCATATCGCCGAACTGCATTCGGTTCTGGCCCGCCAGTCCGCCACCGAGATCGGCCGCATCCTGGAAGCCGTGCCGGTGGAAGATGCCCAGCGGCTGTGGCCGTTGCTCCCTCCCGACCGGATCAACGACGTGTTGTGGGAAATATCAAGCGTGCTGGGCGGCCAGCTGGCCGGTGCCCGGGTGCCGGAGTTCCGCCAGGGTCAGGTCGCCGCCTATGTGGTGGTGGACGGTCGCATCCGCATCCTCGACCTGGAATCGCGGGCGGACTTCGATGGTCTGCAGCCGCTATGGATCGACATCCTGGACGCCACCCGGTCCGAGCGCGGCTGGATCGCCCGGCATTATGGCCTGGAACTGCCCAATCCCGAGGAACTCACCGACCTGGAGGTCAGCGCCCGGTTCTACGAGGAGGAAAGCGACGAGGTCCACCTGCATTCCAACTTCCTGCTGGCCCGCGAGGACAAGGCCCGCAGCGTGCCGGTGGCCTTCATCATCCACGACAAGATCCTGTTCACGGTGCGCAACGAGGAACTGCCGGTGTTCCGGCTGCAACGGCTGCGCGCCCGCAACCAGCCCAGCAAGGCCTTCGACTGCAAGGACATGCTGCTCGACCTCTATGGCGCCGACGTGGAATATTCCGCCGACCAGTTGGAAGACACCTATTCCACCCTGCGCCGGGTCGGCCAGGAGGTGCTGGGCGAGTCGCTGAGCGATACCGACGCCTCGCGCATCCTGTCCGATATCGCCGAGGAAGAGGATCTGAACGGTCTGATCCGCGGCAACATGCTCGATACCCAGCGGGCGGTGTCCTTCCTGATCCGTGGCCGCTTCCTGTCGCCGTCCCAGACCGAGGACGCCAAGGAAATCCTGCGCGACATCGATTCCCTCAACAGCCACACCACCTTCCTGTTCGAAAAGATCAACTTCCTGATGGACGCCACCATCGGCTTCATCAACGTCAACCAGAACCGCCGCGTCACCCAGCTGACCGTGGTCAGCGTGGTGTTCATGCCCCTGAACGTGCTGGCGGGCGTCGGCGGCATGTCGGAATTCTCCATGATGACCCAGGGCATCCCCTGGCCCATCTCCTATTCCGCCTTCACCATCAGCCTGCTGCTGGTGGGTTGGGCCACCTATCTGATCTTGAAGAATTTCGAGAAGCGCCGGATCAAGGGCCGGGTCGTGGACAATAGCGTCAGGAAATAGGCCCCCGTCGCATTCCCCAAAAACGAAAACCCCCCTCCCTTGCGGGAGAGGGGTTCCGATACCGTTGGGCCGGTTGGCCGGAAGGCTGGACTTAGAAGTCCATGCCGCCCATGCCGCCCATGCCGCCCATGCCGCCCATGTCGCCGCCGGGCATGCCACCGGCATCCTTCTTGGGACGCTCGGCGATCATGGCTTCGGTGGTGATCAGCAGGCCAGCCACCGAAGCGGCGTCCTGCAGGGCGGTGCGAACCACCTTGGTCGGATCGATGATGCCGGCCTTGATCATGTCGGTGTAGACGCCGGTCTGGGCGTCGAAGCCGAAGGACAGGTCCTTGGACTCGCCGATCTTGCCAGCAACCACGGCGCCGTCGTGACCGGCGTTCTCGGCGATCTGACGCACGGGAGCCTGCAGGGCGCGGCGCACGATGCCGATGCCCACTTCCTGGTCGGCATTGCCACTCTTCAGGCCTTCCAGGGCCTTGACGGCGTGCAGCAGGGCGACGCCGCCACCGGGGACGATGCCTTCCTCGACCGCGGCGCGGGTAGCGTGCAGGGCGTCATCGACGCGATCCTTGCGCTCCTTCACCTCGATCTCGGAACCGCCGCCGACCTTGATCACCGCGACGCCACCGGCCAGCTTGGCCAGACGCTCCTGCAGCTTCTCGCGGTCGTAGTCCGAGGTGGTCTCCTCGATCTGGGCGCGGATCTGCTTGCAGCGCGACTCGATGTCGCCCTTCTTGCCCGAACCGTCGACGATGGTGGTGTCTTCCTTGGTGATGCTGATGCGCTTGGAGGTGCCCAGCATGTCCAGGGAGACGCTTTCCAGCTTGATGCCCAGGTCTTCGGAGATGACCTGGCCGCCGGTCAGAATGGCGATATCCTCCAGCATGGCCTTGCGACGGTCGCCGAAGCCCGGAGCCTTCACGGCCGCGACCTTCAGGCCGCCGCGCAGCTTGTTGACCACCAGGGTGGCCAGGGCCTCGCCCTCGATATCCTCGGCGATGATCACCAGCGGACGGCCGGACTGCACCACCTGCTCCAGCACCGGCAGCAGCGGCTGCAGGCCGGACAGCTTCTTCTCGTGCAGCAGGATATAGGGGTTATCCAGCTCGACGGTCATCTTCTCGGCATTGGTGACGAAATACGGGCTGGTGTAGCCACGGTCGAACTGCATGCCCTCGACCACGTCCAGCTCGGTGTCCAGGCCCTTGGCTTCCTCGACGGTGATGACACCCTCGTTGCCGACCTTTTCCATGGCCTTGGCGATCATGTCGCCGATTTCCTTCTCGCCATTGGCGGAGATGGTGCCGACCTGGGCGATCTCGGCATTGGTGGAGACCTTGCGCGACCGCGACTTGACGTCGGCGACCACGGCAGCCACGGCCAGATCGACGCCGCGCTTCAGGTCCATGGGGTTGAGGCCGGCGGCCACGGCCTTGACGCCCTCGCGGACGATGGCCTGGGCCAGCACGGTGGCGGTGGTGGTGCCGTCACCCGCCAGATCGGCGGTCTTCGAGGCCACTTCGCGCACCATCTGGGCGCCCATGTTCTCGAACTTGTCGGCCAGCTCGATCTCCTTGGCGACGGTGACGCCGTCCTTGGTGATGCGGGGGGCGCCGAACGACTTCTCGATCACCACGTTGCGGCCCTTGGGGCCCAGGGTGACCTTCACCGCGTCGGCGAGGATGTCGACGCCGCGCAGCATGCGGGTGCGGGCATCGGTGGAGAATTTGACTTCCTTGGCAGCCATGTGTCTAAACCTCTATTTTGCGAATTGGGTTAGGCGAGAATGCCGAGAATGTCGGATTCCTTCATGATCAACAGCTCTTCGCCGTCGATCTTGACCTCGGTGCCGGACCACTTGCCGAACAGGACGCGGTCACCGGCCTTGACGTCCAGCGCGACCAGCTTGCCGTCGTCGCCGCGGGTGCCGGAACCGACGGCCACCACTTCGCCCTGCATGGGCTTTTCCTTGGCGGTATCGGGGATGATGATGCCGCCAGCGGTCTTTTCTTCCGCGTCGAGGCGCTTCACCAGCACGCGATCATGGAGCGGTCTGAACTTCATCGGGAACAACCTCCGTAAGACGTTTTGATTCGGCCGGGGCGCCGTTAGCACTCTCCGGCGACGAGTGCTAACCATCTAGGGTCAGGTTGGGGATGAGTCAAGCGGCTTCGGACGATTTTCTTCGAAATCGGCAGCCCTATACCTAATAAAGCTGCTGGCCGCCGGTGACGAACACCTCGGTGCCGGTCACATAGGCGAAATCGGGGCCGCACAGCCGGAACACCGTCCCCGCCACATCCTCGGGCGTGCCCATGCGTTCCAGCGGGATACGCGGCACCAGCGCCTCGTATTCCGCCGAGATCATCTCGGTACGGATTTCGCCGGGCGCCACCGCGTTGACCCGCACCCCCAACTGGGCCATCTCGGCCGCCATCTCGCGGGTCAGGCCCGACAGCGCCGCCTTGGAGGTGGAATAGGCCGAACCCGCGAAGGGATGGACGTAGTGGCCCGCGATGGAGGTGATGTTGACGATGGCGCCCCGGCCGCGATGCAGCGCCGAGGCGAAGCCGCGCGCCAGGCGCAGCGGCGCGTAGAAGTTCAGCTCGAACACGTCCTTCCAGCCGTCGATGGGGCCGTTCAGAACGCCGAGCCGCTCGCGATAGGGGGTCTTGGGACTGACGCCCGCGTTGTTGATCAGGGCGTGCAGCGGATCAGCGCCGAGAAACGCCATGGCCTCGGCGACGAAGCCTTCCGCTCCCGCCGGATCGCCCAGATCGGCCACGAAATGGCGCGCCCAGTTGCGGTCGAGCATGCATTCCTTGGGCACGTCGGCCCGGGCGCAGGTGATGACCCGCCAGCCCTCGGCCAGGAAGCGCCGGGCGATGGCATGGCCGATGCCCCGGCTGGCGCCGGTCACCACCACCGAGCGGACATCGCCGTTCATGGCGTCGCGCCGGGGGGCAGGCGCAAGGGCGCCTGGCCCTGAAGCTGGGCCAGCGGCGCCAGCACGGGCTCCAGCGCGGTGACGGCACGCGACAATTGGGCGAGGTGGCGCCGCTCGGCCACCGTGCCCCCGGCCATGGCCTCGGCCAGCAATTCCCAGACCTTGCGCGGCCGGGGATACTCCACCAGCCGCAGCCCCTCATCCGGCTTCAGGCCCGCCACCTCGCGCACCGCCGCCTTGGCCTCGAACCAGCCGCCGAGCCCGTCCACCAGCCCCAGGGTCCGGGCATCGGCGCCGGTCCAGATGCGGCCGCGCGCCACCTGATCCATCTTCTCCGCCGACAGGCCGCGACCGGCGGCGGCCTTGCCGGTGAAATCGGCATAGATATGATCCAGCAACGCGTCGATACGGGCCTTGGCCTCGGGCGTGAACGGCCGGTTGGCGCTCCAGATGGCGGCGTTGTCGCCCCGGTGCATCTCGTCCCAGGATACGCCGATCTTCTTCCAGAACTCCTCCAGCACCAGCTTGCCGGTGAAGACGCCGATGGAACCGGTGACGGTTCCCGGCTGGGCGACGATGCGGTCGGCGGCCATGGCGACGAAATAGCCGCCCGAAGCCGCCATATTGCCCATGGACACCACCACCGGCTTGCCCGCCTCGCGGGCGCGCTTGACCTCGCGCCAGACGGTATCCGAGGCGGTATAGGAGCCGCCGGGGCTGTCGACGCGGAACAGGATGGCCTTGACCGAGTCGTCCTCGGCGGCCTCGCGCAGCGCCTCGGCGATGGTGCGCGCCCCGAAATCGGGCTCGGAATCAAAACCGTGGCGGGACTCGCCGCGATGGATGGCGCCGACACCCTGGATCAGCGCCACCTTGGTGCCCTTGGCCTCGACCAGATGGGCGGCGTAGTCGGCCAAGTCCAGCTCCTCGGCCGTCCCGTCCAGCAGCGGCGCCAGGGCCTCGTCGCGATAGCCGATGTAATCCACCAGCCCGGCGGCCTTGGCCTCGGCGGGCAGGAACGGCCCCTTGCCCACCAAACCGGCCACCACGTCGGGCGCCAATTTGCGGCCCGAGGCGATGCCCGCCACCAATTGCTCGTGAAGGGAATCCAGCAGCCGCCCCAGATTTTCCCGGTGGGCCGGGCTGAAGCCGGTCTCGGTGAACATGTCGATGGCCGACTTGAATTCATGACGGCCGAAGAATTGCGGCTTGACCCCCAGCAGCTCGAAAGTGCCCTTGAGGAACGGGCTTTCCGCCATCAGGCCGGTCAACCCCACCTCGCCCGAGGGCTGCAGCCAGACCTCGCCAAAGGCGGAGGCAAGATAGACGTCCTGGGTGCCGCCGCCGCCCTCGCCCAGGGTTTCGGCGAACAGGGTGGCGGGCTTGCCGCTGGCGCGAAAGCGGGTGACGGCGTCACGCAGTTCCTGCACCTCGCCCAGACCCAAGCCGGCATGGCCCAGACTGGCGAACAGCCCCACCACCCGGTCGTCCTTGGCCGCGCGGTCCAGGGCATCGAGCACCTGGCGCAGTTCGTAGGACTTCTCCCCCGACAGCGCCGCCAGGGGATCACCATCGGCTTGGGCCTTGAAGCGGGCTTCCAGGTCCAGGGTCAGCAGCGCCTTGTCGGGCAGGTCGTGCTCGGTTCGCGGCGAGACCTGCAGCGCCAGCCAGACGCCCAGCCCCACCGCCGACAGCGACAAGACGCCCACCAGGGCGAGGACAACCAGCAGAAATCGACCCAGTCGGCGCATCATGTCACCCGTTCAAGTACGATGAAATCGCAATCCGGAAGGTTACGGACGGGGTCGCCCTCCTGGCGGTCCCGCGACACCTCCCGCCAGCCGGTACGGTCGAAATGGGGGAAATGGACGTCGCCGTCATAGGCGCGCCGCACCTCGGTCAGATAGATGCGGCGGCAACGGGGCAGCACCTCGGCGAACAGCGCGGCCCCGCCGATCACCATCAGTTCCGGGGCCTCGGGCGCCAGCTCGGCCGCCAGAGCCAGCGCCGCCGACAGCGAGGCGGCGGCATGGGCACCCTCGGCGGTCCAGCCCTCCTGGCGGGTCACCACGATATTGGCGCGCCCCGGCAGCGGCCGCCCGATGGAGTCCCAGGTCTTGCGCCCCATGATCACCGGCTTGCCCATTGTGTTGCGCTTGAACCATTTCAGGTCCTCGGGGATATGCCAGGGCAGGGCGTTGTCCTTGCCGATCACCCCATTGGCGGCGACGGCGACGATGAGAGCGACCGGAAGAGTCATACCGCCACCGGCGCGGCGATATGGGGATGGGACTGGTAGCCCTCGACCGTGATGTCATCCATGGTGAAGGCGAACAGGTCCGTGACCGCCGGGTTCAGCACCAGCCGGGGCAGGTCGAGCGGCTGGCGCGACAACTGCAATTCGGCCTGCTCCATGTGATTGGAATAAAGGTGGGCATCACCAAAGGTGTGGACGAAGTCGCCCACCCGCAACCCCGTCACCTGGGCGATCATATGGGTCAGCAGGGCGTAGGAGGCGATATTGAATGGCACCCCCAGGAACACGTCGGCCGAGCGCTGGTAAAGCTGGCAGGACAGCCTGCCCTCCGCCACGTAGAACTGGAACAGGCAGTGGCAGGGCGGCAGCGCCATGCTGTCCACGTCGGCCGGATTCCAGGCCGAGACGATCAGGCGCCGCGAATCCGGATTTTTCCGGATCGAGTCCACCAGTTGCGACATCTGGTCGATGACGCGCCCATCGGGCGCCGCCCAGGACCGCCACTGCTTGCCGTAGACCGGCCCCAGATCGCCGTTGGCATCGGCCCATTCGTCCCAGATGGAAACCTTGTTGTCCTTCAGCCAGGCGATATTGGTGTCGCCGCGCAGGAACCACAGCAGCTCGACGAAGATGGAGCGGGTGTGGAGCTTCTTGGTGGTCACCAGGGGGAAGCCCTGGGACAGGTCGAAGCGCATCTGGTGGCCGAACACGCTGGTGGTGCCGGTGCCGGTCCGGTCCGCCTTGAAGACGCCGTCGCGCCGGATGCGCTCCAGCAGGTCGAGATACTGCCTCACCGTGTCTCCGATTCCTTGGTTGCACCGCGGCAGTCTAGCAGGACTCGCATCCGCGAGTCATGACAAGGCTGGCGCTTCCCGAAACGCGCCCTTATATTGGTCGGGCCGGGCAACCGGCTATGACGCTAAACGCCGTGTGGAATAGACGTTACGGACCCGGGGGCGGTACCCGGCGCCTCCACCAGACTTCTTTCCGGTCATCGCGACCGGAATCCCTGGGGGCGAAACAGGATCGACGTGCGCAGTAAAGGCATGGTTTGCGTTCGGCATGATACCACCGTTATCGGGTCAACCCTAACAAGTGCCAACGACAACGTTGAACTTGCCGCTGCGGCTTAACCCGTAAGCGCGGTCCGGGGGGCACCGGGCAACAGAAGCCCCCCACTTATTTTGCCATGGGATGGATTGGGCCAAATGCCGGTGGAAGAACTGCGATACGACAAGATGGTGGAAGAGGCCCTGCGCAGCGTGGTCCGCGACGCGTTGGACTTCGCCGCCCTGCACGGACTTCCCGGCGACCATCACTTCTATGTGACCTTCCGCACCCATTTCCCCGGTGTCGCCATTCCCGACCACCTGACGGCGCGTCATCCCGACGAGATGACCATCGTGCTGCAGCACCAGTTCTGGGATCTGAACGTGGAAGACGAGGGCTTCGGCGTCACCTTGTCCTTCTCGGGCAAGTCCGAACGCCTGATCATCCCCTTTGCCGCCGTCACCGGCTTCGCCGACCCTTCCGCCAAGTTCGGGCTGCAGTTCCAGGCGGTCCCCTTCGACGAGGACGAGATCGACGAAGACCCGGGAATGGAAGCCCTGACCCCGCCCGAACCCACCGAGCCGCCCAGGGATGGCGGCGGCGACAACGGCAAGGTGGTGGCGCTGGACAAGTTCCGCAAGAAGTAGCGGCTTCGCCCCTTCCACCCTTGACGCGCCCCCGAAAAAGGTGTTTGACCAGGAGCCGTCGGCCACCCTCGAACGGGTGGGACGGCACCACCCATCCCCCTTGCGTCGAGGCCGCCTGCCATGACCGATTTCACCTTCCACGAGATCTTCCCGCTGTCGCATGACGACACCCCCTATCGCAAGATCACCAGCGATGGGATCGGCACCGCGTCGCTGGGCGGCAAGACGGTGGTGACGGTGGAGCCCGAGGCCATCACGCGCCTGACCGTCGAGGCCATCAAGGACACCTCGCACCTGCTGCGTCCCGGCCATCTCCAGCAGTTGCGCAATATCCTCGACGACGCCGAGGCCTCGCCCAACGACCGCTTCGTCGCCTATGACCTGCTGAAGAACGCCTGCATCGCGTCCGGCGGCGTGCTGCCCATGTGCCAGGATACCGGCACCGCCATCGTCATGGGCAAGAAGGGCCAGCAGGTCTGGACCGGCGGCAATGACGAGGCCGCCATCTCCAAGGGCGTGCAGCAGGCCTATACCGACCTCAATCTGCGCTATTCCCAGACCGCCCCCCTGGACATGTACGAAGAGGTCAACACCGGCACCAACCTGCCGGCCCAGATCGACCTCTATGCCACCGAGGGCGACGCCTACAAGTTCATGTTCATGGCCAAGGGCGGCGGCTCGGCCAACAAGACCTTCTTGTACCAGCAGACCAAGGCCCTGCTGAACCCCACCGCCCTGTTGAAGTTCCTTGATGCCCAGATCAGGACGCTGGGCACCTCGGCCTGCCCGCCCTATCACCTAGCCATCGTCATCGGCGGCCTGTCGGCCGAGATGGCGCTGAAGACGGTGAAGCTGGCCTCGGCCCGCTATCTCGACAGCTTGCCCACCTCGGGCAACAAATACGGCCAGGCCTTCCGCGACGTGGAACTGGAGCAGGTGGTGCTCAAGATGACCCAGGACATGGGCATCGGCGCCCAGTTCGGCGGCAAGTATTTCTGCCATGACGTCCGCGTCATCCGCCTGCCCCGCCACGGCGCCTCGTGCCCGGTGGCCATCGGCGTGTCGTGTTCCGCCGACCGCCAGATCCTGGGCAAGATCACCAAGGACGGCGTCTATGTGGAAGCCATGGAGAAGGACCCGGCCAAGTATCTGCCCGATATCGATCCGTCCAAGCTGGCGGGCGAGGTGGTCAAGATCGACCTCAACCAGCCCATGGACCAGATCAGGAAGACCCTGTCGCAATACCCGATCAAGACCCGCGTCTCGCTCAGCGGCCCCATGATCGTGGCCCGCGACATCGCCCATGCCAAGCTGAAGGAACGCCTGGACCGGGGCGAGGGCCTGCCCGAATACTTCAAGCAGATGGGCGTCTACTACGCCGGTCCGGCCAAGACACCCTCCAACTTCGCCTCGGGCTCGTTCGGCCCCACCACCGCCGGACGCATGGACTCCTATGTGGAGCAGTTCCAGGCGGCGGGTGGCTCCATGGTGATGATCGCCAAGGGCAACCGCTCCAAGGCCGTCACCGACGCCTGCAAGAAGCATGGCGGCTTCTATCTGGGCTCCATCGGCGGCGCCGCCGCCCGCCTCGCCCAGGACTGCATCAAGAAGGTCGAGGTCATCGAATACCCCGAACTGGGCATGGAAGCCATTTGGCGCATCGAGGTCGTCGATTTCCCCGCCTTCATCGTGGTCGACGACAAGGGCAACGACTTTTTTGCGGAGTTCGCGCATTGAGGTTTCGGGCGGCGACCTATTCGCTTCCGCGAATGGGCTGCCGCCCATGCCCGCCTGGAGCGATGCTCCAGACCACCGTCTTTCCACCAATCCCATTTCCGGGAGATCGGGGTGGCTCGACAAACCCACGCGGCATTGTCATGCTGTCACGGTGAGGCTCAACAGCCATCGGATACGCCCATGCCCACCCTCGCCTTCGAACACCTCAGCGCTGAGCAGCGGTTAGCCCTGATCGGAGAATTGTGGGAAAGCCTTGAGTCACCGGCTGTTCCGGTCACCCCGGCACAACAGGCGGAACTGGACCGAAGGCTCGAAAGCGTCGAACAGGACCTTGCCCAGGCCGTGCCGTGGGAGGCCTTCCGCGCGGACCTTTCCAAGCGCCTGACCTGATGCCCGAGGTCGTGTTCGGCCCCGCCGCCAGGGTCGAAATTGCCGAAGCCGCAGCGTGGTACGAAGCCCGCCGCGCGGGATTGGGTGAAGCCTTCGTCGCCGAAATCGACCATATCGTCGGACGCATGAAAAGCAATTCTCGGCAATTTCCCGTGCTCCATAGGGGGATAAGACGCGCTTTGCTGCGGCACTTTCCCTATGGGCTGTTTTTTCTGATTCACCCCGATGTCATCCATGTTCTGGCCTGCTTCCATTCAAGCCGTGATCCGCGCGGCTGGCGGGAGCGTGGCTGAATGACCCGCGAACTGGCCGACCATGTCTGCGATCTGCTGTCACCGTTGGGGCCGGTGGTGGCCAAGTCCATGTTCGGCGGCTTCGGCATTTACCTCGACGGGCGGATGTTCGCCCTGATCGCCTTCGAGACCCTGTATCTCAAGGCCGACGACCACAACCGTCCCATGTTCGAGGAAGCGGGCTCGGCGCCGTTCAAGCCGTGGGAGCACAAACCCATGACCATGCCCTATTGGGAGGTCCCGGCCGATGTGATGGACGAGCCCGAGGAGCTGTGCCGCTGGGGCCGCGCCGCCTTCGACGCCGCCCTTCGCGCCCGCACGCAAAAGAGACGGCCCGCGACGAAACGCCGCGGGCCGTGATCGTTTCCCGGTAATGCGGGATCAGACCTGTTCCACCGCCGACAGCAGCCAGCGGCCGCCCTGGGCCGAGCGCACGAAGGTCCAGGCCTCGGTATGCTGCACCGGCACGGAGGGGCTGCCGCCCACCACCTGGCCGTTATCCATGCGCACCATGGTGTCGATGCACTGGAAGGTCAGCACGGCGGTCAGGTAGTCGAAGCCGTTCTCGCTCCAGCTCTGGCTGACATCGCCCTTGAGCAAGGCCACCTGCTCCACCTTGTTGATCAGGCCCTCGCTGGCGTTGCGGCTCATATCCTCGGACAGGAACGACACCACTTCGGGGGTAGCCCAGCGGCGCAGGCCCGCCAGATCGCCATCGCTCCACGCCTTCTGAACGCCTTGCAGGATTTCGGTGAAGGCCTGCTGGTCATCGGCGCTGGGCTGGAATTCCTGCTCGATGCGGGGCTGAAGCTGGGCTTGGGGCTGCGGCGCATAGCCGGTCAGCGCCGGTTCCACATGCTGATCCGGAGCCGCTCGCATATAGGGATTGCCCACGGCCGGACCCGCCGCCTGCGAGCGACTGCGGAACAGCCGCACCGCCAGATAGACCAGGCCGCCGATCAGCAACAGCTGCAGCAGCAGGCCCAGCATGCCGGCGCCGGGGGCGGACTCGCCCGCCGCCGCCAGGGCCGGGGAATGGCCGAAGATCATGCCGCCGATACCGGCGCCCACCAGGCCACCGGCCAGACCGGCCATGAAGGGGTTGCGCTGGAAGAAACCGGGCTGGGCGGCGGGGGCCATGGCGGCTCCGGCCATGCCGGGACGGCCAAGCTGCGACTGCGGCGCCAGCGGCGCGGCATCCACATTGCCGGGGCGGGGCGCCGTCGAGGGCGCGGGCGGCGGCCCGGCCGGGCGCTGCACGCCCGAGGGCGCGCCCAGGGTGCCCATGGTGGGGGGCGTCAGGCTGCGTTCCATGGGGGCGTCATGGGTGCGCGAGCCCTTGGAGCCAAAGCTGCCGCCGCTTGACTTGGAGCCGCTGCCGGCCTTGGCCAGCGCATCGCCCATGCCCGCGACCGCCAGGATGAGGGCGACCAATGCCGTGAAGACTATCCGCTTCATGTCCGTCCTTCATGACGAGAGTGTGCAACCACCGTAAGGTATAGGTCGCTTCCGGCGAAATGCAAATGAACAAGCGGGGAAAAAGGCCGGCGGCCTCAGTCGGCGACCTCGCCCTTGATGCGGCTGGCCAGGGATGCCGCCATGAAGCGATCCAGGTCGCCGTCCAGCACGCCCTGGGTATCCGAGGTTTCCACATTGGTGCGCAGGTCCTTGACCATCTGGTAGGGCTGCAGCACGTAGGATCGGATCTGGTGGCCCCAGCCGATATCGGTCTTCTGGTCTTCCAGCGCCTGGGCGGCGGCCTCGCGCTTTTGCAGCTCGGCCTCGTACATGCGGGCGCGCAGCATGTCCCAGGCCCGGGCCCGGTTCTGGTGCTGCGAGCGTTCCATCTGGCAGGCGGCGACGATGCCGGTGGGAATATGGGTGATGCGCACCGCCGAATCGGTCTTGTTGATGTGCTGGCCACCGGCGCCGGAGGCGCGATAGGTGTCGATGCGGCAGTCGCTTTCATTGATCTGGATGTCGATGGTGTCGTCGATCACCGGATAGACCCAGGCCGAGGAAAAACTGGTGTGCCGGCGCGCGGCGCTGTCATAGGGCGAAATGCGCACCAGGCGGTGGACGCCGCTTTCGGTCTTCAGCCAGCCATAGGCGTTGTGGCCGAGGATGCGCACGGTCGCCGACTTGATGCCCGCCTGCTCGCCCTCGCTCTGTTCCAGCCATTCCACCTTGTAGCCGTGCTGCTCGGCCCAGCGGGTATACATGCGCAGCAGCATCTGGGCCCAGTCCTGGGATTCGGTGCCGCCCGCCCCGGCATTGATTTCCAGGTAGCAGTCGTTGTGGTCGGCCTCGCCGGACAGCAAGGTCTCCAGCTCCATCTTGGCCATGCGGTCCTTGAGGGTGCGAATCTGGCTTTCGGCGTCGTCCACCACCGACTGGTCGCCCTCGGCCTCGCCCAGCTCGATCAGTTCCAGCAGGTCGGAGAGGTCGCGCTCGGCGCCACGCACCCCGGAGATGGAGGTATCCAGCTCGGTGCGTTCGCGCATGATCTTCTGCGCCTCGGCGGCGTCGTTCCACAGGTCCGGGTTCTCGGCGGCCGCGTTCAGCTCGTCCAGGCGCATCTGCGCGGCATCCCAGTCGAGATGACGCTTCAGAAGCGCGACGGAGCGCTGAATGTCGGAGGCCAGCGCCTCGATTTCGGCGCGCATGAGCATTCCCCTTGTGTTTGCGGACGGGTCTTTTTAAGGAAGTCGACCGGCCAAGGCAACCCTGTCGGAATCGGAGGCCCCCATGTATCTCCCCAGCCACTTCAGGCAAGACGACCTGCCAATCCTGCACGACGCCATGGAAGCCGCCGGTCTGGCCATCTTGGTCACCGCGGGCGAGGACGGCATGGAGGCCACTCATCTGCCGCTGTTGCTGGACCGGACCAGGGGCGAGCACGGCAGCCTGACCGGCCATCTGGCCCGCGCCAATCCCCCAGTGGCGGGCACTGGCGCAAGCGGCAAGCGCGCTGGTGATCTTCCCCGGCCCCGACGCCTATGTGTCTCCGTCCTGGTACGCCACCAAGGCCGAAACCGGCAAGGTAGTGCCCACCTGGAACTATGTGGCGGTCCATGCCAGCGGCCCGGTGACGGTGTTCGACGACGCCGACCGGCTGCGCGCGGTGGTCGCGGGCCTCACCGCCCGTCACGAGCGGGGCCGGTCCCCGCCCTGGGCGGTGGAGGATGCCCCCGCCGATTTTATCGCCGCCCAGTTGGGGGGCATCGTCGGCTTCGAGATGACCATCGCCAGACTGGAGGGCAAGTGGAAGCTGAGCCAGAACCGCAACATCGCCGACCGCCAGGGCGTGGCCGAGGGGCTGCGCCGCGACGGCCATGCCGACATGGCGGCCCTGGTGGAGGGGGCTCAGACCGGCGCTGGCTCGACGTGATGTGTCATCCCGACGACCTTCGTCCCGATCAGGCGTGCCAGAATCGGCAACATCACCCCTCCAGCGAGTCCTCGAAATAATGGACCGCCAGATGCCTTAGGGTGTGGTCGAGGCCGATATCCTCGCGGCCGCCGTATTCCCGGTACAGGTCCTCGGCCATGGCGAAGAACGGGTCCAGCAAGGCGGGGTCGAAATGGCTGCCCCGCCCGGCGGCCATGATGGCGGTGGCCAGGGAGACCGACAGCGGCTCCTTATAGGGACGGCGCGAGGTCAGGGCGTCGAACACGTCGGCGATGGCGAATACTCGGGCGGTGACGGGAATCGCCTCGCCCGCCAGGCCATGGTCATAGCCACTGCCATCGAACTTCTCGTGGTGGTGGCCGACCACGTCGGCGGCGTCATGCAGCCATTCGAACCGCCGCACGATATCGAGTCCGTGGGCCACATGGGTCTTCATGATCTCGAATTCCACGTCATCCAGCTTGCCCGGCTTGAGCAAGATGGAATCGGGAATGGCCAGCTTGCCCACGTCATGCAGGAAAGCCCCCTTGATCAGGCTGCGGATCACCGGCCTCGGCAGTCCCACCGCCTGGGCCAGCTTCAGGGCATAAAGGGTGACCCGGTAATTGTGGCTGTTGGTGTCGCTGTCGCGCTTGGCGATGGCATTACCCAGCATCTCGATGGCGCCCACATTGGCCGCCAGCAATGCCCGAGCCCCATGCACCAGTTTGCGATTGAGCTGAAGAATGACGGGATAGAGCAGGCCAGAGGCCGCCAACACCGCCAGCATCACCAGGATCGTGCTGCGCAGCCCGGCATGGCGTGCCTCGGCGATGCGCTTGGGAGCGATGTGATAGATACCCTCGAAATAACCCAGCGGCGCGATGCCGTCCGGCCCTGTCAGTCCGGTCACGACCTGGAGATAGACCTTGCCATTGAGCCGATGGGCGAAGTACCAGCTTTCCCCCGGAGACGGGAAGACATGCCGGGATCGGTCGATGGCCTGTTCCACCTCGGTGGCGCCAGGGGCAAGGGCCTCGGCCAGCGGAGCATGGTCAAGACCATAGATTTCGGCGCCGATGAAATGGTTCCACGCCGTCGCGTGCTCGGCCAGGAAGGCCTTGAGGGCGTGCTGCGCCTGGGGGGAGGTGGCGGTGTCCAGCCGTGGCGGAAGCAGGGACGACAGGCTGGCCGCCTGGGCCACCGCCTCGTCGACGAAATCCTCCTCGATCCGCTCGATCTCGTGCCAGTAGACCAGCCCCCCCAGCACGACGGCGATGATCACCCCGCCCAGTCCAAGCCGCCACGCCAATTGACGCTTCAGTGATTGCCCCAGGACAACGGTCATGTGCGTTTCTTCGTGCCAAGATCTGGCAAAAAGCCCGGCATGCTTTTGGGATCCGCCGCCGACTTGGCCGGAGCGGAAGCGGAAACCGGGGCAGCGACAGCGGCGGGCGGCCGGGCGGTGGCAGCCGCCAGCAGCGTCGGGTCGGCGGCGGCCTCGGTCGGTGCCACGCTGCCCCCCGCCAAGGCGGCGGCGGCGGCATCCACGGCGGCGGCAACCCCGCCATTCTGTTCCAACTGCTTGAGATCGCGGCGCAAGGAACCGATCTTGCCGTCAAGCTTGGTGATGTTTTCCCGGTCGCTCTCGATGGCCTTGACCCATTCGTCGCGTTCCTTGCGCACGATCTGGTCCAACTCGTCGATGCGCTTGATCAGCGGCTCGCCCAGCCCCTCGAATTTCCGGGCGTTGTCGACCTCCAGGGCCGACTTGATCTTCTCGATCTCCTCCAGCAGGTCGCGCTTGATCCAGCGGCTCTTCTTGTCGAGGTCCTCGGCCATCTTGCCGAGCTTTTCCTCGATATCGGCGTTGATCTGGACCTTCAGCTCGTAGGCGTTCTTGACCAGTCCGGCCATGTACATCATCAGACCGCCGCCCACCACCAGGATGATGCCGGCAGCGACACTGATGATGAGAACCGATGACGTGCTCATGCGGATAGGCCGTTCGAGTGCATTGAAGGATCATGAAACCATGCCAATGTCGTTGAAAGCCCTTTGCGATGCAAGGCCGCACGGTATTCCAGCCTACTGCCGCGTTGCAAAATTCACGGCGATGCCGTCATTGTGCTCCGACCACCTCCCTGCCGGTTCCATGCCCATGCCCGCCTCCGCTATTTCCCATCGTTCCGCACAGGCATCCCTGGCCTTCTCCTGCGCGGGCCATGCCTATGCCCATATCTTCGAGCCCATCTTCTTCATTTGCGCCCTGGTCTTGCCCGCCGAGATGGGCCTGACCTACGAGGAGGTTCTGGCGCTGATCGTGGCAGGCAAGCTGCTGTACGGCCTGATGGCGCCGCTGGCGGGCTGGCTGGGCGACCGCTGGAGCACGGTGGGCATGATGAGCGTCTTTTTTCTCGGCCTGGGCGCGGCGGCGGTGGGAGTCGGCTTCGCCCAGGGGCCATGGATGCTGGCTTGCGCCCTGGGCCTGATGGGCCTGTTCGGCTCCATCTACCACCCGGTTGGCATTGCCTGGCTGATCCGCAACGCCGAGGACAAGGGCAAGGCCATCGGCCTGAACGGAGTGTTCGGCGGCATCGGCCCCGCTTTGGCCGGTCTGGTGGCGGGTGGACTGATCGAGGTCTCGGGCTGGCGGGCCGCCTTCGTGGTTCCCGGCGTGGTGGTGTTCGCCACCGGACTGCTGTTCCTGGTGATGCTGCGCCTGGGCGTGGTGGTGGAGACCAAGGCCGACCGCCGCCCCGAGCCGGTGGCCAGCAAGGATGACACCATCCGCGCCGGTATCGTGCTGTCGATCACCATGCTGTGCGCCGGCCTGATCTATCAGGCGACCCAGCCCGCCCTGCCCAAGGTCTTCGCCGAGCGGCTGAGCGACACGGGCATCTGGGCGGCGGCGGGCGGCGTCACCGTGGTCTACCTGCTGGCCGGGTTGACCCAGGTCCTGGCCGGGCATCTGGCCGACCGGATCAGCCCCAAGCGCATCTATATGGTGGTGGCGGCGGTGCAAGTGCCGTTGCTGCTGGCGGTGGCCCATGCCTCGGGCCTGGGGCTGGTGGCGGTGGCGGTGCTGGCGGTCAGTTTCAACATGGCGGCCATACCGGCCGAGAACATGCTGCTGGCCCGCTATACCCCGGCCAAGTGGCGGGGCACCGCCTTCGGGCTGAAATTCGTGCTGTCCTTCGGCGTCTCCGGCCTGGGGGTGCCGCTGGTCTCGGTGATACGCGGCGCCACCGGCGGCTTCGAGGCGCTGTTCATCCTGCTGGCGGCCTCGGCGGCGGTGGTGGCGGTGGTGGCATCGCGGCTGCCCGCCGAACGCCCCGTCCCGGCGGAATAGCCCCGCCCTATTCCTGGGCCTCGGGCAGCAGGTCGCGATCGAACAGGCTGATCAGATCCTCGCCCGAGACCGGGCGGCTGATGAGGAAGCCCTGGACCTCGTCGCAGCCCTTGGACTGCAGGAAGGCCGCCTGGGCCGGTGTCTCCACACCCTCGGCGATGGCCTTGAGCTTGAGATTGTGGGCCAGGCTGATGATGGTCGAGACGATCTCGGCGCCTTCCTCGGTGACCTTGTCCTCTTCATCGAAGATGTCGTTGACGAAGGAGCGATCCACCTTCAGCGCGTCGATGGGCATGCGCTTCAGATAGCTGAGCGAGGAATAGCCGGTACCGAAATCGTCGATGGAGATGCGCACGCCCATGGCGCGCAGTTCCTTCAGCACCACCACCACCTCGTCCACCCGCTGCATCAGCACGGTCTCGGTCAGTTCCAGTTCCAGGAAATGGGGCGGCAGGCCGGTGTCGCGCAGCGCGCGCGCCACCACGTCGGGAACCTTGGTCTCGCGGAACTGCAGTGCCGAGACGTTGACGGCGATGCGCACCGGCGGCAGGCCGAGGTCGTGCCAGTGCTTGCACTGCTTGCAGGCCTCGCGCAGCACCCATTCGCCGATATCGGAAATGACGCCCATGTCCTCGGCCAGGGGAATGAACACGGCGGGCGACACCAGCCCCATCTCGGGATGGTTCCAGCGCACCAGCGCCTCGACGCCGGACATGCGGCCGGTGTCCATGTCCACCTTGACCTGATAGACCAGCTTGAACTCGCCCCGCGTCACCGCGTGGCGCAGGCTGGCCTCCATGGTCAGGCGCTCGAACGAGCGCGCGTTCATGGCGGGCGTATACATCTGGTAGCTGTTGCGCCCCAGATCCTTGGCCCGGTACATGGCGGTATCGGCGTTCTTGATCAGGGTCTCCACCGTTTCGCCGTCCTCGGGATAGACGCCGATGCCGATGGAGGTGGTGATGTAGAGTTCGTGATCGTCGATGATGAAGGGCTGCTTGACCTGGCCGATGACGCGTTCGGCCAGCTTGGCGGCATCCTCCAGATGCTCGATCTCGGGCAGCAGGATGGTGAACTCGTCGCCGCCGAGGCGCGCCACCGTATCGCCTTCCCGCACCGAATGGGACAACCGGGCGGCGGTCTCCACCAGCACCTGATCGCCGACCCCGTGGCCCAGGGAATCGTTGATGCGCTTGAACAGGTCCAGGTCGAGGAACATGATCGCCATCAAATGGCCGTGGCGATGGGCATTGGCGATGGCCAGCTGCAGACGGTCCAGGAACAGGCGCCGGTTGGGCAGCCCGGTGAGGACGTCGAAATAGGCCAGGTTCTTGATCCGCTCCTCGGTCTTCTTGCGCTCGGTGATGTCGCTGAAGATGGCGGCGTACTGGCTGACCGAACCGTCCTCGTCGCGGATGACGTTGATGGTCAGCCATTCCGGATAGATCTCGCCGTTCTTGCGGCGGTTCCATATCTCGCCCTGCCAGTAATCCTGCTTGTCCAGGGTCTGGTACATATGGGTGTAGAAGGCATCGTCATGGCGCCCGGACTTCAGGATCGACGGCGTCTTGCCGATGATCTCTTCCGGGGCGTAGCCGGTCATGTGGGTGAAGGCCGGATTGACGAATTCCACCCGGTTGTGGGAATCCAGGATCATGATTCCGTCCAGCGAGGCCTCGATCACCTTGTGGGCGAGGTTGAGGTCCTTGCGCGAGCGCAGCAGCGCCTCGTCGCGTTCGCGCAGCGCCTCGTCCAGGCGATGGACATATTCATATTGCAAGGTCGACAGGATGTCGGAGAACGACAGCAGCCCCAGCAACTGGCCGGCGTCATCCACCACGCCCACATGCCGGATGCCCTTTTCTTCCAGCAGATTGCGGGTACCCAGCAGCGAATCGTCGTGGCGCACCGAGATCAGCGGCCGCGAGGCGATGGACCCGACCGTGGCGGGAATGCCCTTGCGACCGGCGATCAGGCGCAACACATCGCGCTCGGTGACGATGCCGTGGCTGTCGGAATCCGCGCCCAGGACCACGGCGGCGTCGGTCCTGGCGGAGCGCAGTTGGGCGATGGCGTTCCTGAGGTCGGTATCGGCGGGAATGGTGACCATGGGCCGGTTGATGGCCGAGCGCACGGTGCGCAGCACCAGGAAGTGCTCGACACCATGGCGCAGGATGACATCGCTCTGGCTGACGATACCGATGGCGACACCGGCATCGTCCACCACCACGAAATGCCGGACCCCTTCCAACTGGAATCGCATACCGGCGTCGCCCAGGGTGGTCGTGCCGGAAATGGTCTTGATGGGGGTGCTCATGACCGACGCAATCGGCTTCGTAAACGCGTCGGGGCTGCCCAGGTCCACCGCCAGGGCGTCGCGCTCGGTCCAGATGCCCATCGGGCGGCCGTCGGCGACGATCACGATGGACGAGCAGCGCTTCTCCGCCATGATGGTGGCGGCTTCAAGGATGGGCGTATCGGGGGCGCAACTCAGCAGCTCGCGCCGAAGGATGCGTTCAACCAATTGGTCGGGGGGCACGGGACGTTCCACCTTCAATCAAGCCTCGAGGCATATGGATATATTGTCATCAAGGAAAGCCCGATCCCCATCTGGCCGTTCCAGTCTTACTGAACTTGCCGTTGCGTGCAACTATCGTTCAATCAACCGGCCCCCAAAATAACACTTAGGGCATGGTCTAAAGCGTTGGAGATACGTCGGGTGGTCGATTACACTGCTGCTGGGTGTTCGGGACCTCTTGATGGAAGAGCGAGTCCGATCTGATGTCTGAAACCGGAAACGGCCACCACAGCAAGTCCGCTCAGGAAGTGGTGGACCAGCTTCGCCAGGAATTCATCGAGGAGATGACCGAGACCCTGCAGGGTCTGGACGTCGCCTTCGACGCCGCCCGTAACGGTCATCGCGATCTGGGGGAAGTGGCGACCGAATGCCGCCGCGCCGCGGTGCTGATCCGGGGGCAGGCGGCCAATTTCGCATTGCATCGGCTGGCCACCGTCGCCCACCGGCTGGATGAATACCTGGCCAACACCCCCAAAGTGGCCCCGCCCCGGCTGTGGGACGATATCCAGGGCTATTTCGATCTGCTGGGGCGGCTGACCCAAGGCAGTGCCGACGCCGAGGCTGACCCCGCCAGCCTGGTGCGGAAACTGCCCGCCAAGCTCGGTTTCGACCTGGGCGACATCGAGATCCGCAATGTCGAGGTCTTGCTGGTGATGCCGCCGGGGGCCCAGACCCGCTTCGTCGAACGGGAATTGCAGCAATGCGGCTACCGGGTCTCCATGGTCCCGGACTCGGTGCAGGCCTTTGGCATGGTGGTGCAGACCAAGCCCGATCTGGTGATCATTTCGGCGGTGATGCCCGCCCTGGAAGGCATCGACCTCGCCATGGCCCTGTCGGCCATGCCGTCGACGCGCAATATCCCGCTGGCGGTAATCACCAGCCTGGACAAGGACGACGACAGCCTGAAGCTGCTACCCAAGCGCATTCCCGTGCTGTTCAAGGGCGCCAGTTTCGCCGACGACCTGTTCAAGGCCCTGGACAACCTGTTCCTGATCTGAAGCCGTCTCAGCCGTGGTGCTCGGGGTCGCCCTGGACCTCGGCACCATCGAGCCCCAATACCCACATCCAGGCCAGCACCCCCCCCTTGACCCGGGGCAGCAGTCGCCAGATCAGGACGGCCATGCCCACCCCACCCACCGCCATCATGGGGACCAGGGGCGGATGCCAAAGCTGCTCGGCCAGCAGGGCCAAGGGCACCACCACATGGCCCGCGATCAGCATGGTGAAATAGGCGGGGCCGTCATCGGCGCGGATATGCCCCAGTGACTGGCCGCAGTGGGAACAGACCTGCCGAATCCGCAGATACCCCTCCATCGAGTCACCGACACCACAGCGGGGACAGCGACGTCTCAGGCCGCGCAGCACCGCCGTCGCCATCCGCCGCCAGCGTAGGCCGGGCGGCTCGGTGGGCATTGGCGCCGGACTGCAGACTGGAACACGAAGGCGATGCTGCATGGCGGTTTCCGCGAATGGCTATCATTCTGACTCATAGGTGGGGCCGGCCACCAGAGATTGCCAGGACTTTCTCGGCTCACACCGGCCGCGTCTCCGGCACCGGATCATCGGTCACCACCGGAAGGCACAGCCGGAACAAGGCGCCGCCGCCCGGCCGGGGATGGGCATCAACCGTGCCGCCATGCAGGTCGGCGATGATGCGGACCAGGTGAAGGCCCAGGCCGCTTCCCGGAATGGTCGCGCTGGCAACGCCGCGGTAGTGCTTTTCGAAGATGTGGCGGACATCGCCGGGGGCAATTCCCGGGCCGCGATCGGCGACGGTGAAGACAACCTGCTGGCGGTCGGCGCTTGCCGTCAGGTCCACCGGCGATTCGGCGGCACCGTGTCTCCGGGCATTGTCCACCAGGGCGTCGAGCGCGATGCCCAACAGGTCCGCGTCCGCCACGATGACCGCGGGCAGGTCGGTGACGTCCACCATCAGATCGGGATAGCGCGGATCGCGGTGCCGATCGGCCACCGCCGCCACCAACTCGGCCGGATTCATCGGGCGCGGACGCAAGGCGGGCGTGATGTCGCGATCCGTCGCCAGGCAGGTATCCACCAGCGCCACCAATCGACGAACCGCCCGACGGATGGTGTCATGCCGGGTGGTGATATCCGGCTGACCCGGCGGCGTCCGCAATTCCAGCATCTGCACCGCGCTGTCGATCACCGCCAGCGGCGTCTTGAATTCGTGGGTGGCCATATCGACAAAGGTGCGCAACCGCTGGCGCGCCATCTGCTCGCTGGCCAGCGCCAGTTCCGCCAGGCTGCGCTCGCGCTGGAGCCGCCGCAGACGATAGGCCAGGGCAATACTGAGAATGGCGATATGGATCATGATGGCGGCCACATCCATGCCGCGCCCCAGATCGGCGGGAACCTTCCCCGGCCACAAGGCGGCACCAATCTCGGCCGCCCAGACCAGCACCACGGGCAGGAAGGCGCAGAGATAGAATTTCATCAGGATATCCCGGGGATCGCGCCGCACCAGCAACACCGCCAATACGATGCTGGCGAGACTGGCCGCCAGCATCGCCACCTGAGCGGGCCTGACGAGCAGCGGGAACAGCGGCGTATCGGTGACCAGGACCGACACCGCCACCAGCCCCCCCACCACGCCATAGATCCGGTGCATGACCGGAAAGGTCCGGCGCAGGTCGAGGATGCGATCCCACATCAGGATGAAGGCCGCCATGCCTCCCATCAGGCCTATGCCGGTCAACAGGTTTCCCAGTCCGGCCCCCGCCCAGGGAAACAGCAAGGCGGCCATGCCGGTGTGGGACAGGCCCCGGCTGACGATGGTGGCCACATACAGGCAATAGGCCAGCATGGCGCCGTCGCGCAGCCACAGCCCGAAGAGGGCGTAGACCACCACGAGCATGGCCAACACGCCAAAATGCAAACCGAAGAGTGCCGACTGGCGGGCCTCTTGGAAGACCAGGGCGCCGGGTCGCCACAGTTCGGCCGCCTCGAAGCGGATCTTGTCCGAGGCCAGCCGCAGATAGATGGTCGTCGGCTCCTCGCCTGACAGGTCCAGGGATGCGGCATGGCGACGGGCGGCCATGGGCAGGTCGCGGCTGGGAATGGCGCGTCCCAGGCGGATTTCGGCGAAGCCCCCCGGGCGGGGCACATAGACGCGGACATCCTCCATGTCCGGCTCGCCGAAGGCCAGCACCCATTCCGATGGAGCGGCGGCGGAGCGTGCCACGGTAAAGCGATACCAGACGGTTCCCGAAGCGATGCCGGGACGGCTTTGGGGATCAAGATCGACGAAATCGGCGCGAAGGGCCGCCTGTTCGACAGTCAGCCGACCATCGGCATCGGCCAGCATCGACAGATGGCCATCAAGCGACACCACCGGCTGTCCATCAGCGTCCAAGCGCAGCATGTCAGCGGCACTCGCCGCCCCCCCCCAACAGACCAGCAGCGCCAGAAGCAGAGCCAATGCCCCCTGGACTGGAGACCGGCCGCCTCGCCCGCGACGGCCCGACGCCATGTTCATACCCTCCCCCTTGCCGCCACATTCCATCAGGGAAGGTAACATTCCATGGCAAATGCTCACAATCATGCCTGGAACGCCGAGCCCCATATCAAGCGGCGAGGCCGGCAAACGGTCCTTACCGTGCGGCGATGTCGCGGAAGGCGTCGGGAATTCCGGCCATGCTGCTGCGCACCAACTGGCGAATCACCAGATCCATGTCGTCCGGCGTCTGGGTGCGAAAGACCCAGCGCCGCAGCCCGACATAGGCGATGGCGCCATGCAGTCCGGCGGCCAGCTCGATTTCGTAGGGCGAGATGTCGGCATCGCGCTCCACCCCGGCCGCGGCGCGGATTTCACGGCACAGCGGCAAGAACAGGTTCTCGCGCACATGGGCCATGTAGCGACTGGCGATGGACTCGTCCTTCAGCCCGGCGAACATGAACAGCCGCACCCGCTCATAGCTGAAATTGGCCTTGGTGTAACTGAGATAGAACTGCTCGACCCGGTCGACCAAGGGCACCGAACGATCGGTCAGCGCATCGCGCCAGTCATTGTCCCACCCCCCCAGGAACACCTCGCGATAGACGCGCTCGATCAGGGCATCCTTGTCGGGGAAATACCGGTACAGCAAAGGCTGGGTGACGCCCAGGCGCTGGGCCAGGGCGCGGGTTTGCCCCTCGAATCCAACCTCGGCGAAAAACTTGATGGCCTCGTCGACGATGAGCTTCTCACGCTGCTGCCGCGGCAGTCGGCGACGGGCCTTTTCCGGCCCCGCCCCATCCGAGCCGAATCCCCCGGCGGAGTGTCCCAAGCTTTGGAGATTGTGAAGAGCGTCCATGACGAGGCCCCTGCTCAAACATGCTGTGACTTTTTGTGGCTGAGTATTATTGGATCAATGGACAACTTAGGCGCAATCGGGTTGGCACCCGAGACTGCCGATAAATCTCTTAAAAAACTCGGCGGCGGTTTTCGACGCGAATCCGTGAAGAAGGCGGCCCCCCACCGAGGCCAGCCGACCGCCGATCTGCCCCTCGGCCTTCCATTGCAACATGGTATCACCGTCTTGGTCGATCAAGGTCACCCGGGCACTGCCGCCGACAAAGCCGGCGACACCCCCCTGGCCCTGACCTTTCAGGGTATAGGCTTCGGCCTCGATCACGTCCTCCAGCGCCAGGGTTCCGGAAAAGCGGGCGGCCAGAACGCCGATGCGGACGGCTATGGTGGCGGCGTATCGGCCCGGAGCGGTGCTTTCCAGCGTCTCGCAGCCCGGAATGCAGGCCACCAGCACGGCCGGGTCGTTGAGGGCGCGCCAGACCTCATGACGGGGGGCCGGAATCAGGTGCTCGCCGTCGAAATCCATCCCTTATCTCCCGATTGAGCGGCCACCATAACACGCCACCGCCCAGGCCGAGGCCCCAAAGCAACAACCCCGCCCTGGCGGCAATCCAGGGCGGGGTTCGTGACCCCCAACCGCCCGGGGGAGCGAGCGATCGGCGGGGGACTTGATGTTCGTTCGGCCCGTTCGATCAATTGGGTGGCCGAGGGAGTAGGATCATCATCGGACCAAATCCTTGGATTTGGATTCGCTGGGTTGGAATGGCTGCCATGCGGACTCCGCCTAGCACTACTTTGGCACTTTAGGCTCCGCAGCATCCGCAAGGAGCCTAAAGTGCCAAAGTAGTGCTAGTGTCCCGATTCTGAAATTCGCAGCATCCAATTCAAGCTCCTTTCGAATTTCAGAATCGATCTGGACACCAGTAACTTATTGTTTCTAGTGTGGTTTGCGAATTCGAAGTTCCTAATGTCGGGTGCGGAGAAATGATAGGAACTTCGAATTCACCACACTAGGAACCGGTGCGACGCTTGATTCCCACCGATGGTGTTGGCATAATGTTCGAAGTCGGGGCCCAGCCTGGGACCGACCGATTGAGGCTTTCGGGACGCTGCCCCTTGGCGGGTTCCGAGTCATGTTGCTCGAACGGAGGATATGACGATGTTCATTCTTTGGCACAAGGCCGACTAGCGAACTGTCCAGCTTCGAACGACGCCCTCCTCATGGGAGGTGGGTGGTGGCTCAACTGGGGAGATTGATCATGTCGGCAGCAGCCCTTCCCGTCCTCGGCGGTGACGACGGACTTACCAAATATCTTCGTGACATCCGCGCCTTTCCCATCCTCGACATCGAGGAGGAATTCATGCTGGCGCGGCGATGGATCGAGTACCAGGATACCGAGGCGGCCCACAAACTGGTCACCAGCCATCTGCGGCTGGTCGCCAAGATCGCCATCGGCTATCGCCATTACGGCCTGCCCGTGGCCGACCTGATTTCCGAAGGCAATATCGGCCTGATGCGGGCGGTCAAGAAATTCGACCCCGAGCGCGGCTTCCGCCTGGCCACCTACGCCATGTGGTGGATCAAGGCGTCGCTGAATGAATTCGTGCTGAATTCGTGGTCCATGGTCAAGATCGGCACCCTGGCGGCGCAGAAGAAGCTGTTCTTCAACCTGCGGCGGATCAAGTCGCGGCTTCGCCTGCTGGACTCCGGCGACCTCGCCCCGGCGGATGTCACCACCATCGCCCGCGAACTCCATGTGGAGGAAAGCGACGTGGTGGCCATGAACCGGCGCATGGCGGGACGTGATGCCTCGCTGAACCTGCGGGTCGGCGAGGGCGGCACCGAGATCCAGGATCTGCTGCCCGACGATGCCGATAGCCAGGAAGCGGTCTATGCCCGGCGCGAAGAACTGCACAAGGGCCGTGGCCTGATCGCCAAGGCGATGGAAAGCCTGACCGAACGCGAGCGGGAGATTTTTATGGAGCGCAGGCTGCGCGACACTCCGCCGACCCTTGAGGAACTGGGCGAACGCTACGGTGTTTCGCGCGAGCGCATCCGCCAGATCGAGGTCAAGGCCTTCGACAAGGTCCGTGATCTGGTTCAGGCGGGTTTCGTCAACGGATGACGCAACTGGCGGGCAGGGTGACGGTAACCGTCGTCCCCTGCCCCAAGGCGCTTTCCACCTCGAACCGCCCCCCCAGGGATTCCGCCAGATGGCGGCTGAGCGGCAGGCCAAGGCCGGTGCCTTCGTATTTGCGCGCCAGACGGCTGTCCACCTGACCGAACAACGACAGCGCCTTGGCGACGCCGTCCTCATCCATGCCGATGCCGTTATCGCTGACCGAGAAACTGACGCCGCCATCCAGGGTGCGGCCCACCCGCAGCGACACCCAGCCACCATCCGGGGTGAACTTGACGGAATTGCCCAACAGATTGATCAGGATCTGCTTCATCCGCCGGGCATCGGTCATGATGCAGGCGGGGGCCGAGGACAGATCGAGCCCCAGTTGCAGGTTGCGCTTCTCGGCACGGACCTGGATCAACCGCTCGGCGGACTCCACCAGCACCGCCACCTCGATCTCGTCGAAATGCAGGGTCAGCTTGCCCGCCTCCACCGCCGAGATATCCAGGATGTCGTTGATGATGGCCAGCAGATGCGAGCCGGATTCGTAGATGCTGGCGGCGTAGTCGCGATAACGCGGCGAACACTCGCCTTCCTGGGAGTGCATGGTGATCATCTCTGAAAAGCCGAGAATGGCGTTCAGCGGCGTGCGCAGTTCATGACTCATGGTCGCCAGGAAATCCGACTTTGCCTTAGTGGCTTCGTCGGCCAGTCGCTTGGCGTTGCGCAACTCCATCTCGGTGCGGGTGCGTTCGGTGACGTCGATCAGCACGCCGATATGCCCCTGCGCCCCCTCGCCCGGCTTATGGAAGCGGATCTTGGTGACCAGGACCCGGCGCTCCTCGTCGGCGGCGGGCAACGTCGCCTCGTAGATGATCTCGTTCTGCTGATCGTCGCGATCACCGGCGGCCATGCGCTCGGCGGCCTCGGGCGGCAGGATGTCGTGCCACTTGCACCCCAGCACCTCGTCGGAATTCAGGCCGAAAAACCGCAGAAGCGCCGAATTGATCCGCTGGATGGCACCATCCATGTCCACGAAGAAGATGGGCAGCGGCAAGGTGTTGATCAGCTTTTCCAGGAACTCCCGCTCGTGCTGCAGGGCATCCTGGGCGCGTTTGCGGTCGGTGATGTCACGGATGACACCCACCGTGCCCACATAGTTGCGCTGCTGCTCGTTGCCTTCGCCATAGAGGCCGGAACTGCTGATTTCCACCACCAGCGGCGAATTGCCCAGGGCCTTGACCTCGCCATGCTCGGCGGTCATGCCCGACTTGGTCCGCAGACGCACTTCCAGCCCGGCGGTCATGCGCCGCCCCGAACGGCGTTCGTCGAACAGCTTGGGCGGCTCGGGCGGCAACGGGCCGTCACGCTTGGCCACCGCCGCTTCCCAACTGACCGAGGGTAACTCGGCGGGAACGATGATCTCGCTGAAATGGGTGCCGATCAGTTCACCCCGGTGATAGCCGAGCCGCTCGATGGCGCTGTTGAGGAAGCTGAAGCGGCCATCGGAATCCAGGCGATAGACGATATCGGGAACGGTCTCGACCAAGGAGCGGAACCGCTCCTCCGACATCTTCAGGCTGTCCAGGCTGGTCGCCAGCTTGGCGTTGATATCATTCAATTCGCGCTGCTTCTGTTCCAGGATCTTCTTTTGCGCCAGCGAATGCTCGTAGGTGGACAGGAACATGTCCAGGATGTGCTTGCGGCTGGCGGTGATGACGTGACGCTGGTCGCCCAGCACGAAATCGATGGCCTCGGCTTCCTCCTCGGGCGAGGGCGGGGATGCCTCGGCGCTGCGGGCCAGCAGGGCCTGGATCTTCCGCAGCAGGAAGCCTTCCTCGTAGGGCTTGGTGATATAGCCATCGGCCCTGGCTTCCAGACCATGAATGATGTCGTCGGGATTGGACAGGTCGGTCAGCAGCAGGATGGGGATGTGGCGCAGTTGCGGGTTGGCCTTGGCCCGGCTGCAAAACTCGAAGCCCCCCATGATCGGCATGGTGATGTCGCTGACCACCAGATCCGGATGGTGCGCCAGCGCCATGTCCAGCGCCTGCTGCCCGTTGCCCGCGATGGAAGCGCGATATCCGTTTTCCGACAGCAGATATTCCAGGCTGAAGGCCTGGGTCATACTGTCCTCGACGATCAGGATATGCCGCACATCACCCACGGCAAGCGACAGTCATATCAAAGCCAATCCACTCTACATCCAAAACGGCGCATTGAATTATCCTAAGGAATAAGAGCGTCGTTCAAGGATGATATGATGAAACAAAAGCACTTGCCCGATGATGGCCGATGCTCTGCTTCCTTTCAATGACAGAGTGGAAATTATGTCTGCACCGACGTAAATGGAACTATTCCACCATCACCATCAGCTTCCCCCCCAGGGCTGGATGGGAACCAGCCTCAGACCCGCGGGCAACTTGGCTCGCGACAGATCCATATCTTGGGGCGTGACCGGAATACGCACCGATCCCGCCGCCAGCGGTAAGTCGATCACCCGGCCACCCAGGGCGTCATCGGTGAAGGACACCAGGCGGGTGGCGGTGATCGTGGCGCGCAATGTATTGGCCCGGAAGGTGTCATCGGCCACCAGCACCACCCGGCGCAGCACCCGCCCAGGGGCGGCATAGCTGATCACGGCGACACCACGGGCGGTAAACTCGTCCTCGGCCACCGCCACGGCGGCCATGCGGCGGAGCTCGGGCTCGAAGACGAACTGCAGCAGCGGCAGGTCGGCATCGAACAGCCGGGCACCATCAGACAGGGAATAGGCGGTCTTGCGTCCGGCGCGCTCGGTCCAGAACAGGCTGTCGTCACCGAGATAGGCCGCATTGGCCGGGGAGCGGATGGTGTAGGCGGTGCCCTTGCGGAAGTCGCTGGGACCTGCCATGGGCCAGGCGTCCAGCACCGCCTGTCCCTCGCCATCCTCGCCAAGCCGCACCTGCAGCCGGGCCAGTATGCGGCGCGGGCGCGGCTCGCCCACCAGGGGCACGCTGAGGATACTGAAATTCGTGTTGTTCATGGTGGTGACGTAGCGTCCGCTTTCGTCACGGATGGAAAAGCCCGATGCCCCCGTCATGGCGACGGCGTCGCCCCCCCTGGCGGCCACCAGCTTCATGACCAGCGCCGCCCCCGCCATGATCGGCAGGTTGAACAGAGTCACCAATATCGCAATGATGATTCCGGCGACAAACGGCCACGTACTGCGCATTCCCATTCCCCAAGCACGGCGGCTTGCACCCCGATGCCGGCCACCTTACGCCGCTGCCCGCGCCGCCGCAACCCGTGCGCCGCAAACAAGAACCGCCTCCCCGAGGGAAGGCGGCGTGAAGTCGAGAGAGAGGAAAAAGACGGGCCGTATGGAACCCGTCGGAAAATCGGCGGATGAAGCGGGATCAGCCCTGCTCAACCACCGGCAGGCCGGCATCGCGCCAGGCATTGAGACCGCCCTTCAGGTGGATGGCCCAACCCTGGCCCGAAGCCATCAGCTTGCGGGCCACGGCGGCGGAACGCACCCCACCCAGGCAGGAAATGATCACCTTGCGCCCGGGAAAGCTGGGCCAGGTCTCAAGCTCGAAATCGCTCATGGGGGATAGAACCGCACCGTCGATATGAGCCTCGGCGAACTCGTCATCCTCGCGGACATCCACCAGCACGGCCTCGCCCGCGTCCAGCATGGCCTTGACGGTATGGGGCTCCAACTCGATCAGGCCGACTTCCGAAGCGCTCATGTCCGGTTCTCCAGGAAACGAAACAACATCACGGGGACCGGTATACCGCACCACAAACCACAATTCAACACAAAAATACCACCATAATTGATTTTATGAATTTAATTACATTTTTTATAGTGTTGTATATGGCGTCGTTGACGGCACGAGGCCGCCGCCCTTACTCTCCGTCTCCCATGCGCATCCTGCTGACCATCGTGATCCTGGCCATATCAGGCCTTGCCGCTCCTGGCGCCGCCCTGGCGCAGGATTACGGCCGTCTCGTGGCCCAGGTGGCACTGCAGCCCCTGCCCGAGGGGGAAACTCCCGATATCGACGCATTGCTGAAGACCCATTGGCGGGCCTATTACAACGGCGGCGGTCAGTTCGGCTTTTTCCGCGATCAGGTCAGGGCCGGACGTATCGACCTCAACGAGGACGGCCGCACCGAACTGTTCCTTCTAATCGACGCCCCGGCCTGGGCCTCGGCCAAGGGCCAGCCCATGGTGGTGGCGCAATGGACCTCCAAGGGCTGGGCTCCCATCGGCTGGGGCTTTGGTGAAGCCGATGGGGTGTTTGTCACATCCTCGCGCCTGGGGGGCTGGGCCACCATCGAGACGCCGTCGCAGTGGTTCCGCTGGAATGGCGCCAGCTATCAGCCCCTGGACCGCCCGCAGAGGCGTTGACCCGCCGCGCATTGATGCCGACATCGCCGATCCCCATATGGGTGGAAAGCCAACCGGGGGAGGAACCATCATGCCCAATCGCCTGATCCGCGACGTCATCAAGTCCCAGACCATCCTGACCCTGCCACCCACCGCCACCGTCCGCCAAGCCACCCGCGAGATGAAATCCCGCCATGTGGGCGCGGTCATGATCACCGATGATGCCGGTCGTCTTTCGGGAATATTCACCGAGCGCGATGCCCTGTTCCGCGTCCTGGCCGAAGCTCGGGACCCCGACGCCACCCCGCTGTCCTCGGTGATGACACCCGCCCCCGCCGCCGTCTCCCCGGACCGGAAGCTGGGCCATGCCCTGCACCTGATGCACGATGGGGGCTTCCGCCACATGCCGGTGGTGGAGGCGGGCATTCCGGTGGGAATGGTCTCCATCCGCGACGCGCTCGGCAAGGAACTGTCCAGCTTCGAGCGGGAAGTGGCCGCCAAGGAGGACCTGAGCGAGATTCTGGGCTGACGCCTAACACCTTTGCCCTGCTCCCTGATTGGTGTATGTAGGTCCCCTGGGTAGGCCCCCCGGGGGGCGACCGCAGCCATTCACCCAATCAGATGAGGACCCCGCATGACCGCTCCCGCTCCCCTGATGGCCGGCAAGAGAGGCCTTGTCATGGGCGTCGCCAATGATCGTTCCATCGCCTGGGGCATTGCCCAGGCGGCGCGCGCCCAGGGTGCCGAACTCGCCTTCACCTATCAGGGCGAGGCGCTGGAAAAGCGCGTGCGTCCGCTGGCGCAAAGCGTCGGTTCCAATCTGGTCCTGCCCTGCGACGTCTCCGACGAGGCGTCCATCGACGCGGTGTTCGCCGCCATCGAGAAGGAATGGGGCAAGCTGGATTTCGTGGTCCATGCCATCGGCTATTCCGACAAGAACGAGCTGCGCGGCCGCTATGCCGACACCTCGTTGCAGAACTTCCTGACCTCCATGCACATCTCGGTGTTCTCGTTCACCTCGGTGGCGCGCCGGGCTTCGGCCCTGATGAGCGATGGCGGCTCGCTGCTGACGCTGACCTATTACGGCGCCGAGCGGGTGATGCCCCATTACAACGTCATGGGCGTCTGCAAGGCGGCGCTGGAAGCAAGCGTGCGCTATCTCGCCGTCGACCTGGGCGGCCAGAACATCCGCGTCAACGGCCTGTCGGCCGGTCCCATCAAGACCCTGGCGGCATCGGGCATCGGCGATTTCCGCTATATCCTGAAGTGGAACGAGTATAACAGCCCCTTGAAGCGCAACGTCACCCTGGAAGACATCGGCGGCGCCGGTCTCTACCTGCTGTCCGACCTGTCGTCGGGCGTGTCGGGCGAAACCCACCACGTCGACTGCGGCTATCACGTTGTCGGCATGAAGGCGGTGGACGCCCCCGACATCACCGTCGCGAAGGACTGATCCAACTTTCCTGTCATCCCGAGCGAAGTCGAGGGATCTCCGCCTGCTCCAGCAGAACCAGTTCTGAAAGGCCGTTGCCAGGACGAGATCCCTCCTTCCGCTGGTCGTCGGGATGACAGATCAAACCGAGCGGCACGCGCCCGGCGACTGAGGGACGAAAATTATGTCTGGCAACGGATTCGGACATCTGTTCCGCTTCACCACCTTTGGCGAGAGCCATGGCCCGGCCATCGGTTGCGTGGTCGACGGGGTGCCATCGCGCATCCCGCTGGCCGAGGCCGATATCCAGGCCTGGCTCGACCTCAGAAAGCCGGGCCAGAACCGCTTCACCACCCAGCGGCGCGAGGCCGACGAGGTCAAGATCCTGTCCGGCGTGTTCGAGGGCCAGACCACCGGCACCCCCATCGGCCTGCTGATCGAGAATACCGACCAGCGGTCCAAGGATTACGGCGAGATCAAGGACAGCTTCCGCCCCGGCCATGCCGACTGGGTCTATCAGCAGAAATACGGCATCCGCGACTATCGCGGCGGCGGCCGCTCCAGCGCGCGCGAAACCGCCATGCGGGTGGCGGCGGGCGCGGTGGCGCGCATGGTGCTGGACGCCCTGGTGCCGGGCGGCGTCACCATCCGCGGCGCCATGGTCCGCATGGGCATCCAGGCCATCGACTACGGCGCCTGGGACTGGGACGAGACCAAGGCCAATCCGTTCTGGTGCCCCGACGCCCAGGCCGCCAAGGAATGGGAGACCTATCTGGATTCCATCCGCAAGAATGGATCCTCCATCGGCGGCGTGGTCGAGGTGGTGGCCTCCAACGTGCCCGTCGGCCTGGGATCACCGGTCTATGACAAGCTGGACGCCGATCTGGCCAAGGCGATGATGAGCATCAACGCCGTCAAGGGTGTCGAGATCGGCGCGGGCTTCGAGGCCGCCAGCCTGTCCGGCGAGGACAATGCCGACGAGATGCGCATGGGCAACGACGGGCAGGTGAAATTCCTGTCCAACAAGGCGGGCGGCATCCTGGGCGGCATTTCCACCGGCCAGGATGTGGTGGTGCGTCTGGCGGTCAAGCCCACCAGCTCCATCCTGACGCCGAAGAAGAGCGTGGATCGCCAGGGCAACGAGGTCGAGGTGTCCACCAAGGGCCGCCACGACCCCTGCGTCGCCATCCGCGCCGTGCCGGTGGCGGAAGCCATGATGGCGGTGACCCTGGCCGATCATCTGCTCAGATTGCGGGCGCAGTCGGGCGGGTTCTGACCCGGTTCCCTATGTCGCCTGGGGCATGCTGTGCCACCACAGCCGCGCCTCGGTGCAGCGGCCATTCGCGAGGCTGGCCTGGAGAATGCCGTCCAGCACCATCCGGGGCAGCGGATCGCCCGGCTTGCGCGAGACCAGATTGGTTCCAGTCGACTTGGCCCAGATCTGGAACAACTCCTCGGAGGCCACCTGATAGGTGACGTGCCAGTGCGCCAGCCCGCCCGCGCCGGTGTCGGACAGGACCTCGTAACTGACCTTGACGTCTTCCTGAAGCTGCACCCGCTTCCAGTATTCCATCAGTTCGGCGGTGCCGTTCTGAACCTGGAAGGGTGTGTTGTGGTAGCGGCCATCGGGCGTGAACAGGGCGGCGAACATGGCCGGGTCACGCTGTTCCCAAGCGGCCTTGTAGCCCTGCATGAACCGATCCATGGCAAACCTCGCCGTCGCGGTGGTGGCGTCCATCATCAACACGTCGCCGGTCAGGCGTGCCCGGCATCCGCCGACAGCAGACCGACTTCAATGCCCAGCTTGGCAATGGCCTGCTCGTATTTATGCTCCAGGTCGCGGCCGAACAGCAGATCGGCATCAGCGGGCACGTTGAGCCAGGCATTCTCGCGGATTTCCGAATCCAGCTGCCCGGAACTCCACCCGGCATAGCCCAGCGCCAACAGGCTCTGGGACGGGCCGGTTCCGGCGGCCATGGCCTTCAGCACATCCACCGTGGCGGTCAGGGCGACGCCATCGGCCACCATCATGGTGTTTTCCTGGATGTAATCGGCGGTGTGCAGCACGAAGCCGCGACCGCTTTCCACCGGCCCTCCGAAATGGATGCGAATCTGCTCGCATTCCGGCGTCGGCGGAATATCCAGCTGTTCCAGCAACTGCGGAAAGGTGATGCCGCCGAACAGGCGGTTGACCACGATCCCCATGGCACCATCGGCGCTGTGGGCGCACAGATAGACGATGGATCGGGCGAAGCGCTCGTCCTCCATCTGCGGCATGGCGATCAGGATTTGCCCGGCGAGATAGCCGGAGGTTTTTTGTACAGGCATGTCACTGACATAAGACGGAGTTCGGCCAAAAGCAAGTGCGCCGCTCACCTGTTCCCCCGGGGAACCAGGTGATTTTTTCCCGGCCCGATCAGGTCGGAGCGGCCCATGCGGATCAGGGCCTCGCGCAGGATCGGCCAGTTCTCGGGATCGTGGAACCGCAGGAAGGCCTTATGCAGGCGGCGCTGCTTCAACCCCTTGGCCGAGAAGACGGCCCCGCCATCGCGGCGCACCGGCCGCAGCGGGTCGCGGCCGGAATGGTACATGGCGGTGGCCAGCGACATGGGCGACGGCAGGAAGGTCTGGACCTGATCCAGCTTGAAGCCGTTCTTCTTCAGCCATAGCGCCAGATTGAGCATGTCCTGGTCGGTGGTGCCGGGATGGGCAGCGATGAAATAGGGGATCAGGTAGAGCGTCTTGCCCGCCTTGGCCGCCACCGTCTCGAACATGGCGCGGAAGCGCTCATAGGTCTTGATGCCGGGCTTCATCATCATGGCCAGCGGCCCGTCCTCGGTATGCTCAGGCGCGATCTTGAGATAGCCGCCCACATGATGGCGGACCAGTTCCTCCACATAGGCCGGGCTGCGCACCGCCAGATCGTAGCGCACCCCCGAGCCGATATTGACCCGCTTGACGCCGGGCACGGCGCGGGCGGCGCGGTACAGCGCGATCAGCGGATCATGGTCGGTGCCGAGCGTCTTGCAGATATCGGGATAGACGCAGGACAGGCGGCGGCAGACCTTCTGCACCTCGGGCTCGCGGCAGCCCAGACGCCACATATTGGCGGTGGGGCCGCCCAGATCGGAAATGGTGCCGGTGAAGCCCGGCGTCCGGTCCCTGATCTCGGCGATCTCGCGCAAGATGGAGGCCTGGGAACGGTTCTGGATGATGCGGCCCTCATGCTCGGTGATGGAGCAAAAGGTGCAGCCGCCGAAACAGCCGCGCAGGATGTTGACGGAAAAGCGGATCATCTCCCAGGCGGGAATCTTGGCGCCGCCATAGGCGGGGTGGGGGGCGCGGGCATAGGCCAGGTCATAGACCGCGTCCAGCTCGGCGGTGGGCAGCGGCAGCGGCGGCGGGTTGAGCCACACCTCCTTGTCGCCGTGGCGCTGGACCAGGGCGCGGGCGTTAAGCGGGTTGCTTTCCTGGTGCAGCACCCGCGACGCCTGGGCATAGAGCACCGGATCGGCCTGGACCTGCTCGAAGGAGGGCAGCCGCACCACCACCGCGTCACCCCGGGTGTTGGGCACCGCCGCCTCGATGTCGCTGGCGTCCAGTTCCCGGAAACCCTCCGGCACCGAGGCCCGCACCACGGCGGTGCCCCGGATGTCGGTCATGGTTTTGGGGGCCTCGCCCGCCCGGGCTCGCCGGGCGATCTCGACGATGGCCCGCTCGGCATTGCCGAACACCAGGATATCGGCCTTGGCGTCCATCAGCACCGAGCGGCGCAGCTTCTCCGACCAGATGTCGAAATGGGCGATGCGGCGCAAGGACGCCTCGATGCCGCCCAGCACCACCGGCACCTCCTTGAAGGCCTCGCGGCAGCGCTGGGCATAGACGATCACCGCCCGGTCGGGCCGCCGCCCCCCCTCCCCGCCCGGGGTATAGCTGTCGTCGTGGCGCAGCCGCCGATCCGAGGTGTAGCGGTTGACCATGGAATCCATGTTGCCCGCCGTGACGCCCCAGAACAGGTTGGGCCGCCCCAGGGCCTTGAACGCCTCCGGCCTGCTCCAGTCCGGCTGGGCGATGATGCCCACCCGGAAGCCCTGGGATTCCAGCAGGCGGCCGACAATGGCCATGCCGAAGCTGGGATGGTCCACATAGGCGTCGCCGGTCACCAGGATGATGTCGCAGCTGTCCCAGCCCAGCCGATCCATTTCCGCCCGGGTCATGGGTAGAAAAGGAACGGCGTTTCCGCATCTTTCCGAAGACATGGGGGGCTCGAAAGAATGTTTCATCGCGCCTACATATCACTTTCGCAATCGGATTTCCGCAATGGCGGCGTCAATCGGCCTGGATTACCATGTCCAGCCACGCCACAGCAGCCGACGATACAAGTCGGCGCCGGTCAGTCGGGAGGATGGGCCCTTGAAACCACTTCTGTCGTTGAGCGCGTTGATCGACCAGATCAACGAACGGGTAGGGCAGGCCGTGAAATGGCTGATCCTGCTCATGGTCATCATCAGTTCCCTGAACGCCTCGGTTCGCTACGCGTTCAATTACAGCTCGAATGCCTGGCTGGAGGTGCAGTGGTACCTGTTCGCCACCGTGTTCCTGCTGTGCGCCGGATACACCTTGCTGCGCAACGAGCATATCCGCATCGACGTGGTCTGCGGTCGGCTGGCGCGCCCCACCCAGATCTGGATCGACATCCTGGGCACCATCTTCTTCCTGTTTCCCATGGTCATCCTGATCATGACCCTGGCCTGGCCCATGTTCATGAAAAGCTTCACCCATCTGGAAATGTCGGGTGACGCGGGCGGCCTGATCCGCTGGCCGGTCAAGCTGCTGATTCCGGTGGGCTTCTTCCTGCTGCTGCTGCAAGGCATCTCGGAGCTGATCAAGAAGATCGCCATCCTGACCGGCGACATTCCTGATCCGGGCGAGCACGGCCACCACCACCACACCGCCGCCGATGGAGAAGCCGCATGACCGCCTTCCTCATCGCCAACATGGCGCCGCTGATGTTCGGAGCACTGGTGGTGTTCCTGCTGCTGGGCTATCCGGTGGCCTTCGCCCTGGCGGCCAACGGCATCGTCTTCGGCCTGGTGGGCATGGAGCTGGGCCTGCTCAACTCGCAACTGTTCCAGGCGCTGCCCGAACGCGTGTTCGGCATCATGCGCAACGACACCTTGCTGGCCATCCCGTTCTTCACCTTCATGGGCCTGATCCTGGAACGAAGCGGCATGGCCGAGGACCTGCTGGACACCATCGGCCAGCTGTTCGGCCCCATCCGGGGCGGTCTGGCCTATGCGGTGATCTTCGTCGGCGCCCTGCTGGCGGCCACCACCGGCGTGGTGGCGGCCTCGGTGATCTCCATGGGCCTGATCTCGCTGCCCATCATGCTGCGCTACGGCTATGACCGCCGGGTGGCATCGGGCGTCATCGCTGCCTCGGGCACCCTGGCCCAGATCATCCCGCCCTCGCTGGTGCTGATCATCATGGCCGACCAGTTGGGCCGGTCGGTGGGCGACATGTATGCCGGCGCCTTCATCCCCGGTTTCGTGCTGACAGCCCTTTACGCCGGTTACATCTTCCTCCTGACCACCATCTATCCCAAGACGGCCCCGGCCCTGCCGCTGGAAGCCCGCTCCCTGCGCGGCGCGGCACTGGTGATCCGGTCCCTCACCTGCCTGCTGCCACCGCTGGTGCTGATCTTCCTGGTGCTGGGCACCATCTTCCTCGGCATCGCCACTCCCACCGAGGGCGGCGCCATGGGCGCAGCCGGCGCCCTGATCCTGGCGCTGGCCAAGCGCAAGCTGGAGTGGAGCCTGCTGAAGCAGGCCATGGACACCACCGCCAAGCTGTCCTCCTTCGTGCTGTTCATCCTGGTGGGCTCCACCGTGTTCGGTCTGGTGTTCCGGGGCGTCAACGGCGATCTGTGGGTCGAGCACCTGCTGACCGGCCTGCCCGGCGGCAAGCTCGGCTTCCTGATCGTGGTCAACGTCTTGATGTTCGTGCTGGCCTTCTTCCTCGACTTCTTCGAACTGGCCTTCATCCTGGTGCCGCTGCTGGGACCGGTGGCCGAGAAACTGGGCATCGACCTGATCTGGTTCGGCGTCCTGCTGGGCGTCAACATGCAGACCTCGTTCATGCATCCGCCCTTCGGCTTCGCGCTGTTCTACCTGCGCAGCGTGGCGCCTAAGTCCGACTATATCGACAAGGTCACCGGCAAGATGACCGCCAAGATCACCACCGGCCAGATCTATTGGGGCGCGGTGCCCTTCGTGTTCATCCAGATCATCATGGTCGGCCTGGTGATCGCCTTCCCCCAACTGGTCACCGGTGGCCTGGACAACAAGGCGGCGGTCGACACCTCCAAGATCCAGATCGAGGTGCAGCAGGAAGATTACGGCGGCGGTGGCGGCATGTACGGCACCGAAGAGAAGAAATAGGCGTCAGGGGCGGTTCCCACCGGAACCGCCCCTTCCTCTATTTGTCCTTGGCGGCGTAGGGATTCTTGCCGGCGCGCATGTGCAGGCGAATGGGCACGCCCGGCAGCTTGAAAGCCTCGCGCAAGCCGTTGATCAGATAGCGGATATAGGATTCCGGCAACTGGTCGGGCTTGGTGGCGAACAGCACGAAAGTGGGCGGCCGCGCCTTGGCCTGGGTCATGTAACGGATCTTGTAGCGCCGGCCACCGGGCAGGGCGGGCGGCGGATGCCGTTCGATGACCTCTTCCAGCCAGCGATTGAGCCCTGCTGTGGGAATGCGGCGGTTCCAGGTGTCCCAGGTCTCCAGCACCGCGTCGATCAGCCGGTCGACGCCGCGCCCGGTCAGGGCCGACAGGGTGACGGTGGTGACGCCCTTGGCCTGGGGCAGCGAGGTTTCCAACCGGTCGCGCAAGCGCTTCAGCGCCGTCTGGGGATCGTCCACCATGTCCCACTTGTTGATGGCGATGACCAGGGCGCGGCCCTCGTCCACCACCAGCCGGGCGATGGTCAGGTCCTGCTTGTCCAGGATGGCGGCGGCGTCCATCACCAGCACCACCACTTCCGACATGCGGATGGATTCGATGGTATTGCCCACCGAGAGCTTCTCGATGGCGTCGCTGATCTGGGCCTTCTTGCGCAGACCGGCGGTGTCCACCAGCTTGAGGCGGCGGCCCTTGTGCTCCCATTCCACCGCGATGGCGTCGCGGGTCAGACCGGCCTCGGGGCCGGTCAGCAGGCGGTCCTGGCCCAGCAACTGGTTGCCCAGGGTGGACTTGCCCACATTGGGACGGCCGACGATGACCATGGTGAGCGGGCGGCCGGGATCGGGCTCGGCGTCCTCGGCCTCTTCATCGCCGGGCGGGGCGAAATCGTCCTCGTCCTCGTCTTCGTCGTCCAGCGCGCCCGCCGCCTTGGCATGGGGCATCAGCGCCTCGAACAACTCGTACATGCCCTCGCCATGCTCGGCCGAGACCGGCACCGGCTCGCCCATGCCCAGGCCATAGGCCTCGTACAGACCAGGAGCCCCGGCCTTGCCCTCGCATTTATTGGCCACCAGAATCACCGGTGTCGGCAGGCGGCGGAGATAATCGGCGAAATGACGGTCCAACGGCGTCACTCCGGCCCGCGCGTCGATCAGCAGCAGGGCCACATCGGCGGCGGTCACCGCCTGATCGGTCTGGCGGCGCATGCGGGCCTCGACGGAATCACCGCCGTCGTCCTCGAATCCGGCGGTGTCCACCACCCGGAACTCCATGCCCATCAGGGTGGCGCGGCCCTCGCGGCGGTCACGGGTGACGCCGGGCTGGTCATGGACGATGGCCAGCTTGCGCCCCACCAGGCGATTGAACAGGGTGGACTTGCCCACATTGGGGCGGCCGATAATGGCAACGGTGAACGTCATAAGGAACCTTGCATCCCCCCCGACAAAGGAGAGGTTTAACGGAAAGCGACCAGATCGGCGTCGTCGGTGAGGAAATACAGGCTGCCGCCCGCCACCACGGGTGCAATGCTGACGCCGTCGGGCGACTTGTCCCAGCCCAGCATCTCGCCGGTATAGGGCGACAGCGCCACCAGCTTGCCGGTGGAACTGCCGAGGATCAGCCGGTCGGAGGCCAGGATGGGGCCGGACCACATGATGCGGCCCTCCTTTTCCGTGGGTTTTTCCCAGCTCTGCATCTGGGTGACCCACAGGATGCGGCCGGTCTTGGCCTCCAGCGCCACCACCTCGTTGCCATTGGTGACCACGAAAATGTAGTCGCCCGCAATCCAAGGGCTTTGGACGCCACCGATTTCCTTTTCCCACAACCGACGACCGGTGCGCAGATCGACGCAGACCATCAGGTCGCCATTGCCGATGGCATAGACCCGGCCACGGTCGATGGCGGGGCGGCCACGGATATCCATCAAGGCGCCCACATTCTCGGTCCGGCGCACGGTGATCAGCGAATCCTGCCAGATGACGCCGCCGGTTTCGATCTTCAGGGCGAACAGCTCGCCCGACGTATAGGCCACCACCACTGTATTGCCATCCACCGCCGGGCTGTTGCCCGCCAGCAGGCCGGTAGCCTCGGAAATGCCGGAATGGGTCCACAGCGGCGAGCCGTCCTCGGCCGCCAGGGCATGGGTCTGGTTGTCCACCGTCACCACGAAAATGCGACCGCCGCGCACCGTCGGCGCGCCGCGCACCGGTCCGGAGACGTTCTGGCGCCACACCACCTCGCTGGTCTTGACGTCCACCGCCACCACCTGGGCGAAGCCGGTGGCGACATAAACCATGCCCTCGTCATAGGCGAGACCGCCGCTGGTATAGACATTGGGGTCGCGGTTGGGAGTGACGTCGCGAATCCAGATGCGCTTGCCGGTCTTGGCGTCGAAGGCGGTGACCTCGGACCCCGCGTCCACGGTGAAGACCATGCCCTCGGCGACGATGGGCTGGGCCAGCAGCTTGCGTCGCGAATCCGACCCGATGCCGGCATTGCCGGTCCAGACCCGCTTCAGGTTGTCGTTCACCAGCATATGGTGCATGGCGTGATTGGAATAGCCGCCCGCCTGGGGCCAGTCTTCGTTATCCTCGGGCGGCGGTAGCACGATCTCGGGCGCGGGGCCGGCGATGTCTGGCTCCACCACATGGTCCTGGGCCAGGATCGAGATGCGCTTGCCGGGAAGCGGCGGCGCCTTGTTCTCGCCCAACCAGGCGTCACCGCAGCCGGCCAACGACATCACGACGATCAGGACCCCTGCCAACCGGCGCGGCATGACGCACATCCCCATAGGTGTTCAGCTCCTGGCGGGGCGGCCCGCGGCCGCCAGCATCTCGGCCGCGCGCGCCCGCAACCCCTGCGGCGCGGCGGCATCCTCGGCAATCTTGGCGAACAGGTCGACGGCCCGGGCATCGTCGCCGCGCCGCAGCGCGGCCAGGGCCTGAATCTCGCGGGCGGAATGGCGCCAGGCGCTGGACTCGACCGCCAGCGGCTCCAGGCTCTTGTCCAGGACGGCGGCATCGGCGGTATCGACGGTCAGATAGGCGGCGCGGATGGTGGCCATGTCCCGATAGGACTTGTCCACGGAGCTATCAGCGGCCAGCCGCTGATACAGCGCGGCGGCACCAGCCAGATCGCCCTGCTGCTGCTTGAGATCGGCGATACGCAGTTCGGCCAGAATCCGATATCCCTTGGTACCGTCGAGCTTAATCTGGGCCAGGGACTCGGCGGCTTCGTCCTTGCGGCCCTGCTCGATCAGATTGATCGCCTCGGCATATCGCAGTGAAGACGCCTGACGCTGCTTGAGGTCCCAGCTGTTCCAGCCCTGCCAGGCGGCGACCGCCAGCACCACGGCGACGGCGCCGCCGGTGAAAAGGCTGCCGTAGCGTTGCCACAGCTTCTGCATCTGCTCTTGCCGCAGGTCTTCATCCACCTCCTTGATCAGGAGTTCGGTCGCGGCATCGTCTGGCTTGGTATTCAAGTAAGAATCTCCCGTGGGGTTCGGCCGAAGCGGCACCCGCGCCGTAAGATAGTCCCTGACGCGCCCCTTGGCAAACCCGCTTGTTGACGCCGACCACCTAAGCGCCTAAGAGCGGGCATACCCCCACGTCAAGGAGCAGCCCCGTTGCCCTGGCCTTCCGCCGTTGAACTGCTTGGGTCCGTCGCCGGGCTGCTGACCACCATTTCCTTCGTGCCCCAGGTGGTCAAGACCCTGAAGTCCGGCCAGACCCGCGACATTTCGCTGACCATGTGGCTGACCTTCTGCACCGGGGTGGCGCTATGGACGGTCTATGGCGTGCTGATCCAGGCCTGGCCCATGGTCATCACCAATGTCCCCACCCTGGCTCTGGCGGGGACGATCCTGGTGGTCAAGATCAGGAATATGAGCCGGGAATAGCTATTCCTTGCGACCGCCGTGCAGCGCCGACCACTGCACCGGATCGTGCAGGAAGGAACGCACTTCCTCGATGGCGCGGCGGTCGAACTGGCCTTCCTCCTCGACCACTTCCAGCACATCCCACCAGTTGCACAGATAGCCCAGGTCGACGCCGATCTCCTCCAGGCTCTTCAGGGCGCCGGGGAAGACGCCGTAGAAGAACACCACGAAGGAATGGTCGACCTTGGCCCCGGCCGAGCGGAGCGCGTTGACGAAATTGACCTTGGAGGCGCCGTCGGAGGCCAGATCCTCCACCAGCACCACCCGGTCGCCGTCCTTGAAATCGCCCTCGATCTGGGCGTTGCGGCCGAAGCCCTTGGGCTTCTTGCGGATGTAGAGCATGGGCAGGGCCAGCCGGTCGGAGACCCAGGCGGCATAGGGAATGCCCGCCGTCTCGCCGCCCGCTATGGCGTCGGAGGATTCGTAGCCGACCTCGCGCAGGATGGCGTTGGCCATCAACTCGCTGATCTTGGCCCGCGCCCGGGGAAAGGAGATCACCTTGCGGCAGTCCACATAGACCGGGCTGGCCCAGCCGGAGGTCAGGATATAGGGCTCCTCGGGGCGGAAATTGACCGCCTTGATTTCAAGCAGGATGCGGGCCGTGGTCAGGGCCGCCTGCTTCTGCTCGGGGGAACGCGATACGGTGGTTGCCATGGGGATGCCCTCTTGCCTTGCCGGTTAAGGGGGGTATAGGCACAATCGCGATTTCCCGCAAGATGACAGAACAAGGAACGCCCATGTCCGATGTGATCGAGTTCTCCCGCGAGGGCGCCATCGCCACCGTGACGCTGAACCGCCCCGAGCGCATGAATGCCTTGAACCTGCCCATGTGGCGGGGTCTGGCCGAGGCCTTTGCCGCCATCGCCGCCGACAAGAGCATCCATGTGGCGGTGCTGCGCGGCGCGGGCGACAAGGCCTTTGCCCCTGGCGCCGATATCGAGGAATTCGACACCCACCGCGCCAATGCCGAGCAGGCCAAGGCCTATGACCTGGTCATGCGCAAGGCCCTGGACGCGGTCCGCGCCTGTCCCCAGCCGGTGGTGGCCGCCATCTACGGCCCCTGCGTCGGCGGCGCCCTGGAACTGGCCTGCTGCTGCGACCTGCGCATCTCGGCCAAATCGGGCAAGTTCGGCGTGCCCATCAACAAGATCTCGGTGGTGATGGCCTATCCCGAACTGGCCGCCATCCGCCGGGTGGTAGGAACGGCGGTGGCGCTGGAAATCCTGCTGGAAGGCCGGGTATTCGACGCCGCCGAGGCCTGCGCCAAGGGCCTGGTCAACCGGGTGGTGGAGGACGAGGCCATGGAGGCGGAAATCAGCGCCACCGCCAAGCGCATCGCCCAGGGGGCGCCGCTGGCCAATCGCTGGCACAAGGCGTTCATCTCCCGCCTGGACGACCCCCGGCCCATCAGCGACGCCGAACTGGACGAGTGCTACGACTTCCTGGCCACCAAGGACTATGCCGAGGGGCTGGCGGCGTTCCGCGCCAAGCGTAAGCCGGTGTTCACGGCGGAATAGGGTATGTCCCCTCCCCCACCACGGATTGGTGGGGGAGGGGAAAGATCAGAGCCGGACGGCGCCTTCCGTCAGCGCGGCCAGAGCCTTCAGCTCGGTGCGCGAGCCCACATTGCGCTGTCTGAGGCGCTGGGCGATGGTGGTGACCATGGCGGGCTTGCCGGGCAGGCCGAAGACCTGGCCAAAGGCATTGCGGCCCATGACCTTGAAGGCGGTGGCCAGGCACACCGCCGCCTGCACCGTGGACAGCGACAGCCCGGCGAACAGTTCCGAGCGCACGGCGTCATTGACCCCGGCCAGGGCCGCCACCAGTTCGCGCATCTCGTGGCCGCTGCGGGCCCCCAGCACGCTGGCCGCCCCTCTGTCCTGAAGGGCTTCCCACCAGAATTCCTCCTGCGGCGTTCCCGAGAACGGCTGGGCGGCGGCCACCGGCATGAAGCTGCCACCCCGCCGTGCCACCACGGTGTTGGACTGGGGCGGGGCCGTCACTTCGAATCGCGGCGGCAGCGGCGGCGGCGTCGAGGGCAGCCCCCGCATGACCGGCGGCGGCGGACCGGCGGCGGCGGTGATGGCGTCCAATAGTTCCGATTCGCGGATATCCAGCAGGCGCGGCCCCATCTCGACCACTTTGTGAATGGGCATGGGGGCGTAGTGCGGCACCAGGGGAACCTGCCATTCATGGATCAGGTATTCATTCATGGCCTGGTACATCCTGCCCGCGCGGGAACCCACATCGTTGGGGTCGCCGCCCAGGGTGGTCCGGAAATGCCGCTTGGCATGGGTCCGCACGATCATGGCGATGATGTCATGCACCGACCGGCCACAACGCAGCTTGACGAAATCGTCATTGACCGGCCGCCCGCGCTCGTCCACCAACAGGGTGCGGAACTGGTCGCGATGGCGGCGGAAGATCAGGATGCAGCCGTGGAGCAGTTCCGAACTGTCCATGACGGTGTCGTAGAAATCCTCGCCCCGGATATCGCCGAAGGCAGGCACCAGCGAGCGGAAGATACTCGCCACCGGCCCCTTGAGAGTCTCGTTGATGACCCGCACGGCATCGCCATGCCCCGGAACCGAATCGGTCCGGCGCAGACTTCCCTTCTTAACGACGGTGTCGTCGCGCGGCATGCCTAATGATCCCAAATTTACTATAAATCTAGCGGGAGATCACAAAGCAGACAATCAACGAAACATGACAACTTGTTGGGCTATATGATTTTCGGGTCGATTCGCAGCACCGCGTCCAGGGCGTCCCGCAGCCGGATCAGGTCCACCGGCTTGGCCAGATAGCGATCCATCCCGGCCTCCAGGCAGCGCTCGGATTCTCCCGACAGGGCGTTGGCGGTCAGGGCGATGATGGGAATGCGGGGAGCCCCCGCCAGGGCTTCCTCGGCGCGGATGGCCTCGGTCAACTGGAAACCATCCATGACCGGCATATGGCAGTCGGTCAGCACCGCCGCGAAGCGCTTCGACCGCCAGGCCGCCAGGGCCGCCGCCCCATCGGGGGCGAGTTCGGCCGGATAGCCCAACATGTCGAGCTGACGCAGAATCACCTGCTGATTGACCGGGTGATCCTCGGCCACCAGCACGGGCGGACCGTCCCAGCGGGGAGACGCGAGGTCGAGGCTTGGCTGCAGCGGCGCGCAGACCGGACGGCAATGGGCCACCGGGCCGGAACCGCCCAAAGCCGAGGCAATGGCGATCACCACCTGATTGCGCTCCAGCGGGCGTCCGAGGAATCCGACGCAGTTGGGCAGGCGTTCCAGGTCGAAGCGCCCTTGCGTCTCGCCCCCCACCAGCAGCAGCGGCGACGTCGTCAGCGCCCCCCGCCCGGTGTCCAGTATCTCTGCCGCGTCCACCACCGCCACGTCGAAATGGGCGAGAGCGGGTTCCGACGCCACCGGAGCCAACCGGGCAAGACGCACCACCGCAGCTCCCAACCGCTCGACCTCCTGGGCGGTGTCGGTCAATTCCTCCGCCTCGGGCAAGGCCACCAGGATTCGGATCCCCATGAAATCGGGCTCGACCACCGGCTCCAGCTCGGCCGTCGCGGCGGCGTCGAGCGCCAGGACACACCAGAAGGACGAGCCCACCCCGGGCTGGCTGTCCACCCCGATACTGCCATCCATCAACTCCACCAGCCGCCGGGTGATGGACAGCCCCAGCCCGGTTCCACCGAACTGGCGGGTGGTGGAGGTTTCGGCCTGGACGAAGGGCTGGAACAGCCGGTCCCTCAAGGCGGGGGAAATGCCGATGCCGGTATCGACCACCCGCAGCCGCACCAGGATGCGGCCGTCCGTGCCCCGCCCCGCCTGTTCGGCATGGATGGCAACGCGCCCGGAGGGGGTGAACTTGACCGCATTGCCCGCCAGATTGACCAGGATCTGGCGCAGACGGACGGAGTCGGCCAGCACCAGCGACGGCAGGGCGGGATCGACAAATCCCGACAAAGTGATGCCCTTGGCGGTGGCATCCGGCGTGATCAGGTGCAACACTCCGTCGATCAATTGCACCAGCGAGACCGGCAGGCGCTCCAACTCCATGCGCCCGGCCTCGATCTTCGAGAAGTCCAGCACGTCGTCGATGATGCGCAGCAAGGCCAGACCGGATTCGCGGGTGGTGGCGATCAGGTCGCGTTGGTCCTCGTCCAGCCGGGTCAGTCCCAGCAGTTCCAGCAGCCCGACCACGCCATTCATGGGGGTGCGGATTTCATGGCTCATGGCCGCCAGGAAGGACGACTTGGCCAGATTGGCGGTTTCCGCCGCCTCCTTGGCCTCGGTCAGCGCGCGGATGGCGGCATCGCGCTCCTGGCTGGCTTCCTGGAACTTGGCCAGCACCCGGTTGAACACGGCGGCGATTTCCGCCGCCTCGGTTTCGGCCACCGCCGCCACCGGCCCGGTCAGGGAAATGGGATGCTCGTGGGCTTCCATCTGAGCCAGCAGGTCCTGCAGGGTCCTCCGCTTGGCCTCGTCGGAACGGCGCCCGGCCTCCTCGCGCTCCAGTTCAAGTCGTAACTTCTCCACCGCATTGCGCTTGAACACTTCGACGGTGCGGGCCATGGCCGCCAGTTCATCGTGCAAATCCCGCCCTTCGACCTCGCGGGTCCAGTCGCCTTCGGCCCCGGCCTCCATGGCCTCGCGCAGGCTCAGCAGCGGCGCCCGGATGGACTGGCCGATCATCCAGCTGACCAGGGCGCTGAAGGCCAGCAGCAGGCCGGCGGCAAGCGCGCCGGCCACCGCCAGTTGGGTCAGTTGCGCCTTGGAGCGGCTCTGCAGCTTGTCCTCGCGGGCGCGGCCCTGGGCGATCAGGCGGTCGATGGCCTCGGACATGGCTTCCTGATTGGCGTCCACCTCATCGGCCAGAATGCGCGAACGCTCGTCGAAAGCCCGCGACATGGTATCGATGGCGCCGGTCAGCGAGCGGCCTCTCTGCTCCAGCACCTGCAGGGCGTCCCGTTGCAAGTCGTTGCCCGCCAATTGGGCCAGAACCGGCATGGTGGCGGTCATGCGGTCCAGGCTGGCCTGGGCATCGACGGCACGGGCGGGATTGCCGTTGAAATAGAACACATTGATGGCGATCAGGGTTTCGACGAAGTTTTCGTGGGACTTGACCAGGGTCGGCGCCAACTGGTCGCCGCTCCTGGTCCGGGCGGTGGAGTTGAGGATGGCGTAAAGGCCCGACATCTCGCTGGTGGCCTGCAGAACCTGGCTCTCGTAAAGCCGCGAGATATCGGCATTGATCGCCTTCAGGGTCTGGAACCCCGCCACGAAACGCCGCGCCGCCTCGTGCATGGCGACCGCGTCGGCCGACAGGGGCTTCTCATGGGCCGTGGCGTCGCCCATGGCGACGAACAGTTCCTCGGATCGCCGCATGGCGTCCTTCAGCAGGTCGTCGGACGGGTTTGCTAGATATTGGCGGATCAAGCCCTGCAGCCGCCCGGCACGAATGTCGATATCGGCCAGCGCGCCGGTGCGGGTCTGGACCTGGCGCAGTTGATCCAGATCGGCATTGACCACCGAGGCGGCATGCCAGCCCAAGCCCCCCACCGCCAGGGCCACGAACAGGTTCAGAACCACCACCAGCGGAATGCGCCAGGCGATGGGCAAGGCCCGGATCCAACGAATGAAATGTCGCGTGGCCATCCGGCCGTCCTTCCCCTGTGTCGTCGCGCCGCCAAGACCGGATTTATCGTACCCCCGGGCTATCCATCGGGGAAGGGATGAAGCGCCGGGAACCACTTGACCAAAATCAAACATTCCTCCAGCATGTTCTCCGAATTCAACTTATCCACGGATCTCAGTGGCCATGCGCCTGACGCTGCATACCGATTACGCTTTGCGGGTTCTGGTCCATGTCGGGCTCAGAAATGGCGATCTGGTCACCATCACCGAGATCGCCGACTGCTACGGCATCTCCAAGAACCATCTGACCAAGGTGGTTCATCAGCTCGGGCGGATCGGCTATCTGGAGACGGTGCGCGGAAAGTATGGCGGTGTGCGGCTGCTGCGGAAGCCGGAACAGATTTTCCTGGGCGACTTCATCCGCGAGACCGAGGAGGATTTCGCCCTGGTCCGCTGCATGCGCTGCGATTCCACCAACGAGTGCCGCCTGAACGGCCAATGCATCGCCCATGATGCCCTGACCGCCGGTTTGCGCGCCTTCTTCGGCGAACTGAATCGCTACACCCTGGCCGACATGCTGGAAACCCAGCGCCGCGCCGCCGAGTAGATACCACAAACCATCTGACGGGTTTATTACACATCTGAAACCGTGTATCCCTGTTCCAGGGTTTGCACTGGGGGTTCCTATGGCCGCGATCGACGCCGACAACGAAAATGAACTGAGGGTCATCAACGAGTTCCTGGAGGAGCTGCGCGACACCGCCAGCCAATTGCAGGTGCTGTTGGGCAATCTGCGCTCCCGCAGCGTCTCCCTGGACGAGGGGTTGTCGACCCTGAAGCGCGAGGCCAGCAATCTGCGCAGCCACGCCCAGGGCCTCAACCTGCCCATGATCAAGCTGATCACCCATCGTCTCGACGAGTACATGGGTGAATTGAAGGCAGTGACCGACTCCGAGCTGGATGAAATCCAGGTCTTCGTCGACAAGATCGAGAAACTGGCCGATGGCGAGCAGATTTCCGAGGCCGACGCCCCGGCGGTGGTGCGTTCACTGCCCGCCAAGCGCGCCGCCGATATCGACTTCGGCAAGATCGAGAAGAAGAACGTCGAAATCCTGCTGGTCCTGCCGGAAAAGGCCATGTCGCGCATCGTCGAGCGCGAGCTGGCGGCCTGCGGCTACCGCACCTCCACCATCCGCGACGGCTTCGCCGCCATCGAGACCGTGGTGCGCACCAAGCCCGACATGGTGCTGGCTTCCATGGAACTGGGTCCCATGTCGGGCATCGACCTGGGCAATGCCCTGGCCGCCATGACGCCGACCCAGCAGATTCCCTTCGCGCTGTTCACCAGCTATGAATGGGGCAATCCCAAGCTGCGCGGCATGCCGCCCCGGGCGGCGCTGATCCGCAAGGGAACCAAGTTCGGCGACGATCTGGCCGAAACCCTGGCGCGTTTCGAGATCACCTGAGGAGACCGGCGGCCACGGCTCCTCGCCCAAGATACAGGAGGGTGGCATGCTGTTTTCCTTGAGCATCCTGCTGGTCTGTCAACTGGCCGGAGAGGTGTTGGTGCGCCTGTCCGGCCTGCCCCTGCCCGGCCCGGTAGTGGGCATGGTGATCCTGTTCGTGGGCCTGGTGATCCGCGGCCGGGTGCCGGACTCGCTGGACCAGTCGGTTCGGGCGATCTTCGCCAACTTCATCGTCTTGTTCATTCCCGCCAGTGTCGGCGTCATGGTGCATCTGGGCGCCATCTGGACCGAGGCCCTGCCCATCGCCCTGGGCGTGGCGGGCAGCATGGTCGTCACGCTGGTGGTGGCGGGACGGCTGATGCAGGCCCTGTCCGGGGGCAAGCCGTGAGCGGCGGCGAGTTGTCGGGAGTGTGGATTTATCTGTCCACCTCGCCGCTGCTGGGGCTGAGTTCCACCCTGGTGGCCTATCAGTTGGCGACCTGGCTGTTCGAGCGCTGCGGCCGCCATCCGCTGCTCAACCCCATGCTGGTCTCGGTCGCCCTGATCGTCGGTTTCCTGATGGCCACCGGCACCGAATACCGCACCTATTTCGACGGCGCCCAGTTCGTCCACTTCCTGCTGGGACCGGCCACCGTCGCCCTGGCGGTGCCGCTTTACAACCAGTTGCCCCTGCTGCGCCGGGTCTGGCCCGCCGTGGCCCTGGTGGTGGTGGTGGGCGCGGTGGTGGCGGCGGGCAGCGCGGTGGGAATCGCCTGGGCGATGGGCGGTTCGGAACGCATCATGTTGTCCCTGGCGCCCAAATCGGTCACCACCCCCATCGCCATGGGCATTGCCGAGACCATCGGCGGCATTCCGTCGCTGACGGCGGTCATGGTCATGCTGACCGGTATCAGCGGCATCATCTGCGGTCCCTGGATTCTCGACAAGGCCGGGGTCAAGCGTCCCGAAGCCCGCGGGCTGGCGCTGGGCATCACCGCCCATGGCATCGGCACCGTCCGCGCGCTGCAGGAAAGCGAGACGGCGGGCGCCTTCGCCGGACTGGCCATCGGCCTGACCGGGCTGTGGACGGCGGTAATGATCCCGCTGGTCATCAGCTGGCTGAAGTGATCACAATCCCAGATATTTGCGCAGGCCGGACAGGTTCCAGCCCTTGGCCGCTTCCACCAGTTGCTCGGCGGTCCCCAGGGACTCGCCCTCGATCTGCAACAGCACCCGGCCACCCAGCAGAAGGGTGAGATCGCCGGAGCGGTTGGCGGCATCCCAGCGCAGCAGGGCGTCGTCGGGACCGAGCTTGATCCGGCGGGTATTGGGTTGCTCGGGCGCATTGGCGGCGAACTGTGGGGCGGCACCCACCACGACGGGGTTATCCAGGATCAGGGTGGCGTTGAGGCTGGCCTCGTCACGTCCATAGGCCCGGCTGACCGACAGCCCCCCCCCGGCGCCGCCCAAGGCCTGGATTTCCGGCGGCTCGGCCTTCCAGGTCGCCAGCGGCGGCGGCAGGAAATCGGCCAGGGCCTTGCCCATCCGGGCATGCAGTTCCGCCACCACCGATTCCAGTTCGGCGCTGGCCCGGGCCAGATCACCCCTGGCATGGGCGGCCTTGGCGGCATCGATGCGGGCAGGAATGGGTTCGGCGGCGAGGACTTGTCCCGCCCAGACGGCCAGCACGGCGGCCCATACCACGACACGCATCCCAATCTCCCCGGCAAATCTCCCTCGTCGCTGGAGCTTTACAACGACCGGGCCCAGGCGGCAAGGTGGCTCCGCCACAATGAAGCGGAAAGCGTCGTCTTGAATATCGTCTTCCTGGTCCTGGTCCTGTCCGCTTTCCTGGCCTCGGCCGTCGCCCAATTGACCGGCGGCGGCGGCGGCATGGAAGCGCTTTCGGCGGCGGTGATCGACGGCGCGGCGGCGGCGGTGCCGCTGGTGCTGGGGCTGGTGGGGGTGATGGCGCTGTTCCTGGGCCTGATGAAGGTGGCCGAGGAAGGCGGGCTGCTGCATGCCGTCGCCCGCCTGCTGGAGCCGCCCCTGGCCCGCCTGTTCCCCGAGATACCGGCCGGGCATCCGGCCATGGGCGCCATGGTGATGAACACCGCCGCCAATCTGCTGGGCCTGGGCAATGCCGCCACCCCGTTCGGCATCCGCGCCATGGAGCATCTGGAGGCGTTGAATCCGCGCAAGGGCACCGCCAGCAATGCCCAGGTGCTGTTCCTGGCGGTGAACACCGCCGGTGTCACCCTGCTGCCCACCAATGTCATCGCGCTGCGCGCCGCCTTGGGGTCCGCCGAGCCCACCGCCGTGGTCGCCCCCACCCTGATCGCCACACTGGTGGCGCTGGTGGTGGCGGTGATCGCCGCCAAGGCGCTGGAGGGACTGTGGTCGCCCGCCGCTGTCGCGCCAGCACCGATCAGTGCCGTAAAGGCACCGCTATGGCCCAGCCTGCTGGCCCTGGGGCTGCTGCTGGCCAGCCTGCCGCCGCTGATCCTCCACGGCCGCGCCATCGGTCCTTGGATCATGCCGGGTCTGGTGGCCGGGCTGCTGCTGTATGGGGCCATCCGCAAGGTGCGCATCTATGAATGCTTCGTGGACGGCGCCAAGGAAGGCTTCGCCGTCGCGGTACGCATCATCCCCTATCTGGTGGCGATCCTGGTAGCCATCGGCATGTTCCGCGCCTCGGGCGCCATGGACATGGTGCTGGGGCCGCTGGCCCGGCTGACCGGGCCGCTGGGCATCCCGGCCGAGGCGCTGACCATGGCGGTGATGCGCACCCTGTCGGGTTCGGGGTCCTATGGCCTGCTGGCGGCGCAGTTGAAGGACCCGGCCATCGGCGTCGATGGCTATCTCGGAACCCTGCTGGGCACCATCTACGGCTCCACCGAGACCACCTTCTACGTGCTGGCGGTCTATTTCGGCGCGGTGCAGGTGCGCCGCATCCGCCATGCCCTGGCGGTGGGTCTGCTGGCCGACGCGGCGGCGCTGATCGCCGCCGTGGTGGTCTGCCGCATGATGAGCTGATACCGACGAGCCGATGAATGTATTCATTGGCGAGGAGTTGCGGCCAAGGGCCGACGCGTCTCGTGGCGCGGAAGCCAAGCATTCCGGAGGAATGCGCCCGGCGCTTGAAGGGCCTCGGGCGAGTCCTTTCAATGACTCGCCCGTATGACTCTTCCTCAGCTCCAGCGCTGGCGCAACTCGTCGCGTTCCAGCATCAGCCACTGCACCGCGACGGTGGCCATGGCGTTGTTGATGCGGCCGTCCTTAACCATGGCATAGGCCTCGGCCACCGGCACCACCATGACCCGGATGTCCTCGCCCTCGTGGGCCAGGCCGTGCAGGCCCGAGATGGTGGAGGTATCCACCTTGGCGCAGTAAAGCCGCACGCTTTCCGACGACCCCCCGGCGGTGACCAGATAGTCGCCGATGGTGATCATCTCGGTTGGCTCGGCGCCCGCTTCCTCGGCGGCCTCGCGCCGCGCCACCGCGTCGGGATGCTCGCCCTCGTCGATGATCCCGGCCACGCATTCCAGCATCCAGGGATGCCAACCGGCGGCCAGGGCGCCGCAGCGGAATTGCTCGATCAGCACCATCTCGTCCCGGTTCGGATCGTAGAGGATCACCACCACCGAATGGCCGCGCTCGAAGATTTCGCGATCGATCACTGAGGTCCAGCCGCCGGCGAAGGTGCGGTGCCTCAGGCGATAGCGGTCGATCCGGAAATAGCCCTGGTACACCGTGTCCTTGGCCAGGACTTCCACATCCGTCTTCGCATCCAAGCTTGGGGACTCCCCGATATCAGGTTCCCAGCAGCGCACCCACCGTTCCAACGAACACGGTGAACAGCCCCAGGATCAGGTTGATGGTGACGATATGGCGGATACGGGTCTGATAATCGGCGGTCTTGGGCAGGTCGCCCGCCGCCAGCGCCCGCTTGAAGCCCTGCCATGGGCCGAAGAACAACTGGACATACAGGCCCATCATCACCAGCCCGGTGATCTGCATGATGTCCACATGGGTGGGGCCGCCCGCGAAACCGCCCCTGAAGCCGAACAGCAGCACGCCATAGCCGCTGGCCAGCAGCCCGACGATACTGATCCACACCCAGGCGAAGAAGCGGGGAAACACTTGGCGCCACACCGCCAGCCGTTGCGCCGGTTCCAGGTCGAGCAGCACCGGCCGCAGCACCAGATGGGCGAAGAACATGCCGCCCACCCAGATCACCGAGCACAGGACATGAACCCCCATGGCAAGTCCGTAGGTGTAGTCCATGGCGTCACCCCAATCCCAGCCGGGCGGCGATCTCGTCGGCCAGCGCCTTGATTTCCTTGGTGGCGGTATGGCGCGGATTGCTTTCCACCACCCCCATCCCCTCCATCATGGAGGCGGCGAAGGCGACGCGGTTGCCCAGCACGGTCTCGGCCACCGGCACCTCGGCCTCGGCGATCTTGCGGCGCACCGCGTCCACCAGCTTGCCCCGGGCGGGGGTGCGGTTGAACACCATCAGCGCCGGGGACTTCTCCTTGCGGGCCATGTCCAGGGTGGGGCCGGTGGCCCACAGATCCATGGGCGAGGGCTGCATGGGCACCAGGATCAGATCGGCCTGGCGCACGGCGATGCGCACCTCGGTCTCGGCATGGGGCGGGCTGTCGATCAGCACCAGGTCGACGCTGCGCTTCAGGCGTTCCAGCTCGGTGGACAGGCGCCAGCCCGAGGCCTGGACGAAGGTGATGCCGCCGCCATCCTCGTCCACCAGGGCCTTGCGGATGTCGTACCACGCCGCCAGGGAGCCCTGGGGGTCGATGTCCAGCAGTCCGACCCGCTTGCCAGAACGGGCATAGGTGACGGCCAGTTGCGCCGCCATGGTGGTCTTTCCGGCGCCGCCCTTTTGCTGGGCGATGGTCACGGCCTTGGCCGACATAGGATCCCCCTGATCGAAACTCAACCCTGGAAGGCTAGCCTCTTCCGCTCAATTTGCAAGGGCTCCGCCACCGCTTTCGCTCATTCTTTGAAAACAGCGTAAAGAGCGGCCAGCGACAGCGCCGCCGTGGCGCCGCGCCAGAAACGGCCATGTCCCGGCGCTGTAAACACCAGCCCGCTCAACCGCCACAGGCAGAACAGGGCGGGTCCGGCCAGCACCCGGGCGGTCGTCTCCGTCCCCATGGCCGTCAGGGCCGCCTGGGCCAGCAGGATACCCGCCAGCAGCGGCGCCGTGACATCGGCGGCGATCAGGCCACGCCGACGCAGCCGGACATAGCCCAGCAACGCCAGCACCGAGGCCGCCGCCTGCGCCACCGCCAGCGGGGCCAAGGCCGACGCGGCCAGCGTTCCGGTCAGGACCAGCCAGATGGGCAGCAGGCCGCTCACCCTTTCAACAGGGCCTTGACCCGGCTGGACAGGGCGACCTTGCCCAGGCCGCTATAGGCCTCGTGATTGGCGTCGATATCGTCCAGGTCGTAGAGGTAGTTGACCATCACCCCGGCCGACTGGCGCAATCCGTTGGCCGACAGATCGGCCATCCAGTTGATCCGCTCGACCCGGGCGCCGTTGGACAGGTGGAAATGGGCCACCGGGTCCAGGGCCTGGAGCCCGCCGGGGCGCTTCTCGGCGGTGAGATAGCGCGCCGCCAGCCGGGTCAGCGGCGCTTCCAGCGCCTGGGCGAGGTCCGGTTCCACCACCCAGTCGGACTCGGCCAGCAGCGCCTTCAGGCTGCCCTTGGCCCCCAGCCCGCCGCTGGCACGGGTCAGCGCCCGGTGCTCGGTGGCGGACAGCAGGCCGGGCTCGCCCTTGACCAGACGCTCGTCCAGCCATTTGCGGAAGCCGGGAAGGGGCGACAGGGTGGCGAAGGTCCTGATGCGCTTGAATTCATGGGACAGGTCGTCCACCACCCGCTTGATCAGGAAATTGCCGAAGCTGATTCCGTTCAGCCCCTTCTGGGCGTTGTTGATGGAATAGAAGATGGCCGCCTGGGCCTGTTCGGGATTGCCCACCGGCGCGGTGGGATCCAGCAGGTCCTGGACATTGCCCGCCATTTCCTCCACCAGCGCCACCTCGACGAAGATCAGCGGCTCGTCGGGCATGCGGGGATGGAAGAAGGCATACAGCCTGCGGTCGGAATCCAGGCGGTTCTTCAGGTCAGTCCAGCCCTGGATGGCATGCACCGCCTCATAGGCCATGATCTTTTCCAGCACGGCGGCGGGCGAGCGCCAGGTGATGCGCTCCAGCACCAGAAAACCCACGTCGAACCACGACGCCAGCAGGCCCTTGAGGTCGGCTTCCAGCGGCGCCAGCACCGGATCGGCGGCGGCGAGCCTCATCAGCTCCGCCCGCATGTCCACCAGGAACTTCACCCCTTCCGGCAGGGCGTTGAACTGGGTCAGCAGCCGCAGGCGGGGCGGCTCCAGCGCGGCGCGCAGCGCCGCTTCCGCCTTGGGACGTTCATCGGCGGAGGCGGAGGCCAGGGCCTGGACCGCCCGGTCCACCGAATCGCGGTCGGGGCCGAATTCCTCGGCCAGCACGGCGAGGAAGCGGGCGCGCCCGGTGGCCGACAGCGACAGATAGGCCCGCCCCAGCGCCGCCGCCCGGCCACGGGCGGACACCTCGCCCCCCTTGGCCGCCAGACAGGCCCGCAACTGGCGGCGCAAGCCATCCAGATCGGTTTCCGCCAGATCGGGGGCCAGGGCGGGAATCGGATCGTCGTCGTCACCCGCGATTTCCCGCCACATCCCCTTCAATCGCGCCAGCAGGCCCGATGAAGGGGCAGGCTTGGGAATGTCTCGAATCTCGCTCATGGTCGGCTCCACGTCATTACTTGATGATCGGAAGCAATCGGCCCTTCGGCAAGCCCAAAACTGGGGTAACATGGCGCATTCCGCCCATGCATCAGGGGATGCCTGCCATGACTATTCGTCACGCTTCGCTGGGGACTGTTCGTCACGCTTCGCTGGGGATCGCCCTGGCCCTCGCCCTGGGGGCCTGCGCCGCCGAACCTCCCGCCGCCGCCGCTCCGCCGCCCCCCGCCGCGAAAGTCGAGGCTCCCAAGCCCGAGCCCGCGCGCAATCCCAATACCGCCCTGACCGAATCCATGCGCGCCGCCCTGATCCGGGCGCACGAAGCCCTGGTGGCGGGCAAGATCGACGCCGCCGCCTTCGAACGCATCATCATCTCCCATCACCGCACCGTGGCGGCCCTGGGCGCGGTCCATTCCCTGGCCACCGGCAATTTTCCGCCGCCCCCCACCGGTGGCCCGACCCCGTCGTCGCGCCCGCCGACCCGGGCGGAAGCCATCGAGCGGCTTATCGAGAACCTCTATCAGCCGGAAACCGGGGCAGCGCCTCGGCCAAATCCTCGGCGATAAGGCCCGGCCCGACCGCGCCGCCCGCTTGGCCATGCAGCCAGGCGGCGGCGGAAGCGGCATCGAAGGCGTCCATGTCCTGGGCCAGCAGTCCCAGGATGAACCCGGCCAGCACGTCGCCAGATCCGGCGGTGGCGAGATGGGGCGAGGCGTCGGTGGTGATGGTGGCTCGGCCGGAAGGGTGGGCCACCACCGTATCCGGCCCCTTCAGCAGCACCACCGCGCCGGAGCGGCGGGCGGCTTCCCGCGCCCGCTCCAGCCGACTGCCGGGGACCGGCCCGAACAGGCGGTTGAACTCGCCATCATGGGGGGTGAGCACCACCCGGTCGGACAGATGGGGGAACAGCCGTTGCTCGGCTCCGGCGAAACTGGTCAGGGCATCGGCGTCCAGCACGCAGGCCCGCCCGGTGGCCAGGGCGGCCAGCACCCGCAGAGCGAGGCCCTCGCCCACGCCGCCGCCCGGCCCCAGCAGCAAGGCGTTGCGCCTGGGATCGGCCAGGGCGGCCTCGAAATTCTCGACCACGATCAGGCCGGGATCGCCCGAGCGATAGACCGCCACCGCCTCGGGCGGTGCCGCCACCGTGACCAGCCCGGCGCCGATCCTGCGCGCCGCCCGGGCCGCCAGCCGGGCCGCGCCGGTCATGGTTCCGCCGCCCAGGATCAGGCCGTGGCCGCGGGCGTATTTGTGACCATCCGCGGCCGGGCGCGGCAGGGTCCAGCCGCCGGGGCCGTTCTCGAAGGCGGTGGGGCCTATCTCGGCCAGGACCGAGGCGGGAATGCCGATATCGGCCACCACCACCTCGCCCATCCTGGCGCGGCCAGGCATCAGGCAATGGCCAGGCTTCTTCCTGAAGAAGGTGACTGTGGCGAGGCAGTCCGGAGCAATCCCGAGGATTTCGCCGCTGTCGCCATGCACGCCGGAAGGAACATCCACCGCCACCACCGGCAGGCGGCGACGGGCCATCTCCTCCATCACCGCGCGGACGACGCCGTCCAGCGGCCGGGCCAGACCGGCGCCGAACAGGGCGTCCACCACCGCGTCGCAGCGGTCCAGCGAGGCCAGGGACAAGGGCTCGACCCCGCCCTTCCAGCGTGCCGCCATCAGGGCGGCATCGCCCTTCAGGGCCGCGACCTCGCCCAGCAGCGACAGCTTGACCGCCCAACCCTGCCGTTCCAGCAGCCGTGCCGCCACGAAGCCGTCGCCGCCATTGTTGCCGGGGCCGCATAGCACCGCGACCCGGCCCTTGGGCAGGTGCCGACGCACGGCGCGCGCCACCCCCCAACCGGCCGCTTCCATCAGGCTTTCGCCGGGAATGCCGCCCGCCATGGCCAGCCCATCGGCACGGTACATCTGTTCGACGGTAAGGAGTTCGTTGACCCTGTCCATGCCCTACTCTACATCTTTCCCACCCCAAGACGGGAGAGGGTAGCGGTGAAGGTCGTCGTCATCGGCGCCGGAGTGGTGGGAACCGCCTCGGCCTGGTATCTCGCCAAGCACGGCCACGAGGTGACCGTGATCGACCGGCGCGAGGGCGCCGGGCTGGAAACCAGCTTCGCCAATGGCGGCCAGGTCTCGCCCTGCCATGCCGAACCCTGGGCCAATCCCATGGTGCTGCCCAAGGTGATGAAGTGGCTGGGTCGGGAGGACGCGCCGCTGCTGTTCCGCTGGGGCCGCTGGGACCCGGCGCTGTGGGCCTGGGGCCTGCGCTTCCTCGCCAACTGCAGCAAGGCCCGCGCCTTGCGCAATACCGAGCGCACGCTCCGGGTCGCCATCTATTCCCGCGCCTGTCTCCAGGAATTGCGGGCCGAGACCGGCATTCAGTACGACCAGAAGACCATGGGCATCCTGCATGTCTATCGCGACGCGCGGGAATTCGATCATGCCTGCCATGCCGCCGAAGTCATGCGCCGCCACGGGCTGGAACGCCTGCCCAAGACGGTGGCCGACTGCGTCGCCATCGAACCCGCCCTGGCCGCCGTGGCGCCGGAACTGGCGGGCGGCATCTTCACCCCCGGCGACGAAAGCGGCGACGCCCACAAATTCACCCGTGAACTGGCCGCCCTGGCCGCCGCCCGGGGCGTCGAGTTCCGCTGGAATGTGCCGGTGCTGGGGCTGGTCAAGGACGGCAACCGGGTGGGCGGCCTCGCCACCGCGACCGGCACCGTCACCGCCGACGCCTATGTGCTGGCCGCCGGATGCGACAGCCCGCTGCTGGCCCGGCCGCTGGGGTTGCGCCTGCCCATCATCCCGGCCAAGGGCTATTCCATCACCGTGCCGGTGGACAACCATGCCGGGGCGCCCAGCGTCTCCATCACCGACGACGAGCACAAGATGGTCTATTCCCGCCTGGGCGAGCGACTGCGCGCCGCCGGAACCGCCGAAATGGCCGGTTACGACCGTAGCCTCAACGCCAAGCGGCTGAGCATGATCACCAGCCATGCCCGGCGCCTGTTCCCCGATGGCGGCGACTTCGACCGGGCCGAGCCCTGGGCGGGATTGCGCCCCGTCACCCCCGACAGCGTGCCGCTGCTGGGCCGCACCCCTTACGCCAACCTGTTCCTCAACACCGGCCATGGCACTTTGGGCTGGACCATGTCCTGCGGTTCGGGCCGGGCATTGGCCGACCTGGTCAGCGGCCGCGAGCCGGGGATTTCCCTGGACGGGCTGGGCCTGGAGAGATTTTAGAGCATGGATTTCCTTGGACAGATCATCCTGCCCGCCGGGCGTTCGGCCATCGAACTGTCGCTGTTCGTGCTGCTGCCGGTGATGGTGGTCATGCTGGCCATCATGCGGCTGCTGGAGGCCTGGGGCGTGCTGGATTGGCTGGTGGCCCGCCTGGCTCCGGCGCTGCGCCCCTTCGGCCTGACCGGCCTTGGCGTCTTCGCCGCGCTGCAGGTGGCGCTGGTCAATTTCGCCGCCCCCGTCGCCACCTTGACGGTGATGGAGCAGCGCGGCGTGTCCGACCGCCACATCGCCGCCGCCTTCGCCATGGTGCTGGCCATGGCCCAGGCCAATGTGGTGTTCCCGCTGGCGGTCATGGGCCTGCATGCCGGGACCGTCACGGCGGTGTCGCTGGCGGGCGGCCTGACCGCCGCCGCCGCCGCTTATTACCTGTTCGGGCGCAAGCTGTCGGCGGAAGAGCATGTCAGCGACGAGACCCTGCACCATGCCAGCGCCGAGACCCCAAAAGGCGTGCTGGACGTCATCAACCGCGCCGGAGCCGAGGCCTTCCGCATCGCCATCGGCGCCATTCCGCTGCTGGTGCTGTCCCTGGTGGCGGTCACCGGACTGCGCCAGGCCGGAGCGGTGACGATCCTGACCGAAGCCCTGCGGCCCGCCCTCGACGCGCTGGGCATCGACCCCATCCTGGTGCTGCCGACCTTCACCAAATTCCTGGCGGGCGGCACCGCCATGCTGGGCATCGTCGACCAGCCGCTGCGCCAGGGAACCCTGTCCCCCGCCCTGCTCAACACCGCCGCCGGGTTCCTCATCCACCCCCTGGACATGCCCGCCCTGGCGATCCTGATGTCGGCGGGGCGGCGGGTGGCGGCGGTGTGGAAGCAGGCCGTGCTGGGCTCGCTGGTGGGCATCGCCCTGCGTGGGACAATTCACCTGCTGTTGGGGTAGTCACTCCTCCTCGACACCCCTATCGGGCTCCACCGGTTCGGGCCGGGGCTCGGCTGGCCGGGGCTCGGGCGGCTTCTTCTTGCGCGGATGGGGATGCCAGGACCAGGGCCGGTCGCCCTGGCTGGTCGCCACAGTCTCCACCCGCACGCCCCCGGGCTCGAACCACAGGGCATGGGGACCACGCCGCCACAGGTCGAAGCGATCCACCACCAGCTTGGTTCCCCGGCAGCCGCCCCGGAGAGGCACCGCGCTGATCACCACATCGGCCCCGGCGCAAGCCGCCTCGGGCGCGGTCTCGTCCCTGACCAGCGCCACCACGCGGCCGTCCACCCGCCAGATGCAGCCCAACTCGTCGCAACGCAGCCGCCCATCCCTCGACGAACTTTTCTTGGGCCAGCGTTCCGGAGCGGGCGGTCCGGCGCGGCGGCCCCAGGTGTCCTTGAGGATGCGGCCGCCCTTGCCGTTGAGCAGCATTCGTCCGTCAGCGGTGCGCACCGCCATGGCCTCGCCGCGCCCGTCCACCAGCAGGTCCGGCGGCCGGACCAGCAGCATCGAGGCCAGCCCCAGCGCCATGGGCGCCGCCCCCCACCAGCGCCACGAGCCCCGCCACAGGCACAGCCAGCAGCCGCCCAGGGTAAAGACCACCAGTCCGGACAGCGGCAGGATCGGCACCGTCACCGCCGAACTGGGCCAGGACGCCACCCAGACCGCCACCTGATTGACACCTTCCACTCCCCAGCCCATGGGGATCAGGGCCACCTCCTCCAGCCCCAGGGGCAGCAGCAGGAACATCAGCAGCGCCCAGGGCATCACCCAGAAGCCGGTCAGCGGCACCGCGATCATATTGGCGACCACCGAGAACACGGCGAAGCGGTTGAAGTGATAGACGCCATAGACCGCCGTCGCCGCCCCGGCGATCAGGGTGCTGGTGACCACCCCCGCCAGATAGAGCCCCGCCCCGGCGAGCGGGCCGGGATGGTCGGCCTTCCACGCCGCCTGGCGCGGCCCCAGGCTTTCATAGGCGGCGATCAGGGCGGCCACGGCGGCGAAGGACATCTGGAAGCTGGGCCCGATCAGTTCGTCGGGCGCCCATAGCAGGATGGCCACCGCCGCCCAGGCCACCAGCCGCATGGACAGCGCCACCCGGTCCAGCAGCACCGCTACCAGGATCAGGCCGGTCATGAAGAACGAGCGCAGCGCCGGGACCGGCGCCCCGGCCAGCAGTGTGTAGCCCCAGGCGAAGGCGATGGCGAGGCAGGCCGACCATTTCTTGATGGGATATCGCAGCGCCACGCTGGGAAACAGGGCCAGCAGGGTGCGCAGCCCGACGAAGACCAGACCGGCGGCCATGGTGATGTGCAGGCCCGAGATGGACAGGATATGGGCGAGGCCGGAATCGCGATAGGCCTGCATCATCGGCGCCGAGATCGGCATCTGGTCGCCGGTGGTCAGCGCCGCCGCCACGGCGCCGCGATCGCCGGGCAGCACCGCCAGGATGCGCTGCGCGATGTGCTGGCGAAGCGCGTTGACCCGGGCGCGCCAGCCGCCTCCCGTGGCGGGCTCGACCACCTCGGGCGGGGCGAGGGCGGTGCCCACCGCCCCCAACTGACGGAACCAGGCGAAGCGGGCGAAATCGAAGGAATCGGGCATGGCGGGCTGGGGCGGCGGCATCAGCAGGGCGCGGACCCGGATGCGGTCGCCCACCGCCACCGCCGCGCCGCCGGGACGGACCCGGATGCGGGCCTTGGCGGGAACCAGCACTTCCGGCGCGTCATGGGCCACCGAGTCCAGGGTGACGCGGCTGCCGCCGTCGGGCAGCATCTCCACCTCCAGCACTCGACCCTGCAGCATCAGCGCGCCGGTGGGGCGCTCCACCACCGGCGCCGCCATCACGGCCGAGCGGAGCTGCGCCGCCGAGAACCCCACCGCCATGGCCAGAGCCGCCGAGACCAGGAGGAAGAGGGCCAGCCGTCCGCGCCCCAGCACCAGCGCAACCGCCAGGACGACCAAGACCATCGGTCCGGCCCACAGCGGCGGCTCGTGGGGGGCCAGGAAATAGAGTCCGATGCCAAGGCCAAGGAAAACCGGCAGCCACAGCGGCCAGCGGTCGCGCTCGGCCAGCAGTCGCTCCGCCAGGGTGGACAGCAAACCGCCCTCCCCCATTCCAGCGGCCAGGAGAATTCCTATCCTATCGGGCGGGTTTTTCGCCATCCACCCCCAACACCGGGCTGTCACGGCGGCAAAGATATGCTACACAGGGCGGCTTTGTCTTTCTCGGCGAAGGAAGCCGGACCAATCGTCATGACCATCGTCACCCGCTTTGCCCCGTCCCCCACCGGTTTCCTGCATATTGGCGGGGGGCGCACCGCCCTGTTCAACTGGCTTTTTGCCCGCCACCACGGCGGCAAGTTCCTGCTGCGCATCGAGGACACCGACCGCGCCCGCTCGACCGAGGCGGCGGTGGAGGCCATTTTCGACGGCATCAAGTGGCTGGGCCTGGACTGGGACGGCGAGGCGGTGATGCAGTTCGCCCGTGCCGACCGCCATGCCGAGGTGGCGCGCCAATTGCTGGCCGAGGGCAAGGCCTATCGCTGCTACTGTTCCCAGGACGAACTGACCGCCATCCGCGAGGAGCAGCGGGCCAAGGGCCTGCCCATGCGCTACCCCGGCATCTGGCGCGATCGCCCTGACTCGGACGCCCCGGCGGGGGTCCCCTTCGTGGTGCGCCTGAAGGCGCCGACCGAGGGCGAAACGGTGATCGCCGATCTGGTCCAGGGCGATGTCCGGGTCGCCAACGACCAGTTGGACGACATGGTGCTGCTGCGCGCCGACGGCACGCCCACCTATATGCTGTCGGTGGTGGTGGACGACCACGACATGGGCATCACCCATGTGATCCGGGGCGACGACCACCTGACCAACGCCTTCCGCCAGTACCAGTTGTACAAGGCCTGCGGCTGGGAGGTTCCCACCTTCGCCCATATCCCGCTGATCCATGGCCCCGATGGCGCCAAGCTGTCCAAGCGCCATGGCGCGCTGGGCGTCGACGCCTATCGCGACATGGGCTTCCTGCCCGAGGCCATGCGCAACTACCTGCTGCGCCTGGGCTGGAGCCATGGCGATGACGAGATCATTTCCACCGAACAGGCTGTCGAGTGGTTCGGGCTGGACTCGGTGGGCCGCTCGCCGTCCCGCTTCGATTTCGTCAAGCTGACCAATCTCAATGGCCACTACATGCGCTCGGCCGACGACTCGCGGCTGGCGGACCTGCTGTGCCCGCTGCTGGAAAGCCGCCTGGGCCGCCCCCTGGCCGATGGGGAAGCCGATCGCGTCCGGCGCGGCATGACCGGACTGAAGGAGCGGGCCAAGACCCTGGTGGAACTGGCCGATTCCGCGATGTTCTATGTCTCGTCGCGGCCGCTGGCCCTGGACGAGAAGGCGGCCAAGACCATGGCCGACCCGGCCGCCCGGGCCGACCTGACCGATTACGCCGCCCGCATCGGTGGCGTCGCCTCCTGGAGCCGCGAGGCCCTAGAGGACATCGCCCGCTCCCTTGCCGAGGAGCGCGGGCAAAAGCTTGGCAAGATCGCCCAACCGCTGCGGGCGGCGCTTGCCGGATCGTCGGTTTCGCCCCCCATCTTCGAAGTGATGGAGGTGTTGGGGCGGGACGAAACCATGGGCCGAATCGGTGACGCCACCACCGGAGGCATTCCTTCCACATCGTCGGCCGCTTAAGGCGACCGGCTCGGATTGCACATTGGTAGAACACGGGGAAGAAAAATGACCGAGACCAACACGCCGAGAGAATCCGTCACCCTGATCAACAACAGCACCGGGAAAACCACCGAATTCCCCCTGCTGTCCGGTTCGGTCGGGCCGAAGGTGGCGGATATCCGCTCGCTCTATGCCAGCCAGGACATCTTCACCTACGACCCCGGCTACATGTCCACCGGTTCGTGCAAATCCGCCATCACCTATATCGACGGTGACGCGGGCGTGCTGCTGCATCGCGGTTATGCCATCGCCGATCTGGCCGAGAACTGCTCGTTCCTGGAAGTGGCCTACGCCATCCTGAAGGGCGAACTGCCCAACCAGGCCCAGAAGGAAAAGTTCGAGTTCGACATCACCCGTCACTCGATGCTGAACGAGCAGATCAACTTCTTCTTCCGCGGTTTCCGTCGCGACTCGCACCCCATGGCCGTGCTGTGCGGCGTGGTGGGCGCCATGGCCGCCTTCTATCACGACTCCATCGACATCAATGATCCGCATCACCGCATGGTGGCCAGCTATCGCCTGGTGGCCAAGATGCCGACCATCGTCGCCTGGGCCTACAAGTACTCGCTGGGCCAGCCCTTCATGTATCCGCAGAACAAGCTCTCCTATGCCGAGAACTTCCTGCACATGATGTTCGCCACGCCTTGCGAGGAATACAAGGTCAGCCCGGTCCTGGCCCGCGCCATGGACCGCATCCTGATCCTGCACGCCGATCACGAGCAGAACGCCTCGACCTCCACCGTGCGTCTGGCCGGTTCGTCGGGTGCCAATCCCTTCGCCTGTATCGCCGCCGGCATCGCCTCGCTGTGGGGTCCCGCCCATGGCGGCGCCAACGAGGCCGTGCTGCAGATGCTGCACGAGATCGGCTCGGTGGATCGCATCCCCGAATACATCAAGAAGGCCAAGGACAAGGACGATCCGTTCCGTCTGATGGGCTTCGGCCACCGGGTCTACAAGAATTACGACCCGCGCGCCAAGATCATGGCCCAGACCTGCCACGAAGTGCTGAACGAGCTGGGCGTCCACGACGAGCCGCTGCTGAAGCTGGCCATGGAACTGGAGCGCATCGCGCTGGAGGACGAGTACTTCGTCAGCCGCAAGCTGTTCCCCAACGTGGACTTCTATTCGGGCATCATCTTCCGCGCCATGGGCATTCCGACCCAGGTCTTCACCTGCCTGTTCGCCCTGGCCCGCACCGTGGGCTGGATCGCCCAGTGGAACGAGATGCTGACCGACCCCGATCAGAAGATCGGCCGTCCGCGTCAGCTCTATATCGGCTCGCCCTACCGCGAGTTCGTCCCGCTGAACAAGCGTGCCTAAGGTCGGAAACGGAAATCGCATCCGGGGGGAGCGGCGCCGACCGGGGCCGCTCCAACGGATACCGCGACCCGCCAACGACAATTCTCATCCCGATGGCCGCAAGCGAGCGATGCTCGCCGCGGCCATCGCCGTTTTCGCGGTGATCGCCTTGGTTCTCCATGCTCAATTTTCTTGATCGCCGGGTCATCGCCCCCGGCGGCATCATTTTCCGCGAGGGCGACCAGGGCGACCAGGCCTTCATCGTCCAGTCCGGCACGGTGGAACTGTGCAAGTTCGACCAGCCCTTCGCCGAGGTCGGCCCCAACGCCATTTTCGGCGAGATGGCGCTGATCGACGGCGCGCCGCGCATGGCCACGGCGCGGGCCAAGACGGAAACCACCCTGATCGTCGTGCCGCGCGGCCTGCTGGACAAGAAGCTGAAGGGGGTCGATCCCTTCGTCACCCGCCTGCTGTCCATCCTGGTCCAGAACGTGCGGTCCATGGCCAGCAAGTTGTAGGCTCGATGCCCGATTGACCCGGGCGGGACCATGCATCACCATCCGGATCATGCCGACAACGGTGTCGGTCCAAGACAGAATTGGGGAAAGACATGGTCGCCGAAGTGTTCGCCGATGGTGTGGGACGGGTGGATTTCGTCAGCGGTGTCGTCCGCATCGAACTGGTGTCGCTGGAACCCTCAGAGACCGGCCAGGGCAAGATGGAGGTGCGCCAGCGCATCGCCATGCCGGTGGATGGCTTCCTGCATTCCCTGAACACCATGGGCGATCTGGTCAACAAGCTGGTAGAGGCCGGTGTCCTGAAGCGTAACGAACAGAACGCCCCCGCTGCTCCCAAGAAGTAGCCTTCCTGGCGCCCGCGGCCATCGCCCGAAACCGGACGGTGGCCGCAGACGGCCCATCCCTATGTTTTACAGTCCGTTCACAAAATCGACCATAACCGTTGATTATGGTCGCAAACCATAATTACACCTGCGGTATAGGGTTTTCCTGAGAACGGAACACAGGGGGGCTGAATGGCCTGTGACTTCGGACATGATCGTGACGGTACGGTCATTCATTTGCTGGGATCCATCAACGAGCAAGACCTCGATGTGATCCAGCACCATTTCGATCAAGCCGCCGGACAAGGGGATACGGCGGTGATCCTTGATTTCTCCCGCATTCGCCAATTCCCACCCTCGCTTCCCGCCATGGTCGGCGCGCTTCGCCTCCAGGCCCGGCGCCTGGGCATCAGTGTCGAATTGCGCCAGTTTCCCTTTGACGGCACCAAGACCGCGACGCGCCACGCGGGAGCGCAGTGAGGGAGATTGCGCGTTCGCTGGCTTCATGCGACAGTTGATACCAGGATGAGCGAGAAAGGGAGGCCCGAATGTTTCCGTCCTTTGACCCGAAATTCTTCGAGCAGTTCAGCATGAACCCCGGCTCGTTCCTCACCAAGGTTGCGGAGTTCCAGCGCGCCAATTTCGAAGCGGCCCGCGAAATCGCCGAGAACAACACCAAGGCGTTCCAGCAACTGGCGACCATTCGTGATCCCCAGTCCTTCGCCTCCATGCAGCCCGCCATCCTGCAGGCGGTGATCCAGCAGAATGCCGAGATCCTGACCAAGTTGTGGTCGTCCCTGGGCAACGACATGGCGCCGCCGCCCGCCAAGCCTCGCCGCAAATAAGACTTCCCGCCCTTGCTCCTCCGGTCTTGTATCGCTAGTGTAGCCCACTTTGCGATTTACGGCCGGAGAGCCCTGCCTTGAAGTATGTGAGCACGCGCGGCCAAGCGCCTGTCCTCGATTTCGACGATGTCCTGCTGGCAGGACTGGCCCGCGATGGCGGGCTTTATCTTCCCCAGACCTGGCCAGCCTTCTCGGCCGCCGAGATTCGCGCCATGCGCGGCCTGTCCTATGCCGAACTGGCGGTTCGCGTCATGCGCCCCTTCGTGGAAGGCTGCCTGAGCGATGCCGAACTGTCGCGGCTGTGCGCCGACTCCTATGGCGGCTTCACCCATCCGGCGGTGGCGCCGCTGAAGCAGCTTGGCCATAACCAGTGGGTGATGGAGCTGTTCCACGGCCCCACCCTGGCCTTCAAGGACTATGCCCTGCAATTGGTCGGCCGCCTGTTCGACCATGTGCTGAAGAAGAAGGGGCGGAAGGTCACCATCGTCGGCGCCACCTCGGGCGATACCGGCTCCGCCGCCATCGAGGCCTGTCGCGACCGCGCCGCCGTGGACATCGTGATCCTGCACCCCAAGGGCCGCGTCTCCGAGGTGCAGCGTCGCCAGATGACCACGGTGCTGTCGTCCAACGTGCGCAACGTGGCGGTGGACGGCACCTTCGACGATTGTCAGGATCTGGTGAAGGCGCTGTTCAACGACGCCGCCTTCCGCGACGAGATGAACCTGTCGGCGGTCAATTCCATCAACTGGGCCCGGGTCATGGCCCAGATCGTCTATTATTTCGCCGCCGGAGTGGCGCTGGGCTCGCCGGACGTGCCCATGACCTTCTCGGTGCCCACCGGCAATTTCGGCAATGTCTTCGCCGGTTATGCCGCCAAGCTGATGGGTCTGCCCATCGACAAGCTGATCATCGGCTCCAACACCAACGACATCCTGACCCGGTTTTTCGAGGGTGGGGTGATGAAGACCGATGGCGTCGTCCCCACCTTGTCTCCCAGCATGGACATCCAGGTCTCCTCCAATTTCGAGCGGTTGATGTATCTGGCGCTCGGCTCCGACGGCGCCGCCGTGGACAAGCTGATGGGCGAATTCCGCGCCCATGGCGCCATGGTGATGCCCCAGGGGGCCTGGACCGCCATGCGCGGGGTGTTCGAGGCCTATCGCTTCGACGACGAGGCGACCCTGGCCGCCATGCGGGCCTTGAAGCGCTCCACCGGCGAGACCCTGGACCCCCATTCGGTGATCGGCGTCGCCGCCGCCCTGAAGGGTCATTCGCGCAAGGATGCCACCGTGGTGGCCCTGGCCACCGCCCATCCCGCCAAGTTCCCCGACGCGGTGGAGAAGGCCACCGGCCAGCGTCCCGGCCTGCCGCCCCATATGGCGGACCTGTTCTCGCGCCCCGAGCGCCTGGACGGACTGGCCAACGATGCCGAGGCGCTGAAGGCCTATGTCCGGGCCTTCGCCGGGCGGAGCCGGACATGAGCGAAATCCGCGAGACCACCCTTCCCTCCGGCCTCAAGGTCGTCACCGATCCCATGGAGACGGTGGAAACCGTGTCGCTGGGAGTCTGGGTGGACGCCGGAACCCGTCACGAGCCCGCCGCCCTGAACGGCGTCTCGCACCTGCTGGAGCACATGGCCTTCAAGGGCACCGAGCGGCGCACCGCCCAGGGCATCGCCGAGGAAATGGACGCCTGCGGCGGCCATCTCAACGCCTATACCGCCCGCGACCACACCGCCTATTACGCCAAGGTGCTGAAGGAAGATTCCGATCTGGCGCTGGACATCATCTCCGACATCCTGCAGCACTCCATCATGGACGGCGAGGAGTTGGCCCGCGAGCAGGCGGTGGTGGTGCAGGAAATCAACCAGGCCATCGACACCCCCGACGACATCATCTTCGATCATTTCCAGGCCACCGCCTATCCCGACCAACCCCTGGGCCGCGCCGTGCTGGGGACCGAGGATCTGGTGCGTTCCATGAGCCGCGACAACGTGCTGGGCTATCTGCGCGGCCATTATTCGGCGCCGCGCATGGTGCTGTCGGCTTCGGGCCGCATCGAGCACGACCGGCTGGTGGACGCCGCCGCCAAGGCCTTCGCCGAACTGCCGCCCCACAGCCCCGCCAGTACCGAGAAGGCCCACTATGCCGGGGGCGATTTCCGCGAGGAACGCGACCTGGAACAGGTGCATGTGGTGGTGGGCTTCGACGGCATCTCCTACGACGATCCCGACTATTACTGCGCCTCGGTGCTGTCGACCCTGCTGGGCGGAGGCATGTCGAGCCGCCTGTTCCAGGAAGTGCGCGAGAAGCGCGGACTGGTCTATTCCATCTATTCCTTCGCCTCGTCCTATGACGATGGCGGCCTGTTCGGCGTCTATGCCGGAACCGGCGAGGACGAGGTGGCGGAGCTGATCCCGGTGATGTGCGACGAAATCGTCAAGGTGGGCGACGGCGTGCGCGACGACGAGGTCCAGCGCGCCCGTGCCCAGCTCAAGGCCTCGATCCTCATGAGCCTGGAAAGCACCACGTCGCGCTGCGAGCAATTGGCCCGCCAGATCGCCGTCTATGGCCGCCCCATTCCGGTGGCCGAAGTCGTGGCCAAGGTCGAGGCCATCACGCCCGAGGATTGCGCCCGGGTGGCGCGGCGCCTGTTCGCCGGAGCCCCCACCTTCGCCGCCATCGGCCCCCTGGCCAAGGTCGAGGACTATGATCGGGTGGCGGCACGGCTGCGGCCTTAGAGCGCGGCGATGCGGCCGGGACGGCCGCGCTCCGAATCAGTCCATCCCGGAGCGCGGGCATCCTGCCCGCCTCCCCGCTTCACGCCCCCGAAATAGTCACCGCCACATCGGCGGGCGGTGCCCAATAGGGCGACGAGGTCACCAGCACCCTGGCTCCGGCCCGGGCGTAATCGGCGGCATTGGCGGCATTGACGCCACCCGCCGCCGCCACCACGCAAGCCTCGCCGATCCGTTCCACCACCATCGCCACCTGGGCGGGAGTGAATTTCTCCAACTGCACCACATCGGCCCCGGCGGCGCAGGCGGAATCGGCCTCGGCCGCGTCCTTGACCTCGACCACGATGCGCTTTTCCGGACAGGCGGCCTTCAGCCGTCCGATCAGGGCAGCAAACCCCTGGTCCGGCGCCAGGGCGCGATGTTCCGGGAACAGCAGCACCGTCTCTGACAGCCCCAGCCGATGGGGCATGGCCCCGCCTGCCATGATGGCCTTGATGGCCAGGGATTTGGTGCCGGGAAAGGTCTTGCGGGTGCAGGCGACCGCGATATGGGGCGAAACCGCCCGGGCGGCCTCCACCATGCGTCGGGTAGCCCCGGCGATTCCCGATGTGGCCTCCACCAGGGTCTGGGCCACCTTCCACCCCATGAGCAGGGCGCCCGCCGGGCCATGGGCCTCCAGCAGGGTCTCGCCCGCCGCCAGGATGGAGCCGCTGGGCCGGACCGATGTGACGGTGGCCCCGGCCAATTCCAGCAGGCGGGCAGCCTCCTCCGAGCAGGCCAGCACCATGTCGGCGCGGGCGCGGAACACCATGGCGCCGGCTCGCTCACCGATCCCCAGCGACAGGGTGGTCAGATCGCCATGGGGCGCATCCTCGGCCAGCAGGCGGTCAAGCTCGGCATCGGGCAGGCGGGGCAGGATCATCCCGGCACCCTCCGGCCGATCATGTTGACGGCGCGCATGGACATCACCACCTCGTCCCGCTGGTTCAGCACCTCGATGAACGAGGTGACCACGCCGCGATCGGGTTTCGACCTGGACGGCACCGCCTCGACGATGGAGACCCGCACCGACAGCACATCGCCCGGCCGCACCGGCATGATCCAGCGCAATTCGTCCAGGCCGGGCGAGGCCAGGCTCGCCACCTTGGTCAGGTAGTGGTCGGCATACATGCGCATCATCATGGCGGCGGTATGCCAGCCGCTGGCGATCAGCCCGCCGAACACCGTGCGGGCGGCGGCATCGGGATCGGTGTGGAAATCCTGGGGATCGAACTTGCGGGCGAAATCGATGACCTCGGCCTCGACTACTTCGGTGGAGCCGAAGGTGTGGACCTCGCCCTTGATGTAATCCTCGAAATAGCGGTCATGGATGGCGGTGGCGAAAGGCATCGAGGCTTCCCCGGGGGTGAGAGCGGCAGCCAGGATACCCCATCCCCAACGCCCCGGGCAAAGGGACATGGGAGCAATGTCAGGCCCGCCCTTCCCCTTTCCTAGGACCTAAGGCATATTAGCGGTTGCGTGACACAATGTAACAATTGGATAGTCAGAATGCTGAGGACGCTGGTTCTGATCCTGGCCTTGCTGGTGGGACATTCCGCCTCGGCCCGGGAAGTCGTGATGGTCGGCGGCTATGAGTTCGGCCCCTTTGTCGACTCCCTTCCCGGCGGCAAGACCGGCGGCCTGACGCTGGCCCTGATCGACGAATTGAACCGCTACCAGGACCGCTACGACTTCCGCTTCGTGCTGACCTCGCCCAACCGCCGTTACAAGGATTTCGAAGACCGCAAATTCGATGTCATTTTATTCGAAAGCCCCGACTGGGGCTGGCGTGACCACAAGATCGCCGTGGATGCCTCCGATGTCTTTCTGGACGGCGGCGAGTTGTATATCGCCCAGGCCCAGCCCGGCCGGGGCCAGGACTATTTCAAGGACCTCTCGGGCAAGCGCATGGTGGGTATCCTGGGCTACCATTACGGCTTCGCCGGGTTCGAGGCCGATCCCCGCACCCTGTCCAGCCGGTTCCGCATGGCCCTGGTCAACGACAACGCCGCCAGCATCGAGATGATCCTGAAGGATCGCGGCGATGTGGCGGTGGTGACCGACGCCTATCTGAAGCGCTATCTGCGGGAGCGTCCCGGACTGGACCAACGCCTGCTGATCTCGGACACTTTCGACCAGCGCTATGCCCATCGCGCCCTGGTGCGGCCCGGCGGCACCATATCGGTTGCCGAAATCAACCGGCTGCTGGCGGCCATGGCCAAGGACCAGACCCTGGCCCGACTGTGGCGTAGCCACGGCATCAAGGACTGACGGGCTGGACTTGCCTCTAACGGGCGTTTAAACACTCTGGCTTGGCCCCGCGGCGAGAGAACGGGAATCCGTGCCCAAGATCGAATCATCCTATCGCGCCGTCACCCTGGTGCTGGCCGCCCTGGCGGCGGCCGCCTTCGCCTATCCGCTGTGGCGGATCGGTGCCGGATTCGAGATCGACTACAACGAGGGCTGGAACGCCTTCCTCCAATCCATCGCCGCCCGGGGCGAGTCGCCCTACACCACCCCCGGCCCGCTGTTCTTCAACAATTACCCGCCACTGTCCTTCTATCTGGTCGGAGTGCTGGGCTCGCTGCTGGGCGATCCCCTGCTGGTGGGCCGTGCGCTTTCGGCGCTGGCGGTGGCGACCATTTCCCTATCCTGTGGCGTCGTCACCCGCGCGGGCGGTGGCGACCGTACCGATGCCGTCTTCGCCGCCGCCACCTGTCTTGGCCTGTTCTGCGCCTTCGCCACCGACTATGTGGGCGTCAATGATCCGCAACTGTTGGCCCAGGGTCTGCTGTGCCTGGGCTTCGCCATTTATGTCGGCGGTCCCGCCACCCCGGCCCGGCTGGTGCTGGTGGCGGTGTTGTTCGCCCTGGGCCTGCTGACCAAGCACAATGTCCTGGCGCTGCCGTTGGTGGTCACCATTCACGCCCTGTGGCAATCGCCGCCCAAGGCCCGCCTCGCCTTCCTCGGCGCCACCCTGGCCCTGATGGCGCTGGCGCTGGCGGTGATCCTGGCCGCCTTCGGCACGGATTTCTTCCACCGTCTGCTGGCCTCGCGCATCTATGACCCCACCCGAGGCTTCCTGCTGAGCATGGAAATGCTGGGGCATCTCCAGATTCCCCTGGCCGCTTCCTTGCTGTTCATGGTGCTGGTCCCCCGGCAGTCGGCGGCCAAATCCATGGTCGGAGCCTATCTGGCGCTGGGCCTGCTGATCGGCTTCGGCTTCGCCAGCGGCGCCGGAGTCGACATCAATATCTATTTCGACACGCTGATCGGCAGCGCCATGGGCTGCGGCCTGCTGCTGGCCTGGATTCGCCGCCAGACTGCCCTGCCCCGGCAAAGCGCCCTGGCGGCGGCGCTGCTGGTCAATTTCGGCGTGCTGCTGATCGCGCCCCAGACCTTTGGCCGGATCGTGGTGGACGCATTGGGGGACTATTCCGAGCGCGAACGCCTGTTCGCCGAGGACGTGGCCTATCTGAGTGGACTGCCCGGCCCGGCCATCTGCGAATCCATGCTGCTATGCCTGAAGGCGGGCAAGGGGGTGTGGATCGACCCCTACAACCTGTTGCAGGCCAGCCTGACCGGGCGGCTTCCCGCCGACCAGCTGGTGGGCATGCTGCGGCGCCATGAAGTGGCGGTGCTGCAAATGATCTCGCAGCGCGAACACCCCCTCCACGAGGCCCCCGGCCAGCAGGTGATCCCCCCCCGCTTCGTCAATTTCGGCGACGACGTCCACGACGAGTTGGACTTGTCCTACCGGGTGGCCCGGGTCGGGCTGACGGGACGCTTCTACCTGCCTAAAGCGTCTCCGCCACCCGTGCCCTGACCTCGGCGAAAGTGGTGGGCGCCAGCAGGATTCCATCGCGGAACACCGGGCGCAGCAGGTTGTCGGCGTCGGGAACAGAATCCAGCGGCACGGTGCGCAGTCCCAGCCCGTGGTCCCGGACCAGGGCGAGACGGCCGCGCTTGGACCCCTTGCCCTGGTCGGTGACCGGTTCCTTGTAGACATCGCGCCAGTGGCCGCCGATGCCGATGGCCGAGGCCTTCATGGCCCAGGAGAAGGTATCGCGGTCGACCTTCTGCAACAGGGCACCACCCATGCCGAAGGCGATGTTGTCGATGGCGAAGCCATCGTTCTTCATGCGCTGCAGGATGGCGCGGATGGATTTTGGATTGACGCCATCGCCCTGGATGACGCGCACCGCCGGATTCAGCACCCGATAGCCCTTGGCGTTGGTCTCGGTGCCGAAGGCCTTGGCCGCCAGATCCAGAACCCGGGCCACCACCGTCACCGGATCGCCGGAATCGGGGCGGATCACCAGGGTGCCGCCTATGTCCAGCACCTGGGCGCGCAATTCCTCGCCCCACAGCTTTTCCACCGCGTGGAACACGTCGTAGGAATCCGACACCACCGCCACCAGCCGCCCCGGCCCGCCGAACTGGCGCAGCATATTGGCATAGGCCGCCACCTCGCCGTCGCGGCCCCAACTGGTGATGGTGGAATGCTCGGCCGCCGGAATGGAGAACCCGGCCATGGCCTCGCCATAGAATTCATCGGCGGCCAGCAGGGCTTCCACCGTGTCGGTGCCCTTGAAATTGACCAGATGGGCCATGCCGCCCAGGGCGGCGCTTTCACCCGAGCTGGCGCCGCGCGCCCCGAAATCATGCAGCTTGAAGTCCAGGCTTTCCACCGGCGAATCCGAGGTCAAGGCCCAGAATTCGCGCAGGATGCGTTTGACCGACCACGAGACGGTCGCCACGGTCGAGGCGTACCACACCGCCCGCTGCAAGCCGGTCTCCAGATAGGAGGTCAGCCAGAAGGCCTTGGGGTCGGTATTGACCACCTGCACCACCGCATTGTTGAACGGCACCACCGAGCCTTCGGCCACGGCACGGACCTCCACCGGCAGGCGGCCCTGATGGGCATCGAGAATCCAGCGCCAGCCTTCCTCGAAAAAGGGCACGCCATGGGCGGCGAACACCGCCGCCGAGCGCCGGATATCGGAATCGGTGATGGGGGTCTCGGCCCATTGCCGCAGCAGCGGCTGCAGGCCGAAGAACACCGAGCCCGGCAGATCGAGACCGCTGTTGTTGGCGCGGGCCTCGATATACGACGACACGTATTCGGTGCCCTCGGGATACTGCCATTTGTGGCTGGCCTTGTAGCTGTCCGCCGCCAGGATGGGGGTATACGCCATGCTCATGCCTGTTTCTTATCCCCCTCGGTGTCCCGATTCTGAAATTCGTATCATTTATCCCAGCCGTATTCCGAATTTCAGAATCGATCAGGACACCTGCAACTCATTGTTTCTAGTGTGGTTTGCGAATTTGAAGTTCCTAAAGCAGCCCGTGGATAAATGATAGGAACTTCAAATTCACCACACTAGGTGTCGGCGAAGGCCGCCCTGATCAACGCGTCCTTGCCCACCAGCGAGGCGCGATACATCTTGTCCTCGGCCGCGATATGCCCCACCCACCAGTCCACCAGATAGGACAGCAGGTCGCCCTGGTCGATGGGATGCTCGGGATCGGTGGCATGGGCGACATAGGTGCGGAAGCTCTCATGCCGGGCCTTGTGCTGCGGCAGATGGGCGTAGCCCGCGGCCTCCAGCATGCGCTCCTCGCGCCGGAAATGGCCGTTGGAATAGTCGGAGATCACCGCGATGCCCTCGGCCACCACCTGCCGGTCCTCGCCGCGCTGGAAGGCTTCCTGCAGCCTGGCGATGAACTGAAGAATCCGCTTGTGGTCATCATCCACGGCGGCGTGACCCACCGCCAGATCCTCGCTCCAGAATTCCCACTGCAACTTCTCGGGCTTCATGAGTCCTGCACAAAAATCATTCATCGGCCAAGTGCGGTCTATTATATGGGCAGTGCCCGACCTGGGCAAGGTTCTCCCCCCCTCTTCCCCCGCGCCACCGAATGCGGTAGCTATGGGAGATGGGGCCTCTGACCGTCGACCAGTTGCTGCGCGCCTACGCCATGGGAATCTTCCCCATGGCGCGCACCCGCGACGACACCACCTTGTACTGGGTCGACCCCACGCTGCGGGGCATCCTTCCCCTGGCCGGGTTCCACGTCCCGCGCTCGCTGCGCAAGACCCTGAAAGCGGAGCATTTCGACATCCGAATCGACACCGAGTTCGAAGCGGTGATGCGGGCCTGCGGCGAGGCGGCACCTGATCGCCCCGACACCTGGATCAACGAGGAGATCGTCAGGCTGTTCGTGGAACTGCACCATCTCGGACTGGCCCATTCGGTAGAGACCTGGCGCCATGGACGATTGGTGGGGGGCTTGTACGGATTGGCCCTGGGCGGCGCCTTCTGCGGCGAAAGCATGTTCTCGCGCGAGACCGATGCCTCCAAGACCGCCCTGGTGCATCTGGTGGCGCGGTTGAAGCATGGCGGCTTCAGCCTGCTGGACGTCCAGTTCATCACCGACCATCTGGCGCGCTTCGGCGCGGTGGAAATTCCCCGCGACGACTACAAGGCGCGCCTGTCCAACGCCATCCAACGCCCGGCATATTTCAGCCGCGGCCCGGACATACCCTGGGAAAGGGCGCTGTCGGGTTGACTTGACCGCCCTCAATGCCGTGGTCAGCAGAACCATGGCCTGTGGTGCCTCCCCTACTCTGGTCGAGGACACTCCTGACAAATGTCGAATTCCCTCCAAGACAAGGTCGCCGTCATCACCGGCGCCGGCAGCGGCATTGGCCGTTCCATGGCCGATACCTTCCTCGCCCAAGGCGCCAAGATCGTGGTGTTCGGCCGCAATCCGGCTCCTTTGGCCGAGATCGCGGCCAACAACCAGGACCGGGTTCTGGTGGTCCCCGGCGATGTCACCAATGCCGATGACCTGTCCCGCCTTGTCGCGGAAAGCGTGAAACGCTTCGGCGGCGTCGACATCGTCATCCCCAATGCCGGAATCGCCAAGGTGGCGTCCTTCGCCGATAGCGACACCGCCGCCATACACCAGCAATTCTCGGTCAATTTCGTCGGCGCGGTGCAGACCGTCCGGGGCTTCCTGCCCCATATCCGCAAGGGGGGATCGGTGCTGTTCGTCACCACTTTCCTGACCCAGGTCGGCTTTCCGGGGCTGGCCATCTACAGCGCCAGCAAGGCCGCGTTGAAGTCGTTCTCGCAGACCCTCGCCGCCGAACTGGCCCCCCAGGGCATCCGCGTCAACTCGGTGGCCCCCGGCCCCATCGCCACCCCCATCTGGGGCAGCATTGGACTTCCCCCCGATGTGCTGCAGGCTGTGGCCGGCCAGGTGACCGCCCGGCTGCTGCCGGGCGCTTTCGGCGAGCCCGCCGACATCGCCAAGACCGCGGCCTTCCTGTGCTCGGACGCGGCGAAGAATATCTGGGGCCAGGAGATCGTGGTCGACGGCGGCTACACCGTCGGCTGACACGCGGTCAGCGCGACCCTCTTTCCGGCGGAGAGAGGGTCAACGCCCCTTGGCGTTGCGGCAGTCCAGCACCCAGATGTCGTAGACCGGGTGTTCCATGGCCGACAGCGCCGGGCTGGAAGCGAACATCCATCCCCGGAACAGGCCGGTGGCGGGCAGATCGGGACGCAGTTCCCAGATATCGAGGAAAGCGGCGCTTTCCGGCTGATCCTCGGGACGGCGCTTCTTGCAGGCCCGGGCGACGATTTCCAACGCCCCCATACGCACCGGCACCCCCACCGGCGCCTCGATGGTCACGACACGGGCGGTGACCTTGTCCAGTCCCTGCAAGATGGCGATATCGAACGGCAGGTCGCCGCCCTGGGCCCCGGCGGCGGCGGGCAGCAGGCCCAGCCCAAGCGACAGGGCCGCCAGGATCGGCCCCGACCTCATTTGGCGTCCGAGGGCTCGGCCGCCTTGGCGGGCGGCGCATTATCGGCGGTGGCGAGGAAAATCAGGTTGCCCACCATTTCCTCGATGGACTTGAAATTCTTGGTCGGGCCAAGATTGGCGCCATCGGCCAGCATGGTCTTGGACTTGCCGGGCGCCAGCTTGACGAATTTCCCGCCCAGCAGCCCCTCGCTGGAAATGCTGGCCACCGTATCCTCGGGCAGACGGATGCCGTGGGCGACGGTCAGCTTGACCACCGCGTCATAGGTGACCGGGTCCAGGGACTGGGACAGCACGGTGCCGACCTTGATGCCGTTGATCTTGACGTCGGCGCCGGTATCCAGGCCGCCAACGCTGGTGAAGCTGGCCTGGACCGTATAGCCCTCGATCTTCTTGATATTGGCGTGGGTATAGGCGAAGACCAGGAAGAATCCCGCCACCACCAGCACCACCGCCCCCATGATGGTTTCGATCAGATTCCGTCCCATGGGTCATGTCCTCAGTTGGTGGTCGACGGCAAGGGCTTGTCCAGATAGCCGCGCTTGGCCCGCGCCTGCTGGATGATCATGTCCAGCAGATCCTCGATCACCACCGCGTCCTGGGTATACATGATTTCGGCACCGGGCTTCAGCATGACCTCGTCGCCGCCGAGCTTCAGCTCAATGAACTTGGCGCCCAGCAAGCCGTCGGTATAGATCACCGCGGCGGTATCGGAGGTCAGCTGCAGATCAGGGCGCAGGCGCAGGGTCAATACCGCGCGGTAGCTGTCGTCAAGACCCTGTTCGGTCACCTTGCCGACCACCGTGCCCGACAGCCGGACATGGCTGCCGATGCCGATGCCATCGGCCTTGTTGAACCGGGCCTGCAGGGTGTAACCGTCGTCGGAGCGAGAGCCGGTTCCGCCCAGCATGAAGGCGAGGCCGAGCAACAAGGCCCCGACCACGACGACAGCGCCGCCGGTTACGGTGTCGCGGTCGTCACGGGTCACCATGCATCCACCCCCTATGGCCAGAATCCTACGGGCGCCATGCCTCGTAATCGCCCGTGGCGCGCTCGCGCACGCCGCCGGCCAGATCGTGGCCAGGAGGCAGATAGGCCTCGGGCGAGCCGGTCCTGTTGGCCTCGTGCGGCTTCTGCCAGGACTGGCGCGTCGCGTCGGTCAGCGGCTTGTCCGAGGTATAGTGCAGCCAGGCATGCCATTCCGGCGGAATCTTCGACGCCTCGGCCTTGCCCGAAAACAGCACCCAGCGCTTGGTCCGGCGCCCCTTGGCCGCGGAACGCTCGGTGAAGTAGCGGTTGCCGGCGGTGTCGGTGCCCACCAGCTTGCCCTTGGTCCAGGTGTAAATCAGGGTGCCCAGCGTCGCCATTGTCGTCCTCGCGTCACAAACCACGGGCGGACTATAGGCAAATCCGCCCCGTTCCGTCCAGAGGGGTTCGCGTTCACAACGACACATACCTCATTTTGAAATTTTCGATGAATTTCAACACAATATATCGGGTATCCACTGCATCTCGTAGGTAATGTTTGTGAATGAACTATATCTTGACGGCGCCCCCGGCCCTGGCATAGGCTGCGTCGCTGTCGAGGGAGAGCCACTAGATATAGTGGCGCGACGCGGGAAGGGGAGTGGCGCCATTGATGCGCCCCCACTGTTTTCGCGCCACTTCGACCGAGAGTCGGATAAGACCAGTCGAACCAGAGGGGAAGCAGATGCGGGTCCAGCGCTATTATACCAAGGCCAGTGAAACCGCTTACGCCGGAATCGAATTCCGCAAGGCGTCGAGCGAGATCCGCAATCCCGATGGATCGGTGGTGTTCTCGGCCGGGGATATCGAGGTTCCCGCCGACTGGTCGCAGGTGGCCTGCGATGTCCTGGCCCAGAAGTATTTCCGCAAGGCCGGGGTGCCCGCCCGGCTGAAGCGCGTGCCCGAAAAGGACGTGCCCGAGTGGCTGTGCCGCCATGAGCCCGATACCGAGGCCCTGGCCGCCCTGCCCGAGAAAGAGCGTGTCGCGGGCGAAACCAGCGCCAAGCAGGTGTTCGACCGTCTGGCCGGGACCTGGACCTATTGGGGCTGGAAGGGCGGCTATTTCAACGCCGAGGAGGACGCCCAGGCCTTCCGCGATGAAATGGCCTGCATGCTGGCCCGCCAGATGGGCGCGCCCAATTCGCCGCAGTGGTTCAACACCGGCCTGCATTGGGCCTATGGTATCGATGGCCCCGGCCAGGGCCATTCCTATGTGGACTACAAGACCGGCAAGCTGGTGCGCTCCAAGTCCGCCTACGAACATCCCCAGCCCCATGCCTGCTTCATCCAGTCCATCGAGGACGATCTGGTCAATGACGGCGGCATCATGGATTTGTGGGTCCGCGAGGCCCGGCTGTTCAAATACGGCTCGGGCACCGGCACCAACTTCTCCAAGCTGCGCGGCGAGGGCGAGAAGCTGTCGGGCGGCGGCCGCTCGTCGGGCCTGATGAGCTTCCTCAAGATCGGCGACCGCGCCGCCGGCGCCATCAAGTCGGGCGGCACCACCCGTCGCGCCGCCAAGATGGTGGTGGTGGACGTGGACCATCCCGACGTGGAGAAGTTCATCGACTGGAAGGTGCGCGAGGAGCAGAAGGTGGCCGCCCTGGTCGCCGGGTCGCGTCTGGCCGCCCGTACCCTGACCGAGGTCATGGCCGCCTGCCGCGAATGGGACGGCGAGGACGGTGATGCCCGCTTCGACCCCAAGCGCAACGCGCGGCTGAAGCGCGCCATCCTTGACGGCCGCAAATGCGAGATTCCGGAAAACTACATCCAGCGCGTCATCCAGTTCGCCCGCCAGGGCTATACCCAGATCGACTTCCCGGTGCTGGACACCGACTGGGATTCCGAAGCCTATCTCACCGTCTCGGGCCAGAATTCCAACAATTCGGTGCGGGTCGACAACGGCTTCCTCAACGCCGTCATCAATGACGGCGACTGGAACCTGACCCATCGCAAGAACGGCAAGATCGCCAAGACCATCAAGGCCCGCGACCTGTGGGAGCAGATCGGCGAGGCCGCCTGGGCCTGCGCCGATCCCGGCATCCAGTTCGACACCACCATCAACGAGTGGCACACCTGCCCCGAATCGGGTCGCATCAACGCGTCCAACCCCTGCTCGGAATACATGTTCCTGGACGACACCGCCTGCAATCTGGCGTCCCTGAACCTGATGTGCTTCCGCCAGGAGGATGGCAGCTTCGACGTGGAGGGCTATCGCCACGCGGTGAAGCTGTGGACCATGGTGCTGGAAATCTCGGTGCTGATGGCGCAGTTCCCTTCGCCCCGCATCGCCGAGCTGTCCTACGAGTTCCGCACCCTGGGCCTGGGCTATGCCAATGTGGGCGGCCTGCTCATGGCGTCGGGCATTCCCTATGACAGCGACAAGGGCCGCGCCCTGATCGCCGCCATCACCGCGCTGACCACCGGCGAGGCCTATGCCACCTCGGCCGACATGGCCGAGGAACTGGGTGCCTTCGAGGGGTTCGAGAAGAACCGCGCCGCCATGCTGCGCGTCATCCGCAACCACCGCCGCGCCGCCTATGGCCTGGGCACCGGCTATGAGAACCTGTCGGTGCTGCCGGTGCCGCTGGACTCGGCCAATTGCCCGGACGAGCCGCTGGTGGCCGCCGCGCGCCAGTCGTGGGACGAGGCCCTGGCCAAGGGCGAGAAGCACGGTTTCCGCAACGCCCAGACCACCGTGGTCGCCCCCACCGGCACCATCGGCCTGGTGATGGATTGCGACACCACCGGCATCGAACCCGACTTCGCCCTGGTGAAGTTCAAGAAGCTGGCCGGCGGCGGCTATTTCAAGATCATCAATCGCATGGTTCCCGAGGCGCTGCGCACCCTGGGCTATGCCGCCGACGACATCGCCGAGATGATCCGCTACGCGGTCGGCCACGGTTCCCTGCGCGCCGCGCCGCACATCAACCATGACAGCTTGCGCGCCAAGGGCTTCGACGAGGAGACCCTGGAAAAGCTGGAAAGCCAGCTGGAAGCCGCCTTCGACATCAAGTTCGTCTTCAACAAGTACAGCCTGGGCGAACAGTTCTGCACCGAGACCCTGGGCATCCCGGCGGCCAAGCTGAATGATTTCAGCTTCGACATGCTGGACTTCCTGGGCTTCACCCGCGACCAGATCGACGCCGCCAACACCTATTGCAGTGGCGCCATGACCCTGGAAGGCGCCCCCTTCCTCAAGGCCGAGCATCTGCCGGTGTTCGACTGCGCCAGCCCCTGCGGCCGCATCGGCAAGCGCTCGCTGTCGGTGGAAGCCCATATCCGCATGATGGCCGCCGCCCAGTCCTTCATCACCGGCGCCATTTCCAAGACCATCAACATGTCCAACTCGGCCACGGTGGAGGATTGCAAGGAAGCCTATATGCTGTCCTGGCGCCTGGGCGTGAAGGCCAACGCGCTGTATCGCGATGGTTCCAAGCTCAGCCAGCCGCTGCAGGCCTCGCTGCTGGACGACGCGGGTGCCCTGGCCGATGAACTGGCCGAGGCCAGCGCCGCCTCTCGGGCCGAGATCGTCGCCGAGCGCATCGTCGAGCGGGTGATCCAGGTGCAGCGCCGCGCCAAGCTGCCTGACCGTCGCAAGGGCTATACCCAGAAGGCCATCGTCGGCGGCCACAAAGTCTATCTGCGCACCGGCGAATACGAGGACGGCAAGCTGGGCGAGATCTTCATCGACATGCACAAGGAAGGTGCCGCCTTCCGCGCCATGATGAACAATTTCGCCATCGCCATCTCGGTGGGCCTGCAATACGGCGTGCCGCTGGAGGAATTCGTCGAGGCCTTCACCTTCACCCGCTTCGAGCCCTCGGGCATGGTCGAAGGCAACGAGACCATAAAGATGTCGTCCTCCATCCTGGACTACATCTTCCGCGAACTGGCCATCTCCTATCTGGGCCGCAACGACCTGGCCCATGTGGAACCGGCCGACCTGACCCCCGACGCCATCGGCCGCGGCGCCTCGGAAAGCCAGCTCGACCAGCAGAACCAGCATCTGGCGGTGGTGGAGAAGGTGGCCTCCAAGGGCTATGTCCGCTCCAACCTGCTGTTCCTGAAGCGCGGCAACGGCCCCACTTCCATGTCCACCGACATTTCCGGCGGCGGCATGCAGCTGGCGGCGGCGGCCCCGGCGGTGGTGAGCGTCGGCGGCGACACCGAGGCGCTGATCATGGAATTCGACGCCCGCGCCGAGCAGATCCGCACCGCCCGCATGAAGGGCTACGAGGGCGATGCCTGCCCCGAATGCGGCAACTTCACCCTGGTGCGTAACGGCACCTGCCTGAAGTGCGACACCTGCGGCGGCACCACCGGCTGCAGCTGAGGAATTGGGAGCAATAGAACACGGTCGCGGGTGTGGCTCCCTTCATCTCCTCCACCCGTGACCGGGACGGGCCGACCTCGCAAGGGGTCGGCCCAAATTCCTTTTCAATCGGGAAGATCAGCGGATGCCGCGCTCGGCACCGGTTCGGCTGATGATCTCGGCCACCAGCTTGCCGTTGCGCCCCAGCCATTCGTCGAATTCGGCGACGATCTCGGGGCTCTTGTACGACGACAGGCGATAGGAATCGGCGATATGGGGCAGGCCCGGCGCATAGGCCAGGGTGCCAGGATTGCCCAGAACCACCTCGGCGGCCGTCAGCATCACCGCCACATTAGCATAGGCGCCATCGATCCGGCCGATCTGCAACTGCTTCAGCAGCGCCTCGAACCCTGGATTCTCGGTCAGACTGACCTTGCCCGCCTTGATGCTGTCCTGCCAGGCGAAGGGAGTGAATCCGGCCACCGTTCCCAGGCTGGCGATGGTTTCCGGGGCGGCTCCAACCCGCTCGGCCCGCACCACCGTGCCGTCGATATAAGCGATCACCGGCTTGGAATAAGCGATGGGAACATCTTTGCGCACCGCGCCCTGCCAGTCGGGACTGTCGGGAAACTTCAGATCGATCCCGCCGTGGATCAGTTCCGCCAGCAACCGCTTGACCGGAAATGGCCGATAGGTCAGCCGATGCCCCTGGTCACGCGCGAAGGCGTCGAGGATTTCCCGGGCGGCACCGATGAATTCGCCGCCGCGCATGCCATAAACCGGTGCGTAGTCGATGGCCTCGACCCCGACCACCAAATCCCGGGCAGAAGCCCCGGACACGGGTATAGCGACCACCAGGGCCGCAAGGGCAGCGCGCCAACGGGCCAACTTCAGACCTCCGCTCAAACCGATACGGGGGATTGAACCATGACGGGCCGACGGGATCAATCAGGCGAAGTGCGGGGATCAGTTCTTCCAGGCCGGGGTCCAACTGGCGACAAAGCCATCGACCCCAGCCGCGTCGATGCCAAGGTCGTGCAATTCCCGATGGTCGAGGCGATCCAGTTCGGCCTTCAAGGCTCGGCGGGCGGCCAGAACCTCCAGACGCCGGACCAGACGGCTGCCCCGCAGGGCGCTGATCAGACCGCGACCGGATGCGGCGGGAACATCCAGCGGAGAACAGGACTTCATCGTGGGAGACAAGGACATGGCGGCAACCTGATATTTGTAATCACTCTACAAAATTTAGGTGAGACATCCCTCCCGTAACACCCCTTGCCACCGCATGGGCCCATGGCGAAAACGCAAGGCTTTCCCCGTCCGTCCAGCCGCGCTACCCTTTTCACCCTTTCCTTGCCCAGTCCGGAGCAGACAGCCATGAGCGGAACCGTCACCGAGCGCCTTGCCCGATTGGGCATCACCCTGCCGACCCCCGCCGTCGCCGTGGCCAACTACGTCCCCTTCGTCATCACCGGCAACCTGCTGTTCGTGTCCGGGCAATTGCCCTTGGAGGGCGGCAAGCCGGTGGTCACCGGCAAGCTGGGCGACAGCGTCAGCCTGGAAGAGGGCGTTCGCGCCGCCCGGCTGTGCGCCCTGAACCTGCTGGCCCAGGCCAGGGCCGCCGCCGGAGGAGATCTGGAGCGGGTGCGCCGTCTGGTCCGGCTGACCGCCTTCGTCGCCTGCACGGCCTCCTTCACCGACCAGCCCAAGGTGGTCAATGGCGCCTCGGACCTGATGGTGGAAGTCCTGGGCGAGGCCGGGCGTCATGCCCGCGTCGCGGTTGGGGCGCCGTCGCTGCCGCTGGACGTGGCGGTGGAGATCGAGGGGATTTTCGAATTGGCGCCGTAAGACGCCCGGCCGATCAGGCGGAGGCGGTCTCGGCGACGATGGGCGTCTCGCCACAGCCGATGGCGCGGTCCTTGCCGTTCTGCTTGGCGAAATACATGCGCTGATCGGCCTTTTCCACCAGATCGGTCCAAGTCTCGATCCCATCGGCCAGACGCTCGGCCACGCCGATGGAAGCGGTCAGCGGCTTGCCATCGGGACGGATACCCAGCCCCGCCTGACGCATCCGCTGCACCGCGATGGATGCCCCGGCGGGATCGGTGTTGGGCATGACGGCCAGGAACTCCTCGCCGCCCCAGCGGATCAGGATGTCGCCTCGGCGCAGGACCTTGCGCAAGCTGGTCGAGGCGGCACGCAGCGCGTTGTCACCCTCTTCATGGCCGTATTTGTCATTGATGGACTTGAAGTTGTCCAGATCGACGAAGGCGAGCGCCAGGGGCGTCTGCGAACGGGCGGCGGTGACGAACTGCTGCACCAGCATCTCTTCCCCGACCCGGCGGTTATAGGCCCGCGTCAGCCCGTCATGGGACGACTGGTCCACCAGCTGGCTCATGAAATGAAGCTGGCTCATGCCCGCCAGGGTCGAAACCGAGGCCAGCAGAAGCAACAGCCATTGGGCGCCAAGATGGGAAGCAAACGGCAGCAGCTGATAGCCCAGCAAGCCGGTCAGCAGATAGGCCAGCACCAGCGGCAGGCCCAGCAGCGCCCCTTCCAGGGCGGTGATGGGAAACACCGACAGCCCCGCCACCATGACGAAGGGCAGGAAGGCGTAACCGGCGGCGATCACCTGCTGTGCCGGATCGTTGATGGCGAATTGTCCCAGCAGCGGATGGCTGATCAGGAAGAACACCGTGGGAATCACCAGCAGCCAGATCATGCCCCACCGAGCCACCGCCACGCTGTCCGAGCCCCTGAACGACAGGGCCAGCACCGCGAAGGCGATACAGGCCAGGACGCGAAGCGCCGCCAGATACATGGCCAGCGACGTCTCGAAGATGATGAGATCGACGGGAATCCAAAGGGGGGTCAACACCGCGAAGGTGGCCGCCACCAATCGGACACGCGACAGGATCAGCAAGGCCCGGCGCCGTTGCACGAATGCCGACTGCCGGGTCGGCAGGAACAGGTCGAAAATCTCCGCCATGGTCATGCCCGAGAACACGACCGCCAGGATCTTCTTTACAAACTCTTTAATAACAAGCACCTGGGCGAGTCCTTTAGCCCGGCTATCCGGAGGCTCGACCGTACTGCCTGCCTGGAATCCTTGCAAGAAAAAGAACCGAAGCGGTGATTGACGAGCCCCGCCCTAATTCGGTATTACAGTACCAAATTAAATGATTGCAGGGACCGTAATGCCGGACAAACGCAAAGCTCAGGTTACGGCCGAAAGGGTCGCCGCGGTCATGAGCCAGCGTGACGCGGTGTCCCGCCTGCTGGACATGCGGGTCGACAAGGTGGCCCCGGGCTATGCCCTGCTATCCATGACGGTGCGGCCCGACATGCTGAACGGGGTATCCACCTGCCATGGCGGCATCAGCTACGCCCTGGCCGACACCGCCTTCGCCTTTGCCTGCAATTCCCACGGCCATATCGCGGTGGCGCAAAGCTGCACCATCGCCTATCCCGCCGCCGCCCAGTTGGGCGACCGTCTGAGCGCCGAGTGCCGCGAAATCCACCTGAAGGGCCGCACCGGCCTTTATGATTGCACCGTCACCAACCAGGATGGCGTGGTGGTGGCGCTGTTTCGCGGCCAGAGCCGCACCCTCCCGGGCTCCATCGTCGAAGGGAATGAATGATGTTCGAAGCGCTGATCTGTGATGCCGTCCGCACCCCCATCGGCCGTTACGGCGGTGTGCTGTCCGGCGTGCGCACCGATGATCTGGCGGCCCATCCCATCAAGGCGCTGATGGCGCGGCATGCCGGTCTGGACTGGAGCCAACTGGACGAGGTGGTCTATGGCTGCGCCAACCAGGCGGGCGAGGACAACCGCAATGTGGCGCGCATGGCGCTGCTGCTGGCCGGGCTGCCGGTCGAAGTGGGCGGCACCACCTTGAACCGGCTGTGCGGCTCGGGCATGGATGCGGTGGGCTATGCCGCGCGCGCCGTCATGACCGGCGAGGCCCAGCTGATGATCGCGGGCGGGGTGGAAAGCATGAGCCGCGCCCCCTTCGTGATGCCCAAGGGCGATTCCGCCTTTTCCCGCGACGCCCGCATCTATGACACCACCATCGGCTGGCGCTTCGTCAATGCCCTGATGGAAAAGCAGTACGGCACCGATTCCATGCCGGAGACCGCCGAGAACGTGGCGGCTGAGTTCAATATCTCGCGCGATGACCAGGACGCCTTCGCCCTGGCCAGCCAGGCCAAGGCCTCGGCCGCCCAGGCCAATGGCCGCCTGGCCCAGGAAATCGCCCCCGTCGAGATTCCCGGCCGCAAGGGCGAGGTCACCATCGTCGACAAGGACGAACATCCCCGCGCCACCACCATGGAGGCGCTGGCCAAGCTGAAGGCGCCGTTCCGGGCCGGGGGCTCCATCACCGCTGGCAATGCCTCGGGCGTCAATGACGGCGCCTGCGCCTTGATGATCGCCTCGCCCGCCATGGCGGCCAGGCTGGGGCTTGCGCCGCTGGCCCGCATCCGGGGCATGGCCACCGCCGGGGTGCCGCCGCGCATCATGGGCATCGGCCCCGTCCCCGCTTCGCGCAAGCTGCTGGACCGCCTGGGCCTGACCCTGGCCGATATCGACCTGATCGAGTTCAACGAGGCCTTCGCCGCCCAGGCGCTGGCCTGTACCCGCCAATTGGGAATCGCCGACGACGATTCCCGCCTCAACCCCAATGGCGGCGCCATCGCGCTGGGCCATCCGCTGGGCATGACCGGCGCCCGGCTGATCGCCACCGCCGCCATCCAGTTGAGGACTACCGGTGCCAAGCGGGCCTTGGCCTCCATGTGCATCGGCGTCGGCCAGGGCATCGCCATGGTCATCGAGAGAGTGTAAGAAAGCTAACCCGGCGAAGGCCCCGACAGAGGGCCTCGCCGCTTCGGGAGGATACTATGTCGAATTCCGCCGCCCGGCGCGTTCCGCCGCCGAAAGACCTGCTCGACCCCATCGAGGTGGCCAGCCGCGACCAGATCACCGCGCTGCAGACCGAGCGCATGAAATGGTCGCTGACCCATGCCTATAATAACGTCGAGCACTACCGCAAGAAGTGCCAGGACAAGGGGGTCCACCCCGATGACTTCAAGGACCTGAAGGACCTGGCCAGGTTCCCCTTCACCACCAAGGCCGACCTGCGCGACACCTACCCCTTCGGCATGTTCGCGGTGCCCATGGACGAGGTGGTGCGGGTCCATGCCAGTTCCGGCACCACCGGCAAACCCACCGTGGTGGGCTATACCCAGAACGACATCCATATGTGGGCCGATGTCATGGCCCGCTCCATCCGCGCCGCCGGTGGCCGCAAGAAGGACAAGTGCCACGTCTCCTACGGCTATGGCCTGTTCACCGGCGGCCTTGGCGCCCATTACGGCGCCGAGCGGCTGGGCTGCACCGTCATTCCCATGTCGGGCGGCCAGACGGAAAAGCAAATTCAGCTGATCCAGGACTTCAAGCCCGAGATCATCATGGTGACGCCCAGCTACATGCTGGCCATTGCCGACGAGATGGACCGCATGGGCGTCGACACCAAGACCTGTTCGCTGGAGATCGGCATCTTCGGCGCCGAGCCCTGGACCGGCGCCATGCGGGAAGAGATCGAGGTCCGCATGGGCATCGAGGCGGTGGACATCTACGGCCTGTCGGAAGTGATCGGCCCCGGCGTCGCCTGCGAATGCGTCGAGACCAAGGATGGGCTGCATATCTGGGAAGACCACTTCTATCCCGAGATCATCGACCCCCATACCGGCGAGGTGCTGCCCGACGGCTCCATGGGCGAGTTGGTGTTCACCAGCCTGTCCAAGGAGGCGCTGCCCATCATCCGCTACCGCACCCGCGACCTGACTCAGCTTCTGCCGGGCACGGCGCGGAGCATGCGGCGCATGGGCAAGATCACCGGTCGGTCCGACGACATGCTGATCATCCGCGGCGTCAACGTCTTCCCGACCCAGATCGAGGAACTGATCCTGAAGGACTACCGGCTGGCGCCGCATTACCAGTTGGAGGTCACCCGCGACGGCCACCTGGACTCGGTCACCGTCAACGTCGAGGTCCGCCCCGACCAGCCCTTCGACGATTCCGCCCTGGCGGCGGCGTCCAAGGACCTGGCCCACCACATCAAGAGCTTCATCGGCATCAGCACCAAGGTCAATGTGCTGGTTCCCAACTCCATCGAGCGGAGCATGGGCAAGGCCAAGCGGGTGGTGGACAAGCGCCCGAAGGCTTAGGCGGGCGAAGGCGGATCAGCCCCCACCCCGCCCCTCCCCCAACAGGGTTGGGGGAGGGGCGGGGTGGGGGCTGCCCTATTACATGGGCGACAGGCCCAACCGTCCGAACAGGCTCTTGTCCTGGCCCGGGGCGGCGTTCTTGGCGGTCAGCAGCTTCTGGCCGCAGAAGATGGAATTGGCCCCGGCCAGGAAGCACAGGGTCTGCATTTCCTCGCTCATGCCTTCGCGCCCCGCCGACAGCCGCACGAAGCTTTTCGGCATGATGATCCGCGCCGTGGCGATGGTGCGGATGAAATCGAAGGCATCGGGCTTTTCCGCGTCGGCCAGGGGGGTTCCAGCGATGGGGATCAGCAGGTTGATGGGCACGCTGTCGGGATGCTTGGGCATATTGGCCAGGGTCAGCAGCATCTTGACCCGGTCGGTGGTGGTCTCGCCCAGGCCGATGATGCCGCCAGAACAGACATGCAGCCCGGCATCGCGCACCACGTCCAGGGTGTCGAGCCGGTCCTGGAAGGTCCGGGTGGTGATGACCTCGCCATAGTGTTCCGGGCTGGTGTCGATATTGTGGTTGTAATAGTCGAGACCGGCTTCCTTCAGGCGGCTCGCCTGCCACTTGTCCAGCAGGCCGAAGGTGGCGCAGGTTTCCATGCCCAGCGCCTTGACCCCCTCGATCATGGCCACCGCCACCTCGAAATCATCGCCCTTGGGGCCGCGCCAGGCGGCGCCCATGCAAAAGCGCGACGCGCCTTCGGCCTTGGCCTGGGCGGCGGCTTCGACCACCTCTTCCACCGCCATCAGCTTTTCCTTTTCCAGGCCGGTGGCGTAGTGGGCGCTTTGCGGGCAGTAGGAGCAGTCTTCGGGGCACGAGCCGGTCTTGATGGAGATCAGCTTGGACACCTGGATGCGGTTGGGATCGAAATTGGCCCGGTGCACGGTCTGGGCCTGGAAGATCAGGTCCATGAAGGGCTGGCCGAAGATCGCCCCCACTTCCTCCGCCGTCCAATCATGGCGGAGCCCGCCGTTCTCGGCCTCCATCGTCCTTGCTGCCTGCGTGCTCACCGGCTGATCCCTTATTGATGCATCTTGGGGTGCGCAATGTAGAACCGCGCATCACCCCTTTGCAACAGGAGCGAAAACCCTCTATGACGACTCCTGGCATGGATGGACTGGATCACATCGTCGAGCGCTTCCTGACCGGCCTGGACCAGGCCGGGCGCAGGCGCTCGCTCCGCGCCGTCGAGCCGCTGCCCAACGGTCGTATCCGGCTGGGCGGGCGCGACCTGATCAATTTTTCCTCCAATGACTATCTCGGCCTGACCCGCCACCCCCTGATGGTGGAGCGGGCCTCGCGTTGGGCGCGGGAATTGGGCGCGGGCAGCGGCGCCTCGCGCCTTGTCACCGGCCATCTGGCGGCCATGGAGGCCATCGAGGCCAAGATCGCCCGGGCCAAGGGCACCGAGGCCGCCCTGATCCTGGCCAGCGGCTGGCAGTGCAACGCCTCGGTGCTGCCCGCCCTGCTGGACAAGACCCTGTGGGGGGCCGAGCCGCTGGTGCTCTCAGACCGGCTGATCCATGCCAGCCTGCATGCCGGGCTGCGCCTCGGCGACGGCAGGCATCTGCGCTATCGCCACGACGATCTCGACCATCTGGAGCAGTTGCTGAAGGTGCATGCGGATCGCCCCGGCCCCCGGGTCATCGTCAGCGAGACGGTGTTCAGCATGGATGGCGACGCCAGTGACGTGGGGCGTCTGGCGGCCTTGGCCAAGCGCTGGAACGCCCTGCTCTATCTGGACGAGGCCCATGCCACCGGCGTTCTGGGCGATACCGGCTTCGGCCTGACCCCCGGCCACGGCGTCGATGTCGCCATGGGGACCTTTTCCAAGGGAATGGGCGGCTTCGGCGCCTATGTGGCCTGTTCGCGCGCGCTGCGCGACTATCTGGTCAACCGCGCCTCGGGCCTGATCTATGCCACCGCCCTGCCGCCCGCAGTGCTGGGCGCCATGGATGCGGCGCTGGACCTGGTGCCCGGACTGGTGGCCGAGCGCACCCATCTGCAGATGATGGCGTCGCGCCTGCGGGCGGCGCTGCGGGCGGAAGGCCTGGACACCGGCGCCTCCACCACCCAGATCGTGCCGGTCATCCTGGGCGACGAGCATCGCACCCTGGCGGTGGCCAAGGCGCTGGAGGCACGCGGCATCCTGGGCATCGCCATCCGGCCGCCCACCGTGCCCAAGGGCGCCAGCCGCATCCGCTTCGCCCTGTCGGCGGTGCATTCCGAGACCGATATCGACCGACTGATCCAGGCGGTGATCGAGGCGGTGGGGGAAGTGGGATGACCGCACTGCTCTGCGTCCATGGCTGGGGCTTCGACGCCGGGTTCTGGGATCCGCTGCTGGACCGCCTGCCCGATTTCTCCGCCGAGCGGGTCGATCTCGGCTTTTACGGCCGCCCCCACCGGCCCGAGGTCAAGCGGCCGCTGGTGGTGGCCCATTCCATGGGGCTGGCCTGGGCGCTGGCCAATATTCCCCGGCCCTGGGCGGGGGTGCTGGCCATCAACGCCTTTCCCCGTTTCACCCGCGCCCAGCATTTCATCGAGGGCGTGCCGCCGCGCATGGTGGACCGCATGATCGACCGCTTCGAGACCGAACCCGCCGAGGTGCTGCGCGACTTCCTGGTCCGCTGCGGGGTCGACGCGCCCGAGACCTCGGCGCTGGAGGCCGAGCCATTGGCCCAGGCGCTGGCCTGGCTGGGCAAGTGCGACGAGCGCACCAGCTATCTAATGCTGTCCTGCCCGCGCCAGGCCCTGGCCGGGCTGTCCGATCCCATCGTGCCCAAGGAAATGAGCATCGCCAGCTTTCCCGTCGACGAACTGGTTCTGGTGGAGGGCGCCGGTCATCTGCTGCCGCTGACCCATCCCGACTGGGTGGCGTCGCGGGTGCGGCTGCTGGCGGCGAGGAGCTGATGGACCGTAAGCGCCGGGTCGAGGCGGCCTTTTCCGCCGCCGCCGCCACCTATGACTCCGCCGCCCTTGCCCAGGCCCGTGCCGCCGACCTGCTGGCGGCGGCGCTGCCCGCCCTGCCGCCCACCGCCCGGGTGCTGGAACTGGGCTGCGGCACCGGACTGCTGACCCGGCGATTGCTGGAGCGCCTGCCAACCGGGGCCTCGCTACTGGCCACTGACCTCAGCCCCGCCATGGTGGAGGCTACCGCCCGCCTCGATGATCCCCGCCTGACCATATTGGCGATGGATGCCGAACGGCCGGCGCCCGGCCTGGGCGGCTTCGACCTGATCGCCTCATCCTTGGCGGCGCAGTGGTTCGATGATCTGGGCGCCACCCTGACCCGGCTGGCCGGACTGCTGGCCCCCGGCGGCAGCCTGCTGCTGGCCACATTGGGGTCGGCCACCTTCAAGGAATGGCGGGTCGCCCATGCCGCCCAGGGTCTGCTGTCCGGCGTGCCCGATTACCCCGAGGCCGACGCCTTGGCCGCCCTGTTGCCCGGTGCCACGGTCGAGCGCCATGTCTTCACCCAGGACTACGCCGATGCCCGCGCCTTCCTGGCGGCGCTGGACGCCATCGGCGCCCGCACGCCGAGGCCCGGCCACCGGCCGCTGACCCCGGGCCGCCTGCGCCGGATCATGGCGGGGCTGGGCTCGCCCTGCGCCGTCACCTGGGATATCCTGCTGCTGAGCCATACCAGGAGCCCGGCATGAAAGGCGTCTTCGTCACCGGCACCGATACCGATGTGGGCAAGACCCTGGTCTCGGCCTGGCTGGTGCGCAACTGGGCCGCCGACTACTGGAAGCCCATCCAGACCGGGCTGTCCGAGTCGTCGGATTCCATGACTGTCGCCCGCCTCGCCCCCGCCGCCCGGATTCATCCCCCGGCGGTGGGCTTGCAGGCGCCGCTGTCACCCCACGAAGCGGCCCGGCGCGAGCGGGTGCGCATCGATCTGTCCGCCCTGGCACCGCCCGTCACCGCCAATGCCCTGGTGGTGGAGGGCGCCGGCGGCGCCATGGTTCCCATCAACGAGACCGCGCTGATGGTCGACCTGATGGAGCGGCTGCGGCTGCCGGTGGTGGTGGTGGCCCGCTCGGGCCTCGGCACCATCAACCACACCCTGATGACCCTGGAGGTGCTGCGTCGTCGCCATGTCCCCATCCTGGGTGTGGTGATGAACGGCCAGAAGAACCCGGCCAACCGCCAGGCCATCGAGCATTACGGCGCCGTCACAGTGCTGGCCGAGATCCAGCCGCTGCCCGCCGTGACCGAGACCCTGGTGGCGAGCCTGCCGCCCCCCGATTTCCCCTGCCCCGGTTGACCCCATGACCCTGTCCTATGACGAGCTTCGGGCGCTGGACGCCCGCCATGTCTGGCACCCCTTCACCCAGGCGGGCACCGCACCGCCCCCCATCCTGGCCCTGGGGGCGCGGGGCTCGACCATCTATGCCGCCGATGGCCGCGAATATCTGGATCTGGTGTCGTCGTGGTGGTGCAACCTGCATGGCCACGCCCATCCCGCCATCGCCCAGGCGGTGGCCGACCAGGCCATGCGGCTGGAGCAGGTGATCTTCGCCGATTTCACCCATGAACCCGCCGCCCGGCTGGCCCAGAGGGTGACAGCGCTGCTGCCCGGCGACCTGGACCGGGTGTTCTATTCCGACGATGGCTCCACCGCCGTGGAGGTGGCGCTGAAGCTGGCGCATCAGTACTGGCGCAACCGGGGCAAGGACCGCACCGTCTATGTGGCCTTCGAGGGCGGCTATCACGGCGACACCGCCGGCGCCATGTCGGCCGGGCGCTCGTCGGGCTATTTCGACCAGTGGACCGAGATGCTGTTTCCCTTCCGCACCGTCCCCTTCCCCGCCACCTGGGATGACGACGATGCGGTGGAGGCCAAGGAGGAGGCGGCGCTAGCCGCGCTGGACGCCTTGCTGGCCGCCGAGGGAGCCCGCGTCTCGGCGGTGATCATCGAGCCCTTGATCCAGGGCGCGGCGGGCATGCGCATGTGCCGCCCGCAGTTCCTCAAGGCGCTGGAGGAGCGCATCCGCGCCGCCGGGACCCTGCTGATCCTCGACGAGGTCATGACCGGCTTTTCCCGCACCGGCGATTTCTTCGCCTGCCGCAAGGCGGGAGTGACGCCCGACCTGATCTGCCTGTCCAAGGGCCTGACCGGCGGCTTCATGCCCCTGTCCATGACGGTGGCGCGGGAGTCCATCTTCCGGGAATTCCTCGGCCAGGACCTCACCCGCGCCTTCCTGCACGGCCATACCTTCACCGCCAATCCGCTGGGCTGCGCCGCCGCCCTGGCCTCGCTCGACCTGTTGCAGGCCGCCGAGTGCCAGGCCCGGGTCAAGGCCACCGAGGCGCTGCACCGCGCCCGCCTCGACCGGCTGAAATCCCTGGGAAATGTCAGCCGCACCCGGCTGTGCGGCACCGTCGCCGCCCTGGATGTGGGAGGCGGCGGCGAGGGCTATGGTGCCGGGATCGGCCAGCGGCTGAAGGCGGAATTCCTGGCGCGCGGCCTGCTGCTGCGCCCGCTGGGCAACGTGCTCTACCTGCTGGCGCCCTATTGCACCACCGAGGCCGAGCTTCACCGCGCCTGGGATGCGGTGGAAGAGGTACTGGCCGCACTCTGACCCGCTGGTCAAATGATATATTAGCGCCTACAGTTTCACCGCCATGCTCCACCGCCTGCTCGCTCGCCTGCCGCTGCTGCTGATCCTCGCCCTCGCCGTGGCCGGGGGAGTCTGGCTGTGGCAGGCCAAAAGCGGCATCCCGGTCAGTCTGGCCGAGCCCCGCAAGGGACCCGCGGTCGAGGCCATCTACGCCACCGGCACGGTGGAGGCCGAGAAATGGGCCCGCATCGCTCCGGTCATGCCCGGCCGTATCGCCGAAATCCTGGCGGCCGAGGGCGACAGCGTCAAGGAAGGCCAGCCGCTGGCCCGCCTCGACGACCGCGAGGCCCGCGCCAGGGTCAGTGAGCTGGAGGCCAAGGCGGCCTATTGGCGCGAGGAGCTGACCCGCTCGGGCGTACTGGCCGAGCGCGGCATCCGCTCCAAGGAAGCCGAGCAGAAAGCGCGCAGCGAATACAATCAGGTGACGGCGGCCATCAACGCCGCCCGCCAGCGTCGCACCGACCTGCTGGTGACCTCGCCCATGGATGGGGTGGTGCTCAAGCGCGACGGCGAAGTGGGCGAACTGGCCGAGATCAAGGATGCCCTGTTCTGGGTGGGGGCGCCGCGACCGCTGCGCATCACCGCCGAGGTGGACGAGGAAGACATCGTCAGGGTGAAGCTCGGCCAGAAGGTGCTGATCAAGGCCGACGCCTTCGCCGATGCCGTGCAGGAAGCCCGGGTCGACCGCGTCACCCCCAAGGGCGATCCCGTCAACAAGACCTTCCGCGTGCGGGTGATGCTGCCCGATGACTCGCCGCTGCTGGTGGGCATGACCACCGAAATCAATATCATCACCCGCGAGAATCCCGACGCCCTGCTGATTCCCGCCAGTGCCCTGGTGGATGGCAACAAGGTTTTCGTGGTCGAGGACGGGCTCGCCCAGTCCAGGCCGGTGACCACCGGCATCCGGGGCCGCACCATGATGGAGGTGACGGCTGGTCTGGCGGTGGGAACCCCGGTGATCGCGGCGCCACCCGCCGGGCTGAAATCCGGCGACCGCGTCCGGCTGAAATAGGCAGGGCGGGCCATGGCGCTTCCCCTCGGCCTCGACATCGCGCTTGCCCATCTGCTGCACCGCCGCCGCCAGACCTTGGTGTCGCTGCTGGGTGTCTCGCTGGGCGTCGCCTTCTTCATCGGCATCTCGGCCATGATGCAGGGCTTCCAGAAGGACTTCATCGCCCGCATCATCGATGTGCAGCCCAATATCATCGTCAAGGACGAGGTCCGCTCGGCGCCGCGCCAGCCGGTGGAGCGCCTGTATCCTGACGCGGCGGTGGAGCTGCGCGGCCTGAAACCACGCGAGGAGGTGCGCGGCATCCGTGGTGCCCGCAACATGCTGGCCAGCCTGGAGGAGATGCCGGGGGTGCATGTGGCCCCCGCCCTGTCGGGCAACCTGCTGCTGCGCTTCGGCGGCAAGGATGTCTCGGTCAATGTCACCGGCATCGACCCGCCGCGCGAACGCCGGGTCACCCATCTGGAGAAGGACCTGCTGTCGGGCAGCCTGGACGCGCTCTACACCACGTCCAATGCCGTCATCCTGGGCGAGGGCGTCGCCGCCAAGGCGGGCATCCGCACCGGCGACCTGATCTCGGCGGTGTCGCCGGTCGGCGTGATGATGAAGCTGAAAGTGGTGGGAATCTTTCGCTCCAACATCACGCTGATGGACAATTTCGAGGTCTATGTCCTGCTGAAGAAGGCCCAGATCCTGGCCAACCGCCCCAATGTCATCAATCGCCTCAACATCCGTCTCGACGATGTGGAACAGGCGGCCCCCCTGGCCGCCGCCATCGAGAGGCAGTATGGCTACCGCTCGGAATCCTGGCAGGAGCAATCCAAGAACGTGCTGGGCATCTTCGTGATCCAGAACGCCATCATGTATTCCACCGTCTCGGCCATCCTGATCGTCGCCTGCTTCGGCATCTTCAACGTCATTTCCACCGTGGTGTTCGAGAAGACCCGCGACATCGGCATCCTGAAAAGCATGGGCTTCCGCGACAAGGACATCCGCCGGATCTTCGTCATGGAAGGCCTGATGGTGGGGGTTCTCGGCACCCTGATCGGCTGGCTGATGGGCTGGGGCCTGATCGAGTTCATGGCCTCGCTGAAATTCAACATGGAGGGCTTCGTCAAGGCCGAGGGCTTCATCCTCTACCGCACTCCCCTGCACTACGTCATCAGCGCCGCCATGGCCATTGTCTCGGCCACCCTGGCGGCCTGGATCCCGGCGCGGCGCGCCTCGCGCCTCAATCCCGTCGACATCGTGCGAGGTGCGGGATGAAAGGTCTTCACCACGCCCCCACCCCAGCCCTCCCCCATGCGCGGCACGGGGGAGGGAGAGAAGGAATGCGGCCCCCTCCCCCGGCCAAGCCGGGGGAGGCTGTACCGAAAAGTCCCCCTCCCCCGGCTTGGCCGGGGGAGGGTTGGGGAGGGGGCATTCCCGCATGACCGCCGCCATCGAAGCCCGTTCCCTATCGCGAGAACTGACCGGCCCAGTGCCGGTCACCCTGGTGCGCGATATCGACCTAGTGGTGGAACCCGGCGAGTTCGTCGCCATCACCGGGCCGTCGGGATCGGGCAAATCGTCGCTGCTCTATCTGCTGGGCCTGCTGGACCGCCCCACCGGCGGCGAGGTCCTGGTCCGGGGCGAGCCCACCGCCGCCCTGACGCCCGACCAGTTGGCCGCCATCCGGCTGGCCCGTATCGGCTTCGTGTTCCAGTTCCACTTCCTGCTGCCGGAGTTTTCCTGCCTGGCCAATGTGGAAATCCCCATCCGCCGCCTGGGACGGCTATCGGCCGCCCAGGCCCGCGACCGCGCCGCCGGGCTGCTGGACTCGCTGGAACTGGCCGACCACCGCAAGAAGCTGCCCGAGCAGTTGTCGGGCGGCCAGCGCCAGCGCGTCGCCATCGCCCGCGCCCTGGCCAATGACCCGCCGCTGATCCTGGCCGACGAGCCCACCGGCAACCTGGATACCCGCACCGCCCATCTGGTGTTCGAACTGTTCGGAACCCTGGCGCGCGAGCAGGGGCGCAGCATCGTAGTGGTTACCCACGACACCGAATTGGCGCATTTGGCCGACCGGAGGGTGCATCTGGTGGACGGACGGATCGTTCCCTAAGGGAGTATCCGCCCGCAGAGATCACAGCCCCATCTTGGCGGCCAGGATGGCGGCCTGGGTCCTGTTCTCGCAATTGAGCGAGCGCAGGATGGCGGTGACATGCAACTTGACGGTGATTTCCGCCAGATTGAGGTCGCGGGCGATTTCCTTGTTGGACTTACCCTGGCGCAACATGCCCAGCACATCGCGCTGGCGCGGGGTGAGCAGACTGCGCAGTCGGTCGGCGTCGAATTCGCCCTGGGTCTGAACCGCCTCGGTGGGCACGGTGATATGGGGGCTGACGAAGGTATCGCCCTCCAATACGGAACGGATGCCCTTCATCATGGAAGCGCTGCCCGCCGACTTGCAAATATAGCCATGGGCACCGGCATCCAGGGCGCGACGGACCATCTGAGGGTCCTCGGAGGCCGAGACCACCACCAGGAACACTTCGGGCGCGGCGCGGCGCAGGGCACTGATGGCCGAAATTCCATCCATGCCCGGCATGGCGAGATCGGTCAGAGCGATATCGATACTCGGATCGGCCCGCACATGGGAAAGCGCCTGGGGAAAGTCGCTGGCCTCGATAATATCCAGCGGCCCTTCAGCCAGATTTTCCAGAACCATCCGCACGCCCTCGCGAAATAGAGCGTGGTCATCCGCAAGAAGAACCTTCATGGTGCTCGCCCCCAAGACAAACCATCACGGACCGCAGACGAGATCATCGTCGGCAGCCCTGACTCCGCGTCGCCGCACAGACGACGCGCCATGCCCTTTTCCCATCCGAGCAAACCGACCACCCCAAGTGGCCGAATTCCTTCGGCATCCCCAGAACCCACCTGACTAAAGCATGGATCGGCGGCCCCGGCAATCCGGGACTTCGCGTAATCGCCCCACAGTCACCCCATACTAAAGCTTAGAAAAGCCACCCCAGCTCATCAGAAATGATGCGATGGAAGCAATATCGTCGCGGGCGAATTGCGGCAATCCCACCATGGGAACCGGATGATCCGAGGCAATGGCCACGACCGTGGGCTCGGTGGGCGCCAGCATGGCCTTGCCCAGGCCGGGGTCCCAGACCTCCAGCTTTGGGTGTCCGGCCCACTTGAACCCCTCGACCAGCAGCAGATCGACCCCGCTGATCCTGGCGACCAGTTCGTCCAGGGCCGGTTCCGGCCGCTCGTGGAATTCATTGATCAGGGCGAAACGTCGGGGCGAGGCCACCAGGGTTTCCATCGCCCCGGCAGCAGCCAATGCTCGGCTTTCCTCATCCCCCACCGCTGGATTGTGATGGGTGTGCTTGATGGTCGCCACCTCGATACCGAGACGGATCAGGGTGGGAATCAATCGCACCAGCAAGGTGGTCTTGCCGCTGCCACTCCATCCGGCGATTCCGAACACTTTCATGGCGGCACCCTATCAAACCTTCCGTTTCGCGCAAGCCTTGGGCTTTCACTTGTCGGCCGGTTCGATCATACTGGAACATAGGATTGATTATTGATCGCGGCGGAAATAAGTCATGGCAGCGGTAGGGCGAATTCTCCTGGTCGACAATTCTCGCGCCTATGCCGCCATAGTATCCAGCGCCATCAAGGACCGGCTCGGCCTCGACGTTCTGGTCGCCGACAGCCTGAGCGCCGCCGCCCAGACGCTTGACCGGGGAAATGACGGCATCTTTCTCGTGCTCTCGGGGCTGATTCTGCCCGATGCCGACGAGGCGGCGGTGGTGTCCTATTTCGTCCAGCGCAAGCTGCCCCTGGTGGTGGTCAGCGGTGTTTTCGACACCGCCACCCGCGAACGCATCCTCGCCCAGCCGGTGATCGACTATGTGCTGAAGGACAATCCCGCCAGCGTCGATTACCTGGTCTGGCTGGTGGACCGGATTCGGCGCAATCACGACCTGACCGCCCTGGTGGTGGACGATTCCCGCAGTTATCGGGGCCAGGTCAGCGGCCTGCTCTCGCTCTACGGCTTCAAGGTGCTCTCCACCGACAATGCCGAGAAAGGGTTCGAACTGCTCCAGGCCACCCCTCAGATCAAGCTGGTAGTCACCGATTTCGAACTGCCCGGCATGAACGGTATCCAGTTCGTGCGGCGCATCCGGGCGCTGCATCCCCGCGACCGCCTGGCCATCATCGGCGTTTCCTCCAGCCAATCCTCCCGGGGACCGGTTTCGGCCCAGTTCATCAAGACCGGCGCCAATGACTACCTGAACAAGCCCTTCCTGCCCGAGGAGTTGTTCTGCCGGGTGGCCCAGAACGTGGAAAGCCTGGAGAGCATCGCCAGTCTGCGCGTCATGGCCAGCACCGATTCCTTGACCGGCCTGCTCAACCGCCGGGCCTTCCTCGAAGGTGCCCAGCGACGGTTCGAAACGCAGTCGCGCAAGGGACTGCCGCTGGCCGTGGCCATGCTGGACGTCGACTTCTTCAAGCGCATCAACGATACGCGCGGCCATGACGGCGGCGACGAGGTCCTGCGCGCGCTGGCCCGGCTGATGCCGGAGGGCGCGGGAGACGACGAACTGATCGGCCGCTTCGGCGGCGAGGAATTCTGTATCCTGCTGCCCGGCTTGGAGCACGACGCCGCCCTTGCCCGTTGCGAGCATATCCGCCGCGCCATCGAAGGCGCGACCATTCACCTCAACGATGGCCCCATTCCCGTGACGGCCAGCATCGGCCTGTGCGGAGCCCCCCTCGCCTCGCTTCACGCCATGCTGAAAGAAGCCGATACGGCGCTGTATCGCGCCAAGGCCGAAGGGCGCAACCGGGTATCCTCCTCTTCCCCGCCGCCATGCCTTTGATTTGAGGGTTGCACCGCAGCGGAGCGGCACGCATCATCCCGGCACAGTATCAACAGCCATCGGTGGTCCATGCAGCCGTTTCTGGAAGCCCTGTTTCTTGGCGTCGTCGAGGGACTGACCGAATTCCTGCCCATCTCCAGCACCGCCCATGTGGTGCTGATCGGCGAACTGATCCACTTCCAGTCGGTCCCGGGCAAGACCTTCGAGATCGTCATCCAGTTGGGCGCCATCCTGGCGGTCTGCGTGGTGTATTGGCGACGTTTGTGGGATGTCGGCACTCATCTGTCCGATCCTCGCGCCTTCGCCTTCGCCCGCAATGTGGTGGTCGCCTTCCTGCCCGCCGCCGTGATCGGAGCCCTGACCTACAAGCACATCAAGCAGATGCTGGATTCGCCCTTGGTGATCGCCACCGCCATGGTCGCGGGCGGCCTCGCCATCCTGGCCATCGAACGCATGGTCAAGCGGGCCAGGATTCACGAGGTTGAGGATATGTCCACCGCCATGGCCCTGGGGGTCGGATTCTGCCAGACCCTGGCCATGATCCCCGGCGTATCGCGGGCCGGCGCCACCATCATGGGATCCATGGTGCTGGGCGTCGATCGCAAGGTGGCGGCGGAGTTCTCCTTCTTCCTGGCCATTCCCACCATGATGGGCGCCACCGCCCTGTCACTGTACAAGAACTGGTCCACCCTGTCCTTCGACGGCGCGTCACTGATCGCCGTGGGCTTCGTCGCCGCCTTCCTGTCGGCCCTGGTGGTGGTGCGCAGCTTCATCGGCTTCATCGGGCGGCACGGTTTCGCGCCCTTCGCCTATTACCGCATCGTGGTCGGCCTGGTGCTGCTGGCCATGATCCTGACGGAATAGCGGTCCAGCCCGGCTTTGACCGGGTCATGGAATGATGCTGGGGAGTAAGCGGGGTCATTCGCGATCCGCTCCCTCTCTCCCGGACTTGATCCGGAGCCAGCCATGACGCGCGCGGCTTTGGCGGGAGGAGCCAATCTCCCCAGGCCAGCCCCTGAATGACGCGACCGAATCCCGATCTTCCGTGCTGATCCGGGGCCGCGAAGCGGCATCCGTGTCAATCCGTGTTCATGAACGGCGGAAACCCAGACTAACTAACCCCTCTATGAAATTTTAAACGGACAGCCGTGCGCTCTGGCCGGCAATCCATCCCCTCCAAAGAAAAAGGGCCGCCGGTTTCCCGGCGGCCCCAGTCGTGACAAGCAAACCGTTCTTAGTGCGAGGCGGCGCCTTCGGCACCCAGACCGGTCTCGGACCGGATCGCCTGGGCTTCGTAGGCGGCGCGTTCCGCATTGGCCGACTCGCTGTTGTCCGTGATGGAGAACACCCACGAGAAGAAGAAGGCCGCGGGCACCGAGAACAGGGCCGGATAGGCGAAGGGGAACAGGGCTTCACCGAAGCCGAAGCTCTGCACCCACACCGCCTTGGACAGCACCACCATGATCACCGACATCAGCAGGCCGACAATGCCGCCGAGGACAGCGCCACGGGTGGTCAGGCCGCCCCAGAACATGGACAGCACCAGCACCGGGAAGTTGGCCGAGGCCGCGACCGAGAAGGTGAGCGCCACGATGAACGCCACGTTCTGCTTCTCGAAGACCAGGCCCAGCAACACGGCGATAACGCCAAGCGCCAGGGACGCGATCTTGGAGACGGTCACTTCCTTACCTTCGGTGGCATGACCATGCATGATCACGCTGGCGTACAGGTCGT
>NZ_LWQT01000130.1 GCF_001650715.1 Paramagnetospirillum marisnigri | reverse complement strand
ATGTCTCTTCTTCGGCATGGAATGTCCCCTTCATGGTCAGTTGAATTATTACATTCAACCTGGAGCCATTCACGGGGGGAGGGTCACTTCGGGGTGACCGCCGGACTGCTCTACTACTTGGCGGTGGCGTTCGCCGGCAAGGGCGTGGTCGAGTTGCAGAACGCTAAGGTGCTTCCCATCACTCCGCTGGAGGGGTGGCCGAGTGTCGATTGGCTTGGACTGTTCCCCACCCTTGAGGGTGCCACGGCCCAGGCCATCCTGGTCGTGCCCCTGCTGGTCGGCATCCTTGTTCTGCAATTCAAGAAACGAGCCGCGAGGGCAGCGTGAACAATAATTCATTCGACGAGGTTCGGACCAAGGCGTCAGTGCGCCCAGCTTCGGCACGGAAGGTCGCGGCGGCTGTCGAAGCGTTCTTCGTCCGCAATCGCACATGGCTGTCATGGGTCCATGCTGCCATGTTCCTGGTCTTTCTCGGCATCATCCTCGTGCCGGTTTTTCTACCCGATCCTCCGGGCAACGCCACGCCGTTGACCCACTACACCACCTTTACCAATTACCTATTGTGGGGATTGTGGTTTCCGCTGGTGTTCATGTCGGTGATCTTCACCGGACGTTCCTGGTGCGGCCTGCTTTGCCCCATGGGAGCGGCGGCCGAGAAGGCCAACGCCTATGGGCCGAAGTTCAAGATTCCCAGCTGGCTAAGTTGGGAAGGCACGCCTGTGGTAAGCTTTCTCATCGTCACCATTCTCGGTCAGACGGTGGGGGTGCGCGACCATCCCGAGGCCGCAGCCGAGGTCTTCGGCGGCACCATGCTGGCCGCGATCATCATCGGCTGGCTGTTCGGCTCCAAGAAGCGAGCGCGGTGTCGGCACGCCTGCCCGATCGGTCTGCTGCTGGGCGTGTTCTCGCGTCTGGGAGCGGTGGAGTTCGCCCCATGGACCCGCAAGTCCACCACCGAGGGCTACACCGACCGGGGCATCTGTCCGACCCTGATCGATATCTCCCGCAAGACTGAATCGCGTCACTGCATCGAATGCTTTCGCTGCGTCAACCTGATGCCGGTCAGCAATATCGAGGCCATTCCGTCGCGTCGCCTCTTCACCCTTTGGGGACAGCAGGTCCTGTTCGATGACACAGTCAGCGTGCGGCTAGGTCAGCTTGCGGTCGATGATGAATTCGTGGTCAGCAAGCTGTCCTCGGTATTCGTCAACAGCACCTTCGGCTTCCCGTTCGGAATTTCCGGCAATCTTCCCAGTGGTGGCGCCGCTTTCCCCATGCCGACGCCGGGGGCTCGGGTCAAGCTGAACCTGACGGACGAAGTCTCCTGGATGACGGCGGCCTTCGCTGGCGACCCTGCGGGCAAGTTTGACGTCCGCGATCCCCAGTGGCGCAATCATGACGGCACTGACCCTCCCCCCGTGAATGGCTCCAGGTTGAATGTAATAATTCAACTGACCATGAAGGGGACATTCCATGCCGAAGAAGAGACAT
>NZ_LWQT01000129.1 GCF_001650715.1 Paramagnetospirillum marisnigri | reverse complement strand
AAACAGACCCGGAAACGCCGATCAACCGCAATTCACGCCCGGAACAACTCTCAAACCGTCAGAATGAAGAGGTTTCCGGAGGTGCCCAAATGACCACACCAGGAAAGTCTGGGAGGTGTCCCGCCTTTGGACGGCGGTCGATGGTGTCCCCCATGCCCGGCTCGTGAACCAGCATGAGACGTTGATGGTGTCGGTTGGAACGTTGAATGATCAAGAGTTCTTCGTGGTCGTTCCTGTGAAGCGGAGCGAACCGTAAAGCAGATCGGCGGTGGCGAACGGGCGAGAACTCTACCGCCTAATCATGCTGGACGGATTTTGGGGGTGGGCGGGAAATATCCATCCAGACACAGCCGATTAGGTGAATACAACAGCAGAACGCTATCGTATTCGGGACACGCCATCAAGACGTACAGGATGAACTTTTCGCCCATATGGTGAAAATCTTGAACGTAAATCCGACCATGGACACCGCATCGATTACTGTATCCGCAATCGGCATCAGCGAAGTGAAGAATGCCGGTAAGCTACGTGCCTTGGCTGATGTTGAGGTCGTCTTTGATGGCATCGAGATGATCATCCAAGGAGTCAAGGTGAGGGCTGATGGCAAAAGTACGAGGTTTCCTTGCCAACATACCGGGCACCAGATGGCTCATGGAGGGCCGCAATCATTCTGCCTGGTGAGGTCAAGGATGCCATTTCGGACACGGTGATCGCTGCGGGATTGGAGGCTGGGGTTCTCCGGATGAAGGAGGAGACATAGGCTGGCCAATGCATGAAGGCAGAGCTGGCAAGGTATATGGCTTTTGAAATAGGCATGATACGCTTGCTGCGTGAGCGGCTTAAGCTGGACAGGCTTACGTGCCGGAGTATTTGCTAACGACCTCCAATGCACAACCAAATGCTGCGGTTTCTGTTTCGGCATTTCGAAAGCTAAAGCGGTTTGCGCCCGGCGAGGGCATACATAAGATTAAAGCCTTTTGCGTCACATTGGACGCAAAAGGCTTTAATTGTAGGGTCTGCTGCATTATGGACAGCGGCAGTCTTGCTTTCGTTTTGGATGGCGGCTGAAAACGAAAGGCAGCAAGCGGTAGGTCTGGCAATTCAAGAAGCACGAACCAGCGTGCAAACAGATATCGGCTTCCGCCATTGGGCTGCATCCCATGGTGGAGTTTGTGTGGCTCTTGACGCCCAAACTCCCCCGAATCCCCACTTGCACGTTCCCGACCGCGACGTGGTAACCACGACCGGCAAACACCTGACCCTGATGAATCCGGCATACGTGTTGCGTCAACTGATGCAGTCGGGATTTGTCGCCAAGGGACGAATTACGAGTATGAAGGCCATCAATCCGGATTTGCGATCTGCAAGCGGATCATCACACAGCATGGTGGGCAAATTTGGGTGGAGTCAGTGACCCTCCCCCCGTGAATGGCTCCAGGTTGAATGTAATAATTCAACTGACCATGAAGGGGACATTCCATGCCGAAGAAGAGACAT
>NZ_LWQT01000128.1 GCF_001650715.1 Paramagnetospirillum marisnigri | reverse complement strand
TTCGTCGTTGGTGCAGCAAAGCGAATGGGACTGCTGATCAACGACCTTTTGGCGTTTTCCAGAGTTTCGGCAAAAGGCGTCTCGTTCTCCCGCATCTCCCTGATGGCTGCATGTTTAGCTGCACAGGATAATCTCAGAGAGGTCATTTCCCAGAATCACGCAGAAATCACTGTAGGCCAGCTTCCCGAGGTCATCGGCGATGATGTCCAATTGATGCAGGTGTTTCAGAATCTGATCGGCAACGCTGTCAAGTTCCGTCACCCTGACCGTAAGCCTCAATTATCCATTGATGCTGAGCAAAAAGACGGCAAATGGCAGATTGCTGTCCGCGACAATGGCATCGGCATTGCAGACACCTCCCAGGATATTTTTGAGATTTTCCGGCGGCTCCATGCTGGAAATCAATATCCAGGAAGTGGCGTTGGACTTGCGATCTGCAAGCGGATCATCACACAGCATGGTGGGCAAATTTGGGTGGAGTCAGAACCTGGGCATGGAGCCACCTTCAGGTTCACACTGCCGGTGTAGATTATTCGCCGTTAGCGGCATGGTTGCCGTATTTCGAATTTTAGAATCGATCAATTGCCGAAGCCTTATGCCTTTGGTAGCATTCCTGCCAAGCCAATGGTTTGGGAACGGCCATGATTGTTGCAAACACAGGTTGGCCTGATCTCGAACTCCTAAAGGCAGCCCCGATTCTGATATGGCGTGCCGGTCTCGATGCCAAATGCAATTGGTTTAACCCTGCTTGGCTTGCTTATACCGGCAGGACAATGGAGCAGGAGATGGGGGATGGATGGACGGAAGGTGTCCATCCCGGCGACTTTGATCGCTGCTTGAAAATCTATCTTGATGCCTTCGCACTTCGTCAGCCGTTCGACATGGAATACCGGATCAAGCGTGCCTGTGGTGAATACGGTTGGATCGCGGATTATGGTATTCCGATTCTAAACCAGTCAGGCGAATTTCTCGGATATGTAGGCTATTGCTTTGACATTACAGCCAGACGGCAGAGTGAAGAAAAGCTGGAAATTGCCTGCAAGGATTTGGCGGCATCCAACGCCGAACTTGAGCAATTTGCTTACGTCGCATCCCATGATCTTCGTGAGCCGCTCCGTATGATCAGCAGCTATGTTGACCTGATTGAACGCCGCTACGGACATCACCTCGACGGAGATGGGCATGAATTTATTGGCTTCGTCCGCGATGGTGCCCGGCGTATGGATGCGATGGTTCTGGACCTGCTTGCATTCTCCAGAATTGATCGACAGGGAGAACCACTGATTCCGATGCGGATCGGCGATGCCATTTCCCATGCCTTGAAGAACCTTGGGACAGCCATTGCCGAGTGTGATGCACACGTGGTCGTCGATGTGGATGCATCGCTCATGGTGGTTGGGGACTGCCACCAGTTAGATCGGCTTTTCCAAAATCTAATTGGGAATGCCATAAAATATCGAACAGAGGGGATAAGACCCCACATCGCCGTGATGGCACGACCTAACGACGGAAAGGCCGTCTTCTCTGTCCAGGATAATGGCATCGGAATCGC
>NZ_LWQT01000127.1 GCF_001650715.1 Paramagnetospirillum marisnigri | reverse complement strand
GTCGAGCGCAAATTGGAGCAGCCCGTTTATGGGCCGCGTTCGGCGAAGCCCTGCCAAATCGATCCCTACCGCGACTATCTTCACCAGCGCGTCGCCGATTATCCCGATCTCAGCGGCAGCCGTCTGTGGCGGGAAATTCGTGAGCTCGGCTACGGCGGCGGCTATACCCGGCTGAAGGATGTCCTGCGGACGATCCGACCCGCCGCTACAGCGGTATTCGAGCGCCGCTTTGAGACGCCGCCTGGTCGGCAAGCCCAAGTGGACTTCGCCCATTTTCGCACCACCTTCGCCGACGAACCGGGGGTGGAGCGCATCGTCTGGCTGTTTTCCATGGTGCTGGGCCATAGCCGCTTCCTGTGGGGCCGGTTCGTTGCCCACCAGGATCTTCAGACTGTGTTGCGCTGCCACCGGGCGGCCTTCGAGGCGTTCGGCGGCGTGCCTGAGCAAATCCTCTACGACCGCATGAAGACCGCCGTGCAGGGCGAGGGCGACGAGGGCATCGTCTACAATAAGACGATGCTCGCCTTCGCCGCCCATTACGGTTTTCTGCCCAAGGCGTGTCGGCCCTATCGGGCCAAGACCAAGGGCAAGGTCGAGCGCCCCTTCCGTTATGTCCGCCAGGATTTCTTCCTCGGCCGGACCTTTCGCAACCTCGACGACCTCAACGGCCAATTCCGCCAATGGCTGGACAGCGTTGCCAATATTCGCACCCATGCCACCACCCATCGGATCGTTGCCGAGCATTTTCTTGAGGAGCGTCCTCGGCTGAAGGGCTTGCCGGTCGGTCCCTATGGCGCCGTGCTGACGCTCGAGCGCCGGGTGACGCGGGATGGCATGGTCTCGGTCGGCGGTAATCTCTACAGTGTGCCGGACTGCACCCGGCGCCGGACGGTCGAGGTCCACGGCATGGCCGACGAAATCCACATCTTCGAGGACGGCCGGATGATTGCCGCCCACCCCGTCCTTGATGGCCGTGGCCAGCGCCGCATCGCCACCGGCCATCGCTCCACGCCACCACCGCCCAACAGCGCGACCCCGCGCGAGGGACCGCCGCCAATCAGGCGTGCCGGCGAGGTCGTGACCTGCCGCCCGCTGGAGATTTACGACACCATCGGCCGCCACCTTGCCGCTGAGGTGCGGCCATGACCGCCGCTACCACCCTGGACCGCGTCCGCCACCACTTGGTTGGCCTGAGGATGCCCCGCGCGCTGGAAGCCCTGGACCACACCGTGCGGCAGTTGGAGCAAGGCGCCATCTCCGCCATCGATGCCCTCGATATCTTGCTGGCAGAGGAATTCACCATCCGCGAGGGCAGGCGCGTCAAGGCGGCGCTCCAGATGGCTCGACTGACCACCGTCAAGACCATCGCCGGGTTCGATTTCGCCTTCCAGCCATCGCTGGATCGCAATCGTATCCTGACCTTGGCTCAACTCGGCTTCATCGATCGCCACGAGGTGCTCCATCTGCTCGGGCCTCCCGGCACCGGCAAGAGCCACTTGGCCCTGGCATTGGGCGTCGAGGCGGTAAAGGCCGGGCGAAGCGTCTACTTCGCCACCCTGGCCGAGATCG
>NZ_LWQT01000126.1 GCF_001650715.1 Paramagnetospirillum marisnigri | reverse complement strand
TCAGGCAGAACCTTGAAGAGATCGGCCACCAGTCCGTAATCGGCCACCTGGAAGATGGGGGCCTCCTCGTCCTTGTTGATGGCGACGATGACCTTGGAATCCTTCATGCCGGCCAGGTGCTGGATGGCACCCGAGATGCCGACGGCGATATAGAGTTCGGGGGCGACGATCTTGCCGGTCTGGCCCACCTGGAAGTCGTTGGGCACGAAACCGGCATCCACCGCCGCGCGCGACGCGCCCACGGCGGCGTTGAGCTTGTCCGCCACCGCTTCCAGCAGATGGAAGTTCTCGCCCGACTGCATGCCGCGACCGCCCGAGATGATGATGCGGGCCGAGGTCAGTTCGGGACGCTCCGACTTGGAGAGCTGCTGGCCGACAAAGGCCGACAGGCCGGGATCGGCGGCGGCGGCGATGGCCTCGACGGTGGCCAAGCCACCCTCGGCGGCGGCGGCCTCGAAGCCGGTGCCGCGCACCGTGATCACCTTGATGCCGTCCTTGGACTGCACCGTCGCCAGGGCGTTGCCGGCATAGATGGGACGCACGAAGGTGTCGGGCGACACCACGGCGATGATCTCGGAAATCTGCGCCACGTCCAGCAGGGCGGCGACGCGCGGCATCACATTCTTGCCCGACGAGGTCGCGGGCGCCAGAACATGGGAATAGGACCCCGCCAGCCCGACGATCAGAGCGGCCAGCGGCTCGGCCAGATGATGGGCGTAAGGGGCGGCATCGGCCACCAGCACCTTGGCGACGCCGACGATCTTGGCGGCGGCGTCCGCCACCGGCCCGATGCCCGATCCCGCCACCAGAAGATGGACGTCGCCGCCAATCTTCGATGCGGCCGAAACGGCGTTCAGGGTGGCGGACTTCAGCGCGCCGCCCTCGTGTTCCGCCAGAACCAGAATGGTCATGATCAAATCACCTTCGCTTCATTGCGGAGCTTGTCCACCAGCGTCGCCACGTCCGGCACCTTGATACCGGCCGAGCGCTTGGCGGGCTCTTCCACCTTCAGCGTCACCAGACGCGGGCTGGCGTCGACGCCCAGATCGGCGGCCGTCACCGTCTCGATGGGCTTCTTCTTCGCCTTCATGATGTTGGGCAGGGACGCATAGCGCGGCTCGTTCAGGCGCAGATCCGAGGTCACCACCGCCGGAAGCGTCACTTCCACCGTCTCCAAGCCGCCATCGACCTCGCGGGTCACCATCGCCTTGCCATCACCCAGTTCCAGCTTCGAGGCGAAGGTGCCCTGGGCCACGCCCAGCAGCGCCGCCAGCATCTGGCCGGTCTGGTTGGAATCGTCGTCGATGGCCTGCTTGCCCAGGATGATCAGACCCGGCTGCTCCTTGGCCGCGATGGCTTTGAGCAGCTTGGCCACCGCCAGCGGCTGGACCTCGTCCTCCGACTGCACCAGGATGCCGCGGTCGGCGCCCATGGCCAAGGCCGTCCGCAGCGTCTCACTCGCCGAAGCCGGGCCAATCGACGCCACCACGATCTCCGTGGCCTTGCCCGCTTCCTTCAGCCGAACCGCCTCCTCGACCGCGATCTCGTCGAACGGGTTCATGGAGAATTTCACGTTCTGCGTTTCCACGCCCGTGTTGTCCGACTTCACCCGGATCTTGACGTTGTAGTCAACGACCCGCTTTACCGCGACCAGGACTTTCATC
>NZ_LWQT01000125.1 GCF_001650715.1 Paramagnetospirillum marisnigri | reverse complement strand
GCCACACTCACGCATAACGGAAACGATAAGCCTTCTGGTCGCAGTATTTTCAATGGCGACGAGTGCATTAACATCTGAAGATGATGATGCTAAGATTGTCATTATTATCTATTCCAGTCGCATTTAAATACTTCAGCGTGACGCATAGCTTTCCGACACCTTCCTGCCAGAGGCTGATAGTTCTTCTATATCCACGTAAGCAATCTCTCCAAGCCTACCCTTCAATTCCCGACATCTATCTCGGAAGGTTTCGACTGAATAGGATTTCGCTCTGGAAAATTTTCGAATTTTCTCCGCCAGCTCATCAGAAATATTTTCGAGTCTTGTTAGACTTCGAAAAGTGGATTCCTTTGTTGATACTCCGTCACGCATACCTGCTGCCAATGAGTTACATTCAAAAACTATGGCTCCAGCAAGACTTTTTAAACGGTAATTTACGATAACTTGAATGGCTTCATTTTTTCTGGATTCGTATTGCTCTATCGAAATTCCTCGCCCTAATGCCTCGACCGGATTCGGAACAATGATTTGTGGGGCTGATGCACAGCCAGGGCGATTTTCATTTCGACGTTCAGGGCCAATATAATCTTGGGTGACGATAAAGGGCTTCCGCCTTTCCGCATGCCCAATAATCTGGTCCCTTAACTGACCAGATGAGAATGGAATAAGAAGCACAGAATCTGTTCCTGAAGACATCGCACTGCGAACAGCCGCCTCATCTCTTGATGAAAGCAGCAGCACCGTCAACACAAATGGGTCGCAATTTGTCTGTATAGATCGGATTTGACGAATAAAATACGCAGAATCATTCCCACAAACCATTGCATCCATAACTATAATTTGCAAGCCGCCATTTCGGCACGATTCATCAATAGCGATAAAGTTGTTTGATTCCTCTATGTTTGAAATTCCAATTTCATTCAGTGTGAATCGAATTCCAGATCGAATTGTACTGCTTGGCTCACAAATCAATGCCGTTATTTTAGAGTAATCTAATTTCAGTTTAGCGGGAACGATGACAGTAGGAACTGCCAACTTTTCAGTACCCGGTCCTTCATTCTCAAGAGCGTCAAGGGCAAGATACGCAAGCGGTCTCTGATCAACGTCGTCATCAGTCAGCAGTGACCTGAACTTCATGTCCTCATTCATAATGTGACTTGCAAGCCACTTAAGGACAAGATCGTGCAGTTTCTCCGCAACGGACAAACTTCCACCACGATACAACCTGATAACCTCATTAATTTTGCGATTGAAGGCAAAGTGCTTTGCACGATGATCTTCAAAATGTTGAAAGCCAATTTTTTCCATGGCCTTTTCTTCACGGAGAAAGTGCCCTGCGACATATTCTTCGAGCATTGCCAAAGCACTCTCGATTACGAACTTGCTTTCCGCCGCCTCGAAGATGATGCCCTTGAGTAAATTGGCAATTTCAAAGAATGCCTTGTGATCGCTGTCAATCGCAGCATTCCCGACGGAGAACGCATCTGACCACCCAGCGATTTGGCACGCTTCCGTCATTCAGCAAAATCTCCATGAACTCTGCCGATTACCGCCCGCCAATTCGGGCGATAAAACCATCGACCTCGCGGCTCAGATTTTCAGACTGTCGTGACAATTCCGATGCAGCATCAGCAACCTGACCAGCGGATTCGGTAGCTTCTGCGGCAGTCGCTTGAACCGTGATGAT
>NZ_LWQT01000124.1 GCF_001650715.1 Paramagnetospirillum marisnigri | reverse complement strand
ATCCACCCAGACGATGCCCTCACTGTGACAGGCTCCTTGCGGATGCTGCGGAGCCTAAAGTGCCAAAGTAGTGCTAGGCTGTTTGTGCGCTGGATTAGGGCATTTCCTACCCATAAGAGGCTGGATCCGGCTAGAATGCCTACGATAAGAATAGCCCCAAGCGAAAGACTACGTGGTGGGCTCCAAAATGTCCGCCACGCAACTTTCAATTGACCAGTTGCCTTTGGCAATGGCACCACGCCCTATTGCCTCGGCAGCGTTAGGACATGGCTTACCAAATCGGCGGAGACCTGCGGGCCGAAGAGGCGGAGTGCGGGCATGGCCTCTCCTGCTTGTCCATTCATAACCTTGTGCATCATTTCTTGCGGATTCTGAACTGCGCCAAGCGGTTCGGCATTGGTGATTTTCTTGCCATCCATGCCGTGGCATCCTGCGCAAACCGTGCCAAAATATTGCTCTCCCTTGACGGCATCGCCCTTAGTCTTCTTGGCCCCGTAATCCACAAACTTAGTCATTTCGATCTGACCCTTGGAGACAAATAGGGCAAGGTCGGTGACATCGCGGTCGGAAAGGTGGGCCTCGGTATATCCGTGTGTCTTGTCGCGCAGAACGGCGGCAATTGCTGCAGGGTCTCGACCCGCCGCCCCCTGGATTCCCTTAATCCCTGTGGCATGTCCACCGGTGGCGTAGGCGCCGTCCTTTCCGAGGTAGTCCCAGCCATGACATTCCTTGCAGCGCCACGACACTTCTTTGCCATACTTCCCGCCTTTGTTTGGATAAGCAGGGTGATCTTCAGTTGGCTTTGAGAGCTTGTTCTCGGCCCAGAACTTATCATAAAGACGGCCGCCACGAGCAATAGACGACTCCTGCTCTCCTGCCAGAGCGCCTGCCGAAACGAACATGATGGCAAGAGTCCAGAACAAAGCCATGGTGGCACGAAACGCAAGCATGGAAGCCTCCATATTGGAAGTGGTATTGATAGTGATTATCCGTGGGTGTACTTCATGTCAATAGCCCTACTGGGCCGTTGCGTGTGGGTCAAAGCGTCTTCGCCACATGAGAATGCCCAGATGAGTCAGTCTGCACAGATGGACCGATGGCAGGGAAGCAAAAGTCCCAGTTACGTGGCGTCCGGGGAAAAAGCTTTCGACAAAGAAGCTAATCGCCTTGCGGCTGCCGATCCTCTGAAAATTCGCCTTTCCTGAGTGGGGAAAACGTTTAGACATCGAATGCCTCTTGTGGGTCGATTCTGTTGAAAAACCCGCTGGTTGGGGCGGGGTGAGTTGGCCAGATGAATGACGCTGAATTGAAGACGAACGCCCCCCCGATCAAATCGCTGGTGCTGGCTGCGGCATCGGGATGAGCTTTGCGAGTTTCCTGAGGTTCTGGGCGGTGGCGGCGAGGAGGAATTCGTCCTTGGCCCCGCACGGCCCCCGCAACCGTAATCTATCAAGTTTGAGGATGCGTTTGAGGTGAGCGAACAGCATCTCGACCTTCTTCCGCAGGCAGCGTGATTCGGCATAGGCCTCAGTCTTGGCGATGTCGCGAGCCAGATCGCGGGCCCCCTCATGGACGCTGCGGGGCACGTAGCGTGAGGGCATGTTTGGGCAACAACGGGGTTTCATCGGGCAAGCGTCGCAGTCGCGTTTGCTGGCTCGGTACTTCATCGTATTGGCCTTCGTCACCCCGGAGCGCGGCGTCGTGAACGAGCGATGGAACTTTCGGAGTTCCTTTCCGGCCGGGCAGGTGTAGGTATCGCTTTCCCGGTCATAGGCGATGACCGGCCCCCAATGGCGGCTCCAGATCGAATGTTAGTGAAGCATGGTTGATGTTGCCTGGCCAGGGGCGACGGAG
>NZ_LWQT01000123.1 GCF_001650715.1 Paramagnetospirillum marisnigri | reverse complement strand
TCGCGCTCAAGCTCCTTGAGCCGCTTGGCCTGTGAGACCTTCATCCCACCGTATTCCTGGCGCCAGCGGTAGTACGTAACCTCCGTTACCGCCAAAGCCTTGGCGACGTCGGCCACCTTCCGGCCTTGCGCCACAAGCACGTCCGCTTCACGCAGCTTGCCGATGATCTCTTCGGCGGTGTGTCTCTTTTTCGGCATGGAATGTCCCCTTCATGGTCGGTTGAATTATTACATTCAACCTGGAGCCATTCACGGGGGTAGGGTCAACACCACCAGGCCAAGGCCCGCTTCACCACGCGGCGGCGGCCGAAGAACACCTCGGCATGGATTTCACCGAAGGCCTGGAGGCCCCGGAAGGGAGAGCCCTTGGTGGCGACCGGCCAACTGACGGTCTGCTCGCGTCGCCGCAGCCACTCCTTCAAATCCTTGGCCAGTTGATCACTTCGGCGCAGTTGGCCTACATGCTCGACGGTATTGACTGGCGCAATCCGCAATCGACCTGGCGTCCGGCCGCCGCCGGTTGAAGCTCCATCGGACAATCCGATGATGCCAGATTTAATGAATAAATTCAATGTTATGAGCAATATTCCTCGCGACTTTTTCGGCGTGGTTGGGGCAAAATTCGGGCATGGACACCGAGCCCGCCGATCTTCCCGATGACATTGCCGCGCTGAAGGCGCTGGTTCTGGCCGGGCGCTCCGAGCTTCGCGCCGCCCGTGCTTTGAACTCGGGCATGGAGGCGATGATTGCCCATCTCAAGCTCGAGATCGCCAAGCTGAAGGGATAGTCATCCTCGGCCCCCAGTGAACGCGGCACATGGGTCGATGGGGTCAGGAATTCGCCGATGCCGTCGCCGTCCACATCCTTGACCGTGTCGGCGCAGGACTGCCAGGACGGATAGGAATGGGTCTCCAACCGCGTGCCTGCAACCACCAAGGTACAGGTATTGGGTACCCGCCCCCGGATGTCGGCGGAATGGATCAGCACGGCACCAGCCATGATACGGGGCAGTATCCGGGCGAGCTTGCATTCCGTTTCCTCGCGGTCACCGTCTCTGGGGATACAGGACCACAGGCGCTTGCCATCCCTCCTGATCTCCAGCACGGAGCCGGAGACAGGGCGCAGGACATGACCGTTCCCCAATTGGCGTGTTTCGGTCGCCTGGGCCGAAGCGCCCCAAAGCATCCCGACCAGTCCAATGGCGACGACACCGTGGCGCATCATGACGGTGGTTTTCCTGCCGCTTGGGGAGGATGGAGGGACACGCTGATTATTGCCCGGCTGGTGCCATGATTTGGGCTTTACGCCGTTCCAATGATTTGCTCCAGGCAAACCAGACCAGGCCGCCACCGATCAGAAAACCCACCATATGGCCGGGTGTCGGAACGATCCCAAGAACGGCCATGCCCAGGGCTGTCGAGATCAGATTGCCGATCATCAGCGACAGGGCGGCCATCACCCACCAGGACCGAGGTTGAAGCAAGGCCACGACGTGGACCGAGGCCAGAACCAGCGGCGTGACGAGCGCTATAACCGGCAGGGAATTGGCGAAGCCGATAATGGCCCAGGCCATGGCTCCCAGAACCGTGATTCCGCAATAGATCCGGGCGACCGTACTGCCGCGTGCGCGCCATCCCGATAGAACGCCGCCAAAGATTAAGCCGGAAATCACCAGCCAAGCCAGGATAGAAATCAGGGGCAGCAACATCGCTCGTCCTCATCCTTGGGCGGATCATCGGGGAGAAAACCCGTTCGCTCAATCCAGAGAGCTTGAGAGAAACTCCGACATTGCCCGGCCTTCCCCACGCTCGGAGTGGGACGCATCGTATAAATCAGCCGCCGCCATGGTCACCAGATCGGCCGCGAGATCATAGCCCGCCGCCCGAATCTCCTCGGC
>NZ_LWQT01000122.1 GCF_001650715.1 Paramagnetospirillum marisnigri | reverse complement strand
GCCCTGGTGGCACAGCATGAGCGCGAGATGATCAGCGCCAGGACCAAGGCTGCCCTTGCTGCGGCCAAGGCGAGGGGAAAGAAGCTGGGAAGCCCCAAGGGTGCGGAGCATCTCCGAGGCCTGGGCAATGCCGAGGCCGTGGCTGCGATCAAGGAGAAGGCCGACAGGCGGGCTGGAGACCTTCAGGGCATCATGGGGGAATTGATGGCCGCTGGGATGTCACTGCGAGGCATGGCAGACGAACTAAACCGCAGGGGTATCCTGACCGCCAGAGGCGGGGCGTGGTACCCCACCAGCGTTAAGCGGAGCTTGGAGCGGGTTGCTGTGGGGGGCTAAGGACATGATATCAGGCGCGCCGTTTGCGTCTGCGAATTTCACGCACCAAAATTGCAACGCTATCTTCCGTGATTGGTGTGCTGTGAAGCCACTCGATTAAATGAACCCTGTTTTTGCGCGCCAGATCTTTTTTCTGAATATCTCGTTCCTTGGTCTTGGCCAAAGCATCATGGCCGCCAAAAATCTCAATTGGCTTAAAATGTTGTTCTCCGTGATATTCAATAGCCACCGCGTAACTGGGTATGAAGTAGTCATATCTGTATCGCCCAGCCCACTCCGGGGAATATTCGCGAACAATATCATCAAAGTGATTTTTCAGAAGCTCATAAAGAGCCGTCTCGTTAACCCAAGCGTCCCCTACTTTCTTGGCGCCGCGACTTAGCCTGAACTTATTCTCCGCCTCTCTGAGGAAGGCATTGCGAAAACTAAGATCATCGTAAAGCTTATCAAGTATTGCGTTTCCGTATTTTGATTCGCAAAATTTGATAAAGTCGGAAAGCATAATTTTGACGTAATCAGAAACTGGCGTGCCGCAGTGAGCGAAAAAATCCAAAAATGTTATGGGCAATTCACATGCTATGGTTATGTATACCGCACTTCCTGCTGAAACATAAACGCCAAAGCGCCCGTTTTGAGCTGATAGAAAATCTTTTAGCTTTTCCCTGGCAACATTGCTTGCTTGAGCATACATCAGCTTGATCTGATCGACCACAGCATCGCCAGTAAGTCCATCAAGCTTTGTTTTATCCAGGATCTCAGTCATCTCCCAAATTTTGGTGTTGATGCTCAGGCGAATGAAGTATCTCCTCGTATTATTTGCGCTCAATGGCGGCTGTTCTTCCATGAGCTTGAAGCTTTTATGATCTGGTTTTTTGTGAGGTGTGAATAGCCCACTTATTTCGACGTTTAAAATGCCGTCGAACGCATTAACCAGATCGCAAACAAGGCAATCGACTGAGCTCCCATTGCCGGATACGATGTATTTCTTAGTCACGACGCAAGTCCTCAGGCCTCAACTTCCACATCAGGCAAAACATCATTCAGGGCAATATCGCTGTATGGACGCGGCGTCGCCAAGAATCGTCTCGCCAGCCACTCAGGCGACGAGGACATCGCCGCTGCCAACCGGATTGATCCGAAGGTCGCCAAACAGTTTGCGAAAAGGGGCGTTGTCGTTCGCTGACGCCAGTTCTGGCGGGCAATTTGGCCGTTGAACCGACATTTCCCATATGGACGGCCGATCCGCCTCTGATTAACGCCAGAATAGCCAAATTCCAGCCCAACCGGAAGACGGAATGGCGTGATGGAGGCTCCTTGACCTCTCGACCCTGAGCATTCTGGCCACTGTCGTCATGCGACCTCAAACGCAGCTCAATCCCATTTTCTTGGACCTCTTGCCTAGAGGAAGCCCCCCGCCTCCTCCTGGCTAGGTGCTGACCGTCCTCCCCAGCACCTCCGACGATGTGGCCGGGATGGTGTCGCGCGAGAATAGCGCCGTCCCGGCCCTTCAGGAACTGGGCACCTCCGGAAACCTCTTCATTCTGACGGTTTGAGAGTTGTTCCGGGCGTGAATTGCGGTTGATCGGCGTTTCCGGGTCTGTTT
>NZ_LWQT01000121.1 GCF_001650715.1 Paramagnetospirillum marisnigri | reverse complement strand
CGTATGAGGGGCATTTCCTTCATACGACGAGCTTAGAGAGGCGGATATGGCATTAGGCGACGCGAATGTTGGTTCGGCCCCTGGGGTCGACTTCAGTGCGCTGCAACGGGTGAAGCAGTCGGAGGAGCTGCTTGCCCAGTTGTACGTGGTGGAGGAGACGCCTCGTCGTTTGGGGCGTGGGCCGGTGCACGCTCTTATGGTCATATCGGTTTTGTCGGTTGTTGCGTTCATCGCGACGTTGCTGATGCGCTACAACACCTTCGTGACCATGTCGGAAGACACGCAGGCGAAGCGGTCCAATTACGAGGTGATGATCCAGCGCCGGGACAATCTGTTCGGCAATCTTGTGAAGCTGACGCTGAACCATGCGGCATTGGAGCACTCGATCTTCTCGCATACCTCGGACAAGCGGACCGAGGGCGTTGAGGCGGGCAAGGGCGGCCCTATCGGCTCGGCGCTGGAGCAGCTGATGAAGCAGGGCGGGATCGGCAAGCTTCTGGGCGATATTGGGGGCGGCAAGGCGCTGCTGGGGGCCGACGGAGGCTTCGGCAATGCGCTGGGCCGTTTGATGGCGGTGGTGGAGCAGTATCCGACCATCCAGTCGGTGGACACCTACAAGCATATGATGACGTCGCTGGTGGAGATGGAAGACCGCATCGCGACGCGTCGGGAGGATTACAACGCCGCTGCCTCGACCTACAACATCGAGATCACCAAGTGGCCGTGGAACTATCTGGCGTTCATCACCGGGTTCAAGCGGGCGGAGTATTTCCAGGAAAAGCCGGCGGGCGACACGCCGATCATCACGCCGCAGCTGTTCCAGGAACTGTTGCCTCTCAACCATGCGCAGGACATCAAGAAATGATCTGGACGGCGGTGATCAAGGGGAGTGCGCTGGTGACCTTCGTGCAGGGCGCCATGGTGCTGGTGGACAAGATCTTCGGCGAGGAGATCTTGCCGCACCGGATCTACAGCAGCGCGGAAGCCTCGCAATTGCTGGGGGTGGACCGTCTCGAGGTGCTGGGCCTGATTCGTTCGGGGACGATCAAGGCGAAGAAGGTGGGTGATAATTATCGTATCCTGGGCTCCAATCTTGTGGATTACATGAACCGATGAAGTTCGAAAATTGCAGGGATTGCCGCGAGGAAGTGGTGTGGTGGGCCTTTACCGCCGACATCTGCATGACCCTGTTCAAGGGGGTCCTCGGGCTGATGAGCGGCAGCGTGGCGCTGGTGGCGGATTCGTTGCATTCCGGGGCGGACGTGGTGGCCAGCGGGGTGACCCAGCTCAGCTTGAAGATTTCGAACAAGCCGGCGGATGAGCGCTATCCGTTCGGCTACGGCAACATCCAATACATCTCGTCGTCCATCGTGGGCTCCTTGCTGCTGATCGGGGCCAGCTTCTTGATGTACGGCTCGGTGATGAAGCTGATCTCGGGGACCTACGAGGCGCCGAGCATCTTCGCGGCGGTTGGGGCGTCGGTGACGGTGATCGTCAACGAGCTGATGTATCGCTACCAGATCTGCGTGGGCAACGAAAACAACAGCCCGGCCATCATCGCCAATGCCTGGGACAACCGGTCCGACGCCATCTCGTCGGCGGCGGTGATGGTCGGCGTGATCGCCTCGGTGATCGGCTTTCCCATCGCCGACACCATCGCGGCCATCGGCGTCTCGGCCCTGGTGGGACGCATCGGCCTGGAACTGATCGGAACCTCGATCCACGGCCTGATGGACAGCTCGGTGGATACGGAATTGCTGCAGACCGCCTGGCAGGTGGCCATGGACACGCCCATGGTCCACAGCATCTATTTCCTGCGCGGTCGCCATGTGGGCGAGGACGTGCAGTTCGACATCCGCCTGCGCGTCGATCCCAATCTGCGCATCAAGGACAGTTCCATGGTGGCCGAGGCGGTACGCCGGCGCATCCAGGAGGAAATCCCCCACGCCCGCGACATCCGCCTGTTCGTCAGCCCGGCACCCGCCGCCGCGGCACGGGCCTGACCGAGAGAGGGGCGGC
>NZ_LWQT01000120.1 GCF_001650715.1 Paramagnetospirillum marisnigri | reverse complement strand
GGGTGCCGGAAGGCCGAGCCGGTGCTTTCGTGCAAGCCGCTGCGGCCTCGGCCCGCTGCGCCCACTTGGCCAAGTCCAGAGCGTCGCCTTGGGCGAGACCCAGTTTGATGGCGTCGCGGGAGTTGGCGAGCAATGCCTTCCATGCGGCCAGCCGAGAGGCTTCGTCATTGGCGAGCCGGACGGCACGGGCGAGCGCCAAGACGGCGGCGCGGGCGTCTTGGCGCATGGCTCGCCGGTCGTGGGGCACCATGGCCACCGCCCATGATATGGCCGGGCGCTTGCGGGCGATGGCGGTTTGTCCGGGGCCTCGGTGCCGTGTGGGCCGTCGTGCGATACCCTGTGCCGCCAGTGATCGGGCATCGATTCGATCCACGACCCCGGCCCGCGCGAGATGGCGATTGCAGCAGTCTTCCCACATCTCCCGAATCCGACGCAGTTCCTCGGCCCGGTCGCGCCCGCCGAAGGCTCGAATTTTTGATCCGGTCCCATCGCCAAGGATGACCCGCTCCGTCCATGCGAGATGGACATGGTAATTGCGCTGGTCTCCGGCGGAGTCAGGGGCGTGGATGGCGTAATCAACGGCGCAACTGTATCGGTCGGCCATCGCCCGCCCGAAGTCCTCGACCAGCGAATGGCGCTGGGCGGCGGACAGTTCATGCGGAAGAGCCGCGATGGCGGTGCGACCGGCCACGGCCCGTCGTCGGATGTCGCCTTGTCGCGGCCCGCGCTTGCGGACGCGTTCGCCGTCCAGCACGGCGGCCCATAGGGCGTCTCGTCCGCCCATGATCAGGTCGCCGGAAACACCCGGCGGCCAGACGACGCCCTCGGCCGCCAAGCCGCCGGTCTTGGAGGGCCGGAAGGTCTCGCCATTCAAACGCAACGGCCGGCGGGTCTGGTAGGCCACAGCTGGCCCGACCTTCCCGGCCGCCAGTGGCTTGACGCTGAATGAGTAAATCGCCATGGCGCACCTCGAACCGACCGCCGGTAGGCGGGCGACGCACGCAAATGGACCTGTCCCATTTGCCTAAATGCGCCGTGCTCTATCATCGAAGTAGGATTGTTTCTGATTCGGGCGAGTGGCTATTACCCCTCTGAATCGTCCGACAGGCTCTCAGCATCGATCAGTCTGATCGTCCTCAAATGGACCGAGGCCGAGAACAAAGCCTTCGGATTTGCGCATTCGAACTTTTCGAAAATACTACTGCGGTGTGCTTCTACGGTTCTAGGGCTAATGGAGAGTTCTTGCGCTATCTGCTTGGTGGCTTTTCCTTCGACAATCAGCCAGAAAACTTCTGCTTCCCGCAAAGTCAGGCTCTGGAAATATTTTAATGCATCCATTAAAGGGCCATGTCTTTGACGATGTTCCTGATGGACTTCGCATGCTTCGGCAACAAGGTGCATGAGTGGTTCGAAGTCGTTCGGCTTCTCAAAGAATGTGTATGCGCCGAGTTTGACAGCCTGAACTGCTGCGGGGATATCGCCTTGGGAAGAGAGAATGATAGCGGGGGCGTCGTTTCCTCGCAGACGCACCTGCTTGAATGCTTCGATGCCATTCATTATGCCTAGGCGGTAATCGATCAGAAGACACCCAATCGACGATACGTCATGTCCTGCGATGAACGAGTCCGCATCGGGAAACTCGGCGACGACATATCCACGGGATTCGAGGTTCCATCGGAGGATTTCCCGATAGTCTCGGTCATCATCGACAACGGAAATGGCGAACCGATTTGAGGCTTGCAATACGACCTTCTGCGAAGAATGCGCGCCGCATGCGCCCTATGGCATGGGTATGTGCGTAAAATCTACGAATAAACCTTTGTCTAGGGGGGGGGGCTAAACTCTTGTCAAGGATTATTCGCTGATCGGTCGAAAAAATGATCGCCCATAACGATAAAAATCAGCGTCATTGCGTGGCAAAGCGTGTTTCGATGATGATCGCATTCATCAAAAACGAAACTGTATTGCAGGAAGTTGTTTCTGTCGGCTGCCGCTGCGCCGATCAGAAAATCTGCGACCTATGGGAAGCCTGCAAGCGAATACACCAATCGTTTCAATCACCAAAATCGTAGCGCTCTTCCGAAAGGTCTCCATTGCATGAGCCAGCACCATGAACGGCGTCAGCATAGTCGCAAGATTGGCCATGGCTTGGTGGTTCTGATCGACAATCGCAGCCACCCCGTGATCGATATTTCGGTTGAGGGTGTCAAGTATCAGGGCAATGGTAGCCACGTCGGAGCGACCGTAAGCCTGAAACTGGCGCGACTGGACGATATGAAGGACTGCGTCGAGGGACGGGTTGAAGTCGTTGATATCGACTACGAGACGACACGGGGGCGATTCATCCCCACCGTGGGGCTGTTGCGCTACATCATCGGTCATATCAGTAAGACGACGGGATCGGAGCCGACCTACTTCAAATAGGAACTGGCGCAACGGAATACGGAGCCGATGGATTCATCCCGAAACGATAGCAATGAGGTCGATGCCGCCGATGAGTATCGTGCGGCCCTTGATGCACTTCGGGACGCGTTCGAGAGGGCGTCCTTTGCTCGTGAGCGATGCAGAGCGGCAGGGGTCGGCGAATGTCACCAGAATGGCTCGTCTTCCGTGAGCAGGGTTGAGGCCGCTTGGGGTTCTGATACATTCGAGTGTGTCGTTATTCAGGCACTCAATAAGTGGCCAAGGCGATGAGTTCAAAATCCCGTAGGCGGCATTGTCTGTCTAAGCGATTTTACGCCATGCTTCGTGTATCAGAACATGACAATGGGGGTGATGTATTGTCGGAAATGGTGAGTGCTGTTTCCTCATGTTCTGATTCGCAGGATTGTTATCTTCGTAAGACATGCAAACGCATCCATGAGGCGTTTTTACTTTCGACGCCGAAATCCAACGATAAGAGCGAATAGCGGGTGCTCCACACCTCATTAAGGCTTTCGATGCTTCGCGGGCGTTAGAACACGCTTGCGGTGAGTAATCTGGCGCTCGCTTTCAGCCTTGCTGCTGGCGACGATACTGGCTTTGCGTTCAGGCGGGCTTTGCGTTCGCTGCGCCCCCTGATTCTTGGCCTGCTTGGGTGCCAAGAAGCGTCGTTGCGGCTGGTTCTGCTTGTGAAGATGGGATAGATCGAGCGGCGCGAAGGTGAGGGCCGAGACGACGGGGGCGGACTGTTTCGGTTCGAATCCATGGAAATACACCACGTCCATTTCGTCGATCTGGGCATGGCCCATCATCTCCCGCACCAAGACAGGATGGGCTTGCAGTTCTCGGTAGAGGCTTGTCCTCAATGTGTGGCGGAGGGCGTGGAAGTCCTTCCACTTTTCGTATATTCCACAATCGCGGCGATACTTCGTGAAGAAGCGGGAGAAAACACCGCCAGCATCACGATACTGGTCATGAAACTCGGGGAATAGATCGGAAGCGCCGGATTTCTCGACTTCTTGGCGGTATTCAACCAGTCCGATCTTGATTAATTCGGGATGGACAGGGATTTTTCGAGGCGCATTGGAGGTCTTCCCAGCCTTGATGTCGATGATCCAGCACTCAGCGTCGCTGTCGAATTGCAGATCGTCAAGGGCCAGGCTGGCGATCTCGTCCTCTCTGGCTCCCGTGAACAGGCCGATAAGCGGCAGCCAAAATGGCCCATCATCGGCAAGAAAGTCTCCGGCCCTTGCTCGCTTGCCGGGGCGGTGCCCCGCCGCACCAGTGAAAAGAGGAGTATTGAACAATGCTTGGAGTTCGGAAATCGGCCATGGCTTTCGCTTGCTGGCATCTTTCTTCAAGTCCTTTTCGGCAAACAGCACGCCTTCGAATGGATTTCGCAGCGCCAATCCGCTTTTCTTGATCCGCTCGTTATAGGCGTCGGTGAAGAAGGTGAGGTGCTTATTGACGGTAGTTTTTGACAGTTTTTCGGCTCTTGCCTCGGCGTCGCGTCTGGTCATGGTCAGACCGCCAACGGTGATCGTATCGGTGGCTTCGCGCGACCCGCGCTTCCCCATCGCCTTTTCGACGGATTGGCGGAGGGCGACGGCGGCTCGATAGTCCATGTCCTTATATATGCCCTTGCCGACCAGACAGGGCAGGCCGCAGAGCCATTCACGGAATGCGAAAGCGTCGGGTTTGGTGATTTGGGCGAAAGGCAGGTCGCCCTTGTAGGAGAGGAAGAGGCGCAAGGCCATGCGGGCTTGCTGTTCGGTGTCGCCGCTGGCCTTCCATTTTCCCTCGGCCTTCTTGGACGTGATATTGGCCTCGAACATCTCGGAAAGTTTCTGGCGGGCGGATTCTTCCCCTGCGCCGCCAAGTCCGAGGGCAGGGCCACCCCCGATGGAAACAAAGGGATGGATCGGCGGGTGATAGACGCCACGCTCCCGTTCTGCATTCAGGCATTCGGCGGCGGCGATGGTCGCCAGCACCTTGCGCACGTAGCCACGCCACTGGTGTGGGCCGTCTGGCCGTTCGAATCCACGCTCGCGCAACTGGTCATCGGCGCACTGCTCGCCCATGCCGAGTTCATTGTAGAGCAGGGCGGCACGAATCTCCTCGGCATTGTATTCGGGATAGGCGGTGTCAAGGGATGGGTCGTCTTCATCGATTATATCGGTGTCGATGACCCATGGCGACCAACCTGCTGGCCGTGCCGCTCTTTCCAGTTCGCCCACTTCTAAGATTTCAGTGAAAAGGTCGAGCAGAATACGGTCGAGGTCATCCTTCGTCGGCTGGCGCTTTTTGACCATCGACATACTCCTGATCTGCTGCGCCACCTGCTCTACCATTGCGGACACGGCTCGCGCAAGGCGGCGGGCCGTCTCGGGATGAGTCGTGCGAAGCGAGCGGGCGTAGTGGCTGCGCCCGAGGATCGTAGCGATGGGGCGGGGAAGGCGGCTACGCCAATAGTAGGTTGCCTCACGTCGATAGAGATGATTGGTCATGGTGCCGCATTCATTCATTCGGGGCGGCGGTGTCGCATGAAGGTGTCTCACATAGGTGCGACACCCTGCAAAAGCGGCTCGCCACCGGGTTTCCGGTGTGCGGCGATTTGCTTTTCTTTTCAAGGGATTGACATGAAAAAGCCGACCGTTTGACGGTCGGCTTTTCCTTCATCTGGCTCCGGGGGAGGGATTCGAACCCCCGACCAGCCGGTTAACAGCCGGCTGCTCTACCGCTGAGCTACCCCGGATCATCGGCTGCCCAAGCGGCACGGCAAGCCGAAGAATTCTCGTTCATCACGTCGCCCCAGCCCGGGGACGGTGGAGGCCGAGGCCGGAATTGAACCGACGTACGCGGATTTGCAGTCCGCTGCATAGCCACTCTGCCACCCGGCCTAACCGGCCCGATCGGCCGGGGGCCGACGTGAGGACCGTGCTTATACGCGTTGATGGGCAGGCGGTCAAGCCGGGTTTGCAGACTTTCTTTTCATCGGCCGTATCCCTTGCCGGAGGGGGGGCTCTGCGCCACGGAATAGTCCTTGATCTTCCGTCCCGGGAGGCTAATGTTCGGCTGAGCAGGGATTTCCGTTCGGGGATGGGAACTCTATTTTCGAAGAGGTGCGTGATGCGTAAGGCGGGCATTTTGCTGGCCGGTGTTGTCGTTGCCGGCTTGGCGGGCGTCGAACCCGCGGCGGCCGAATCGCTCGAGGACGTCCTGTCCTCCGCCTATGCCAGCAACCCGAATCTTCTGGCGCGGCGCGCGCGCCTGCGCTCCGCTGACGAAGCCGTGCCCCAGGCCCTAGCCAACTGGCGTCCCACCGTTTCCATGACGGGCTCCATCGGGCGTGGCAATTATTCCAACAACGCCTATGCCAAGTACGAGAGCACCCGCACGCCCAAGACCGGCGCCGTCACCCTGAGCCAGCCGCTTTATCGCGGCGGCCGGACCGCCGCCGCCACCAATCAGGCCGACAACACCGTGCTGGCCGAGCGCGCCTTGTTGGCCGGGACCGAGCAAAGCGTGCTGCTGGCCGCCGCGACCGCCTATTTGAACGTGGTGCGGGACGAGGAAGTGCTGAAGCTCAGCCAGAACAATGAACTGGTGTTGAAGCGTCAGTTGGAGGCGACCGTGGAGCGCTTCCGGGTGGGAGAGCTGACCCGCACCGATGTCAGCCAGGCCGAGGCGCGCCTGTCCAAGGCCAGCGCCGACCGTATCGCCGCCGAGGGTAATCTGCAAAGCACCTTGGCCAATTACGTCAATTCCGTCGGCCGCCCGCCCGAAGCGCCGCGCCAGCCGGCCCTGCCTGGCGCCTTGCCCGCCAGTCTGGACGAGTTGAAGACCGTCGCCCTGGCCCAGTATCCCACGGTGCTGGCCGCCGACTATACCCATGCCGCCGCCAAGGATGGCGTCGATCTGGTGTTCGGCGAACTGCTGCCCACCGTGTCGCTCAGCGGCAATCTCAATCGCACCTTGCAGACCTCCACCATGAAGTCCGAGACCATCTCGCGCGAGGTGCTGCTGAATCTGTCGGTGCCCCTCTATGAGGGCGGTGGGACCTATGCCCGGGTGCGGGCTTCCAAGCATACCGCCGGTCAGCGCCGCATCGAGGCCGATCAGGCTCGGCGCGATGCACTGGAAACCGCCACAAAGTCTTGGGAAAGCCTGCAGGCGGCCCAGGCCCAGTCCCGTGCCTTCGAGGCCCAGATCAAGGCGTCCGAACTGGCCCTGGCCGGCGTTCGCGAGGAATCCAAGGTCGGCTCGCGTACCGTTCTCGACGTGTTGAATGCCGAGCAGGAACTGTTCGACGCCCGCGTCAATCGCACCAAGGCCGAGCGCGATGTGCTGGCCGCCGCTTTCCAGGTCAAGTCAGCCATGGGGCAGATGACCGCCCAGGGGCTCAATCTCCCGGTGTCCATCTACGATCCGACCAAGCACTACGACGACGTGCGCGGCAAATGGATCGGCAACGGCATCGACATGGAGAATGGATACGAGTAGAACTGAACGAGCTTTGACGGAAATCCGACGCTTGGTCGAAGTTTCCATTGGTTGCTCGTAGAATTTTAACCATTTGTTACCGGCTCTGCTGCAAGCTTGCAGCAGGTCCCTTTTCCGGGCGCAGGCAGACAGAAGCCGTGACATGAGCGAAGACAAGGCCCAGCAAGAACCATCAATGGAGGACATCCTCGCCTCCATCCGACGGATTCTGTCGGAGGATGAGGCCGAGGATAAGCCGAAGGCTCCGGAGCCGCCGCCACCGGAACCCGAGCCTGAGCCCATGCCGCCGCCGGAGCCCGAGCCCGAGCCGGAACCGGAACCCGTCGCTTTCGCCCAGGACGATATCGACTCGCTGTTCGATACTCCCGCCCCCGCGCCGGAGCCCGAACCCGAGCCCATGCCCATTCCGGAACCCGAGCCGGAAATGGACGACGATATCCTCGAACTGACCGAGGACATGGTGATGGAAGAGGCTCCGTCGGAGCCCGAACCCGCCTTCGATATCAATGACTTCAAGCCCGATCTCGGCAGCTTTGACCCCGAGCCCGAGCCGGAACCCTATATTCCGCCGCCGCCGCCGCCGCGTCGTGTCCCGATGGACGACAGCGGCCTGATGGCGCAGCCCAATATCGACCACGGCGCCTCGCTGCTGTCCAATCTGGCCCGCGAGATCGTCCGCCAAAAGGCGTTCGGCCTGGGCAACAGCGCCGTCACCCTGGAAGATCTCGTCAACGAGCTGCTGCGCCCGATCCTGAAGGAATGGCTCGACCAGAACCTGCCCTACATGATCGAACGCATCGTCAAGAAAGAGATCGAGAGGATGGTAAACCGCTCCGAAGACTATTAATCTTCGCCGGATCGTATCACAGGGGGCGGCCCGGCAGATCGGGCCGCCCCGTTTTCATGTTCACCCCAAGATAAAGCGCAAGCCAAACGCCATGCTGGAAAAGACGTACAGCCCCGCCCAGGTCGAGCCCAGGCATTACGAGAAGTGGGAACAGTCCGGCGCCTTCGCCGCCGATACCACCTCGAACCGCCAGCCCTACACCATCATGATGCCGCCGCCCAACGTAACCGGCAGCCTGCATATGGGCCATGCGCTGACTTTCACGCTGCAGGACGTGCTGATTCGCTACCGGCGCATGAGCGGGCGCGACGCGCTGTGGCAGCCGGGGACCGACCATGCCGGCATCGCCACCCAGATGGTGGTGGAGCGGCAGTTGGAAGCCCAGAAGGTCACCCGTCATGATCTGGGCCGCGACAAATTCGTCGAGCGGGTGTGGGACTGGAAGGCGGAATCCGGCGGCACCATCACCCGGCAGTTGCGGCGCCTGGGCGCCTCGCCCGACTGGGCCAAGGAACGCTTCACCATGGACGAGGGGCTGTCGGCCGCCGTCCGCAAGGTCTTCGTCACCCTCCATCGTCAGGGCCTGATCTATCGCGCCAAGCGTCTGGTCAACTGGGACCCCAAGCTGCACACCGCCATTTCCGATCTGGAAGTGGAACAGCGCGAGGTCAAGGGCCATATGTGGCACTTGAAGTATCCAGTAGAAGGCATTGATAATACCTATATTATTGTCGCGACAACCCGGCCCGAGACCATGCTGGGCGACTCGGCCGTCGCGGTGCATCCCGAGGATGAGCGCTTCGCCCATCTGGTGGGCAAGCATGTTCGCCTGCCCATCTGCAACCGCCTGATCCCCATCGTCGCCGACGAATATTCCGACCCGACCAAGGGCACCGGCGCGGTCAAGATCACTCCCGCCCACGACTTCAACGACTTCCAGGTGGGAAGCCGCCACGACCTGCCGCTGATCAATGTGTTTGATCGCGACGCCCGCACCAATGACGAGGTGCCCGAGGGCTATCGCGGCCTGGACCGTTACGACGCCCGCAAGAAGATCGTCGCCGCCTTCGAGGAGATGGGGCTGCTGGAGAAGATCGAGCCCCACACCCATATGGTGCCCTATGGTGACCGCTCCGGCGTGGTGATTGAGCCCTGGCTGACCGATCAGTGGTTCGTGGATGCCGCCACCCTGGCCAAGCCCGCCATCGAGGCGGTGGAGACCGGCAAGACCCGCTTCGTTCCCAAGCATTGGGAAAACACCTACTACGAGTGGATGCGCAATATCCAGCCGTGGTGCATCTCGCGCCAGATCTGGTGGGGGCATCAGGTTCCGGCCTGGTACGGCCCCGACGGCACCTTCTTCGTCGAGGAAACCGAGGCCGAGGCCAAGGCCGCCGCTCGGGCCCATTACGGCAAGGACGAGCCCCTGGTGCGCGATGCCGACGTGCTGGACACCTGGTTCTCGTCGGCGCTGTGGCCGTTCTCGACCCTGGGCTGGCCGGAAAAGACCCCGGAACTGGCGCGCTATTATCCCGGCGACGTGCTGGTGACCGGCTTCGACATCATCTTCTTCTGGGTCGCCCGCATGATGATGATGGGCATCCATTTCATGGGCGACGTGCCCTTCAAGGACATCTACATCCACGCCCTGGTCCGCGACGAGAAGGGCCAGAAGATGTCCAAGTCCAAGGGCAATATCATCGACCCCCTGGACCTGATCGACAAATACGGCTGCGACGCCCTGCGCTTCACCCTGTCGGCGCTGGCCGCCCAGGGGCGCGACGTCAAGCTGGCGGAAGGCCGGGTCGAGGGCTATCGCAACTTCGCCACCAAGCTGTGGAACGCGGCGCGGTTCTGCCAGATGAACCAGTGTCATCCGGTGGACGGCTTCGACCCCAAGGCGGTCAAGGAGACCGTCAACCGTTGGATCGTCGGCAAGACCGCCGAGACCGCCGCCAGGGTGGGGACCTCCATCGAGACCTACCGCTACGATGCCGCCGCCGGGGGCGCCTATCAGTTCGTCTGGGGCACCTTCTGCGACTGGTATCTGGAATTCGCCAAACCCATCTTCAATGGCGCCGACGAAGCCGCCAAGGCCGAGACCCGGGCCACCGCCGCCTGGGTGCTGGACCAGATCCTGCACATCCTGCATCCCCTGATGCCCTTCATTACCGAGGAGCTGTGGGAGCAACTGGCCTCGCGCGGCGAGGCGCTGATGCTGCGGCCGTGGCCGGTGCTGGACGGTCTGGCCGATGCCGGGGCCGAGGCGGAAATGGACTGGGTTGTCCGGGTGATTTCCACCGTGCGCGCGGTACGCTCCGAGATGAATGTGCCGCCCTCGGCCCAGGTCGATCTGCTGGTGGCGGGGCTGACCTCCGAGAAAGCCGCTTGGGCGGCCACCCATGCCGACCTGATCACCCGTCTGGCGCGTCTGAGCGCCTTCGACCGCCAGGCCGAGGCCTCGCGCATCGCCCAGGCATCATCGCACGGCGCGGCCCAGATGGTGGTGGACGAGGCGACGCTGGTGATGCCGCTGTCGGGCGTCATCGACGTGGACAAGGAACGGGCCCGCCTGGACAAGGAGATCGCCCGTCTGGACGGCGAGATCGCCAAGGTGGACAAGAAGCTGGGCAATGCCGACTTCCTGGCCCGAGCGCCGGAAGAGGTGGTGGCGGAACAGCGCGAGCGTCGCGCCGAATGGGCCACGGCCATGGAGAAACTGCGCGAGGCCCTGGAGCGTCTGTCGGGGGCTTGAAAGGTGAAGCGGGAAGGCAATGGCCGATCTCGGTGAAAAGATCACCCGGGAACTGACGACCCGCTACATCGCCGTGCTGGTGGTGGTGGGCTTTCTCGCCCTGCTGTCCTTCCTCGCCCTGACCCAGGCCATTTCCGACACCGCGGGCAACGGCGAGACCATCAATGTCACCGGCCGCCAGCGCATGCTGGTGGAACGGGTGGCCTTCGCCGCCAACCGGCTGGCGGCGATGGGCTCGGGCGGCTCGGGCGAAATGGAATCCCTGCTGGCCGATGCGCTCGACCAGCTTGAAACCCGCCATGCCCAACTGGCCCAAAGGGCGGTCCTGGCCGCCGAGGACAACGGCGATGCCTTCGACACCTTGCTGCGCGCCCTGGATCGCGAGATGCGCGATTTCATCGCCCATGGCCGCGCCCTGCAAAATCGCCGCCCCCCGCCCGGCGCCAATGATCCCGATCTGGTGGAACTGTCCGCCGCCGCCGCCGGGCCGCTGCTGGCCCGGCTGGAGCAGGTCACCGCCCATTTCCAGGCCGAGGGCGAGGCCATGGCGGAACGTCTCAAGGTGCTGCAGGCGGTGTCGTTCCTGCTGGTTATCGGCAGCCTGGTGCTGTCGGCCATCGGCGTGTTCCAGCCGCTGGTACGCCGCCTCACCGCCGATATCCAGGAACGCTCCCGCGCCGCCCGCCAGTTGCAGGAAAGCGAGGAGCGCCTGTGGCGCATCCTGGAGGAAAGCCCCGTCGGGGTCTCGGTGTCGCGGCGCAAGGATGGTCGGATCGTCTTCGCCAATACCCGCTTCACCGACATCATCGGCATGAGCAAGGCGGAGTTCCTGGCTTCTTCGGCCCGCGACCATTATGTGGACGATGCCCAGCGTCTGGGCGTGCTGCGCGAGCTTCGCCGCAACGACGGCCGTCTGGACGATGCCGAGGTGGAGTTCCGCCGCAAGAACGGCAATCCGTTCTGGAGCCTGCTGACCATCCGTTCCGCCGATTTCCGGGGCGAGGCGGTCAATCTGGCCTGGATTTACGATATCACCGAGCGCAAGGCCGCCGAGGAACAGATCCTGTTGGCGGCCAAGGTGCTGGAAACCGTGTCGGAAGGGGTGGTGATCACCGATTCCGCCAACCGTATCGTCTTCGTCAATCCGGCCTTTTCCACTATCACCGAATACCCCCGCGACGAAGTGCTGGGCCGCAATCCCAAATTCCTGCACTCCGGCCGTCACGATGCCGAGTTTTACGCGGCCATGTGGAAACAGCTCGACCGCCATGGGCGGTGGTCGGGCGAGGTGTGGAACCGCCGCAAATCCGGCGAGTTCTTCGCCGAGTGGCTGTCCATCTCGGTGATCCACAATGCGGCGGGCAAGGTCAGTCATCATGTGGCGGTGTTCACCGACATCACCCACCGCAAGGAAGACGAGGAACGAATCTGGCGTCAGGCCAATTACGATCCTCTGACCGGTCTACCCAATCGCTCGCTGTTTCTCGACCGGCTGTCCCAGGCCGTGCGTCAGGCCAAGCGGGAGTCCAAGGGCTTTGCCCTGATGTTCCTCGACCTCGACGGGTTCAAGGCAGTCAATGACAGCCTGGGCCACGCCGCCGGTGACGTGTTGCTGCAACAGACGGCGCTGCGTCTTTCGGATTGCATGCGCTCCAGCGATACCTTGGCGCGGCTGGCGGGCGACGAATTCGTCGTGATCCTGCAAGGGGTCACCGGCCGCACCGAGCCCGCCATCGTCGCGGGCAAGATTCTGTCACAGCTGGGTCGCCCCTATGAGCTGGAAGGCGGTACCGCCCAGGTGCGTGGCTCTATCGGCATCGCGCTTTATCCCGATGACGCCGAGGACGGGCCGGGGCTGGTGCGGCTGGCCGACGAGGCCATGTACGCGGTCAAGCGCGGCGGCAAGAACAATTTCCGCTTCGCCGGGGATGACTGAGCCTATGGCGTCTCGAAACGGATGCCCTGGGCCAGGGGCAATTCGGTGCCGAAATTGATGGTGTTGGTGGTGCGGCGCATATAGGCCCGCCAGGCATCCGAACCGGATTCGCGGCCGCCGCCGGTGTCCTTCTCGCCACCGAACGCGCCGCCGATCTCGGCCCCCGATGGGCCGATATTGACATTGGCGATGCCGCAATCGCTGCCCCAGGCCGACAGGAAGGTTTCCGCCTCGCCCAGATCGCGGGTGAAGATGGACGAGGCCAACCCTTGGGGCACGCCGTTATTGGCGGCGATGGCCTCGTCCAGGGTGTCGAAGCCGGTGACATAAAGAATGGGGGCGAAGGTCTCGGTCGCCATGAGCGGCGAGGGGCCGGGCATGTCCACCAGTGCCGGGGCGGCGTACCAGGCCCGGGCCCAGTTGCCGACCATGACCCGGCCGCCGCCATGGACGGCGCCGCCTGCACTCCTGGCGGCCTCCAGCGCCGATTGCATGGCGGTGAAGGCTGGACGCCCGATCAGTGGCCCCACCAGGGTTCCGGCCTCGCGCGGGTCGCCCAGGGTCAGGGACGCATAGGCGGTTTTCAGCCTGTCAACCAGATCGGCGCGAATGGAATTGTGGACGATCAGGCGCCGCAGGGTGGTGCAGCGCTGTCCGGCGGTGCCCACCGCCGCGAACAGCACGGCGCGCACCGTCAGATCCAGATCGGCCGAGGGGCAGACCACGGCAGCGTTATTACCGCCCAACTCCAGCAGCGACCGCCCCAGCCGGGCCGCCACCCTTGGCGCCAGCGCCTTGCCCATGGCGGTGGAGCCGGTGGCGGACAGCAGGGCAATACCGGGATGGTCGGCCAGGGCGACGGCGGTTCGGGCGCCGCCGAACACCACCTGACACAGGCCCGCCGGAATGCCGCCGAGGCGATGCGCCGCCCGCTCGACCAGGGCGTGCACCGCCAGAGCGCAGAGCGGGGTCTTGTCCGAGGGCTTCCAGATCACCGGATTGCCGCAGACCAGGGCCAGGGCGGCGTTCCAGGCCCAGACCGCCACCGGAAAGTTGAAGGCGGTCACCACCGCCACCGGCCCCAGGGGGTGCCAGGTTTCCATCATGCGGTGCTCGGGCCGCTCGGTGGCCATGGTCAGGCCATAGAGCTGGCGCGACAGGCCCACGGCGAAATCGCAGATGTCGATCATCTCCTGGACTTCGCCCAGGCCCTCCTGGAGAATCTTGCCGGTCTCCACCGTGACCAGCAGACCGAGATCGGATTTGGCGGCGCGCAACTCCTCGGCCAGCAGCCTGACCAGTTCGCCCCGCCGGGGGGGCGGTACCCGTCGCCACCGAATAAAGGCGTCGCCCGCCGCGTCAACCGCATGGTTGACGTCCGGGGTCGGCGCCACCGAGCCGATCACCGAGCCGTCGATGGGAGAGCGGGCCGTGATCCGGCCTGATGACCGGGGAACCCCAAGACGGTTCAGCAACTCGCGGATATTCATGATTTAAGGCCTCGTCTTGTCCCGGATGGCCGACAGGGTGGTGCGGGTGGTGATGGCCTCGGGATCAAGCTTGAGATGGAGTAGGGCAAGGCGTCCGGCCGCCAGGGCGCGGTCCAGCGCCGGGGCGAAGTCCTCGGTGCGCTCCACCAATTCGGCCCATCCGTCGAAGCTGCGGGCCAGGGCGGCAAAGTCGGGATTGGCCAGATCGGTGGCTAGGGTGCGGCCGGGATGGCTGGCTTCCTGGTGCATGCGGATGGTGCCGTACATGCCGTTGTCGATGACGATCACCAGCGGGGCCAACCCATGCAGCTTGGCGGTGGCCAGTTCCTGGGCCGTCATCAGGAAGCAGCCGTCCCCGGCGAAGGCCACCACTTGCCGCTCGGGGAAACGGGCCTTGGCCGCCAGGGCGGCGGGCAGGCCATAGCCCATGGAGCCGTTGGCCGGGGCCAATTGGGTGCCGTAGCGGCGGAAGCGGTGGAAGCGCTGGGGCCAGCCGGTATAGTTGCCCGCGCCGGTGCAGATGATGGCGTCGTCGGACAGGCGGCTCTCCAGCGCGGCCATGACCTTGCCCATGTCGAGCGCGCCGGGGCAGGGGCCGGGCACCCGGTTGGCGAGATGGTCGGAGCGGGCGGATTCGGTCCAGTCGTCCCAGGCGAAGTCATGGGGCGGCGCCAGTTCGGCCACCCGGCGGGCGAAGGGCAGCATGGCGGCCACCACCGCCAGGGCCGGTCGATAGACCCGCCCCAGTTCCTCGGCCTCGGGGAAGACATGGATCAGGGTCTGGGCCGGATTGGGCGCATGCACCAGGGTATAGTTGCCGGTATCGACCTCGCCCAGTCGGGTGCCGACCGCCAGCAGCAGGTCGGCATCCTTGACCCGCCGCGCCAGGCTGGGCGCCACCGAATAGCCCAACTCGCCCACATAGACCGGCGACTGGTTGTCGATGATGTCCTGGCGACGGAAAGCGGCGGCCACCGGGATGTGCCAGCGTTCGGCGAATTTCTCGAACAGGGTTCCGGCTTCCTGGCTCCAGCCGCCGCCACCGACGACGGCCAGCGGGCGTTTGGCCTTGGCCAGCAATTCCACCAGTTTGTCCATGCGGCACGGGCCGGGATGGGGCAGGGCCATGGGCAGCGCCCCCACATCCTCGACCTTGGCCCGTTCGGCCAGCACGTCCTCGGGCAGGATCAGCACCACCGGCCCGGGGCGCCCTCCCAGGGCGGCGGCGAAGGCGCGGGCCACCGCCTCGGGCAGGCGGGCGGCGTCGGTGATTTCTTCCACCCGCTTGGCCAGGGGCAGGAACATCTGGCGCAGTTCCACCTCCTGGAAGGCCTCGCGGCCCCGGTTGGGGCGGTCCACCTGACCCACCAGCAGCACCAGGGGGGTGGAATCCTGGAAGGCGGTATGGACCCCCACCGAGGCATGGGTGGCGCCGGGGCCGCGCCCGACGAAGCACACGCCGGGGCGTCCGGTCAGCTTGCCCATGGCCTCGGCGGCGTAAGCCGCGCCGCCTTCGTGGCGGAAGGCCAGGACCTTGAGGCGGTCGCGCCGGTCCCAGGCGGCATCGAGGAAGGGCAGGAAGCTTTCCCCCGGGACGCAGGTCACGGTATCGGCGCCATGAAGGATCAGGGCGTCGGCGAGCAATTCACCGCCGGTACGGGAGGGAGTCATGACGGCGTCCTTGTGCTATGGTCTTGCCCGGTGAGTCTACCATATGGGCGGCCAAGCGATGACAGGGGAGTGGGAGGAGCTGGAACGGCGACTTTGGGCCGCGGGGGGCAGCGAAGCTGAGATCGACCGAATCCTGGCCGATGACTTTTCCCTGAAGGCACGGGCTTATACCGCCTCGGTGGAGGATGCCCGCGCCCTGGTGGCCGAAGCTCTGCCGGACTGGCACCTGCATCTGGGCTATGGCGCCAGCGGCGTGTTTCCTTACGCCTTGCTGGCGCGGGGTGACAGCCGCATCGTCTCCGATGGCCCCACGGTGCCCCTGGCTATCCTGCGTTCGGCCCTGGCGGCGCGAGCAGCAGATCAAGCGCCAGCAGCGCCGCCGCCAGCCTGACCTCGGCGCGATCGCCCGGAAACACCTCGGCCCGGTGCAGGGTGGGGCCGCCACGCACCGCACGGGCGAAATGCACCAGCCCCACCGGCTTGTCGGCGCTGCCACCGCCCGGACCGGCAATGCCGGTTATCGCCACCGCCAGATCAGCATGGGAGTGGGCGATGGCGCCTTCGGCCATGGCACGGGCCACCGCCTCGCTGACGGCGCCTTGGGCACTGATGAGATCGGCCGGGACGCCCAGCATCTCGGTCTTGGCGGCATTGGAATAGGTGACGAAGCCGCGATCGACCACGCTGGACGATCCGGCGATGGCGGTCAGCGCCGCCGCCACCAGACCGCCGGTGCAGGATTCGGCGGTGGCGACCATCTTTCCGGCGGTCTCGCAGGCGGCAAAAACCTGAACGGCACGATCAAGCAGGGCGGGGGTCATGACCACACCTGCCGCCACGCCGCCATGCCCAACAGGCCGTAAAGCCCGGCGGCGATGTCGTCGAGCATGACTCCCAGGCCGCCGCCGATCTTCTGGTCGGCGAGCCGAACCGGCCAGGGCTTCCAGATATCGAACAGGCGGAAGAGGGCAAAACCCACGGCAAAGGACAGGGGATCGAGCGGCGCGGCGCTCAGCACCAGCCATTGCCCGGCGACTTCGTCGACCACCACCTCGGAGGGGTCGGGAGCCCCGGTGCGGGCCACATAGACCGCCGATGCCCACCATCCCACGATGGAGCACACAAGAACGGCGGCCAGCAGCAGCGGCGCTCCCCCCTGGGTCATGATCCACCAGCCGAGCGGCAGGGCGGCGGCGGAGCCCCAGGTTCCCGGGGCCTTGGGCAGTAATCCGACACCGAACCAGGTGGCGATAACAGTGGCGGGATGCCAGCCCCCGATTCCATCGCGACGATAAGCCAACTATGTCTCCCGCTTCAGTACGGCAAGAGTTTACCATGCCGGGGCAGTGGGACAACCTTGTGACGAACGTCAATATTTCAAGCATGTCCACTGTCCATGGCTGCAACCGCTATCTTGCACTATGCGTATTATGGACAGCCAAGGGATAATATGTGATGCTAGTGCTAATTAATGGGACGCTTATGTTTTGAAGTGTCTCATACGAAGGATTGCATATTTATACTTTTGGTTTCCGGCTCGAGTTCGAGCGAATTTCTCCCAGGATGTCTGACGTTGGATCGGCAATTTTAGCCGTCGAGGAGCAGGACCAGCCCATGGCCGAACAGAAGGCAGGCCGCAGCATGGGAAAACCCAGTCTGACCGCCCGGTTGCTGGTGGGTGGAGTCGTTTTATACGGCCTGCTATGGTGGGGGCTGGACATTCTGCACGGCCATGAATTGGCCGGGCTGATTGATCGTCAGCTGGTCGAGCGGGTTGAACAGAAGTCGGCGCGCGACATTTTGCGGGTCGATACCCTGCTCCGCTCCCATCAGTCCTTTGCCACATTGCTTGGCCAGACCTTGGCGGCCCAGCGCGATGCCATTCCCAGGATGACGCCATCCACGGCCCCCCCTGTCGTCGCCAATGGCGAACCGCCATGGTTTCCTGGCACGATCGAGCGGCGGACCTTTCCGCCGGTGGATTTCATCCTGCTCGCTGATGGGGAGGGACAGACACGGCAGATTTGGCGGTTGGAAGCGGCGATGGTCCCCAACGGACTGGTGGCCGAAGCCCGCAAGGCCAAGCCGTCATCCAAGGCCAGCGTCATCTTGGTTGACGGCCAGCCCATGATCGTCTCGGTCGGGGATACGCTTGGTTCCGGGCGGATCATCCTGGTGTCGCGACTGACCCAAGGTTTCATCCGGACAACCCTGGGAAGCTATCTCGATCGCGGATTCGCGGTTGCGTTCTCCGACACCAGCAGTGGCCGGATACTGGTCAGTTCCGATCCGGGCGCCCTTGGCCCCGGCACGTCGATATCAGCCTTGCAACCCTCGCTTCTGGCCAGTTCACCCTATCTGTTGCGCTCGGATGGCGAGGGGCCGTCCCAGGTGGCGCTGCTCAGCATATTGGCGACCAGCGATCGGCATGCCTCGCTCAGCGTGCCATTCGTGGATCTGGAACGTCGCCACCGTACCGCCCTGACCCTGGTGACCTTGGGAGTGTTCCTGGGGGGATCGCTTTACGTCACTTGGCGGATCAAGCAGTCGCGGCGACGGATCACGTCCATCGGCGAAAGGGTCTTCGGTGCCAAGGGGACCCTGGCGGCCAAGGGCGGTGACGAGTTGGACGATCTGGAATCGGCCGTCAGGCATCTGGCTGGCGAGGTTGATCGTTCGCGTCTGGCCCTGGCGCGCGAGGAGGTGCAGAAGGTGCGCCTGCTGACCGAGCAGATGGCGCTTGAGACCGAGAATTCCCGTCTCAGGCTGCTGCAGGCGGTTACCGAGGAAATGGGGGTGGGGGTGATCCGCATCGGCCCGGAAGGGGCCGTCTCCGAAAATTCGGTCATGAGCGAGTTCGCCAAGCGGGTCGGGGGCCTGGATCCCTTTGTTCGGGCGAGGACCCGGGGGGAATCCCTGGTCCAGGTCGGTGAGGGCGAGGATGAATGTCTGTTCGAGGTCTTGCTGGCCCGCAAGGTGGATGCCGGCCTCATGCTGGTGCGCGATGCCACCGCCGAGGGGCGCGCCAAGGAGGCCATGGAAACCTTCTCCCAGTTCCCCAATCAGAACCCCCATCCGGTCCTGCGGGTGAATTCCAATGGGGTGGTGACCCATTCCAATCCTGCCGCCGCCGGGCTGCTGGAGTTCTGGAAGGTTGAGGTGGGGGAGCGCCTGCCGGACTCCTGGGTCGCCATCTTCGCCGAGGTGCTGCGAAGTGGCTTGCGGCGCGATGTGGAAATCACCTTGGGCGAGCGGGTTCTGTCGCTGTATCTGGTGCCGCTGCCCGAGACCGGGGTGGTGAACCTGTATGGCGCCGACATCACCGGACGGGTGGCGGCGGAACGGCTGCTGCATATCGTCAACGAAAGCCTGGAACGCCGGGTCCAGCAGCGGACCGAGGCGTTGAAGGCCGAGATCGCCGAGCATGTCCGGGCCAAGCGGGAACTGACGGTGGCCATGGAGCAGGCGGAAATCGCCAATCGGGCCAAGACCGACTTCCTGGCCAATGTCAGCCATGAACTGCGTACGCCGCTCAATGCCATCATCGGTTTTTCAGAGGTCATGGCCTCCGAGATGTTCGGGCCGCTGGGCGAGCCGCGCTACAAGGGTTATGTCCAGGATGTCCTCAGTTCCGGGCGACATCTGCTGGAGGTCATCAACGACATCCTCGACATCGCCCGCATCGAGGCGGGAAAGATGGATTTCCATGTTTCGGAGGTGGATGTGGCCGAGGTCTCGGCCGCGGCGATCCGCATCGTCGAAACCCGCGCCGCCATGGGGGGGCTGACGCTGCGGCGCACGGTGGTGGACCCCATTACCGCCATCCGCGCCGATCGGCGCCGACTGCTGCAGATCCTGGTCAATCTGTTGTCCAACGCGGTCAAGTTCACGCCGAAGGGCGGGGTCGTGGAGCTTACGGTGGGCATGGAGGGCGATGTGGCCCGCTTCACGGTCAGCGACACCGGTATCGGCATGAGTTCGGACGAAGTCGTGGTGGCCCTGCAACCCTTCCGTCAGGTGGACAGCGGCTTGGGGCGGCGCTACGAAGGGACGGGATTGGGGCTGCCGCTGGTGCGGGCTTTCGTCGAACTCCATGGCGGCAGCCTGGATATCGACAGCGACAAGGGGCGCGGAACCACCGTGACCGTCCACCTTCCCAGCCGCACTGAATCCTCCTCGGAGCCCATGCAAGAGGCGGGTGAGTAGGACCGCTACTTGTAACGTTCCTCGGCCCAGGGATCGCCCCGGTCGTGATATCCCCGCAATTCCCAATATCCTGGGGTGTCACGATCCGAGAAGGTGATGTGACGCAGCCACTTGGCGCTTTTCCAGAAATACAGCTTCGGCACCACCACCCGCACCGGGCCGCCATGCTCCCGCGACAGCGGCTTGCCCTGCCAGGAATGGGCCAGCAGCACATCCTCGTCGCCGAAGTCCTCCAGCGACAGATTGGTGGTATAGCCGTCGAAACTGCGCAGCAGCAGGAATTTGACGCCGGGGCGGGGGCGCGCCATCGCCAGCAGATGACGGGCGGAAACACCGGCCCAGAGGTTGTCGTAGCGTGACCAGGTGGTGACGCAGTGGATATCGCTGACGATTTCGGTCTGGGGTTGGGCCAGGAAGGTTTGCCAATCCCAACGGATGGGGGTTTCCACCTGGCCGCCGACCGACAGGCTCCAGTCCTTGACCGACAGATTGGGCTGATCCCCCAGATCCAGCACCGGAAAGTCGGCTGTTTCACGCTGGCCGGGAGGCAGGCGCGGACGGGCGGGCGAGGGGGGCTGGCCGCTCAGGCCGCGACGGGCTCTTGCCCATTCTTCCTTGGCACGGCTGAGTTTGGATGGCGGCGGAGGATCGTCTTCGATGCTCATGGTTCCCACCATATGGGAACGGATCGCGGAATGGTCAGCCCTTGTCACGCATCAGGCGGGCCTTGTCGCGATTCCAGTCGCGTTCCTTGATGGCCTCGCGCTTGTCGTGCAGCTTCTTGCCCTTGGCCAGCCCCAATTGCACCTTGGCGATGCCGCGATTGGCGAAATGAATGTCCAGCGGCACCACGGTCATGCCGTCCTTGGCGATGGACATCATCAGCCGCGCCATTTCCCGTTTATGCAGCAGCAGCTTGCGCGGCCGCCGGGTCTCGTGGGGGAACGGCATCTTGGACTGGTATTCGGGAATATAGGCGTTGAACAGGTACAACTCGCCCTGCATGGGACCGGCAAAGGCTTCGTTGATATTGCCCTTGCCGATCCTCAGCGACTTGACTTCGGTGCCGACCAGCATGATCCCGGCCTCGATCTCGCTCACGATGAAATAGTCGTGGCGGGCGCGGCGGTTCTGGGCGGCGATATGGCCGGGAAGGACCATCAGATCAACCCGGCCGCCTTCATGGCGGCCTCGACGCGCTTCCGGGCATTGTCCGAGGCCGGAACCAGCGGCAGGCGCACGTCCGGGGTCGACTTGCCCAGCAGCGAGGCGGCGTATTTGACCGGTGCCGGGCTGGTTTCGCAGAACAGGGCGTCGTGCAGCGGCATCAGCTTTTCGTTCAGGGCGGCGCAGGTCTTGAGATCACCCGCGGCCCAGGCGTTCTGCATTTGAGCGCACAGCTTGGGCGCCACGTTGGAGGTGACCGAGATGCAGCCGACACCACCCTGGGCGTTGAACGGGATGGCGGTGGCGTCCTCGCCCGACAACTGGCAGAAGTTCGGGCCGAGCGCCAGACGGGCCCGCAGCGGGCGGACCAGATCACCGGTGGCATCCTTGACGCCCACGATGGTGGGCAGGGCGGCCAGCCGCTGGAAGGTGTCGATGCTGATATCCACCACCGAGCGCCCAGGGATGTTGTAGACGATGATGGGAATGTCCACGGCCTTGGCGATGGCTTCGTAATGCCGGAACAGGCCTTCCTGGGTCGGCTTGTTATAATAGGGTGCCACCACCAATACCGCGTCGGCACCGGCCTTCTTGGCGTGGCGGGACAGGTCGATGGCCTCTTCGGTCGAGTTGGACCCGGCTCCGGCGATCACGGGCACCCGGCCCTTGGCGGCCTCGATGCACAATTCCACCACCCGATGATGCTCGGCATGGGACAGGGTGGGCGACTCGCCGGTGGTGCCGCACGGGACCAGGGCATGGGTGCCCTCGGCGATCTGCCACGCCACCAGGTCCTGGAACGATTTTTCATCCACCTTTCCGTCACGGAACGGAGTGATGAGGGCGGTGATCGATCCCTTGAACATGGCGGCTATCCACGAAAGAGGTTGCAAAAGAGCAGGGACATTAGCCCTAACCGGTTTCGCCTGCAAGATCGGCCGCGGTCGGCAGCGCCGGTTCCGGCTGGAAATCGCACGGTGATGCCGGGTTCAGCTTGAAAGGCATTCCCTTGGGCCTCTAATATGACCGGCTCGAATTGCCGCCATGTCGGGGTTGTCGCCGGTGAAGGTTTTTCTCGTTGCCCTGTTTCTCGCCGTCGGCCTGCTGGTTGGCCCCTCGGCCTCGGCCCAGACCATTTCCGGTGACCTGGGGCTTGCCCGCCAGGCGGTTGCCGCCGCCAAGAAGGACCGGTTCGACGAGGCCTTGCGGCTCGCCCGCCAGTCCCGCGTCAAGGTGGCGCCGTTGCTGGTGACCTGGATGGCCTATGTCTCGGGCCGTTCCGATGCCGATTTCGCCCAGTTGACCGCTTTCATCAATGCCAATCCCGATTGGCCGCTGATGAGCCAGATGACCCGGCGGGCCGAAGAATCCATCACGGCCGCCACGCCCACGGCTCAGGTTCTGGGGTGGTTCGACCATCATCCCCCCACCACGGCCGATGGTGGAGGTGCCTATGCCCGCGCCCTGTTCGCCGCCGGGCGGACCGAGCAGGCGGTCAAGGTGGTGCGCGACACCTGGGTCAATCTCAGTTTCGGCGCATTGCAGGAAAAGCAGTATCTCGGCTTCTTCGGCGAATATCTGCGCTACGAGGACCATTGGGGCCGCCTGGACCGCTTGCTGTGGGACCGGCAGGAGACCTCGGTCCAGCGCATGATCCTCAAGGTCGATCCCGGCCATCGCTCCCTGGCCCAGGCCCGCCTCGCCCTGCAAAGCGGCAAGGCCAATCCGGAGCCGCTGATCAACGCGGTGCCCGCCGCTTTGCGCGACGATCCCGGCCTGATCTACGAGCGGGTGCGCTGGCGCCGCCAGAAGGAGTTGGACGACGAGGCGGTGGACCTGCTGCGCCATCCCTCGCGCAACAAGGTTCGGCCCGATCTGTGGTGGCAGGAACGCGCCATCCTGGCGCGGCGCGCCTTGCAGAAGGGGCACGTCTCGCGGGCCTATCAGAGCGCCGCCGACCACGGGCTGGAAGGCGGAAGCCAGTATGTGGACGCCGAGTTCCTGGCGGGGTGGATCGCGCTGCGTTTCCTTGATGATCGCGAAACCGCGACCATGCATTTCTCGCGGCTGTACGACTGGGCCAGCCACCCCATCTCGCGCGCCCGCGCCGCCTATTGGGCGGGACGGGCGAGCGAGGCCGGAGGCGATGCCAAGACCCGCGACTGGTACACTCGCGCGGCGCGCTACTCCACCACCTATTACGGCCAGTTGGGGGCCTCCAAGCTGGGCGACCATCACTGGCCGCTGCCCGATGAGCCCTTGCCCACCGCCGAGGACACCGCCCGCTTCGAATCCCGCGACGTGGTCGCCGCCGCCAAGCTGCTGATCGAGTTGGGGGTCGAGGACCAACTGCGTGCCTTCTTCATCCGGCTCAACGACATCGTCAATACCCCCGGTGAACGCGGGCTGGTGGCCCGTCTGGCCGCCCGCGGCGGCCGCGATGATCTGGCATTGACGGTGGCCCGGCGGTCGGATCGCGAGGGTGTCACCCTGCTGGAGGCTGGCTGGCCGGTCCCCAGCTGGGCCACCTCCGAGGATGGGCCGGAGCGGGCCCTGGTCCTGGCCCTGATCCGCCAGGAAAGCGGCTTCATGAGCGATGCGGAATCTCCCGTGGGAGCGCGTGGCCTGATGCAACTGATGCCCGCCACCGCCGTCCGCGTCGCCAAGTCGCTCAAGCTGCCCTATCACGTGGACAAGCTGGACAATCCAGATTTCAACGTGCGCCTTGGTTCGGCTTTTCTCGGCAGCCTCCTCAACGATTTCGAGGGTTCCTATATCCTGGCCCTGGCCTCCTATAACGCCGGGCCGGGCCGCGCGCGCAAATGGATCCGGGAATATGGCGACCCGCGTGACGCCAAGGTGGACGTTATCGACTGGATCGAGCTGATCCCGTTCAGCGAGACCCGCAACTACGTGCAGCGGGTGATGGAAAGCGTCGCGGTTTACCGCCGCAGGCTGGGCAAGCCCGCCGGTCCCCATCTGGAAGCCGACCTGAAGCGCTGGGCCCGGCGCACCGCCGAGGCGAACCGATGATTACGCCCGGTTCGGTCCGGGTCTGCGTCTTCGATGCCTATGGAACCCTGATGGACCTGTCGGCCATGGTGGAGCGCTTCCGGCCCGACCTGGGCGACAGGGCGGAACCGTTGCTGAAGCTTTGGCGCAAGCGACAGTTGGAAATCAGTTGGCTGCCGCCTCAGGTGGTGACAAAGGCCGATTTCTGGCTGGTGACCGGCGAGGCCCTGGATGAGGCCATGGCCCATTTCGGCCTGGATGACAGCGCCCTGCATACCCGCCTGATGCGGGCTTGGCTGGAGCCCGCCATGTATCCCGACGTGGCTTCGTCCTTGTTGCGGCTGCGGGCTGCGGGCATCAAGACGGCGATCTTGTCCAACGGTACCCGCCAGATGCTTGATGAGGGCGTTCGCGCCGCCGGGCTCGGCCCTGCCCTCGACGCCCTCCTGAGCGTCGAGCAGGCGGGGGTGTTCAAGCCCGAACCGGCGGTCTATAAGCTGGTCAACGACCGGTTCCAGGTCTCGCCCCAGTCGGTTTGCTTCGTCTCGGGCAATGCCTGGGACGTCCATGGCGCGGCGCGCTCCGGCTTCCAGGTGGTCTGGATCAACCGGACCGGCGCCCGCGCCGAGAATCTGCCGCGCGGGACGGCGGCGACCATCGCCACCCTGGCCGATCTGCCCGCGCTTCTGGGAGTGTGAAACTTGGACGACTTGGAAGAACTGCAGGCCGAGAACGAAGCCTTGAAAGCGGAAATCGAGGAACTGCGCCGCGAGGTCGAGGAGCTTCAGGCCGAGGCCGATATCGATTCCTGCCATGTGGCCGGTCTGACCGCCCAGATCAAGGCCCTGATCGCCGAGGGGGATGCCTGCCCGGATAAATCCGCCCATCCCCTGCTGGAACGGACTCAATATGTTCATTCCCGTACCGGCGAGACCGTGACCAAGACCCGAGCCTTCCCCATCTATCGGGAAGCCTTCGACGCCGAGGCCGAACGCCTGGGTATTGCCCATCCCGAGAAGATCAGAGGTTAGACCGCCATGCCTCCCTATCGCTCCCGCACTTCCACCCATGGCCGCAACATGTCCGGCGCGCGCGGCCTCTGGCGCGCCACCGGCATGACGGATGCGGATTTCGGCAAGCCCATCATCGCCATCGCCAATTCCTTCACCCAGTTCGTGCCCGGCCACGTCCATCTCAAGGATCTGGGGCAGATGGTGGCGCGCGAGATCGAAAAGGCGGGCGGCGTCGCCAAGGAATTCGACACCATCGCCATCGACGATGGCATCGCCATGGGCCATTCCGGCATGCTGTATTCGCTGCCCAGTCGCGAACTGATCGCCGATTCGGTGGAGTACATGGTCAACGCCCATTGCGCCGACGCCATGGTCTGCATCTCCAATTGCGACAAGATCACGCCCGGCATGCTGATGGCGAGCCTGCGCCTCAACATTCCCACCGTTTTCATCTCGGGCGGTCCCATGGAGGCGGGCAAGGTGACGGTTAAGGGGACCACCCACGCCGTCGACCTGATCGACGCCATGATCAAGGGCGCCGACAAGAATGTCTCCGACGAGGAGGCTCTGGCCTATGAGCGGGAAAGCTGCCCCACCTGCGGCTCGTGCTCGGGCATGTTCACCGCCAATTCCATGAACTGTCTGATCGAGGCGCTGGGCCTGGGCCTGCCCGGCAACGGCACCGTGGTCGCCACCCATGCCGACCGCAAGGAACTGTTCCTGGAAGCCGGACGCCTGATCGTCGATCTGGCCAAGCGCGCCTATGAGGGCGACGACGCCTCTGTGCTGCCGCGCTCCATCGCCACCAAGGCGGCCTTCGAGAACGCCATGACGCTGGACATCGCCATGGGCGGTTCCACCAATACCGTGCTGCATCTGCTGGCGGCGGCCGAGGAGGCCGAGGTGGAGTTCCGCATGGGCGATATCGATCGCCTGTCGCGCCGGGTTCCTTGCCTGTGCAAGGTGGCGCCCAATGTTCCCGACGTCCACATCGAGGATGTCCATCGTGCCGGTGGCATCGTCGGCATCCTGGGACAGTTGGACCGGGCCGGGCTGATCAACCGCGATTGCGGCACCGTCCATGCCCCCTCCATGGCCGCCGCCTTGGACAAGTGGGATATCAGCCGCACCAATGATCCGGCGGTGCAGACCTTCTATCGCGCCGCCCCCGGCGGGGTGCGCACCACCGAGGCCTTCAGCCAGTCCAAACGCTGGGACAGCCTGGACGCCGATCGGACCAAGGGCGTGATCCGCTCGGCCGAAGCCGCCTTTTCCAAGGATGGCGGGTTGGCGGTGCTGTTCGGCAATCTGGCCCTGGACGGCTGCATCGTGAAGACCGCCGGCGTCGACGACAAGAATCTGACCTTCTCCGGCCCCGCCGTCATCTGTGAAAGCCAGGATGAGGCGGTGGCCAAGATCCTGGACGGCGTGGTCAAGGCGGGTGACGTGGTGATCGTGCGCTATGAAGGCCCCAAGGGTGGCCCCGGCATGCAGGAAATGCTCTATCCCACCAGCTATCTGAAGAGCATGGGCCTGGGCAAGGACTGCGCCCTGATCACCGATGGGCGTTTTTCCGGCGGCACTTCGGGCCTGTCCATCGGCCATGTCTCGCCGGAAGCGGCCGAGGGCGGCGCCATCGGTCTGGTTCAGCCCGGCGACATCATCGATATCGACATTCCCAAGCGTCTGATCGCCATCCGGGTGTCCGAGGCGGAGTTGGAGTCGCGGCGACAGGCCATGGTGGCCAAGGGCAAGGCCGCCTGGAAGCCGGTGGGACGCGATCGTCAGGTGTCCTCGGCCCTGAAGGCCTATGCCGCCATGACCACCAGCGCGGCCCGTGGCGCGGTGCGCGACGTGTCTAAACTGGAATCCTAGGACGGCCCATGACCATCACCTGGAGCGAGTCCATGAGCGTCGGCGTGCCGATGCTGGACGAGGATCATAAGACCCTGATCGGTCTTATCAATCTTCTGCATCGCTCCATCGGTGACCGGGAAGAGTATGTGGCGGTCTATACCGTGCTGGGGGCGCTGGAGGAGTACGCCGCCCATCATTTCGCCCGCGAGGAAGGGATGATGCGCGCCAGCCGCTGCCCGCAACTGGAGCAGCACCAGCGCACCCATCACGGTTTCGCCGAGCAGGTCGCGTCCATCAAGGCCCGCTACGAGGAGAACCCCAGTTCGGTGCGGGCGAGGGAATGCCTCAGCTTCCTCAACAACTGGCTGGTCAACCACATCTGCACCACCGATATGAGCTACCGGGCCTGGCTGGTGGGCCATGCCGGGGCGCGGCAGGCCGGTGAAAAGGTCGATATGGTGGTGCCGGGCCGCCGTGACTCGGCCCGCGACCTGCGCAGTCTCGACATCCTGCTGGTCGACGACAATCTGAACTTCTGTGAAATCCTTATCACCATCCTGGGCAGCGTCGGCATCAACCGGGTCAATGTCGTCAATGACGTGGCCGCCGCCAAGGCGGCCCTGGTGGAGCGGGCGGTGGACCTGCTGATCACCGACTGGCATGTGGGCGCCGATAGCGGTCTGGATCTGGTGAAGTGGCTGCGCCAGGGGCCGCCGCGCCTGGCCAGCATCCCGGTGTTGATCCTGTCGGGCCACGAGCGCTTGATCAATCGCGATCTGGCGCTGTTGGCGGGGGCGGATGAGTTCATGGAAAAGCCTGTGACGGCGCGCGGACTGCTGATCTGCCTGTCGCGGCTGGCGGCCAAACCGGCGCAAAGCTAGGAGTTGCGGCATGCTGGTGGATGAACGTGGATTGCTGCCGGACCACATCCACCCCTTGCCCGATCTGCTGAACCGTGACGCCGCCTCGGTGCTTTCGGCCTTCATCCACAGCCAGCGCGCCGACTTCGAACGGGTCCTGGCCGAGATGGGGCAGGGGACCTCGCCGCTGCGCACCGTCCTGGCCGAACTGGGGCGGGGCAAGACCGCCGATCTCGGCGTGTTGTTCCTGCACCTGCATCGCCATGTGATGGAGCATCCGGTCTGGACCCATCCCTTTTTCCTGCGGGTGTTCGAGGGCCGTATCACCCCCGAGCAGGTCAAGCGCTTCGCCACCCAGTATTTCAACCAGATCAAGAACACCCGGCAATGCGTGGCCCTGGCCATCGGCCGGTTCCACGGCCTGACCGCCCTGGCCGAGGGCAATCGCGGCGAGCGTCTGTCCGAGCTGACCCAGATCGCCCTGGCGCAACTGGTGGCCGATGAATACGGCGTCGGCAGTCATGGTCTTGAGGATTATCCCGAATTGGGGCGGCTGCTGGCGGCCAAGACCCATATCGTCATGTATCGCCAACTGTTCGAGGGCTTGGGCCTGGCACCCGAGGACCAGGATGTGGCCATGCTGCCCGAAGTGGCCGACAATGTGCTGATCCAGCGCCTTGTCGCCGGCCATCCAGAATTCACGCCGCTGGAAGCCCTGGCCTCGGTGGGACTGGGCATGGAATGGGGAGTCCCCGAATTCTTCAGCCTGCTGCTGGGCGGCCTGATCCGGGTCTCCCAGCGCGACGGCCTAGGCCTGACGCCGCGCCATCTGGAAGTGTTCATCGCCCATGTGCGCTATGACGTGCTGCACGCCATCTCGGTGATGCTGGTGACATCGCTGCACATGCGCGGTCCCGAGGATCGCGGGGTGGTGGAGAACGCCTGCAACATGCTGATGGCCGGGCGTACCGCCATGATGGGCGGTCTCTATCGCCATGTCTTCGGCGAGGAATGCCCCGAAGTGACGCTGGAAGACCGCCATCGGGTGAGCGACGTCCGTATCATCGAAGCCCTGCGCCACGCCCGCGCCACGATTGCTCCCCAGCGGGTGGTGGGCGGCGAGGCCTATCGCACCTCGACAACCACGCCGTTCAACTAAGCTCCACCCAGATCGGCGTATGGTCGCTGGCCTTGTCCTTGGCCCGTGGCGCCTTGTCGATGTCGCAGGCGATCAGCCGGTCGGCGGCCTGGGGCGACAGCAGCAGATGGTCGATGCGCAGGCCCTGGTCGCGCTGCCAGGCTCCCGCCTGATAATCCCAGAAGGTATAGCGGCGCGGCTCGTCGGGATGCAGCGCCCGGAAGGCTTCGGTCAGGCCGAGATTCAGTAGCTCGCGGAACAAGGCCCGGCTTTCCGGACGGCACAGGGCGTCAGCCTGCCAGTTGACGGGGTCGTAGACATCGTCGTCGGTGGGGCAGACATTATAGTCGCCCGCCAGCACCAGCGGCACCTCGCTCTCCAGCAGGGCGCGGGCATGGCCGACCAGACGGCGCATCCAGCCCAGCTTGTAGTCGAACTTGTCGCCCGGCGCCGGATTGCCGTTGGGCAGGTAGAGCGAGGCCACCCGGACGCCCTCCACCGTCGCCTCGGCATAGCGGGCCTGTTCATCACCCGCATCGCCGGGCAGGCCGATGCGGATGTCCTCGGGCTGGCGCTTGGACAGGATGGCGACGCCGTTATAGCTCTTCTGGCCGTGCACCACGCAGTGATAGCCCGCCGATTCGATCTCGAGGCGGGGGAAGGCGTCGTCCTGGCACTTGATCTCCTGCAGCAGCAGGACATCGGGTTTGGCCTCGCCCAGCCAGTCCAGCACATTGGCGAGACGGGCGCGAACCGAGTTGACGTTCCAGGTGGCGATGCGCAGGGCCATGACTTCCGTCTCCGAGATCAACTCCGGCGGAGCATAGCCGCCGCCGCGTTCCGGCGAAACCCCGCTTGGAGCCTGGCGCGCAGTTCCCATATGCTGTCGGTATGGTGATCCGAGTCCTTGTCCTGGCGCTGCTGCTGGCCAGCCCCTGCGCCGCCCAGACCTGCCCGCCGCCCGGTGTCTTCGTACCCGAGCGCAAGGTATCGCTGTCAACCGGAATGGGGGTTCCGGTTTACAGCAGCGAGCTCAGCCGCGCCCAGGTCAATGCCCTTGCCGGACGGCTGGGGCAGTTGTCCGGTGGCAAGGTGGTGGGCCTGACCCAAAGCGAGGTGGAAGGCAAGGTTCTGCCGCAATTCTGGACCGTCGACCTGGGGGGAGGGCAGTCCTGTCTGGGGCTGGGGCGGGTGGATGGCTTCTGGCGGCTGCGCGACCTGATCGTCCACATCGCCTCAGAATACGGACCCGGCGGCTGCAATTACGCCAAGGTCCGCCTGCACGAGGACGAGCATGTGGCCATCGCCCGCGAGACCTTCCAGCGCTGGGCGCCGCGCCTGGAGGACGCCTTGCGCCGCGAGGCGGGCGGCATCTCTCCCATGGTGGTGCCATTGGGACAGGTGGAGCGGAGGCGGGAAGAGATCACCCAGCGTCTGTTCCGCTCCCTGAACCCGCCCATGGACGGGTTCAGGGCTGAATTGCGCGACAGGAACGCCGCCATCGACACGGCGGCCAATTACCGGCTGGTGATGAGCCGCTGTCCCAGTTGGTAGGCGTCAGACCGAGAAGGAACTGCCGCAGCCGCAGGTGGAGGAGGCATTGGGATTCTTGATCTGGAACGAGGCGCCGACCAGATCTTCCACGTAATCCACCACCGAGCCGTCCAGCAGGTCCAGCGAGGTCTGGTCCACCACCAGGCGGATGCCGTGGTCCTCGAATACCCGGTCCTCGTCGCCGATCTTGTCGTCCAGCGAGATGCCGTACTGGAATCCCGAGCAACCGCCGCCGGACACGCCGATGCGCAGCATCATGTTGGGATTGCCTTCCATCTTGATCAGGGTGTGCACCCGGTCGGCGGCGCTTTCGGTCACGGCGACCCGCGCGGCGTAATTGTGCTCTGTTTCGGTCATGTCGGTCCCTTTGGATAGATGATCGGGCGGATTGGCATCACGATACCATCGCCGCCCTTGCCGGGGGAAGGCCCGAGCCTGCTATTTAGGTATGCGAATGCGTATTTCAAGCCTTCGCATCGCGGCCGACTTACGGAGCCTCGCAGTTGCGTTCCGCATGCGCGGCTTGTAGTGTCCCTGCCATGAGTGCGACCACCGAATCTTGTGCCCGCTTTCTCGCCTGCTATGCCAGCCGGGCGGCGGAGTCGCGCGGGCGGCTTCACGGCGAGCCGGACAGCCCGACCCGCTCGCCGTTCCAGCGCGACCGCGACCGCATCATCCATTCCGCCGCCTTTCGCCGTCTGCAGTACAAGACCCAGGTCTTCGTCTATCACGAGGGCGAGAATTATCGCACGCGGCTGACCCATTCCCTGGAAGTATCGCAGATCGCGCGCTCCATCAGCCGGGTGCTGGGGCTGGACGAAGATCTGGCCGAGGCCCTGGCCCTGGCCCACGATCTGGGGCATACCCCGTTCGGCCATGCGGGCGAGGACGCGCTTCAGGAGGTGCTGGCCGAATTCGGTGGTTTCGATCACAACGCCCAGTCCCTGCGTATCGTCACCAAGCTGGAACGCCGCTATGTGGAGTTCGAGGGGCTCAACCTGACCTGGGAAACCCTGGAAGGCTTGGTCAAGCACAACGGCCCGCTGACCGGCCCCTTAGCGGTGCGCGCCGACCGGCCGCTGCCGGGCGCCATCGCCGAATATGCCGAACTGCATGATCTCGACCTGGACTCCTATGCCGGGGCCGAGGCCCAGGTGGCGGCCCTGGCCGACGATATCGCCTATAATAACCACGATATCGACGACGGGTTGCGCGCCGGGCTGTTCACCATCGAGGACTTGGCCGATGTGCCGCTGGTGGGGCCGCTGTTCCACAAGGTCCGCCACGAATATCCCGATGCCGAGACCTCGCTGCACATTCACGAAGTGGTGCGGCGCATGATCGGCATCATGATCCTGGACCTGACCGGCGAGACCCAGCGCCGCATCGAGCAGTACAAGCCCAAATCCGCCGAGGATGTGCGCGGGCTGGGCGGGCCGCTGGTGGCGTTTTCCGACGGTATGCGCGCCCATGACGCGGCGCTGCGCCAGTTCCTGTTCGCCAATATGTATCGTCACTTCACCGTCAATCGCATGACCAGCAAGGGTCGTCGGGTGGTGAAGGACCTGTTCCGGCTGCTGTTCGCCGAGCCGGAATGCCTGCCTCCCGAATGGCGCCGTCTCGCAGACGGCCGGGGCACCGCCAAGACCGCCCGCGTGGTGGCCGACTATATCGCCGGCATGACCGATCGCTTCGCCCTCGACGAGCATCGCCGGTTGTTCGACATGCAAGAGAAGCCGTAATCACATGAATCTGTTCAGTTACTTCCGCACCGAGATCGTCGCCGCCACCGACAAGGTGATTCCCGGCCACGACCATTCCAAGATCACCGCCGAGCCGCCGCGCGAGGCCGCCCATGGCGATGTCGCCACCAACGCCGCCATGGTTCTGTCCAAGCCGGCGGGGATGAAACCCCGCGATCTGGCCGAGAAGCTGGCCGAGGAACTGCGCCGTCATCCGGCGGTGACTGGGGTCGAGGTCGCCGGTCCCGGCTTCATCAATCTGCGCCTTGCCGATTCGTTCTGGGTCGAGCGGCTGATGGACGTGCTGCGCGCCGGTGTCGCCTATGGCGATTCCACCCAGGGCGGCGGCAAGCGCGTCAATGTGGAATATGTCTCGGCCAATCCCACCGGTCCCATGCATATCGGCCATGCCCGTGGCGCCGTCACCGGCGACGCCCTGGCCTCGCTGCTGGCCAAGGCGGGTTATGCCGTCACCCGCGAATACTATGTCAATGATGCCGGGGCCCAGGTTGACGTTCTGGCCCGCTCGGTTCACCTGCGCTATCGCGAGGCCCTGGGCGAGGCGATCGGCGAGATTCCGGAAGGCCTCTATCCCGGCGACTATCTGAAGCCCGCCGGGGCTGAACTGGCGAGGGTCCATGGTCCGAAGTGGAAAGACGCACCCGAGGTGGAGTGGCTGGCGACGTTTAGGGCCGACGCCACGTTCGCTATGATGAATATGATCAAGAGCGATTTAAAAGCGCTTGGCGTAAGGCACGATTGTTTTACCAGCGAACTAGGGCTTCACAACGACGGAAAAGTGAATGCAGCGTTAGACTTGTTGGCCTCGAAAGGGCTGGTGTACCAAGGTGTGCTGGAGCCGCCCAAGGGCAAGCTGCCCGACGACTGGGAGCCTCGTCCCCAAATTCTGTTCAAGGCCACCGAGTTCGGCGACGACGTCGACCGGCCGCTCAAGAAGTCCGACGGGTCCTGGACCTATTTTGCCTCGGACATCGCCTATCACCTGGATAAGTTTCAGCGCGGCTTCGCCGCCATGATCGATGTCTGGGGCGCCGACCACGGCGGCTATGTCAAGCGCATGCAGGCGGCGGTCAAGGCGGTCAGCGGCGGCGAGGGCGACCTGGACGTCAAGCTGTGCCAGATGGTCAACCTGCTCAAGGGCGGCCAGCCCTACAAGATGAGCAAGCGGGCGGGCACCTTCGTCACCCTGGCCGATCTGGTGGAGGCGGTGGGCAAGGATGTGGTCCGCTTCATCATGCTGACCCGCAAGAACGACGCCCATCTGGATTTCGACCTGGACAAGGTGCTGGAGCAAAGCCGCGACAATCCGGTGTTCTATGTCCAATACGCCCATGCCCGCTGTCATTCGGTGATGCGCCATGCCAGCGAAATCTGGCCGGATTGGACCGGCATCGTCGAACGGCCTGATGCCGCCGTCCTGGCGCGCTTGACCGACCCGGCCGAGCTTGCTTTGATCAAGCATCTGGCGGGGTGGCCGCGTCTGGTGGAAACCGCCGCCGAAGCCCACGAGCCCCACCGCGTCGCCTTCTATCTCTACGAGCTGGCGGCGGCGTTCCACGGTTTGTGGAACAAGGGCAAGGACGAGGCCCGGTTGCGCTTCCTGATCGAGGATGACCGCGAGGTGTCGCTGGCCCGTCTGGCGCTGCTGAGGGCGGTGGTGGTGGTGATCGCGTCGGGCCTGGCGGTTTTCGGTGTCGAGCCCATGGAGGAGATGCGCTGACATGGCACGGGGTCCCAGCGACGATTTCGACGACGATATCCAGAAGATCATTCCCCAGCGTTTCGACGCCGATGCCGATTCGCATCAAGCGCGGGCCGGACATCGCTTGCGCGGCATGGTCACCATCGTGGTCGCCGTGGTCGCCGTGGGGGCCATTGTCGCCGCCGGTCTGCACTTTCTGGGCGGCAAGAAGGGGGCCGGGCTTGGCGTGCCGGTGATCAGGGCCGACGACAAGCCCATCAAGATGCGTCCGCCGCCCGGTGATCGTGGCGGCATGCAGGTGCCCAACCAGGACAAGCTGGTCTACGAACGCATGGAGCAGGGCACCGACGCCGAGCCCAAGGTGGAGCGTTTGCTGCCCCAGGCCGAGGCGCCCAAGGCGCCGCCCAAACTGGCCCAGCCGGTGGAAACCCTGATTCCCTTGCAGCCCCAGATCCAGCCGCAACCGGCGCCCGTGCCGCAGCGCCCGACCGCGCCGCTGGCGGCCAAGCCGGGCGAACCTCCGAACCCGAAGGCGGCGCCCACCCCGAAGGTGGCGGCGCAGCCCATGGAGGGCGCGGCGACGGTTCCGCCCCCGGCGCCTCCGTCCGCGCCCGCCTATCAGCCGGTCCAGGCCCGCACGCCAGCCCAGGATCAGGTCATCACCCCCGCCCAGGTGGCCAGCGCGCCCGCCGCGCCGTCGCCTGCCGCCATGCCCGCTCCGGCGGTGCCCAAGGCCAGCGGCGGCATCGGCGACTACGTCATCCAGTTGGGGGCGGTGCGCGCCCAGGATCTGGCGGAAAAGGAATGGGCCCGCATCCAGAAGGGCAATGCCGATCTGCTGGGGACTCTGCGCCCGGACATCGTCCGGGTGGAGTTGGAAGGCAAGGGGGTGTTCTGGCGGGTCCGCGCCGCGCCGCTGACCGAACAGGCCGCCCGTCAAATCTGCGCCGAACTGGCGCATCGCAGCCAGGGGTGCATCGTTGCCCGCAAATAGCTCTCCCCCCGCCGCGGCCGTATTCGGCTGCGCCGGGCTCACTCTGTCCGATGCCGAACGCCGTTTTTACGAGCGGACCGATCCGTTGGGCTTCATCCTGTTCGCCCGCAACGTGGACACGCCCGCCCAGGTCCGTGCCCTGGTCAAGGACCTGCGGGACTCTGTCGGCCGCGCCGATGCTCCGGTGCTGATCGACCAGGAGGGGGGCAGGGTACAGCGCCTGAAGCCTCCCCATTGGCGTAAGGCGCCGCCGGGCGAACCCTTCGCCCGTCTGGCCGGATTGGACGCGGAAGCGGCGCGGGACGCGCTGCGGCTGAATTTCCGCCTGATCGGGCGTGAACTGGCCGATCTCGGTATCGATGTGGACTGCGCCCCGGTGCTTGACGTGCCGGTGCCCGGCGCCCACGACGTCATCGGCGATCGCGCCTATGGCCGTACCCCCGACCTTGTGGCCGATCTGGCGGTTCAGGTGGTGGAAGGCCTGCTGGACGAGGCTGTCCTGCCGGTGATCAAGCATATCCCCGGCCATGGCCGCGCCATGGTGGACAGCCATCTGGCCCTGCCGGTGGTGGAAGCCTCGCTGGCCGAGCTTGAGGCCCAGGATTTCCCGCCGTTCCGGGCGCTGCGGCACGCACCTTGGGCCATGACCGCCCATGTGGTCTATACCGCGCTCGACGCCAGCGCCCCCGCCACCACCTCGGCCAAGGTGATTTCCGGGATCATCCGGGGCGCCATCGGCTTCGACGGCGTGCTGGTCTCCGACGACCTGTCCATGAAGGCCCTGGGGGGCAGCTTCCAGGAGCGCACCACCGCCTCCCTGGCCGCCGGATGCGATCTGGTGCTCCACTGCAACGGCGACATGGCCGAAATGGAAGCGGTGGCCGAGGTCCTGCGGCCGCTGGACGAGCGAGCCCGTGAACGGCTGGCCCGCGCCTCGGCCATGAAGCGGACTCCCCAGCCCCTGGATGTGGCCGCCGCCGCCCGGCGGGTCGATGCCTTGCTGGCGCGGGTGGGGTGATGGGCGATCTGGCCGGACTGGTCTATGGCATTACCGTCTGGGCCTTGCCCCTGATCCTGGCCGTTACCCTGCACGAGGCCGCCCACGGCTATGCTGCCCTGATGATGGGTGACGATACCGCCAGCCGCATGGGCCGCATCAGCCTCAACCCCATCCGTCATATCGACCCCTTCGGCACCATCATCCTGCCGGGCCTGCTGCTGGCCCTGGGCGGTGTCATGTTCGGCTGGGCCAAGCCGGTGCCGGTCAATTTCGCCCGGCTGCGTTCGCCCCGCCTGGGCATGATCGTGGTGGCGGCGGCGGGGCCGGGAATGAATGTGGCGCTGGCGGTGATTTCGGTGCTGCTGGCCATCCATCTGCTGCCGCACATGCCGCGCGACATCCAGGGCTGGCTGCTGCTCAACCTGGATAACGCCATCTATTTCAACCTGTTGCTGGCCGTCTTCAATATGATCCCCATCCCGCCGCTGGATGGTGGCCGGGTCCTGGTGGGGGTGCTGCCCGCTCCCTTGGCCTGGCGGGTGGCGCGGCTGGAGAAGGCGGGAATGATCATCCTGCTGCTGGCGCTGTTCGTCCTGCCGATCCTGGGCGGCAAGCTGGGATTGGACCTGGATGTGTTCCGCTGGCTGGTTCAGGGGCCGGTGGATACCCTGGGCCGCGTCTTGGTGGAGGTCCTGCAGTAGATGCAGCTTGACGTCTTCCAGGCCGACGAGGAGCGGGCGGGGCGGGAGCCGGGCGAGCGGCTGATCCTGGACCTGGACGGCTGGGAAGGCCCACTGGACGTGCTGCTGCAATTGGCCCGCGACCAGAAGGTAGACCTCGCCAAGATCTCGATTCTTAAGCTCGCCGACCAGTATATTGAATTCATTGACAGAGTTCGTCAAACCCAGCTGGACCTCGCCGCCGAATACCTGGTGATGGCGGCGTGGCTGGCCTATCTCAAGTCGCGCCTGCTGCTGCCCGAGCCGGAACCCGAGGCCGAGGACGAGTTGTCGCCGGAAGAGATGGCCGCCGCCCTGGCCTTCCGGCTGAAGCGGCTCCAGGGCATGCGCGACGCCGGGGCGGCCCTGTTCGCCCGCCGCTTGCTGGGGCGCGATGTGTTCGGCCGGGGCGATCCCGAGGATGTGGAGGTGGTCAGTCGCTCCATCTTCGATCTGGCGCTGTACGACCTGCTCAAAACCTATGCCGACCATGTGGTGCGCAATTCGGTGCGTACCCTGACGGTGGAGGCCCCCGATCTGTGGTCGGTGGAAGATGCCCTGGCCCGGCTGGAGTCCATGTTGGGCCTGGGGCGGCTGCCGGACTGGTCGGTGCTGATGTCCTTCCTGCCGCCGGTGGGGGGCGATGCCCTCAAGATCAAGTCGGCCATGGCGTCGACCTTTGTCGCCGCGCTGGAGCTGACCAAGCAGGGGAGGCTGACCCTGCGCCAGGATGGAGCCGCCTATTCTCCCATCTATGTCAAGGCGGGCGAGGGGCGGGGGAGCCTGAGTGATGAATGATCCGGCCCATTTGCGCCTGATCGAGGCGCTGATCTTCGCCTCAAGAGAGCCGGTCTCCGAGCGGGCCATGGCCGAACGCCTGCCGGAAGCCACCGATATTCCGCAACTGCTGGCGGAGTTGGAGGCCCATTATGCCGTGCGCGGCTTCAATCTGGTCCAACGCGGCCAGGGCTGGGCCTTTCGCACCGCGCCCGATCTGGCCGAGGCCCTCAAGGTGGAGCGCACCCAGGAGCGCAAGCTGTCGCGCGCCGCCACCGAGACCCTGGCCATCATCGCCTATCACCAGCCGGTCACCCGCGCCGAGATCGAGGAAATCCGGGGCGTCGCCCTGTCCAAGGGAACGCTGGATACCTTGTTCGCCGCCGGATGGGTGGCGCCCAAGGGGCGGCGGCGCACTCCCGGGCGGCCGCTGACCTGGGCCACCACCGACGGCTTTCTCGATCATTTCGGCCTGACATCGGTGGACGACCTGCCCGGCGTCAAGGAATTGGAGGCGGCGGGGCTGTTGGATGCCCGTGCCGCCGCCGGTGCCTATGGCAATCGCGCCGTGGACGGCGACCGGCTGGTGGATACCGGTCCCGAGGAGGAAGACGCCCAGCTCGACCTGCTGGACGAAGAGGATATCTTAGGAATCGGGGAGTAGTGTCTATTTCCAATTCCTTGGCTTGCGCCCATTGCGGAGGGGCGAGTCTTTTGCGATGATCCGCCGCCGGGTCGATGACAAGGCCCGCACGTCGTCAGGGAGTAGTTCGGTATGGGTACCTGGAGTATCGGTCATTGGCTCATCGTCCTCATTATCGTGCTGCTGCTGTTCGGCGCGAACAAAATCCCGAAGCTGATGGGCGACATGGCCAAGGGCGTGAAGGCGTTCAAGCACGGCCTGAAGGACGAGGAAGAGGCGCCTGCGGCGGCCCAGCCGGTTCCGCCGCCGCCTGCCCCGGCTCGCGTGACCGAGGCCGAGGCGCCGAAGCCCGCCGCGCAGCCCGACACCGCCGCCAAGCCCTGAGCGGCGTCGTCGCGCAGGTGTTGATGCTGCATCGTTTCACGCCCGAGCATCGGGGGTAGCCGGATGTTCGATATCGGTTGGGACGAAATGGCGCTGATCGCCGTGGTCAGCCTGATCGTCATCGGCCCCAAGGATCTGCCCGTGGTCCTGCGCCAGGTTGGGCGCTGGACCCGCAAGGCAAGAGAGATGGCGGCGGATTTCCAGCGCGGCATGGACGATATGGCGCGCGAGAGCGAATTGGCGGAGTTGAAGCAGCAGGTGGCCAAGGTGGCCGAGCCCAATCTGCTGCGCCAGGAGATCGATAAGGCCATCGACCCCACCGGCGAGATGGCCAAGGCCATGGAGGTCCCGACCCTGGACCTGACCGGCGCCACCCAAGCGGTGCCGACTCCCGAGGCCATCGCCGCCGACGCGCCCGCCCCGCGTCCGCCGGAGCCCTGATCCGATCATGAGCGAGACCGACGACAAGACCATGCCCCTGCTGGAGCATCTGATCGAGCTGCGCCAGCGGCTGATCTGGTCCGCCGTGAGCTTCGTGGTGGCCTTCGGGCTTTGCTATTACTTTTCCAACGCCATCTACGAGTTCCTGCTGGAACCCTATTCCACCGCCGCCCTGGCCAAGGGCGGCGCGCGGCGCCTGATCTACACCGCGCCCACCGAGGCCTTCTTCACCTTCATGAAAGTCTCGGCCTTCGCGGCGGCTGCCCTGTGCTTCCCGGTCTGGGCCGGGCAGCTATGGGCCTTCATCGCGCCGGGTTTGTACAAGCACGAGAAGCAGGCCTTCCTGCCCTTCCTGATGGCGACCCCGGTGCTGTTCCTGGCCGGTGCGGCGCTGGTGTATTTCATCGTGCTGCCGGGACTTTACACCTATCTGCTCAGCTTCGAGAACCTGGTGGCGGCGCCGGGGCAGTTGCCCATCCAACTGGAAGCCAAGGTCAACGAGTCCTTGTCGCTGATCATGACCCTGATCTTCGCCTTCGGCCTCGCCTTCCAGATGCCGGTGCTGCTGACCCTGCTGGCCCGCGTCGGGCTGGTGACCGCCAAGGGTCTTGCCGAAAAGCGCCGCTTCGCCATCGTCGGCAATTTCGTCTTCGCCGCCGTCGTGACCCCGCCCGACATCGTCAGCCAGCTGTCGCTGGCCATTCCCATGGTCTTCCTCTACGAGATATCGATCTTTTCCGCCCGTTGGGCCGAGAAGAAGCGGGCCGAAGGCGAGGACGACGACGGGGATGACGCGGTCGAGGAAACCGATTTCAATTCCTAGCCTGTGGAACGCCTCCCATGCATGACCTCAAGTCCATTCGCGACAACCCGGACGGATTCGACGCCGGTCTGAAGCGCCGGGGGCTGGCGCCCCGTGCCGCCGAAATTCTGGAACTGGATGGCCGTCGTCGCGCCGCGCAGACCGCTTTCCAGGAAATGCAGGCGCGCCGCAACGAGGCGTCCAAGCAGATAGGCGCGCTGAAGAAGGGCGGTGGTGACGCCAGCGCCCTGATGGACGAGGTCGCCTCGCTGAAGGAGCGCATCCCGGCGGTGGAGGAGGAGGATCGGGCGCTCGGCGTCCAGATCGAGGATATCCTGACCTCCATCCCCAATCTGCCCGCCGAGGACGTGCCCGATGGCCCCGACGAGGAACACAATGTCGAACTGCGGCGTTGGGGCACGCCCAAGAGCTTCGACTTCACGCCGCTGGACCACGACGCCATCGGCGCCAAGCTGGGTCTGATGGATTTCGACGGCGCCGCCAAGCTGTCCGGCGCCCGCTTCGTGGTGCTGAAGGGGCAACTGGCCCGGCTGCAGCGCGCCATTGGCCAGTTCATGCTCGACCTTCAGACCAATGATCACGGCTATACCGAGATCGACCCGCCGCTGATGGTCAAGGATGGCGCCGCCTTCGGCACCGGCCAGCTCCCGAAGTTCGGCGAGGACCTGTTCAAGACCAATACCGGCCATTGGCTGATCCCCACCGCCGAGGTGCCGCTGACCAATCTCCTGGGCGACGAGATCGTCGACGAGAAGGCGCTGCCCATCCGGATGACGGCGCTGACGCCGTGTTTCCGCTCGGAAGCGGGGGCGGCGGGCAAGGACACGCGGGGCATGATTCGCCAGCACCAGTTCCACAAGGTGGAAATGGTCTCCATCGCCCATCCCGATGCCTCCGACGCCGAGCATGAGCGCATGACCCAATGCGCCGAGACGGTGTTGCAGAAGCTGGGACTGGCCTATCGCGTCATCGTGCTATGCACCGGCGATATGGGCTTTTCGTCGCGCAAGACCTATGACATCGAGGTCTGGCTGCCCGGCCAGCAGCGCTTCCGCGAGATTTCGTCCTGCTCCAACTGTGGCGACTTCCAGGCGCGGCGCATGAAGGCTCGCTTCAAGGCCGAGGGCGAGAAGGGGACCCGCTTCGTCCATACCCTCAACGGCTCAGGCCTTGCCGTCGGCCGCACCCTGATCGCGGTGATGGAGAACTATCAGCGCGCCGATGGCTCCATCGCGGTGCCCGAGGTGTTGCGGCCCTATATGGGCGGGCTGGAGGCGATCGGCTGAGATGAGTTTTCCTCCCGTCGCCGATCCGTCGAAGCTGCGCATCCTGATTTCTAACGACGACGGCATCAACGCCCCCGGCATCAAGGTGCTGGAGCGGATCGCCCGCACCCTGTCCAATGACGTCTGGGTGGTGGCGCCCGAGCATGAGCAAAGCGCCGCCGGTCATTCCCTGACCATCCGCAGGCCGTTGCGGGTGCGCCAGCTGTCGCGGCGGCGTTTCGCGGTGGACGGAACCCCCACCGACGCGGTGCTGCTGGGGGTCAATCATGTATTGACGGGGCGCAAGCCCGATCTGGTGCTGTCGGGAGTCAATCGGGGCTCCAATCTGGGCGAGGACGTCACCTATTCCGGCACGGTGGCGGCGGCCATGGAGGCCACCATCCTGGGCATTCCCGCCATCGCCCTGTCCCAGTACATCACCCATCCCCATCCGGTGAAGTGGGGCACCGCCGAGCATTGGGCGCCCGAGGTCATCCGGCGGCTGCTGGCGGCGGGATGGGGGCGTAACCTGCTGATGAACGTCAACTTCCCCGACGTGATCCAGTCTTCCGTCACCGGCATCGAGGTGGTGCGCCAGGGCAAGCGCAAGCTGGGCGACAACATCGTCGAACGGGCCGATCCCCGGGGCGAGCCCTATGTCTGGATCGGGGCGCAGCGGGCCGAGGAGCGCTCGACGCCCGGCACAGATATCGAGGCGGTGCTGCGCGGCGCCGTCACGGTGACGCCGTTGTGCTTCGACCTGACTCACCATGAATCCCTGCGAGCCCTGGCGTCGGTCTTCCCATGAGCCCTGCGACGGCCCGGATACTCCGGCTGTTGATGGAACTGCGTCGGATGGGGGTTTCGGATTCCCGGACGCTGGCGGCGCTGGAGCGGGTGCCGCGCGAACAGTTCGTGGCCGATCCCTTCCTGGACCAGGCCTTCGAGAATACCGCCCTGCCCATCGGCTGCGGCCAGACCATCAGCCAGCCGCTGGTGGTGGCGCTGATGACCCAGGCGCTGGAGGTGGGCGAGCGCATGAAGGTGCTGGAGGTGGGCACCGGCTCGGGCTACCAGTCGGCGGTGCTGGCCCAGCTCTGCCGCCGTCTCTACAGCATCGAACGCCACAAGCCGCTGCTGGCCCAGGCCGAGACCCGTTTCCGCCGCTTGCGGCTGCACAATATCACCGCCCGCCTGGGCGACGGATCGCGCGGCTGGCCGGAACAGGCGCCCTTCGACCGCATCATGGTCACTTGCGCCGCGCCCGACATCCCGCCAACCCTGGTGGATCAGTTGAAGCCCGACGGCATCATGGTGCTGCCCCTGGGCGATGTGGGCGGCATCGACCAGGAACTGGTGCGGATCACCAAGACCCCGGACGGCATCGATATCCACCCCTTCCTGCCGGTACGCTTCGTCCCATTGGTTGAAGGCCTGCCGGAGGAGTGATTGCCCGGCGGGGTGTCCAGCGGCTATAGTGTCGCTTATGAGGCTCGGCCCACATCATCTAGTCCGTTTCCTGACCATGCTGTGCGGCGTGGGGCTTGTGGCCGCCTGCCAGCCAAGTTGGGAGTCCAAGGTGCCGGTGGGCCATGGCGGGCCCATGCAGGTGCAACGCCCGGCCACCGTCACCGTCTATGCCGGGGACACGGTCTATTCCATCGCGCGACGCTATTCCCTGCCGGTGCGCGACCTGATCGAGGCCAACCATCTCCAGCCGCCCTATGCCCTGACGCCGGGAACCATGTTGCGTCTGCCGGGAGGCGGCTCCGACTATGTGGTGCAGCGGGGAGATACCCTGTCGGTGCTGGCGCGGCGCTTCAAGGTGGACTTCAACACATTCGCCGCCACCAACAACAAGCGGCCGCCCTATGTGCTGCAGGTGGGCGAACGGCTGACCATTCCGGGGGCCAAGGGGACGGCGGCGCCCTCGCAAGCCGCCATGGCTCCCCCCGTATCCGGCCGACCGGCCAGTGGCATCACCATCGCCTCGCCAAATGCCGCGCCCGGTTCGTCGCCCCCATTACCGGCTCAGCCGGGGGGCACTGCCGAGGGGCGTCAGACTGTCGCCCCTCCCGCCGCCATGCCGCCACCGCCGCCCAGGGGCGCCAGCAGCTTCCTCTGGCCGGTGAAGGGCGAGGTGCTGGCCGAATTCGGGCCCCTGGCCGGGCGCGGCCAGCACAATGACGGCATCAATATCGCTGCCGCCAAGGGCACGCCGGTGAAGGCGGTCGAGAATGGCACCGTGGCCTATGTGGGCAACGAGTTGAAGGGCTTCGGCAATCTGTTGCTGGTCAAGCATGCCGATGGCTGGATCAGTGCCTATGCCCACAACGAGAAGCACATGGTCAAGCGCGGCGACCATGTCCGTCGTGGACAGGTGATCGCAACGGTGGGGGCGTCGGGCAATGTCACGACACCTCAACTGCATTTCGAGTTGCGTCGGGGAACCGAAGCGGTCAATCCCGCCGAATACCTCCTGGATAGCTCGGCTCAACTCCATACTTCTGATTTAATCGCGGATAATCCGTATTGACGCTGTCGGTCTAACACGACACGCTAATGCTACAAAAAGTCACGTGCTCGGCTATGTATCGGGCTCAGAGAGGGAGGCGGCAGGATGGCGGCTGACGGCGTCGGCGATTCCCGCAATCGTGAACGGCTGAAATTCCTGCGGATCGAGGATGATACCGTCCGAACCCTGCGGGAGACTCGCTCCCTGGTCGACGGCGCCCTTCCCGCCATCGCCGATGCCTTCTACGGCCACTTGCTCAAATGGCCCGACACCGCCAAGTTGTTGGGCGATGGCTCCAAGGTCGGACACCTGAAGAAGACCCAGCAGGATCATTGGCGTGCCTTGTTCTCCGGTCGCTTCGATGACGACTATTTCGACAAGGCCGCTGTGATCGGTGCCACCCACGAGAGGATCGGCCTGGACAACAGCCGCTATCTCGGTGGCTATTGCTTCGTGCTGGAGCGGCTGATCGCCCAGATTCACCAGAAAGTCGACAAGGCCCGCTTCGCCGAGGTCATGGGGGCGGTGATGCGGGCCGCCTTTCTCGATATGGATGTGGCGATCAGCACCTATATCGAGCGGGGCGAGGCGGGAAAGCTGAAGCGGGAAATGCTGGCCCTGTCCGATGCCATTGATGGCGAGGTGGCGGTCACCGTGGGCGATATCGGCGCCCAGGTCCGCCGCCTGATCGAAGGCGCCAACGAGTTGGGCGACGTGGCCGCGTCGCTGAAGACCATGGCGGAATCGGTGACAGGTGCGGTGTCCGTGACTGGTGACAATGTCCAATCGGTGGCGGGGGCGACCGAGGCGTTGGAAGAGACTTCGCGCGATATCTCCGCCAAGGTTCACGGCACCTCTCGCCTGACCGACGCTGCCCAGGGCAAGATGGAAGAGGCCGCCGCCACCGTCGAGGGGTTGAAGGAAGCCACGGGACGAATCCAGGACGTGGTGCGCCTGATCCAGTCCATCGCCGGACAGACCCGCATGCTGGCGCTCAACGCCACCATCGAGGCGGCGCGGGCGGGCGACATGGGCAAGGGATTCGCCGTGGTGGCCGACGAGGTCAAGCGCCTGGCGCGGCTGACCGAGGACGGCATTCAGGGCGTCAACAGCCAGGCCAAGGCCATCGGTCATGCCACCGAGCAAACCGTTTCCATGGTCGAGGAGGTCACCCGCTCGATCCAGGAAATCAATTCCATCGCCCAGGAAGTTAACCGCGCCAGCGAGCAGCAGATCGCCGCCACATCGGAGATCCGGGGCAATGCCGATCAGGCTGCCCACCATACCGCCACCGTGTCGGGCCATGCCCGTTCGGTGCTCGACCAGGCAGATCGCACCGGGATCACGGCCCAGCGGGTCAATGAACTGTCGGCGGTGGTCCAACGTGATGTGAGCGATCTGCAGCGGCGCCTCGGCATCATCCTGCGCTCGTCGGCGGCGGGTGATCGTCGCGCGGTAGTGCGGGTGGCGGTGGGCGTGGCATTCAAGGGCCGTCTGGGCAAGCGCGAGATCGCCGGTCATACCGGCGATCTGTCCACCAAGGGAACCGTGTTGGCCGGGCTGAACGACAAGGCCCAGGTCGGAGACATGGGAGCGGTGGAGTTCGACGGCATCGGGAGCTTGACCTGTGATGCGGTGGCGGCCAGCGTCCTCGGGCTTCATCTGCGCTTCCGCGATGTCTCCGTCGATGCCCAGAAGGCGATCCGCGCCATCCAGGAGCGGGCGCGCGAGGAGGAGAAGGTCTATATTCAGGCGGTGCAATCGGTTTCTGGCGGGGTATCGGCGGCGTTCGAGACGGCGGTGAAGCAGGGGCGGATCACCGAGACTGACCTGTTCGACACCCAATATGACCCCATCACCGGTACCGACCCGCAGCAGTTCCTGGCCAAGCACGCGACACTGACCGATGACGTGGTTCATCAGTTCACCGAGTCGGTACTGGATCGCGATCCCCGCATCGTCATCTGCTGTGTCGCGGACCGCAACGGCTATATCGCCACGCACAACAAGAAGTATTCCCAGCCGCAACGTCCGGATGATCGCCTGTGGAATATGGCCAATTCCCGTAATCGCCGGATTTTCGACGACCGCGCCGGGCTGGTGGCGGCCCGGAATACCAACCCGTATTACGTCCAGACCTATCCCCGCGACATGGGAGGCGGCAATTTCGTGCTGCTGAAGGAATTCGACGCCCCCATCACCGTGCGGGGGCGCCATTGGGGCTGCGTCCGGCTGGCGGTCAAGCCATAAGGTCGAAAAAGCCTCTGATCACAAGGCCTTGCCAAGGCGCCCGGCCAGATCCTGGATGAACTGCCAGGCGACCCGGCCCGAACGCGAGCCGCGCGTGACCGCCCATTCATTGGCCTCGCGGTGCAGTTCGTCGAGGCCGATGGGCAGGCCGAAATGGCTGACATAGCCCTCGACGATGGCGAAGAAGGTGTCCTGGCCCACATGGTGGAAGCCCAGCCACAGGCCGAAGCGGTCCGACAGCGAGACCTTCTCCTCGACTGCCTCGCCGGGATTGATGGCGGTGGAGCGTTCATTGTCGATCATGTCGCGGGCCATCAGGTGGCGGCGATTGGAGGTGGCGTAGAACACCACATTGGTGGGGCGGCCCTCGATCCCGCCTTCCAGAACGGCTTTCAGCGACTTATAGGCATCGTCCTGCTGGTCGAAAGACAGATCGTCGCAGAACAGGACCGCCCGGCGGCCGCCATCTTTCAGTATCTTGAGGCAGCGGGGCAGGGACGGGATATCCTCACGGTGGATTTCCACCAGGGCCAGGGCTCCGGGGCGCTCGGCATTGATGGTGGCGTGCACCGCCTTGACCAGCGAGCTCTTGCCGGTACCGCGCGCGCCCCACAGCAGGGCATTATTGGCAGGAAGCCCATCGGCGAAGCGCCTTGTATTGGCCAGAAGCTGTTCACGCTGACGCTCGATTCCCTGCAGCAACCCAATGTCAACGCGGTTGACGTCCGCTACCGGTTGCAGCCGATCGGGATCGGCGTGCCAGACGAAGGCATCGGCGGCGGCGAGATCGGCCGGGGCGGGGGCCGGAGGCGCCAGCCGTTCCAAGGCATCGGCGATGCGCTTGAGGGCAAGGATGGCTTCGGCTTCGATCATGGCGGGCTCCGGCGGCTTGACGGCGGGGAAGCCGGGTAGCCTATCATCTCGCCAACTTTGGGCAAGGTTTTGCGAAATCGGCCACTTGGCGTTTGCATCGGCGCGTTTGGCCGCTATATTCCGGCAACGTTTTTGGCGGATTAGACTTTAGGAGACAGTGATGTTCGTGTCGCCCGCTTATGCCCAGGCCGCGGCCGCTTCCGGCGGTTCCTTGGGCGCGCTTGAGCAGTTCCTGCCGCTGGTTCTGATCTTCGTGGTGTTCTATTTCCTGCTGATCCGTCCTCAGCAGAAGCGGATGAAGACCCATAAGGAGATGCTGGCCCAACTGCGTCGTGGCGATCGTGTCGTCACGGCGGGTGGCATCATCGGTACCGTCAACAAGCTGGTCAACGACGCCGAGGTGGTGGTCGAGATCGCCGAGGGCGTGCGGGTGCGGGTGATCCGTACCACCATCACCGAAGTGATGTCCAAGACCGAGCCGGTGGCCGCCGACAAGGCCGACAAGGCCGACAAGGCCGAGACCGACAAGCCCGCCGACCAGTGATCGAGCGTTTGACTGCCACCCCTTCAGCACAGGCCGGGACATGAGTCATTTCCCCAAGTGGAAGATCATCGTGGTGGTGTTGACGAGCCTGATGGGTATCGTCTTCGCCGCCCCCAATCTGCTGTCCCGCGAACAGGCGGACCAGTTGCCGTCCTGGCTGCAGCCGGTCAGTCTCGGCCTTGATCTCCAGGGCGGTTCCTACCTGCTGTTGGAAGTGGATACCGGCTATGTGGTGCGCGAGCAGCTCACCACCCTGGTGGAGGCGGTGCGCAGCGGCTTGCGCAAGGAAAAGATCAAGTATTCCGAGCTGGGCAACAAGGGTGATGTGGTCAGCGTCCGGGTCATGGATGCCGAGGACCGGAGCCGCGCCCGCGAATTCCTGCGCAAGCTGGATGGGGATGCCAGCCTGGATGCCCGCGATGACGGGCTGATGGTGCTGAAATATTCGGAAGAAGCGGTCAAGCGCCGCAAGATGTCCGCGGTGGAGCAGTCGCTGGAGATCGTGCGTCGCCGTATCGACGAGTTGGGCACCCGCGAACCGTCCATTCAGCGCCAAGGTGAGGACCGCATCGTGGTCCAACTGCCGGGCGTCAAGGATCCCGACCGCATCAAGGTGCTGCTCGGCAAGACCGCCAAGCTGACCTTCCACCTGCTCGACGACAGCGCCACGCCCGAGGAGGCGGCCAAGGGCCGGGTTCCTCCTGGCTCCATGCTGTTGCCCTCGGCGGAGAAGGAGCGGGGGTTCCCCGAGACTTACGTGGTGCGCAAGCGCATCGAGGTGGGCGGCGACATGCTGGTGGATTCAAAGGCCACCTTCAACGAGGGCCGCCCGGTGGTCAGTTTCCGCTTCAACACCGTGGGCGCCAAGAAATTCGGCGACGCCACCCGCGACAACGCGGGCAAGTCCCTGGCCATTGTGCTGGACGAGAAGGTGATCAGCGCGCCGCGCATCAACGAGCCCATCCTGGGCGGGTCCGGCATCATTTCCGGCAGCTTCACCGTCCAGCAGGCCCAGGACCTTTCCCTGCTGCTGCGCGCCGGTGCGTTGCCCGCGCCGCTGCAGGTGCTGGAGGAGCGCACCGTCGGTCCCGATCTTGGCGCCGACTCCATCAAGGCCGGTGCCGTGGCCTCGCTTCTGGGTCTGATCCTGGTGGTGGTGCTGATGATCTTGATCTACGGCACCTTCGGCTTGCTGGCCGATATCGCCATGGTGCTCAACCTGATCCTGCTGCTGGCCTTCCTGTCCATGCTGGGGGCCACCCTGACCCTGCCCGGCATCGCCGGTATCGTGCTGACCATGGGCATGGCGGTGGACGCCAATGTGCTGATCTATGAGCGCATGCGCGAGGAACAGCGGAACGGCCGCACGGTGATGTCAGCCATGCAGGCCGGATACGACCGTGCCTTCGCCACCATTTTCGACGCCCATGTCACCACCCTGGTGGCGGCGGCGCTGCTGTTCCAGTTCGGCACCGGGCCGGTGCGCGGTTTCGCCGTGACCCTGTCCATCGGTCTGCTGGTGTCGCTGTACACGGCTGTTCTGGTCAACCGCATCCTGGTGTTCAGCTGGGTGTCCTGGCGGCGGCTCAAGTCGCTGCCGCTGGCGTAAGGAGACGCAAGGATGAGACTGATCGAACGGCTCCTGCCGCATGACACCCGCTACGATTTCATCCGCTACCGCCTGATCGCCTTCGGTATCACGGCGCTGCTGATCCTGGGGTCCATCACCTCGATCGTGGTGAAGGGCTTCAACTTCGGCATCGACTTCGCGGGCGGTATCCTGGTGGAAGCCCAATCGACCACCGGCCCCGCCGACCTCCACGGCATGCGCGCCACCCTGGGCGGCCTGGGGCTGGGCGAGGTGTCCTTGCAGGAATTCGGCACCACCGGCCGCGATGTCATGATCCGTGTCCAGCGCCAGGAAGGCGACGAGAAGGTCCAGATGGCGGCCTTGGGCAAGGTCAAGGAAGCCCTGGGCGAGGGATTCAGCTATCGCCGTGTGGAAATCGTCGGCCCCAAGGTCGGCGGTGAACTGGTGCGCGACGGCGTGCTGGCGGTGGCGCTGTCGCTGTTGGCCATCGCCGTCTATGTCTGGTTCCGCTTCGAATGGCAGTTCGGTGTCGGCGCCCTGATCTCTACCTTCCACGACGTCATCACCACCTTCGGCCTGTTTTCCATCACCGGCATGGAATTCAACCTGACCACGGTGGCGGCCATCCTGACCATCGCGGGCTATTCGGTGAACGACACCGTGGTGGAATATGATCGGGTGCGCGAGAATCTGCGCAAGTACAAGACCATGAGCCTGTACGAGCTGCTGAACCTCTCCATCAATGAAACCCTGGCCCGCACCATCCTGACGGTGTCGACGGTGTTCGTCACTGTGCTGGCTCTGTTGATGTTTGGCGGCGACGTGCTGCACGGCTTCTCGGTGGCGATGCTGTGGGGCCTGATCATCGGGACCTATTCCTCCATCTATGTCGCCATGCCCATGCTGGTGTATTTCAACCTGCGCACCGGCAAGGATCGCGCCGAGGATGAAGCCAAGGCCGAGGCAGCGGCGGTGGGCGAAAAGGCGCCCTGATGGATATCACGCCGGTCATTCCCGCCGGTCGCCAACTGATCAAGGGCTATGGCGACCTTGGCTTCACCATCAGCGGTGAGCGGTGGGAAGGATCGGTGCTGGTGTTTCCCGACCGCAGCCTGGCATGGCCGCCGACCAGCATGGCCGAGGTGGATATCGCCGCGCTCGGCCCGGTGATGGAGGCCAAGCCGGACCTGTTGCTGTTGGGATGCGGTCGTCAGATGGCCGTGGTTCCGTCCGAATTGCGCCTCGCCCTGCGTCAGGCCGGAATCAGGCTGGAGGCCATGGATACCGGTGCCGCCTGCCGCACCTTCAACGTCCTGCTGGCCGAGGACCGCAGCGTCGCCGCGGCCCTTATCGCGGTATGATCCAGATCACCTTGGGCTGAAGACCGCCTCGGCTTCGGTTTCCCGAACGATATCGATCAGGCGGAGCAGGATCTCGGGCTCCTGCGCTCCGGCAAGGGCATAGACACCATCGATGATCAGGCAGGGGACGCCATTGACGCCCAGGCGATGGGCGCGGGCATTGTCGGTCATCACCACGGCGGCGTCCTTGTCCGCACTGAGGAAGTCAGCGGTTTCGGCGGCGGCAAGACCGGCCTCGGCGCCGATGGCGGCCAAGACTCCCAAGTCACCGATATCACGCCCCTGGGTGAAATAGGCCCGGTACAGGGCCTCGACCACCGTGCTCTCCAGGCCTGCCGTGGCGGCATGGCGGATCAGGCGGTGGGAGTTCAATGTATTGGGCGTGCGTGTGATCAAGTCGAAACGGAACTCGATCCCCTCGGCGGCTCCGGCCGCCGCCACAGCGGCATGGACCCGCTGAACCCTGGTCGCGCCACCGAATTTGCGGTCCAGGTAAAGTTGACGGTCGATGCCTTCCGGCGGCAGGTCCGGGTTGAGCAGGAACGGCCGCCACCGGATCAAAGCCCGGACATCGGGTCGCATGGCCAGGGCGCGTTCGAACCGGCGCTTGCCCACATAGCACCAGGGGCAGACGGTATCGAAGACGTATTCGATCTTCATTTCGGATCAGTCCAGCTTTGCCCGGGCCCGACCCAGCAACTGCTCGGCGGTATCGGTGGGCTTGGCGTTGGTGCTGCCGACCTGCACCCAGACCTTGACCGGCTGATAGACCTCGCGCACCGCGAAATCCGTATAGGCCAGCACTCCGGCAATGCGGTGCATCACCACATCGGCTTCCACCAGCGGGGTATCGGGCAGGACGACGCAGAACTGGTTGGGGGCGTAGTAGGCGTTCAGGTCCTCGGCGCGCAACAGGCCGCTGATCCATTGCCCCAATTGCTGCACCAGATGTTCGGCGGCATCGTCGCCGAAATGGGACCGCACCCCGTCCACATTGGGAATGGAGAAAAAAACCACGGCCAGATGACGTTGGTGTGCCTGGGCGGTGGAGAGGCGGGCCTGAAGGTAATGGTCCAGGAAGGCGCGGCTGTAGGTTCCGGTCATGGGATCGCGGGACTTTCCGGCCAAGACCTTGGAGAGGGCTCCGCGAATGGCCCAGCGGAGTTGCTGGCGGCGGACCAGGGTCTTCACCACCGCTCGGATCAGGGCGATGTCGGCCATGCGCGGCAGAACCCGGCTGACTCCGTGGCGATAGGCGTCGTCGGCAATGGAAGGGGCCGTCGTCAACATCACCAGCGGCAGGTTGAACAGGCGGGGGTTGTTGCGGACCTGCGAAGCGAAAGCCAGGAAAGGGGCGGGATCGGTGCCGACGCACACCACCGCCGCATCGAAATTCCGCGTCTCCAACTGGCTTTCGGCGTCGTAGAGGTTCTGGCTGCGGACAGCCTCACCCATATCGGCCAGCCAGCTAGAGACCTCGCCCAGATCCTGACCGACCACCAGGATGCGCGGCGGCGCGGCGCCCTGGCTATCGGTCTCCGCGGTTATGTCATCGCCCATGGCCCGGGCAACCGCCACCCGTTGGTCCAGTTCCGAGCGCATGGTGGCCAGTCGGACCAATGGGCGCAGCCGGGCAAACAACTCGGCATCGTTGCAGTCCCAGGCGATGGCATCATCCAGGTCGTTGGCCAGGGCCGCTTCGGCGAGGGCCGCATCCACCGTGTCCGCCACCAGGACCAGGGGCACATCGCGGCCATCTTCGGTGGCCCGGATGGAACGGGTTAGGTCGAGAGCAGAGGCAATGGCTTGCCCAAGGATGATCAAGTCCAGATGCTCGCCCTTCAGCCGGGGCAACGCCTGTTCGGAACTGGTGGCCACTTGGGCGTGGTAGCCATTATGGGACAGCCGTGCCGCGAATGCCTCGGCGACGGCGGCATCGGAATGGACGATGAGGACATTGGCGAGGCGGATCATCGGCGTATGGCCTTCCGGATATGCAGCGTCACGCTACGATAATACGGTTGGCCAAGGATTTCTAAGGAAGATCGCGCCAACGACTCACCGTGACTGTCCGCGGATGATCTCGTCCTTGTTAAGGCTCTCGACGATGGCTTCCAGGCGGTTCATCACGGCCTGGGCATCGGGATAGGACTTGGCCAGCACCAGGAAGACATCCAGTCGCGACAGTGTCTCGTATTGGACGCCAGGAATGGGGCGCGCCGAAAGAACCTCCAAAGCCGGACCGGTGTAATCCAGCAGGTAATCTCCGCGCCCTGCCTCCAGCATTGAAAAGGCGGTTTCATGCTTGATGGCTGTATTGTTGCTGATGTTATTGGCAGGGTCTGAGATGAAGGACAGCAGACCGCCATAACTGTAGCCGCGAATGGTGATGATGCGTTTTCCGATCAGGTCTTCCTTGGTCTTGACCGGCGGCTTTCCCGGCAGATGGTAGACCCGCAAATCGGTGCTCGCCACCGGGCTTCGGCTGAGAAGGCAGCATTCCTTCAATGACGGAGCATTCACCAGCATGGAGAACTCTGCCGTGCCGTCATTCAGATAATTGAACATGCGGGCGGCGGGATAGCGTTTGGCATGCCAGGGAATACCGGCCTTGTCGAACATCGCCGCCGCCAGGCGCAGCAGCGGGTTTTCCGGGTCGCCATTCTCGTCCGTCCGGGTGGTCCAGACCGACTGATCGGGAAAGGCGTATTCCAGCTCACGCACACCCGAATGCTTGGGCGAGGACTGCGCCCAGGCTGGGCCACAAGAAATCAGAGTGACCACCAATGCCACCAGTCCCAAGTAAATTCCAGAAAACTTATTTGGTCGCATGCGGTTCTCTCCCCGGAGAATCAGGATATTTACTATTCGTTGTATTTTTTGCCTGACGCTCACTGTCGCCAAGGGTCGCAGTCCTTGGCCAGTTTCTTTGTTCGTTGCATAGACATTAACCCAAACTTTCCGTCCGCTCAACCATTTGACCCGGTCCTGTGAATATGCTTTAGCTGTGCGTAACACTGTAAACTACACGTAATGAATGCTGTCATGATGCGGAGGCCTACTTTATGACCGGGATGTCCGATGAAACACGACAGCTTGTGCACACCCGATCCATCACCGTTCGGGGCTATCGTCTTGGAAACGGCAACTGGGAGATCGAATCCCGCCTGACAGATATCAAGGCCGAAGATATCCAGGGGCTTTACCGCCTGCATATCCCGGCCGGGGAACCCATTCACGACATGCTGGCCTCGGTGGTGGTGAGTGACGACATGACGGTGCTATCGGCCCGTGCCTCCATCGATGGCGCGCCCTTTCCCATGTGCGCCGACATCGCCCCGGCCTTCGCCGCATTGGCCGGTCTGCATCTGGGCACCGGCTTCATGCGCGAGGTCCGCGCCCGATTCGGTGGGCGCAAGGGCTGCACCCATCTGGCCGAGCTGATGGGAGTCATCGCAGCCACCGCGTTTCAGACCATTTATCCCGCATTGCGCGCCGAACGGGGCGAGCCGCCGGGACGGCCCGCCCTGATCGACACCTGCCACGCCTTCGCCGCCGAGGGCGAGGTTGTGGCGCGGCAATGGCCGCAATGGTCGTCGCGGGATCAAGGTTCCAGCACATAGGCTCCCGGCGCGTTCTCCCGCACCGGATGGCGTTGGCTGCCGGTGCGGGAAGGGGCGCAGACCATGTTCCCCGACCGATCCGCCAGCCATCCGGCCCAATGGACCCACCAGGAATCGGGCTGCGGCTGGGCCTGGCTCAGCCAATCCTCGGGGGTGTCCGGGGTAAGGGGATTGGTCCAATACTTGGCCTTGGGGGTGCCGGGTGGATTGACCACCGATTGGACATGGCCGCTGGAATGCAGCACGAAGTTGAACCGCCCCCCCATCTTGCCGGCCGAGGCATAGACTCCCTTCCATACGCTGATATGGTCGGTCATCCCAGCCACCACATAGCGGTCGCAGGCCACTTGCCTAAGGTCGAGCGGCGTTCCGAGCACCGACAGGCTGCCGGGGGAGACCAAGACATCGTCGGCGAAGACATCCAGCAACTGGGAATGCAGACGCGCCGTCAACCGGGTGGAATCGTTGTTCCAGTATAAAACGTCATGGGCCGGGGGCTGGTTTCCCATCAGATAGTTATTGACCCAGTAGTTCCAGACCAGGTCACGGGGCCGCATCCAGGTGAAAACGCGGGCCATCTCCTCACCACTCAGCAGTCCTCGTTCCGCCGAGCGGCGTTTGGCGGCCGCAATGGTTTCCGGGGTGGCGAACAGGCCAAGGGAGCGCCCCTCGTTACTGTCGAGAATGGAGACGACCATGGTGGCGGACCGGATGCCGCCCTGTTTCCGGGCGGCCAGATGGCCAAGGAAGGCCGCCAGGGGAACGGCGCCGGTGCAGATGGTGAAGGTGTTGATGTCGGCGCTGCCGGATATCTCGCGAATCGCTTCGGCCGCGTCCATCATGGCGGCGACATAGGCGTCCAATCCCATATCCGCATGTTCCGGACCTGGATTTCGCCAACTGAGCATGAAGACCTGAAAGCCCCGAGCCACCAGGAATTCCACCAGACTGCGTCCCGGCGCCAGATCCATCATGTAGAATTTGTTCACCACCGGCGGCACCATCATGAGCGGTATCTCATGGACCTGACCGGTTGTGGGGCTGTACTGGATCAACTCCAGCAACTCGTGCCGGTAGACCACCGCACCCGGCGTGGCGGCAATATTGCCGCCGATGGTGAAGGCGGATTTATCCACTTGCGCCGGGGCGTCCTGATGGCTGGCGGCATCGATGAGCAGGTTGCGCATCCCTGACACCAGACTGCCGCCGCCCGTCTCCAGCAACCGCTTCAGTGCCGCCGGATTGCCCAGCAAGCTGTTGTCCGGGGACAGGGCGTCGGTGAACAGGGATGTGATGTAACGCAATCGCGCCGTTGTCTTGTCGTCGGCCCCGACCCGGTCGATCAGACGGTCCAAGGCGGTGGTCCAAGCCAGGTAGGCGTGCAGGGACAGGCGATGGAAGGGATTGGATCGCCATGCGGCATCGGCAAATCGCCGGTCGCCCTTGGCGGGTGTCAGGGACGAGGAACCGTCAAATCCCTGGCCGAGGGTTGCGAGCAGGCGTCCCCCTTCCTCCATCACCAGATCGGGACGCCATGCCAGCCTTCCCGAAAGATCCGTCAGAGCGGCGGCCACGTCATGGGGACCGATGACGCCAATAAAGGGAGACCCCAGCTTGATCTTGTCATCGGGCCGAGTCGGTTGCGAACCGGAATCGGGCTGCAGCATCGGCGAAGCCAGTACCCGGACCAGTTCCGCCGCCTGTTCCGTGACCAGTCCCGGTGTGGCCGTCCATTGCGACGCCAGTTGACCTGTCAGTGTCAGGAACGACTGGGCCGCCGCCGCCGCATCCCCTGGGGCGGCGCTCATCAACCGGGAAAGGCTCCGGGTTTGCTCCGCCAAGGATGGGGGGCGGGGCGTGTGTGGCTTGCGGCGCGAGGCGGAATGGGAACGGAAGGGCGCAGACCCATGCGCCAGCGCTGGGCCAAAATCATCGAAAACGAGCATGTCGAGAGACTCCGCACCAAAAAAATTTTGGATGTGGCGTCAGGGTAAACTTCAAAAACGCGTATTTCGAATAATTGAAAGCGCGTAATGCGATAGGGCGCGTCTGGCATTCCCGTTCCGTAAGACGGGTGGGTATCCAGTGATTGAATATCTCCCTTGGCGGGTATCGAGACTCCTTCGTATCCGCTTCACCCATGCCGATGGGCGCTGTACTATAGGGTGAGGAGGTAATTCATGGGGAAAACCGAAGGGAGTGATGGCGTGCACGACGGCACCGAGGATGGCCACCAGGCCGGGACTGTGGTGAGTGCGCGCGCGCCCATCGGGCATGGCGTGGCATGGCGACTGCTTGCCTCGATTTTTCTGTTCAGCTCGCTGGTTACCCTGCTGACGACCTTATTCGAGCTTTATATGGATTACCGGGGACAGATTGACGACATCGTCAATCGGTTCGAGGAGATCGAGACCGCCTATCTGCCCAGTTTGGGCGGGAGCCTGTGGAGTCTTGATACCGACCAGCTTCAGTTGCAGATCGAGGGGATCAAGCGCCTTCCCGATATGCAGTATCTGGAAGTCCGCGAAATCGGCCGCTCATTGAAGCGCCGGGTCACCATTTCGACCGGCGATCGTGGTGTCGGACCGGTGCTGAGCCGTGAATTTCCCATCACCTACGCCGAATCCCGTGATCGCAACGACGAGCAGACCATCGGAGCCTTGTATGTGGAGGCCACCCTGAGCGGTGTCTATGCCCGGCTGGTGGACAAGGCGGTGGTGATCCTGATCAGCCAGGGGATCAAGACCTTCCTGGTTTCCATGTTCATTCTTTATATCGTCTATCGCCTGGTGACCCGTCATCTGGTGGCCATCGCCTCGTATCTCAGCCGGTTCAATCTCAGCCAAAGCGACCCGCTGCGCCTGTCGCGCAGTCGGCCATCCAGGGAGGATGAGCTTGACCGCATGGTCGGCGCCTTCAACCAGATGTCATCGGGGTTGCGCGAAGTCTATCAGCAGCTTCACGAGGTCAATGCCGAACTGGAAGAGGATATTGCTGCCCGACGCAAGGCCGAGGAGGAGGTCACTCGCCTGAACTCCGAGCTGGAACAACGGGTGCGTCAGCGCACCGCCGAACTGGAGGCCAGCAACAAGGAACTGGATGCCTTTACCTATTCCGTCTCCCACGATCTGCGGGCGCCCCTGCGCCGCATCGAGGGATTCGGGCAAATTCTCGCCGATGAATACTCAACCAAGCTTGACGAGCGTTTCAGCCATTATCTCCAGCGCATCCGCGCGGGCTCCCGTGACATGTCCGAGATGATCGACAGCTTCCTGAAGCTGTCACGCTCCACTCGCAGCGAGTTGACCGTCGAGGATATCGATCTGTCGGATATGGCCGCCAAGGTTGTTGCGCGCCTGCGCGAGAAAGACCCGCAACGCAGCGTCTCGGTGGAGATCGCTCCCGGCCTGCGGAACCGTGGGGATCGTCGCCTGATGGATGCCGTGCTGGAGAATCTGATCGGCAATGCCTGGAAGTATTCCCGCCACAACAAGGCGGCGGCCATCTCTTTCGGATGCGAGACCTCCGAGGGACGGGTGGTCTATGTGGTGCGCGACAACGGCGCGGGCTTCGACATGAACTATCTCGATCGTCTGTTCATGCCCTTCTGTCGCCTTCACCGGCCGGAAGAATTCGAGGGAACCGGCATTGGCCTGGCCACGGTGCTGCGCATTCTGGCCCGCCATGGCGGCCGGATCTGGGCCGAGGGCGCCATCGGCAAGGGCGCCGTGTTCCGCTTCACCCTTTGGGAGGCAGGAGGCCAGGATGACAAACCCTAGAATCCTGTTGGTGGAGGACAGCCGCGACGATGCGGAACTGGTGCGGCTTGCCGACCAGTCCCTCCATCTGCATTCCGAATTGGTGGTGGCCGAGGATGGCGAAGCCGCGCTGGACTATCTGTTCCGGGCGGAGGCCGACCCTCCGGCCGTGGTCATCCTCGATCTCAGACTGCCGGGGATGGGAGGGCTGGAGGTCCTGAGGACCATGCGATCCCGTCCCCAAACCCGGCGCATTCCGGTGGTTATCCTCACGGGCTCGGAACGCGACGAGGACGTGCTGGCCGGATACGATCTGGGCGCCAACAGTTTTGTGCGCAAACCCCATGAATTTGAAGCCTTTCGGGCACTGATCACCCATCTCGAGCACTATTGGGTGATGACTAATCTGCGCCCGCCTGTCTGAGGAGTTGGATTGATGTCGAAAGCGCCGCAGGTCCTGCTGGTCGAGGATAATCAGGACGACGTCGAACTGGCGATGCATGCTTTCAGCGGCAGTACTGTTGCCCCGGAAATCATTGTCGCCCATGACGGCGAGGAGGCCTTGGACTACCTTTTCGCCAATGGTCGCCATGCCCAAAGGGAGACGCGCGATCTGCCGTCCCTGGTCCTGCTTGACCTGCAGCTGCCGGGGATCGGCGGTCTGGAAGTGCTGCGGCGCCTGCGCGAACGGGCCGAAACCCGCCGGGTGCCGGTGGTGATTCTGACCACGTCCGACGATCAGGCCGATATCATCGGCGGCTATGACCGGGGCGTGAACAGTTATATCCGCAAGCCTGTCGGATTCGACTCCTTTCGGGAAATGGTCCGGCAGCTGGAACATTACTGGCTGATCACCAATGTCGCGCCGCCATTGTGAGGGCCTGGCTATGACGAAGCCCCTGCGGGTTCTGCTGGTGGAGGATTCCGCCGATGATGCCGAACTGCTTGAACTGGAACTGATCCGGGGGGGATTCTCACCCGAGATCCGGCGGGTCGAGACCGCCGACGACATGCGAAACGCCCTGGCGTCGTCCACGGTCTGGGACGTGGTCCTGAGCGACTACCATCTGCCCCGTTTCAGCGCCGAGGCCTCGCTGGCGACCTTGCAGGAAAGCGGACGCGACATTCCCTTCATCATCATGTCGGGTGTGGTGCGGGCCGAGGATGCCGTCATCCTGCTCAAGCGGGGCGCCCATGACTTTCTCGACAAGGCCAGCTTGGCCCGTCTGGTGCCCGCCATCGAGCGTGAGATCCGCGATGCCAACGAACGTGTCCATCGCCGCGATGCGGAGGAACGGGTGCGGGTGCTGTCGCTGGCCATCGAGCAAAGCCCGGTTTCTGTGGTGATCACCGATCGCGAGGGGGTGATCGGCTACGTTAATCCCAAATTCGTCAAGGCCACCGGCTACAGCGCCGATGAATCCATCGGGCGGCCCATCGACTTCATTCACCGCAAGGATGCTGGCGAGGAAACCTACAAGGCCATGTGGGCCACCATCCATGCCGGTCAGGAGTGGCGGGGGGAATTCTGCAACCAGCGCCGAGACGGTCAACTGTTCTGGGAATACGCCACCGTCTCGCCGCTGGAGGACGCCGCCGGTACCATCACCAATTTCGTGGCGGTCAAGGAAGACATCTCGGTTCGGCGCAGCTATGAGGAGCGGCTGCTGCGGCAGGCCAATTACGACGAACTGACCGGTCTGCCCAACAGATTGCTGACCCTGGACCGTCTGGAACAGGCCATCGCGGTAGCCCATCGCCGCCAGACCATGACGGCTTTGATCTATATCGATCTTGACCGTTTCAAGAACGTCAACGACTCCCTGGGGCACGCCTTCGGCGACCAGTTGCTCAAGGATGCGGCGGCGCGGCTGACCGAATGTGTCCGCGAAGGCGACACCCTGTCGCGCATGGGTGGCGACGAGTTCGTCATCATACTGCCCGGTGTCGATGACGGCATCGCGGTGCAGAAGGTGGCCGACCGGGTGGTGGATACCTTCACGCCGCCCTTCACCGTGTCGGGCCAGGACCATTTCGTCTCGGCCAGCATCGGCATCAGCCTGTTTCCTGCCGATGGCACCGATGGACAGGTGTTGCTGCGCAATGCCGAACTGGCCATGTACAAGGCCAAGGAGCAGGGGCGGGGGCGTTACCAGTTCTTCACCCGCGAGATCAACGAGCGGGTGCGGGATCGGCTGGCCTTGGAAAGCCAGTTGCGCGGCGCCGCCGCCAGGGGCGAGCTTCGCCTGGAATACCAGCCGCTGTTCAGCGCCGGTACCGGCTGTGCCGTCGGCATGGAAGCCCTGATCCGCTGGCGCCGCCCCCCCGACACCCTGATTCAACCGGGCCATTTCATCCCCTTGGCCGAGGAAGTGGGCCTGATTACCGAAATCGGTGACTGGGTGGCGGCCACCGCCTGCCAGGAGGCAGCGCATCTATTCGCCCGACGGCGCGGTGCCAAGCTGCGGGTGGCCGTCAATGTCTCACCCCGTCAGTTGAAGGGCGGTGCCTTCGGCGACTGGGTCCGGCGTCAATTGGATGAGAGCGGGCTGGCGCCAGACCAGTTGGAACTGGAAATCACCGAAAGCGTGTTGATGGACGACACCCCCGAAACCGGACAGACATTGCGGATGCTGTGTGATCTTGGGGTGCGGCTGTCCATCGATGATTTCGGCACCGGCTATTCATCCCTGGGCTATCTGCAACGCTATCCCTTCGACACGCTGAAGATCGACCGGTCCTTCGTCCAGGGGGCCGTGCTCGACCCCAATACCGCCCAGTTGGTGGAAACCATCGTCGGCATGGCCCATGGCCTGGGGCTCGAAACCGTGGCCGAAGGGGTGGAAACCGCCGAGCAGTTGGATTTTCTCCGCTCCTGCGATTGCGATCTGGTGCAGGGATTCCTGCTGGGCCGCCCCATGTCGTTGGACGATCTCGCCACCCATCTGGGATGACGTCCCGTCAGCTCCAGCGGGGCTTCAGGCCCGGCAAGCCATGGGCCAGAAGATGGGCGAAGGCATCGGCGTCCACCGGACGGCTGAACAGATAGCCCTGCATGACGGCGCAGCCTTGCTCGGCCAGGAAGTCAGCCTGACCCTGGGTCTCGACCCCCTCGGCGATCACGGCGAATCCCAGATTGCGGGCCAGGGCCACCACCGAGGCGATGATGGCGCCATCCTTGGCATCGTCGGGCAGGTCATCGACGAAGGTGCGGTCGATTTTCAACGCCGAGACCGGGAACAGCTTCAGATAGGCCAGCGAGGAATAGCCGGTCCCGAAATCATCCAGCGACACCTTGATCCCCAGGGCGGTCAACTGGCTGAGGATTTCGATGGCGCGATCCACGTCGCTGGCCATCATGGTCTCGGTGATTTCCAGCTCCAACAGGTGGGTGGGTAAATGGGCCCGAGCCAGGGCAGCCTTGACCTTGTCCTTCAGTCGCCCGTCATGGAACTGGGCCGGTGACAGATTGACGCTGATGGCGGGGATATCCAGGCCCATGGCCCGCCATTGCGCCATCTGGTCGCAGGCTTGTCCCAGCACCCAGTCGTCGATGGCGCCGATCAATCCGGCCCGCTCGGCCACGGGGATGAACAGGGCAGGGGAGACCTGACCGCGTTCGGGGTGGCGCCATCGGATCAGGGCCTCGGCGCCGACGATACAGCCCTTGTGGAAGTCCACCTTGGGCTGGAAGGCTAGGCTGAACTGTCCATCCGCCAGGGCGTGGCGCAGATCGTTCTCCAGATTGACCCGATCGGCCACCTGGCGATCCATGTCGGCATCGAAACAACTGAAGGCATGGCCATTGCGCTTGGCGTGGTACATGGCGGCGTCGGCGCGCGACAGCAGGCTTTCGGCATTCTCGGCATCGTCGGGGAACAAAGCCACGCCGATGCTGGTGGACGAGAACAGCTCCAACTCGTTGATGACGAAGGGCTCGGCGAAGGCATAGAGCACCTTGCTGACGCAGACTTCGGCGGTGGAGTGATCGGCAACGCTGGGCAGCACCACCACGAATTCATCGCCCCCCAGGCGGCCGATGATGTCGCTGGCCCGCACACAGGCCTTCAGGCGGCTGGCGACCTGACGCAGCAGCTCGTCGCCGACCGCATGACCGAAGCTGTCGTTGATATCCTTGAAACGGTTGACATCGAGATACAGCACGGCAAGGCGTTCACCGCCCCGTTCCGCGCGTTCCAGGCAGTCGGCCAGGCTTTCCATCACGGTGCGGCGGTTGACAAGCTTGGTCAGGCTGTCATGACTGGCATGGAAGCGGATGCGCTGTTCGTCGCGGCGGTGGCTGGTGATGTCGCGCACCAGCAAGACATAACGGTCGGCGCCGCTTTCTTCGCCCGCGATGGCGCTCAAAGCCAGGGCGATGGGGAAGGGGTCGCCATCCTTGCGTCGGGCCCAGGATTCCCCCGACCACAGCCCGCTGGTGGTGGCCAGACGCCAGACCTCGTTCATTTCGGCGAAGCCGATCATTTCGATGGCAAAGAGGTCGCAGGGCTGGCCGATGACTTCGGCGCCATTCCAGCCGGTCATGCGCTCGAAAGCAGCATTGACCGCCACCACATGCCGTCTTGCGTCGGTGACCACGATGGCCTCGCCCACGGTTTCAAACACGGCGGCGGCGAGGCGGAGTGATTCCTCGGCCCGTTTGCGCTCGGTGATATCCTGGACCGTTCCCTCGTAGCACAGGAGACGGCCATCGCTGCCGCGCACCGCGCGGGCATTTTCCGCGATCCAGATGATGTCGCGGTTCTTGCCATAGACCCGCGCCTCGAAGTTGCGCACCACCGAATCCCGCTCCAGGATTTCCCGAAAGCGGTCGCGGTCGGCGGGATTGACGTAAAGGTCATGGGCAATGTCGGTCAGGGCCGCCATCAACTCGGCGGGGCCGTCGTAACCGTAGATGCGAGCCAGAGCCGGGTTGGCATCCAGATATCGCCCAGCCGGAGTGGTGCGGTAGATGCCTTCCACCGCATTTTCGAACAAGGAGCGATAGCCGCCGAAATCATCCTCGGCGACGGTGGAGGGCAGGACGCGCGGGGGCATTCAACCTCTAAGAAAATGCTTATCAGCTCTGGACCCTGCCATCCAAGGTCTCTCACCGCAAGGGTTTCCCACACATGGCGGCTAATACCAACGCGATGGGGCGCTTCGCGGCACTCTGGACCTGGCGGTTGGGGGCGGGATCGACGCCATGGATTGCTCCCTCCCCGTCGCGGTATCAGGCAAGGCCTCCCACGAATGGCTCATTCAGATCGTCGTGGATGAAGGCGATCCGGACGCGCCCCTTGCAATATCGGTCCGCGCAGGACAATGCCGCCTCTACCGCGTCCAGGGTTGATTGGCGCAACTGTGCCCGGGTCATCAGGCTTCGTTGTGTTTCGTAGCGGGTCAGCCCGCATCGACGGCACGTGACCTCGATCTGGGTCGCGGGATCGAGGTCGGAGAGGCGGCTTTCGCTTTTCCAGTTCATCAATAGAAGTCCTCGGCGCGGGGGATGCGGGTATAGGAGATTTTGCCGCCGGCATGGTCCCCCGGTGGAGGTGTCCAGGGACCGACGCTGACCACGGTGCGTCCATAGCGCCTGTTCAGGTGATCAATGGCCTCGGTGACCTTTTCCAGGCGTTGGCGAATGGGTTCGTCATTGGTCAAAAGGTCAAGCTGACGCCGGTCGGTGCGGCTGAGTTCCCCCAATGTCACGCCCAGGCGGGCAATGACGGGGCGGGGGGGCAGGGCCCTCCTTGCCTTGCCCCAAAGCTGCTCCAGGGCATCGAGGATACCGGGATCATCGGAGATGGCGGCCATGTCGACGCTGCCGCTCCATGAATCCTCCCACATGCCCAGCCAAAGGTGGAGGCGACTGGCCGACCAGCCATCGCGCCGCATCCGCCGCGCGGCCTTGACCAGCAGCAGGCGGGAGATCGGCTTGACCGCGGCCAGAGAACGGTGATCCGGGGGCATGACCCTGCCATGGCCGTACATGCCGCGTTCGGAAACCGGGGGCTGGACATCGTAACCGTGCAGCGCGTACCAAAGCCGCTCGCCGGTAACGTTGCCCCACAAGGCACGCATCTGCTTGGGCTGGGTGGCAAGCAGATCGTCCATGCCGACGACGCCCGCCGCCCAGAGCCGGTGCAGGATGTTCTTGCCGATACCGGGCACGTCCGCTAGGCGGAGGGCCAGGAGCGGACCCGGCATATCGCGGGGATGCCAGAGCATGTTTCCATCTGGCTTGCCCGCCTTGCAGGCCATCTTGGCAAGCTGCCTGTTGGCGGCGTAGCCGATGCTGCATTTGATCCAGGGGCCCACCAGCTTGAGCAGGCGTGCCTTGATGGCATCACCGACCGCCAGGGGATGCTGTTGTTGGGACGGGTCGAGACGGCAGGTCAGTTCATCGATGGATTTCACCGCGTCGATCGGGATGACCATGGCGATTTCCGATAGCAGCGCGTTGTGGGCGCGTCGGTAAAGATCGGGGTTTTGCGGTTGAAGGATGAGATCGGGACAGATCCGCAGCGCATCCTTGATCATCATGACATTGGAGACGCCACGCTTTTTTGCCTCACGCGAACAGGCAATCACGCATGTGGTGCCCACCCCGGCAAACGGAACAACACCAACCGGCTTTCCCCGCAGATGGGGATGGGCGAACTGCTCGCATGAGGCGAAAAATCCGTCAAAATCGAGATAGAGGCGTTCGGGGTCGGTCGGCTTCCGCATCGGCTGGACTCTCATTCAGCGGGATGCGAATAGAACATAAAGTGAACTAATGGTCAATAAGGGGAACGGCCTGGGCCATCAGCAGGTCGCTGCTGGAGCCTGCCGATCCCGAAAAATTTTAATAATCTGAAGCGTCACGGATATCGCCCGGCCACCGGGACAGCAGGCCAGGGCACCGCAAGACACACCGTAACATATTGAAAGGACTGGCGGATGGGGTAGGATTCGAACCCACGGAGGCTTGCGCCCCTCCGGTTTTCAAGACCGGTGCAATAGACCACTCTGCCACCCATCCGGACCAAACATCCGATCCGTCTCGGAAGATAGTCGAGCCGATCGGGCTTGGCTAGATGGGGCTTCACTGATCCTTAATCATAACCTTTGTATGGTGGGGCATCTGATTTGAACCTGACCAAGATGCCGCCATGAACACCACCTTGCTCGACCTGATTTCCGATGCCGCCGATGCCGCCAAGGCCGGGGGCATGGATCGTGCCATCGCCCTGGACTTCGCCGCCCAGGCCATCCAGCAGAGCGATGAAACCCTGTCGTGGCTGGTGGCGCTGCGCATCGCCGATAGCCTGCTGCCCAACAGCGAGCCCGGACAGGTCGCCGCCTGACAGGTCTGGCCCGGCATGGGCATCCATCGGCCATTGCATTGGTCTGATCGGGCGGCCCGTGCTACACCCTGGCGGCTTTCGCGAGGATATGGGCGTGGACCAGCCGGATCAGATCAAGGCCTTACTGTTGCCGTTCGACAAGGGGCTGCTGCCCCGGCCTGAACGCGCCTTCCTCATGCGTCCCGAGGGCGGCGAGGGGCTGGAGGACGGCTGGCGCGAGCATTTGGTGTGCGAGCAGGGCTTCAAGCCCGCCGCCGACCGTCTGGCCCAGGCCGGGTTCCTGGTGGTGGACCGGCTGGAGGGAAGCTTCCCCGCCGGACTGGTGCTGGTCACCAAGCATAAGGCCGAGACCCTGGCCAATATCGCGCGGGCCTGGGAGCTTCTGGAGCCCGGCGGCCTGCTGCTGGTCTGCGGCGCCAAGGCCCTGGGAGCGGCCAGCATCGAACGTGAGGTGGACCAGGCCCTGGGCCTGGAAGGCCAGTTGTCCAAGCATCAGGCCCGGGTGTTCTGGACGCGGCGCGGCGATGGTCCCGTGCCGGAGCTTCTGGCCCAGTGGCGGCAGGGGGCCGAGCCCAGGCCGGTGGGCGACAGCGGCTTCGTCGCCCGCGCCGGTGCTTTCGGCGCCAGTCAGGTGGATCGAGGCTCCGCCATCCTGGCCGCGCATTTCACCGATGCCATCGCCGGGCGGGTGGCCGATCTGGGCGGCGGCTGGGGCTATCTGACGGTGCGTCTGTTGCAACAATGCCCCGAGGTCACGGATATCGACCTGTTCGAGGCCGAGACCCTGGCCCTGGCCGACGTGCCCGCCAATCTGGCGCGGCTGGTGCCGGACAAGGCCGACCGGGTCGCCTGCCACTGGCTGGATGTCTGCGCCGGGCTGCCCAAATGCGCGCCCTATGACTGGATCGTCTGCAATCCGCCCTTCCACGAGGGGCGCAAGGCCGATCCCGCCATCGGAAGGGCCTTCATCACCGCCGCCTGGGCCGCCATCCGGCGCCGGGGCAAGTTCCTGATGGTGGCCAATCAAAGCCTTCCTTACGAGGTCGAACTGCGCCGCCGCTTCCGCGAGGTGGAGCTGATCGAGCAGAAGGACGGATTCAAGGTCTACCTTTCCACCAACCGGCACGACAGGTAGGGCGGCATGCGGCTGATACGCCTGGTGGCCAATCTCGGCTATGGAAGCCAGAAAGAGGTGAAGGCCATGATCCGCGACGGGCGGCTGACCACCGCTTCCGGCGAGGTTCTGGCCGCCGACAGCCGCTGCGACCATGCCGACATCCGTCTCGATGGCGAGCCCCTGGACCCGGCTCCAGGGCTGATGGTGATGCTGAACAAGCCCGATGGCTATACCTGTTCCACCTCGGACCCCGGCCGGGTGGTCTATGAACTGCTGCCACCGCGCTTCATGCATCGCAGCCCGCTGGTGGCTCCGGTCGGGCGGCTGGACCGGGATTCCACCGGCCTGCTGCTGCTGACCGACGATGGCGCCCTGTCGCACCGGATCACCGCGCCGCGCGCTCATGTGGCCAAGACCTACGAGGTGGAGCTGGCACGGCCGCTGAACGGCGACGAGGCGATCATCTTCGCCTCGGGCAGCTTGATGCTGCGCTCGGAAAAGACACCGCTGGCGCCCGCGAAAATGCTGGTACTGGCGCCCCAACGCGCCCATATCACCATCAATGAGGGCCGCTACCACCAGGTGAAGCGGATGTTCGCCGCCGTTGGCAACCATGTGGAGCGGCTACGGCGGATCGGGATCGGCGGGCTTGGCCTGGGTGATCTGGAGGAAGGAAACTGGCGTTGCCTGTCTCCCGACGAGGTTTCCATGATTTTCAGAGACAATGAAGGTGGATGATGGCCAAGGGCAGCGATCTCGATACGGCCGACAAGGTCAGGGTGCTGAAGGCCCTGGCCTTCCAGATTCACCGCAAGCGTCCCGCCGAGGAAGCCTTGGCCGAGGTGCTGGACCAGGAATCCAAGGGCGGCCGCAACCGCGCCTTTCGCCCCGCCAAGGAGGCCCTGGAAAGCCAGGGCGTGCTGGCCTCCATGCAGGCCATCGAACTGCTGGGCGATGAGGCGGCGGCGGTGCTGGGCACGGTGATCGATGCCCGCGACCACCGGCTGCTGTCAAGCGCCCTGAGCGCCTTGGCCGAGTTCCTGGAAGGCGCCGGGTAAGGTCTCGGCCAGCCGGGCGACCACCTCTTTCCAATCCCGCGAGGGTCCCTGGCGGAACAGCCGCATGGATGGATACCAGGGGCTGTCGTCACGGCCTTGCAGCCAGCGCCAGTCGGGCGCGAAGGGCAGCATCCCCCAGGCCGGAAGGCCCAATGATCCCGCCAGATGCAGCACGGCGGTGTCCACCGCCACCACCAGATCCATGTGAACCAGGGCGGCGGCGGTATCGGCGAAGTCGCCGAGCCCGTGGGGCAGGCGGCGCAATGCCGGGGCATCCTCGGCCTGGGCGGCGGCCTCGCCGACCTGGAACGACAGCCAGTCCACTCCATCCAGGGCCAGCAGCGGGGCCAGAACGGCCAGGGGGAGCGAGCGGTTACGGTCGTCCTTGTGGGTGGGACTGCCCGCCCAGACCAGGGCGACGCGCGGCCGGAGTCGCGGCCCCAGCCGAGGCTTCCACGCCGCCGCCTCGGCCGGGTCTGGGCGCAGATAGGCCCCCGGCCAGAACGGCATCTCGCCCAGCAGCCGGGGCAGGCTCATCAGCGGCACCTGGACCTGGCAGGGCGGCAGGGGCTGCCCTCGGGCCACAATTGTCATGCCGGGCAGACTTTGGCGGCACAGCCGCTCGAGCGGCGGTTGAACCTCGAACACCACCTGGGCACCGCGCTGGGCGAGTATCGGCAGATAGCGGCAGAACTGCATGGAATCGCCCAGACCCTGCTCGGCCCAGACCAGGATCGGCTTTCCCTGGATGTCTTCACCGTCCCAACGGGGCCGGGACTCATGGCGGGCAAGGGCAATCCCTCCGACGAACCGGGCCTCGTGATCGCGCCATCCCCCCGCGAAGTCGCCGGATTCCAGCCGCGCCTGGGCCCGGCCATAGCGGATCACGGCATTGGCTGGTGCCAGCTCCACCGCCAGGTCATAGGCCGCCACGGCCTCGGCAAGCCGACCCTGGGCCCGCAGGATCAGGCCGGTGTTGTTGCAGGCGGCGGCATGGCCGGGATTGAGCGCCAGGGCACGGCCATAGCCCGCCAGGGCGGACTCGGTGTCGCCGTGCTGTTGTGCCGCCCAGGCCAGGTTGTAATGGATCTCGGCATTGGCGGGATCAAGGTCCAGGGCGGCATTCAGCGCCTCGACGGCCTCGTCCGCGCGCCCCAAGCCCAACAGGGCGGCGCCCAGATTGGCCCGGGCCGACACGTAATCGGGCTTCAGCCGCGCGGCGACCCGGAAACAATCCGCGGCGGCCTCGACCTGTTCTTGCTGCTGAAGCGCGATGCCGAGCGCGTTATGGGCCTCGGCAAAGTCCGGGAACTGATCCAGCAAGCGGCGATACTCCGCCTCGGCCTCGGTGAGAAGGCCGCGCTTGTGCCGCTCGATGGCGGTGGCCAGACGTGACTCCCTGCTGGCGTCCATGATCTTCCAATGACGTGGTTCCAGGCCCCTGACTCAGCTTATGATGCCGCCAAGCCTCGGCGGGCAAGCGTCGTGTGAGGGGGGAAGTGCGAATGTTCATCCTGTCCAAGGTGCTGGGGGCCCTGACCGATCCTTCGACCCTGTTCCTGCTGGCGGTAATCCTGGGGTGCCTGCTGCTGCTGTCGCGGCGCCTGCGCGCCTGGGGGCGGCGGGTGCTGGTGGTGTCGGTGCTGGCGGCGCTGCTGGTGGCGGTGGTGCCGGTTGAACGCCTGGCCCTGACCTGGCTGGAGAACCGATTTCCCATCCCGGCCGCGCTGCCCGACCATGTGGACGGCATCATCGTGTTGGGCGGTGGCATCAATCCGCTGGTCAGCGCCCGGCGCGGCCAACCCACCGTCAACAGCGCCATCACGCGGTTGACCGCGATGTTGCCGCTTGCCCGAAATTATCCCGAGGCGCGGGTGATCTTTAGCGGCGGCTCGGGAATGATGCTTGAGCAAAGCTTCAAGGAAGCTCATTACGCCAAGGAATTCATTGAGCAAATTGGACAGGATCCATCGCGGTTCCTCTATGAGGACCAATCGCGCAATACCCATGAGAACGCCTTGTTCAGCCATGCCATGGCCAAGCCGAAGCTGGGGGAGACCTGGCTGCTGGTAACCTCGGCCTTCCATATGCCGAGGGCGGTGGGCAGCTTCCGGGCCATCGGCTGGCCGGTATTGCCTTATCCGGTGGATTTCCACACCACGGGGGAGGTTCCGACCCTGTCCGACCTGCGCTTCAATCTGGCCGCAGCCAGCAGCGGCCTGGGGCTGGTTCTGCATGAACTGACCGGTCTGGCCGCCTATCGGGTGTTCGGCTGGAGTGACGCCTTGTTTCCCCATCCATGAGGCAGCGGTTGCCCTGACACCGCCGAATGTGGCACAACAGACCAAGGCATCACTATATTTGGGGTTCAGTCCATGGCTTGGGCGACGAAATCTTGGGCGCTGGCCGGTGTGGCCGTGCTGAGTTTGGCGCTGACCGGCTGTGCCGCCTCGGCCGAGGAACCGGCGGCGCCGGTCATGACGGCGGCCATGACTCCGGCGGCGGATGGTGGCTTCCAGTCCTTCCTGGCCGGTGTTCGCGCCGAGGCCATGGAAAAGGGCATCCGGGCCGAGACCCTGGACGCGGCCCTGGGCAACGTCCAGCATATCGATCGGGTGATCGAGCTGGACCGCAAGCAGCCGGAATTCACCCTGCGGTTCGACGACTATCTCGGCCGGATCGTCACCCAGTCCCGGGTGGACGAGGGACGGCGCAAACTGGCCGAGAACCGGGAGTTGCTCCAGGCCATCGAGAAGCGCTACGGGGTGCAGCCGCGCTTCATCGTCGCCCTGTGGGGCATCGAGACCGGCTTCGGCAAGAATACCGGCGGCATGTCGGTGGTCTCTTCCCTGGCGACCCTGGCCTATGACGGCCGTCGTTCCAAGTATTTCCGCACCGAGCTGATGAACGCGCTCACCATCCTCGACCAGGGCCATATCGCGGCGCCGTCCATGATCGGCTCCTGGGCCGGCGCCATGGGACAGTGTCAGTTTATGCCGTCCACCTTCCTCAGATTCTCGGTGGACTGGGACGGCGATGGCCGCAAGAACATCTGGTCCAATCGGGGCGACGCCCTGGCCTCCGCCGCCAACTATCTGGCGGGAGAGGGCTGGCGCGGCGACCAGACCTGGGGCCGGGCGGTGCGCCTGCCTGCCGGTTTCGACACCAAGCTGCTGGGCGTCGATACCAGGAAAAGCCTGGAAGAGTGGAACGCCTTGGGCGTGCGCGGCGCCGATGGCAAGCCTTTGCCCGCCCGTGATCTGACGGGCTCCGTCGTGCTGGCGGAAGGAACCAAGGGACCTGCCTTCCTGGTCTACGACAATTTCCGCACCATCATGAAGTGGAACCGCTCGACCTTCTTCGCTTTGACCGTCGGGCATCTTGCGGACCGTATCGGCGGCAAGTAGACTATATGTTTGGTGGAAGGGCGAGGGAGGCGACTAGATGATGGGGAAGACGTCGCGGGCGTCGCGCCTGGCCGTGCTGTTGCTGTCGGGAACCATCCTGGCGGGATGCTCGGAAATCAATCTGTTCGCCCATGGCGCCAAATCGGCGGTGGGGGGCGAGACGCCGCCGCCGCCATCGGCCTCGGCCTCGTCCAATTACAAGGTCGGCAAGCCCTATCAGGTGGCCGGGGTCTGGTACTATCCCCAGGAAGACTTTGCCTATGACGAGACCGGTATCGCCTCGTGGTACGGTCCCGATTTTCACGCCAAGCTGACCGCCAATGGCGAGGTGTTCGACCAGAACGCGGTGACGGCGGCCCACAAGACCTTGCAGATGCCATCCATCGCCCGCGTCACCAATCTGGAAAACGGGCGGTCCATCATCCTGCGCATCAATGATCGCGGGCCTTTCGTTCATGGCCGCATCATCGACCTGTCGCGGCGTTCGGCCCAGTTGCTGGGAATCGAGGGCAAGGGCACCGCCAAGGTCCGTGTCCAAATTCTGCCCGAGGAGAGCCGCGCCCTGGCGGGCAAGATCAAGCCGGATACGTCGGGCAACGAGCCCAAGGTCGCCCAGGCGGCGCCACGAGGCTCGGTCCAGGCCGAAAGCCTGCCGCCACCGCCCGGTTCCAAGGCCAATACCTCGGTGCCTGAACTGGCGTCCTCCAACCCGGTCCAGCCGCAGCGCGGCATGACCGTGGACGCCGTCGAACGCGAATTGGCGACCCAGGAGGTGCGTTCGGTGCCGATTCGTCCGACCAATATCTACGTCCAGGCCGGGTCCTTCAGCCGCCACGACAACGCCAACCGGCTGGCGGCGCGTCTGTCGCGGGTGGGCAAGGCCCAGATCACCCAGGCCAGTGTCCAGGGCAAGCCGGTGTTCCGGGTTCGCCTCGGCCCCATGGCCAATGTCGAGGATGCCGACCGCACCCTCGAGGCCGTAGTGGCGGCGGGCAGCCAGGACGCCCGCGTGGTGGTGGACTAATCCATGCAATCAACAGCCGAGGTCGTAGGCCCGATGTTTTCCAAGCCTTTCATGCGTCCGCTCGCCGCGATCCTACTGGTCGCCGGTTTCGGGCTTTCCCAGCCCGCCCATGGCCAGACCATCGAGACGGCGGCCAAGCAGGCCATCATCATCGACTACGCCAGCGGCGCGGTGATGATGGAAAAGAACGCCGACGAGCTGATGGTCCCCAGTTCCATGAGCAAGCTGATGACCGTCTATATGGTCTTCGACAAGCTCAAGACCGGCGCCTGGAAGATGTCGGACCGCCTGCCGGTCAGCGAGACCGTGTGGAAGAAGCACGTCAAGTCGGGCGGTTCGCTCATGTTCCTGCCGGTGAATTCCACCGCCAGTGTCGAGGATCTGCTGAAGGGCGTGGTGATCCAGTCGGGCAATGATGCCTGTTCAGTGCTGGCCGAGGCCTATTCCGGCAGCGAGGAGGCCTTCGCCGAGGAAGAAACCCGCCGCTCGCGCCAGTTGGGCCTGACTCGGAGCACCTTCAAGAACGCCAGCGGCTGGCCCGAGCCCGGCCATATGATGACGGCGCGCGATCTCTCGATCCTGTCGCGCCATCTGATCATGGACTTTCCCGAATACTATCCGCTGTTCAGCCAGATGGAATTCGTCTTCAACGGCATCAAGCAGGGCAACCGCAATCCGCTGCTCTACAACACGCCGGGCGCCGATGGCCTCAAGACCGGCCATACCGAGGCGGCGGGCTACGGCCTTGCCGCCTCCATCAAGCGGGGCAACCGCCGCATCGTCATGGTGCTGAACGGCATGTCCAGCATGAAGGAGCGTGCCGAGGAAGCCCAGCGCATCGCCGAATGGGCTTTCCGCGAATGGGAGAGCTATGCCCTGTTCAAGGCGGGCGAGGTGGTGGTGGAGGATGCCGAGGTGTGGCTGGGCGAGGTCCAGACCGTGCGTCTGGCGGCCAAGGGCAATGTGGAAGTGACTCTGCCTCGGCGTGCCCGTGCCGAGATGAAGGTGACCACCGTCCACAACGGTCCCATTCCCGCGCCCATCATCGCCGGAACCGAGCTGGGCAAGATCGTGGTGACCGCGCCGGGCATGGCGCCGCTGGAAATGCCCCTGGTGGCGGTGGACAACGTCAATCGCCTGGGCTTCACCGGGCGGGTCAGTGCCGCCCTGGGCCGCATCCTGTGGGGGAGCAAGAAATAGGCATGGCCGCCACCGGTCCCGCGCGCGGGCGTTTCATCACCATGGAAGGCGGCGAGGGGGCGGGCAAGTCCACTCAACTGCGTCTGTTGGCCGAGGCGCTGCGCGAGGACGGGCTGATGGTGGTCACCACCCGCGAGCCGGGCGGTTCGCCTGGGGCAGAGGCCATTCGCGCCCTGCTGGTCTCGGGCGAGACCGAGCGTTGGGATGGGGTGACCGAGGCCCTGCTGCACTTCGCCGCCCGGCGCGACCATCTGGTCCGCACCGTATGGCCCGCCCTGGAGCGTGGCCATTGGGTCTTATGTGACCGCTTCGCCGATTCCACCCTGGCCTATCAGGGCTTCGGCCACGGCCTCGACCCCGAGGTGATCGCCAGCCTCTACCGGGTGGCGGTGGGGCATTTCGCTCCCGACCTTACCCTGGTCCTCGACCTGCCGGTGGAGGACGGGCTGAAGCGGGCGGGTAGCCGGGGCTCTGCCGGTGGAGGAGGGGGGGCGGAAGACCGCTACGAGCGCATGGGCCTGGGCTTCCACCAGCGCCTGCGCCAGGGCTTCCTCGGCATCGCCGCCGCCAATCCCATGCGTTGCGCCGTGATCGACGCCGCCGCCTCGCCGGGCAAGGTCCACGACGACATCCTGGCGACGGTACGGGCCCGGTTGCCGGTGCCGTGAGCGAGACTCCGCATCCTCGCGTCAATCACAGCCTGCGGGGCCACGGCCCGGCGGAACAGGTTCTGCTGGAGGCGTGGAATTCCGGCCGCCTCGCCCATGCCTGGCTGATCTGCGGCCCCAAGGGTATCGGCAAGGCCAGCCTGGCCTATCGCTTCGCCCGCTTCGTCCTTGCCGGGGGCGGTGAGGGCGGTGGCCTGTTCGGCGGCCCGCCCGACAGCCTGGATATCGGCGCCGAGCATCCGGTGTACCGCCGGGTGGCCTCCCAGGGCCATGCCGACCTGGAGACGGTGGAGCGCGGCTGGTCCGACGACAAGAAGACCAAGCTGAAGACCGAGATCGTGGTTGAGGATGTGCGCGGCATCGGCGCCTTCATGTCCCTGACCCCGGCCGAGGGCGGCTGGCGGGTGGTGATCATCGATTCCGCCGACGAGATGAACCGCAACGCCGCCAATGCGGTGCTGAAAGTTCTGGAAGAACCGCCTCGCAATGCCTTGATGTTGCTGGTTTCCCATTCACCTGGCCGGTTGCTTCCCACCATCCGCTCGCGCTGTCGCCGCCTGATGCTGCAACCCTTGCCCGAGGCGACGGTGGCCGAGCTTCTGGCCGAGCAGCGCCCCGAACTCGCGGGCGCCGACCGCGACGCCCTGGCCCGGCTGGGCGAGGGCAGCATCGGCAAGGCCCTGGCGCTGGCCGACGAGGGCGGGCTTGATCTGTACCGCGAGGTGGTATTGCTGCTCAACGGCCTGCCCCGGCTGGACGTGCCCGCCCTGCACGCCTTCGGCGACCGGGTGGCGCGGCCCGAGAACGACGCCAGTTTCCGCACCGTCAGCGGCCTGCTGATCTGGTGGCTGGCGCGGTTGGTGCGGGCGGGCGGGCGCGAGGGCAGGGGCATGGCCGAGGTGGTGCCGGGCGAGGCGGCGCTGATGGGCCGCCTGTTGGCGGCGGCCAGCCTTGAACATTGGCTGGAGGTGTGGGAAAAGATCAGCACCCTGTTCGCCCGCGCCGAGGCGGTCCATCTGGATCGCAAGCAGGCCGTCCTCGGCGCTTTCCTCGCGGTGGAGAGACTGGCCCGCGCCGGTTCTCGCTGACAGGCAGACCCAAGCAGGAGCAAGGCCGTCATGAGCGGGGCCAAGACATTCTACATCACCACGCCGATTTACTACGTCAATGACAAGCCCCATATCGGCCATGCCTATACCACGCTTGCCTGCGACGTTCTGGCTCGCTTCAAGCGCCTGGACGGCTTCGACGTCAAGTTCCTGACCGGTACCGACGAGCATGGTCAGAAGGTGGAGAAGTCGGCCGAGGCGGCAGGCGTGCCACCCCTGGCGCTGGCTGACCAGAATTCGGCCAATTTCAAGGAGTTGGCGGGCATTCTTGGCTGCTCCAACGACGACTTCATCCGCACCACCGAGCCCCGTCATCTGGCCGCCTGTCAGGCGCTGTGGACCAAGCTGCTGGAAAAGGGCGACATCTATCTCGGCGCCTATGAGGGTTGGTACTCGGTGCGCGACGAGGCGTTCTACGCCGAGGACGAACTGGTCAAGGAGCCGAATGGGGCCAAGCTGGCGCCCACCGGGGCGCCGGTGGAATGGGTGAAGGAACCCAGCTATTTCTTCCGCCTGTCGGCCTGGCAGGACCGGCTGCTCCAGTGGTACGAGGACAATCCCGACTGTGTCGGGCCGAACTCGCGCCGCAACGAGGTGATGAGCTTCGTCAAGGGCGGGCTGCAGGACCTGTCGGTGTCGCGCACCAGCTTCAAATGGGGCATTCCGGTTCCCGGCGACGATGCCCATATCATGTATGTCTGGCTCGACGCCCTGACCAACTACATCACCGCGCTGGGCTATCCCGACACCAGCGGCGATTTCGCCCGCTACTGGCCCAACGTCATCCATATGGTGGGCAAGGACATCGTGCGCTTCCATGCCGTCTATTGGCCCGCCTTCCTGATGGCCGCCGATCTGCCGCCGCCCAAGCGGGTGTTCGCCCATGGCTGGTGGACCAACGAGGGCCAGAAGATCTCCAAGTCGGTGGGCAATGTCATCGACCCGCTGAGCCTGATTGAGACCTATGGCCTGGATCAGGTGCGCTATTTCCTGCTGCGCGAGGTTCCCTTCGGCAATGACGGCGATTTCAGCCATCGCGCCATGATGGGACGCATGAACAGCGAGTTGGCCAACGACTATGGCAATCTGGTCCAGCGGGTGCTGTCCATGATCGGCAAGAACTGCGGCGGCCAGGTTCCCGAACGCGGCCCCGCCACTGGGGACGATAGCGAGATGCTGGCCCCGGCCTATGGTCTGCTGGCCCGGCTGCGCGACGCCATGGACAGGCAGCTCTACCACGAAGCCCTGGAGGCCATCTGGATGGTGGTGCGCGCCGCCAACGCCTATGTGGACAAGCAGGCGCCCTGGGGGCTGAAGAAGACCGATCCGGCCCGCATGGGCACGGTGCTGTGGACCCTGGCCGAAACCATCCGCCTGTTGGCGCTGGCGACGCAGCCCTTCATGCCCACCGCGTCGAACCGCATCCTCGATCTGGTGGCGGTGCCCGAGGGCCAGAGGGACTACCGCAGTTTCTCGCCCGTTGCCGCCCTGGTGACCGGAACGCCGTTGCCCAGCCCGCAGGGCGTGTTTCCGCGTTACGTCGAAGAGGTAGCGAGTTAAGGCCATGCTGGTCGACAGCCATTGCCACCTGGATTTCCCTGATTTCGCCGACGACCTTGACGGGGTGGTCGGCCGGGCAGGGGTGGCCGGTGTCGGCATCCTGCTCAGCATCGGCACCCATGTCAGCCGCTATGACCAGGTCTTGCGGGTGGCCGAGCGTTTTCCCAACGTCTATTGCACCGTCGGCATCCATCCCCACGAGGCCGGGGTCGAGCCTTTCGCCGATGTGGAGACCCTGCTACGTCTCGCCGACCATCCCAAGGTGGTGGGATTGGGCGAGACCGGCCTGGATTATTTCTACGACAAGAGCCCGCGCGAGCGGCAGCGGGAGTCCTTCCGCCTTCATATCGAGGCCGCGCGGCGCACCGGCCTGCCGGTGGTGATCCATACCCGCGATGCCGACGACGACATGGCCGCCATCCTGAGCGAGGAAATGGGGAAGGGGGCCTTCACCGGCCTTGTCCACTGCTTCAGCTCCGGGCCTGAACTCGCTGAAATCGCAATAAATCTTGGACTTTACGTCTCGGCGTCCGGCATCATGACCTTCAAGACCGCCGACGCCTTGCGCGACACATTGGCCGGGGTGCCGCTGGATCGGTTGCTGGTGGAAACCGATGCGCCTTATCTGGCGCCAATCCCGTTTCGCGGTAAGCGCAACGAGCCCGCCTATGTGGCCCATACCGCCGCCCGGCTGGCCCAGGTCAAGGGTGTCGGCGTCGGCGAACTGGAACAGGCCACCACCGCCAATTTCCTGCGGCTGTTCACCAAGGTTCCGCCGCCATGAAGATCACCATCCTGGGATGCGGTGGAGCTTCTGGGGTTCCCGGCATTTCCATGGGATGGGGGGCCTGCGATCCCAACGAGCCCCGCAACCGGCGGACCCGCTCGTCCATCCTGGTAGAGGACGCGGATACCAGGGTGCTGGTGGATTCCACGCCTGATCTGCGCCAGCAGCTGCTGGAAGCCGATATCCGCATCGTCGATGGCCTGGTCTATACCCACGATCATGCCGACCATCTGCACGGCCTGGACGACCTGCGCGAGATCAACCGGGTAACCCGGCAATGGCTGCCGGTCTGGGGCACGCCACAGGTGCTCGATACCGCCCGCCAACGCTTCGGCTATGCTTTCGAGCCGATGGAGAAGATGGGGGAGTTCATCTATCGGCCCTTGCTGGAACCCCACGATATCCATGGACCGTTCAGGATCGGCAGCATTCCCGTGGTGCCATTCGACCAGGATCACGGTTACTCGCGGACCATCGGGCTGCGCTTCGGCAAGGTTGCCTATAGCACCGATGTGGTCGAAATCCCCGAAGAGTCCTTTCATCTGCTGGAAGGCGTCGAACTGTGGATCATCGGCTGTCTGGTGGACTATCCCCATGCCACCCATGCCCATGTGGACAAGGCGCTGCAGTGGATCGAACGGGTAAAACCGCGTCGCGCCGTCCTGACGCATATGGGAACCCGGCTGGATTACCAGACCCTGCGCAAGACACTGCCGCCTTGGGTCGAACCGGCCTATGACGGGATGATCTTGGAGGTCTGACAACGGGTTAGCATGATTTGTCATAATATACAAAAGACGGCGAATTAGGCGGGTTTTTCGCCTTTTGTTCGTGTCTCGTCGGTCTCAAGCAAAATAGTAATAAAAGAATTAGGCGGCATTGTGGCGCGCTTTTACTTAACATCTGTGAAAACAATTTGTGTTTCATAGGTGAGTTTGGCTCAACATGTTGTGTTGAACTATATGTTGGGCTGACGATAAGTATTATCCCAATACGTTGACGAACCCCCTGCATCTTGGCTTTGCTCTGTCCTGACGATCAACATCGTGGGGTTTGGAGAGCTTTGCCGCATGGGGTTCCTTGGCGGGTTTACCCATGCGGATTTCGGGGCCGGAAGGTCCGAAACGGGCGTCGGGTCGTTTGGCAAAACATTCGACCCGACCCCGAAACCAGAACCCGCCAAGGGGCCGCGAAGCGGCACCGCCTGATAATCCCGCCAAGGAAGGAAACCCGTCATGGCTAAGTGCAATCGCTTGATCCTGGATGCCACCGGCAATGGAGAGGGCAACTACACCTCTCTGCGCCAGACCTTCAATTTCATCTTCGAGAAGAACCCCGAGCACAAACAGGGGGACAGCAACAGCCCGTCGCATCTCGTGCACCTGAAGGGCGCCAGCGGCGCTTTCGAGGCGGGCGCGGCCTGGACCAAGACGGTGCAGGAAGGCGCCAACCGTGGCGCCAAGTTCTTCAGCTTCACCGTGGATGATCCGAGCTTCGAGGCGCCGCTGAACCTGACCGCCTTCGTGCTGGTCAAGGCCAAGGACAAGGAAGACTTCACCGAATATGAGGTGGTGTGGCGCCGCCCGCGTGCCGTGGCGGCCGCGTGATGGATACCGCCAAGATTTGCGGTATCCCGATGCCTTTCGAGGTCATCGCCAATGCCGTGAATGGCGAGGTCTACATGACCGTCGCCCTGGCGGGGCAACGCCATTCGTTCGTGCTGTCCGCAGAAGTCGCGCTATCGGTTTCGACCGTGGTCGGCAAGGCGGGGCTCCAGGCGTCGGGGCAGGCCAATGGCTAGGATCGAAATCTATCGGGAGGAGGGGCCGGAGAAATCCGGCCTTATCCATTTCACCGCCTTCGTGCCAAACCGGTCTGAATTCTGGCGCCTGAAGGTCCATGCCACCGGAGAGGAGGTGTTGCTGTCCCTTTGCGAGGTGACGAACCAAGATCCCGACAAACTGATCGGCGGCATGTGGTTGACCCTTGAGGATGCCCGCATCCTCGCGCGCGGCATCCTGGAAATCGTGCCCGGCCGCGAACACAACACCAGCCGCCTCATGCTCGGCAACGCGAGGCGCGTCTGATGGCGCGAAATTACGGGATCAAACGCGTGAGCGTCACTGTCGCCAAAGGGCTGTCCAAGAAAGACGGCCTTGCCGCCGTCTGGAAAGCCGCCAAGCGCAAGGGGAAAAACGACGCCAGAGCCATGGGCTATGACCCGAAGACCGGGAAGGGATGGGCGCTGTGAACCCTCTCGGGAACATCGCAAGTAATGTAACCCCCCCCCTCCCCGGAGCCGAAGGCGGAGCCTGGGAGGGTCCCCTGGCTGAACCTGTTCGCCGTCTCAAATGGCGCCTCCGGGACCATGCCGGGCGGATGCTACCCCGGCGGTCAATCCTTGGCCTGGACGGGACCACCCGTGACGTGCTGCACCGTGTGGCCCGGTGCGGCCGTCATATCCTGGGCGGCCAGCTTGCCGTTGTGGCGGGGGAGGGGGGCGCCCGGTTCCTCGGGCTGGAAACCTGCGGCTCGGTATGGCTGTGCCCCGTATGCAGCGCCAAGATCGCCGAACATCGCCGAGCTGAAATAGAAACCATGCTGCATGCCCATTGCGAGGGCCGTAGGCGGCGGTTTGTCAAGCAGCCGGGCGACACCTGGGGTGGGGAATGGCAGGGATATCAGGCGGCGCCCGGAGCGGTCTACATGGCGACATTCACCGTGCCCCATGGCCGGTGGGATAGCCTGGACCGATTGAGGGAAGATGTCGCTGAATGCTGGCGCCGTGTGCTGCGGGGCGCCGCATGGGATCGTCTCAAGGCGCGATGCGGCATCGTGGGAGTGATCCGCGCCATGGAACTGACCCATGGCAAGAACGGATGGCATCCCCACTTGCATGTGCTGATCCTGGGGAAGCCGGGCGCCTGCGTCGAAATGACCCTGCGGCACGCCCTCTATGAGCGGTGGGCGCGGTTCGTCGCCAAGATGGGCCTGGGGATGGTGTCGGAGGCCCATGGGGTTGACCTGTATCGCGCCACGGCGGTCAAGGAAGCCGGGGATTACGTCGCCAAGTGGGGATGCGACGCGGAATTGGCGAAGTGGCACGTGAAGAAGGGCAGGGGGAAGAACCTATCGCCATGGCAGTTGCTGGCATCCGCCGCCGAGGGCGACGTGGAAGCCCGTATCCGGTGGCGGGAATATGCCGCCGTCATGGCCGGGACTAAGCACATCACCATGAGCCACGGTTTGCGCGACACCTACTTGGATGGCCAGGAGCTATCCGACGCGGAAATCGCCGCCATGGAACACGGCATAGACCCGGCCGAAATCGTCAAGGAAACCGGGGAAACCATCGTTGCGCACATCCGGCGGGGCGTGTGGGTCCGCATCATGCGGGCCGGGCTGGCCGTTGACGTGCTGGAAGCCGTAGAGCGGGGCGGATGGCCCGCCGCCCTGTCCATGCTTGTCGACAAGGGCCTAGCACTGAGGAGGGCCATCGATGGCGGATGAACAGAGGGGGCGAGTGATCGGGACCGGGCCATGCCCGAACTGCGGCAATGGCGCCGCCTACAAGGTCAACAAGAAAGGGCACCTGTACGTCTATTGCGTCGTCGAGGCGGATGGCGGGTGCCTGTCGGGAACCACCAGCCGATCGGAGAAGGGCGACCGGGAATTGGCGAAGAGGATCACAAAATGGGCCAACAAGGAAGACCGGGCGCGCCTGCTCGGAGAGGGCGGCGGAAACCCGAAACCGGAGAGCAAACCGGCCAGCGTGCCGTGGTGGGAGAAGGAGATCATCTGATGTCGCAGGATGAACTGAACACGTTACGTGCCGAGGCTCTCCCGGCTCCCGAGACGGAACCCGTTACCGAAGCGGTCATGGAGGAAATGGCGCCCGTCGCCGATCCCGCCCTTGTGCAGGCCCTTTCCATGGCGATCTACGGCCTGTCCATTCCCGCGTGTCGCCGCGCCAACGTCACCCCCCTGGTGACGGCGGAGGCCGATGTGCTGGGGCAGGCCCTGGCCCAGCTGGTGACGGTCTATGACCTGGGGCCGAAAGACCCCAAGGGGGCGGCCTGGATGGGGTTCGGTCTGGCCTGCATCGGTGTCGTGTCGGCCCGCCGCCCGCTGGCTCCGGTGGTGGCGGAGGAAGCCGAAATCGCCGCTTCGCCGCCGCCGTCGTTTGGCGACGTGGCCGGGGTGGTCGAGACCGCCATGGACCGGGTGCCGGGCACATGAAGCTGGATGCCGCCGACATTCGGCTGTGCCTGGGCAAGAGCGGGTCGGGGAAAAGTACCCTGGCCCGCTCTTGGGTCGCCAAGGCCAAGCGGGTGCTGATCTTCGATCCCAATGGAGAGGATGCATGGGCGAAGGGCGCCGTGGTGACGGAGGATCAGGCCGAACTGGTGGAACTGGTGGCGCGGCCGGGGAAGGTCCGCATCTGCTGGCGTGGCGTCATGACCGGCGGGGAAGGGGCCTTCGAGTGGGCTAATCGGTGCGCCTGGGCTGGCGAAAACATGTTCGTGGTGTGGGACGAGGTTGACCGCTTCACCGACCCCATGAAACTGCCGCCGATCGCTGACAATCTCGTCCAGGCAGGGCGCCACCGGGGCCTTCGCATCATCGCATGCTCGCGCCGCCCCTATCGCATGAACCGGACCCTGACCGCCCTCGCAACCCGTATGGCGGTGTTCCGTACGACAGAGCCACGCGACCTTCGATATTTTGCCGACTATGTCGGGGACGCGGCAAAGCAACTTCCAACGTTACGTGATTATCACGCACTGGATTGGTCGGAAGCTGGGGTGGCCGTAAAAAAATCGCCGTTCCAGTGATTTTCCTGCCTAGACACGTAACGTATACGTTACGTGGTGGCTTGGTTTAGGGTCTCATGGCAAGCCGATGAAAGTGCTCAACTTTCTAAGGCTCAACTCCATGTCCCCCATCGCCATTGCCAAGGCCGCCGCCGGTGTGATCGTCGGCATGATCGTCTACGAGAAGTTCGTTCGCGGTAAGATCTGAGGAGGGCCGAAGACATGCCCTCCAACCCCACCCTGCACAAGCGCAAGCTCGGAACCGTTCGCTACACCAGCGCGGGCCGGGAAAGCCTGGAAATCGACAAGAACGGCGTGCTGCTGCGCCTGATGCTGCGGCTGCGGTTCACCGTCACCAACGGTGCCACCGGCCCGGTGGGGCCGCTGTTCCAGACCCTGGCCCGCCTGCTGTCCCGGATCGAAGTCCTGGCCGGTGGTCGCGACATGGTTCAGTCGGTGCCCGGCTATTTCCTCGCCGCCCGCGCGTTCCTGGAAAACGGCCGCCTGCCCTACGGCATGGGCGCCACGGTGGTGCTGACCAACAGCGCTGTCACCACCTATGACGTAATCCTGCCCGTCGACTTCACCTTGCCGCTTGGCCGCCGTGAGGAAGACTGCGCCCTGGATACCACCGGCCTGCAGCAGCTTTCCCTGATCGTCACCTGGGGCCGGTCGGACGCCTCCGACCTGTTCACCACCCCCAACGGCGCCGCGATCTCCAACGTGTCGCTGGACGTGGAAGGCCACTACGTCGCCAACCCGATGCGTGCCGCCAACGGCACCGCCGTGTCGGGCAAGACGGGCAAGCCCTATCTGGTTCGCCAGCTGGATTACACCGAAGTCGACGTCACGTCATCGTCGACCGCGTTCAGCGCCATCCTCGACAGCCGTACCGGCCTGCTGGTGACCTCGTTCCTGATGGCCCAGCTGTCCGACAACGTGGGCGTGGATACCGTCGTCAATTCCATTCGCATGGAGGCGGCCAGCTTCGTCTACCTCAACCGTGATGCCGCCCTGATCCGGGCGGAAAATATCATGGACTTGTACCTGGACAACGCGGCGACGCAGGCGGGCTTGCTCTACATCGAGCCGCGCCTGGATGGGTCGGTGGTCAACGCCATCAACACCGCCGAACTCGAAGGCGATCTGAAGGCGGTCATGGACCTGACCAAGCAGGGCACCGTCTGCAAGCTCGCCATCCAGCGCGAGGCCATCCGCCCCCTGATCCGATAGGGAGGCGGCCATGGACCCCACGGACATTACTGATCCGGGGTGGCTTGACAGCGTGTTGGGGGCGGCCGATGCCGCCCCCTCCTCTGATGGAGGCTCGGGCATGCCCGAATGGCTTGACGGAATTTTGGGGACGGTGGGCGACGTGGCCGAAACGGCGGGCGGCGTGATCGGAACCATCTACACGGCCAAGGGGCAAGCTGATCAGCAGCGCGCCCAACAGGCTTATATGGCTCAACTGGCACAAACCAACTCGGTGTTGGCATCGCAGTCCAATCGGCAGGCGCTCTATATCGGCGCGGCGCTGTTGATGTTCGTGCTGCTGCTGCGCCAGACCGCTCAGGCGAGGTAAGCCCATGGCAATCCTCGGCGGAGATAGTGTGTCGTCATCGTCGTCGTTGGCGACCAATCAAATCAGCTTCAACCCGATAATCACGGCCCTGACGGGGACTGGCGCCGCCAGCCCTTATGTTGACGCTCCCCAGACGATGGTACCAACATCAACGTCAACGGCGACGCAATCCAACCCCGCGTCGCTGCAAGTCCCCCTGCCGGGGTCGATGGGCAGTCTTGGAGGGACGACGACGCCGCGATCCGCAATTGGGGCTGGCCAGTATGTTCCCACCAGTGATCCCAATGGCGTCAAACTTGGTGTCACCACCAATCCCCAGACCATGATCTGGATGCTGCTGTTCGGTGGCTTCGCCCTGATCATGCTGACCGGAGGCGGCGGCGGAGGGCGGCGGCGTTGATCATCTTCGAGCCCACTTCCGATTTCGATCCTCAAGCCCTGGCGCCTGCCGTCTTCGGCGGCCGGGTTGATCTGCTAGCTGGGGCCTATGGCGTGTATGTCAAACGGGATGACAAACAGATTGGCGCCATGGCCTTTTCCGCCGCTCAGGATGGCATTGGTCATGACCTGGTTGTCCGTGCCCTGGCGGGTAGCGGGGCCGGATTGGTCGACGCCGCCCACGATTACGTCATGGCGGCGGTGCTGGCGGGCGGGTTCGAAGGGGCTCGTGCATTCACCCACCGACCTGGAGCCATGCATCATCTGACCCGCTTGGGGTGGCGCGAAATCGGCCGCACCTATCGGATCACGCCATGAGCGACCCTTTCGACAGCGGCGGAGGGGGAGGGGGGTCAAGTAGCCAGTCGACGGCAAGCAATGACGTGACGGTCAATGTCACGGTCGACAATGCCGATATCGCCAAGGCGCTGACTGTGGCGTCGGAGGCCCAAGCCCAGGCCCAGACCCAAAGCGCCACCATCAACGCCACAGCGATCAAGGGCGTGGCGGAAGGAATTGCAGTCACCGCCGTCAAGGCCATTCAGGCGGTGCAGGACAACACCAAGGCCACCATGGAAGCCTATTCGGCCCATGTGGATGGCGGATCGAAAGCAACCATCACGGCGGCGCTGATCGGTGCCGCTGCCCTGATCCTGACCCGGAGATAGTCATGGCGTTCGCCAAAGGCCCCACTTTCCAGATTGTGCCCGTCGACTTGTCGTCGGCGGGCTCCAAGGATTTCAACGATTTGGCCGGGGTGATCAGCTTCATCCGTGCCGAAGACGCGTCGGGCGCCGAGGTGCTGGGCGCCAAGGTCAATGTGATGCTGGGCGACGTGGTCATGGACAGCGTGCCCATGACCACCAATTGCATCATCCGGGCGCGCCAGCCGGTGCCCATGATCCGCTTCACCTGGGCGGCTCAACCCGGCGTGACGGCCTATCTGCTGGTGGCGCCCAACGAGGACTTGATGATTTCGGCGCCGCCGTCCCGCCAGTTGGTAACGCAGTCGGTTTCGTCCGTCTTGTCGGCCGTGGCCGTCACGGTCGGGACTTCGGCCGTCCAGGCGGCGGCCTCCAGCTCCACCCGCCAGAAATTGACCGTGCGCAACAATTCCACCGCCGCCAAGGTCTATCTGGGCTCGTCCAATGCCGTCACCACGGCCAGCGGCTTCCCCCTGGGGCCGGGCGAAGGGTTCACCTTCGAAGGCACCACGGCGGCGATCTGGGCAATCTCCGACACGGCCGGAACCGATGTGCGCGTCATGGCGGAGGGCTGATCATGGGCATGATCATTCCCAATCTTCGTCCTGACCTTGACGCACTCCAGGTTGACGTAGCCGTCGCCTCGCTCCGGGATGTGCTCAAGGATGGGTGGTCGGTTCTGGCACTCTCTACCGGCATGGCCGATGCCTTTACCGATCAGACCGGGATTGCGGCGCTTGGCGGCGGCGCCTATGACGCGACAGCCAAGACGGTGCGAAATCAATCAGTAAGTAGCGGCACCGCCGCAACGTCTTGGTCCGCGAATTCGACTTTCGGCGCCTGGGTTGGCCGCACGGTGGTGGACATGTCTTTCACCGTCACCAATGGAGCAACCGTCACCAAAATCGGGGTCTATTCCACGGTCGCCGCGTCGATACCGGTCAAGCTGATGCAGAGGACCGGGGCGGGTGCCTTTACGGTGGTGGCTTCGGCGACCCTGGCCCATGGCGGAACGGGCTGGGAAGACGCGACGCTATCCAGTGCCTATGCGGTGCCAGGGTCGGGCACGTTCTGCCTCGCAGCCTATGCGTCCAGTGGCTACAGCATGGTCAACGGCGCTCCGGGAAACGCGGCCTGGATGTCCGGGGATGCGTCGGGAGCGGTGTCAATGACGGAAGTCGGGTCCGGAACGGCTCAAGCGCCGATCCTGCGATACACCTATCAGACGGTCGGCGCGGCTGCCGCCGTGACGGTGGTATCTGCCGCATTTGCCCTCGGGTTCCAGCCATCCCAGGCACGCATTGTGTGTCCGGTAGAGCTTGGCGGCGGGGCCATCGGGACGGACTGCATGCTTGACCTGTCGCGTGACGGCACCACCTGGGCGGCCGTCACCCTGGCCGATCTGGGCAAGTTCAATGCCACCACCCGCATTGTCGGCGGGCTCGTCAACCTGTCGGCTCAACCGGCCGGGTCAAGCATCTATTGGCGCTGGCGTACCAGCGCCGCCTACACCCTTTCCAATCATGGCGTCTGGATACAGGCCAAGTGAGGTGATCATGCCCCCGTTGCCGATCAAGCCCGGTGAAAACCCGGTCCCCGACGATGCTTTCGCCCCTGGAAATTAACCAATGCTGGTCCGTCTGCTCGGTCTCGGACTGCTCGCCTATGGAGTGTTCATGCTCACGTCTCGCCAAGCCAAGGCGGCTCTTTCCGCCAATTATGACGCAATGCCCGAAGCCGATGCCGCCGTTGATGTGGTGGCCCGCACCATTTGGGGCGAGGCCCGCGGTGAAGGCGCGACCGGCATGCAGGCCGTCGCCAATGTGATTTCCAACCGGGTTGCCAATCCGGGGTGGTGGGGGCGGGGATGGGTCGGGGTGTGCCAAGCCCCCTACCAGTTCAGCGCCTGGAACGCCAACGACCCCAACTTGGTCAAGCTCGCCACCGTCACCACGGCTGATCCGTCGTTCGCGGCGGCCGTCGAAATCGCTACGGCGGCCGTCAACGGTGGCCTGGACGATATCACCGGGGGCGCCACCCACTATCACACGGTCAACATTCACCCGGCCTGGGCGGATGAACTGACCGTCACCGCTCAGATCGGGAGGCACGTCTTCTATGCCTGACGCCGAACTGATCAACATGCTTTCCGCCGTGGCGCCCGGGTCGCTTCCCGCCGCCGCAATCCTGTGGGTCTGGCAAAAGCTGGACCGCCGCATCCTGGAGCTGGAAATCCTGTTCAAGCGGCTTCCCTGCAATTTCGAGAAGGAATGTGACCGATGAAGTGGTTCCTGAAGCGCCTGTCCGAAAACTCGTCCCGCACTGCCCTGCTTTCCGCCGTGGGGGCGGGGATCGGCGTGGCGACCGGCACCGTCGACGCCAACACCGCCATTGGCGCCGTGATGGCGGCCGTCCTCGCCTTTGTCACCCCGAACAATGGCGGGGTGCCCAATGGCTAAGGCGCGCACCGCCTCGGGGCGGATCAAGAAGGGCTATCGCCTGACCAAGGGCGGCAAGATCGTCAAGGCCAAGGCCAAGCGTCGGCGGAGGTAGATATGCCGGACTGGCTCAACGCCATCCTGGATGCTCCCGGAAACTACATCCGGGAGCAAGCCGCCAAGGGGGCGGGCGAAACCATTGACAGCTATCTGCCTCTCGCGGTGATCGGCGGGGCCGTCCTGGTGTTCGCCGTCTTCATCGCGTCCAGATAGAGGAGGGAAGGCGATGGCGGTCTATGTTGACCATGTCGAATATGACGAGCGGGGGAATCGGTGGGTCGTCTATACGGACGGATCACGGGCGTACGATCCAGAAATTACGGTCGCCCCTGGCATGCCTGATGGGGCCAGGACAGAACCAGTTGATGATGGGTCATATCAAGCCACGATTGATGCCGTGACGCAGGACAATGGATCTGATGCTGGATCAGCCGAAGGCGACAGCGCCACCGGCCTCGGGGCCTCGCTGGATGGATTTGTGGGAAAAAATCACAAATGGCTGTGGGTCGCCCTGGTGGCCTTGGGGCTGGTCATGGTGGTCGCCAGTCACAAGCGGAGGCGATGATGTACGAAGAGGAATTCCAGGATGGCGGATTGAGCGGGGCTGATGCGCCCCGCCCGGAACCCCGCCCGACGTTCTACACCGGAACCGATGGCGTCGAGCGGGTCTATATTTCCGCCACCGGCACGATCCTGACCCGCAAAGAAGCCGAAGCGGCATTCTGGTTTATCGTCGGGTCAATTGTCCTTATGGCTTGGGCGTTGTCACGGCGCTAGACAAGCATTTGAGATTTGAGTGAAAACGGATGTGTTTTCCATCATGTGTCGCGATCGTCATATCCTGAAGTCTTGAAACAAAATCTTCGCACACTTCTTTACTTGGCATAGGGGTGATTGACTGAATGGACGGTTGCCCATTCGTCATGGTGATGATCATCAAGAACCAGTACATGGGCGAGTTTCCTTCATAATTCTGGATTTCGCGGCAGCCGCCAGCTTGGCGGCGAATTTCTCGTCTGACCCGATGGCTTCGGCGATCTGGCGGTTCCTATATCCGGCTTGCAGCATCCGCTCTATGAGCGCATCGCGCTTTAGTCGCGTCTCGCGGTCCCTTTTTTTCATGGCTAGTCTTAGGTTGGCAAGCGCGGTATCCCATGCAGGGTATGGGGCTTGGCGTGTCATTTCTGCAACAGCATCATCTATCGGCGTCCCCAGCGTAACCCGCTCCATTGCTGCCTTTGCGAGCTTCTGAACGGTGTCGAAATACGCTGTTGTCTTTTTGCAACATACTTCAGGCATATATGCAGGATTGCGCGCCTTTTGTACTTCCGCCAATGCGGAAGCCAAGAACTGTTCGATCACTGGTAAGTGTTTGTCGTCAATGGATAGCTGTATCTTGATCATTCTGACCTCGGCGGGTTCGGTTGGGTTGGTTTGCGCTTTGTTTAATCGGATCAATGGCTTGGCGTCCCGTATCCGCCAAAGCGACAGTTTCCATAATATACATTATGCGACATAAGGATGCAGGCCGTCGGGAATGGGGTAGACCCGCGTCGCGCGCACGCCCCCAAATCAAGACTTATGCTTTCTTTCTCTTGCTTTTCCGCCCGATCCAATCGAGAGTGCCTTGATCAAACCTGCCTTTCGAAACGACCAGAATCGCTCGGCACTTGATGCTCGGCGCATTCCTGCGCTGGGCTTTGCTCATGATTGGAGACATCAAATGCCGAACGGCACTGTCAAATGGTTCAACAGCACCAAGGGTTACGGCTTCATCGCTCCGGATAACGGCGGCGCCGACGTGTTCGTCCACATCTCTGCCGTGGAGCGTGCCGGCCTGGGTGGCCTGAAGGACGGCCAGAAGGTGTTTTTCGAAGAAGAGCGCGACCCCCGCAAGGGCAAGACCTCCGCGGTCAATCTGAAGGCTCTCTGAGTCTTTAAAGGTGGTCGGTGGCCCAAGGGTCACCGACTGTCCTTGCCGAGAGGGTGCCAAGGCTCCCTCCCCCTTGATCAAGCCATTCGGTGACTTGCATGACCCCCAAAGACATCGCCCGGGTCGAGGCCTATCTGCGCGCGACCTTCGGCAACCCCAAGATCAGGATTGAGCCGCCCAAGAAGCGTGGCGCGCCGATCGAAGTGACCCTGGGTGGAGAATTCATCGGTGTGCTGCACCGTGACGACGAAGACGGCGAAGTGTCGTATTCGTTGCACATGACCATCCTGGAAGAAGACCTGCCTCCGGGCTGACGCTGCTCAGCCCTGGACCGCCGCAGGTGTCCCGGCCGGGGTCAATACCCCCATGGACACCACCATCTTCAGCCCCTCCTCCACCGTCATGGCCAGCGGCCGCAGATCGGCCTTGGGCACGAACAGCAGGAATCCCGAAGTCGGATTCGGCGTGGTGGGCACGAAGACACTGACCATCTCGTCCGCGAAGGCGTCTTTGATCTCTCCCGAGGCCTGGCCGGTCACGAAGGCGATGGTCCATGCCCCTGCCCTCGGATATTCCACCAGGACCACTTCGCGAAAGGCTTCCGCCTTCTGGCCGAAGATGGTGTCGAAAATCTGTTTCACCGCGCTATAGATGCCCCGGATGACCGGCATCCTGGTCAGGATGGCCTCGGATATCCGCACCACCAGCCTGCCGACAAAGTTGGCGGTCAGCGCCCCCACCAGGGTCAGGCCGACCACGGCAATCACCAGGCCGACCCCGGGCAAAGCCCAATGCTGCGGCAGGATCGCGGGCGGTATCAGTGGCGAGACCTGCCCATCGACGAAGCTGATGAATTTCCAGGCGATATAGAAGGTGATGGAGACCGGGGCCACCACCACCACACCCGCGAAGAAATAGGCACGCAGCCGGGCGCCGATCCCCAGGCGGGGGATCAGGCTGGGTCTGGCCTTGGTGTCCTCGCGGGTCTCAACGCTCATGGAACGACTGCTGGATCTGGGTGAAGATGGGCTTCAGCATGTATTGCAGCAGGGTTTTTTCGCCGGTGATGATTTCGGCGGTAACCGTCATGCCGGGATGGACCATGAAACGTCCAGGCACCTTGCCCACGTAATTCTGGTGAAGCACGATCACCGCCTTGAAGAAGGGATTGCCCTTCTCATCGGTAAAACTGGAGGCGGAAATCTTGGTCAGCGTGCCTTCGGCGGCGCCATAACGGGCGAAGTCATAGGTGGTCACCTTGACCTTGACCGGCTGACCGATCTTGAGATGACCGACATCCTTGGTGGTGACCTTGGCATCGATCTTCATTTCATCCTCGATCGGGACGATATCGCAGACCTGACCACCGGGCGCGATCACCGCCCCCTGATTCTTGACCGCCAGTCCCTTGACGATGCCGCGCACCGGCGACACCACGTCCAGGCGCTTCACCCTGTCCTCCAGGCGACCGATGCTCTCCTGGACCTGGGCCAGTTCGTTCACGGTGACGCCCATCTCGTCCATGGTTTGCTTCTGCAGCGAGGAATTACTGTCGATCAGGCGGTTCTCCACCTCCATCAAGGCGCCGCGCGCCGTGACCTCCTGTCCGATCAAGCGCGCGACTTCGCCCTGGACACGCGACAGCTCGCGCTTGGTGTCGAGATAGACCACCCGCGACACCAGGCCCTTGGCCACCAGTTCCTGGCGCATGGTCATTTCTTCCTGAAGAGGCCCCAACTGCTCGCGCAGCGAGATCTCTTGGTTTTGCAGCAGCTTGAGGTCGGAGCGCTTCTGGTCGATCTGCGAGGAAATCACCGAGCGGGCCGTATCTCGGGCCTGGTTCTGGCTGGCGAAGATGGCCATGTTATCGGCGATCAGGCGTTCATAGCCGGGCGGCATGCCACTGAAATCAGGCTGACGTTCCTCGGCGAAGGCGCGCAAGCGCTCGGCCTTGATCAGCAGGCTGGCTTCGCGGGCACGGGTCTGCTCCAGGTCGGAAATGGCCTGGGCGGGATTGAGGCGCACGATCACTTGGCCCGCCTCGACGATCTCCGCTTCCTTGACCACGATTTCCTGGATGATGCCGCCTTCCAGATGCTGGATCGATTGAATCTGGCCGCTGGGAATGACATTGCCTTCGGCGGAGGCAATTTCCGGAATTTCGGTGAGCGCCGCCCAGACAACGAAGGCGGCGGTCGTGACGCTGGCCACCAGCATGGTAAAGCGAACCAGGCCGGAGGTGCCGCTTTCCTCAAGCACAACCGCCTGGGCCAGATGGCGGGACTGCCGTGACGACATCTTGACCGCTGGCGGCTTGGGGGCCACCGTCTGCGGCAGGTTCTGCGGATTGCCGGAAACGTTGGCGAGGCTCTGGCTGTTGCTGCTCATGTCAGATCAGATCCGGAGGAATGCGAGCCCTCACCTCTTCGGCGGGACCGGCAAGACGCAGATAGCCGCCGTCGAATACCAGGATGCGATCGGCGATACGAAGGTGGCTTGGGCGATGGGTAACCATGAAGATGGTCGATTGGCCGCGGAAATTCTCCACGGCCTGCATGAAGGTCCGGTCGCCCTCGAAATCAAGGCCATTGACCGGCTCGTCGAACAGCATGATGGGGCTGCGCTTGAGATAGCCCCGGGCCAGCGACAGTTTCTGGATGAAACTGGTGGGCAGGTGATCGGCCGAGCCCTCGCCGATGCGGGTCTCCAGGCCACGCGGCAGGGCGGCGACTTCATCCCAGACATCGGCCTGGTCGCAGGCCCAGCGGATATCGGCGTCGGTGGCGGTGGGATTGGCCAGACGCAGGTTCTGGGCGATGGAGCCGAAGAACAGGCTGCAGGTCTGCGGCACATAGGACATCATGTGCCGCATCTCGATTGGATCGATCTGGCGGATATCGGCGGCGTCGATCTTGATGTTACCCGCCTGCGGCTGATAGAGGCCCAACAGCAGCTTGATCACCGTCGACTTGCCGGAACCGTTGCGCCCCGTCACCGCCACCACCTCGCCCGGCTCGACCTCGAACGACACGCCGACCAGCGCCGGGTCGGCATCGTTGGTGTAGCGCAGGGAAACACGCGAAAACACCACCCTGCCCTTCACATTCTTCAGCGGCGCCACGATGGCCTTGGGGTCGCGCTCGGGCTTGATGCCCATCAGTCCGTCGATCTGGCGGATGGAGCCCCTCACCTGCTCGACCCGCTGGATCATGGTGAAGCCGGTCTGGATGGGTGACAGCACCCGCCAGACCAGCATCATGGCGGCGATCAGACCGCCGATGGTCATGGTGCCGTCGATGACACCCAGCACACCGACCGAAATGGTCGCCAATCCCGAACTGATGATCAGGATATTGGACAGGGTAGTGATCAGCGAGGCGAAGACGCCGTTCTTGAATCCGCCCATGGCGGCGCGGGCCGACATCTCGCGATAGCGCTTGACCCAGGTATGCTCGGCCGAGGCCAGCTTCACCGCCCGCATCTTGCCCAGGGTCTCCACCAGGAATTCCTGGCGGCGAGAGGCGGCACGGGATGCGATGCCCACATTCTTGCGCACGATGGGCAGCACCAGATAGCCGCCGATCAGGAAAATGACCGTGGCGATCATGGGCACCACCGCGATGATGCCGCCCAGCATGGCGATCACCGCGAAATAGAAGAAGGCGAAGGGCAGTTCCATGAACACCGTGGCCAGCGGCCCGGTGAAGAACTCGCGAACCGATTCGAAGTCCTTGATACGGGCGACCTGGGCACCGATGGTGGCCCGCTCGGTGAACCCTGGCGGCAGGGCCAGGATGTGCTGGAAGATATTGTTGCCCATGATGTTATCGAGCCGGGCGCCGACAAAGGCCAGGACCCGGGCACGTACCTCGCGCAGCACCGCGTCGGCCAGCAGGGCGAAGACGACGCCGATGGACAAGGCCCACAGCATGGACAGCGACGAGGCGCCGATCACCTTGTCATAGACCGCCATGGTGAATAGCGGCGTCGAGAGCGAAAACACATTGAGGATCAGGGTGACAAAGAAGGCCTGCCAGTACAGCGGCCGGAAGCGTTCGATCACACTCCTGAACCAACTGGCCGGTTTGGCCGCGGTATCCGCCCCCAGATTGGTGAAGAAATAGGCGATGCCCTTCAAATGGCAGGGCTCGATGCTGCGTGACGAGGCCTCGGCGCTGTCGAACACCTCGGCATTGCCGAAATCGTCGATGGCCTTCACCACCATGGCGGGCTGGTTCTCGGGCAGGAACAGGCACGGCAACAGTCGGGGGTCGATGGTTTCCAGTTCCAGCATCTCGGGGCGGCTGGAATAGTTGAGCGTCGCCATGACATTGCGCAGGCCGGTCAGGTCAAGCTCATTGGCGAAATGCGGCAGGGATTCCGCCACATGGCGCGGATCGCCCTTCCACCCCAATGCCTTGAGCAGAGGCAGCAGGCAGGCGGCGAGATCGGATGCCGCCGAAAAGCCGCCCAGCGCGTTCTGGGCCAATTGCTGTTCGTACTGCTCCAGTGCCTTCTGGTTGGGCTTGGAGGGCAGCGCGGTGGAGGCAACCATCTGGTTCATGGCACGCCCCCCTGCGGCAAAAGGCCGCCGGGGGCCTGCACCGGGGCACGATCCTCGCGCGGCGGCTTGAGGCGAAGTTCTCCCCGGTCCAGTTCGAAGATCCGGTCCGCCATCTTGGCCAGGCTTGGGCGGGCGGTGACCAGGACCAGGGTTCGCTTGCCCTTGGCTCTTTCCAGCCAGACACGAAGATAATTGTCGCCGGTGGCGTCCACCGCCGTATTGGCCTCGTCGAACAGCACGATGCGGGGATTGTTGACCAGGGCGCGGGCGATGGCGATACGCTGCTTGATGCCGCGCGGCAGCGAGTCATAGGCGCCGTCGCCGACCGGCGTATCGAAGCCCAGGGCCATGGTGGCCACCACTTCGTCCAAACCCAGTAATCCCGCGGTCTCTACCGCGACGTCGTCGAATTCCTTCCGGAACATGGTGATGTTCTGGAGAATGGTGCCCTGGAACAACTCGCCCATCTGCGGCAGATAGGCCACTTGGTCACGCAGGCTTTGCGGCTCGTACTGGGACGCGGGTTCGCCGTCGATGAGCAGGCGTCCTTGGGTGGGGCGAAGGGTGCCCTGCATCAGGGTCAGCAACGTCGTCTTGCCGGCGCCGTTGCCCGCCGAAATGACGATGCACTCGCCCTCCTTGATGGCGATGGAAGCGTCCTTGACGATATAGGGTAGCTTCTCGCCGTAGCGGAAACTGACATTGTCGAATTCCAGCGCCCCCTTGATCTGCCCCACCTTGGGCAGGCCCTTGGGGGCTTCTGGGTTCAGTTTGAACAGCTCCGACAGGCGATGGCGGGCCAGCATGAAGGACTGGAAACGGGTCCACACACCCAGCGCCTTCTGCAGAGGGTTCATGGCCCGACCGGCCAGCATGGAGCAGGCGGCCAGGCCGCCGGTGGTCATCTCCCCCTGGATCACAACGAAGGCGCCCGCCATGGCGACCGCGATGGTCGTGGCCTGGGAGAAGAACGAGGAGATGCCCATGGCGGTGGAACTATTCAGGGCGACGCGATACGACCCCTCGGCACAGGCCTCCTGCAGGCGCTCGTAGCGCCGCACCATCTGGGCTTCCATGGCGAAGGCCTTGACGCTGTGGATGCCCCCCAGAACCTCGATGATGAAGTTGAACCGGCGGTCGTCGGCGGTCATGCGCTTTTGCAGCGAACCGCGCAACCTTGTGCCGATCACGATGGCGGTAACGGCGAAGGCCACCAGGATGACGAGCGGTACCATCACCAGCCAGCCGCCCATCATGGCCACCAGTCCCAGATAGAGAATGGCGAAGGGGAGATCCAGCAGGGTCAGAATGGCCTGGCCCGCATAGAATTCGCGCACCATGGACAGCGATCCCATGCGTTCCAGATGAGCACCCGACCCGTCCTTTTCGAAATCGTCGATGCCCGCCATGACCAGACGGTCAAGCGCGGTACAGCCGGCCTTGTGCTCGAACTTGGCGCCAACCCAGCCGGTAACGTAGGAGCGACAGAAATTCAGGGTGGATTCCAGCAACAACGCCCCGAGCACGCCGCCCATCAACAGAAACATGGTGCCAACGGAACTGTTGGGCAGGATGCGGTCGTAGACCTGCAGCAGCGCCATGGGCAGGGCCAGGCCCAGGATATTGAGGAATACCGACCCCAAGGTAAGGTCGATCATGTTGTTGCGCAGCGTTGACAGCGAGGCGATGCTGACCGGGGCCTCCTGGGCGCCATTCCGCGTTTCCGCGCCGGTATCCGCCATCACATCGCCACATGGGGGACATCCCCCACGCTCCCTGCTTCAACAAGGCGGGATCGCGGAAATCCGCGGCAGCCCGATGGCCCAACAATAGCGGTGCCCCTGTCGCGCGACCATAGCCGATTGGGAATAACCTGCGCGCAATGACTGGTGCCTCGTCCCAAAGCCACCGTATGATGGCAAGACAAAGCGCCCGGGATTGTCCCCGGGATTTTTGGCCGACGGCCCTTCAGCGAGAGACCCTGTCCTTGATCAGACATCCAGCGGCGCAACACTTTTCCAGCATCGAGATGATCGAACATCTAGTAGCGTTCGACACTACGAGCTACAAGACTAATTTGAAGTTAATAGACTTTGCTGCCGATGTCTTGTCCGCGCTCGGGGCCGACATCCGCTTGACCTGGGACGACAGCCGCCAGAAAGCCAATCTGTTTGCCACCATTGGTCCCGCGGACCGTCCCGGAGTGGTGCTGTCCGGCCATTCGGACGTGGTTCCGGTGGACGGCCAGGACTGGAGCGCCGATCCGTTTTCCCTGGTTCGCCTGGACGACAGGCTTGTGGGGCGCGGCACCGCCGACATGAAGAGTTTTATCGCCGTCTGCCTGGCCCTGGCCCCGGAATTCGCCGCCCGCGACCTTGCCATGCCGGTGCATTTCGCCTTTTCCTACGATGAGGAAATCGGCTGCCTTGGGGTTCGTCGCCTGATCGACGATTTGGCTGGATTGGCCGTCCCTCCCCGCCTGTGCATCGTCGGCGAGCCCACGGAGATGAAGCCCATCATCGGCCACAAGGGCAAAAAAAGCGTGCGTTGCCATGTGGAGGGACATGAGTGCCATTCCGCCCTCAATCACAAGGGCGTCAACGCGGTGGAAATCGCTGCCGATCTGGTGGCGCGGCTGCGCGGTCTGCAGCGCCGCATCCGCGAGACCGGCCCCTTCGACTTCGATTACCAGCCCCCCTACACCACCATTCATACCGGCACCATCCGGGGCGGAACGGCGCTGAACATCGTTCCCCGCAGTTGCGACTTCGAATTCGAGATCCGCAACCTGCCCGCCCATGATCCGGAAAGCCTGATGGCCGAGATGCGCGGCTGGGCCCAGGATCTGGTGCCGGAAATGCTCGATGTGTCGCCCGAGGCCGGGATCATGCTGGATGAACACAACACCACCGATGGCCTCGACATGCCCGCCGACCACGAGGCGGTGGCCCTGGTCTGTGCCCTGACCGGCAACAACGACACCAGCAAAGTGGCCTTCACCACCGAGGCCGGGCTGTTTCAGCGGGCGGGCATTCCCGCCGTGGTCTGCGGCCCCGGCAGCATCCTGCAGGCCCACAAACCTGATGAATTCATCACCTTGGATCAGGTGGCCCAGTGCGAGAGCTTCCTGCGCCGTCTGGCCGACTGGATGAGCCAGCGCTAGGGAATCATTTCTGTCGCACAACCAGGGCGACGCCCACCGCCGTGGCGGCCATTCCGGCCAGCGCCAGGGGCGTCAACGCCTCGTCGAACAGCAGGAAAGCCAGGATGGCGGTCATGGGTGGCACCAGATAGAAGAAGCTGGCCACTTTCGCCGCCTCTCCCAGGCGGATCAAGGTCATCAGTAGGCTGATGGCGCCCAGCGACAGAACCAGCACCAACCAGGCCAGCGCCAGGACAAAGGGGAGCGTCCAGCGGATTTCCATGGTTTCCAGGGCAAAAGCCGCGGGGGCGACAGCGGCCAGAGCCGCCAAATACTGCACCATGGTGCCGGTGCGGAGATCCATTCCGGTGCAGAAACGTTTCTGGTAGAGGGTTCCGGCGGTGATTCCCACCAGGGCGGCAATGGCAAAGGCCATGCCATCCCAGCCGAAAGTATCGAAGCCGAGGCCCGTTAGCCGGGTTGACAGGACCATGGCCACCCCCACCAGCCCCAGGGTGAGGCCCAGCCATTGCTTGCCCCCTACCCGCTCCCCCAGCAGCGGCCCGACAACGGCGGCGGTCAGCAGTGGCTGCAGACCGGCCACCAATGCCACCAGTCCCGAGGGCACCCCATGCCGAATGGCGGAGAAGACCCCGCCGAGATAGATGGCATGGACCAGCAGGCCGGATACCGAGAGATGCAGGATCAGGCCCGGATCGCGCGGCCATGGGGCGCGGGCGATCCCGATGGCCACCCCCAGCAGGGCCACGACGATGACAAAGCGCAGCACCAGGAAGGTGAAGGGCTCGATATAGGGAAGTCCATATTTTGCACCGATGAACCCCGTGCTCCACAACAGCACGAAGACGCCCGGCATGGCGCGGGTCCAGGCGTGATCACGCATGCCTCATGACTCTCCGGCGGGCGGCGGCGGTGCCGTCTCGGTTTCTCCCTTTTTTTCTTTGCCGCCGGTCCAGAACACCCAGGTGGACGCGATCCAGACGGCCAGGGCCATGAAGCCGGTCAGCTTCGGTGAAACACCAAATTTCTGGGGCAGGATCAGCAGCATGGCGATACCGCCGAAGAAACCGATGGCGACGCTGATGGCACCGATGACGTGACGGGGTAGGCGTTGGGCCATGATCAGGGCCTCACATCCATGTAGTTGACGACTTTCTTGACGCCATCACCGTCCTTGAGGGCGGCGATCACGCTATTGGCCTCGTCCTTGGTGTAGGCGCGGCCGATGACATAGAGGGTGCCATGGGAATCCGCGGCGATGCGGAAATTGACATAGCGTCCACCGATCGCCTTGGTCAGCCTCACCTGGGCCTTGGTGGTCAGGGCCAGGGTGTCGCTCCAACTGGGCATTCCCTTCCGCTTGGGGTCGGTCTCGGGCAAATAGAGGGCGTGCCAGTAAAGCTTCTTCACCCCCTCCACCGCCTTCACGTCGCGCTGAAACGCCTCGAACTTGGCCTTGTCATCGAACAACCCCGTCACCAGCAGGCGCTGTTCATAGATTTCGGTGGCGGCCGCGATGGTGCCCTGACGGGCCATGGCGGCGTTGACCTTGACCACAATGGCGTTGTCGCTGGCAATATCCCCCATGGAGCGGGCTTCGGCGGCCCGTTCGATCAGGGTCTTGGGGGCGGTCAGCACGTCCAGAAGCTGGGCCGAGGCCGGACTCGACACCAAGGCGGTGACAAGAAGGACGAAAGCGGAGCGGTACATGGCGTAATCCGGTAAGTGAAAGCCGATTTAGCGAGCATACAGGGCTTCCATCTCGCCGCCAATCGGTCATACCGGTAGGGTGAACCCTTTCAGATGCTTGTGCACCGCCTGACGGGAAATGCCGAGCTGCTTGCCGATACGGGCCAGCGACCAGTCCGGATTCTCGGATTTGAGGCGTCGGGCACGGTCCTTGGTGCTTTCCCTGGGGCTGGCCACCGCGAGGGTGGCCGTCACCACCGGAAGATCACGCCGCAGCACGACATAGCCGGTGCCGTCCTCGCCTCCCCGCTCCGCCCAGTAGTCCAGGCGGGCGGCGAAGTCCTCCAGGCTGGCGGCGGCCAGGTCCTTGCGCCACATCTCCTCCACCAGCTTACGCCGGGCGGCGCAGGCGGTGGGCAGGATGCCGGAACCGGGGCAGCCGAACAGCAGTTCCAGATGACGCAGGCGGGTTTCCCATCGCAGGCATTCATCGCGGGCGGCCTGAACGGTTCCGGGAAGCGGATAGGCGCCCGACACCGCCTGGCGCAGCGATGGCGGCAGATCGTGCCAGGCCAGGCTCCATCCCGCCAGGGGCAGGAAGGGATCGTCGGAGTCCGAGGCCCCATCACGCAAATGGTCGCAGGCATGGATGAAGACGGATTCGAATGCCGTCGGCGCCGCCACGGCTTCTTCCGAGCCATAGAGGGCGATCACGGTTTCGCGCTCGCTCAATTGGCCGCGCTCGCGGTTCCGGCGGCGGCGGATGGCAGCGATGATCCCGCCGGGATTGTCGGCCTCCTCGCGCAGACGAAGCGCTTCCAGCGACGCATCCACCGAACCGTTGCCCCGGCTTTCGACACGGAGAGCCAGGGCCTCAAGCCCGGCGGCGTAGCTTCCCCATTCGCGGTCGCAATAGGCCGAGGCCCGCTCCAGCGCCAGATCCTGTTCAATTTCGTTTTCGGCTTCGAACTGGGCCAGCATGGAGGACAGGCGGTCCAGCGCCTTCTCCTCGCGCCCCTCGCTCAGTTGGTCGAAGAGATCCATCACTTCCCCGTCAACAATGCGTTGACAGTGCTTCCCGTGCGATCACTTGTCAACCCAGTCGGGCCGTTGCCTGATCGAAGGAGTCCAGTCCGCCCGCCAGAGGCAACTCGCCGAGCCAATCGAGGAAACGGCCCACATCGGCACCCCGGAACAGCAGCCCATGCTGGGGGGCCAGGATATCCACGTCGAGACGGCGGACCATGGCAATCCACTTGTCGCGGGCCGCTGCCGATCCCATCCAGCGCCGATGAAACGCTTCCATGTACTGAATATGGCTGGCGAAATCCTCGACGTAAATCCCCGAGCGGCGCTCGCGCGGCACCAGAGCGGCCCCGATATCGCCGGAGAACAGCACCTTGGCCTTGGGGTCGTAGATGGAGAAATTTCCCGGTGAATGCAGGTAATGAGCGGGCAGAACCTTCAGCCAGACTTCCGGCGACACCTGGATATCGCACCCCTCATCGGGAATGGCGTGAAAGCGGGCCTCACGGTCGAAATGGCTGACAAAGCCGGTCCACATCCACGATACATGGGTGGTCAGGTCTTCGCGGCAAACCTGACGCCACAGCGGCAGCGCCGACGACACGTCGGGGTCCTGGTGGCTGAGAAACAGATGGCGGATGGTATCCACCGGCACTTCCTGGGTGACGGCGGCGACCATGGCGGGAAACACCTCGACTCCGCCCGGGTCGATCAGCATGCAGCCTTGGGAGCCGACCACCACCAACTGGTTGGTGTCGATGACGTTCTCCGGCTTGGCCGGGTCATCGGCAAAAGCCAGCCAGCGGTACTCGCCCTCGGCCCACAGCTCGGTGCACTTCATCCCATCCGTTCCTTCATTATTGTGTCCTGTGACCGAAGGCCACCAATCCGACGATGGTCTCGGTGGCGTTGCGCAGCCGTCGTCCCGCCTCGTCCACCATGGTCCGCAACTCGTCGACTTTTTCCCGGATGGTGTCGGCGATGGCCGTCAATTCCGCTTCCCAAGGGCCGGCCGAGGTGGCCTCGATGGCGATATTGGCGGCGATCAGCTCGGTTTGCAGCATGACTTCCCGCGCCACCTTGACCATGGCCACCAACTGGTCGTTGGTGGCAGCCAGATGCCCGGCCGCGCGCCCCAAATGCTGTACCCGCGACCGCCAGGCCGCCCCCATCCGGATCAGCGCGGCAGCCTCCGGCCCCGAGTTGCGCAGGATCAGGGTCCCGGCCGCTTCCAGCTTGCCAATGTCGTTGATGGCCCGCATGACCCCGGCCGCGGTTTCATAAGTGTCGCGCTTCAGAGCCAGCATCTTGGGCACGGCCTCGTGCAGCCGAACCACCGATTCGGTAGCGAAATGAGTTAGTACCCGCACGGAACGGCCGTAATCCCCTGCCCTGGCGGATACCAGCCCGGCATTGATGGACAGCAAACGCAGTCCTTCCACCAGACGCGGCAGGCTGTCGAATGCGTGGTAGGCTCCCACGCAATTGGCGTAAAGATCGGAAGTTCGCCCGGCTTGGTCATGCAGGCTGTTCCGCCAGACGGCATCGCCGTCGCCGGATGATCCCTCAAACGTCTCAATCATGAACCTGTCACCACGGCCCCTGTGCGCCCGAATGATAGGGCCACCGCCACTCGCTGGCAATTCTGCATTACCTATACGACATCCACTTCGGGAAAGGCGCGCGTGCTTTCCTGGGCCTTGGCGATAGCCTGGCGCACCAAGTCTGGCGGTGCCGTCAGGATGGAATAACCTTCCAGGGCGAGATACGTGGCGACAAGACTGAGCAACAGACGCGGGATCATGGCGGCCTCCGTCATTCTGACGGTTCGACGGCACCCGAAACAGGATGACCGTTTCATTTACCCTACCAAATCCCGGTGAACATGCTGTTAACGCGGGGCGTGCCTGTCGCCTGACCTTCAACCGTCCAGGGGATTGGAAATCTCGATCAGATTGGCATCCGGATCACGGATATAGACCGACCGGATTCTCCCTGTCGCACCCGTCCGCTCCACCGGGCCTTGCTCGATGGGAATGGCGAGCCGGGCAAGATGGGCAATGACATCCTCCAACTTGGTCGTGGTGATAAAGCAGAGATCACCGGACCCCGGTGTCGGCGCCTTGGCCTTTGGCTCGAATTCCTGCCCCGCCTGATGCAGATTGATCTTCTGATTGCCGAAACGCAAAGCGGTGCGCCCGCCGCCGAAGGTCTCGACCACCATTCCCAGGACATCGGCATAGAATACAGTGGTTTTCTCGATGCTGGCCACGGTCAGCACCAGATGGTCGAGATGGTCGATTCGGATCATAATTCCTGCTTTCCCACTGGACGTCCTCGGGTGATGATATCCAAAGAAAGGTCGTAGACACAGGCTTGCCGGGCTCGACCTTCCTGACGGGGAGTGATCACAGTGCCAGGAACCATTCTGCTGTTCGGCCATGTGGACAGCGCCGACACCGTCAACCGGTTCCTCGCCGATCTTACCCTGGCGTTCCACGATCTTGGCAGGCCAGCCATTCTGACCATGCTCGGAAACGGCACCCCACCGGCCCTGCCCCACGAGGCCATGCGCCATCCCGGCTCCTTCGCCATCGACGTCAACAGCAAGATCCACACCGGGGATTTCCCCAAGCTGTCGCTGGTGGTCGATCATCCGGTCAGCCATCCCCGACTGCTTCAGACGGGAACCCGTACCGTGCTGGGACTGATCGACCAGGGGCACTGCCGGGCCTCCGACTATCTGCGGGCTCCCGCCGCCTTCATTCCCCATGGCGGCCCCAACGCCGATGCCTCGGCGCTGGAAGGAGAGCGCGATATCGACGTCTTGTTCGTGGGCAATATCCTGGACGCGACCACAGCCCTCGATGAATCGGAATCTGTCGCCCTGGCGGTCGGAAGCGCCGCCGCCAGGGGAGCCATCGATCCCTTCCCGTCGCTTGTGGCCGCCCTGGGAAGCCGTCAGGCCGACGAACTGGCGCGGCTGCTGAATCTGGCCACCGACGAGGCCCAGCGTTGTGCCCGCCTTGCCGCCCTGTCCAGCATTCGCCAGTCAGGCCTGCACGTGGTCGGACATGTTCCGGAGGATGTGGCCGGGCACCTACCGGATGGCTGCGTGCGGCACGGCTTCAACCGCTCCTTCACCGAGAGCCTGGCCCTGATGCGCCGCTCCAAGGTGGTGATCAATGTCTCGCAGAAATTTCCCGAAGGGTCGCATGAACGCATCTGGTACGGCATGGCGGCAGGAGCGGCGCTGATCTCCAACCGCTCGACCTTCGTGGAACAGGATTTCACCCATGGCGAGTCCATCCTGTTCTACGACGATCCCCGGCAGGTCGGTGACCTTGTCGACCAGGCCCTCAGGGCCAATCACTGGCGGGACGTGGCCCGCGCCGCCCTACCCGCCTACCAGGCTGGGCACACATGGCTGGACCGGGCAGAGCGCATCTTGGTGGCCATGATCGGCCGGGTCTGAGGCATCCTGCACCCTTGCCTCAGTGGAACGGCGCCGCGCTCGCATTGACCATGGCCCGGCGGACGACAGCCTCCAGGGCAACCGGATCCACTGGAGTGGCAGCCGCCGAGCTGCGCCGATACCCCTGGCAGGGAAGGCAGGACAGCGCCCAGACCGGCTTGCCGGAGAATTGGGATCCCGTGGATTGGCACTGGCCACCGCTGTACTGAGAGCAGGCGCCGCAGGTGCCGGGAATGATGGATGTCGACATGGTGGCCTCCAGTGATCGTGACTTGGTTAGTCTTTGATCATTTTGGCGGTGCCGCCTATCAGGGAATCACCCTAGAGTCGCTCCAACTATTCTTATTCACCATGCACCCATGCTTCGGGGATGGCCCTGGCGCCCGAAGGGATAAACATACCTTTGGAAGCAAATCAAAAGTCCGTGAGCGCCCAGAAAAATGGGAGCCTCCCGAACCGGGATGCTCCCTTGCCTGATCTCCTGGAAAGTGGTGGGTCCGGTGGGACTCGAACCCACGACCTCTCGATTAAAAGTCGCTTGCTCTACCGACTGAGCTACGGACCCCCAATTTCCAGAGGGCGCCACCATAGGCAGGTGAGCGCCCTCCGTCAACGGCGGGAAAGATTATTTCTTGACGTCGGCCAGGATCTGGGCCCGGAGCAGCTTGTCAGGATTGGAAACAATGCCATTGTCGCCCGCGTCGCCCTTCTTGATGCGATCGACGAATTCCATGCCTTCGAGTACCCGGCCAAAGGCGGTGTACTTGCCGTCCAGGCTGGGAGCGGAGCCCAGCATGATGAAGAACTGGGAATCGGCGGAATCGGGGCTGCCGGAACGGGCCATGCCGACCACGCCGCGCACGAAGGGCTCGCCTGTGAATTCGGCCCTGATCCTGGTGCCCGAACCACCGGAGCCGGTGCCGGTGGGATCGCCGCCCTGGGCCATGAAGCCCGCGATGACGCGGTGGAACGGGGTGCCGTCATAGAAGCCCTTGCGGGTCAGTTCCTTGATCCGGGCCACGTGATGGGGCGCCAGATCGTTGCGGAATTCGATCACCACCTTGCCCGAGGACAATTCCAACACCCAGGTGTCGTCGGGGCCGGCGGCCAGGGCGGGATGCAGGGCGGACAGCGCCAGGGCCGCCAGGGCCAGGGCGAAGCGCTTGAAAACGGAAGTCATGATCTGATCAGTCCTCGCAATCCGCCGCGACCCGCAGGCGGATGATGGAATCAGGAGAATCGACGCTGCCGCTGCGCGCCGCGCCCTTCTTGATGGCATCCACGAAGTCCATGCCCTCGGAGACCTGTCCCCAGATGGTATACTGGCGGTCGAGATGGGAATGGGCGCCGAAGCAGATGAAGAACTGCGAACTGGCACTGTCGGGACTGGCGGCACGAGCCATGGAGCAGGTGCCGCGCACATGCTTCTCGCCCGAGAATTCGGCCTTCAGGTGGCCCTTGTCGGAGCCGCCGGTGCCGGTGCCCTTGGGACACCCGGTCTGGGCCATGAAGCCGTCGATGACCCGATGGAACTTCAGGCCGTCATAGAAGCCCTCGCGCACCAGTTCCTTGATGCGGGCCACGTGATTGGGGGCGAGATCGGGGCGCAGCTGGATCACCACGCGGCCGTCCTTGAGGTCGAGATAAAGGGTGTTTTCGGCGTCCACGGGAATCCTCCGTTGGTCTTGGTCGGCTATGAAGAGAAGCCGAACTTCTCGTCCAGCTTCGCCTTCACCCGGGGGCTGACGAACTGGGATATGTCACCGCCCAACCGCCCGATCTCCTTGACGAAGCGAGACGAAATGAACTGGCAACGTTCCGAGGCCATCAGGAAGATGGTCTCGATCTCGGGCGACAGGCGGGCATTCATGCCGGCCATCTGGAATTCGTATTCGAAGTCGGACACGGCGCGCAAGCCTCGCACGATGAGATTGGCGCCGCATTGGGCGGTGAAATCCACCAGCAGGGTGTCGAACGAGCGAACCTCGATGCTGGCGCCGATGGCGCGGGCCAGATCGGCCATCTCGTCCTCGGCCATGGACACCCGTTCGTCATGGGAGAACAGCGGCCCCTTGCCGGCGTTCACCGCCACGGCGACGATCAGGTGATCGACGGCGCGCGCGGCGCGGGCGACGATGTCCTGGTGGCCATTGGTGATGGGATCAAAGGTCCCGGGATAGAGGCCGACCCGTTTAGGCATCCTCGCCTCCCGCCACACCATCGGGGATGTCGTCGCCGTCCCCGTCGGAATCGTCGTCATCCTCGGCCCCTCCGGCGATGTCGCACAGTCTGGCGGCCGAAACCACCCTTTCGCCCTCGGCGGTGCGCAGCAGGGTCACGCCCTGGGTGCGGCGTCCGACGATGCGGATATCGTCAACGGGCATGCGGATCAGCTTGCCACCGTCGCTGACCAGCATGACCTCGTCCTCGTGATTGACGGGGAACGAGGCCGTCACCGGCCCGGTCTTGTCGGTCATGTCGATATTGGCGATGCCCTGACCGCCACGGCCGGTGATGCGGTACTCGTAAGCCGAGGTCCGCTTGCCGAAGCCGTTCTCGGTCACGGTCAGCACATACTGCTCCTCCGCCGCCATGCGCTCGATCTGGTCGGCGGGCAGGTCGCCACGCAAGTAAGCGTCACGGGTCTCGGAGTCGAAGTCCACATGGCGCAGGATGGACATGGAGATGACCTCGTCGCCCGCCTCCAGCCGGATACCGCGCACGCCGGTGGAATCGCGGCCCTTGAAGACGCGAACATCCGAGGCCGAGAAGCGGATGGCCTTGCCCAGGCGGGTGGCCAGCAGCATGTCGTCGGATTCGGTGCAGGTCTGAACCGAGATCAGGCGCTCGCCCTCGCCCAGCTTCATGGCGATCTTGCCGTTGGCGCGGACCTCGGTGAAGTCGGACAGCAGATTGCGCCGGACATCGCCCGACGAGGTCGTGAACACCACATGCAGGTTGCCCCAGGTGGTCTCGTCCTCGGGCAACGGCATGATGGTCGAGATGGTCTCGCCCTCGTCCAGCGGCAGGATATTGACCATGGCCTTGCCACGCGCCTGGGGATTGCCCAGCGGCAGGCGATAGACCTTCAGCTTGTAGGCGATGCCCGACGACGAGAAGAACAGGACCGGCGTATGGGTGTTGGTCACGAACACCTGGGACAGGAAGTCCTCGTCCTTGATGTTCATGCCGGACCGGCCCTTGCCGCCCCGCTTCTGGGCGCGATAGGCCGACAGCGGCACCCGCTTGATGTAGCCGGTATTGGTCACCGTCACCACCATGTCCTCGCGGGCGATGAGGTCCTCGATATCGGCCTCGAACTCGTTTTCCTCGATGGTGGTGCGGCGCGGCGTGGCGAACTGCTCGCGGATTTCCAGCAGTTCCGTCTTCATCACCTCGAACAGGCGTGGCCGCGACGACAGGATCAGCAGGAATTCCTCGATCTGGCGGCCGATATCGCGCAGCTCGTCGCCGATCTTGTCGCGCTCCAGCCCGGTCAGGCGGTGCAGCCGCAGGTCCAGGATGGCCTTGGCCTGCAGCTCGGACAGCGAATAGGTGCCATCCTCGATGCCGCGGCCGGGCTCGTCGATCAGCTGGATCAGTGGGCCGACATCGCCCACCGGCCAACGGCGGGTCATCAACTGCTCGCGTGCCACCGCCGGATCGGGGGCGGCGCGGATCAGGCGGATGACCTCGTCGATATTGGCCACGGCAATGGCCAGACCGGCCAGGATATGGGCGCGGTCGCGGGCCTTGCCCAGTTCGAAGATGGTGCGCCGCGTGATCACCTCTTCGCGGAAGGCGATGAAGGCCTTGATGATGTCGCGTAGCGTCATCATCATCGGGCGACCGCCGTTGAGCGCCAGGGAATTGACGCCGAAGCTGGTCTGCAGCGGGGTGAAGCGGTAGAGCTGGGCCAGCACCACGTCGGCGATGGCGTCGCGCTTGATCTCGATGACCATGCGCACGCCGTCGCGATCGGATTCGTCCCGGAGGTCCGAGATGCCTTCCAGCTTCTTGTCGCGCACCAGCTCGGCGATCTGCTCGAGCATGCGCGCCTTGTTGACCTGATAGGGAATCTCGGTGACTACGATGGCTTCGCGGTCCTTGCGGACTTCCTCGATATGGACGCGGCCGCGCATGATCACCGAGCCGCGACCGGTGGTCTGGGCCGAGCGGATGCCGGACCGCCCCAGGATGGTGCCGCCGGTGGGGAAATCCGGGCCGGGAACCAGCTCCATCAGCCGCTCGACCGTCACTTCGGGATCGTCGATGAAGGCGCAGCAGGCGTCGATCACCTCGCCCAGGTTATGGGGCGGGATATTGGTGGCCATGCCCACGGCGATACCGCCGGCGCCATTGACCAGCAGATTGGGATAGCGGGCGGGCAGAACCTTGGGTTCATGGGTGGATTCGTCGTAATTGGCCTGGAAATCGACGGTATCCTTGTCGATATCCTCCAGCAGCGAATGGGCCGAGCGGGCCAGACGCGCCTCGGTATAGCGCATGGCCGCGGGCGGATCGCCGTCCATGGAGCCGAAATTGCCCTGCCCATCCACCAGCATGAGCCGCATGGAGAAGTCCTGCGCCATGCGCACCATGGCGTCATAGATCGCCGAGTCGCCATGGGGGTGATACTTACCCATGACATCACCGACGATGCGCGCCGATTTGCGGAAGGGCTTGTTATAGTCGTAGCCTGCCTCCTTCATGGCGAAGAGGATGCGGCGATGAACCGGCTTCAAACCGTCGCGGACGTCGGGAAGCGCGCGGCTCACGATCACGCTCATGGCGTAATCGAGATAGGAGCGCTTCATCTCGTCTTCGATGGTGACCGGACTGATATCGAACTGTGGCGACGCAGGAGGCGTGGTCAACGAAATCTTCCCGTCGGTTTCGTGAAAAACCGTAAGAGTGATGGGGTGGCCGCTAGGGCCAAGGCTGGCGCACGCTACCAGATATCGTGCAGTGCGACAACCGTGTGGGTGTGGCATAATGCGGGCCGCTTCAAAACGCTTCCAGACCGGGAAACGGCATGAAACGGGTGATATCGGCGCAGCAGGTCCTGTCGGCCAGAACCTCGGATACCGGCGACGGTGTGCGGCTGGTGCTGCTTGACGAATCCGGCGAGGAGGCGGTGGTCACCCTGCCGCTGGACCAGTTGTCCATCCTGTCGTCCTGGCTGCAGCATGCCGAACGCCTGGCCGATACCGAACAGAGCAACCCCGCCGCCCCCGCCCCGGCCATCGCCGTGGAAAAATGGACCATCCGTCCCGAGGCGGACGAGGAATATCTGACCCTGGGCTTCCGCCTTGCCCGGGGGGGCGAGATCAATCTGCGCATGCATCGCTCCGGTGCGGCCGCCTATGTCAAGGCGCTGGGCTCGCTGCTGGGGCGCCTGCTGCCCGCCCCCCCATCCAAGGCGAAGCATTAGGGCTTTCACCGCCTTCGGCCATGCAGTACGATCCCGCTTTCAATCTCAAGCGGGGAGCCCGTGCGACATGGCCGGTAGCGTCAACAAGGTGATATTGCTTGGAAATCTCGGCCGTGATCCCGAGGTCCGCACCTCGCAGGACGGGTCCAAGATCGTCAATCTCAATATCGCCACCTCAGAATCCTGGAAGGATCGCGCCACCGGCGAGCGCAAGGAAAAGACCGAGTGGCACCGGGTGGTGATCTTCAATCCAAACCTGGCCGACATCGCCGAGCGCTATCTGAAGAAGGGCAGCAGCGTCTATGTGGAAGGCGCGCTCCAGACCCGCAAATGGACCGACCAGCAGGGCGTCGAGAAGTACTCCACCGAAGTGGTGATCGGCCGTTTCAAGGGCGAACTCACCCTGCTGGGCGGCCGTGACGGCGGCGGCGGTGGCGGTTATGGCGGCGGTGGCTACGACGACAGCCCGCGTCAGCAGGGCGGCGGCGGCGGTGGCGGCGGTGCTCGCCAGGGCGGCGGCCAGAGCTGGGAACCCCCGGCCGACATGGACGATGAAATTCCGTTCTGATCGGGAACAGGTGAGAGGAAAGCCGCGCAACCATCTGATTGCGCGGCTTTTTCTTTACAGAAGTTCGTTGCCGTATCCCATCAGGGCCAGCACGCCGAGGATGGCGAAGATGGCAGCGGCGATGACCCGCACCAGCCCCAGGGGGATCTTCTCTGCCAGGGCATTGCCGACGAAGACGGCGGGAATGTCGGCGATCAGCATGCCCAGCGTGGTGCCGGTGGTCACGGCCAGCAAATCGCCATAGCGGGCGCCCAGGGCGACGGTGGCCACCTGGGTCTTGTCGCCGATCTCCACCAGGAAGAACGAGACGGTGGTGGCGACGAAGGCCCCTGCCCGCTCCCACATCTTCGGCTCCTCGTCCATCTTGTCGGGAACCAGGGTCCAGGCCGCCATGGCGATGAAGGACAGGCCGATGATCCAGCGCAGCCAGTCAGGCCCCAGCCATTGCGCCACCGCCACGCCGATTCCGGCGGCGATGCCGTGATTGAGGATGGTGGCGACGAAGATGCCCGCCACCACCGGCACGGGCTTGCGGTATTTGGCGGCCAGCAGCAGGGCCAGCAACTGGGTCTTGTCGCCGATCTCGGCGGCGGCGACCACGGTCAGGGACAGAAGAACGGCTTCCATGATGATATGTCCGGGGGGATCGGGCGAAGAAACCAATGGCCGGTCGTCCCGCCCGACCCCATGCGTCGAGGGACTCCCGCCAAAGGTCTCGCCAAGCCGCTCGGGCCGGATGCGCCATGGACTGAAGCAGTCCAAGTCTGTTGACGCATCCCCTTCTGGAGGTGAAGGAGGCTACTCCCCAATGACGGGGCGGAAGATAGCCATGCGCGCCCCGACTGGCAAGGACGCTTTATCCCTTCTGGGAAACTCTCTAACATCCGCGCCCTGATCATGCGACGAGGACCCAAATGAGCGGCCATATCCGCGTGCGCGGTGCCAAGGAACACAATCTGAAGAACATCGACGTTGACATTCCGCGCGACAAGCTGGTGGTGATCACCGGCCTGTCGGGATCGGGCAAGTCGTCGCTGGCCTTCGATACCATCTATGCCGAGGGGCAGCGGCGCTATGTGGAATCGCTGTCGGCCTATGCCCGGCAATTCCTGGAGCTGATGCAAAAGCCCGACGTGGAAAGCATCGAGGGCCTGTCGCCCGCCATTTCCATCGAGCAGAAGACCACATCGAAGAATCCCCGCTCCACCGTCGGCACCGTCACCGAAATTTATGACTATATGCGCCTGCTATGGGCGCGGGTGGGTATTCCCCACTCCCCCGCCACCGGCCTGCCCATCGAAAGCCAGACCGTCAGCCAGATGGTCGACCGGGTCGAGACCATGGCCGAGGGCACAAGGCTCTATCTGCTGGCCCCCTTCGTGCGCGGTCGCAAGGGCGAGTACCGCAAGGACCTGCAGGAGCTGCAGAAGAAGGGCTTCCAGCGGGTCAAGGTTGACGGCACCTTGTACGAGATCGACGACGTCCCCGCCCTGGACAAGAAGAAGAAGCACGATATCGAGGTGGTGGTGGACCGGCTGGTGGTGAAGCCCGGCCTCGGCAACCGGCTGGCCGATTCCATCGAGACCGCGCTGAACCTCGCCGATGGTCTGTGCATCGCCGAGGACGCCGCCAGTGGCGAGCGCACGGTGTTTTCCGCCAAATTCGCCTGCCCGGTCTCCGGCTTCACCATCGAGGAGATCGAGCCCCGGCTGTTCTCCTTCAACAATCCGTTCGGCGCCTGCCCGACTTGCGACGGATTGGGGGTGAAACTTTATTTCGATCCCGAACTGGTCGTTCCAAATCCTGGGCTATCGCTGCGTGATGGCGCCATCGCGCCTTGGGCCAACTCCACCTCGCAATACTATATCCAGACCCTGCAGGGCCTGGCCGAGCATTACCGCTTCAAGCTGGAAACCCCGTGGCAGGACCTGCCCGAGCGGGCGCGCCAGGTGATCCTGCACGGGTCCGGCAGTGAGGAGGTCCGCATCAATTACGAGGACGGCTTCCGGGGCTATCACACCGAGAAGTCGTTCGAGGGCGTCATTCCCAACATGGCCCGCCGCTTCCGCGAGACCGATTCCTCCTGGGTGCGCGAGGATCTGTCCCGCTTCCAGGGCACCGCGCCCTGCGAATCCTGCGGCGGCGCCCGTCTCAAGCCCGAGGCGCTGGCGGTCAAGCTCCGGGGCCTGCATATCAGCGAGGCCACGGAATATTCCATCGCCAAGGCGCGGGACTGGTTCGGCGAGTTGAACCAGCATCTGCGCCCCAAGGACCAGGAAATCGCCCGGCGCATCCTGCGCGAGATCAACGACCGTTTGGGCTTCCTGGTGGATGTGGGGCTGGATTACCTGACCCTGGCGCGGGGCTCGGGCTCGCTGTCGGGCGGCGAAAGCCAGCGCATTCGCCTGGCCAGCCAGATCGGCTCGGGCCTGACCGGCGTGCTCTACGTGTTGGACGAGCCCTCCATCGGCTTGCATCAGCGCGACAACGACCGCTTGCTGGCGACCCTGAAGCGGCTGCGCGACATCGGCAACACCGTCATCGTGGTGGAGCACGACGAGGACGCCATCCGCGCCTCCGACCACCTCATCGACATGGGGCCGGGAGCCGGCATCCACGGCGGCCAGATCGTCTCGGCGGGCACGCCCGAACAGGTCATGGCCGATCCGGCCAGTTCCACCGGCCGCTACCTGTCCGGCCTGGACCATATCCCGCTTCCGCCCAGCCGACGCAAGGGCGGCGGCGCCCGTCTGTCGCTGCACGGAGCGCGCGGCAACAACCTGAAATCCGTCACCATGGATATCCCGCTGGGAACCCTGACCTGCGTCACCGGCGTGTCGGGCGGCGGCAAGTCGACCCTGGTGATCGAGACCCTGTACAAGGCGCTGTCGCGCCGCCTGATGGGCTCGCGCGAGCAGCCCGCTCCCTTCGACCGCATCGAGGGTATCGAGCATCTGGACAAGATCATCGATATCGACCAAAGCCCTATCGGCCGCACGCCCCGGTCCAATCCGGCCACCTATACCGGTGCCTTCACCCCCATCCGCGACTGGTTCACCGAATTGCCGGAGTCCAAGGTGCGCGGCTACAAGCCCGGCCGCTTCTCCTTCAACGTCAAGGGCGGCCGCTGCGAGGCCTGCCAGGGCGATGGCGTCATCAAGATCGAGATGCACTTCCTACCTGATGTCTATGTCCAGTGCGACGTCTGCAAGGGCAAGCGCTATAACCGCGAAACCCTGGAAATAACCTTTCGTGGCAAGAGCATAGCCGATGTTCTCGACATGACCGTCGAGGAGGCCGCCGACTTCTTCAAGGCGGTTCCGGCCATCCGCGACAAGATGGTCACCCTGCAACGGGTGGGGCTGGACTATATCCATCTCGGCCAGCAGGCCACCACCCTGTCGGGCGGTGAGGCCCAGCGGGTCAAGCTGGCCAAGGAATTGTCGCGCCGCGCCACCGGCCGCACCCTCTACATCCTGGACGAACCCACCACCGGCCTGCATTTCGAGGATGTCCGCAAATTGCTGGAGGTGATCCAGGCGCTGGTGGAGACCGGCAATACCGTCCTGGTGATCGAACACAATCTCGAAGTCATCAAGACCGCCGACTGGATCGTCGACCTGGGACCGGAAGGCGGTGACGGCGGCGGGCGTATTGTTGCCGCCGGAACACCCGAAGATGTCGTTGCGTGTGCGGAAAGTTACACGGGGCGCTACCTGGGCCCCATCCTGGCGCGCACGCCCAGGAGCGCCCGATAACGCATTGATTAGCAATTATTTTTTGCGATCGTGAATCCAACGCCTTTAAAGTGACTTTTTAGCTATATTGGCGCCTTGTCATGGCGCTTACTTTAGTTCGACATCGTTCATGCCAGTATTTTGCTGGACAATTGAGTCTCGTCTTGCAAGATTGAGGTTGCGCCTGTCCCTGTCTGGGGCGGTCGTGGCCATTGCTTGACGAGACCGACCATGAAGATCGTCCGCGTATTCACCACCCTGGCGGCCCTGACCGCCTTATCCGCCTGCGCGGCGTCCCCCTCCATGGAGTCCTCGGCTCCCGTCGTTTCGACCCAGAGTGCCGTCGCCCCCGTGACCAGTGCCGCCCCCCCGCCCCCGCCGCCCGTCGTGGCCGCGCCGGTGGAAATGGAAGCTCAGCCGCTGGTGGTGTATTTCGGCCTCAACAAGTCGGACATCTCGGCTTCGACCATGCAGGTCCTGCACGGAGCGGCCCCGGCGCTGAAGGCGGCGCAGCCCTCGGTGATCCGCATTCACGGCTTTACCGATTCTGCGGGCAAGTCGTCCTATAACCGGATGCTGTCGGAAAAGCGGGCTCAGGCCGTGGCTGACCAGCTCCGCAAGCTGGGCATTGTCGCCGCCAAGGTGGAAGTCGTGGGCTTCGGCTCGGACAAATCCACCACCGCCCGTAAAGGCAAGCACAAGGAAGCCCGCGACCGTCGCGTCGAGATCACCTGGGAGCCCCAGGCCAAGTCGGCCGCCGTGGATATTCCCCAGACCAGCGCCGAGTCTCCCGCCAGCGACGGCGCCACCCTCACGGCCGCTTCCGACCCCGTCACCGGTGTCCTGGCCGGCTCCGGCCCGGAGGCGACATTGCCTGCCGTGACGGATGCCGCGAGCGCCGCTTCGGCCTGGATCGCCGCCATCGCGCCCATGGGCGAGCGGGTGGCCGACCTTCCGCCGGTTCGCGGACCGCCGCTCCACCCCCTCACCTGATCAATCCTCAGATATAGGCCGCGATCTGGGCCCGGCGCTGCCGCAATGCCTCGGCCGCCGCCTTGGCTGCCTCCTGGGCCGACTTGGAAGCTTCAGAGGCCTGGGAGATGCTGGCTTCGCTCTTGCTCGACATGATCACTGTTTCCGGCGCCGCGTGAGGTCTGGAAGCCGGGCCGGGCGCCCCTCCCGCTTCCGAACGCCAAGATGGCCGGAGATTACGGCGACATGCGGGGCGCCATTGTGGCGAAACCGTGATTTTTCACCGTGTCCCCCTTGGCTCCCCTGCAAATCAGTCCCGACAATGGTTAAATGACTCATTGGGAATAAGGGCCTGTGGTCGGATGGAGGCCGACATGACCGGATCGGGTCGAGCCATGACCATCCTTGGCGTGGGCTGTGGTTTGGGCGCCCGTGACGGCGGTTGCGCCGATGGCCCCCGGGCCTTGCGCCGGGGCGGCATGGGCGAGAGGCTGCGAGGCCTGACCGAGGACCTCCATTGCCTGGAACTCCAGGCGCCGCTTGGTGACGCCCAAACGGTGATTCCCCGTCTCGCCGATCATCTCGCCACACTGGTGGCCAAGGAATGCGGCCGCGGTCGCTTTCCCATCGTCATCGGCGGTGACCATTCCTGCGCCATGGGCACCTGGGCGGGCTTGCGCCAGGCCCATGGGGCGGCCTTCCGCCTGATCTGGATCGATGCCCATATGGACCTCCATACGCCCGATACCAGCCCGTCCGGCGCGCTGCACGGCATGCCACTGGCCTGCCTGCTGGGATTGGGGCCGCCGGGATTGGCACGCCATCCCCCCGTGTTGACGGGGACTGAAGTCACCTTGATGGGCGTGCGCAGTTGGGAGCCCGAGGAGGAAGCAAGGACGTCCCGCCACGGCATCCGGGTCATGGGCATGGCCGAACTGAAGCGGCTCGGCCTTGCCGCCGCCCTGGCCGAGGCCACCGGGCCGGGCGACTTCGGCATCAGCCTCGACCTAGACGCCATTGATCCCGCCGACGCCCCCGGGGTGGGTACCCCCGCCCCTGGCGGCATTCGGGCCGATGAATTGCTGGATGCCCTGGCGCCGCTGCTGGCCTCGCCGCGCTGTATCGGCTTGGAAATCGCCGAGTACAATCCCCACCACGACATCGACCAACGCACCGCCGCCCTGGTCGAGACCATCGTCGAAGCGGCGATACGGTCGTCGGGAGACCCTCCATGACCACCACTATCGAACGCGAGGCGCGCTGGTGCGCCCATAACTATCAGCCGCTGCCGGTGGTCCTGGCGCGCGGACAGGGCGCCTTGTTGTGGGACGAAGGCGGCCGTCGTTTCATCGACATGATGGGCTGCTATTCCGCCGTCAGCCTGGGCCACGGCCATCCCCGCATTCTCAAGGCGCTGACCGAGCAGGCCTCCCGGCTGGCGGTGGTATCACGGGCCTATCACACCACCCGGCTGGGGCCGTTCCTGGAACTGGCCTGCCGCCTGACTGGCATGGATGGCGGCCTGCCCATGAACACCGGCGCCGAGGCGGTGGAAACCGCGCTGAAGGCGGCCCGCAAATGGGCCTATACCGTCAAGGGCGTGCCACCGGGCCAGGCGCGGATCATTTCCTGCGCCGATAACTTCCATGGCCGCACCATCGCCATCATCGGCATGTCCTCGGTGGCGCAGTATCGCGACGGCTTCGGCCCCTACCCGGCCGGCTTCGATCAGGTTCCTTTCGGCGACGCCGAGGCGCTGGAGCGGGCCATCACGCCCGATACCGCCGCCTTCCTGGTGGAACCCATCCAGGGCGAGGCCGGAATCGTGGTGCCGCCGCCGGGCTATCTCGCCGCCTGCCGCCGCATCTGCGATGACCACCGGGTGCTGCTGATTGCCGACGAGGTCCAGACCGGCCTGGGGCGCACCGGCCGACTGCTGGCCTGCGAGCACGACGGCATCACCCCGGATGCCGTCACCCTGGGCAAGGCCCTGGGCGGCGGCGTGCTGCCGGTCTCGCTCTTCCTGGCGCGGCGCGAGGTGATCGACGTCTTCCGGCCCGGCGACCACGGCAGCACTTTCGGCGGCAATCCCCTGGCGGCGGCGGTGGGGCATGAAGCCCTGTCGGTGCTGGTGGAGGAAGGCCTGATCGAACGGTCCGCCGAGTTGGGCGAGCGGCTGTTGTCCAGTCTGCGCGGCCTGGGCTCGCCACTGATCACCCAGATCCGGGGCAAGGGCCTGTTCGTCGGCATCCAGTTCGATGCCGCCCGCGTCACCGCCCACGAGGTCTGCGACCGGCTGGCGGCCAAGGGGGTGCTGACCAAGGACACCCACCGCAATTCCATTCGCTTCGCGCCGCCGCTGGTGATTACCCCCGAATTGCTGGACGAGGCGGTCGCGGCCTTGCGCCGGGTTCTGTCCGAGGTGGCATGATCTCACGCCACTGCCCCGGCGCCAGTCCGTCCAGGGTCCAGTCGCCCACCGCCCAGCGGATCAGGCGCAGGGTGGGAAAACCCACGGCGGCGGTCATACGCCGGACCTGGCGATTGCGGCCCTCGGACAGGGTCAATTCGATCCAGGCGGTGGGAATGGCGGCGCGGAAGCGGATGGGCGGGTCGCGCGGCCACAGGCCGGGCGGCTCCTCCATCAGTCTCGCCCCTGCCGGACGGGTGGGGCCGTCATTGAGCGTCACGCCCCGCCGCAGCGCCTCCAGCGCCGCCTCGGTGGGCTGACCTTCCACCTGGGCCCAATAGACCTTGCGCAGCTTGTGGCGGGGATCGCTGATGCGCTTGATCAGCGGCCCGGAATCGGTCAGCACCAGCAGACCTTCGGAATCCCGGTCTAGCCGCCCGGCGGCATAGACACCGGGAATGACGACGTAATCCTTCAAGGTGGCGCGGCCGCCGTCGCGGTCGGTGAACTGGGTCAGCACGTCATAGGGCTTGTTGAACAGGATCAGCCGAGGCAAAACACACATCCCCACCAATGCAAGGCCCCTCAGTCATGGCACGAGCCCCGCTCCCGCACAAGAAGCCCGCCCCGAAGCGTCCCGCCGAGGATTTGGAACGGGTGGCGGGACTGCCCGCCGTTGCCGCCCTGTTCGCCCGTGATCCCCGCCGGGCCGAGCGCCTGTTCTATGATGATCGCATGAAGGTGTTGGCGGGCGATTTCTGCGCGGTGATGGCGCGCCAGCACAAGCCCTACCGCATGGTCCCCACCGAGGAGTTGAGCCGCATCGCCGGAACCCAGCTTCACGGCGGCATCGTGGTGGTGGCCAAGCCGCGCCCCATCGCGGTGTTCGATCCGGCCGAGGCCCAGCTTTGGGCCAAGTCCGGCCGACCCTTGCTGGTGCTGGATGGCATTTCCAATCCCCATAACCTGGGAGCCATCGCCCGGACCATGGCCTTTTTCGGCCTGGAACGTCTTCTGGTCTCGGACCATCCCGCCCAGGCGCTGCCATCGGAAGCCGCCCAGCGAGTCGCCGAGGGCGGACTGGAATGGATCGATATTTATCGCACCCAGAAGTTCATTCCGGCCCTGAAACGGCTGAGGGACTCCCACAGAATCATCGGCACCGCCCTGGGTGCCGGGCGGCCGCTGGCCCAGTGCCTGGCCCCCACCTCCAAGCCGGTGGCCCTGATCCTGGGCAATGAGGAAAACGGCCTGTCCCCCGCCACCCTGGCCGCCTGCGACGAGATCGCCACCATCGAGGGCTCGGGGCGCATCCAGTCCCTGAACGTCGCCGCCACCGCCGCCATCGTGATTCATCAACTGGCGCAGTCGGGCCGAACCGCCTAAACTCGCCTCCTTCCCCCCTCCTGTGGAGCCGACACCATGCCCGACCAGATCCGCGCCGCCCATATCCTGCTGATGTACAAGGGCTCCATGCGCTCGCAAGCCAGCCGCAGCAAGGACGAGGCGCTGACCGCCATCACCGAGATTCTGGAAGAGATCAAGGAGGGCGCGGATTTCGAGGCCATGGCCCGGCAGTATTCCGATTGTCCGTCGTCGGAAGATGGCGGCGATCTCGGTGTCTTCCCCAAGGGCGCCATGGTGCCGGAATTCGAAGTGGCCGCTTTTAGCTTGGCCTCGGGCGAGGTCAGCGGCGTGGTGGAAACCCCATTCGGTTTCCACCTGATCCAACGGACCGACTGACGGGCTTCAGGCCGCCCGGATACGGGATTGCTTCGCCTTCATGCGATGGATCACCCGATGCATGAAGGGTGTGATTTCCGGGACGATCCGCGAAACCTCCTGGGCAAGGCGGATCACCTCGTCCGGATCAATGGGGCGGCCCACCGCTTCCTCGTCCAGCAAGCTGGCGAGACGGTCGATGGCACTGCCGCTATCGTGATGCCCCAATTGCACGTCGCGAATACCCCTAGGTTTCTTGTGCCAAGGTATTTCAGCACTGCCGATCTGCATAATGGGGAAAGGCATTAGCGCCTCATACCTTGGAATGGTCATATGATCGCTTCCAACATTCGGTGGCGGCAGCAGATTTGGAGGCCGAATGCCCCGCGATGCTCCCTCGCACGACGCGGTCCTGGCGCCCTGGACGCAAGACATCGAGTATTATTGCGCCCGCTGCGGCGCCCTGGTCACCCGGGGCCGCTGGGAAATGAGCCTGAATGGCGGCCATGAACACGTCTTCTTCAACCCGGCGGGACTGGTGTTCAGGGTGTTGTGCTTCCGCGACGCACCGGGCGCGACGGCGGTGGGCGCGGCCTCGGGGGTATTTACCTGGTTTCGGGGATATCTGTGGCGGCTGTGCGCCTGCCGGGGCTGCGAAGCCCACCTGGGCTGGCGCTATGAAGGCAGCGCCGAGCCCAGGATATTCTTCGGCCTGATCAAGGATGCCCTGACCACGGCCCGGACCTGATCACTTGCTGGGAGTAACGATCAGTCGTTCCACCGGGGTATGCTTGGTGAAGTGAGACTCGACGATCTCGTCGATATCTTCCAGCTTTTCAACCTTGTACCAGGTGCCTTCGGGATAGACCACCATCAGCGGCCCCGCCTTGCAAAAGCCTAGGCAGCTGCTGGAGGCGACGCTGACACCCGCTTCCCACAAATTCTTGGCGCTGATCTGGCCGACCAGGCGTTCGAACATGGGCATCCCGCCGCCCTTGGTGGTGCAGCAGCCGCGCGGATGGCCCTCGGGCCGACGCTGGGTGCAGATGAAGGCATGATACTTGTTGGGGTAATGCGACACGACAAGCCTCCGGTGCTTGATTCAACCCTTCAGGAGATACCGCGATGAGCGCGGTTTGACCAGCCAATCAATGGCTAATCGCCCCGCTTCAATTCCTCGGCGGTGCACAGGTCATAGCGGGTCAGCGCGCTATCGACGGTGCGTCCGGTAAGCTCGCGCCACTTGTCCAAGGCTTCCTTGCGGCTGAACGGGCCGAACACGTCGGGCTTGCGCCCGCCCGCGATGGCCTGGAAGGAGTTGTCGGCATATTCGCCGCCGACCACGTACCAGCCTTCCTCCACCGTCTCCTGCTCGGTCGCGCGGATGAAGTAGCGGATCATGGCGTTGTCCACGGACTTGCCGGTCAGTGCCCGCCAGCAGATATGGGCCTCGTGCTCGTCGAACGGGCCGAAATGCTCCTCGACATGGCCGGGGGCGATGACGGTAAAGGAAGTATCGGCGTATTCGCCGCCGACGACATAGTAGGTCTTGGCCATGGGGTAGTCTCTTTCCCATCCGAAAGGGGGTGGCGGCGTGCTTATACCCTAATCCGCGCCGGGAAGAAATCTCCTTCCTTGCACCCGTACCCGGCAGCATTTGCCGGGCATGCCGAGGCAGATCGGCGGAAACGCTGGCTTTTCGTGCTGGCACGGCGAATGCAGTGTGGAGGGCAGTTCCTTTTTCGCGTCGGAGACCGACCATGCAAGCTCTTTCCGGGGCCTCGTCCCACATCCTTCTGAACCGCAAGGACAACCCGGCCAGCCATTCCACCCGCAAGGCCGCGTCCGGCCCATCCTCGGCCTTCGCCACCTATGCCTTCGGCCCCATGGATCTGCCGGACAAGAACAAAGGCACCGACGTGGAGGGCGCCCGCAAGAATTCGGCCCAGGGCAACAAATCGGTGGCGGCGGCCACCGGCGGCTCCGTTGGCTGGCTGACCCAGTTGGCGGTTTCGCAGAACATCAAATAGCCATCCCCTGGACAGACGCCGTCCGAGCGTCTATGTGACGGGGCATGACTAAGCCTATCCATGTGATCGGCGGCGGATTGGCCGGGTGCGAAGCCGCCTGGCAGCTCGCCCAGGCCGATATCCCGGTGGTGCTGCACGAGATGCGGCCCCATCGCCGCAGCCCCGCCCACCAGACCGACGGTCTCTCCGAACTGGTCTGTTCCAACTCCCTGCGCTCGGACGACGCCGACTATAACGCCGTCGGCCTGCTGCACGAGGAGATGCGCCGCGCCGGATCGCTGATCCTGTCCCAGGCGGATACCCATAAGGTTCCGGCGGGCGGCGCCCTGGCGGTGGACCGCGAGGGGTTCTCGGCCGGGGTCGAGGCCGCCCTGGCCGCTCATCCCCTGGTTTCCCTGGTGCGCGAGGAAGTGACGGGGGTGCCGCCCGAGGATTGGGGGCAGACCATCATCGCCACCGGTCCCTTGACCTCCGCTGCCATGGCCGAAGGGCTGGGGGGGCTGACCGGCGAGGAGTCGCTGGCCTTTTTCGATGCCATCGCCCCCATCGTCACCAAGGACAGCATCGATTTCTCCCAGGCCTGGTTCCAGTCGCGCTACGACAAGGGCACCGGCTCGGACTACATCAACTGCCCGCTGTCCAAGGACCAGTATTACGCCTTCATCGACGCCCTGATCGAAGGCGACAAGGTGGAATTCCACGACTGGGAGAAGGACACACCCTATTTCGAGGGCTGCCTGCCCATCGAGGTCATGGCCTCGCGCGGTCGCGACACCTTGGCTTTTGGCCCCATGAAGCCGGTGGGCCTGACCAATCCCAACGGCCCCAAGCCCTTCGCCGTGGTGCAGTTGCGCCAGGACAACGCGCTGGGCACGCTTTACAATCTGGTGGGGTTCCAGACCAAGCTGCGCCATGGTGAACAGGCCCGTATCTTCCGCGCCATCCCGGGGCTGGAATCGGCGGAATTCGCCCGTCTCGGCGGTTTGCATCGCAACACTTTCGTCAATGGTCCCAGAGTGTTGGATGGATTTCTTCGTCTGAAGGCCCAGCCCCGGTTACGCCTGGCCGGGCAGATCACCGGCTGCGAGGGCTATGTGGAAAGCGCCGCCATCGGCCTGCTGGCGGGACTGTTCGCCGCCGCCGAGACCCTGGGCCAGCCCCTGCCGCCACCGCCCCAGACCACGGCGCTGGGTGCCCTGCTCGCCCATGTCACCGGCGGCGCCGAGGCCGAGACCTACCAGCCCATGAACATCAATTTCGGCCTGTTCCCGCCGCCGCCCGAGCGTGACGACAAGGGCCGCCGCATCAAGGGCCGCGACCGCAAGAAGCTCTATGCCGAACGGGCGCGTGAGGCGCTTCCCGGCTGGCTGGACATCATTCAGCGCTGAATCAGTTCGATCTTGTACCCGTCTGGGTCCTCGATGAAGGCGATGACGGTGGAGCCGTGCTTCATGGGGCCGGGCGGACGCACCAGCTTGGCCCCGGCGGCGACCAGTCGGTCGCAGGCGCCGTGAATATCGGGCACGCCCAGGGCGAGATGGCCGAAGCCGGTCCCGATGTCGTAGGCAGCGGTGTCCCAGTTATGGGTCAGTTCGATCACCGTCTGGTCGCGCTCCGCGCCATAACCGACGAAGGCCAGGGTGAAGCGCCCCTCGGGATAGTCTTGGCGGCGCAGCAGCGTCATGCCCAGCGGGCCGGTATAGAAGGCCAGCGAGCGATCCAGGTCGCCGACCCGGATCATGGTGTGGAGAAAGCGGAACTCGGGAGTGGTCATGACCGTTCTCCTATGTAGGCCAGCACGGTGTCGGCGGCGCGCAGGCTGGGGCTGGCGCCGCCCAGGCCCAGCTTTTCCAGCGCCCGGCGGGCACCCGCCACCTGGGCTTCGCGGGCGGCCGGATCAATCAGCAGATGCTCCACCGCCGCCGCCAGCCGGTCGGGGCGGCACTGGTCCTGCAGCAGTTCCGGCATCACCGGCTGGTCCACCAGGATATTGACCAGGGTGACGAATTTCAGGCTGAGCCCCAGGAAGCGGGTGGCGATGAAGGCCGACAGCTTGGAAACCTTGTAGGTGATCACCGAGGGCAGGCCCGCCATGGCCAGTTCCAGCGCCACCGTCCCCGATGCTGCCAGGGCGACGCTGCAGGCGGCGAAGGCGTCATGCTTTTCCGCCGCGCCGCGCACCACGATGGTGGGCAGCGGCCAGCTTCGGGCAGCGGCCGTCACGTCCTCGGCCACGGTCTCGACGGTGGGCACCACCGCCACCAGCCCAGGGCGCCGGGAGGCGAGCAGCGCCAAGGTCTCGGCGAAGGCGGGCAGCAGCCGCGAGGTCTCGGAATGACGGCTGCCGGGCAGCACGCAGAGCAACTCGGCATCGGCGGCCAGGCCGTGGCGGGCGCGGAATGCGGCGCCGTCCCCCCTGCCCGCTCCCCCCTCGATCACCGGATGTCCCACATGGACCGAGCGCAGGCCTTCCTTCTCGAACCAGGCGGGCTCGTTGGGCAGCAGGGTCAGCAGCAAGTCCAACACCCGCGCCAGGGTCTTGGTCCGTCCCGACTTCCAGGCCCAGACCATGGGCGCCACGTAATGGATGCGGGGAATGGTCGAACCCCGCGCCTTCAACCCTTTGTGGATGCGGCCGGTAAATCCCCAGGAATCAATGGTCAGCACCGCATCGGGGCGCTTTGTTTCGATGTCGGAAAGAGTCTGGCCGATGCGGCGGAGGATGTTGGGCAGCCGGGGCAATACTTCCACCAGCCCCATCACCGACAGCTCCGCCATGGGAAACAGCGGTTCCAGCCCCTCGGCCCGCATGGATTCACCGCCGATCCCGGCGAAGCGCACCGCGCCATCGGTCCGGGCCTTCAGGGCCGCCATCAGCCGCCCGCCCAGCAGGTCGCCCGAGGGCTCGCCCGCGATCACATAAATCAACGGTGCCGTCCGGGTCATGAATCGAGCTCCAGCCCGACCACGAACAGACCCAGCCTATCGGCCGCTGCCGCTACCGCGTCACGTCCCAGCACCAGGGTGCCACCCGCCTCGACCGCAATGCCGCGCAGCCCGGCCCGGGCGGCGCCCTCCACCGTGGTCACACCGATGGTGGGCAAGTCGATGCGACGATCCTGGCCGGTCTTGCGCAATTTCACCAGTACGCCGCCGACCCCGTCGCGGGCCAGTTCGTCGCAGCGATCCAGCAGGCGGTCGGTGCCCTCGATGGCTTCCACCCCCAGCACGATGCCCTGCTGCACCACAACCGATTGCCCCACATCCAGGGCACCGAGGCCGCGCCCGACCTCGATCCCGCGCGCGATATCGGCTTCGGCCTGTGCATCGGGCCGCAGCCGTCCATAAGGCCCCGGCGGAGCCAAGCAATCGGCCAGGACCTGATCGACACCGACCACCCGGAACCCCTCATGCTCCAGCTCGGCCACCACGGCGCGCAGCAGGCCGTCATCGCCCAGGGCCTTCAGGCCGACCTTGGCGAAAAAGCGGGCGGTGCGGAAGTCAGGCGCCAACTCGGACAGGGTGGGACGCCGGACCGGGCCGATCATCACCACCTCTGCCACCCCGGCCTGACGCAAGCGCTCGAAGCCGGTGCCCGCCTCGCCCAGGCGAATCCAGTCGCAGGGGGCATCGGCAATCACCGCCGGATCGGCGTGGCCCGACAGCGCCAGGATGTGGAACGGGCGTCCCTCGGCCCGACAGGCGGCGGCAACGAGCCCGGGAAGCTCGCCCCCTCCCGCCACGATGCCGAGTTTAGGCGCCATCACCGGTGAATTTCGGGGTGCTGAGCGACCGAGATGAATCCGAGCGGATGAATTCCACGATCTCCATCACCGCCGCATTGGCCTTGAACTGCTCTTCCACATCGGACAGGCGTTCCTGCAGGGTTCCCTCGGGGGCGAACAGCAGACGATAGGCATTGCGTAAGGTGTGGATGTCGTCGCGGGAAAAGCCCCGGCGCTTCAATCCGACGATATTCAAGCCGTTGAGATGAGCCCGGTTGCCGATCACCGTGCCGAAGGGGATAACATCGGCTTCGACGCCGGACATGCCGCCGATCATGGCGTGGCGACCGATACGAACGAACTGGTGCACCGCGCAAAGGCCGCCCAGGAAGGCGAACTCTCCCACCGTCACATGCCCTGCCAAGGTGGCGTTATTGGCCATGATGACGTTATCGCCCAGGATGCAGTCATGGGCCACATGGGCACTGGCCATGAACAGGCAGTTGTCGCCAACCTTGGTCACCATGCCGCCTCCCTCGGTGCCGGGATTCATGGTGACATGCTCGCGAATCTGGTTGTTGGCGCCGATCTCCAGGGTCGAGGGCTCGCCGCGATATTTGAGGTCCTGGGGACGGTGGCCTATGGAGGCAAACGGGAAGATGCGGGTCCCCGCCCCGATCCGGGTGCGACCGGCGATCGCCACATGGGACAGCAATTCCACGGAATCGCCCAACTCGACCTCGGGGCCGACCACGCAGAACGGGCCGATAATGGCGGTATCGGCGATTTGAGCCTTGGGATCGACGACGGCGGTGGGGTGAATATTGGTCATCTTGCCCTATTCGTCCAGGATCATGGCGGCATAAGTGGCTTCGGCGACCAGGGTCCCGTCGACCTTGGCCTCGCCCCGGAACTTCCAGACATTGCCGCGCGACCGTTCCTTGGTGACATGGATGTGCAACTGGTCGCCCGGCCCGAACGGCTTGCGGAACCGGCAGTTCTCCACGGTCATGAAATAGACCAGCTTCCCCTCGGCCGACGGCCCCAGGGTTTCCACCACCAGAACGGCGGCGGTCTGGGCCATGGACTCGATGATCAGCACGCCGGGAAAAACCGGACGCGAAGGGAAATGGCCCTGGAAGAACGGCTCGTTGATGGTGACGTTCTTGATGCCGGTGGCGCTTTCATTGGGCCTGACATCGACCATCCGGTCCACCATCAGGAACGGATAGCGATGGGGGATCATCTGGATGATCCGGTTGATATCGATGACCTTGCCCTGTTCGGAAGCAGTGGTTTCCATATGACGATCCTGCACTTTATCTCGCCTTGATGTCGTCCGGGGCGCTTGGCCCGGGTGACGGTTCAACCCTTCTTACGTGCCATCTTGCCGATCATGGCGGTTTGGCGCAGCCACTCGGTCATGGGCACCGCCGGCGCGCCGCCCACGGTTTCACCGGGGCCGACATCGCGCATCACCCCGGCCTGGGCGGCGATCCGCGCCCCCGCGCCAATGCGCAGATGGCCCGTGATCCCCGCCTGCCCCCCGGCGGCGGCAAAATCACCCATCCGGGTCGATCCCGAAATGCCGACCTGGGCAACGATGACGCAGCCCCGCCCCAATTGGACGTTGTGCCCAATCTGAACCAGATTGTCTATCATGCAGCCATCACCGATCACCGTGTCGGGACCGGCTCCGCGGTCGATGGTGGTATTGGCGCCGATCTCGACACCATTGCCGATGACCACCCGGCCCAATTGCGGCACCTTCAGATGGCCTTCCGCTCCCATGGCGAAGCCGAACCCGTCCTGGCCAATGCGCGCACCGGGATAGATATTGACCTTGTGGCCGATGACGGCATGGGAGACGGTGGCATTGGCGCCAAGGATGCAGTCCTCGCCAATGATCACACCTCGCCCGATCACCACATTGGGGCCGACATGACTGCGCTCGCCGATCTCGGCTCCAGCTCCGATGACGGCGCCGGGCTCGACGCGGCAGCTGGGCGCGACCTTGGCGGTGGAATCGATACAGGCGGTCGGCGCGATCCACGGCTCGGGAGCCGCCACCGGATAGAAGGCCTGGGCAATGCGGGCATAGGCGCGATACGGATCCTTCGCCAGCAGCAAGGTCATGCCGGGCGGCGCTTTGTCCGCCATTTCGGGCGATACCACGCATAATCCCGCCTTGCTCGCCTGGAATGCGGCCACGTATTTCTTGTTGTCCAGAAAGGAAACCTCGTCCGGCCCCGCCACCTCCAATGGCGCCACATCCTTGAATATCCGGGCCATATCAGCGCCATCGGATACAGATGCCTTGGCGATGTCCGCCAAGGAGGCAAGGGTGTACGGACCAGCAACGGTGAAGAATCTCGGATCTGCCATGATCTACTTCTTATTGGGTTTAGCAGTGGAGGCTGCGGCGGGCTCAGCGTCGTCAACCACCGGGGCGGGAAAGTTTACAGCAGACAGGCGTCGGTTAAGCCGCTCGATCACCTTGGGTGTGACATCCATGCTGGGCTCGTGCAGGACCACCTGCTGCTTTGGAATAACCAGATTGGCCCCCATTTCGTTGGCCACTTCCCCGGTTATGCCAAGTATTGCATTCATGAGCTCGGCAGCAGCGGCTTCGGTGGATTTTTCCAGTGCCCGGACCGCCACCTGGGTACGACGCTGGAAAGCGACCACCTGCTGTTCCAGGGCCTTGGCTTTCTGGTCGTAAGCATCCTGGGGAATGGTCCCCTTCTGCTTCGCCAGTTCCTGGTCCGAGGCCTGAAGGCGCTGGCGGGCGGCATTGAAATCCGCCTGGAAGCTTTGCTGGTACTTGTCGCGCTGGGTGATCAGCCCCTTACCGGCCAGGGATTCGCGCTGGATCTGCTGGACATCGACGATGATCACCACGACGGGCGCGCCGACAGGACGGGCCTGGGCCAGGGCCTCTCCACCTAGGGAACCGTTTCCCACAAACACCACGAGGATGGCCAACATCCAAAGGACGGTGAGCCTGATCATTCCCGGTCGTCCTATAACGCTTCGTGGTTCAGGGGAGTGACCCGATGACATCGGGCCACTAGAACCTCGTCCCAAGATTGAACTTGAACATTTCCTTCTTGTCGAAGGTCTCTTTCATGATCGGGAAGCCCAGATCGATGGAGACCGGCCCCATGGGAGACTTCCACGACACACCGACGCCGACCGAAGCACGCATGGACGATGACTGTTCCACGCCCGCGACATTGGCGACATCCGTTTCACCCACCGTGCCGAAATCAGTGAAAGCCTCACCCAGCACCCCGAACTCCTCGGGCAAGCCGATGGGGAACCTGACCTGGGCCGAGCCGGTGGCCATCCAGATACCGCCAATCGCATCGCCGGTGTTCTTGTCGCGCGGACTGACACCGCCGGAGGCAAAACCACGCAGGTTATCGCCACCCGCATAGACCCGGTCGGTGATGCGCACCCGTTCGCTCAAGCCATAGACATAGGTTCCGGCACCACTGAGGCTGAGCACCACCTTTTCGGCCAGCGGCCAATAGTGGCCGCCTTGGATCGTACCGCGCAGCAGATGGACATCGCCGCCAAGGCCGGCGAATTCCGTGCTGCCCCGCATATAATAACCCTCGGTGGGCTCGATACGGCTGTCGCGCCGGTCATAGGTCAGCGTCTGCATGACCGAGGAGGTCACACTGGTTCCCAACTGTTCCAGAACGTAAGGCGACAAGGTAGTGATGCCCTTGACCTCATCCCGCTTCAGCATGTACCGCCAGTCCTGCCGCATATTGTCAGTCAACTGGTAGCCGATGCGCAGATCGCCGCCGATGGAGCTGGAATTATACGAGCTCTGCTGTTGCAGTTTGCGATCAATCGCGAACAGGTCGAAACCGGCCGCCACGTCACGATCCAGGAAATAGGGCTCGGTGAACGACAGATCCAGCGAAGACCGACGCAGGCCCAGCATGCCGCCCAGGCGAATATCCTGACCGCGGCCGAGCAGATTCCGCTCACGCAGCACGGCTTCCATCATCGGGCCGACCTGGCTGGACCAGCCAACGCCGAAGGTCAGTTCGCCCGTGGACTTTTCCTCGACCTCGACCTTGATCACGGTCCGGTCGGGGGCATTCTCGGACGGAGTGTTGGTGACCTCGACCTTTTCGAAGAAATTGATGTCGCGCAGGCGCTGCTTGGAGCGGCGCAGCTTGGCGGAATTGAAGGCATCACCTTCGACCAGACGGAATTCGCGACGGACAACCTTGTCCAGTGTTCGCACATTGCCGACGATGTCGATGCGCTCGACGAAGACGCGCGGCCCTTCCTGGATGTCATAGGTGACATCGACGATCCTGGTCTCGCGGTTACGATTGACCTGCGGCCGGATGTCGACGAAAGCGTAACCTTTGGTGCCGACCGCATCGGTCAGCTTCTGGACGATATCTTCCACCTGATCGGCGTTGTACCAATCCCCTTCCTCGCTCACCACCAGCGGCTGAAGGTCTTCGACCTTCAGATCCTTCAAGGCGGCATTGATGAGGGATTTGCCGAATTTGTAGCGCTCACCTTCTTCCACCGTATAGGTGAGAAAGAACCCCTCCCGATTCGGGGTCAGTTCCGCCACGGCGGAGGCGACGCGGAAATCCGCGAAGCCGCGCTTCAGATAGAAGCGGCGCAGCAATTCGCGGTCATAGGTGACGCGGTCGGGATCATAGGTGTCGTCCGAGGACAGAAAGCGATACCAGCGCTCTTCCTTGGTCTGCAGAACCTCCCCCAGCCGGGACGCATCATACTGCTGGTTGCCGACAAAGGAGATGCGGCGAACGAAGGTGGGTTGACCTTCGCTGATCTCGAACACCAGATCGACGCGATTCTGCTCGAGTTGAATGATCTTGGGCTCCACCGTGGCGGCGAAGCGGCCACTGCGGCGATACAGCTCAAGCACGCGCTTGACGTCCGCCTGGGCCTTGGTGCGGGTATAGACGGTCCGGGGACGCAGTTGCACTTCCGTCTGCAGCTGTTCGTCCTTGATCCGGCGGTTACCCTCGAAGGCGATACGGTTGATGATGGGATTTTCCACCACCCGGACCACCAGTTCGGTTCCCTCGCGCCGGATGCTGACATCGGCGAACAGGCCGGTATTGAACAGCGCCTTCAGCGAGCGGTTAACCCGATCGGAGTCGTAGTTGTCACCCTCGGCGATGGTGAGGTAGGACTTGACGGTTTCCGCCTCGATACGCTGGGTGCCCTGAACGGATATGGACGCGATGCGCCCGCCATCCTGGGCCTGGGCCACGCCAGAGCCGGTTGCCAGGCCGAGAAAAATAACGGCCACCACCAGCAGACCGGTCCACCGCAAGAAACCCATCGAGTCCCCCCTTCGAGTCCGCAGCGCCGATTCGCGGACCCGGGTCACGAAAACAGCCGCTTCACCGCTTCCCAGATCGGTAACGAGACAATGTCGTTACGTGTGGCGAAGACCATCAAGGCCAATACCAGAAACAGCCCGATTCGGAAACCATATTCTTGTGCGCGCTCCCCCAGAGGACGGCCAAGGATCGCTTCGAATGCGTAAAACAGAAGATGGCCGCCATCCAGAACCGGGATAGGGAAAAGATTGATCAGGCCGAGATTGAGCGACAGCAGGATTGTGTAGAACACCACACTGGCCACGCCCAATTGCGCTGCCTCTGCCGCGCCCTTGGCAATCCGGATGGGACCGCCCAGTTCATCGGTATCCCGCGTGCCGTTGATCATCTGGCCGATGCCGATGAAGGTCGAGCGCACCATCCCCTCGGTCTCGCGAAGGGACTCGACCAAGCCGGAAATGGGGCCATGGCTAATGACGGTGGTCCGGGTCGGATCGGCGGCGATGCCCAGGATCGGCACCTTCTCCATGTCGCCGAACACGCCCTTGCGCTGGATGACGCGCGGCTGGGCGGTGACCGACAGCACCGTCTCGCCGCGCCGAACCTCCAAGTCCAGCGGACGCTCGATCTCCAAGCGCACGATGCGTTGAATGTCCTGGAAACGGGTCACCGCCTGACCATTGATGCGGGTGATGCGATCCCCGGCTTTCAAGCCGGCGGCTTCCGCCGCCGTGCCGGCATTGACGGCACCAATCACCGGTTCGGTCACCGGCTGGCCCAGGATCACGAACATGGCCGCAAGGCCGAGGATGGCGAAAATGAAATTGGCGGCCGGGCCCGCGAACACCACGGCGGCGCGCTGCCCGACCCGCTTGAACTGGAAGGCGACCGCCTTCTCCTCGTCGGTCATGGGGCGATCGTCACCGGTGGTTGACGCCGCGTCGGCATCGCCGAAGAACTTCACATAGCCACCCAGCGGCACCAGGCTGAAGCGCCAGCGGGTGCCGGTGGCGGGATCGGTCCAGCCCCAGACCTCTGGCCCGAATCCGATGGAGAACACATCCACCCGAATGCCGTTCCAACGCGCCACCAGGAAGTGGCCCATCTCGTGGATGAAGACCACGACGGTCAGGATGAACAGGAAGATCACCACATAGTACCAGACGCCGTGAATGACGCTGTTGAGAAGTGAGGAGAGTTCCATGGTACTCCGGGATCAGGAGGTCCGGCCGAGAATGGACGAGGCGAAGCGTCGGGCCTCGCCGTCCTTGGCCAGGACGTCATCGATGGAGGTCAGTTCACAGTGGTTGACGCCCTCGACGGTGCGTTCCACCACGGCAGCGATATCCAGGAAGCCGATGCGGCGGTCGAGGAAGGCGGCCACGGCCACTTCATTGGCGGCATTGAGCACCGCCGCCGCGGATCCCCCCGCCCGCAATGCCTCGCGCGCCAGTCGCAGCGACGGGAAGCGGACGGGATCGGGGGCCTCGAAGGTCAGGGTGGCAATGGTGGCGAGGTCGAGCCGGGGCGCCGGGGCTTCAATGCGGTTGGGCCATCCCAGGGCATAGGCGATGGGGGTCCGCATGTCGGGCGAGCCCAGTTGCGCCAGCACCGAGCCGTCCACATAGGCCACCAGCGAATGAATGACCGATTGGGGATGAACCACGATATCAATCTTGTCTTCCGGCATGTCGAACAGATGATGCGCCTCGATCAATTCGAGGCCCTTGTTGAACATGGACGCGGAATCAACCGAAATCTTGGCCCCCATGGACCAGTTGGGATGCGCCACCGCCTGTTCGGGGGTGACATCCTTCATGAAATCGCGGTCCTTGGCCCGGAACGGCCCGCCCGACGCCGTCAGGATGATCTTTTCGATCCTGTCGTGCTGATCGAACTCGAACACCTGGAAGATGGCCGAATGCTCGGAATCCACCGGCAGCAGGGTCGACTTATGCTTCTGGACCTCGGCCATCATCAATTGACCGGCGCAGACCAGGCATTCCTTGTTGGCCAGCCCCACCACGGCGCCACGGCGCACCGCCGCCAGGGTAGGCGCCAGACCGGCGGCGCCGACAATGGCGGCCATCACCCAGTCAGCGGGCCGCTCGGCCGCCTCGACCACCGCCCTGGCTCCCGCGGCGGCTTCGATGCCGGTCCCCGCAAGGGCCTCCTTCAGCGCCGGATAGGCGGATTCGTCGGCCACCACCGCCAGCTTGGCTTCCAACTTGCGCGCTTGCTCTGCCAGGATATCGACGCGGGAATTGGCCACCAGAGCCTCGACCCGATAAAGATCCGGCCGCCGCTCCACCAGATCCACGGTGTTGCAGCCGATCGACCCGGTCGAGCCCAGAATGGTAACACCCCGCCTTGCGCTCATCGCGATCCCTCTCTTTTCTCTACTTACCAGGCCAGGACGGAATGACCGCTGACCATGGCCAAGACCGCCGCCACCAGGGCGGCGGACAACAGGCCATCAACGCGGTCGAGAACCCCGCCATGGCCCGGAATGATGGAGCTGGAATCCTTGACGCCGGAACGCCGCTTGACCCAGGATTCGAACAAATCGCCGATCTGCGCCACCACCGCGCCAATGGCACTCACCAGCATGACGGAGGCTTGACCCGGCAGGCCGAACGCGGCGGCGATGCCCCAGCCCGCCAGGGCGGCGCAAATCATGCCGCCGATCAGCCCGGCCCAGGTCTTCTTTGGGCTGACGGCGGGCAACAGCAACGGCCCGCCGATCATCCGCCCGAAGGCATAGGCACCGATATCGGTGGCCCAGACCATCAGCAGCAGCCACCACACCACGGCGTCGCCCATGACCGGATCGCCCCGCAGCCAGACAAGCGCCACCGAAGGCAGGCCGATATAGAGAGCACCCGCCCCCGCCCAGGAGCGGCCGACGCCATCGGGGCCGGCGACGAAAGCCGAGATCATGGCGATCAGCAGCACCAGCAGCACCGCCTCGGCGGGACCGACCAAGGCCAGCAACACGGCGGCAAGGCAGCCGATGGCGGCAATGCGGCCGGACAGGGCGAATTCTCCCGCCACCATGCGGTGCCATTCCCAGCACATCAGGGCGGCGGCCACCGCCACCAGGGCAGCAAAGGCATAGCCGCCCCACCAGGCGGCCAGCAGGGCCGGAGGCGCCATGACCAGGGCCGAAAGGATGCGGGTCTTCAGCACGCGCCCATCACCTTGCCGCCCCGTAGCGACGGTCGCGGCCATGGAATTCGTGAATGGCGCTCTCCAGTTCCGCCCGGCCGAATTCCGGCCACAGGGTCTCGATGAAGACCAGCTCGGCATAGGCGCCCTGCCACAGCAGGAAATTGCTGATGCGTTGCTCGCCGCTGGTCCGGATGATCAGGTCGGGATCGGGAATGCCGGTGGTATAAAGCCGCGCCCCGACCGCGTCCTCGTCGATGGCCTCGGGTGACAGCCGACCTTCGGCAACGTCCCTGGCAAGCTTGCGGGCGGCGTCCACCAGTTCCTGACGGCCGCCATAGGACAGGGCCAGCACCAGGGTCAGGGCCGTATTGCCGCTGGTCTTGGCTTCGGCGTCCTCGATCAGCCGGACGATATCGGCCCCCAGGCGCTGGCGGTCCCCGATCACCTTGAGGCGGATGCCGTTCTTATGCAGATGCTTGACCTCGTTGCGCAGATACAGGCGCAACAGGCCCATCAGGTCGGTAACCTCGCCCTCGGGCCGCTTCCAGTTCTCGGACGAGAAACCGTAAAGGGTCAGGTAGGACACGCCCATCTCGCGCGCCGCCTCGACGGTGCGGCGCACGGCCTCGGCGCCGCGCTTGTGACCGGCGGTGCGAGGCAAGCCGCGCGCCTTCGCCCACCGCCCATTACCATCCATGATGATGGCAATGTGAACGGGCGGTGCGACGGGCATGGCGTGGGACGGGGCGGCTTCCATGTGCGGAAACTAGACCTGCATGATTTCTTTTTCTTTGTGAACCAGATGTTCGTCGATCTTCTTGATGGTGTCGTCGGTGATCTGCTGGATTTCCTTCTCGTGCTTCTTGATCTCGTCCTCGGAGATATGGCCGTCCTTTTCCATCTTCTTCAAGGAGTCCATACCGTCACGACGGACGTTGCGCACCGAGACGCGGGCCTGTTCCGAATACTTTCCGGCGACCTTCTGCAGTTCCTTGCGACGCTCCTCGTTCAGGGCGGGAATCGGCACCCGGATCATCTGGCCGTCGGTCTGGGGATTGAGGCCGAGACCCGCATCGCGGATCGCCTTTTCCACCGCCTTGACCTGGCCCTTGTCCCAGACCTGCACGGTCAGCATGCGGGGTTCGGGAACGCCGACGGTGCCGCACTGAGACAGCGGCATGGTCTGGCCATAGGCCTCGACCACCACCGGGTCGAGGAGGTTGACCGAGGCGCGGCCCGAGCGCAGGCCCGAGAATTCCTTCTTCAGCACCTCGACGGCGCTGTCCATGCGGCGGGTGACGTCCTTCTTGAGGTCACCCCAATTGGTCGGAGCGGACACGATCGACTCCCTGATCCTAGTCGTTGGCGATGATGGTGAACAAACCCTGCCCTGCGACAACCTCGGCGAAGGCGCCGGGCCGGTGCAGGTCGAAGACCACGATGGGAACCTTGTTCTCGCGGCAGAGCGCGATGGCCGAGGTATCCATCACGGCGAGGTCACGGGCCAGGACCTCGTTGAAGGTGAGCCTGTCGTAACGGGTGGCGTCCTTAACCTTCTTGGGGTCGGCGGAATAGACGCCGTCCACCTGGGTGGCCTTCAGCAGCGCGTCACAGCCCATCTCGACGGCGCGCAGCGCGGCGGCGGTATCGGTGGTGAAGAACGGATTGCCGGTCCCGGCGGCGAAGATCACCACCCTGCCCTTTTCCAGATGACGGATGGCGCGGCGACGGATGAAGGCCTCGCACACGGTGGGCATGACGATGGCCGACTGGACCCGGGTCTCGCATCCCACCCGCTCCAGCGCGTTTTGCACCGACAGCGCGTTGATCACGGTGGCCAGCATGCCCATGTTGTCGGCGGCGGCGCGCTCCATGCCGTTGGCGGCGCCGGAGACACCACGGAAGATATTGCCTCCGCCGATGACGACGCAGACTTCGACCCCCATTTCGCGAACGGATTTGACCTCGCGGGCGATGCGTTCGACGGTGGCCGGATCGAGGCCGTATTCGCGATTCCCCATCAGGCCTTCGCCGGAAATCTTGAGGAGGACGCGGCGGAAATTGGCGTGGCTGGCCATGGATTCCCTCGGGTAATCAGGTCCGGGCGGCGGCGATCATACACCATTCCCACCCGCTGTCGCCCCCCTTGTGGGGGCGGACACGAAAAGGGCCGCCCGGCCTGTGCGCCCGAGCGGCCCCAACGGCTTTCGCTGGATCAGCGGCCCAACTGGGCGGCCACCTCGGCGGCGAAGTCCTTCTCTTCCTTCTCGATCCCCTCGCCCAGGGCGAAGCGGGCGAAGCCGACCAGCTTGACCGGCGCGCCGATCTCCTTGCCGACATTCTCCAGCACCTTGGAGATCTTGTTCTCCTGGTCGATGACGAAGACCTGCTCGGTCAGGCAGACTTCCTCGTAGTACTTGCGGATGCGGCCTTCCACCATCTTCTCGATGACGGCGGCGGGCTTGCCCGAAGCCTGGGCCTGCTCGGTCAACACGGCCTTCTCGCGGTCCAGGGCGGCGGTGTCCACCACGCTGGGATCGAGGAACTGCGGGTTGGCGGCGGCCACATGCATGGCGATCTGCTTGCCAAGTTCGGTCAGGCGGGCCTGGTCACCGGTGGATTCCAGGGCCACCAGGCAGCCGATCTTGCCCAGGCCGGGCGCGATGGACGAATGGACATAGGAAGCGACCACGCCATTGGCGACTTCCAGGCGCACGGCGCGACGCAGGTTCATGTTCTCGCCGATGGTGGCGATCAGGGCGGTCAGCTGGTCGGCGACATTCTTGTCGGAACCGGGGCAGGCGGCGACCTTGATGGCCTCGATGTCGGAACCGGCGGCCAGGGCCACGGTTGCGACGGCGTTGACGAAGCCCTGGAACTGCTCGTTGCGGGCGACGAAGTCGGTCTCGGCATTGACCTCGACGGCCACGCCCTTGGTTCCGGCGGCGGCGACGCCCACCAGACCCTCGGCGGCGACGCGGCCGGCCTTCTTGGCGGCGGCGGCCAGGCCCTTCTTGCGCAGCCAGTCGATGGCGGCTTCCACGTCACCGGCGGTCTCGCCCAGCGCCTTCTTGCAATCCATCATGCCGGCGCCAGTCTTCTCGCGCAGCTCCTTGACCAGCGAAGCGGTAATCTCGGCCATTGGTCTTCCTCTCTCGGACGATGGCCCCCTGGTGGGAGCCCTATGAATACGGATGATCCGTCAAGCGAATGGCGGCGATGGTGTGTCGCCGCCATTGCCTTGGAAACAAAAGGTTCAGGCCGTCGGAGCGGCGGCCTCGCCCTCGGCGGCCTCGACCACCTCGGGGATCTGCTCGACCGGGGCTTCCGAGCTGGCGCCCACGTCGCCGCCGCCACGGGTGATCTCGGCGGAGATGCCGTCCAGAACGGCGCCAGCCATCAGATCGCAATAGGTCTGAATGGCGCGGATGGCGTCGTCGTTGCCGGGCACCGGATAGGTGATGCCGGCCGGATCGCAATTGGAGTCGATGATCGCCACCACCGGGATGCCCAGCTTGTTGGCTTCCTGAACCGCCAGCTGCTCCTTGTTGGTGTCGATGATGAACAGGATGTCGGGCAGGCCGCCCATTTCCTTGATGCCGCCCAGGGCGCGCTCGAGCTTGTCGCGCTCGCGCTGCAGCACCAGCTGCTCCTTCTTGGTCAGGCCGCCCAGGGCGCCCGAGGTCAGCTGCTCGTCCAGTTCGCGCAGCCGCTTGATGGAGTTGGAAATGGTCTTCCAGTTGGTCAGCATGCCGCCGAGCCAGCGATGGTTGACGAAGTACTGGCCGCAACGGCGGGCGCTCTCGGCGACGATGCCCGAGGCCTGGTGCTTGGTACCGACGAACAGGACACGGCCGCCGCCGGCGGTCACGTCACGCACCGCCTGCATGGCGCGGTGCAGCATGGGCACGCTCTGCTGCAGGTCGATGATGTGGATGCCATTGCGGATGCCGAAGAGGTACGAAGACATCTTCGGGTTCCAGCGGCGGGTGTTGTGGCCGAAATGCACGCCGGCTTCGACGAGCTGACGCATGGTGAACGTGGGCAGAGCCATCGGAAAATCCTTTGCTTCTCCGGTTGAACCTCCGCGGGAGTCGTCGGGCCGAAGCCTGACACCGGAGCGAACGAACGACACAGCCGTGCCGCCGCCGCATTCCCGCGTGTGGATTGGTGGCCGCTACATACGCCGTTGCGCGGCGCTTTGCAAGTGAAGTTCTATTTGCCGTTCAAGACGGTGGCGCAGGCCTCGGGCATGGGCCGGGTCTGGACATGGGGACGTTCGGGCGGCACGGGCGATGTCGGTTTCGCCAGCCAGGACAGCAATTCCTCGCCACAGCCGTCGCCCTCGGGGAACGGCTTCTGGGGCTCGCATAAGGGACTGTCGGCCGGACAGCGCAGACGGACGTGAAAGTGCTCGTCATGCCCCCACCAGGGCCGCAGCTTGCCCAGCCATGACCGCTCGCCGCCATTGGCAGCGCGGCACATGGCCAGCTTGATCACCGGATTGACGAAGATCCGCTCCACTTCGGGGGCACGGGCCGACCGTTCCAGCATGGCGGCTTGGACCGGCCCCCAGTGCTCGGACACATCCTGGCCCCGCACCATGGCCAGGGGACGCGGATTGGCCAGTTCCCTTTCGGAGAGGGGCGTGGACGCCACCCTGAACCAGATATCCACGTCCAGCCCGTTCTGGTGGCTGGCATGGCCCGACGGCATGGGACCGCCCCTGGGTTGGGCCATGTCGCCCATCAACAGAAGCCCCTGCCCTGCCGTGGAGACCGCCAGACTCTTCACGAAGGCGACGGTATCGGAATGGCCCCAATAGCGCTGCCGTGCCGGACGCAGCACCTGATAGGACTCCGAGACCAGGGGAAGAGCCTCGGCACCAGCGACGCAGCCCGCGGCGGCACCGCCGATCACCTCGGCGGCATCGGCTTGGGACGCTCCCAGCAGCACCAGGATGAACAGGAGAAGAGACTTCAATCGAACACCGTGGCCTCGAACCGACTCTGGATATCGGCGATCTCGGCCCGGCAGTCAACCAGGGCGGCGACGCAATCGGGATCGAACTTGGTGCCCGATTGGTCCACCAGCAAGTCCAGTGCCTGATCGTTGCTCCAGGCCTTCTTATAGGGACGTTCCGATGTCAGGGCGTCGAACACGTCGGCCACCGCGGCGATGCGGGCCTCCATGGGAATCTCCGCCCCCTTCAGCCCATGGGGATAGCCGCTGCCGTCCAGTGCCTCGTGGTGATAGGCGATGACATTGCGCAGCACGCTGAAATAGCTGAGCGACTGCATGCCGAAATCATGGGCCATCAGGTCGACGATCTCGAGGCCCCGCTTGACATGGCCCTTCATGATCTCGAATTCGCCTTCGTCGAGCCTGCCGGGCTTGAACAAGATGTGGTCGGGAACCGAGATCTTGCCCACGTCGTGCAGCGGGGCGAACTGAAACAGGTACTCGATGAACTCGTCGTTGAACCCGTGGCGATCGGCCAGCTTGACCGCGATCATGCGGGTATAGCGCGCCATGCGGGCCAGATGGGCCCCGGTTTCCTCGTCGCGCACCGCCGACACCTGGCGGATCACCCGCACCGCCGCCTGCATCATGCGCACCATGTCCAGCTCGCGCATCACCAGCAGCGCGATCATCTCGGCATAGGGCCGCAGCCGGTGCACGACCTTGGGCGTGAAGAAGTCCTTGCTGAATGAATTGAGGAAAAGGAAGCCGAAGAACTGGTTCTTCGAGCGGATCGGCATGGTGTAGCTGGAGCCATAGCCCAGGGACGACAGCCTGTTGGCATGCTCCTGCCCGGTGGCGGCCACCGCCTCCAGGTCATTGATGACACGGCGCCCGCCGGTACGGGCCAGTTCCTGCAAGGTGGGAAGGGTGGAAAGCCGCGCCGCCGAATGATCGAACGGGCTGTCGCCATCGCTGGAATGGATGAAGGTCTTCAGGATATCGGTGCGCTCGTCATACAGAGCGATGGCGATCCGGCTGAGCGCCGTCAAATCGTCGCCCCCCTTGATCTCGTCATGTATGCAGATCAGGCGTTCTGCCAGACCCTGATGGACGGCTGATGGCGGCCGACTCGGCGTCCCCATGGTCACTACCCCTCCCCCTTTCTGGAAAACGGGAGGCCGAATCATAGGGAGGGATTTGCGGAAGGTCAAATCTGGTCAGACCAGACTTGCCATATAGCACCAAAGACTGTGGCGACCTCTCGCCCATGCCGCACATATCTCGCCACGCCATATCCATTGTAACCCCATGGAAATTTGACTAGGTTCAGCCCCACCGCCGGATGGCCCGCTCCTGGCTGGGCCCGGCGACGCGAAGGGGACGGCCAGCATGGGACAGATCCAATCGGACATCATTGGCGATGACGGCGACAACCCGAGGGGCTGGCGCTCTTTCGCGGCCCATTTGTTCGCTCCCATCAAGATCACCTGGGGCCAGTTCTTCGACCTGCTGGTGCCGTTGCGGCACTCAGCCCATATCCGGCGCCATGCCGCCTCGGTGATCATTTCGCGCATCCAACTGGTGGCGGCCATCTTCGCCCTGATGGTGCCGCTGTGGTCCATCATCGACTGGTTCGTGTTTCCCTGGCCGGAATGGGCGATGATGACGGTGCTGCGCCTGGGCTCCGGCGTCGTCTTCTTCCTGCTGGCCTGGCCGTGGAAAATCAGCAAGACCCGACTTCAGGCCGATGCCATGCTGATGGGCATGCTGCTGGTGCCGCCGGTCTTCTACATCCTGTCCATCCACATCACCGCCTCGCTGAATGTGACCGGCACCGCCCTGCTGGTCACTAAGCTTTACGCCCTGATGCCCAACATCGTCCTGGCGGGGCTCGCCATCTTTCCGCTGACCGCCTTCGAGGTGGCGCTGTTCTCGGCCCCGGCCTTCTTTTTCGCCATTCTTGGCCTGTTTCTGGGAGGCGAAACCCTAACCATGGATCAGCACGGCCCCATGCTGTGGCTGATGGTGCTGGTGATGGGAGTGGCCATGTTCTCGGGCATGAGCCAGCTTCACTACATTACCGCCCTGGTTAACCGGGCGATGATCGACCCGCTGACCGGCGCCTACACCCGGCGGTCCGGCGGCGAGGCCTTGGACCTGCAGTTCCGGCTGGCCTCCATGAAGCACACTCCCATGTGCGTGGCCTTTTTCGACCTGGACAAGTTCAAGTCCATCAACGACCAGTTCGGTCACGAGGAAGGCGACAAGGCCTTGCGGACCTTGTCGGAGCGACTGCGCGAGGGGCTGCGGCGCGGCGATGTCCTGGTCCGCTGGGGTGGCGAGGAATTCGTCGCCATCCTGACGGATACCACCACCGAAGGCGCCAAGATCATGCTGGAGCGCCTGCGCGCCACCGGCTTCGGCCTGCGGCCAGATGGCAGCCCCATGACCGCGTCCATCGGCGTCGCCGAGATCAATGCCGACCATGCCACCGACTGGCCCCAATTGATCGAACTGGCCGACCAGCGCATGTACGAGGCCAAGCGCTCGGGCCGCGACCGCGCCGTCCTACCGGAAGGCATTACCCTGGTCTTTGGGGACAAACCCATCTTCTGACGGCGTTTTGCTTAGGACTTTCGGTTGGTATATACGACCGTGAAGGCGGGATAGGCTGCTCCCTAAGGTAAAGCCGGAAACTGATTTCTTGTGATCGGTCCGCCGGAAGACGTGTTGGGATAGCTAGTTCGGGACCTCGCGCGGTCATGCATGCTCATGGTGACAAGCCATTTTCTGTGGGACATGACGCGGCTCGACCGGCTGAGACCAGCGGCGGAGTCGACACGTCGTCCTATTATCGCCTGACGCATGCCTATGCCGTATTGCTGCAACTGGCATTCGCCATGTTGCCGATCGTCGGAATTCTTTACATCCGGGAATTCACCTCGCCCTCGCTGGTGTTCAAGTCGTTTCCCATGCATGAATTCGCCATGGCGGTGGCGACGGTGGAAGGCGGCTTCGTCACCTTCATTGCCTATCTCTGCTATCGCGACTCGCGGGAACCCTTCCTGCGCTGGCTGACCCTGGGATTCGGCAGCTTCACCATCCTTTATGCCCCGCACGGCCCGTTGACGGTTCTGGCGGATTCCTGCCTGCGCCTCTTTTTGATCTTCGGTCCCGCCTCGCGTCTGGCCATGGCCATTTTCCTGTTGGCTGCGGTCCTGGCTTTCGGGCGCGCATCCAGCCAGCAAGACCGCTCCCAGCCCGGATGGGGCTGGTGGTGGGCCGCCATGGGGGGGCTGGCTGCCGTGCTCTCCGCCGGGTCGCTGGAATGGCCGCAGGAGATGCTCAGTCTCCACCTTGGCATGGAACATACCGCCCTCGCCCTGTCCCTGCTCAGCCTGACCATCATGCTGGTCCGCCGGGTCAAGGCGCCGATGATGACCCGTTATTTCGCCATAGCGGTGGCGTTCTTTGCCCAGTCGTCCTGGGCCTTCCTGCAATCGGCGCCCTGGAACCACATGTGGTGGTACGCCCACGGCATCTTCGCCGCCGGTTTCACCATCCTCAGTTATGGCGTGGTGGTGGCGTTCTGGACCACCAAGGATTTCTCCAAGGTCCTGACAGAGGAGCAGATGCTGGAAATTACCCGCCACGCCCAGGAGAAGGCCGAGTCGGCGTTGCGGGAGTTGCGGGTGGCCCACGAGAATCTGCAGGTTCTCGCCTCGACCGATCCCCTGACCGGCGCCCTGAACCGCCGCGAGTTCCAGGAGCGCACCGAGCAGGAAATGGCCAAGGCCCGGCGCTCGGGCGCGGCGCTGTCGCTGGTCTTCCTCGATCTCGATCACTTCAAGCGGATCAACGACACCCACGGCCATCTGGTCGGCGACGACGTGCTGAAGGCGCTGGTGAGCCTCGCCAAGGGGCAGTTGCGGCCGGGCGATATCATCGGCCGCATGGGCGGCGAGGAATTCGCCATCCTGCTGCCCTACACCGCCGAATCCGGCGCCGTGGTCATTGCCGAGCGGCTGCGCCAGGCCCTGGCCGCCTCCCCCATCGCCGCCCGGGGCGGAGTCCGGATACCCGTGACCGCCAGCCTGGGCGTGGCCTGCTGGGATGGCGAGGCAGGCCAGTCTTACCAGAACTGGCTCGCCATCGCCGACCGGCGCCTCTACGCCGCCAAGGCGCAGGGCCGCGACCGGGTGGTGGTCGAGGGCTGAGGCTCAGCCCCCCGAGGCCAGCACCCGCTCCATCTCCGCCATGCCGGCCGGAAGGTCGACCTTGCCGCCAGCCACCCGCATGGCTGTGCCCAGCGCGTGGATGGTGCGGAACAGGTTATGGGTGCGGCTCTGCTCGCCCATCTGGCCGATGCGCAGAATGTTGAGCCCGAAGGCGCCCGAGATTTCCACCTTGTGGACCTGGGACATGATGTGGCGGACCTTGTCGGCCGACACGCCGTCGGGAACGGTGATGCCTACCACGGAGGGCAGCCTTGCCTCTGCCTGGATCAGCAGGTCGAGGCCCATGGCCTCGATACCGCCCTGCAGCGCCGACGAACACACCGCGTGGCGGCGGAAGCGCGAGGGCAGGGTTTCTTCGCCGATGAGACGCAGCGCCTCGTGCAGCGCCAGGATGCCGGAGACCGGCGCGGTGTAGTGATAGGCGTGCTTGTTCCAGAAATTGTCGGCCAACCGCGCATCCAGGCACCAATGGGCCATGGGAGCGTTGCGCTTCTCGATATGGCGCCAGGCGTCCTCGGAAAAGGCGATCAGCGACACGCCGGGAATGGAGGACAGGCCCTTCTGGCCACCGGTGATGATGGCATCCACGCCCCACTCGTCCATTTCCATTTCCATGGTGGACAGGGTGCAGACGGCGTCGACGATATTGAGGCAGCCATACTGCTTGCCCAGGCGACAGATCTCCACCAGATCACGGTTCCACACCGTGTTGGAGGTCTCGCCCTGCACCACGGTGATGACGGCATAGCGGCCTTCCTTGAGCAGCCGCTCGATATCGGCGGGATTGGCGCTCTGCTTGTCGGGGACGTCGAAGCGGGTGACCTCGCCCCCCACCCGACCGGCCATCTCGGCCAGTCGCGAGCTGAACAGCCCGTTGCAGATGGACAGGACCCGGGCCCCCGGCTCCACCAGATTGGCGATGGCCATTTCCATGGCGGCCGAGGCCGGACCGGCCACGCCCATCACATGACCGGATTCGGTCTGGAAGACGTAGCGGGACATGCTCTTCACCTGCTCGACCACCCGGTTCATGGTGTCGCCCAGATGGTTGATGACCAGCGAGTTGGCATAGGCCACCTTGGGCGGAATCGGCACCGGACCGGCGCCCATCATCAGCAGGGGCTCGTCGGGAAGGATTTCGTCGAGGGAAACGACCGCGGGGGGCTGAGGATATTTCATGGTGATTCCTAAAATCCGAGGCCTGGGGCTATACTCCTTTTTCAGGCCAAAGCCAATTCCGCCATTTTGCCGACCACCTTTCTCAATCCCGCAACCCTGTCGCGGGGGTCTTCCCAGTTGCGTAGGAAGACCAGCTTGTGGTCGGGACGCAGCTTGCACGACCCGCCCGCCCGGCTGATGAACTGCACCAGACCGACCGGATTGGCGAAGACATTGCCCCGGAAAGTGACCACCGCCCCCTTGGGACCTGAATCCACCTTCTCGATACCAGCTTGCTTGCAAAGAGCTTTTATTGCAATGACTTCCAGAAGGTTCTCAACCTCAGGCGGAAGCTTACCGAAGCGGTCGATCAGCTCGGCCGCCAGCGCCTCGATCTCTTCCGAAGTGTCCAGGGCGGCGATGCGGCGGTACAGACCCAGGCGAACCGAGAGGTCGGCCACATAGGTGTCGGGGATCAGCACCGGCGAGCCGATGGCGATCTGCGGCGACCATTCCTCGGCGGCCTCGGCCCCGGTGCCGCCCTTGGCGGCGGCCACCGCCTCTTCCAGCAATTGCTGGTACAGCTCGATGCCGACTTCTCGGATATGGCCCGATTGTTCCTCGCCCAGCAGATTGCCCGCGCCCCGGATGTCGAGATCGTGGGAGGCCAGTTGGAAGCCCGCCCCCAAAGTGTCCAGGGCCTGCATGACCTGGAGGCGCTTTTCTGCCGCCTTGGACAACAGCTTGTCGTTGGGCAGGGTGAAATAGGCATAGCCCCGGGTCTTGCCGCGCCCGACCCGGCCGCGCAGCTGGTAGAGCTGGCCCAGGCCGAACATGTCGGCGCGATGGATGATCAGGGTGTTGACGCTGGGCATGTCCAGGCCGGATTCGACGATATTGGTGGAGAGCAGCACGTCGTACTGCTTGTCGCCGAAAGCCACCATCACCTCCTCCAGGTCGGCGGGAGCGAGGCGGCCATGGGCGACGGCGGTCTTGACCTCGGGCACCAGCTTGGCAAGGCGCTCGGCCACCCGGTCGATATCGGCCAGACGCGGGCAGACATAGAACACCTGCCCTCCCCTATACCTCTCGCGCAGGATGGCTTCGCGCAGCACCACCGGGTCATAGGGCAGAACGAAGGTCCGCACCGCCAGACGGTCCACCGGCGGCGTGGCGATGACGCTCATCTCCTTCACCCCCGACAGCGCCATCTGCAATGTGCGGGGAATAGGGGTGGCGGTCAGCGTCAGGACATGGACGTCGGATTTCAGTTGCTTCAGGCGTTCCTTGTGGGCGACGCCGAAATGCTGCTCCTCGTCGATGATCAAGAGGCCTAGGCGCTTGAAACCGATGCCCTTGGCCAGCAGGGCATGGGTGCCGACCACGATGTCGACCGAGCCTTCCGCCACACCGGCCTTCACCGCCGTGGCGGTCTTGGCGGTCACCAGGCGGGAAAGCTGTTCTACCCGCACCGGCAGGCCCTTGAAGCGCTCGGTGAAGGTCCGGAAATGCTGGCGCGCCAGCAAGGTGGTGGGCACCACCACTGCCACCTGCAGGCCTTGCAGGGCGGCGACGAAGGCGGCGCGCAACGCCACCTCGGTCTTGCCGAAGCCCACATCGCCGCAGATCAGCCGGTCCATGGGCCTGCCCGAAGCCAGATCGGCGACGCAATCCTCGATGGCGCGCATCTGGTCATCGGTCTCGGCCCAGGGGAAACGGGCGCAGAATTCGTCATAGAGCCCTTCCGCCGGGGTCAGGGTCTCGCCCTGGCGCAGTTGCCGCTGGGCGGCGATGCCGATCAACTGGTCGGCGATGTCGCGGATGCGCTTCTTGAGCTTGGCCTTGCGGGCCTGCCAGGCGGTGCCGCCGAGTTTGTCCAGCGCCACCCCGGACTGATCCGAGCCGAAACGGGTCAGTACCTCGATATTCTCCACCGGCACGAACAGCTTGTCGCCGCCGTCATAGAGAACCCGCAGGCAGTCATGGGGCGCGCCCGCCACCTGCAGCGCCACCAGCCCGTCATAGCGGCCGATGCCGTGCTCCACATGCACCACCAGATCGCCTTCCGACAGGGCCGAGGCCTCGGCGATGAACTGGGCGCCCTTTTTCTTCTTGCGCGCCGGGCGGGCCAGACGGTCGCCCAGGATATCCTGCTCAGTGATCAGGGCGAGATCGGGAGTGACGAAGCCGTGGTCGAGACCCAGCACCGCCAGCGCCACCTTGCCCTTGGGCAGCGCCTGGACATCGGTCCAGCTGTCCGCCGTTTCCCCCCCCTTGAGGCCGTGATCCTTCAGCAGCCCGGCGAGGCGGTCGCGTGACCCAATGGTCCAGGCGGCCACCACCACCCGCCGCCCCGTCTTGGCCTGCTCCTCGGCATGCTGGCGCAGTTCGTCATAGAGGTTGACACCTGGCCGGGCCCGCACATCGGCGAAATCGCGCCCCAGCCGCCCCCCGGCGTCGAACGCGGCGCCCCCGTCCATGGCATCGAACGGTGACAGCCGCAGCACCGGCCGCACCGCCAGCAGCCGGTCCCATTCGTCGCGCTCCAGATAGAGCTTGGGCGGCGGCACCGGGTGGTAGACCATGCCGGATTCCGCCAGCCCCGATCCGCCCATGGAGACGCGGGCGTCGTAGTATTCCAGCACCAGGGCGTGCCGCGCCGCCAGGGCCTCGTCGGCCTGATGGTCCAGGACCACCGCCGCCTCGGGGCAATAGGCGAACAGGGTGTCGAGTCCATCGTGGAACAGCGGCAGCCAATGCTCCATGCCGGTGAACTTGACGCCCTCGGAAATGCTCTCGTAGAGCGGGTCGGCGCCCTGGACCACCCCGAACAGCTCGCGATAGGCGGCGCGGAAGCGGGCGATGGAGGCGTCGTCCAGCCCGACCTCGCTCACCGGACGGCAGGAGAATCCTGCCACCGGGCCGGTGGTGCGCTGGCTCATGGGGTCGAAACTGCGCACCGCCTCGATCTCGTCGCCGAAGAAGTCGAGCCGCATGGGCTCGGCCGCACCCGGCGGGAACAGGTCGACGATGCCGCCACGCACCGCGAATTCGCCCGGCTCCATCACCGTGTCGGCGCGGACATAGCCGCTGCGATGCAGGAACTCCACCAGCCGCTCGATGGACAGGCTGGCGCCGGGGCGGGCGTTCAGGGTGGCCTTGGCCAGCCCCTCGCGCGGCGGCACCCGCTGCGCCAGGGCGGCGACGGTGGTCAGGATCAGGCGCGGCCCCTGCCCACCGCCATCGGCCAGCCGGGCCAATGTGTCGATGCGCCGCGCCACCACATCCACATTGGGCGAGACCCGGTCATAGGGGACGCAGTCCCAGGCGGGGAATTCCAGAACCGGCAGATCAGGGGCGAAGAACGCCAGCGCCTCGGCGAGGCGGGCCATGCGGCCATCGTCGCGGGCCACCAGCAGAATATCCCCAGCGCTCGCCGCCAGTTCGGCCACCAGCAGGGCGTCGCGCCCTTCCGGCGCTCCGGCGACGGCGAACGAGCCCGCCTGGGAAATCAGGTCATCCAGTCTTTTCAACAGCGTGCCGCTTCATTCTGGACGAAGGACTTGATCCGGGTCATCACCTCGTCGTCCCATTCGGCGGGCACCGGCTCCTTGCCGGTGACCCAGTTGAACAGGTCGGTGTCGTTGTTGGCCAGCAGGGCTTCGAACTTATCCAACTGGGCCGGGCTCAGGCTCGCCAGATATTTCTCGGCGAAACCGCCGAACAGGATGTCGTTCTCGTTGGAGCCCATGTAATGGGCCCGGTGCATCACGCGTCTGAATTTGGGATCGTCCATCACACCCAGGCATTGCTTCGGTTGGCAAGAGGCTTAGGATATAGCCCCTCGCCTCCCGTCTGTCAGCCTCCCCATGCGCCCTTCCTGCCTGTTCCCGCTATTCGCGCCGGTCACCACCCTGGCCGGGGTCGGTCCCCGGCTGGCGCCGCTTTATGAAAAGCTGGCGGGCGGCAAGGTGGTCGACCTGTTGTGGCACCTGCCCTCGGGCGTGATCGACCGCCGCTTCTCGCCCAAAGTGGCCGATGCCCCGGACGGCAAGGTCGCCACCCTGGTGGTACGGGTCGAGGCCCATTTTCCCTCGGAAACACCCAAGCGTCCCTATCGGGTGCGCCTCTCGGACGAGACCGGCTTCCTGCATCTGGTGTTCTTCCACGCCCGCGAGGACTGGCTGAGGAAGCAGTTGCCGGAGGGCGAGGTCCGGGTGGTCAGCGGCCTAGTGGAGCATTTCAACGGCGAAATCCAGATCAGCCATCCCGACCACATCGCGCCCCTGGACAAGCTGGCCGAGGTGATGACGGTGGAGCCGGTCTATCCCCTGACCGGCGGCCTCACCGGGCGGCTGGTGGCGAAATCGGTCAAGGCCGCCATCGCCAAGGCTCCCGACCTGCCAGAATGGCAGGATGGGCCCTGGCTGGCCCGGCAAGGCTTGCCCGGCTGGCATCAGGCCCTGATGTCGCTGCACACCCCCGCCGACGAGGCCGCCGCCACCGGCGATACCCCGGCGCGGCGCCGTCTCGCCTTCGATGAATTGTTGGCCAACCAGCTTGCCCTGGCCCTGGTGCGCGCCCAGATGCGCCGCCTGAAAGGGCGGGTGCTGCGAGGCGACGGATCGCTGCGAGTCAAGGCGCTGGCCGCCCTGCCCTTCAGCCTGACCGGGGCGCAAAGCCGCTCCCTGGCCGAGATCGACGCCGACATGGCATCCGAGTCGCGTATGCTGCGCCTGCTCCAGGGCGATGTGGGCTCGGGCAAGACGGTGGTGGCGCTGCTGGCCATGCTGAGCGCGGTGGAGACCGGTGCCCAGGCCGCCATGATGGCGCCCACCGAAATCCTCGCCCGCCAGCACTTCGCCACCATCTCGCCCCTGGCCGAGGCGGCGGGCATCCGCCTTGCCCTGCTCACCGGCCGCGACAAGGGCAAGGCCCGCGACAAGGTGCTGGCCGCCCTGGCCTCGGGCGAGGTCGACATCCTGCTGGGCACCCATGCCCTGTTCCAGGAAGATGTGGTCTTCAAGGATTTGGCCCTGGCGGTGATCGACGAGCAGCACCGCTTTGGCGTGCATCAGCGCCTCGACCTCGCCGCCAAGGGCACGGCGGTGGACATGCTGGTGATGACCGCCACCCCCATTCCCCGCACCCTGCTGCTGACCGCCTATGGCGACATGGATGTCTCCCGCCTGGACGAGAAGCCGCCCGGTCGTCAACCCATTGACACGCGGGTGGTTCCCCTGGCCCGCCTGGACGAGATGGCGGCGGCGATCGGGCGAGCCGTGGCTGGCGGCGCCCGGGTCTATTGGGTCTGCCCGCTGGTGGAGGAGTCCGAGACCTCGGACCTCGCCGCCGCCGAGGAGCGTCATCGCGCCTTGTCCGAGATGTTCGGCGACCGGGTCGGACTGGTGCATGGCCGCATGAAGCCCACCGCCAAGGATGCGGTGATGGAGAAGTTCGCCTCGGGCGAATTCTCCGTCCTGGTGGCCACCACCGTGATCGAGGTGGGTGTCGACGTCCCCGAGGCCACGGTGATGGTGATCGAACACGCCGAGCGGTTTGGCCTGGCGCAGTTACACCAGTTGCGCGGCCGGGTCGGACGCGGCGACAAGGCGTCGCGCTGCCTGCTGCTCTACGGCCATCCCCTGGGCGAGATCGCCAAGGCCCGTCTGGAGATCATGCGCGCCACCGAGGACGGTTTTCGCATCGCCGAGGAGGATTTGCGCCTGCGCGGCGGTGGCGAGATGCTGGGCACCCGCCAGAGCGGGTTGCCGGAATTTCGCCTGGCCGATCTGACCCTCCACGGCGAGTTGCTGGCCGCCGCCCGTGACGATGCCCGCCTTATCCTGGAGCGAGACCCCGACCTGACCACCCCCCGAGGCGAGGCTCTGCGCATTCTGCTCTACCTTTTTGAGCGAGATGCCGCCGTAAGGACCCTACGTTCCGGTTGAAGTCGCCTTAACTAATACTTTTGTCAGGGTCGGAGGACCGGAATTTCCATGATACTCGGGTCAGGTTCCAGTTCTGGAAAGAGGGACGATTGACCGCCACCCTGGATCAGCGCGACTCGATACAGTCTCCCAAGGTCCCCATGGCCGCCCGCAAGGCCAGCATGGTGGTGATTGCCCTCATGCTCGTGCTCGCCTCGGTCCATACCTGGGTGGCCTGGACTCAGTCCAACAGAGCCGCCGAATCCCTGGTCACCACCCTGACCCGGACGCTGGAGTTCCAGACCGATTCGACCTTCCGCAGTATCGATAATTTACTGCTGGAAGCCAGCCAGACCATTGACCCGGATCATTGGCCCAAGCCGGATCAGCTGAACTGGTTCCAAAGCCGTCTGGTCGGCTTTCCCGAGGCCCGCAATTTCGTGGTGGCCGGTATCGATGGCAAGTCGGTCGGCCCCGGCTTGGCGTCCACCGGGCTGGTCGGCCAGCCCATCGATGTCTCGGACCGCCAGCATTTCCGCGCCCATCGGGCGGGGCTCGACCAGGGCCGAATGCTGGTCGGCGATCCCATCACCGACCGTCTGGATGGACACCAGATCATCCCTCTTTCAAGAGCCATCCGTGATGCCAAGGGGAATTTCCGGGGCATGGTGGGACTGGGCATCGACCCCCATTATCTGGTTGAGGTTCTGGAAAGCCTGCTGATCGAACCGGCCGGCGGAATTTCGGTCCTTCGCCGTGACGGCATCTTTCTGGCCCGGTTGCCGGATCAATATGGGTCTTTCGGCCGCTCGGTGGCCAAAAGTGACCTGTTCACAAAATTCCTCGCCAGCACCCCCCATGGCATTGCCCGTTTCATCTCGGTGGCGGACGGCAATGCCAAGATCGTCGGCTACCGCACCCTGGAACGATATCCCCTGGTGGTAACGGTGGGCATAACCCGAACCACCGCGTTTGCCTCGTTCTGGATCGAATTCGCCTCGCTGGCGGTGGCGATCACCATATTGGCGGTCATGCTGTTCTGGCTGGCCAGCCTGTCGGACCGCCGGGCCTATTCCCGCATGCTGCTGGCCTCCGAACTGGAGGCTCAAAGCCACTCCCTGGAACGGCAGGTGGAGGAGCGTACCCATCATCTGGAGGAATTGCGCGCCGAAACCGAGAAGAAAGCCCGGCAACTGGCCACCTCCAACGCCGACCTGGAACGTTTTGCCTATATCGCCTCCCATGACCTGCAAGAGCCGCTGCGATCCATCGCCTCCTATCTCCAATTGCTGCAAAAGCGATATCAGGAACAATTGGACGATCAGGCGCGGGAATACATTTCCTATGCCGTTGGCGGCGCCAAGCGCATGCATGACTTGATCGTCGACCTGCTGGCCTACTCCCGGGTCAACTCCCAGGGCGAGCCGTTCAAGCCCTGCGACCTGGACGAGGTGGTGGCCGAGGCACGACAGAATCTTTCGATCCAGATCAAGGAAAGCGCGGCGATCATCGAGGTGGGAGAATTGCCGCCGCTGATCGGCGACCGTCGCCAACTGCTCAGCCTGTTCCAAAATCTGATGTCCAACGCCATCAAGTACCGTAAGCCCGATGTGGCGCCACTGATCCGCATCTCCGCCACTCAGCAGGATGGCCGCTGGCATTTCCGGGTCGAGGACAACGGCATCGGCATCGAGGAAGCCTATCACCAGCGGGTCTTCGTCATTTTCCAGCGTCTGCACGCCGCCGGGCGCTACGAAGGCACCGGTATCGGCCTAGCCCTGTGCAAGCGCATCGTCGAGCGACATGGCGGCGCCATCCACGTCGAATCGCAGTTGGGCCAGGGGGCAAGCTTCTGCTTCGACCTGCCATTCCAGCCGCCGAAGGACTGACCCCTCGTCACCCTTGACAGCGGCCCTGGAAAGCGGTGCAAGTCTTAGCATGCGACTGGCCCTGGTCATCAACCGCTCTGGCGGCAGTTTCCGCAGGCTTCCCCTGGATGCCACCGTGGCGGCCATCTGTGCCGTGCTGGGCGAAGGCGGCCACCATGTGGAACCACAGATCGTCAGCCGCCGCGATCTGGCGCGCACCCTTTCCGACGCGGCCAGACGCCCGGATTTGGATGCCGTGGTCATCGGCGGCGGCGACGGCACCATTCTCACCGGCATCGTCGCCGGGCTCGGTCGCGACAAGCCACTGGGTATCCTGCCCTTGGGAACGCTGAATCTGTTCGCCCGCGATCTGGGCCTCCCCGCCGACCCGATCGAAGCCGCCCGCGTCCTGGCCAATGCCTCCCCCGCCCATATCGATCTGGCCGAGGTCAACGGCCTGCCTTTCGCCATCTGGGCCTCGCTCGGCATGCATCCCTGGATCGTGCGCCGCCGCGACCACCTGCAGCGCGACGGCATGCGCAAATGGCGGGCCATGGTCCTGGCCGCGCTCAGGGCCTTTCGTCGTTACCCCATGGTTGACGTCACCTTGGACCTTCCCGAGGGCCATGTGGTGGTTCGGACCCCCATGCTGTTCATCACCAACAATGCCTGGCGAGAGGAAACGCCGCCGCTGTCGCGTCAAAGCCTGGATTCCGGCACCCTTGAAATCCATGTGGCGGCCTGCTCCGGGCGCCTGTCGCTGCTGTGGCTGATGGCCGAGACCGTTATCGGGCATTGGCGTGGCAGTCGCAGGCTTCAGACTTTCGTCACCCGCGAGGTCCGGGTCACCAGTCCCAAGCACCGGATCATGGTCTCGCTGGACGGCGAGGTGACGGTGATGGCCTCGCCACTGGTGTTCAAGGCCCGGCCCCAGGCATTGCGCGTGTTGATGCCGCCTCGGCCGGAAGCGCCATGAGGACCATCGCCCATCTCTCCGACCTGCATTTCGGCCGCACCGAGGCCAAGGTGGTTCGCGCCCTCCTGCTCGACCTGGAACATCACCGCCCTGATCTGGTGATCATTTCTGGCGATCTGACCCAACGCGCCCGCTCGCACCAGTTCGCCGAGGCGCGCGCCTTCCTCTCCCATATCCCGGCCCCCGCCCTGGTGGTGCCCGGCAACCACGACCTTTACCCCCTGTATCGTCCGCTGGCCCGCCTCTTCCGGCCCCGGGCCAAATTCCATCGCAACCTTCCCGGCCACGATGTCCGGCCGGTCTGGGCCGATTCGGCGGTGGTCGCCATGGGGCTGGACAGCACCCGCAGCCTGCGCTGGAAGTCCGGCGCGCTGAAGGATTCCCATCTCGACCACCTGGAGACCACCCTGGCCGAGGCCAACCCCAAGGCCGCCCGGGTGGTGTTCATGCACCATCCCCCCGCCACCACCAGCGGCGGCCATCCCTACGAGACCCTGGTGGAACACGGCATCGATCTGGTGCTGACCGGCCATGTCCACCACGCCCATGTGGAGCTGATCAACGGCGAGAAGGGCGGATCGCTGGTGCTGGTCCAAGCAACCACCGCCTGTTCCACCCGCCTGCGCGAGGATTCCAACGGCTACTGTCTGGTGCGTCTGGACGGTGATCACATGGAAGTCGGAGTCCAGGGCTGGAGTGGCGAGGTGTTCCACACCATCCGGCATCACTGGTTCGAGAAGCGTTACGGGGTCTGGCGAGGCATCGCCCATCCCACCCACGTCTTTCCACCTTGAAACCGGCGCCGGGCTCGGCGACAAAGGCGCCATGGCGCTGAACATTGACCAGGAGATGGCGAGAGCGGCAAAGCTGGCCCAGTCGGGCAAGCTGAAGCCTGCCATCGCCGTGGTGGAACGGCTGGTGGCCGCCGCCCCCGGCGCCGCGTCGCTCCGCTACAATCTGGCATTGTTCCTGCTGATGGCCGGGCGCCATGGCGAGGCCCTGCCCCATCTCGACCGTATCCTGGCGGCCGAACCCGGACACCAGCCCGCCTTGTTCAGCAAGGCCAAGGGGCTGCTGGCCCTGGACCGCGCCGACGAGGCCCTGCCCCTCCTCGAACGGCTGGCCGCCACCGAGGACCCGGAAAGCCTGTTGGCCCTGGGCAACGCCTATCGCCAGCTCAACCGTCAGGCCGAGGCGGTGGCCGCTTTCCGCCGCCTGACCCGGGCGGCGCCCAATCATCCCGGCGGCCATGTCAATCTGGGCCTGCTGCTGGCCAGCGGCAGGCCCGAGGACGCCCTGGCGCCGCTGGAGGACGCGGTGCGGCTTCATCCCGGCGTCGCCGAGTTGCAGGCGCTGCTGGGCCAGACCCTGCTGCGGCTGGGCCGCGTCGACGCGGCGGTGGAGCGGCTGAAGCGCGCCCTGGAACTCGCCCCCGATCTGGCCGCGCCCCAGGGCCACCTGCTGCGCGCCTATCGCGAGGGCGCCCAATGGGACGAGGAGGAGGCCCTGTTCGCCGAGATGCGGGCGCGGCTTGGTGACACCCTGGCGCGGCGGCAATTGCTGATCTCCACCCAGGACGCCCTGTTCTACCCGTTCAGCGGCGAGGAGTTGCGCCGCATCGCCAGCGCCGAGGCCACCTTCCGGGTGCCGAGCCTGCCCCGGCCGGTGATCCGGCCCCAGGCCAAGGCGCCGCCGCCCCTGGTGGTAGGCTATCTGTCGCCGGATTTCCGCGACCACGCCACCATGCATCTGGCAGGCGATCTGTTCCGCCATCACGACCGGAGTCGGGTCATTCCCAAAGCCTATTCCGTCGGCCCGGACGACGGCTCGGACTGGCGGTCCCGGATCGCCGCCGACTGCCATGGCGCCTTCGTCGATCTCGCCGCCATGACCGACCGTGCCGCCGCCGCCCGCATCGCCGCCGATGGCGTCCATGTCCTGATCGACCTTTCGGTCTTCACCCGCCATGCCCGCCCCGGCATCGCCGCCCATCGCCCGGCGCCGGTGCAGGCGGTGTGGCTGGGCCTCGCCGCCAGTTCCGGCGCCCCCTGGCTCGATTACGCCGTGGTCGATCCGGTGCTGGTGCCGCCCGACCATGCCGGGCATTTCAGCGAGACGCTGATCCGCCTGCCCCATAGCTATCAGGCCAATCAGGCATGGAGCCCGCCGGGTTCGATTCCCGATCGGGCGGAACTGGGCCTGCCCGCCACTGGCGTGGTGTTTTGCTCCTTTAACGGCCATCGCAAGCTGGATCGCGCAAGCTTCAGCCTGTGGCTGGCGGTCCTCGCCACCGTGCCGGGCTCGGTATTGTGGCAACTGGCGCCGCCCGATGCCGCCAGGGCGCGGCTGGAACAGGCCGCCCGCGCCGCCGGGATCGATCCCGGCCGCCTGATCTGGGCGCCGCCATTGCCGCGTGACCAGCATCTGCGGCGCATTGCCGCCGCCGATCTGTTCCTGGACGCCCTGGTCTGCGGCGCCCATACCACCGCCGCCGACGCATTGCGCATGGGGGTGCCCATGCTGACCGTCACCGGCCCTCGGCTGGGATCTCGGGTGGCGACCTCGCTGCTGCATGCGGTGGGACTGGCGGAGCTTGCCGTGGCGACACCGGAAGTCTTCCTGGCCCGGGCCACCGAACTGGGCCGCCATCCCGACCGGTTGGCGGGGTTGCGCCAGCACCTGATGCAGGCTTTGCCCAGCTCACCCGTCTTCGATCCCGCCCGCTTCGCCCACGCCCTGGAAGACGGCCTCATCCAGGCCTGGACCCGTCATGCCGCCGGCAAGAAACCGGCGGACATCAACGTGGAAGAACCTGCGCCGACCGAGCCCCCTCCCCTGGCTTCGCGGGGGGAGAATAATATATGATTTATGCCTATTGAGTCAGATCGTTAGCGGCGTTTCTTGATATTCAGCCAGAACGAATTGGACGGCGCCGGGAAGGCGTTGGTCCCCACCGCCCGCCAGATGGGATCGAGCCGCGCCGACAACTGCGGGTCCTGCGACGCCAGGAAGGCGGGAAAGGCCGGTTCCAGCCATTTGGCCTCGCCCAGCAGCAGGGCGGCCAGCAGATACTGCTCGTTATACATCAGCCCCTCGGCATGGGGCGGATAGTCGTAGGGCAGATAGACGTCGTGGATATGGACGATGACGCCGGGCGGCAGCTCGGGCAGCACCTCCAGGAACAAGGCGGTGACGTCGGAATTCTCCAGGCTGCGATGGGAACTGTCGATGAACAGGATGTCGCCGCTCTTCAGCCGCGAGAACACCGCCGGATCGACGAATTCGGCCGGGGCGCGGATCACCTCGTCACACAGGGCATCGACCTCGGCGCGCGGCTCGGGATCGATGGAGACGATCTTGGTGCGCAAGCGCCGCTGGGTGATGGCGTGGCGGGCGAATTTGGTGGAATTGCCCGAGCCGATCTCGATCAGCAGCCGGGGATCATGGCGGGCCAGCATGCCGGTCAGCGCCACCGCGTCCACGGCGGTGAACCACGGATTCATCCAGCGCGGGCCGGGAGAATCCTCGGGCGCCTGCAACGGGATGGCGGCGAACAGATCGGACAACTCGGCGAAACGGTCGATCAGGCGGCCGTAATCGGCGCGGTGGCGTTCCACGATCTCGGTCAGGCGGGGATGGGTCGGACGCCCGAAGCCCCAGCGCGGCTGGCAGGTATAGCCGTAATTGCCGATCTTGATCTTGGCAGCCAAGGCGGCTCCCCCCTTCTGCTTGGTCAGCGCCCGCCCATGGCGGCACGACGCTGGTGGATTTCCAACGGCCAGTTGGACTCGATAAAGGCCAGCGCCGCCCGGATATCGGAATCGGTCAGCACGCCCACAAAGGACGGCATGGCGGTCTTGTAGCCCGGCGGCGCGAAGCGCGCCATACCGTGCTTGATGATGGCGAACAACTGCTCTTCCGAATGGTGCCAGGTATGGCCGCTGGCATCGTGGGGCGGCGCCGGAAGCTCGCCCGAGGGCTTACGGGTCTGCCAGTCGGGCTCGCCCTGAAGCTGGGCACCATGGCAGGAGGCGCAATGGGTGGCATACAGTACCCGACCACGCGCCACCTGGACGGAATCGGCGGGGTCGATGGCCAAGGTCTTTTCCCGCCACCACCACCAACCGGCCACCAGGGCGGCCACCACGACTATTGCCAGGACCAGCGCACGTTTCATGGCGCGGAGTATAGACGGATGTCTCGGGGTTAACAAATGGCCGCGTCTGGCCCATGATGACGTCGAGAATGCTCCAAACCGCGAGGCCGCCATGTCCACCGTGCTGATTTCCGTGTTCTGCCCCGATCGTCCCGGCCTGGTGGCGGCCATCACCGGGCGGCTGTTCGATATCGGCGCCAATCTGGGCGATACCAGCTTCGCCATGCTGGGCAGCGGCGGGGAATTCTCGTCGGTCTGCGATATTCCGGCCGATCTCAGCCCCGCCGAGGTGGAGGCCGATCTCGGCCACCTGCCCGAACTGGCCGGGGCGCGCGTCTCGGTGCGTGGCTTCGAGCTTGACGCCAGCCATGGGCCCTTGGGCCGCATCACCCACCGGGTGGTGGTTTCCGGCGGTGACCGCCCCGGTCTGGTGGCGCGACTGTCCGAGGTATTCGGCCAGTTCCAGGCCAATATCGTGCGCATGGACGCCCAGCGTATCCCCGAACAGGGGATCTATGTCACCCGTTTTTCGGTCTCCATCCCCGCCCGGGTCGAAGCCTGCCTCGCCACCGTCAACAACACGGCGGGCGAGCTCAACCTCACTTGCGTCGTGGAAGCGGTGTAATGGCGGACCCCAGCCTGACCAGTTTCCCCGGGCTGACCCGCCTCGACCCCGACTCGGCACGGCTGTTCGACCAGTCGGCCCGGGCCATGACCGTTCCCGCCGGGACCGTGCTGTTTCGCGACGGCGCCGAATGTTCCAACTATGTGCTGGTGGTGGACGGCGCCATCCGGGTTCACAAGCTGTCGGAAGGCGGGCGCGAGATTGTTCTCTACCGGGTGGAACGCGGCCAATCCTGTGTTCTGACCACCAATTGCCTGATCGCCAACGAGGCTTATGGCGCCGAGGGCGTGGCGGAGACGCCGGTGGAGATGATCATCCTGCCGTCATCGGCCTTCAAGACCCTGCTGGCTCGTTCCGAGGCCTTCCGCGACTTCGTGTTTTCCGCCTATGCGCTGCGCATCGCCGACCTGCTGATGCTGATCGAGGAAGTGGCCTTCGGCCGCATCGACGTGCGACTGGCGGGCTGGCTGCTGGGCCGTGCCGGAGCCGATGGCGCCGTCCGGGCCACTCACCAGGACATGGCGGTGGAATTGGGCACGGCGCGCGAGGTCATCAGCCGCCAGTTGAAGGAATTCGAGCGGAGGGGCTGGGTGGCGCTGGGGCGCGGTGCCCTGACGGTATTGGATCGCGCAGCCATCGAGTCATTGAGCAGCGGTGTGTGACTTGGTCACGGACGCGGATGGCGATGATGGGTTTAATGCCGCCACGTCATCGCCATATCCAATGCAGGAGACCCTTATGAGCAAGAATATCGGCAGCATCGACCGCATCGCCCGCATCATCGCCGGACTCGCCCTCATCGCCCTGGCCGCCACCGGTACCATCGGCTGGTGGGGCTGGATCGGCGTGGTGCCGCTGTTGACCGCGCTGCTGAGCTGGTGCCCGGCCTATACCCTGTTCGGCTTCAAGACCTGCAAGCTTTCCGACTGAGGGGGCATCCCCCCGGGAGGTTGAATGATCCAGACCTCCGGTTTCGCCAGCGATCCCAGCCGTGCCGCCCTTCACCAGTTGAAGGCGGCCGACCAGGGATCGCTGGTGCCGTTTCTGGCCCATTCGGTGCCATTGTCGACGGATCAGCGCCGGAAAATTCTCGCCCAGGCACGGGCCATGGTCGAACTGGCCCGGACCCATCGCCCCCATTTCCTCGATCTCGACGGATTCCTGGCGGAATACCGCCTGTCGACGCCGGAAGGCGTCGCCCTGATGTGCCTGGCCGAGGCGCTGCTGCGCATTCCCGATGCCGCCACCCAGGACCGGTTGATCGACGACAAGCTGGGCGCCGCCCATTGGGAGGAGCATCTCGGCCACAGCCCGTCATCCTTCGTCAACGCCTCCACCTGGGCGCTGATGTTCGGGGCGCGCGGCCTGCACCCGGTCAAACCCGGTGCCGTACGCTCCCTGGCCGAGCGCTTGGGCCACGCGGTGATGCGCCGCGCCTTGATCGCAGCCATGGGACTGCTGGGTCGCCAGTTCGTCATGGGCCGCAGCATCGAGGAGGCCCTGGCCCATTCCGCCGAATGGGAGGCCAAGGGCTATCGCCACTCCTTCGACATGCTGGGCGAGGCGGCGCGCACCGGTGAGGCCGCAAGGCACTATTTCGATTCCTATGCCGAGTCCATCGCCGCGGTGGGCCGCGCCTCGGCCGGGCGGGGTCCCGTGGCGGGGCCGGGAATCTCGGTCAAGCTGTCGGCGCTGCACCCCCGCTACGAAATGGCCCAGCGCCAGCGGGTGCGGGCCGAGCTGATTCCCCGCCTGCTGGAGCTGTGCCGCCTCGCCAAGGACGTCAATATCGGGTTGACGGTGGATGCCGAGGAGGCCGATCGCCTGGACCTGTCCCTGGATGCCGTCGCCGCCGCCCTGGCCGAGCCCTCCCTGGCGGGCTGGGACGGCTTCGGGCTGGCGGTGCAGGCCTACCAGACCCGCGCCCAGGCCCTGATCGGCTGGCTGGCCGATCAGGCCCGCGCCGGTCGTCGTCGCCTGATGCTGCGCCTGGTCAAGGGCGCCTATTGGGACAGCGAGATCAAGCGGGCGCAGGAACGTGGCCTCGATGCCTATCCGGTATTCACCACCAAAGCCGCCACCGACATCTCCTATCTGGCCTGCGCCGCCGCCGCCCTGGCCGCCGGGGACGTGATCTTTCCCCAATTCGCCACCCACAACGCCCATACCATGGCGGCGGTGGCGGAACTGGCGGGCAGCCGCGCCGACTGGGAGTTCCAACGCCTGCACGGCATGGGCGAATCGCTCTATCACCAGATGGTGCCCGGCCGTCCCTGCCGCACCTATGCCCCAGTGGGCAGCCACCAGGACCTGCTGCCCTATCTGGTGCGGCGCCTGCTGGAGAACGGCGCCAACACCTCCTTCGTCAACCGGTTGGCCGATTCCGCCCTGCCGGTGGCGGAGGTTGTCGGCGATCCCCTCGACCGCTTGGATGCCCCCTCGCCCATCCCGCAGCCCCGCGACCTGTTCGCCGCCGAGCGGATCAATTCACGCGGCCTCGACCTCGCCTGCCCCCTGGCCCTGGCTGAGTTGGAGAAGGGCTTGGCAAAGGTGCCGCCCGCGCCGTCTCCGCCCGACGCCGATCCGGAGCAGGCCATGACGACGGCCGCCACCGCCTTTGCCGCCTGGGATGGGCTCGGCGCCCCGGCGCGGGCAGCGCTGCTGGACAAGGCCGCCGATGCGCTGGAGGCTGACCGGGTCGGCTTGATGGCCCTGGCCATCATTGAGGCGGGCAAGACCATCCCCGACGCCCTGGCCGAAATCCGCGAGGCGGTGGACTTCCTGCGTTTCTATGCCGCCGAATCCCGTAGGCTGTTCGCGCCGCACCACCTGCCCGGCCCGGTGGGGGAGGCCAATACCCTGTCCTTGCGCGGCCGGGGCGTATTCGTCTGCATCTCGCCGTGGAACTTTCCCCTGGCCATTTTCGTGGGTCAGGTGGCCGCCGCCCTGGCGGCGGGCAATACGGTGGTGGCCAAACCGGCGGAACAGACGCCGCTGATGGCCGCCCGGGCGGTGCGCCTGTTGCACGCCGCCGGTATTCCCAAGGAGGTGCTGCATCTGGTCCCCGGCGGCCCCGCCATCGGAGCCGCCCTGGTGTCCCATCCCGCCGTCGCCGGGGTGGCCTTCACCGGTTCCACCGCCACCGCCAAATCCATCCAGCGAGCCCTGGCGGCCAAGGATGGCCCCATCGTGCCGCTGATCGCCGAGACCGGCGGCATCAACGCCATGATCGCCGATTCCTCCGCCCTGACCGAGCAATTGCTGGGTGATGTGATGGAAAGTGCCTTCCGCTCGGCGGGCCAGCGCTGTTCGGCGCTCCGCCTGTTGCTGATTCAGCGCGAGGCCTGGGTGAAACTTGAGCCCATGCTGGTCGGCGCCATGGCCGAATTGGTGGTGGGCGATCCCAAGGACCTCGCCAGTGATATCGGCCCGGTGATCGATGCCGAGGCCAAGGCCATGCTGGAGGCCCATGCCGAGCGCATGGCCGGTTGCTCCCGACTGGTGGCCCAGGCGCCCAGCACTTCCGGCGGCTTGTTCTTCGCCCCAAGGGTATTCGAATTGGCCGATGCCAAGCGTCTCGACACCGAGGTGTTCGGCCCCATCCTGCATGTGGTGGCCTGGGAGTCCCAAGGGCTGGACGCTGTCATCGACACCGTCGCCGCCAGCGGCTACGGGCTGACATTGGGCATCCACAGCCGCATCGATGCCACCATCGACCATATTCGCGCCCGGCTGCGGGTGGGCAATGTTTATGTCAACCGCTCCATGATCGGCGCGGTGGTTGGATCGCAACCCTTTGGGGGACAAGGACTTTCCGGGACCGGTCCCAAGGCGGGCGGCCCCAATACCCTGCTGCGCTATGCCGCCGAAACCTGCCTCAGCGTCAATACCGCCGCTGCCGGTGGCGATGCCGCCTTCCTGGCCGGACAACAAGGCTGAACATTACGTCAATGCGGTTGACGCGCCATCATTGCGATACCGCAACATGACGTTTCGATATCGTAATTTGCGTCAGAAACGGCCCCGCCAATGGGAAAAAGCCAGAGCCAGAGGCCGATGCCTCGCCAGGGCCAGCTTGGGATGGAATGGATCCCAACCACATGATCTTAGCGCAGAAAGATGGCCGTCGGCAAGCACCGCCGGAAGCACCGCCGCCAACCCGGCCCTCGGCACTCGCAGCCGCCGCGCCTTTTTCAGATGGCCATCCGCCAATTGCGCCATGGCCCGTACCGCCTGGGTAATGGCGGCGCGCGGCGCCTGCCCGGACATGACCGCCCCGCCGCTGCTGCCCGCCAAGCGCAACAACGCCTCGGGCAGCGTCAACCGGCCGATTGACAGGTGAAATCCCACCGCGCGGGCCTGCCCCAGCAGCGCCCAGGCGATACCCACATGCCGGGCGGCCCGCAACGCCTCCTCCTCCCCCACGCCGAGCGCCAGCATGGCCAATTGGCTCAGGGCGCCGGAACTGTCGGCGGCATAGGTCTCGGCCGCCTCCAGGTCGGCGGGGCCGTCGGGGTCCAGGTCGCGCTCGCGGGATGCCAGCAGCGCCTCGAACAGCTCCAGCGGCAGGGCGTGGGCCCGCACCAGATCCAGCAGCGGCGCCGCCACCGGATGACGGTCCGCATCACCATCCTCGTCGACGGTCGCCAGCATCTCGCGCCACCATTGCAGCCGGATCATTCCCGCCATGGGCTCGCGCACGCTTTCACGCACCCGGGCTATCTCCAGGTTGAAGGCATAGAGCGTCATTAGACCTTCACGGCGATCCTTGGGCGCGAACAGGGCGGTCAGGAAGCGCTCGCGGTCCAGGTCATGGACCTGACGGGCTGCATGGGATAGGTCGTCGGAATGGGGCATCAAGCTTCTGTTTCTCCAAGGCGGCGCATGGCATATATAGGGCCGCAATCGCATCCGCACCACCGCCAGGAGCCGCCGTGACCCGCGCCGCCGCCGCAGAAACCTATGTTGCCGCCAGCAAGACGGCGAACGAGGAGAATTTTCCGGTCGCCTCGCTGCTGCTCGCCGCCGACAAGCGCGCCACCATCATGGCCTATTACCACTTCGCCCGGCATGCCGACGATATCGCCGACAATGCCCTTATGTCCCCGGAAGCGAAGGTGGCGGGCCTCAACGCCCTCGACGAAGCTCTGCACGGCCACGCGTCAGGCCCGGCGCTGGTGCTGGCCGAGACTTATCGCGCCGCCGTCAAGGGCGAAGCCCCCCTGATCGAGGATGCCTCGCAGTTGCTGCACGCCTTCCGCCGTGACGCGGTGCGGGACTATTGCGAGGACTGGGCCGACCTGATGAGCTATTGCCGCTATTCAGCGGCGCCGGTCGGGCGCTTCCTGCTGGATCTGCACGGCGAATCCCATGCCACCTATGCCCCATCCGACGCCCTGTGCGCGGCACTGCAGGTCCTTAATCACCTGCAGGACTGCGGCAAGGATTTTGCCCAGTTGCGCCGGGTCTACCTGCCGCGCGACTGGATGCATCAGGCGGGGCTGACCACCGAGGTCCTGACCGGAACCAGGTCGCCGCCCGAATTGCGCGCCGTGATCGACCGTACCCTTGACGCCACCGATGCCCTGATCGAGTTGGCCCAGCCGCTTCCCGCCCTGATCAAGGATACAAGGCTGCGCCTGCAGGCCGCCATGACCGTACGGGTGGCGGAACGACTGTCGAGGCGCTTGCGCAAGGGCGACCCCCTGGCCGAGCGGGTCAAGCTGGGGCGCGTCGATGCCGCCGTGATCCTGGTCTCCGGCATCTATCGCGGCCTGACGGCGTGAGCGCCACCGTGAACGGCACCCTCCACATCGTCGGCGCCGGTCTGGCCGGCCTTTCCGCCGCCGTCGCCGCCGCCCGGTCGGGCCGCAAGGTGGTGCTGCACGAGGCCGCCGGTCACGCGGGCGGCCGCTGCCGCTCGTTCCGCGACGAGAAGCTGGACCGGATCATCGACAATGGCAGCCATCTGGTGCTGGGCGCCAACCGCACCGCGCTGGCCTATGCCAGCGCCACCGGCGGCTTGGAGGCCATGATCCCCACCGCCCCGGCTTTTCCCTTCGCCGATCTCGCCACCGGCAGCCGCTGGACGGTGACGCCGACCAGCCTGCCCGCCGGGCTGGGGGAAATCCTGCGCGCCCTGGGGCTGCCCTGGACCGGCAAGGCCGAAACCGTGAAAAGCCGCCTGGGCGGCGGCCGCTCCTTCACCCGCTTCTGGCTGCCCATGTGCGAGGCCATCCTCAACACCGCGCCCGAGGAAGCCTCGGCCCGCATGTTCGCCTGGACCATGCGCCGCGCCCTGCTGGGCGGCAATGCGGCCCTGATCCCCTGGGTCTTCCCCCTGGGCCTGTCGGCGGCGCTGGTGGCTCCGGCCCTGGCCACCCTGGGAAGCTTTGGCGCCGAAATCCATTTCCGCCGCCGCCTGTTGGCCGCCGATGGTCATGGTCTCACCTTCGATGACGGCCGCATCGAACTTGGTCCCCAGGACCGGGCCATCCTGGCCCTGCCGCCCTGGGCGCTGACCTCGGTCCTGCCCGGCCAGATGCCCGAGATGCCGACCCGGCCCATCGTCAACGCCCATTTCCGCCTGGACGGTCCAGCCGCCCTGCCCGGCGGCTCCCATTTCCTCGGCCTGGTCAATGCCGCCGGGCATTGGCTGTTCGCCCGGGGCGACGTGCTGTCGGTGACGGTTTCGGCCGCCGATTCCCTGGCCGAGCGCCCGGCCGAGGATGTGGCCGCCCTGCTGTGGGACGAGGCCTGCCGCGCCATCGGCCTGCCCGCTTCGTCGCCGCCCGCCTTCCGCATCATGAAGGAGCGCCGCGCCACCCTGGCCCATGACCGCGACACCATCGCCCGGCGTCCGGGGCCGCGTACCGCGCATCCCCATATTTTCCTCGCCGGTGACTGGCTGGCCTCGCCCTGGCCCTGTACAATCGAGGCCGCCATCGCCAGCGGTCTGGCCTCGGCGCGGCTGGCCACCGCACAGGCCCGGCTGTCTTTCGCATAATTGGGCCTTCACATCCGGGGTCCGAGACCATATGTTTCAGCCAATCATTTAGAGATTTTCCAATCCCTATCAGAACCCCTTGATCCATACGAGGTGATCCCATGGCTTTCGAGCTTCCGTCCCTTCCCTTCGCCATTGATGCGCTGGAGCCCCATATCTCGGCCCGCACCTTCGAGTTCCATCATGGCAAGCACCACGCCGCCTATGTGACCAACCTCAACAACCTGACCAAGGACACCGATCTGGCGTCCAAGTCGCTGGAAGAGGTGATCAAGATCGCGGCCGCCGACCTGCCCGCCAAGCAAGGCATCTTCAACAACGCCGCCCAGGTGTGGAACCACACCTTCTTCTGGAACTGCCTTAAGAAGGGCGGCGGCGGTAAGCCGGGCGCCAAGCTGCTGGCCAAGATCGAGGCCGATCTGGGCGGATTCGACAAGTTCAAGGAAGACTTCAAGGCCGCCGCCGTCGGTCAGTTCGGCTCGGGCTGGGCCTGGCTGGTTCTGGATGGTGGCAAGCTGAAGATCACCAAGACCGCCAATGCCGACCTGCCCCTGGCCCATGGCCAGACCGCGCTGCTGACCGTGGATGTGTGGGAACACGCCTATTACCTCGACTGGCAGAACCGCCGCCCCGATTTCGTCCAGTGCTTCCTGGACAATCTGGTGAACTGGGACTTCGTCGAGGCCAATCTGGGCTGAGCCGGACAAATTCGGTATCGGAAGGCGGTTTTCGCGAGGAAGCCGCCTTCTTTTTTTGTATCCTGCCTTTCCCTCTTCCTTGCACGGCTGCCCGCCATGACCCCCGATCCAGCAAGCTTGGCCCCCTCCCGCTTCATCCAGTCCGATGATCCCGCCATCATCGCCTTCGCCCGCGAGGCGGCAGGGGGAGGAACCGACACCCGCGACACCGCGGTGCGGATCTATTACGCCGTGCGCGACCGGGTGCTTTACGATCCCTATGTCCGTTTCAATGTCCCGGAAAGCTATTCCGCCAAGGACGTGCTGGCGCTCGGCAGCGGCTTTTGCATCCCCAAGGCAGCCCTGCTGGCCGCCTGCCTGCGGGCGGTGGGTATTCCCGCCCGGGTGGGCTTCGCCGATGTGCGCAACCACCTCGCCACCCCCAAGCTGCTGGAGGTCAATGGCGGCGACGTGCTGTGCTGGCACGCCTTCGCCGAGGTCTGGCTGGCGGGGCGCTGGGTCAAGGCCACCCCCGCCTTCAATCTGTCGCTGTGCCAGAAATTCGGGGTCCATCCCCTGGAATGGGACGGAAGCGAGGATTCGGTGTTCCACGAATTCGACACCAGCAACCGCCGCCATATGGAATATGTCCGCCAGCGCGGCAGCTTCAACGACGTGCCCTTCGAGGAGATCACCGCCACCTATGCCCAGGTCAGCCCCCGGCTGATGGTGGACGATCCCTGGGGCCGGGGCGCCGACTTCGCCGCCGAGGCCAAGCCCGATGCCTGAGCCGCGCCCCATCGACCGGCTGATCGCCATCATGGCGAGGCTGCGCGACCCCAAGGGCGGCTGTCCCTGGGACCTGGAGCAGAGCTTCGCCACCATCGCGCCCTATACCATCGAGGAAGCCTATGAGGTGGCCGAGGCCATCGACCATGGCGACATGCCCGCCCTCAAGGACGAGTTGGGCGATCTGCTGTTCCAGGTGGTGTTCTACGCCCAGATGGCCCGGGAGCAGGGTCATTTCGACTTCGATGCTATCGCCACCGCCATCGCCGACAAGATGATCCGCCGCCATCCCCATGTGTTCGAGCAGCCCGATGGCCGCGACAGTGCCGGTCAGGTGGAGGCTTGGGAAGAGACCAAGGCCCGGGAGCGCGCCGCCAAATCCGCCGATCCCGAGGCGCCGGGCGTGCTGGCGGGCGTCGCCCGCACCCTGCCGCCCATGACCCGCGCCCTGAAGCTGCAAAAACGCGCCGCCCGCGTCGGCTTCGACTGGGCCGAGGCCGTCACCATTCTGGACAAGCTGGCCGAGGAAGCGCGCGAGATCACCCACGAGATCGAGACCGGCGCCCCCCATGACCGGCTGGAGGACGAGATGGGCGACGTGCTGTTCGTCTGCGTCAATCTGGCCCGCAAGCTCGATATCGACCCCGAACGCGCCCTGAAGCGCGCCAATGCCAAGTTCGAGCGCCGCTTCGGCCATATCGAATCCGAATTGAAGGCCCAGGGACGCTCGCCCGAAACGGCGTCGCTCGACGAAATGGAAGCGCTGTGGCAGGCTGCCAAAGGCCTGGAAAAATCCGGAGGGTCGGGTGGTCGGTGATTGGCTGAAGCGTCTGGGGGTGCTGGCGGCGATGCTGCTGCTGTCGTCGTGCTACATCCCCGACAAGTTCAAGAGCGAGCTGCGGCTGTCGCGTTACGGCGACTACTCGCTGACCTTCAAGGGCGACCTGCTCTGGGCGCCCATCCTGGATGACTATCGCAAGGGCAAGGTCACTCCGGAAAACGAGCCGGAGAAGATCGCCAATATCAAGAAGGACCTGATGCGCGATATCGCGGTGCGCAAGTTGGAGTCCAAGGGCCGCGGCCGCTTCGGGGTCGAATACGAGCGCGCCGGGCGCCTGGAGAAGGTCCAGTTGATCGCCCTGCTGCGTCGCGATGCCCGCCTGCTGGCCATGCGCTCGAAGGAAAACGGCGCCATCGCCATCCACGCCAATGCCATGAAGCCTTCCGATGCCCAGATCCTGGCCGAAATGGGCCTGAACATGGAGGGCGAATTCCGCATCACCACCGACGCCAATGTGGTCGAGCACAATGCCAGCTCGGTAAAGCCGTTCGGAACCTATCGCGTCTATATCTGGAAGATCGAAAACGCCCTGTCGCCCATGCCCCATCTGGTGATGCTGCGCGACGACGACCCCAAGCGGCCGCTTGGCCCCCGTGCATCCGAGGCTGACTGATCATGTGGCAAAATCGTTGCGTCCTGGTGACCGGCGCCACCGCCGGATTCGGCGCCGCCATCGCGCGGCGCTTTGCTGCCGAAGGCGCGCGGCTGGTGGTCTGCGGCCGCCGGGCCGAACGGCTCGACGCTCTGAAGGTGGATCTGCCAACTCCGGTTCACGCCGCCGTACTGGATGTGCGCGACCGCGCCGCCGTGGCTGCCTTTGTCGAAGCCATTCCGGCGGAATTCCGGGATATCGACGTGCTGGTCAACAATGCCGGCCTTGCCCTGGGGCTGGAACCGGCCCAGGCCGCCGAGTTGGACGACTGGGAAACCATGATCGACACCAATCTGAAGGGATTGATGTACATGACCCGCGCCGTGCTGGCCGGCATGGTGGAGCGCAACCGCGGCCATGTGGTCAATATCAGCTCGGTGGCCGGGACCTATCCCTATCCCGGCGGCAATATGTATGGCGCCACCAAGGCCGCCGTCAGCCAGTTCTCGCTGAATCTCATCGCCGATCTGGTCAAGACCAAGGTCCGCGTCACCAATATCGAGCCCGGCCTGTGCGGCGGCTCGGAATTCTCGGTGGTCCGCTTCCACGGCGATGCCGACAAGGCGGCCAAGGTCTATGACGGCACCACGCCGCTGACCTCGGAAGACGTTGCTGAAGCGGTTTATTGGGCCGCCTCCCTGCCCGCCCATGTCAACATCAACCGCATCGAGATGATGCCGGTCTGCCAGGCTTCTGGCCCCTTCGCCATTCACCGGGAGGGATAAGGGCGCGGCTTGCGGCAACGCGTCGCCATTATGTATATTTATTGACGATCAATATACATTTGGAAACGCCATGCCCGTTCAAATCGCCAATCCACAAGTGGTCGCCAAGATCGAACGGCTGAGCAGGATGACCGGCCTCGGCAAGACCGCCGCCGTCGAAGCCGCGCTGGACCGGATGTTGGAAGATATCGGCCGCGATCACCCGTCACCCTCGCCCTGGGCCCGGTTCGACGCTGTCCTGGCCCAACTGCACCGCCTATCCCCCCGAATGGACGGCTTCGAGGCGGTCGAATACGACGATGCCGGTCTGCCCCGATGATCGCCATCGATACTTCGGCCTTGATGGCGATCATCCTGAACGAGCCCGACCATCTTCAGTACCTTTCCCGCCTGAAACAGGCTCGCCGCGTGGTTATCAGCAGCGTTTCCGTCGTTGAGGCCCGCATGGTCGCCTATGGCCGCCTTGGTCATCCGGCAGTGGTCCTGCTCGACGACCTTCTCTCCCCCGATTTGTTCGAGATCGCGCCCCCAGGCCCCAGCGACATGGCTGCCGCGTGGAACGCTTTCGTCGCATTCGGAAAGGGAAGCGGCCATCCGGCCAATCTCAATTTCGGGGATATCTTTGCCTATGCCGTCGCCAAGACGCGGACACTCCCCCTGTTGTTCAAGGGTGACGACTTTTCCAGGACGGATATCGAGCCCGCCCTGGTGATCCAGTAGCCCTATTCCACCAGCACCTTGAGGCTGCGCCAGCTGCCCTCGCTGGGGGCCAGCAGCAGACCGGCCTTGCACGGAATCGGCTGATAGGGCTTGTGATTCAACAGGCTGGAATAGCCCCCGGCCTCGGCATGGATCAGCACACCGGCGGCATGGTCCCACGGCATCAGCCGGGCGAAATGGGCGAAATGCAGCACGCCCGTTACGAGGTCGATATAGTCGTGGGCGGCGCTGCCCTTCCGTCCGACCTTGGCCACCTTCGAGACCAGATGGGCCGAGCGCTTGACCGAACCGGTCATCTTTTCCAGCGGCGCCGGAGCCAGGACCGACAGCCGATCGCCCCCCAGCCAGGCGCCACTCCCCTGTTCCGCCACCACCATGCGTCCGGCCACCGGATCATAGATCCAGCCCGCCCGGGTAATCTTGTCCACCACCAGGGCGATGATGACGGCGAAACGAGGATTGGCCTTGGCGAAATTACCGGTGCCGTCCACCGGATCGATGATCCAGACCGGGTCGGACTGCTCCAGCGCCCCCAGCAGGGCGGGATCGGCATCCACCCCCTCCTCGCCCACGACTTTCGACCCAGGCAGCAAGCCGGTCAGACGGAGCGACAGCACCCGTTCCGCTTCGGTATCGGCCTCGGTGACCAGTTGCCCCGGCTTTTTCTCGCGGATCTGTCCCGCCGAGAGATGGCCGAAGCGAGGCAATATCTCGGCTTCGGCGACCTCGCGGATGATGGCGGCGACGGACTGGGGATCGACCATGGAACTCACGATGCACCTCGCCCATCGGCCTGACGTTGATGGAAGCGTTTGAGATCGGCGGCGTCAAGCTTGACCCGCATGAAGGCGTGGGACTGGTCGTCGCGCCGGGCCACCACCTCGCCATGACGATACAGCCAGGCGATGGAGGCGCCATCGGACAGCGGCAGGGACAGATCCACCACCTCGCGCCCGGCGCCGATCCGGCGATCCAGCTCGGTCAACAGGTCCTGGATGCCCTCGCCGGTCAAGGCCGACAACGCCAGGCAATCAGGACGGCGCCGCGCCTGGTTAAACACCTCGTCGCGCCGCCCCTCGTCCAGCAGGTCGATCTTGTTCAGGGCCTCGATCAGTCCGCGATCCACCACCTCCGCCAGCCCCAGTTCCCGCAAAACGGTTTCCACATCGGCGGCCTGGGCCTCGGTGTCGGGATGGGAGATGTCGCGGACATGGACCACGATATCGGCCTCCAGCACCTCTTCCAGGGTGGCGCGGAACGCCGCCACCAACTCGTGCGGCAGGTCGGAGACAAAGCCCACCGTGTCGGACAGGATGATCTTCTTGCCCGAGGGCAGCTCCAGGGTCCGCATGGTGGGGTCAAGGGTGGCGAACAGCATGTCCTTGGCCAGAACCTCGGCCCGGGTCATGGTGTTGAACAGGCTGGACTTGCCCGCATTGGTATAGCCCACCAGGGCGATGATGGGATAAGGCACCCGGCGGCGCGCCTTGCGGTGCAGGTCGCGAGTGCGCTTGACGTCTTCCAGTTCGCGCTCCAGCTTGACGATGCGATCGCCGATCATGCGGCGGTCCGCCTCGATCTGGGTCTCGCCGGGGCCGCCCAGGAAGCCGAAGCCACCGCGCTGGCGCTCCAGATGGGTCCAGGACCGCACCAGCCGCGAGCGTTGATAGCTGAGTGCCGCCAGTTCCACCTGCAGCGAGCCTTCACGGGTCCGCGCCCGCTCGCCGAAAATCTCCAGGATCAGGCCGGTGCGGTCGATGACCTTGCAGGCCCAGGCCTTTTCAAGGTTGCGCTGCTGCACCGGCGAGAGATGGCCGTCCACCACCACCAGGGTGATCTCGGATTCGGTGATCAGCTCGGCCAGACGCTCCACCGCCCCCTTGCCCAGCAAGGTGGCGGGACGAATCTTGGCCACCGTCACCGCTTCGGCGGCGACGATGTCGAGATCGATGGCCTGGGCCAGCCCCACCGCCTCGGCCAGACGGGCCTCGGGCGCGCGAAGGGCCTCCCCCGCCGTCTTGACGGCGGGGTGGACGACCATGGCCCGTTGGCGCTGAGACTCGGCCGAACCGCTTGCCACCTTACTCTTCGCCGTTTTCCTTGATGGGCGGCTCGAACAGCGAAATGGGGGTGGAGGGCATCACCGTGGAAATGGCGTGCTTGTAGACCAGTTGAGTATGCCCGTCCCGACGCAGCAGCACCGAGAAATTGTCAAACCAGGTAACGATGCCCTGGAGCTTGACGCCATTGACCAGAAAGATCGTGACGGGAGTCTTGTTCTTGCGGATGTAGTTGAGAAACACATCCTGCACATTTTGGGACTTCTCTGCGGACATGGGATGGATCCGTTCTTATTTGTCCAGTGTTGTATTGGGGCAAACCCGCAGGCCGCCCCGCCGAACCCATTTGGTTAGCACCAATTTGCCGGGATGGGAACCTATAGTTCTCGCACCAGATCGGCCAGCGGGCCGCAACCCGGCAGAAACCGGGCCGGTGAGACCGGGAACTCACCTTCGTATGGGGGGTGCGGCCGCATCAGGACCGGCGAGCAGCCGGAATTGACGGCGCATTGGATATCGATGGGCGAATCGCCCACGAACCACACCTCGGGACCCACGGCGATGCCGGTTCCCTCCAGGGCCATGTGCACCGGGGCCGGGTCGGGTTTGTCGAAGGTGGCGTCGTCGGCCCCCACCAGTCGGGTGAAATAGCCCTCCCAGCCCATGATCCCCGCTTCCTTGCGCAGGAAGGAACCACGCTTGTTGCTGACCACCGCCAATGTGATATCGGCGGCGCGCAGCGAGTCCAGCATGTCCTTGGCACCCGGCAGCGGATGCAGGTGATCCAAGTGGATGGCGGCGAAACTGGCGGTGAAGACGTCCCTCGCCTCGGGCCAACGCTCGCCGAACATGGCGGGGAAGGAATCGCGCATGGAGGCGGCGACGCGAGCCTGGGTCTCTTCCATGCTCCATTCCGCCATGCCGAAATGACGGAAGGTCATGTTGTAGGATTCGCGGATGCAATCCCACGAATCCACCAATGTGTTGTCCCAGTCGAAAATGACGGCACGGGGCCGGGGCAATCCCATCAGAAATATTCCAGCCGGACCGAGAACATCTTTTCCACCTTCTTCACCGCTTCGGCGGTGGCGAACAGGATGACGCGGTCGCCGGCCTGGATCACCGTGCTGCCGCGCGGGCTGATCACTTGGCCGTTATGGACGATGGCGCCGATCAGCACGCCGACGGGCAGCTTGACGTCGCGCAGCGGCTTGCCCACCAGATTGGAGGTTTCCAGCGCATCGGCCTCGATCAACTCGCCAAAGCCCTCGTGCAGGGAATGGACGGCATGGATGCGGCCGCGCCGCACATGCTGGAGGATATTGGACACGGTGATGGCGCGCGGGCTGATCACAACGTCGATGCCCAGCGGTCCCACCAGGGCGTTGTAGGTGCCCTTGTTGATCAGGGTCAGGGTACGGCGGCAGCCATAGCGCTTGGCCAGCAGCCCGGCCAGAATGTTGGTCTCGTCGTCATTGGTGACGGTGACCACGGCCTCGGCGGCGGCCACCGAGGCCTCCTCCAGGATTTCCGGGTCCAGCACGTCGCCGTTGAGCACCACAGTGCGATTCAGGGTGCGGGCGATGAACTCGGCCCGCTCCTTGTTGGCCTCGATCACCTTGATGGAGGTGCCGGGATGGGCTTCTTCCAACTGCTGCGCCAGGAACAGGCCGATATTGCCACCGCCGAAGATGACGATGCGCCGGGCTTCCTTGTCCTCGCGGCCAAAGGCCCCCAGGGCGCGGTCCACATGGCTGGTATCGACCACGAAATAAACCTCGTCGCCCTCGCGCATCTGGTCCTCGCCGGTGGGAACCAGGGCCTTGCCATCACGGACGATGCCGATGATGACGATGGCGAGATCGGGAAACAGCACCGTCAACTGGCGTAGCGGCGTATGGATCAGCGGGCAGTCCTCGGTGCAGCGCACCCCGATCAGGCTGACCTTGCCCCCCGCCAGCGGAATCACGTCCAGCGCGCCCGGCACCTGCAGCCGCCGGGTGATGGCGCGCGCCACCTCGATCTCGGGGCTGATGACCACGTCGATGGGCAGATGCTCGCGCGAGAACAGATTGGCCCAGATGGGCTGCAGATAGCTCTGGCTGCGCACCCGGGCGATCTTGGTGGGCACGTTGAACAGGGAATGCGCCACCTGGCAGGCGATCATGTTGACCTCGTCGGCGGCGGTCACCGCGATCAGCATGTCGGCATCTCCCGCCCCCGCCTGTTCCAGCACGGAAGGGTGCGAGGCGAAGCCCTGCACCACCTGCACGTCCAGGGTGTCGCTGACCTTGCGGATCAGGTCCGGACGCTGGTCGATGACGGTGACGTCGTTGTTTTCGCCCGCCAGGTAATGGGCGATGTTGAAGCCGACCTGGCCCGCGCCGCAGACGATGACCTTCATTTCTTTTCGTCCGTGTTGACGCCCAGCAGCTTCAGCTTGCGATGAAGCGCCGAGCGCTCCATGCCGACGAAAGCGGCGGTGCGTGAGATATTGCCGGCAAAACGGTTGACCTGGGCCAGGAGATATTCGCGCTCGAACAGCTCGCGAGCCTCGCGCAGCGGCAGGGTCATGATCTCGCTGGATTTGTCCCAGCGCAGGACGGCGGGTGTGATGGCGCCGATTTCGCTGGGCAGCATGTCGGCCCGGATGGGCTCGCGGGCATCACCCGGCGCCATGATCAACAGCCAATCCACCACATTCCTGAGCTGGCGGACATTGCCGGGCCAATCATAGGCCTGCAGCGCCGCCATGGCGTCCTCGGAAATGGGCCGGGGCTGCACGCCGGCCACGCTGGCCGTCATCTGCATGAACTGGCGGGCCAAGGCGGGAATATCCTCCTTGCGATCGCGCAACGATGCCATGCGCACCGGCACCACATTCAGGCGATAGAACAGGTCCTCGCGGAAATGTCCCGAAGCCATCTCGGTCTGAAGATCGCGATTGGTGGTGGCGATGACGCGCACATCGACCTCGACCCGTTTTCCACCGCCCACCCGCTCGAACATCTGGTCCTGCAAGACGCGAACGATCTTGCCCTGGGTCTCCAGCGGCATGTCGGCGACCTCGTCCAGCAGCAAGGTGCCGCCATGGGCCTGTTCGAAGGTACCGATCTTGCGGGGAGTCTCGGGACCATCCATGCCGTGCTCGGTGCCGAACAGCTCCACCTCCATGCGGTCGGGATGCATGGCGGCGCAATTCAGCACCACGAAGGGGCCATCGGCCCGGCGCGAGCGGGCATGGATCAGGCGGGCCACCACTTCCTTGCCCGAACCGGCGGGTCCGGTGATCAGCACCCGGGAATTGGTGGGCGCCACCCGGTCGATGGCCTGGCGGGCCTGGGCCACCGCCACCGACCCGCCAATCAGCTCGCCGGTGGACCCGGCGCGCAGTTTCAGTTCCTCGTTCTCGCGCCGCAGCCGGGCGGCCTCAATGGCGCGCTCCACCACCAACAGCAGCCTGTCGGCCTTGAACGGCTTCTCGATGAAGTCATAGGCGCCGACCTTGATGGCCTGCACCGCCGTCTCGATATTGCCGTGGCCGGAAATCATCACCACCGGCACTTCCGGATGGTCGCGCTTGACCGCTTCCAGCACACCCAGCCCATCGAGGCGCGAGCCCTGCAGCCAGATATCCTGGATCACCAGATTGGGACGCCGCGCCCGGATACCTTCCAGCGCCTCGTCGGAATTGGAGGCCTCGCGGGTAGAATGTCCCTCGTCCTCAAGGATACCGGCGATGAGAGCGCGAATATCGCCTTCGTCGTCGACGATCAGGATGTCATGCGCCATGGATTTCCGCACCAGACTGGGGGGCCTGACCACTGGGCTCGCTCGGGGGGAAGATCAGCCCGACACGGGCGCCGCCGTCAGGCGCGTCCTCAAGATACAAGTCACCGCCATGGTCTTCCATGATCTTCTTGACGATGGCAAGACCTAATCCGGTACCCTTGGCCCGCGTGGTGACATAGGGCTCGGTCAACCGCTCGCGGTTCTCGCGCGGCAGGCCCTTGCCGTTATCGCAAACCTCGATCACCACCCGATCGGGATGAAGCGCCAGGGTCAGGCCGATCCGCCCCTTGGGAGCGTCGGGATCTTCCCTTCCCTGGATGCCTTCCACCGCGTTCTTCAGCAGATTGGTCAGCGCCTGACCGATCAGGCGGCCGTCGCAGACCAGAACCACCGGCTGGTCCGGAATGGTGGCGACGAACTCGATTTCGGGCGAACCGGTGCGTTGCAGGAACAAGGACTGTCGGCAGATATCGGCCAGATCGGCGCTCTTCATCTGCGGTGCCGGCATGCGGGCGAAGGACGAGAACTCGTCCACCATGCGCCCGATATCCCCAACCTGACGGATGATGGTCTCGATCAGCTTAATGTACGTCTCAGGATCTGTCTGTATCTCTTTGAGATATTTACGCTTAAGCCTCTCCGCCGATAGCTGGATCGGGGTCAGGGGATTCTTGATCTCATGGGCGATACGGCGCGCCACATCGGCCCAGGCCGCCTTGCGCTGGGCCGAAACCAGTTCGGTGATGTCATCGAAGGTGACCACATAACCGATGATCTCGCCCTCCAGATGCTCGGCGGCGACCCGAACCAGAAGGATGCGGGACCGGGCGCCGGGGGTATCAAGGCGAACCTCACGCTGGACCAGTCGATCCGGGCGGCGCACCACCTCGTCCAAGGCCTCGGCCAGTTCGGGCAGAACCTCGCGCAGAGGGTGCCCCACCTCCTCGTCCAGGGGGCGGCCCACCAGTTCGCTGGCGGAACGGTTGGGCAGGTGGATGCGTTCTTGCCGGTCCAGCCCGATCACCCCGGCGGAAACACCCGACAGCACGGTCTCGGTGAAGCGGCGGCGTTCGTCCAGTTCGCGATTGGCATCCATCAATTCGGTACGCTGGGTACCGAGCTGATGCGTCATGCGGTTGAAGGCGCGGCTCAGCACGCCCACCTCGTCGGCGGCATCCTCGGCCACCCTGGCATCGAGATCGCCCGAGCGCACCCGCTCGGCGGCATCGATCAGACGGGCGATGGGGGTCGCCAGCTTGTTGGCCATGCTCAGCCCGATCCAGACCGATGTCAGGACCAGCAGCAGCGCCACCACGGCGAAGACCAGGGAGAAGGCCGTTTCCAGGCCAGACCGGCGACCTTCCAGCCGTTCATACTGGGCCACCGCCGCCGAGGTCTGCTCCATATGGCCGACCACCTTGGGATCGACGAACCGACCGACGAACAGATAGGTCTCGCCGAACAGGCCGGGCAGCAGCACCAGCGCCTTGACCCGGTCGTCGCCGCTGCCGGTCATCACCGCCACGTCGCCCGCCCGCGCCTTGTCATAGGCCCATTGCGGAATCTGGTCGATATTGGCCTCGACCGCGAAGATCAGTCCGGACCGGGCCAGGATGGTGCCGCGCGAATCGAACACCGTCGCCTCGGTCAGGCCGCGGATGGCGGCCTGGGTGCCGAGGAACTGGGCGAAGGCCTGCGGCGAGCGCAGCAGCAGCCCGCCCTCGCGGTTGATGTCGTTGGCCATGGCCAGGGCATCACCGCCGACGATCTGCTTGTGCTCCTCCAGATAGGCGTGCGCCACCTGCAACGAAGCCTGCAGCGCGGTGCGCACCCGATCCGAGAACCAGCTTTCCACGCCATAGCGGAAAAAGGCGGCGGAACCGACGCTCATCAGCGCCGATGGCGTCACCGCCACCAGGGCGAACAGCATGATGAAGCGCAAATGCAGCTTGGACCCGGAAGACCCCTGCCGCCGGGCGCGCAGCACCTCGAGCACCCGAAAGCCCACCACGGCCCCCAGGGCCAGCAGCAGCACCATGTCGAGGACCAGCAGCGACAGCACCGTGCGGGGGTCGGGAGTGGCGCCGCCCGCCACGCCCATGGCCCAGACGGTGGCGGCCACCGAGGGCACCGCCGCGAAGGTCAGCAGATAGGACAGGCGCCGGGGCAGATCGACCCGTCGCGCCCACAGCCGGAGTCGGATCAGGGCTCCCGGACGGGCGGCCATGACTATTTGAGGCCGCGGCTGATCTGGATATCCAGATCCTTGATCTTCTTGCGCAGCGTGTTGCGGTTGAGCCCCAACAAGTGCGCCGCCTTGATCTGGTTGCCCCTGGTCGCTTCCAGGGCGATGGTCACCAGCGGCTTCTCCACCTCGCGCAGCACCCGGTCATAGACCCCGGCGGGCGGCAATCCATCGCCGTGATTGCCGAAATATTCCCGCAGATGCCGTTCCACCGTGGCTGACAGCCCCTCGCCCTCGACTCCGCCGCCGATGGCATCGGCCACGGGCGATCCGCCCACCAACTCGCCCTCGATGACCTCGATACCGATCACTTCCTGGGAGTAGAGAGCCGCCAGGCGGCGAACCAGATTCTCCAGCTCGCGGACATTGCCGGGCCAGCGGTGCTTTTTCAGCCGTTCCATGGCCTGGGAATCAATGGTCTTGGCGGGAAGACCCTCGGCATTGGCCAGGGCCAGGAAGTGGCGCACCAGTTCCGGCACATCCTCGGAGCGTTCGCGCAGCGGCGGCAGCCGGATCGGCACCACGTTCAGGCGATAGAACAGATCCTCGCGGAACAGGCCCTGACGGATCAGCTGGGTCAGGTCACGATGGGTGGCGGCGACAATGCGCACATTGGCGCGGATGGGAGTGCGCCCGCCCACCGTGGTGTATTCGCCTTCCTGCAGCACCCGCAGCAGCCGGGTCTGGGCCTCGGGCGGCATATCGCCGATTTCATCCAGGAACAGGGTACCACCCTCGGCCTGCTCGAAACGACCGGCGGCCCGCTGGGTGGCGCCGGTAAACGCCCCCTTCTCATGGCCAAACAGTTCGCTTTCGATCAGTTCGCGCGGGATCGCCGCCATGTTGATGGCGACGAAGGGACCGTTGCGGCGCTTGCCGTAGTCGTGCAGCGCCCGAGCGACCAACTCCTTGCCGGTACCGGATTCGCCGGTGATCATCACCGACAGGTCGGTGCCCATCAGGCGCGCCAGGGTGCGGTAGATTTCCTGCATGGCCGCCGAACGACCGATCAGCGGCAGCTTCTCCTCGTCATCGCCCGAAGCGGCATCGGCGGGAGCGGCGCGCGGGCTGGACAGGGCGCGCCCGACCACGTTGACCAGTTCCTTCAGGTCGAAGGGTTTGGGCATGTATTCGAAGGCGCCGCGCTGGGTGGCCTTGACCGCCGTCAGCAAGGTGTTCTGGGCACTCATGACGATGATGCGCAGATCGGGCCGGATCTTCTTCATGCGCGGCAGCAGGTCGAGTCCGCTTTCATCGGGCATCACCACATCGGTGATCACCAGATCGCCGTCGCCCTCGGACACCCAGCGCCACAAGGTCGAGGCATTGCCGGTGGTCCGCACCTCGTAACCGGCGCGACCCAGGGCCTGGGACAGCACGGTGCGGATGCCGCGATCATCGTCTGCCACCAGGATGGTGGCGGTAGTGGTCATGGTGCTCATACATCCCCATCCTGAACCATGGGCAGCATCACCCGGAAAATGGTGCGCCGCGGAACACTGTCGAACTCGATCACTCCCCCGTGATCGCCGACGATCTTGGCCACCAGGGCCAGACCCAGGCCGCTGCCCGTGGTCTTGGTGGTGACGAAGGCATCGAAAAGATTGGGCCGCAGATCCTCGGGGATACCCGGTCCATTGTCCTGGATGCTGACCACCAGCGGCAGATGACGACGCACGTCGCTGCCCGGCAGGGCCAGACGGATGCCGTGCTGGTAGCCGGTGGACAGGATGATCTCGCCGCCCTCCTCCGGCACCGCCTCGGCGGCGTTCTTGATCAGGTTGAGGAAGACCTGGATCAACTGGTCGCGATCGCCCCACACGGCGGGAAGTGACGGGTCGTAGCTTTCCACCACCCGGATGTTGCGGGCAAACCCGGCCTCGGCGATGCGCCGCACATGTTCCAGCACCCGATGGATGTTGACCGATTGGCGCGCCACGGTGGGCTTGTCGGAAAACGCCTCCATGCGGTCCACCAAGGCGACGATGCGGTCGGCCTCGTCGCAGATCAGCCGGGTCAGGATGCAATCGTCCTCGTTGGCGTTCTGCTCCAGCAACTGGGCGGCGCCCCGGATGCCCGACAGCGGATTCTTGACCTCATGGGCCAGGATCGAGGCCATGGCGGTCACCGAGCGCGCCGCGTTGCGGCTGGTGAGCTGGGCGCCGATCTTGAGCGCGATGGATTGCTCGTGCAGGCTGACCACCACGCTGCCCGGCATCTCGACGATGGGCGAGACCTGAACCGAAACGGTACGGTGGCCGGTACGCGGCGTATCCAATGCGATACCGTGCTCGGCCGCCGAGATGCTTTCGCCGCGCGACTGTTCCAGCAGCGCCAGGACCGGCGAATCGGGGGGCAGGAACTCGGTGATGGCCCGGCCGCACAGATAGCTGGCGCCGCAGGAAAACAACTGCTCGGCGCCCCCATTGGCGTAGCGGATGGTGTTGTCGGAATCCACCGCCAGGACCGCCGCCCCCAGGGCGCCAAGGACCATGCCGGGGTCATAGGCGGCCCCGGGCCGGAAAGCGGGGCCGCCCATCATGCCGCCTCCCGGCACAGCAGCGGCTCGTAGAAGCGGCGGATGGCCTCCCTCACCGCCTCGACCTCGCCCAGGCGGTTGATCTCGGCGCGGAACTCGGCCGAACCGGGCAGGCCCTTGGAATACCAAGCGATATGCTTGCGGGCGTTGCGCACGCCAGCCACGCTTCCGTAATGAAGCAGCATGGCCTCGAAATGCTCCGTCAGGATGGTGTATTGCTCCGCCAGGCCGGGATCGGGCAAGCGATCTCCGGTGGCAAGGTAATGGGCAACCTGCCCCGGCAGCCAGGGCCGCCCATAGGTGCCGCGCCCGATCATCACGCCGTCGGCGCCCGACATCTCCAGCATGGTGCGGGCGTCGTCGATGCTTTCCACATCGCCATTGCCCACCACCGGAATGGAGACGGCGCGCTTCACCTCGCCGATGAAGGCCCAATCGGCCGAGCCGCTATACATCTGGCTGCGGGTCCGGCCATGCACCGTCACCATACGGATGCCGCACTCCTCGGCCACCTTCGCCAGACTGGGGGCATTGCGGCTGGTCATGTCCCAGCCGGTGCGCATCTTGAGGGTCACCGGAATCGACACCGCCTTGACCACGGCGGTCAGGATGCGAGCCGCCAGATTCTCGTTGCGCATCAGGGCCGAGCCCGCCTCGCCCTTCAGGGCCACCTTCTTGACCGGGCAGCCCATGTTGATGTCGATGATGGCGGCGCCCAGATCCTGGTTGAGGCGGGCGGCATCGGCCATGACCTCGGGCTCGCACCCCGCCAGTTGCACCGCCATGGGAAACTCATCAGGCGTGTGGGACGCCATCTTCATGGTCTGGCGGTTCTGGCGGATCATGGCCTGGCTGGCGATCATCTCGGACACCACCATACCCGCCCCCAGTCGCTTGACCAGACGGCGGTTGGGCATGTCGGTGACCCCGGCCATGGGGGCCAGGATGACGGGGCTGTCCAGACGGACCGGACCAATGGCGAGGGAGTGGCGTCGCTGTTCTGTCATGGTGCTTATTTATTATGCAGTTGCCCCAAGACGCAACGGCAAAAGCTGCCACAGGAACGGGCAGCTTAGGAAAGCAGCACTTGTGTGACGAATTTGACGCCGGGATAGGCGAGAGTCAGCAGCAGATACGACACCAGCACCACCCGGGCGGCCATGCGGCCGCGAACGCCACAGACCCGATGCCCGATCAGCAACAGCCCGATCAGGCCGAAGGCCACCAGCGACAGCAGGGTCTTGTGGCCGAACACCATCAGGGCGCCGGTCTCGAAATACTGGGTGGCCATGCCAGTGATCAGTCCCAGCCCCAGGACCAGTTCGCCGGTCAGCAGCAGACGCCCGGCCAGACTCTCGCCATCGGCCACGCTGGGAAGCATGCGGGTCAGGCGGGTGGGCCGCTTGCGCTTGAGGGCGCGTTCCTGCAGGAAGGCCCCCAGCGAGGCCACCGCCGCCAGGGTGAGCAGGGCATAGGTCAGCACCGAAACGATGATATGAATGTCAAGCCAGGCGGCGGGCGCGCCGCCCACCAGGGGCTGGGGATCCTCCACATGGCGCACCAGCGAGGCCAGGATGCCCAGCACCGCCAGGAACGGCATCAGCAGCGGCGCCAGCCGCCAGGCCTGGCGCGAGACCATGGACTGGGCGGCGAACAGGGCGGCGCAGGCCCCGATGCTGATCCACAGCGCCGCCGACAGGCTGGTCTGCCAGCCCTCGCTGACCAGCAGCACGCCCCAGGCCGCCGGACCGGACACCGCCAGGGCGATGGCCCCCCAGAACGGGCCGTCGCGATCAGCCTCGGAGCGCAGCGGAATCAGCGCCGCCGGAAGCAGCGCCACCACGGCGAACAGGTTGAGGACCAGTGAAGCGGACATGATGGCGACTATACCATCCTTTGCCGCATCGCAAAGAGGTTGAGCTATGCGCCCATCGGTCATAGTTTACCTGCTCTTTGCAGCGGAGGCGGACCATGGGCAAAACGGTGGCTTTGGTGGTGGCGGCGGGGCGTGGGCGCAGATTCGGCGGCGACCTGCCCAAGCAATACCACGACCTGGCCGGTCGCATGGTCCTGCGCCATACCCTGGCCGCCTTCGCCACCAATCCCGAGGTGGACATGGTGCGCGCCGTGATCCATCCCGACGACCGCCAGCTTTACGATATCGCCGCCGCCGGACTTCCGGTGCTGGAGCCGGTCCCGGGCGGTGCCTCGCGCCAGGACAGCGTCCGCCTCGGCCTGGAAAGCCTTGCCGGGCTGGATGTGTCGAAGGTGCTGATCCATGACGGGGCGCGGCCCTTCATCGACGCCGGGACCATCGGCCGCGTCGTCGCCGCCCTGGACAGCCACGCCGCCGCCCTGCCCGTCGTGCCGGTGGCCGATACCCTCAAGCGGGGCAAGGACGGCTTCGTCGCCGACACGGTTGACCGCGACCAGTTGTTCCGGGCCCAGACCCCCCAGGGCTTCCGCTTCGCCGAGATCCTGGCGGCCCATGCCGCCGTGCTGGGCGAGGAACTGACCGATGACGCCGCCGTGGCCGAGCGGGCCGGGCTGAAAGTCACCCTGGTGGCCGGTTCCGAGGACAATGTGAAGCTGACCACCGCCGCCGACCTGGAGCGGGCGCGCCGCCTGTTCGAAGGCCCCGGCGAGGTCCGCTCCGCCTCGGGCTACGATGTTCACTGTTTCGAGGACGGCTCCGGCTGCTGGCTCTGTGGTGTACTGGTCCCCCATGACCGCAAGCTCAAGGGTCATTCCGACGCCGATGTGGCGCTACACGCCCTGACCGACGCCATCCTGGGCGCCATCGCGGCGGGGGATATCGGCCACCATTTCCCGCCATCGGATGCAAAGTGGAAGGGCGCCGAATCCTGGCGTTTCCTTGCCCATGCCGCCTCCCTGGTCACCGCCAAGGGCGGCCGCATAGTCAATGTGGATGTCACCATCATCTGCGAACGCCCCAAGGTCGGCCCCCATCGCGCCGCCATGGCGGCCAGGGTGGCTGAGATCCTGGGCATTTCCCAGGACCGGGTCAGCGTCAAGGCCACCACGACCGAGGGGTTGGGCTTCACCGGCCGCAAGGAGGGCATCGCCGCCCAGGCCATGGCCTCGGTCTGGCTGCCTAGGTAATGGCGGGGGCGGTCTCGGCGTCGACCCAGGCCAGGAAGTCGGGATTGCCGGTGGCGATGGGCATGACCACCACGCAGGGGCAGTCATAGCTGTGCAGTTCCTTGAGGCGGTGGATCACCGCCTGGACCAGGGCGGAGCGGGTCTTGCAGATCATGACCGCCTCGCGCTCCTCGGCCACCTTGCCCTCCCACCAATAGAGCGAGGTGGCGCCATCCAGCACATTGGCGCAGGCCACCAACCGTGATTCCACCAGGACACGCGCCAGATTCAGCGCTTCTTCCCGCCCCGAGGCAGTCACATAGATCAGACTTTGACTCATCGATCATCCCCGCAAGGCAAGAAAAGCGGGGCTGGCTCCATCGCGCTCGAAGCCGCCCCGCCTAGTCTGTGTCGGCACCCGCCGGAAGAGGAGAAGACCGGGGAGCCTCGGCGGCTGCGTACCACGGCACGGCCAACCGACGTCACACACATAATGATTCTGTGAATGGATTTCGATACCCCGTCGTGACAATTTTCACCCCCGCAACTGCGTTCGCAGCCAAACCGTCTAGCCACGCAGCATGGCGACAAGCATATCCGCCGCTTCACAATTGCCGTTTGCGGTCACAAGTGGCGGAATCGGAAGGGAAAACAACTTTCGCAGTTGAATTTCGAGACCATCCCCGGACAGATCCTCCGTCCGACATTCCACCGCTCGCCCATGCTGTTTCAACCATCCGTCCAGATGGGGACATTCCGGCCAATCGGGCCGCGCGGTATAGATCACCGGCACACCGGCCATGGCCGCCTCGACAAAAGTGCCATAGCCCGGCTTGGTGACGATGACCTCCACCGAGGCGGCCATGTCGGCATAGTCCCAGCCCGTTTCCCTCCAGGGCCGGATGTCGTCACGCGACTCCGGCGCCGCCAGGGTGCTGAGCCAATGCCAGCCGGGCAGGCGCGGCCAGCGGCTCAGATCCATGTCGTGGTCGATGCCGCCGAAGGCGATCAGCCCCAGCCGATCCGCCGCGCCCAGGCCAAGTCGCGCCTTCAGCGCCGCCGTGTCCCCCCTGCCCTTCATCCCCACCGGCCCGATGTCGCGGATATTGCGCAGGCTGGGCATATCCATGGCGGGAGTGACCCGCAGGAACACCGCCGCCCGATTATAGGCTTCGGCCATCTGGCCCTTGATGGCGTCGGCCTCCGGCCTGTGGCCGAGATAGTGGTCATAGATGTCCGCCCATTCCAGCGAGCTCAGCGCCACAACGGGGATTCCGGCGGCATGGGCCGCCGCGACGGTCACATAGGGGATGTTGGCCAGGACAAGGTCCGGGGCCGCCGCCCGCAGACGTGCGGCCTCTTGCGCCACCAGCCCGGGCCAATCCGCATGCAACTCCACATAGCCCCGGGCCGAGGCTTCCAGGTCGATATGCGTGGCCGAGAGCATGCGCAGCCCGAAATCGGGGATATGGGGCACCAGGGTGAAGTCGGTGCCGTAGCGACTGCTCAGGAATTCGGGGGACACCGCCGTCTGGATGGTCAGACGCAGCCCCGGCAGGCGGCGGCGCAATTCGGCGATGACCGGAGCCGTCATGGCGGCATGGCCAAAACCATGGGGGCTAAGCGCCAGCCAGAGATGGGGAGAGCGTGGATCGGTCATGATGGCGGTGACGATAATGGTTAAGTCCGGCCCTGTCGATGCCGGGCGACTTGCCTGCAAGGTCCGGCCACGCTAGCCTCGTACCAGACTCGCCGAAGCCTCGGCCAAGTAGAGGAACGCCCCCATGGACCTGTCCACCCGCTATCTCGGCCTCACCCTGAAGAACCCCCTGGTGGTGTCGGCCTCGCCGCTATCGCTGGACATCGGCAATCTGCGCAAGCTGGAAGACTGTGGCGCGGCAGCGGTGGTGCTTCCCTCCATCTTCCAGGAAGACATCGAGAACGAGATCGATGAGATGGAGCGTCTGGTGGCCGAGGGCAGTTCCGAGGCTTTCTCCTATTTCCCCGCCCATATGGCCGAGAATGTGGGGCCGAAGAACTATCTCGACCTGATCCGCAAGGCCCGCGCCGCCGTGGATATTCCGGTGATCGCCAGCCTCAACGGCACCACCCGCACCGGCTGGATCGACTATGCCACCCAGATGGAGCAGGCGGGCGCCCAGGCCATCGAGCTGAACATCTACTATCTGCCCACCGATCTGAACCAAAGCGGCGCCGAGGTCGAGGCCCGCTATGTGGACATCCTGAAGGCGGTCAAGGGAGCCGTTTCGATCCCGGTCGCCATGAAGCTGAGCCCCTATTTCAGCTCGGTCGGCCATATGGTCAAGACCCTGGACCAGGCGGGCGCGGACGGTTTCGTCCTGTTCAACCGTTTCTACCAGCCCGATATCGATCTGGAGGAACTGGCGCTGGTGCGTGACCTCAAGCTCAGCCACAAGGGTGAAATCCGTCTGCCCCTGCTGTGGATCGCCGCCCTGGCCGGCAATGTGAAGGGCTCCATCGCCGCCAGCACCGGGGTGCAGACCGCCGCCGAGGTGGTCAAGTATCTGTTCGTCGGCGCCGATGCGGTGATGACCACCTCCGCCCTGCTCCGCCATGGCGTCGATTACATGAAGACCCTGCATGACGGCCTGGTGGCCGATCTCAAGCTGCGCGAGGTGGAAAACATCTCGGAAATCCGGGGCCGCATGAGCCGGGGGGCCGTCGGCGACGTGGCCGCTTTCGACCGGGTGAACTATATCCGCATCCTGCGCGGTGGCGTCCATCACGGCTGATCCGTCTCGCAGCCGCGTAATCCGGGGCCCCGGCCGGGAACGGCCGGGGCCTTTGTCGTTCATGCATGCCTTCAATGCACGCAAGCAAGAAGGCCAAGCTTGTATTTGACCGGAATCACACTAATTATGCGAACGTTCTAATTTAAAGATCAGAGGGATGGCATGACTTCGGAAGCCTGCGGGACGGCAAAGTGCTGGGCAAAGCGCGTCATCGGCGTCGCGGCGCTGGTGGTGTCGGTGGTGGTGATCGGCGGAACCGTGGTCGGCTGGGGGATCATCGGCGTCACCACCCTGCTGTCCCACTGATCAGGGTCTGCGCCACGCCACCAGCGAGGAGGGGTTGAAGGGATTCACCCCCTCCAGGTCATATCCCAGGGCGGTCAGCATCACCCTGCCCTCCTCCGAGCGCCGCGAGACCTGTTTCAGCAGGTCGGTGTTGTAATCCAGCATGGACGACCAGGCGGCGGCGTTGGTCTGCAGATACTGATCCTCCAGGCGATAGACGAAGCTGCGGTGAAACTCCACCCAGGCCTCCCGGTCCTGGCGGCAGCGCGCCACCAGATCGGACAGGTTGGAAAAGCGTTGCCAGCCGAAGGGCTCCCAATGCAGGCAGGAGACCACCGGAGCGGCCAGCAGACTGTCGTAGAAGGCATCGCCAAGGATCGGGATCTGCTCGATGGAATGACTGGTGAAGGCCACAACCCGCCGAAACCTGTCCAAGACTCCCAGATCGGGCTGGTGATAATCGAAAGCGTGGGCTTCCAGACGCACGGCCGTATCATTGGCGAACATCAGCCGGGCCGCCCGCCGTCCGCCCTCGGCAGGCTCGCAGGCCATATAGGTGGGAAATCGATCCGGCAGGCTGGCTCGCAGACGAGCGAGATTGGCACCAAGGCCACTGCCGAACTCCACCACGCAATCCACATCGGGTGTGACCATGGAGCGCAGCAGGTCGAAGACCACTCCATAGTCCTGCGAGTGCTCCAGGGCCACGTAGCGGCCATCTTCCACCGCCAGGCGCTGAGGCGCGGGCCGGTCGGCGAACTCGCCGAAATCCAGCCGGGGAATTCTCTCGCGGATGGGTGGGTTGATGAAGCCGTTATACCCCCACTCGAATGAACGAACCGCCTCGGCCATCTCGCCGGGGCTCAAGCCCTTTGCCGCCCTGGCCTCCAGACCTGGCAGGAATTCGCTCCAATAGCCGTCATGGGCCTGGATGATCTCTTCCGGGGTCGAGCCGACGCCCTGGGCCTGAGGGACCGCCTTGGCGACAGAGGCGGAAACGGGCGGGTTTGGCATCAACGCGTCTCCATGTCCCAGTGTGGTGGATTCGAAGTTCCTATCATTTTTCCGCACCCGACATTAGGAACTTAGAATTCGCAAACCACACTAGAAACAATAAGTTACTAGTGTCCAGATCGATTCTGAAATTCGAAAGGAGCTTGAATTGGATGCTGCGAATTTCAGAATCGGGACACTAGCACTACTTTGGCACTTTAGGCTCCGCAGCATCCGCAAGGAGCCTGTCACAGTGAGGGCATCGTCTGGGTGGAT
>NZ_LWQT01000119.1 GCF_001650715.1 Paramagnetospirillum marisnigri | reverse complement strand
ATGTCTCTTCTTCGGCATGGAATGTCCCCTTCATGGTCAGTTGAATTATTACATTCAACCTGGAGCCATTCACGGGGGGAGGGTCACCCGCAACGACAGTTGCATCACCAGCATGGAGAAGTGGTCGAGCGTCGCGTCGAAATGCGTCTCGTTGCGCTCAGGGTGTTGGAAATTGATGCTGCCGAGCAAGGTGCAGGGAAGCCCGCTCAGTTCAGGAAGATACATGGAATCGTAATCGATCAGCTTCAGCCGACCATCAGGTCCGATCAGAATGTTGTCGTGTTTAAGGTCGCCATGGGCCACGCCACGGTTCAGCAGATCCAGGCAAAGCCGCGCCCAGGCCCGGCTCAAGCCTGCGATGCCGCCCCGCTTGTCGCTATCGCACAGGGTCTGGACCAAGGCGCCGATAGTGCGACCAGGGACCCACGGCATGCTGATGACCGGATATTCACCGTGCCTGGCGATGGACGACGTCACGTAGAGTTCGTCGCGGTGAAACCGGAGCGGAACCATATAGGGTGAGCCGCTGGCAGCGACGAAGCCGGAGATTGCTTGGTAGCGGCGCTCCAGATCGGGTAGATCACGGATGAAGCACTTGATCGCCAAGAGCGATCCCTCGGAATCGGTGACCCGGAACACCCCGGCGAAGTTTCCGGCGAGAAACTGCGGGTGGCCTCGGGAATCCTTAAACGGCGTTACCTGGAGAGTGGCGAACCGAGCCTTGGCGTTGGAAAGCGCCGCCTTGTAGTCCGCCAATACGGGGAACGTCACTGTTCGAACTCCGTTGCCCGGTCCCGCGAAGAAGCCTCGGCGGCTTGATTAAAAACGATGGCCGGCCGGGTGCCAATATCGAGCAGTTTGACCAGTGCGATGGCATCGGCATTGAACGCCATGCCGCGCAGGGTCGGCGTGGTTTTCAGGTCGCGCTCAAATAGTTCGCAGATGATGGCGCGATGACGGCCCGACAACTCGCTCGACATCTCGAACAGCAGGCGGGCATAGGTGTCGTCGGGCAGTTGGCCTGCGCTGGACGGGAACACCACCGGCGCGTCGTCGCCACCGGAAATATGGCAGTTCATCAGCAGGACGTGGCCGTCATTGGTCTTCAGCCCGGTCAACCGTCGGGCGGTCGCCAGAAGTTCTTCGTCGCTGTCCACATCGTTGGCCATGCCGTCGGTAATGTTGATGACGGCCGGGGGGAATGACCCGGGGTTCGCGGAAATCCAGGGTTCCAGGATCGACTGCGCCAAGCGCAGAGCTCCATTCATCGGGGTGCTTTCCACCGCCACCGGCGCCACCCAACGCGAAACTGCCACCCGCTCGACCACCGGCTGGCCGCGAACCATGATGGTGGTTTCTTCCTCGATGGTATCGGCGTTTTCCGCCACCTCGGAGATGGGCACCAAGCTGCGCCCGGCAAGGTTCCCCAGCCAGCAGAACTCGGCGCGGTTGGTACGCCCATAGCCGATGACGCCGATGTCGAAATAGTCTCGGACACCTTCATCACGCATACAGCGGTTGATCAGTTCGTCGAGGGTTCGGTTGAGCGCATCCGCCACCACCTGGGCCCGACTGATTGTCTGGCCGTTATCATCGACACCGAAGGTGGTGTTCATGGATTTAGATTGATCCACCAGAAAGATAAAGGCGCCGCGCTGGTCGCGGCTGATTTCCTGTGAATAGGCCACGGATCACGTCTCCTGTGGTTGAACAACGGTAGGATTTACGCTGGAGGGGATCTCTACCGGCAAAATCAGGTCATATCCGGAGCCTTGATCATGGAACAACCGGAGGCCCTGAATCTACGCGCCATCACTTTAGCAAAGACTATGGCTCCATCAAATTCTTGGACAAAACAGCATGAAGTGCTGACGGCAAAAGTGCGAACATGAGAGTGATTATTAACATCCCTTGCTGATGAAGCATTGTTATCCGCTTGCAGACTATTGTCGAGCAGGCGAATTTGTGCAACAACACATGTAAGTATTTGTCTCTTTCCCAGAGGAGTTAGGTTATGGCAGCACAGATGGCAACAGGTATGGCTGGTGGGACCGCCGCGAACGCCGCAGCTCCCGC
>NZ_LWQT01000118.1 GCF_001650715.1 Paramagnetospirillum marisnigri | reverse complement strand
TCAGTGCTGACCCTCAGATACGAGACGAACTTACCGGATGCCATGCTGTCCTCCTGCGTCACAAATTGCCTAACGAATATATGGCAATTTGATACACCCTCTCGCGCCACTGTCAAGGGGCTGGCTGTTTGGCCTCCGAGGGTCTGAAGGGTGCGCTCCGATCATCTCGGGGCATCGAGGACAGGGGCGGGAGGGCGCCCCCTCTTTCGCCTGGATCGTGTCCCATGGGGCCGGGGTACGGGGGGAAATTTATGTTCGTGGGGGAAGGGGTATGGCCTCGTAAATTTGGGGCATAAATTGAAAACGGCCCGTCACCCTCTATTCGCCAGTGGTCTCCGGGTAATCCAGCAGTTCCACCACGTCCACCAAAGTCTTCCAGTAGGCGACGTCGCCATATTGCCCGTAGGTCATACCATCATGCTCATGTCCCAGGATATCGGCGGAGATAGAGACATCTATCAGGGCGCTTTTCCAATGAGTTGCTACGGTATGGCGGATGGAATGGAAGACGTACTGTGGCCCAAACCCGGCCTCCTTTTTGAGACGTCCAAACCGCTTGCCAATAGCATTGGAGCGATCTTCGTATTTATTGGAGGAAAGCCCCGCCATCACGTATCTGTCCTGGGCATCACGGCTGGATGCAACCAATCGGTCCAGCGTGGGAGCGAGCTTGCTATGGACTGGTACACGTCGCCATCCGGCTTTTGATTTGGCATCCACGACTTCAAAGTACCCGTCCCCAACATGATCCACTCGAAGGGAACAAAGCTCCTCCAGTCTGGCCCCGGTCCACATCCCCAGACGGATCAGGTCTGCAAGCTGGGTATCACCCTTGGCCTCTGCGGCACGGAGAAGCATAACGACCTCGGCGGGGCTGAAACGTTTGCGCTCGTCGCGAACCGCTTCTTTGGCCCCCTCCTTCGGCAGGGTCAGCTTTTCAAAGGGGAGGCTGTCCTCAGGGAGCACCTCAATGGAGATGAGATAAGCCCAGTAACCTCGAACCTCGGATAGCGTCCGACGAACCGTGGCGGCCTTCCTACCCTCCTCTTGGACGAGGCGATTTACCCACCTCTGCACCTCCTTCCGCTTCACGTCCTGCACATACGGAAAAACCTCCGCGAACTTCAGGACGGTAGACCTTTTCATGTCCTTGGACTTGGCCTCATTGGAGAGGGTGGCGATCCACTCTTCCAGATGCTCGTCCGTGCGGGTCATTTGCCCGGTGGCCAGATCGAAGAACCGTTCGGCCTCATGCTGCGCCTTCAGTTCTGCCCACCTAGGGTCCTCTGGCCCCATGACACCAGCCCGCCAAGCGGCATCAATAACCATGCGCTCGGCCTCCTCCTTTATGGAGTCAAGTACCACCACCCGGTCAGCATCGGATGCCCCTCGATACTGGTTAAACCAGAAGCGGGCGCTTTGCTCGATAAGGTCGGGGGATTGCCGCCGAGCGGCTTCGATCTCGGCAAGCCACCTCCCTTTCAGGGGAGCAGCTCTGATCTCGGCTATCCGTTTGTCGTCCGTCTCCAGGTTCTGGAAGAAGCGGATAGCGCGGCCATCCTTACCCCGAACGACATCATTCCGACCGCTTTGACCAAGGGCTTCCTGCACCCCTCTAGGGATATCGTGCATGGCCCAGAACTTCCGGTGTTGCTTGACGAGGTACATATGGGGACACCCTCCACATAGGTCTTCCACATATATTTGCCCGTGAGATCGGCCAGAATCAAGGGTTACGCCAATCAGGCGTTAACGATCATCACCTCCCCCTGGGGACGCCACGCGATTATTTTGGAAAATCATGTGATTCATGCTGACTGGCCCAGGATTTGGGCCGTCGACCCACCGTGCTGAGCCGAAACTTGGACTCGGCCCTCATTCTCCTTGTTCCGGTCGGCCATCCGGCACTGATGCGTGGATGACCAGCTTCGGCGGAGAACGGCACACACCGAGGTGTGAAGTCTCAGGAGGTTGCCCGCTCGATCTGAATCCGGTCCACGCGAAGAGTGAGGTCCCAATCCTGTGACCCTCCCCCCGTGAATGGCTCCAGGTTGAATGTAATAATTCAACTGACCATGAAGGGGACATTCCATGCCGAAGAAGAGACAT
>NZ_LWQT01000117.1 GCF_001650715.1 Paramagnetospirillum marisnigri | reverse complement strand
ATGTCTCTTCTTCGGCATGGAATGTCCCCTTCATGGTCAGTTGAATTATTACATTCAACCTGGAGCCATTCACGGGGGGAGGGTCAACCGGACGGGTCTCGAAGACCACGGCGGCTGGCGCCCTGCTGGTGGAACGGTAATCCCCCCTGAAGATCGGAAGCGCGAAGTCCAGCCTCATAACCGAAAACGCGAAGACCCGCCCAAGGGGGGCGGGTCTCTGCGTTTTGGTTGCGGGGGCATGCAACCAGCGTTACTTGCACTTCGATTGGGCTCCCCTCAACGCCGCTCATTTGTCCGAGTAACGTGAGGAGAACACCATGACACGCACCCGTCAAACTGAAGACCGGTACAAGCGCGTCGCTAACCGACTTATGGCTGCCAGTTCTCGAGACCTTGGCTGCGAGACATCTGAAATCACTGCCACTACCATGGCTGATTGGATGATCCGGCACAAAGCAGGATGGTCCCCTTCAACTTGGCGGCAGTATCGTGCAGCGCTCAGCTTCGCCTTCGGGTCGCAGATATCGGCCCTCCTTCAGCAGCCCGATCTGCCTGCATCGGGCAAACGGGGGCGTCGAACATCCGGCCAAAAGGAAAAGCGTCTCCCGCCTGCTGATCTGAAGACGCTCCTCGACCACCTTCTTGAGCGGATCAATGCCACAAACAACTGCCACAAAGACGACCTGTCGCCCAAGTCCCTGGCAGCTCTGCTCCTGCTTTGCGGTACGATCGCTGGCCTCCGCCCCTGTGAATGGCCGTCGGTGATTCTATGCCCTTCATCCAGGCAGTCCGATCTGCTACTAAAGGTTGCCAATGCCAAGAGCACCAATGCTCGTAGCCATGGGGTATTCAGAGAAATCGAACTGCCTGACCTGAGCCCATCACTGCGCAAGTTGGTCCTGTTGTTGGTGAGCACGGCCAGGAAGACCACGGCCGACGGAACCTGGGACAGGCGCGTGGCATCATCCGGTAAGGCGCTTTATCGGACGACGAGGGAATTGTGGCCTCATCGTAAAAAGCACTACACCCTCTATTCGCCGAGGCATCAGGCCGCCGCCAACTGGAAGATGATCCTGGACAAGGAACAGATCGCCGCATTGATGGGGCACGCCTCCATGGAGACAGCGACGACCCACTATGGCCGACGGAGCGCGGGACGGGCCCAGGTGTTGCCGGGAATGGCCACCGTCATTGGCGTGCCCAGTGAGGCCAATCTGTTGGCCGTCCGCGCAAGGCAGTCCTCCACTTTGCCGGTGGAAGTGTCATCCCACGAACCTGGCTTCAACGGTCCCAACTAACCAGCACTGGGCGTGACGACAGCAAACGCCCAAAATCCATTCTTCGACCAAGTGGACGCCCGGCAAGTGCCTCCAAAGCAGTTAGACCTCGACACCGCATATGACGGCTGTCCCCTCGTCAACCGTCGTTCACGGACAATGGCCGCTACGGCCCTTGAGTGCCATGACCGGCCATCCGTAGACGTGAGATTCCGGTCGCCCTGGAACCGACCGGCAAAGTGAACCTGAACTGACCTGTCCGGTCATTTCATGAGTCATGACCGAAGAAATGGTGCCGCAGTCAGATTTGGAGAGACCGAGATGGGCCAACGACCCGTCAATCATCACGTGGCTCAGGAGGAAACTTATGAGCGATGCCTTTATGGCATTCAATGCATGATTTATTGTTGGGCGCTGCCTCCAGTTTCATTTTTTGCCGGGCCTCATTGCTCTGCTTGTGAAAAGCCATAGCCTCGTAACTATGACAGGCCCTGCATTCTCTCGAATCGTTTTTGAGCATGCTGTCCCAGACACGCTCGGCTAATAGCCGTCTCCGGGCCTCGAATTTTTCTGGAGTCGAAATGGTGCCGACCACAGTGTGGTAGATGTCGGCGGCTGCCTCAATCTTGCGGACTAACATTGCCAGACCGGACCTGGGAACATGGCAATCAGAACAGGTCACCCTGACTCCCGAAGGGTTACTGTAGTGAGGGGATTTCTTATACTCCTCATAAACCGTTGCTCTCATCTCGTGGCACGAGATGCAGAATTCTAGCACTACTTTGGCATATTTTAGCTACGGGCGGTTTTTTGGGGTTCCCAAGAGCAAGTTTGCGTGATTCATAAGA
>NZ_LWQT01000116.1 GCF_001650715.1 Paramagnetospirillum marisnigri | reverse complement strand
CAGCCTGATCAATCCGGCCAAGCCCGCCGGAGATCAAACGGCGACTGCGCTGTTACACCAATCCAAGGGACACGATCAATGCGCGCGGGCGAAATGCGCAAAATAGCGGTGTGTTTGCGCGATAAAAAGCCACTATTAATGGTGTTATTTGTTGTCGCGTTTATTATGAAGTTTCAAATTCTCCAGATTTATTTGCGTACTTGAGGGCGCGTTTATTCGCAGTTTTTGGCGAATTGTAGTCAACCTGTGCCGGCGAACCTTATACCAAGGCCCGTTGATTGAGACTCACGTAGGGGATTGGCATCCTGCGACGACGGCTCGGCCTCGTCCTTGGCTTCGATGGCACCCAGCGTCTGTGCCAGGTCATCGAGAGCGAGCTGCAGTTGATCGGCGGAGAAGCGGAACGTGTCCGGCAGTGCTGAACTTGCTGTTGCCCAGGGCTTTGACCAGATTATCAGTTGAGTTGGTCGCGATGCCCTGGTCCTTAAGCAGCACTTTCGCCGTAGAAGCTTTCCGGCGGGCATGCCGATGTCTGCTTCGGTGATCACTCCTGAAGTTTTCGGTAGAAAAGTGCTCTAGACCGACATCCTGTGGCCAGTTGGGGACAGGATGTCGATTTTTTGGTGCTGAGCTTTCCATAGACGTGTCGATACCAGTTCCGGTCATCACTCCTGGGATTTTGTTGGAAAAGTGCTCTAGACCGACATCCTGTGGCCAGTTGGGGACAGGATGTCGATTTTTTGGTGCTGAGCTTTCCATAGACGTGTCGATACCAGTTCCGGTCATCACTCCTGGGATTTTGTTGGAAAAGTGCCGTAGACGGACAACCTGTGGCCGGTTGGGGACAGGATGTCGATTTTTTAGGTGCCGAGCTTTCCATACCCGCTGTTGAGAAACCGTCTGCCGCCAAACGCATCGTTTCAACACCGGCTAGCCGATGATCAGCATCCGAACCATCAACTCGGGATCCACCGACGGCCGTCCCGTCGAACTGTAGAACGGCTGGAGATGGGGGCGTAAACCCGAGAGTTCCACAAACCGGTCAATCGACCGCAGCATGTGATCGGCAGGGACATGCTGTTCCAGATTGAAGCTGTAGAACAACGCCTCCTGCATCACGGTCCGCTCGCCCATCATGATGCATAATAAAGTAGTTTTACTCTACTCGATTGAATCATAGGTTCGCCTACCGGGCAAGGCCGAGTTTTTCAACAGAATCGGCGTAGAGCCGTGTTTACGACCCGCCCCGGCGTCAAAACACCACATAGGACCCGTGATAAATTTCTGTGCAGAAAAGCACACACCATCCACACGATGGACTGGCTCAACACAACTTAAATCGCCATACTGATTGGATTAAAACATCGCGTGAATTTCATCATGACAACCCAGAACATTTTTTCTCAACTTTCACTCGGGCCAACATTTTCAGACCATCTGATCGCGGTCCAGTTCACCGAGAACCCTGCCGCAAGCTTTGGTACCGTTACGGCCATTGGGGCCGTGGTCCAGATGCCCCGCACAACGTCGGCGGCATTCACCTATATGACCGTGCGCCAGGCAGCTGACGAGCTCCAGGTCCAGCGCAAAACCGTTTATGAATGGATCAAGTCTGGCCTTGTGCGGGCAGGAATCTTGCCCGGCGGAACCGAATACCGGATCCACCGCGGTGACTGGGCCAACTTCCTGGATAGCTTGTTCACCCAGGGCGTCCGGCCATCAGCTCGGCTGCCATTGAAGCCTCCTTGCGCCACCATCGAGGAAGGTCATGGTTCCTCCCCTCGCCCGCAGATCAAGCCCGATTTCTTCACACTGGGCGCTGAAGGCCGCAGGGCCGGAAAGGCCCTCTAACGAATTTCAGGACAATCTTTGTCCTGAAATATGTCCTGAAATCTGATTCATGCTACAATGGCGCCTTCACTTCTTGATGGAGGTCCGCCATGGGACGAGCATCGAAGCCACCGCGGCTCGTGTTGCGGGGGGCCAGTTGGTACATCGTCGATGAAGGCCAGAAGATCGCCTGCGGCACCCGGGACGAAGGCGAGGCTCGGCGTGCGCTGGCTCAGTACGAAGCTGGCAAGGCAACAGCCGCCCATCGCTGACCCTCCCCCCGTGAATGGCTCCAGGTTGAATGTAATAATTCAACTGACCATGAAGGGGACATTCCATGCCGAAGAAGAGACAT
>NZ_LWQT01000115.1 GCF_001650715.1 Paramagnetospirillum marisnigri | reverse complement strand
CAGCCTGATCAATCCGGCCAAGCCCGCCGGAGATCAAACGGCGACTGCGCTGTTACACCAATCCAAGGGACACGATCTTGCCGTCAGCTTGGACCGGCGAACTTCATGCCTTCTCTCTTTCCCAGAAAATTGGCATCATCGCGGCCATGTCGCAAAGTCAGCTCCACCTATTCGAACAGCGATTCCCATCGGCGAAGCCTTCATCGCGGGCCGATGGCCGCGCGCCTGCTGATCTCTGCTCGTTGCCGGATCAAGAATTGGTGGCAGGAATCGCCACCGCTGGGATCGCGGAAATCTTCGCCCTGATGGCCGAATGTGGGCGGCGTAAGTTGACGGCGGCTGTGCCAGCCCTTGAGGGTATCTGCAAGAGGTTCTCCGGCTTTGGCCTCAATACCTTGATCCGTGAGCAAGCTGTGGCACTTGAAGCCTTGGTTGAAATCGGCGGCCCAGAGGCGGCGACTGCGGTGGAGCGGATCATTGCGCGAGATATGGTTCAGGGGCCTGGGTTGGTGCTGGCTGTTGCCGCCGCAGCTCGAACCGGGGTTACCCTGCCTCCCAAAGTGACGATGCGGTTGCTGCGTCATGACGAACCTGATGTCCGTGCCACTGCCTGTCACAGCGCCCGATTGGATCCTGATGTTGTCGCTATCTTGCTGGATCTTCTAGATGATCTGCCCCCCCGCGTTCGCATTGCCGCGGCCTGCGCCCTTGGCCGATTTGGGAAGGTTGATGCCCTGGAGGCGCTGAGCGAAGCGTTGGAAGCGGCACCCAGCATAGAAGTGATTGATGCCTTGGCCGACATTGCCGACGACGATGCCGTCGTGCTGCTTGGTCGGGTGGCGCAAGATCGGCCCGACCTGACCGAAGCAGTGTTATCGGCTCTTGATGAGTGTGGATCAGCGTTGGCCGCAAAAGTGGCCGATCGGGTTCGGAGATTGCCGAGATCTACAACCGCCATGATTGGCCCGCACGATATCGTCGTCGAGATCGATGAAATCCCCTACATCGGCAGATGCGAGTTGAAAGGAAAGACGGTGGTGGTCACCTCCGAGTTCGGTTCCAAGGCGCAGGCGGTTGGCGAATTTCCTCCTGACGTCGTGGCCAAGCGTCTGCTGGCTGCACTTGTTCGCGAAGCTGAGGGCCATGTCTGACCTCCGGCCCCGTCCATCCCGTGTTCTTCAGCGGCGCGCCCGCCGTGCGCGGCTGATCCTGATGGCGATCCTCGTCATTGGGCTCGGCGTGGCCTACTATGTTAGAGTATCCGTGCTCAGTTAATGTCGTCGTCGATACTCGGCTCCCTTCAATCGAGACCAGCAGTGCTGGGGATAGGTCGCACCTTTTCGTAGCACGAAAGGGGAGTGCGACAGACAGTGGAAAGATCCCCCATGTGCGCAGAATACATTCCGCCCATACACTCAAGCAGCCGACGAGGCTGGGAGGATCTCCGCACACTCGAGCGTGACTATTTTCTGCTGGCGGCATTTGGCGGCCCGTCCGAATGGCAGCCCGTCATGGAAAACCTTGGTCTTGACCGGGTAGAGGCTGCTCGCATCGCCAATGCCATGTCTCCCCTAGCCCAGCCACCGAAGTCAATTGAGGAGCGCAGTCAGCGAGAGCAGGACGCGTTGACATTCCTGGCCAATCGCCCTTTGGGCTCTGCATTGAAGGAAGCCATTGGGCGACGTGACGGAATTCTGGATATGCCCAACGAAGAGCCTGCGGCGCAGTTCCGGGCGAAAGATGGAGCGCCATCTGAGGTTCGAACAGGTGTTTTCTATCATCCCACCAATGAGATGCGGCCTCGATACGGGCATGAAGGCCAGAGACTGCGCGGCGGCGTCACGGCGACCTTGGAAACGGTGCTTAAAGCCGCACGAAATGCCAGCCACCACATGTTACGCGCCCTTTCCGGGGTTTCGAAAAGGCATCTCCTGCCTCGCATCAAAGCGATTGGCGGCGCCATTCAGAAGGGTGCTGGGGAGACTTTCAGCGCCGCAGCAACCCGCCTGAGAATAACGAGATCGATCCCGCTCAAGAGTCTGGCTGCCGAGAACAGCGATGGCATTACGCCCATTTCAGATCAAGATCTACGGGAAGCTTCGGTCGAACGCTGGCGCCAAATGGGAGAAACCATTAAGGCCATGACCGTTGCTTCTGCTCTGCGCGGCTACCCACCCGCTCTCGAATTCATCCGGATCATCGCACCGGACATAGGGCCTTTCGATGATTCGAAGATACG
>NZ_LWQT01000114.1 GCF_001650715.1 Paramagnetospirillum marisnigri | reverse complement strand
TTGATAGCTTCGGCGGCGACTTCCTGGATATGGGCCACCTGGGAGGTGATGTCTTCGGTTGCCCTGGCCGTTTGGTTTGCCAAGTTCTTGACCTCGTTCGCCACCACGGCAAAGCCCTTCCCGGCATCACCGGCACGAGCCGCTTCGATGGTGGCGTTGAGAGCCAAAAGATTGGTCTGGGCGGCGATGTCATTGATCAAGCTGACAATGGCTCCAATCCGTTGGGCGGCATCACTGAGGCCATGGACCGTCGTATCGGTACGAGACGCAACCCCGGCTGCTTCCGAGGCTACGGCGGCAGCACGATGGACCTGGGCACTGATCTCCTTAATGGAGGCAGAGAACTCCTCCACGGCAGAGGCCACGGCCTGGACGTTGACCGAGGCTTGTTCCGCCGCTGCGGCAACCGTCATGGCTTGATGGCTGGTGTCGGTGGACTGTGCCGACATGGCCCCCGAAGATGCTTCCAGTTCTGTGGCAGCGGCAGCCACTGCGTTCACCACCGGCTTTACCTGATTGTTGGCAAAGGCGATGAACTCAGCGTCCCTGGCTTCCATTCGCTTCAGAGCTTGGTTGATGGTCTTGGCATACAGAACAAAATCCCCACGCAAACCCGTGGTGATGATTCGGCGGTAATACCGACCATGATTGGCGGACTCGACTGCGGCGAATGCCTCTTTTCCAAAGGCTTCGGCGAGGTCCAGCAATCGGTTGATGTTGTGTTGCAGGACTCCAATGCCATCGCTGGCACGGACGTCCAGAATTCGAGCATTGAGGTCACCACTGGAGGACCGGCCAAGCACGTGGATCGCGGTGGAAAGATCACCTGCCATTCTTCGAGCAGAACCGCCGATCTTGATGCCTCCGACAACTCCAAGCAGGGATGCGACAATCACGACCCAAAGGGCGATACTCGAACCACCAAGCAGCCCGAATGTTCCCGCCAGTAAGCAGATCGCCGAAGGAACCAGCATCCCAAGGGATAAGGTTCGGGCATACAAGCCGAGGGTCGATTCCATGTGGCGGCCTCTGATCAATTTTCTGGTGTGATGGTGAAGATGAAGCGGTCATAGCTATCGAAGCCTGCCGTTGCTACGGCGTCGTTCAGCATTTTCCATGATCGCTCAAGCCCAACCTTTGAATCTGGATGGCGGCGTTCTTCTTCCAACAGCGAACGGTAAAGTGGCTTGATCGTCTCCAATGCGGCCTTCTCGGGCACCCGTCGATTGGAGTGATATCCGATGATCTGACCGGCAGCGTCGAGGTTCGGGGTGACATGGGCGAATACCCAGTAGTTGTCGCCATTCTTCGCCATGTTGTTCACATATGCGAATATCTCTCGGCCATCGACAATGGTGTCCCAAAGCAGTTTGAAGATGCATCGCGGCATTTCGGGGTGCCGTATGACCGAATGTGGCTTTCCCATCACCTCGGCCTCGGCATAGCCGCTCACTGTCAAAAACACATCGTTTACGTAGGTCAGCCGTCCTTTGGGATCGGTCTTGCTGACGATCAATTCGTCATGAGCAAAAGTTCGCTCGCGACCTGATGGAGTTTTACGGTCACCCGTCATCTCCGACACATCTCCTAGATTGAATGGATTATGAACATGGCCTGATGAGCATACTGAATCGATAAATGAATGGTAAACGATTGATATAAAGGTATCGCATCCGTTTATGAATTTCGATAGGGTTCTGAGCGACGACAAGCCGTAGACATTGTGAAATTGGGGGCACAATGAGCCGAGAAAGTGGACACGACCAGTTTGCGGTTTTCGATGAGATTCGAGACGAATTTTTCGATGACGCCATGGAGCGGCTTCGTGCCCTTGAATTCGTTCTGGATAACGGCCGCCAAGGCCGGATCACCCGCTCGGAACTGATTGGAAACTTTCGGCGGCTCGCCCTGTATCTGCGTGGACAGGCGGCTGGATTTGGCTTGAACGCCCTCTGTGCTATGGCCCACAAGCTCGACGAATATCTTGCGGACGCCCCTGAAACGCTGCCTCCGCGAATCTGGGCCGATCTCGAAACCTATATCGATGAGTTATCTAAACAGGTTGGTAGTCGCGGCACAGAAATCCAGCCCGATTTCTCCCGACTCCCACAAAAACTTGCTTCAACGCTGGATGATATCGAGATCAGACGCATCGAAGTGATGCTGGTTGCTCCCCATGGGGCACAGTCGCATTTCGTTGAACGTGAACTTCGCCAATGTGGCTACAGAACCTCGGTGGTCCCCGATACCGTCTTGGCGTTGTCGATGGTGGTTCAGACGAAACCAGACCTCATCATCATCTCGGCAGTCATGCCGGGGTTGGACGGAATCGATCTGGCGAT
>NZ_LWQT01000113.1 GCF_001650715.1 Paramagnetospirillum marisnigri | reverse complement strand
TTGATAGCTTCGGCGGCGACTTCCTGGATATGGGCCACCTGGGAGGTGATGTCTTCGGTTGCCCTGGCCGTTTGGTTCGCCAAGTTTTTGACCTCGTTTGCCACCACGGCGAAACCTTTTCCGGCATCTCCGGCACGAGCAGCTTCGATGGTGGCATTCAATGCCAACAAATTGGTCTGTGCCGCGATATCGTTGATCAGGCTGACAATGGCACCAATTCGTTGGGCGGCATCACTGAGGCCATGGACCGTCGTATCGGTGCGAGACGCAACTCCGGCTGCTTCCGAGGCTACGGCAGCAGCACGATGGACCTGGGCACTGATCTCCTTAATGGAGGCGGAGAACTCCTCCACGGCAGAGGCCACGGCTTGGACGTTGACCGAGGCTTGTTCCGCCGCTGCGGCAACCGTCATGGCTTGGTGGCTGGTGTCGGTGGACTGTGCCGACATGGCCCCCGATGATGCTTCCAGTTCTGTCGCAGCGGCAGCCACGGCGTTCACCACCGGCTTTACCTGATTGTTGGCAAAGGCGATGAACTCTGCGTCTCTGGCTTCCATTCGCTTCAGAGCTTGGTTGATGGTCTTGGCATACAGAACAAAATCCCCACGCAAACCCGTGGTGATAATCCGGCGGTAATACTGACCATGATTGGCGGACTCAACAGCGGCAAACGCCTCTTTGCCAAAGGCTTCTGCGAGGTCCAGCAATCGGTTGATGTTGTGTTGCAGGGCTCCGATGCCATCGCTGGCACGGACGTCCAGAATTCGAGCATTGAGGTCACCACTGGAGGACCGGCCAAGAACGTGGATCGCATTGGAAAGATCACCTGCCATTCTTCGAGCAGAACCGCCGATCTTGATGCCTCCGACAACTCCAAGCAGGGATACCGAAATTACGACCCAAAGGGCGATGCTCGAACCACCAAGCAGCCCGAATATTCCGGACAGAAGGCAGATCGCCGAAGGAACCAGCATCCCAAGGGATAAGGTTCGGGCATATGAGCCGAGGGTCGTTTCCATGTGGCTGCCTCTGATCAATTTTCTGGCGTGATGGTGAAGATGAAACGGTCATAGCTATCGAATCCCGCCGTTGCTACGGCGTCGTTCAGCATTTTCCATGATCGCTCAAGCCCGACCTTCGAATCTGGATGGCGGCGTTCTTCTTCCAACAGCGAACGGTAAAGCGGCTTGATCGTCTCCAATGCGGCCTTCTCGGGCACCCGTCGATTGGAGTGATATCCGATGATCTGACCGGCAGCGTCGAAGTTCGGGGTGACGTGGGCGAATACCCAGTAGTTGTCACCATTCTTCGCCATGTTGTTCACATAAGCGAATATCTCCCGGCCATCGACAATCGTGTCCCAAAGCAGTTTAAAGACGCATCGCGGCATTTCGGGGTGCCGTATGACCGAATGTGGTTTCCCCATCACCTCGGATTCGGTATAGCCGCTGACCGTCAAAAACACATCGTTGACGTAGGTCAGCCGTCCTTTGGGATCGGTCTTGCTGACGATCAATTCGTCATGAGCAAAAGTTCGCTCGCGACCTGATGGAGTTTTACGGTCACCCGTCATCTCCGACACCTCTCCCAGATTGAATGGACTATGAACGCGGCCTGATGGGCATGCTAAACGGATAAACGAATGTTAAACCATTGTCACAAAGGTATCGCGTCCGATTATGAATTTCGATAGGGTTCTGAGCGGCGACAAGCCGAAGACATTGTGAAATTGGGGGCACAATGAGCCGAGAAAGTGGACACGACCAGTTTGCAGTTTTCGATGAAATTCGCGATGAATTTTTCGATGACGCAATGGAGCGGCTCCGTGCCCTTGAATTCGTTCTGGATAACGGCAGCCATGGCCGGATCACCCGTTCGGAACTGATTGGGAGCTTTCGGCGGCTCGCTCTGTATCTGCGTGGACAGGCGGCAGGATTCGGCTTGAACGCCCTCTGTGCTGTGGCCCACAAGCTCGACGAATATCTTGCGGACGCCCCTGAAACACTGCCTCCGCGAATCTGGGCCGACCTCGAAACCTATATTGATGAGTTATCTAAACAGATTGGTGGTCGCGGCACAGAAATCCAGCCCGATTTCTCCCGGCTCCCACAAAAACTTGCTTCAACACTGGATGATGTCGAGATCAGACGCATCGAAGTGATGCTGGTTGCTCCCCATGGGGCACAGTCGCATTTTGTTGAACGTGAACTTCGCCAATGTGGCTACAGAACCTCGGTGGTCCCCGATACCGTCTTGGCGTTGTCAATGGTGGTTCAGACGAAACCAGACCTCATCATCATCTCGGCAGTCATGCCGGGGTTGGACGGAATCGATCTGGCGAT
>NZ_LWQT01000112.1 GCF_001650715.1 Paramagnetospirillum marisnigri | reverse complement strand
CTCCGTCGCCCCTGGCCAGGCAACATCAACCATGCTTCACTAACATTCGATCTGGAGCCGCCATTGGGGGCCGGTCAGGCGTATCCTCGGCGGGGCTGATCTGGCTTTCCGGCACCGTCTCAATGCGCAGGACCTGATTGACGATGACGCCCGCCACGCCACCTTCGATCATGGCCAGCAGGCAGGGCGGTGGAGCATCGCTGACCGGAGCATCGTCATCGTCAGCCAGAATCCGCCGCAGATCAATCACCGGCACGATGGCATCTCCCACATCGGCCAAGCCGTCAAAGCCCATTCCCCGGTCGGGAATAGGCGTCATCTGAACCGCCGCTTGAAGCCGCTGGATACGATCCAGGGGGATGGCCAAAAATTCCCTCCCCACCCGCAAGGTCAGGAACTGAAGGAATTCCATGGGCTGTGCCGTGGCGGCCGCATGGTCCTCGGCGTTAAGAGACGGCACCCATCTCAGCAGGTCATCATTAACGGGACGCAGCAAGGATGTCGGGTCGATGATCGCCACGATGCTGTCGTCGGCCCGCACCAGATAGCTTGAAATTCCTGCCACGGGCTCGCGCAGGGGGTGAATCTGCTCGGTGGCGAAACGTTCGATACCCCGGCTATGTTCCGCCACCAGGGCAACCTTGCCCGCCGGATGCGACACCATCAATCCAAGCTTGCCGGGCTCACCCGTCGGACGGTTGAGCAGCGCCGCCAGGGACAAGCCCAGAATCGGCTCGCCGCGCAGATCGATCATGCCCTCGATCCAATGGGGGGCCTGCGGTACCGAGCGCAGGGTCGACAGTTCCAGCAGCTCAATCAGATGATCGACCTTGACGGCATAGGGCTCTCCACTGACGTCGATGATCAGATAGGGATCGGCCTGATGGTCCGCCGCCTCGTCATCATCGACCGCGCCGGCCGCCGCCTCGGTGGCCAGCATCACCGAGCCGCTTTCGGCAACGGTCATGGCCATGGAGTCGCTGGTCAAATGATCCAGGTTCAAGACACCGCAAGAGGCCGTCCCCTCGCCGAACCGGCCGACGATCAGCGGTTGCGCGGAGCGGTCCTCTGGTGAGGCGTGGACGATCTGCTCCCAGTCGATCTGAACCATGGCAAGCACGTGATCAACCCGCAGGCCGACGCTGCCGCCTCGATCCGAGATCAGAACCACCACGCCGCCATCGCTGGAAGGCAGCCCGAACAAAGCGGCCAAGCTGATCTGCGGCACTACCTGGCCCATGGCGAGGACCAGCCCTTCGAAGGGCGGCGGGCTGAAGGGCAAGGGCGTGATCTTGGAGCTTTCGACGACGCCGATGACACGGTCGAGCGGAATGGCGAATTGCTGCTTTTGCACCGCGACGGGAAGATAGCGGACGAACGCAGGCGTATCCCCTGGATCGCCGGGTACGGTGGGGGGCATATCTTCCGTTGTGGCTGTCGCCAATTGATCCACTTTCGTCAGACTGAGGCAAAGCGGGTGAACTATGCGACAAGTTCTAAGGAACGGCAATCGCCGTCGCAGCCTGCGCCGGTGCAAGCTCTATAGGCTGGAGTGCTCAAGCGCGCTCCGCGAGGTGGTCCTCGACAGGCTTGCGATGGGATGGTCCCCGGAGCAGATCGCTGGGTGGTGTTGAGAATGCCATCGGTCGATTGCGGCGCGGCCTGCCACGAAAAACAGACCTAGCCGCCATATCGCAGGCCGATCTCGACGATCTGGCTATGGACTATAACCTCATCCCGCGAAAGTGCCTTGGCTATCAAACTCCGCTCGAGGCCTTTCTCGGAAAAGCCTCAACCTCGGTGCTGCACTTGAGATGTGAGTCCATCTTGCCCTGTTGACGGGATTGACACTTTGTGTTTTCTGAGAAAGCATGGTGTTTGGTAATGAATTTTTAATAATAAGTTGAAAATTAAACTGCGGAGGAAATACTATGCGTGCCATCGTTTTGGCTGTGCTTTCCGTTGTCTTTGGGGCGGCGGCAGTCTGTGCCGCTGATTTTGATCCTTATAACAGGAACGGCCCGCCTAAAGATTGCCCCAGCGGGAATGTCGCACTTTTCAATAATGGGATGTGGATTTGTGCCGTTCCCTCACCCGTGATGACGCAGCAGCCACCACGGCCGCTTTATGACAAATCAACCGGCGGAAATGGCGCGACACCCGCAACAAGGACAGTGCCGAAGTAATACCGGGGCCGTTATGTCCATAAGTTGTTTGACTTGGCGCCACGGCAATCAATTGATGTTGCCGTGGCGATTCCCGCGACATGGGCACCTCCGGAAACCTCTTCATTCTGACGGTTTGAGAGTTGTTCCGGGCGTGAATTGCGGTTGATCGGCGTTTCCGGGTCTGTTT
>NZ_LWQT01000111.1 GCF_001650715.1 Paramagnetospirillum marisnigri | reverse complement strand
TCTTGCCGGTCTCGTCGATGGCCACCTGGAAGGCGTGGCCGGGCTTCAACCAGACCAGCCATTTGCTCGGCACCACGAAGTCCAGTTCCAGCACGCTGTCGTCAAGGATGTCCAGCAGGGCCTGACCCGGCTGGACATATTGCTGCGAGCGGACCTTCTGCTCCACCACCCGTCCGTCGAAGGGGGCGGGCACGGCGCATTTGGCCACCACCGCCGCCCCGGCGGCGTCCTTGGCGCGGGCCTTGTCGCGCTCGGCCAGGGCCACGTCGCTTTCCAGCTTGCCGATGGTCTGCAATTCCAGCAGCCGGGCATTAACCGCCACCGTCTTGTCGGCGGCCGACAGGGTGGCGCGGGCCTCGGCCAGATTGGCGCGCTGGATGGAGCAGTCGAAGGCGATCAGGGCGTCGCCCTTCTTGAAGCGGTCGCCTTCCCGCACATGGATGCGTTCCACCTTGGCGCCGATTTCGGCGGCCAGGGTGGTGTAGTCGCGGGGGCTGAGCTGCGCCCGCAATTCCTGCGCCCCGGCGGGGGCGGCCAGCGCCGCCAGCAGCGATGCCAAGGCGGCGGCGATCCTCATGGCGCGGCGGCCTTGGCCGGGGCGGTGCTGTCGTCGAGGCCGAGCCAACCCAGGGCCGAGACCGGCTTGGCGGTGGGCTGGGGGGCGGCGGGCTGGGGGGCGGCGGGCGGTTGAGGCGCCGGTGACAGCTTGATGGACGTCACCGGTGCCGGGGCCGCCGGCGTCGGGACCAGGGCCACCGCCTCGGGCATGCGACCCCAAGTCTCCAGCCGGGCGGCGATGGTGGCCGACAGGCCGGGCAGGTCCTGGGCGGCGATGGAATCGGGCAGCAGATCGTCACCCATGGTGGCCTGCATCTTGGCATAGGCCTGTTCCAGCTGGGCATAGGTCTGGAAGCGGCGCAGCTGCGAGGCGATGGCCGAGGCGCGGCCCGCCACCCGTTCCAGCATGCCCGACGCGTCATTGGCGGCCTTGGCATCGGACAGTTCCGCCAGCCGCCGGTCCACCTTCCACAGCTCGTCCGACTGCTCGAACTGGCTGGTGGCGTTGCGGAATTGCCGTTCCGAGATATGGACCTGGGCCAGCACCGCCATGCGCAGCGCGATGCGCCGAGCCTTGGCCACCGCCTCGTTGGTCTCGGCGTATTTCAGCGCCGATGGCCCCGAGATGATGTTCATCAGGTTCCAGCTCAGCTTGGCCCCGGCCTCGTACCAGTGATTGTCCATCAGGAAGCTGTTGTAGTCGTAGTTGCGGCTGCCGGTGAAGGTGACGCCGGGCAGCATCTTGATGATCGCCTTCTTGGTGTCGTCCACCGAGATGCGGGTCAGGTAGCCCTGTTCACGCAGATCGGGGTTGTTGACGAAGGCCTGCTCCTCCATGCGCTCCAGCGACACCGTCCAGTCGGGCGGGCTCATGGCCTCGGGCACCGCCAGGGCGATCTCGGTGCCCGGCGGCACGTTGATCAGCGCCGCCAGTTCGATACGCGCCGTGGACAGTTCCTGCTGGATGGCGGTCAGCTGGCGGAGCGTCTCCAGCAGGCTCTTCTGATAGCGCAGGGACTCGGCCGGGGCCTTGAGGTTCTCGCGCTCCACCAACCTGGCCTTGTCCAGGGCCAGCCGGGCCTCGGCCACCGCCTTCTCCACGTCGGATTTCAGGGTCTGGTAGGCCGCCGCCCGCCAATAGGCGAAACGCACCTCGGAAATCAAATTGTGGACGGCCTTGCGGCGGCGCTCGGTGGCCACCAGGGCGCGGTCGGCATTGGATTTGGCGGTGAAATAGGTCAGGCCGAAATCCAGGATGTTCCAGCTCATGGTCAGATCGGCGGTGCGGGCGAAGCGATCGGCGGAATAGCTGGGATTGCCGGTGCCGGTGGTCTGGTTGTAGAGATCGCGCGACCGCGTCGCGTTGGGCTCGCTTCGCTCGGTATAGCCCGCATTGGCGGTGAGCTTGGGCAGCAGATCGAAGCGGTCCACATCCAACTGACCGAGCGCCAGCGCCTCTTCCATCATCTTGGAGCGCTTGTCGAGATTGTATCTGAGCGCCCGGGCGATGGCCTCGGCCACGGTCAGCGGCCCGGCCAGCGGCTCGCCGCCCTTGAACATCTCGCTGCGATCGGCGGCGGATTGCGCCGCCAGCTCGTCCTTGGAAAACGGCGCCGGAGTCACCGCGCATCCGGCGAGAAGAGCAACCAACGAAACCGAGGCCAGCAAACGCTTCATCGTCAACATCCCCTGAAAGTGCATCATCACGCGGCCCTGCCGCCCTGCTTCACCATGCCGAACAAGGCCGCGTGACGGGCCAGGCGCCCGTCCTTGCTCATGGCCCGCAACTGGTCCGACAGGCTCGGCCGTCCCACCGGCCGCGCGTCGCCGGTCTGGCCCGGCTGGGGCGCCCCCTGCGGCTGGCCCTGGTCCTGGCCCTGGCCTTCGCCCCCGGCCGGGGCCACATTGCCCTGACCGGCCTCGCCGACCACGATCTTGAAGGTCTGCACCGCCTCGCGGCC
>NZ_LWQT01000110.1 GCF_001650715.1 Paramagnetospirillum marisnigri | reverse complement strand
ATCGTCAGAGTACCGGCGGCCATGATATCAACCCAAATGCTCACCCCCTGAGTGGGCCGAAACAAGGGGGAAGGTCACAAGACCCCGACCACCTGCAGGCAAACACCCATTGCCCTGCGCCAGTTTCCTTTCTCCGCTTTAAGAGCTGAACAGCGGTGCCGGACCGGGGGGCAATGTGATCCTTGGTATGAGCGCTGGGCTTCGACCAAATTCCGGCCTCGAGATCAATATCCTCCCAGCGGGCCGTGAAGACTTCACCTTTGCGGGCCCCGGTGAGGGTCATAAGCCGGATGGCGTCGCAGGAATCCTGCTGAGGATGGCTGGCGATGGCTTCTAAAGCCTTTTGCGTCGGATGTGACGCAAAAGGCTTTAGTCTTATGTATGCCCTCGCCGGGCGCAAACCTACGGTTTGCTTGGCCGCTCGCTCAATGCTCGCCAAAACGGTTTGCGCCAGATAAAGCGCAAACCGCTTTAGCACACGAGTCGTTCAGCATGTTGATGCCGCGCTGCATGGCCTTGACCCCGGAGCCGTAGCCGTCGGTCTCGGCGATGGCGCCGATCTTGTCGCCCATGGCGGCCGAGACAATCCGAGGGGATGTGTGCACCATCACGCGGCCCGTGGCTTGATCTCTTGCTCGATGGTGTTGCCGCTCTCCATCTCGACCTTCGATAGGTCATGGGCAGTCTGGAGGTTGATCCAGAACTGCGGCGACGTGCCGAAATAGCGCGCCAGGCGCAAGGCGGTGTCAGCGCTGACGGCGCGGCGTCCATGGATGATTTCGCTGATCCGCGTGACCGGTACCCGCAAGGCGATGGCCAGGGCATTGGCGCTCATGCTCAGCGGTTCAAGAAACTCCTCGCGCAGCACTTCACCGGGGTGGGTTTTGATCCGCATGGCGTTCTCCTCAGTGGAAATCCACGATCTCGACTTGGGCAGGGCCGTCCTCAATCCAGACGAAGCAGACCCGCCATTGGTCGTTAATTCTGATGCTGTGCTGCCCCTTGCGGTCTCCCTTCAGGGCCTCCAGGCGATTGCCGGGCGGGGCCAGAAGGTCGGTGAGAACGTGGGCAGCATCCAGCATATCGAGCTTGCGGATTGCGACCTTGGCGAAGGCGGCAAACTGCCTCGGGATTTCTCCTTGCCACAGGGCCTCTGTGTCTTTGTCCGCGAAGCTCTTGATCATGAGGAGATCGTATAACGTGACGCGTTAAACGTCAAGCGGAGTGGCCGTGGTACTGTCGCCAAGTGGCCGGCTTCCAGTTCGTCTGACTACGGACCATCCAGGAGACCAAGTCGATAGGCCGGACCTCGGTCGGGGCGATGCCGACCTCATCGGCAAAGGCCCTCAAACATCGCCAACCGACGTTTTGATAGCGGACCTCAGTGGCAGCAGTTTTCGTCGGAATGACAGAAGAATGGCAGGGCTCAGACATCGTCTCCCCCTGTTACTCCAACATCGGGAAGGGTCCTGCCCTGACCGTTTATGTTGCGAGTCCGCACTTCCCAACGGTGCCCATTTTTATCTCTGGGTCGTGACGCGCCGATGGGACCGCATGTGCCGCGCAGCAGCGTTCTGACGCCTGCCGAAGAGGTTGAATTCCGCCGCCGGACGTGCTGCCCCTGGACGATGTCCTGGGCCGCCTGATGGGCGTTCCCGAAACAGTGGTGTTGCAAAGGAATCTGGTTGGGGCGTCACTTTGAGAATGGGATGAGGTCATCGAGTGGAACATTTTCTCAGACGCCATTTTACCAACGGGGCGACCAACCCGATCCCACGCCAGGATCAGATTGGTCGCCTTTAAGTTGTCAGAACTTTATCGCGGTACGCGCTCCGAAGATAAAGGTGTCACCGATCGGAGTGAGCTGGCTCCCCGCCCCTGGGTTGGGGATATTGCCGCCGGGATGAATGACGTATTGCATGTCCGGCTGGATCGTCCACCAGGGGGTGATCTGCGCCTGATAGGTTAGCTCGATGACAGTCTCGTAGTCCCGGATCGGCCGGTTCGGTTGGCCGTTGATCTTCCGGGTATCCCTATCCAGCCCCTGCAGGCTCCCGCTGATTTGCCCGTAACCGACCCCGAGTGCCAGGGTGTCCTCCTCACGGCCAGCGAACAGGCCCTTGTAGCTAATGCCGCCATCCAGATAGAAGGGCACCTGGTTGCGGTCCGAAGGCGAGACGCCGCCACGCAGGAACACGCCCAGCCCTTCTTCGGACCAGCGCTGCCCCTTGATCAGCATCTGGTCGATGACGAAATAGACGCCACCATTCCCCCAGACCGGATTCCCGATTCCGGTGGTGTTTCCGTCAGCCAGTGATTGACCAAGATTGTCGAAATGCTGGTCGTTGAAACGGGCGCTGTGATACCAAGCGCCCAGTTTGTAGGTTCCGGGAAGGCCTTTTGAATCCTTCTCCTGGTTCACCGCATAGGCGCCCTCGGTAATGTAGAATGTGCCGCGTGAGAAGCTGAAGGTGGTGCTGACCGGCCCCCAATGGCGGCTCCAGATCGAATGTTAGTGAAGCATGGTTGATGTTGCCTGGCCAGGGGCGACGGAG
>NZ_LWQT01000109.1 GCF_001650715.1 Paramagnetospirillum marisnigri | reverse complement strand
CTCCGTCGCCCCTGGCCAGGCAACATCAACCATGCTTCACTAACATTCGATCTGGAGCCGCCATTGGGGGCCGGTCAACCGTAAGGGGCATCTTGCGGCGCAGGAGGCGGGCCGTCCGGACGGCGATCTGGATGATCGAGGGCCAAACTCCGCCATGGTGATTGCGGGGCGGGGTCATCCAAGGCAACATCGATATCGGCGGCTGGGCGGATCTGGCAGGCCAGCCGCAAGCCCGCCGCGCGCTCATCGGCGGCCAGTTTGATATGTTCGGCCATGGTGAAGGGAAGATCAGGGCCGGCCAGTAGCCTCACCCGACAGGCGCCACAGCCCCCGGTCCCTCCGCAAGCCGCCCGCACACGGGCGTGCGTAAGGTCGAGAAGGTCTCGCACCGACGGACCCGGCGCGAAATCCATCCGCGTCCAGCCCTCCTCAGAACGAACTCGCAGTACCGGCATGCCGTAATCCAGAAATTAGGGCATAAACCCATAAATGGCGTGGTCGCGACACTGGCGTTTTTGGCTTCCGGACAGGCGCCCGGCCCGCCGTGGACTGGCGGTCCACCAGGGGCGGGCAACGTATCCGGGGGCCAAAAACACCGTGTCCGTTCCGGCTGCGGACAAAATGGCGGACTGGTGCGTCGAAACGCTCGTCCATAGTCCCACTATGCCCATCGCGTTTCTCCTGCCATTCCGCCATTTTCTCTAGCAGCGCGTCTCGCGCCATTTATGGGTTTACGCCCTAAATCGTCAATCTTGAACGGGGTCGCCGCGATCCAGTAGGACGGTATGAAACCACCACTCGTCCGCCACCTTGAGGGCGGCGATCATCTCGTCGAGGCCGACGGGCTTGGTCACATAGCTGTTCGCGCCAGCGGCGTAGGAGGCCTTGATATCCTTCTCGGCCTTGGAGGTCGTCAGCATCACCACCGGCAGCGTCACGAAGCGTTCATCGGCGCGCAGGCGGCGTATGCATTCCAATCCGTTCATGCGCGGCATGTTGATGTCCATCATCACCAGGTCAGGACGCGGATTTGCATTCAGGTATTCCAGGGCAGCAACGCCATCGACGACGTGATCAATCTCGGTAGCCGGAGCCGCCTCCGCAAGAGCGATCTTGATCAGGGTCGCGTCGGCAATTTGATCTTCGACGAGAAGAACCTTGTGGGTGATGTCCATTGCTGCCGCCAAATTTCATCCACAGATTATTCGCGAGGCCAATTTGGTTCGACCCATATCTCGCTAATGTCCAGGCCTCCACCGACACCATATCAGCTTGCATCGATCTCTGCGATCACGCCGATATTCCACTGAATGGTCTGGATGGTTGCCGCCCGCCTCTATGCCGGGCAGGGCGTGGATGCGCAGGCGCTGTTGGGGCGGATCAAGTTTCGGCGGAACGATCCTCATGACCTTGCCCTGGAAAAGTGGACACCGGGTTATGCGGCGGTTCGCTCGGCCTGATCCGGGGTGATGTATCCCAGGGCTGAGTGCAGACGCACGCGATTGTAGTAGCTCTCGATGTATACAAAAAGGTCCCGTCTGGCCTCGTCACGGGTGTGGTAGCGCTGTCCGTGGACCAGTTCGGTCTTCAGGCTGCCGAAGAAGCTCTCCATGGGGGCGTTGTCCCAGCAATTGCCCCTGCGGCTCATGGAGGGGGTGATCTTGTGGTTCTCCAGAAGCTTGGTATAGTCGCCGGAGGCGTACTGGCTGCCCAGACCTATCCTGGTGTCGCGGGTCAATCTGTGACCATCACGGACGCTGGTATTGCTGCGGCGGCCCATCGCGAGGGGGCTGACGCGACCCGGAAATATTTGCAACGTCGTGTAAACGGCCGCAAGGCGGATGCGCCGGCCGATCATGACCGTGACAGACGCATCGAGAAGCGGTTGCGGGATTTCGAGAAGGTCCCCTACACTCGCGGAAGTTGGTAGGCCGCGAGGGAAACGACATGGCGCGCAGGTTGCCTTTACTCCTGCTGCTGATGATGCTGCCTTTCTCCGGTCGGGCCGCCGAGGCGTCCGAGCGTGCAGTGGTGTTTAGCTCGGTCGAGACGGCCGAGCAGCGCGCCTTCGTCGACGCCTGGTTGCCGCTCCTGTCAGATGAGACGGCAGAGGCCTGGCGATCCAGACTGGAGCAGGGGCAGGTGCGCTGGGCCGAAATTGACATCGACCGTGACGGCACGCCAGAGCGGTTCGTCATGGGAACCGCTCCGCAGGATTGTGACCGCTACGGTTGCCAGACCTATCTGGTACGGCAGAGTGGAGAGCGCTGGTGGCGGGTTGATTCCGAACACATGTCCGAGGCAGACGTCGCCATCCCCGATGCCCGGCGGGGTCTGTACCATTCGCTGCGGCGAGGAACATTCGCCACCTTCTTTACCCTCGATGTCGGCAATGATGTTGTCTTTCGCCCGCTGGTCAACGAGACCGAGCGCGCTTTTGCCTTCGATTGGCTGACCAGCAACGCCAAGGACGACGAGCGGCCCGCCTTCTGGCGCAAGGCGGTCGACGAGAACCGTATCCGCATCGCCACCCTTGACCTGAACGGCGACGGGGCGGCCGAGCGCCTCCTGATGATCGCCGATCCCGGCTGGTGTGGTTCGGCTGGGTGCGACACTGTCATTCTACGCCCACAGCAAGGGCAATGGGTCAGTATGGGGCGCATCAACATGCACGACACTGTGAGGGTGCTGGAAGAAAAGCGGAATGGTTGGCATCGGCTGAACACCGGCACCGATCTCCTTACCTTCGGCCGTCGGGGCCGCATCACCGAGATCACCGACTTGGCGACAGGCGAGGTAACGCGCTGAGACTGGCCATGCGGCGAAGGTGACGGACGGCCCCGCCGCGCACTATAGTCGCCGGGGAAGACACCGATGAAGCCGCCTATGCGCACCCTTGACGACATCATGACCCAGCTTCGCGTCTTGCAGCCCGATTTGCGCCGCCGCTACCCCATCCGCTCCATGGGGGTGTTCGGGTCCTATGTGCGCGGCGAGCAGCGGGAAGACAGCGACGTGGACGTGCTGGTGGAGTTGGGCGACGGCATGGACCTGATCGCCTATGCCGGGCTTCAGATCGAACTCAGCGATGCCTTGGGCGTTGCCGTCGATCTGGTGGAGCGCGAAGCGTTGCGCCCTCGTTATGCACCGCATGTGCTGTCCGAGATCGTGCCCCTGTGACCGTCTATACGCCATTGACGTAATTACGCTATTGGCGCATGTTTTCGCTATGAGCAGCGCCCTCCACACCGTCGCCGAGATGCCGCAATACCTCAAGGACTGCGCCGCCGTCGGCATGACGGAGGAGGAGCGTAAGGGCATCGTCGATAGCGTGGCGTCCGATACCCCGACAGGGTGTCGAGATTCGGGGCTCGGGCGGGGTGCGCAAGATCAGGGTGGCCGGGCGCGGCAAGGGCAAGAGCGGCGGCTATCGGGTAATGCTGGCCTATATCGCCCCACACGTGCCGGTCTATCTGCTGGCGCTATTGCGCAAGGGGGATCGGGCCAATTTCACGGCGACCGAGATCGCGGGCTTCAAGGCGCTGACCACTTCGATCGGCCAGCATTGGCGGAAAGGACGGGAATAATGGGTAACGCAGCCGAACGGATCATGCAGGGACTGAGCGAGGCCCTGGACCACGCCCAGGGCAAGGCGGTGCCGGACTTGGTGCTGCACATCCCCGCCCAGGTGGACGTCTCGGCCATCCGCCACCGCACCGGCCTGTCCCAGGCTGCCTTCTCGCGGCGTATCGGCGTGTCGCCGGCGACCTTGCGCAATTGGGAACAGGGCCGCCGCACCCCGGAAGGCCCGGCCCGCGTTCTGCTGGCGATGCTGGAACGCAATCCTCGGATCGTCGAAGAAACGCTGGACCGGACATGACGCTGCCGGCCATCGACAACCTGCCGCAAATCCATCCTGATGAAATTCTCCAGGGTGAACTTGAAGCCCTGTCCATGAGTCCCGAGTCATTCGGTAATCCCCCCCGTTTTTTTAGGGGGTTCGAACATAGAACTCACGCGGCCAGTTTCAGTTTCTGGGCGGGTGTGATGCCGCCGATGGCCATATTGGGCCTGTCGTTGTTGTCGGTCCATGGCCAATCCGTGGCGTGATCTTGCACCTCCTGGATGGTTTCGAAGAGGAACTGGCCCAGCCATTCGTGGCGGACCGTGCGGTTATAGCGCTCCACATAGGCGTTCTGCTGAGGCTTGCCGGGCTGGATATGTTGGAGAGCAATCCCTCGTATTTTAGCCCGAATACATCAACGTGCCGCTGATGTATTCGGGCCCGTTGTCGACTCGGATGTCCTTGGGCTTGCCTCGCCATTCGATGATCTGGTTCAGGGTACGCACGACCCGCTCTGCGGGCAGCGAGAAATCTACCTCGATGCCGAGCCCTTCGCGGTTGCAGTCGTCGAGCACAGTTCCGATCCCCTTAATTCCAGGGGGGATTACCGGCTAAGAGATCCCGCCCTGGCGGAAGGGGCCGTCGCGCATCTGTTCGGCGATGTCCTCGGCGATGAGCGGGCGTTCGTGGTCGAGGAAATGAGCCACCGCGTCGCGCAGCCTTGGGTCTCGGATCCAATGCAGGCTGTAGGTGGGGGTGGGCAGATAGCCGCGGCTGACCTTGTGCTCGCCCTGGGCCCCGGCCTCGACCCGGGCCAGGCCATGGGCGATGGCGAAGTCGATGGCGCGGTAGTAGCAGGCTTCGAAATGCAGGAAATCGCGATGGGACCCGGCGCCCCAGGTGCGGCCATAGAGGGTGTCATCCCCCAGCATGTTGAAGGCGGCGCCCAGGGGCTGGCCGTCGCTGTCCTCCGCCCAGACCAGCACCACCTGGTCGGCGACGGCGGAGGCAGACAGCGCCTCGAAGAAGGCGCGGTTGACATAGGCTTTGCCCCATTTGCGGTCGACCACGTCCTGGTAGAAGCGGTGGAACACGTCCCAGTGGCGGGATTTGACATCGGCGCCCACCAGGGTGGACAGGCGGATATCCTGAGCCGCGACCGCCTCGCGCTCCCGGCGCACCGCCTTGCGCTTGCGCGACGATAGCGCCGCCAGGAAGTCCTCGAACGAGCCATAGCCGTCGTTGCGCCAGTGATACTGGCTGCCCAGGCGCTGGAGATAGCCCAGCGGCGCCAGTTGCTCGTATTCCTCGGCGGTGGGGAAGGTGATGTGGACCGAACTGGCGCCGCTCTGCTCGGCAAGCCGGGCCATGGCGGCGGCCAGCAGGGCGCGCAGGCCGGGCCCGTCTTCCCCCGGCCGGACCAGCAGGCGCGGCCCGGTCACCGGGGTGAAGGGAACCGCGCCTTGCAGCTTGGGGTAATAGCTGCCCCCGGCGCGGCGATAGGCATCGGCCCAGCCCCAGTCGAACACATATTCGCCATAGGAATGGCTTTTGAGATAAAGCGGCGCCACCGCCATCAGCCGCCCGTCGGGGTCGCGCACCGCCAAATGGCGGGGCAGCCAGCCGGTCTGGGCCGAGGCGCTGCCCGACTCCTCCAGGGCGCGAAGAAAGGCATGGCTGATGAAGGGATTGGCCGACCCGGCACAGGCATCCCACTCGACCGCCGGGATGTCGGCGATGGCTCCATGGGCGGTGATGGCGGGGGTGTCGGTTCCGTCTGGCATAATCCTAACATGGCAGGGTTGCGAGGGGTTTCAAGACCGGCATCGAAGATGCTATGGTCCGCGCCTTTCCCACCCCCCAATCCGGCGACTCCATAGTGGCGCCCCCAAATCCGGTGACCATGAGCGACACGCCCATCGACTTTTCCGCCCTGCCCCAGGCCGAACTGACCGACGACGGCGGCAAGGCCCTGGCGGCGCGGCTGTGCGCCACCTCCGACATCGCCCATGCGGTGGCCGAGGCGGTGCGCCAGAACTGGGCGGTGATGCCGGCCGGAGGCCTGACCAGCGCCATCGGCTCCTATGACTACACGCCCGAGGATGTGGCCGGTTTCCAGGGCGTGGTTGCCATCCGCCCCAAGGGCGCCCTGAGCGCCGAGATCGTCGATGCCGCGACGCCGCTGGAGGATTTGCGCACCCATCAGGTGGCCATCTCGGCGGAGCAGGGACTGATTTCCGCCGGGGCCGGGCTGACCTTCACCCAGGTCAACGCCGCCCTGGCCGAGATCGCCGGTCCCACCGCCCGGGTGCTGGTGGACCTGACCAGTATCGGCTCCGCCTTCGTCGGCGGTGTCATCGCCACCGGCGGCATGGGGCCGCTCCGGCTGCATCCCTCCAACCTGCTGGATGCGGTGGTGGTGGCCGATGGCGGCGCCCCCCGTCTGGTGAGCGGCGATGCCATCGCCGATATCGAGGGCATGCAGGGCTGGACCGGCATGGTGGCGGCGGTGCGCTTCCGCTTCGTTCTGGTTCCCGCCTCGGAATTCGGTCTGGTGCTGCCGGTGCAGGGCTCGGATACCGATACCATGGCCGGGTTGCTGAAATATCTGCGCCCCTGGACCCGCGTCACCCTGCCCGAGGCCGGGCAGTTGATCAGCGGCGAGGGCGGCGAGACGGTGCTGAACGGCATCGAACTGGTCAGCCGCGACTCGCTGGAAGCCTTCATCGAGCATGCCGAGGAACCGGCGCGGTCCAAGGCCGAAGGCCTGCTGCAATCCTGCGACTATGCCGGTTCCGACATGCTGGCCTGCCTGACCGGCTGGTCGGAACTGTCCATCGACGACGTGCTGATGAGCCTGCTCGACCCCGAGACCGAGACCATCGGCGGCGTCGGCATCGATTTCGGCGTCGGCTTCTCGTCGGGGGCGGAAATGGAGACCTTCCGCGCCATTCGCGAGGGCGCTCCCGATCTGGCCCGCACCAAGGCCCGGGTGGTGCAGCCGGGCAAGCTGAAGCCGTGGAGCACCTCGACCGATATCAACATGGTGCTGCCGGGCGACAGCTCGGCCATCGCCTCGGTGCTGGAGGCCTATGCCGACTACCGCACCGCCATCCGGACCCTGAAGCGGGAACTGGCCGGGGCGGTGGAGGTGGAACTGGCGGCCTATGGCCATCTGTCGCCCGCCGGGATCGATCCCCATCATCGCGTCACCCTGTTCGCCCCGGAAGGGGCCGAGGCGGCCCTGACCGGCGCCCGCCACGCCGTGGCGGCCCATAAGCGCACCCTGATCCATGACCTGCTGTTCGCGGCCCGCAATCACGATTGCGACGTCACCGGGGGCGAGAAGGGGGCTCCGTCCTTGGTGGAGATCGCCCGGGCGGCGGGCGGCGAGGGGCGGCTGCCCGAGGGGCTGAAGGCCCGCTTCCGCCGCGCCCGCGCCGCCGTGATGGCCGCGCCTGCCCATTTCGCCTTCCGCGCGCCGCCGGAGTTGAAGGCGGAATGAGTCTCTCGCTCAACGCCCTGGACTCCGGTCCCGACTCCGCCACGGATCGTCCGCCACTGGTGATCCTGCACGGGCTGCTGGGATCGGCCCGCAATTGGGGAGCGGTGGTCAAAGCCTTGGGCTGCGGCCGCCGGGTGCTGGCGCTGGACCTGCCCAATCACGGTTCCAGCCCCTGGACCGAGGTGATGGATTACCCCTTCATGGCCCGCGAGGTCGCCAAGGTGATCGAGAGCCTGGGCGGCAAGGCGGCGGTGCTGGGCCATTCCATGGGCGGCAAGGCGGCCATGACCCTGGCACTGACCCGGCCCGGCCTGGTGGAGCGGCTGGTGGTGGCCGATATCGCGCCGGTGTCCTACACCCATACCTTCGCCCCCTATGTGCGGGCCATGCGCGCCGTGCCGCTGGGCGAGATCTCCTCGCGCGGGCAGGTGGAGGGCATCCTGGCCGAGCATATTCCCGACCGGGGCGTGCGCGCCTTCCTGATGCAGAATTTGGAAGGCGGTCAGGCGGGCTATCGCTGGCGGCCCAATCTGGCGGTGCTGCAGGCCCATATGGACGACATCTTGGCCTTTCCCCGCTTCGGCGAGGAGTCGCGCTACGAGGGGCCGACCCTGTTTGTGGCGGGCGAGACCTCGGACTATATCCGGCCCGAGCACGAGGATGTCATCGCCGCCCTGTTCCCCAATTCCCGCACCGTGGAAATCGCCGGGGCCGGGCATTGGGTCCATGCCGACAATCCCGCCGCCTTCCTGGACGCGGTCGGCGCGTTCCTTTAAACCGGCGTCACCACATCGGGCAGATTGGCGGCCACCAGTTCGGCGAACAGCCGCAGTTCGGGGGCGCGCACGCTGGTGCGCCGCCAGGTCAGGTCGATGACCCGGCCGGGGGCGGGGGCGTCGAACGGGCGCATGACGATCTGCTCGTCGGCCAGGGCCTCGGCATCCACGTAGAGGGCGGGCAGGCAACTGGCGCCCAGGCCGGTGGCCACCATCTGGCGCAAGGTATCCAGGCTGGTGGCGCGGAAATCGGGATGCTCGCGGCAACCGGCGCGGTGGCAGAGCGCCAGGGCCGGTTCGCGCAGCCCGTCGCCGAATTCCAGCAAGATCAACTGCTCGCCCGCCAGATCGGTGGGGGACAGGCTGGGCTTGGCCGCCAGGGGATGGCCCAGGGGCAGGGCCGCCCACAGGGATTCATGGAACAGCGGTGTCACCGTCAGGTGGCGGTCGTCGCGCGGTGCCCCCGACATCAGCACCAGATCCAGCTGCCCGGCCGCCAGTTCCCCCAGCAGCCGGTCCTCGGGCTCCTCGCGCAGGTAAAGCCGCAGATCGGGATAAAGGCGGCGCATCTCGGGCAGGAAATGGGGCAGCAGATACGGCCCCAGGGTGCGCAGAACGCCAAGCCGCAGCATGCCCGATAGCGGGGCGCGGGCGCCCTGGGCCATCTCCTCCAGGTCGGCGACGCTGCGTAAGATGGCGTTGGCCCGTTCCGCCATGTCGCGGCCCATGGGGGTCAGCAGCACCCGGCGGCGCGACCGTTCCAGCAGGATTACCCCCAGGATGTCCTCCAACTGGGCGATCTGGGCCGATAGGGCGGGCTGGCTGATATGGACCCGTTCGGCCGCCTTGCGGAAATGCAGGGTATCGGCGACGGCGACAAAGCATTGCAGGTGGCGAAGCGTGATCATGGTCTAGGGCGTAAACCCATAAATGGCGTGGTCGCGACACAGGCGATTTTGGTTCCCGGACAGGCGCCCGGCCCGCCGTGGACCGGCGGTCCACCAGGGGCGGGCAACACAGCCGGGGGCCAAAATCGCCGTGTCCGGATCGGCTGCGGACAAAATGGCGGACTGGTGCGTCGAAACGCTCGTCCATAGCCTCACTATGCCCATCGCGTTTCTCCTGCCATTCCGCCACTTTCTCCAGCAGCGCGTCTCGCGTCATTTATGGGCTTACGCCCTTCTTCATGGTCCGGCTGCAGCCGGGGTATCGGTGGCCTGGCCGCCGGTCAGCATCAGCCGGCTGGGATCGACATGGGGCAGCGTCCGCAGATGGTCGGCGCGCCATTCGACATCAAGTCGCGACCCCCAAACCCTCACCCCGACCCTCTCCCGCAAGCGGGAGAGGGAGAAGGCGGACCTTTTGCCTTCGAGCGATTGCCGTGACCAGGCGATCCGCACCATTGAAGCTCTCCGCCGCTCCCTGTATTTCATAACCCTATCGCGTCGCGCCATCCTGTCCCAGCATTTAAACGAAAGTCATCCCATGCCCAATTCCACCCTGCGCTATTTCAAGGGTTCGGCCATCTTCACGGTGGCCTGTCTGGCCGCCGGTTGGGGGCTGGGCTATTCCGGCGAGCAAAGCCACCCGGCGGCGTTGTCCACCGTGTTCATCGTGGCGGTGCTGGCGGTGCTGGAAGTCTCGCTGTCCTTCGATAACGCGGTGGTCAACGCCAAGGTGCTGGCCACCATGGACCCGGTATGGCAGCGGCGGTTCATCACCTGGGGCATCATCATCGCGGTGTTCGGCATGCGCATCGTGTTTCCGCTGCTGATCGTCGGCATCATGGCCGAAATATCGCCGTGGCAGGCGCTGAAGCTGGCGGCCAGCCAGCCCGATGAATATGCCCGGCTGATGACCGAGGCCCATGTCTCCATCGCGGCGTTCGGCGGTTCCTTCCTGGCTATGGTGGGGCTGAAGTACTTTTTCGACGTTCACAAGAACGTCCACTGGGTGCGTGCCGTCGAGGAGCCGCTGACCAAGCTGGGCAAGATCGAGGCGGTGGAAATCGCCCTGGTGCTGGTCACGCTGTACCTGATCACCAAGGCGCTGCCGGACGCGGATGATCTGCCATTCCTGCTGTCTGGCATGCTGGGCATCGTCACCTTCGTGCTGGTGGAAGGCGTCTCGGCCCTGATGGGCGTCGAGGACGAAGGCCCCAAGCTGGTGGGCAAGAGCGGCTTCGCCTCGTTCCTGTATCTGGAGGTGCTGGATGCCAGCTTCTCGTTCGACGGCGTCATCGGCGCCTTCGCCCTGACCAACAATCTGTTCGTCATCGCCCTCGGCCTGGGGGTCGGCGCCATGTTCGTGCGATCCCTCACCATCATGCTGGTGGAAAAAGGCACGCTCACCGAATACCTCTATCTGGAGCACGGTGCCTTCTGGGCCATTCTGGCCCTGGCCGCCATGATGCTGGCGGGCAGCTTCATGCACATTCCGGAAGTGGTCACCGGCCTGATCGGCGCGGTGCTGATCGGCCTGTCCTTCCTCAGCTCGGTCCGGCACAATCGCCAAGAGGTTCTTGATAGGCATTAGCTATCAAACCAAATATCAGGATCGATTGGAGTTATCTATAGCGGACCGCTAGGGTATTGGTCAGTGAAACCAACCCGCAAGGTTTGCCATGACGCTCCCCCTGACTCCTTCCCGCCAGCAGGCTCCCGCCAAGGATGCCATGCTTTCGCTTGAGGACGAGGTCGCCCTGATCCGGGCCTGGCGCGAGACCCGCGACGAAAAAGCCAAATCCCGCCTGATCACCGCCCATCTGCCGCTGGTTCTCAAGGCGGCGGGGCGATTTCGCGGCTATGGCCTGATCGCCGATGATCTGATCGCCGAGGGCAATATGGGTCTCATCCGCGCTCTGGACGGCTTCGAGCCCGAACGCGGCCTGCGTTTCGCCACCTATGCCCAGTGGTGGGTTCGGGCCTGCATGTATGACTATGTGCTGCGCTTCTCGACGCCGGTCAGCTTTTCCATCACCGCCGAGCGCAAGCGCATCTTCTTCAAGCTGAAGGCGCTGAAGGCCAAGCTGCTGGGGGCGCGCGGCGGCCATCTCTCCCCCGATGACGCCGCCTCCATCGCCCGCGACCTCAAGGTCAGCACCAAGACGGTGGCCGAGATGGAGCGTCTGATGTGTCAGCCCGCCCGCTCGCTGGACGCGCCCCTTGCCGCCGGTCAGTCCACCAGCCTGGGTGACATCCTGCCCGACGAGCGCCCCGATGCCGAGACCCTGTTGGGCGATCGCCAGGAATTGACCTTGCGCCGCGACGCCCTGGCCCGGTCCTGGCCCAGCCTGACCGAGCGCGAACAGACCATCCTGGCCGAGCGGACGCTGCGCGAACGGCCTCTGCGCCTGGAAGACCTGGCCCAGCGCTTCAACATTTCGCGCGAACGGGTGCGTCAGATCGAGGGCGAGGCCCTGCGCAAGCTGCGTCGCCTGATGTTGCCGGGCGAGCCAATCCCGGTTTGATTGTGCTGGCAGGATGCCCGCGCTCCGCGATGGGAGCAAGAATTCCGGAGCGCGGCCGTCCCGGCCGCATCCTCGAACTACGGGCGACCGGCCCCGGCGGGGTTGATCACCGATGGGCGGCTCCCGCCGCCAGGGCGCGCAGGATTTCGGCATTGCTGCGCGCCATCTCGGGCGGCAGGTCCTGGCGCGCCATTTTCTCCGCCTGGGCGGCGTCGCCCTTGAGCGCCAGCAGCAGCGCCAGATTTTGACGGATTTGCGCATTGGCGGTGGGCAGGTCGGCGGCCCGGCTCAGGGTCGCCACCGCCTCGTCCAACTTGCCCGACAGCGCCAGCGATAGTCCCAGATTGTTCAGTATCGCCGGATTGTCGGGTGACAGCGCCAAGGCTCGGCCATAGGCGGACTGGGCCTCGTTGGCTTGGCCCTGGGCATCCAGCACCACCGCCAGCGCCATATGGGCATCCCAGCGTCCGGGCTTGACGGCCAGCGCCTGCTCCAGCGCCTTGGCCGCAAGGCCCAGCCGGTCGGCGGCCAGATAGGCCTTGCCCATTTCCACCAAGGTGTCGCCATCGCCGGGAAAGCGGATCAACTGCGCCTGCATCAGGTCGGCGGCCGCCTGGGCCTGGCCGCCATAGCGCAGGTTGCGGGCCAGGGCGACGCCGATGTCGCGGTCGTCCTCGCGCCGTTGGTACAAGGTGGTCAGGTGCTGTACCGCCCCCTTGTAATCGCGATTGGCCTCGGCGGCGGCGGCGGCGGCGCGCAGCGATGGCTCCACCGCCTGGGCGACGCTGCGCTCCTCCTGGCCGAAGCCAGAGGAGCAGGCTGCCAAGGCGAGACAAAGTAGAACGGCGGAACGGATCGGCATGACTGCTCCCGGTCTTTGAAAATTATTCGTAATTGTCCGCAAATTGAATATTTGTTTGTGATTGTGGTGACTGTGTCGTGATTGATCGAAGACTGATTTGCCGCTATCATTGTAGCGGTAAATTTCATCCGATGGAATGGTCGCAAGATGACACGCCCTGGACTTTCCACCTTGCTGGTTGTCGCCGCCCTGGCCTCCGCCCCCGCCTTGGCGGCGGAAAGCGTCGAGGTCGCCCTGGGCGGTGCCACCCAGCTCAAGCTGTCCGCCGCCGCCCGCCAGGTGATCATCGGCAACCCGGCCATCGCCGACGTCACCATGCAAAATGCCCGCAGCCTGACCCTGTTCGGCAAGTATCCCGGCGGCACCAGCCTGTCGGTGCTGGACGGCGCCGGACGGGTGGTGCTGGATGCGGTGGTTGTGGTCACCGCCGGTGGCGCCGAGTCTGTCACCGTGCGCTATGGCACCGGCAAGACCTGGGTTCCCGGCGGTGTCACCACCGTGGTGGACTGTTCACCCCAGCGCTGCGCTCCGGCGGTGTCCCTTCCCAGCGAAAGCCCCTACAAGGCCGGTGCGGCAGCCCCGGCTCCGGCGCCCGCCGCGAAGTAATCCAATGTCAGAGGATTTGACCTCATCTTCAGCGTGAAGATGAGAATACGCCGATTCTTCATTCTTCATCATGGCCTTATTCGCTGATTCTCAGATTGCTGAGCTGCACGGCGATGGCGGTGAAGGCGTTCTTCAGGTCGGTCTGGCTGGGGGCGTCGAAGTATTTGGTGGTGTCGGAGGCGCAGGCCGAATACAGCGCCTTGGTGGAAGCATCGACCGTGCCGGTGAAGACGATGGTATAGACCACGATGCCCTTGGCCTTCATGGCGGTGCATAGCGAAGCCAGCCGATTGTCGACGATGGTCTTGGCTCCGCTGATGGAGGAGGAGCCCACCCGGCCCAACTCGTCCAGTCGGCCATAGGCGGTGTAGTCCGAGTTGACGGCGGTGTTGACCTTGTTGGAGCCCGAGGTGCTGGTCAGCTTGTACACCTGATTGACGCCATCAGTCATCATGATCACCGCCTTGGTCAGGTTGGCGGTGCCCCAGGCGGCGCCCTCGGTGAAGGGAGCTTCCGGCGACAGCACTCGCAAGCCCCAGGCCATGCCGATATCGCCCAGGGTGCCGCCTCGGCTCCAGGCCGCCATGGCACTGATGGCGGTGGTCAGGGTGGACTTCACATTGGTCAGCGGCGTGATGGCGGTCGGGCAGCCCAGATTGGGGCCGGTGCTGGAATTGCCATAGGAGGGATCGGCCTTGATGGTCGAGGCATTGCCCGCCGTATAGGAATTGTCGATGGCGGGCGCCCAGGCATAGCGGGTCCACAAGGCGGTACCCGCCGTTGTGTCCGCATGGGTATTGGGCGAGGCGCGCTCCACCACGCAGCCCTTCCAGCCGGTGACGTCATTCGGCGCGTAGGCGGCGCCGCTTCCCACCAGGGAACTGGCCACCGAGCCGGGGTTGACGGCGGCGGAGTAGGGGACCAGGGCGATCTTCAAGGTCGGGTGGGTGGTATAGCTGCCGAACAGGATGGTGACCAGTTCGTTGGCCGCCTCGCGCAGGGTGGCGATGTTGTCGTTGGTGGTCATGGAGCCGGTATTGTCCAGCACCATGGCCAGTTCCAATCCCTTGATGCGCCGGATCACCTTGCTGCTGGCATCGACGGTCATGGTATCGACGCCGACGGCCTTCATGAACACCGTGGGCAGCGCGGCGGTGGCGGTGGCGGTGATGACGTCGCCACTGACATCCACATGGATGGTGGGGGTCGCCCCCAGGGCGCCGCTGGGATAGTTGGCGTTGAAGAAGTTCTGCGCCATCTGCTGCAACTGGGCATTGGTGCCGGTGCTGGAGCCCACCGCCAGGGCGGCGGCGTCCAGGGCGGCCGACATGCGGCTTTTCACCGCATAGGCGCGGGCGACATCGACGCCGAGGCCGATGCTGGCGACGATGGGCAGCAGGCTGACCGCGAACATGATGGCGACATTGCCCTTGCGGCAGCGAAGCAGGCGGGAGAGGGGATGATCGGTCATGGCGTTTACCCCGTACTGCCGTTGAGGGCGATCTTGCGCACCAGGCGCGGCCGGGAATAGGAAACCTCGCGGAAGGTTTTCTGCGGCACGATGTCGTGGATCAGCGGCACGCAGGTATAGGTCAGGGTGACCATCACCACGCTCTCGCCCATAACTCCCAGTCCCTGGGCACCGCTGAGCGGGCTGGTTTGGGCATTGCCCCAGGCATAGCGCCACAACTGGATCGGTTTATTGGTGGCGTCGAAGCCGACGCTGACTACCTCGACTCCCAAGGTGGTGGCGTCGCTGACCAGGGGATCGAGCACCCGTTGGGCGGCGGCGACGATGCCGGTCATGTCGGCGGTGGTCAGGGTGGCGGACTGGCCTGTCAGGTCGGCGACGGTCTGTGAGGCCGAGACCGTCTTGGAATAGGAATTGACCAGATTGGAAATCTCCACCGTGCCCAGCAGGGCCAGCAGCATGACGGGCATCAGGAAGGCGAATTCGATCACCGCCAGCCCGCGCTGGTCGCGCCACAGGTCACTGATGCGGCGCGGCATCATTGGTAGGGCTCCGTCTTGAACACGGCGGTGGCGGTGACGGGCACGCTGTTGCTGGCGCCGCCACCCATGATCGAGCCCACCAGCGGCGTGCCGAAATTATGGCGATGAATCACCCGCACCGTGGTGACGGTTCCGGCGCCGCCCGGCTGGAACACCGTGTTGCTGGGCATGCCCGCCGCATCGAACTGCACTGTGGGCAAGGAGATCGCGTCGAAACTGGGAAAGGTGCGGACGTCGAAGCGGAAGCCATCGCAATCATAAAGATTGAACAGATTGGCGCAGAAGGTCGTGCGGAAGGTCCCCATGGCGTCGCCGCTGACCTGGGCGGCGCCGGTGCGGATGCGCCGCGCCGCTTCGCGCGTCGCGCCCTCCACCACCGAGCGGTCCAGGGTCATCAAGCCGATCTCCACCATGCCCAGCATCAGCATGAAGGCGGGCAGGGCCACCAGGGCGAATTCCACCATGGTGGCGCCCCTGCGGTCATGTCTCAGTCGATGGAGGAAACTCGGTGCCATGGTCGCGGCCTCAGGTGAAGTCCTGATGCGATCCTAGACTTTGGCATGCGGTCTGTCGGTGGCGGCGCTCACAGATGGCGGCAGGGTCACGGTGACGATGGTTCCCCGGCCGGTTTCCGAGGCCAGGGAGATGGTCCCGCCCAGCAGATCGACAATGCGGCGACAGATGGCCAGGCCCAGGCCGACACCGCGCGCCGGATCGGCCCGAAGGGGATCGACCCGCTGGAAGGGCTCGAAAATGCGCCCCAGCTTGTCCGCCGGGATGCCGCAGCCGCTATCGCGCACCACCACCTGGCCGCCGCCATCGGCGGTGGCGGCGGCCTCCACAGTGATGGAGCCACCGAAATCGGTGTATTTGACGGCATTGGCCAGCAGGTTGATGAGGATCTGGCGTAGCGCCCGCTCGTCGCTATGAATGGTGGCCGTCGCTTCGGCCGATACGGCGAGGTTGATCTCCTTGGCGTTGCATTGCGGCCGCATCATGGCGGCGCATTCCTTGGCCAACTGGCAAAGGTCCATGTCGAACGACGCGATGCGGAAGCTGCCCAATTCGATGCGGCTGATATCGAGCACCTCGTCGATGATGGACAGCAGGTGGCGCCCGCTGGACATGATGGTCTCGACATAGTCGGCATAGACGGGCGGCAATGGGCCGGCGATCTGCACATTCATCATTTCGGCGTAGCCCAGCACGGCGGTCAGCGGTGTGCGGAGTTCGTGGCTCATATGGGACAGGAAGACAGTCTTGGCGCGATTGGCCTCCTCGGCGGCCTGCCAGGCGGCCATGATCTCGGCCTCGGCCTGCTTGCGCGCCGTGATGTCCTCCTTCACCGCCAGATAATGGATGACCTCGCCGCTGGGCGAGCGGATGGGCGAGATGCTGGCCCGTTCCCAGAACATGTCGCCGCTCTTCCTGCGGTTGCGCAGGTCGCCTTCCCAGGTTGCGCCCGAGGTGATGGTCTGCCACAGATCCCTATAGGTGTCGTCTGGCACCTCGCCGGATTTGAGGATGCGGGGATTGAGCCCCTTGACCTCGTCCAGGCCATAGCCGGTGATCTCGACGAATTTTGGATTGACGTATTCGATATTGCCCGCGGGATCGGTGATGACCACCGAAACCGGGCTTTGCTCCACCGCCCGCGACAAGGTGCGCAGATCTTCCTCGGCCCGCTTGGCCTCGGATATGTCGGTATGGGCGATGACGAAGCCGCCCTCGGGCAGTGGATTGACCACCACTTCCAGCACCTTGCCATTGGTCGATATCCGCTGGGACAGATGGGGCTGGTCGCCGGTGAACATGGCCAGGCGTTCCGTCGCCAGGATACCGGGATCGCCGGGGCCGTATTCGCCGCGCCGCGCCAGTTCCAAGAGGACGGCCGCCAGCGGTGTTCCCACCCGCGCCAGGTCCGGCGGCAGCGACAGCAGGTCCGCGAAGTGGCCGTTACAGGCCACCAGCCTCAGATCGGCACCAAACAGGCTGATGCCGTGGCTGACATTCTCCAGGATGGTTTCCAGGGTATTGGATTTGCTTTCCAACTCGCGGCGGCTTTGGTCCAGATCGGCGGTGCGGCTCCGGACCCGGTCTTCCAGGGCGTCATGCGCCTCTGCCAGTGCCCGGCGGGCGGTTTCCCAACGGCCGGCCATATGGCTGGCGATGGCAAAGCCGATGACCCCCACCACCAGCAACAGGCCTGCGGCGATCAGGGAAATGCGCGCGATCTCGGGGCGGGCCTGCTCCAGGAAGGTGGAGCGGCCCCGCGCCAGGGCCATCGCCCAGCCGGATTTCAGCGTCACCAGCGCCGCGACCATCTCGTCGTTGCGGTCCGGGTCCAGCACGGTTCGGATGGTGGCGTGACCGGGCTCGTTGGATTCGGCCTGAAACCGGCGCAAGGCAGCGGCCAGGGAATCCCAGGACGGCGGACGGACGCTGGGGTCGCCCGATCCGGCGATCACCGCGCCCTTGCGATCCACCAGCAAAGCGACATCGAAGCGGTCGGTGACGGTGGTTCCGAACAGCTCGGTCAGTCGCCGCAGATGGATGACTCCGCCCAGATGAAACACCACTTGCCCGGAGTCGTCCAGGCGGGGCACGTCGATGACGACAGCGGGTTCGCCATCGGCGCCGATGAAGGAATCCGACACCGTCGGCAAACCCGTCCTGGCCGCCTCGCGGATATAGGGGCGGTCGGCGAGGTTGAAGCGCGAAAGACGCGTCTGGACGTCGTAGGGATGGCTCAGATAGTGGTCACCATTAGGCTGCAGGATGAACAGGACCGAAAAAGCGCCTTCCTCCAGCACCGTGTCCAGAACCCGGCGTTTTTCCATATCCACGCCCAGCGGGATGCCATTGAGGCGACGCTCGACCCGATTCTGGAAACCCAGGCGGGTCATGGGGGGGGTCGCCACCGCCAGCCGCAAATCGCCGGTCAACTCCTTGATGGTTTTGTCGAGCGCGGTGGCCAGGGAACCGGCATCGGCCAGACGTTCCTGCTGCCACTGCGCGAGAGCCGAGCGTTCCAATGCCCAATGAAGGTAGCCCAAAACCAGGATGGAGGAGGCAAGGCAAATAGTCCCAATCGCCATTGCGATTCGGGGACGCAATCCCAGATGTTCGGCTCCCTCGGTCATGGCCCTAGTTTTCCTAAGGGTTCTTGACCTTGATTTGGCGCCAAGTTTTGTTTTCGCGCAAGTCCCTGCGAGAATGCCGCCCCTGATGCGTAGTCTAGGATTGGCGGACTCCCTGATTGCTTGTCCTATGGACTCAGGTAAGCGGATCGCGTGCTTTGGAGATCATGCGGAACAGCGGAATGTCGATCTCGGCGTCATGCTTGGCCAGTTCGGAATTGAAGGAGCGCAATTGATCCTTGGCGGCTGCCTTGTCACCCTTGGCCATGGCGGCGCGGATCTGGGTCAACAAGCCCAGCAGGCGGGCATGATCCTCGTGCAGGATGGCAGCGGCCTCGGAATCACTTTTCCGCGCCGAGCTTTCCTCCAACTGAAAATGCAGGCGCATCCGCTCATGCAGAATATCCGCGGCCTCCACATCCAGGCCGATACCGGAGTCATTGGCGACGACGGCGTTCAGGGATGCCACCATCTGATTCAGCTTGCGGTGCTCGGCATCCATATCCGGATTGCCACTTTGCCAGTCGGTTTGGTTCCAGATGGTCATGCCGCCCTCCTCGCCGGTGAATGTCCATAGATGGGAAGCGCGAGTGACCGCGTCCAGGGGGGCTAGGACGGCGGTTCATCTTTCGCAATGGTGGAAAGCAGCCTATGATGGCTGCACACCATAAGGCTGGCTTCGCCTTGGCGAAGACACGGCCATCCAGGGACGGCGCGCGCGAGATGCGGGACGATATCGGTTCTGCCGAGCATAAATGGCGGCATCTGATCGAGGCGGTCGAGGAACTCGGCCAGGGCTTCACCGTGTTCGATGGCGACCTCAACCTGATCCTGTGCAATACCCGCTTCCTCGACATGCTGGGCTTTCCCGCCCATCTGGTGCATGAGGGTACGGTTTTCGCCGATTTCATGCGCTATAACGCCCGCCGGGGTGAATACGGCCCCGGCGATATCGAGGCGCTGGTGGACGAGCGGGTGGAGAAGGCCCGGGCGGCCCAACCCCACTGCTTCGAGCGCCAACGCCCCGATGGCACGGTGATCGAGGTCCGGGGCGCGCCGCTGCCCGGCGGCGGCTTCGTCACCACCTATACCGACATCACCATTCGCCGCCAGGCCGAGCGCATGCTGGTCCTGGCCAAGGAACGCGCCGAGGAAAGCGCCCGGGCCAAGGCGGCCTTCCTCGCCACAATGAGCCATGAGATCCGCACACCCATGAACGGCGTGCTGGGCATGCTGCATCTGCTGGCCGACAGCCCGCTCAGCCCCGAGCAGCGCGATCAGGTGGAAACGGCGCAGTCCTCGGCCCGCTCGTTGCTGGCCATCCTCAACGACGTTCTCGACTTCTCGAAACTGGAAGCCGGGCAGTTGAAGATCGAGGCTACAGACTTCAACCTCACCCGCTTGGTGGATGAATGCCTGGCGCTGTTGCGTCCCGGCGCCCAGGAGAAGGGTCTGCATCTGGAAGGCTGGATCGATGCCGCCGTCCCGCGCGAGGTGGTGGGCGACCCCACCCGCCTGCGTCAGGTTTTGTCCAACCTGATCGGCAATGCCATCAAGTTCACCGCCCATGGTGGCGTATCCCTGCGGGTGTCCCTGGGGGATGACGGGGCGTCGCTGGCGCTGCTGCGCTTCGAGGTCACGGATACCGGCATCGGCATCGCCCCCGAGGCCGCCGCGGGGCTGTTCGCCGAATTCGTCCAGGCGGATTCCTCCATCTCGCGGCGCTATGGCGGCACCGGTCTGGGCTTGTCCATCTGCAAGCGGCTGGTGGAAGCCATGGGCGGCGAGATCGGCCTGGACAGTCAGCCCGGCCGGGGCAGCAGCTTCCACTTCACCGTGCGGGTGGGGCTGGCCTCGGTGGCGTCACGGCCCCATGCGGTGGAGGAGACGCCACAGACCGAGCAACTGTCCGTCCTGCTGGCCGAGGATAACCCCGTCAATCAGAAGCTGACCACCACCTTGCTGCGGCGCTGGGGGCACCGGGTCACCTTGGCCACCAACGGGGCCGAGGCCATCGATCGATTGCTGGGCGAGGATTTCGACGTGGTGCTGATGGATGTCCATATGCCCGGCATTGACGGGCTGGAAGCGACACGGCGCATCCGGGCCATGGGCGGTCCCATGGCCTCGGTGCCGGTCATCGCCATGACCGCCGACGTCCTGGACGGCGACGACGACAAATGCCGCGCCGCCGGGATGGATGCCTATGTGTCAAAGCCGGTGGAGCCGCCCCGGCTGCTGGAGGCGCTGGCCCGTGTCGCCAGCGCCCGCCGCATCGGCTGAAGCTATTCCGCCGCCTGGGGCCGGGCCAGGGCGGCACCGGGCCAGTACTTGCCCAGGGCAGCCATGTATTGGGGCGGATAGGCCATCTCGGCCCCCAGTGCCTGGGCGGCATGCCAGACCCAGCGGGGATTGTCGAGGAAGCCGCGCCCGATGGCCACCAGATCGGCCGAGCCCTCGGCCAGGGCGGCCTCGGCCTGGGCAGCGTTGGCGATCAGGCCGACGGTGCGGGTGGGAATGCCCGCTTCCCGGCGGATGCGGCCAGCCAGATGGATCTGATAGCCGGGGCTGATGGGGATCGGCGCCTTGGCCACCACGCCGCCCGACGAGACGCAGACGAAATCGATGCCCAATTGCCTGAATTCCTTGGCATAGGCCACCGAGTCCTCGATGCTCCAGCCGCCGTCGATCCAGTCGGTGGCGGAAATGCGCAGGCCCAGCGGCTTGTCGGCGGGCCAGACGGCCCGCACCGCCTCGATCACTTCCAGCGGAAAGCGCATCCGGTTGTCCAGCGAACCGCCATAGGAATCGGTGCGGCGGTTGGACAGCGGCGACAGGAACTGGTGCAGCAGATAGCCGTGGGCGGAATGCAGCTCGATCAGGTCGAAGCCGATGCGCAGCGCCCGCTGGGCCGCCGCGACGAAGGCCGCCTTGATCCGGGCCAGCCCGGCGGCGTCCAGGGCTTCGGGGGCGGGCCAGCCGTCGTCGAACGGCACATCGGAGGCCGAGACGGTGGGCCAGCCGTCCTTGGCGGGGCCGCCGCCGGTCCAGGGCGGCGCCGAGCCGCCCTTGCGCCCGGCATGACCCAACTGGATGCCGATGGCGCTGGTGCCGAAGCCCTTGAGGGCGGGAATCAGGCGGGCCAGCCCGGCCTCGGTGGCGTCATCGTAAAGCCCCAGGCACAGGGGCGAAATGCGGCCTTCCGGCGCGACGCCGGTGGCTTCCAGCACGATCATGCCGGGGCCGGACGCCGCCATGGCGCCGTAATGCTGCAGGTGCCAGTCCTGGGCGATTCCCTCCCTGGCGCTGTACTGGCACATGGGCGCCACCGCGACACGGTTGGAAAGCGTCAGGCCGCGCAGCGTCAGGGGCTGGAACAGCAGGGGCTGGGTCATGGGGAGTCCTTCTCGCGCAGATGGGAGTCGATGATGGCGTCGGCGGCGGAGGCCACCGCCGGGGTGGGGCCGTCCGGCCCCAAGGTGTTGCCGGAGGAATAGGCGCCTTCCATCAGCAACAGCAATTGGTCGGTCAGCAGGTCGGGACGGGGAACGTTCAGCCCGTCCACCAGGGCGCGCAGGCGCAGGCGCAGTTCGCGCTTGTTGCCCTCGGCCACCGCCCGGCCGGGATGGTTGGGATCGGGAAATTCCACGGCGGTATTGACGAAGGGGCAGCCGCGATAATCGGGGCTGGCCGTCTTCTTCGCCACCGCCTGGAACACGGCGTTCAACTGCTGGCGGGGATGGCCGGGATGTCTGGAAACGACGCCGTCCCACCATTGCCAGTAAATCCTGTCGCGCATCTCCAGGAAGGCGGCGATCAGGTCGTCCTTGGAGGGAAATGCCCGATACAGGCTCATCTTGGCGACGCCCGCCTTCTCGATCACCGTGTCGATGCCGATGGCGCGGATGCCTTCCTTGTAGAACAGCTCGTTGGCGGCGGCCAGGATGCGGTCGCGGGCCGACATTTTGTCAGGAGGCTCGGATGTGGTGATGGGGGCTGTCTTCATCTTGACAATGATACAGACCTGTCTGTACTAATGCAATGAGACAGATTCGTCTCATTGCAAATCCGGAGGGCGCCATGGCGGCATCCCAGGCCAGGACCAAACTGCATTACGGCTGGATCGCCGCCGGGCTGACCTTCGTCACCTTGCTGGTGGCGGCGGGCATCCGTTCGGCGCCCGGCGTGATGATGGTGCCGTTGGAGGCCGAATTCGGTTGGAGCCGCGCCACCATCTCTCTGTCGGTTTCCGTCAACCTGATCCTTTACGGCCTGATGGCGCCCTTCGCCGCCGCCATCATGGACCGCATCGGCGTGCGCCGGACCATGGCGCTGGCGCTGGCGGTGCTGGCGGTGGGCGTTCTCGCCACCACCGCCATGAGCCGCCCCTGGCACATGACCCTGCTGTGGGGAATCGTGGTGGGCGGCGGGTCGGGCACCATCGCCCTGGTGCTGGGCGCCACCGTGGTCAGCCGCTGGTTCGACCTTTATCGCGGCACGGTGATGGGGGTGCTGTCGGCGGCCACCGCCACCGGCCAGCTGATCTTCCTGCCGCAGATGGCCTGGATGGTGGAGCAGTGGGGCTGGCGCGAGGCGGTGCTGCTGATCGCGGGCGCCGCCGCCCTGCTGGCACCGGTCATCTGGTTCCTGATGCGCGACCGCCCGGCCGATCTCGGCCTGTGGCCGGTGGGCGCCACCGAGGCGCCGCCGCCGCCGGTCAAGGCGGGAAATCCCGCCATGGCGGCCTTGCAGGCGCTGCGGGACGGCATGAAGTCGCGCGACTTCTGGCTGTTGGCCGGGACCTTCTATGTCTGCGGCCTGTCAACCAATGGTCTGATCGGCACCCATCTGATCCCCGCCTGTTTCGACCATGGCATTCCCGAGGTCAAGGCGGCGGGGCTACTGGCCGTCATGGGCATCTTCGACATGGTGGGCACCACACTGTCGGGCTGGCTGTCGGATCGCTGGGATTCGCGCAAGCTGCTGTTCTGGTATTACGGGTTGCGCGGCCTGTCGCTGATCTTCCTGGATTGGGCCTTTGGCCCCGACGTGTTCGGGCTGTGGCTGTTCGCGGTGTTCTATGGCCTCGACTGGATCGCCACCGTGCCGCCCACGGTCAAGCTGTGCGCCCAATCCTTCGGCCGCGAACGCGCCGGGGTGATGTTCGGCTGGATTTTCGCCGCCCATCAGGTGGGCGCCGCCACCGCCGCCTATGCCGCCGGATGGATCAGGACCGATCTGGGCGACTATTATCTCGCCTTCCTGTCGGCCGGGTTGATCTGCCTGGTGGCGGCGGTGATGTCGCTGATGGTGGGACGCCAGGATGCGGCGGGCGGCGCCCGTCCGGCGGAGGAAGCGGCCTGAGTTTCCTTGTCCGGCCGGGTGGGCTACACTTCGGCCAACGGATACAGGAGGCTGTCATCGGCTGTCATTGCTGCAATCCCGCTCGTCGGCGCTGGCTGGGCGGCCTGTTGGCCGCCGCCGTGCTTCCGGCTCCCAAGGTTTGGGCCATGGCTCCGGCCGGGTCCGAGGGAGTGGTTCATCGGGCCAAGGGCGTGGTCCGGGTCAATGGCACGGCGGTGGGCGAGGGCGCCAAGGTGAGGGCGGGCGATACCGTCGCCACCGAGGCGGAAGCCGAGGCGGTGTTCAGCCTGGGCGACGATGGCTTCCTGCTGCGCTCGCAAGGGGCGGTGAGTGTCCTGGATCGCGGCACCGACACCGCCACCGGTAAGCCGGTGCGCGAGGTCAATCTGGAGGAGGGGCGGGTGCTGTCGGTGTTCGGGCCGAAGCAGATCACCCTGAAGACTCCCTTCGCCAATGTGGGCATCCGGGGAACCGCCGCCTATCTGGAATGCGGTCGCGACTCCATGAATATCTGCGTCTGCTATGGCCGCGCGGTGATGATTCCAACCGATGCGCCGCAACGGGCCGAGGAGGTGGTGACCCGTCATCACGACGCGCCGCGCCTGATCCGGCCGGGCGTGATGGAACCCTATATGGTCAAGAACCACGCCGATGATGAGTTGGTGATGCTGGAAGCCCTGTTCGGCCGGGTGCCGCCCTTCCTGAGATAGCTGTATCGAGCGGTAAACATGCTCCTCCCGGCCTCCCCCCACCGATGGTGGTGGGAGGCCGGGAGGAGGGCTTGTGTCCGCCGGTATGCTTGCTTCCGCCAGCCCCACCCCAACCCTCCCCCGGCAAAGCCGGGGGAGGGGGAGGTTCGGTAGCGAGTTCTATTCGTCCTTCTTGACCGTGACCGCCTTGGGCTTCCAGGCCGCCACCGCCACCGCCTTGCCGGTCTGCGAGCGCAGCACCCGGGGCTTCACCACCGAATCCACATGGTCGACCTTGCCCGGCGTCTTGGCCGAGCGGGCGGCGGCTTCCTGGGTGTAGTAGGCCACCATCTCGGCGAAGGGGATTTCTTCGTTGATGCCCTTGGCCATGGCCATGGCGACGGGGGCGTGCTCGGCCACCTTCTTGGTCAGCTGGTCGGGGCTGTACTGGCCGAAACGGCGCCAGATGCCGCCCAGGAAGTGATTGACCTGATCGGACAGCGGATTGCCCTCGATCATCAGCGGGCGGCCATAGGCCAGGGTGTGGAACACGGTGGGCTCCACCGGGCCGAAGGCATCGGTGACGAAGGTGGCGGGCATCAGCTTGCGGCCATTATAGGCGACGGCGAAATAGGCCTGCGAGAGATAGAGCAGCCGATGCAGCTTCTGCGGCTGGATGTATTCGCGGTCGTTCAGCGCCTGGTCGGTCAGCCAGAACACCACGTCGAGACTGGATTTCACCGCGATGGGCATGTCTTCTTCCTCATGGTGGGGCGATGATAGCGCCGCTCGCCCCCATTGACCATCGGCCCGTTGGGCCTCACCTTTGAGGGGCGAGGATGGAAGGGGGAGAGATGCGCCTGACGCTCACGGTCAATGGCAAGCCGATCACCGCCGAGGTGGCGCCCACCACCTTGCTGTCGGCGTTCCTGCGCGAAACCCTGGGTCTGACCGGCACCCATCAGGGCTGCGATACCGGCCAGTGCGGCGCCTGCACCGTCCATCTCGACGGCCGCGCCGTGAAGTCCTGCCTGGTGCTGGCGCACCAGGCCGAGGGCCGCGATGTGTTGACCATAGAAGGCGTTGCCGCGGGCGAGACCCTGCATCCGGTCCAGGTCGCCTTCCGCGACCGCCACGCCCTGCAATGTGGTTTCTGTACTCCCGGCATGGTGATGACGGCGCTGGACTTGGCCGACCGGCTGGAAACCGCCGACGAGGACGCCATCCGCCACGGGCTGGACGGCAATCTGTGTCGCTGCACCGGCTATGGCCCCATCGTCGCGGCGGTAGCCGACGCGGTGCGTGGGCGCAAGGGAGAACGGCCATGATGCCGTTCGACTTCCGGCGTCCCGCCAGCCTGGCCGAGGCGCTGATGGCCGGAGAGGGCGCCGCCGAGCCGCGCTATCTCGCCGGAGGCCAAAGCCTGGTGGCGGCGCTGAAGCTGCGTCTGGCCCAGCCCGACCGGTTGATCGACATCACCCGTCTGCCCGAGCTTCGACAGATTCGGCGCGAGCCGGGACGGCTGGTCATCGGTGCCGCCGTCACCCATGCCGAGATGGCGGGGCTGTCCGACTGCGCCGCCTTGGCCGATCTTTCTGGCTCCATCGGCGACTTACAGGTGCGCAACATGGGCACGCTGGGCGGCGCCCTGGCCCATGCCGACCCCGCCAGCGACCACGCGGCGGCGGTGCTCGGCCTGGGAGCGGAAATTCATACCGACCGGCGGGTCATCACGGCCGACGACTTCTTTCTCGGCATGTTCGAGACGGCGCTGGAGCCGGGGGAACTGGTGATCGAGATCGCCTATCCGCTGCCCCTGCAAGCTGCCTATGCAAAGGTGCGGAATCCAGCCTCGGGTTATCCGGTGGTCGGTGTCTTCGTGGCCAGGACGCGGGAATGCATTCGCGTCGCGGTGACCGGGGCGGGAGACTGCGCCTTCCGCCTGTCCGCATTCGAGGCCGCCCTGGCCCGCGACTTCTCCGCCGCCGCCCTGGCCGGTCTGGTGGTTTCGCCCGACGCGCTGAACCGCGATCTGCATGCCAGCGCCGAATACCGCGCCCATCTGGTAGGCGTGCTGGCGGCCCGCGCGGTGGAGGCGGCCCGGTGAGCCGGGTGGCGGGCATCATCCTGGCGGCGGGTCGCGCCAGCCGCATGGGCCGCGACAAATGCCTGATCACCGTGGATGGATTGCCCATGGTCGGGCATGCGCTGCGCGCCGCCCTGGACGGGGGCCTTGATCCGGTGGTGCTGGTGCGCGGGGCCGAGCCGCTGCCCGGCCTTTCTGATCGCCTCATCCAGGTGGTCAATGCCGCGCCCGAGCGGGGAATGGGCTCGTCCCTGGCCCTGGGCGTGGCGGCACTGCCCGACGACGCCGTGGCCGTGGTGGTGCTGTTGGCCGACATGCCCCGGGTGACGGCGGCCCATGTGGAGCGGCTGGCGGCGGCCTTCGATCCCGGCCGGGGCGTCGAGGTCGTGGTGCCGGTCTGCGGTGGTCGGCGGGGCAATCCGGTGCTGCTGGGGCGGCGCCTGTTCGCCGGGATGTCGGCCTTGACCGGTGACAGGGGGGCGAAGGGGCTGATCGAGGGCCATGCCGCCTTGGTTGCCGAGTTGGAGATGGACGCGGCGGTGTTGCAGGATGTGGACAGTCCCGAGGATTTGCAGGCCATGGGGGAGCAATCATGACCATCAAGACCATTCGTTCGGCCTTTCCGGTGCTGGCCCGCGCCCATTTCCACTATCTGGACAATGCCGCCATGGCCCAGGTGCCGGGACAGGTGATCAATGCCGTCGCCGCCCATGACGTGGCGGCCCGGGCCAATGTCCATCGCGGCTTGCACGATCTGGCGCGGCGCGCCGATGCCGCCTATGAAGCCGCGCGGGAGTCGGTGGCGGGTTTCCTGTCCGCCCGGCCCGACGAGGTGGTGTTCACTGGTGGTTGCACCCAGGCCCTCAATCTGGTGGCGGGGGGGCTGGCGGAAAGCCTGGGGCCGCGCGACATGGTGGTGGTCTCGGTGGCCGAGCATCATTCAAACCTGCTGCCCTGGCTGATGCTGGCCAAGCGTCGCGGCTTCCAATTGGCTTCTATTCCAGTGACCTGGGATGGCCGCCTCGACCTGTCCGACCTGTCCATGATCGACGCTCGCTGCAAGGTCGTGGCGGTCACCCATGTCTCCAACGTCACCGGCGCGGTGAGCGATATTCCCCGGCTAGCCGAGGCCGCCCACGCGGTGGGGGCGAAGCTGGTGGTCGACGGCGCCCAGAGGACCCCGCACGGCCCCGTCGATCCCCGGGCCCTGGGGGCGGATTTCTATGCCTTCGCCGGGCACAAGACCTATGGCCCCACCGGGGTGGGGGTGCTGTGGGGCCGCGCCGAGCATCTGGCCCATCTGCCGCCCGCCGCCTGGGGTGGCGGCATGGTGGCGGGACTGGACGGCGAGACGGTCGACTTCCTCGATCCTCCCCGCCGCTTCGAGGCGGGCACGCCGCCGGTGGCGCAGGCGGTGGGGCTGGCCGCCGCCCTGGACTGGATGCGGGGCCTGGACTGGGACAAGGTGCGGCTGCATGAGGCGGGGCTGACGCGTCAGTTGCTGGCCGGTCTGGCTGGTCTGGATGGGATCGAGCTGGTGGGGCCGAATGGGCTGGAGGACCGGCTGCCGGTGGTGTCCTTCACGGTGAAGGGCTGCCATCCCCACGATGTCGCCCATCTGCTGGGCGAGCACGGTGTGGCGGTGCGGGGCGGCGCCCATTGCTCCCAGCCGTTGATGAAGGCGCTGGGGCTGCATGAGGGATGTCTGCGCGTCAGCATGGCGCCCTACAACGATGATTCCGATATCCATGCCTTGCTGCGGGGTCTGGCCGAGGCGGTCCGGGTGCTGCGATGAGCCACGAGGTCTATCAGCAGGCCATCAAGGATCTGGCGGGCCGCGAGGCTGGACGGTTGGTCGCCCCGACCGCGTCGGCGCGGCTGGACAATCCCTTGTGCGGCGACCGCATCGACCTGGACGTGACGGTGGCGGACGGCACGGTAACGGGGTTGGGCCAGGTCACACGGGGCTGTCTGCTGTGCAAGGCCTCGGCGACGGTGGCGGTGGAACAGGCCACGGGGCTGGAGGTGGCGCGGGCGGTGGCCCTGGTCGAGGATGTGCGCGCCATGCTGCGCCAGGGGGCTTCGCCGCCGCTGGCCGGGTTGGCGGCATTTGAAGCGGTGCGCCCGTACAAGAGCCGCCATGAATGCGTGCTGTTGCCGTTCAAGGCCCTCGCCAAGGCCTTGGGCTCCGGTCTACCATAGGGGTCGCCACCAAGACCCTTTCGCCGGGAGAGACCCGTTGAGCGAACACGGCAGACCCATTTCCGTCGGGGTGGCGACTCCCCCCGTCGATCCCCGTTCCGAGGCCCAGATCACCGAGCTGGTCCGCCGCTTCTACGAGATCGGCCGCGCCCATCCGGTGCTGGGGCCGCTGTTCGAGGCCGCCATTCCCGACTGGGAGGGGCATATGGTCATCGTCGCCGATTTCTGGTCCAAGGCGCTGCTGGGCACCGATCGCTATCGCGGCAATGTGTTCAGCTCGCACATGCGGCTGCCGGTGGAGCCCGAGCATTTCGACCAGTGGCTGGAGGTGTTCCAGCAAGCGGCGGGCGAGACCCTGCCGCCGCCGCTGGCGCGCTCCGCCATCGCCCGGGCGAGGCACATGACCGACAGTATCCGGGTCGGGCTGTTCCCCTATCGCGACAAGGACGGCAAGCCCACCCGCAAGCCGCCGTTCTGATCAGGAGCCCCGGCGATTGAGGGGCCATCAACCTGGAGCGAAGCGACTGGGCAGTTGAGGCCCCGCACGCTCATGCGTGCGAAAGCCAAGCGAACGGAGTGAGCGCCCGGCGATTGAGGGGCAACATACTCTACTGCCGCACCCGCTTCAGGAAGCCGTCGGTTTCGCCGGTCAGGCCGTCCACCACCTGGGCCAGGCTCTTGGCGCTCCAGATCACCCGGATGGTTCCGGCGCAGGTCAGGGCCGAGGCCTGGGACAGGTCGCGGACGCTCGACGAGACGGTATCGGCCTGATGTGCCACCTCCTCGATGCTGTCGGCGATATCGTGAGTGACGGCTTCTTGCTGCTGCACGGCACTGGCGATGGCGGAACTGATTTCGTCCAGCTTGCGGATGATATCCACCACTCCGACGATGCGTTCCCCCATGCGCTGGGTGGACTCCTGGATGGCGGCCACATGGCTTGAGATTTCCTCGGTGGCCTTGGCGGTCTGGTTAGCCAGGGTCTTGACCTCACCGGCCACCACGGCGAAGCCCTTGCCCGCCTCGCCCGCCCGGGCGGCCTCGATGGTGGCATTGAGAGCCAGCAGGTTGGTTTGCGAGGCGATATCGTTGATCATCCGGACGATTTCGCCGATGGACTGCACCGAGCTCGACAAGTCGTGCATCTGCCCGGCGGTGGCATTGACATCCTCTACCGTCTGGCGGGCGATGGTGGTGGAGTGGCTGACCTGCTGGGCGATCTCGTTGACGGCCTGGGCCAGCTGCCGGGTGGCATCGGCGGCGGCGGCGGCGCGTTCGGTGGTGATGCGGGCGGCCTCGCCCACGTCCAAGGAGCGGCTTCCGGCCCGTTCCGAGCGTCCAGCCATGGCCTGGGCGGTGGAGCGGATGCCGCCGGTGGCGGTATCCACCTCGACCACTTTCGACTGGACCGAGGCCTCGAAATCGTCGGCCATGGCCAGCAGGGCCTTGGCACGGTCGCGGGCGGCCTGATGGCGCTCCTCCTCCTGCTCAAGGCGAAGGCGTTCGGCCTCGCGCATGGTGTCGCTGAACACCTGGACGGCGCGGGCCATGGCGCCCACCTCGTCGCGGCGGTCCTGGGCGGGAATGGCGACATGGTCATTGCCCGAAGCCAGATCGCCCATGACCCGTGTCATGTGGTTCAGGGGCTGGTAGATGGAACGGGCCAGCAGCCATCCCAGGACGATCACCAGGGCCAGACCGCCCAGGCCGACGGCGTTTCCCAGCAGTTCGGCCCGGCGGGCGAGGGTGGCGGCGCGATCCTGGGCGGCCGTCATCTCGGCCGCGGTCTGGCGGGCCAGATCGTCCAGGGCGGGCTGCAGCACCTCGCGATGGACCTTGATCATCACCCTTTCGGCGGCTTTGGCGGCGGCCTGGGCTTCCTGGGCGGCGCGAAACGCCTTGCCATAGGCCGCCAGCCGGTCCAGCACGGCGGCGGGAAGGTCGGCGGCGCGCACCGCGCGCTCGAACTCTTCCGAGCGCTTGGCCCATTCGGCGGAGATGTCGGTCTGGTGCTTGATCAACAGGTCGCGCTCGGCGCCGCGCATGGCCTGAAGCAGATAAGCCAGCCGGGGGTGTTGGGCGGCGGCGATGCTGTCTTCCATCTCGGCGGCGGCGGCGCGCATCTGCCCCAGGGTCCCGTCGGAATAGCCCAGACCGGCATTGGTCTGGGCCTGCACCAGGGTGCGGAAGCTGTCGCCATAGCGGGTGACGGCGGCGGCGACCTGCTCGACCCGGGCGCGCTTTTCACTCTGTTCGGCGGGCAGCCAGCGGGTCATCTCGGCCAGGGCCTTGGTCATGGCAGCCGAAGCCTGGGCGTGTTCGGCCTGGGATTGCTGGTCATGGCGGATCAGGAAGTTCTTCTCGTGACGGCGGGCCTCCAGCAACCCCACGCCGACATCGGTGACGAGATCCAACAGGCGGCGCTGGCTGGCGGCGGCTTCAAGGCTGGCGGCGGCCTCCATGCGGCTGCCCATCTGGATCAGCGAGGAAAGTCCGAAGACCAGGGCGGCCAGGACCACCAGCAAGCCGATCTGGACGCGAAGGGAAAAGCGGGACAGCAGGGCTTGCATCTCTATCCTCCTGATTGAATAGGACCAGCCAGCACATCGGAAAATAGGATAATACACCTTTAGTCATGCCCGGAGAAGGGCCATATTCTCGGGGCAGCCATGGGGCGGAAATGATCAGCGGTTGCGGTCCAGTTCCTCGTACCAGTCGCGGGGGTAGGCGGCGCGGGCCCGGGCCTCGTGGTTGAAGGGTCCCTTCAACCCGGCGGGGTAGCGCTGGGCCATGACGGCGTGGAAGGCGGCCTTGGCGTCCATGCCCCGCCGGTCCGCCAGGAAGGTGAACCAGCGCACGCCCGCCGCCACATGGTTGATTTCATCGTTGAAGATGATGTCCAGGGCGGGCGGGGTCATGGTGTCGCCGTTGCGGCTCAATTTGTCCATGGTGGCGGGCGTGGTGTCGAGGCCGCGTGCCTCCAGGGTCATGGGCACCACGGCGAGGCGGGCCATCAGGTCGTCGGCGGTCTTTTCCGCCGCCTGCCACAGCCCGTCATGGGCGGGAAGATCGCCATAGGCGGCGCCCAGGCGGCCCATGAGGTCCTGCAGCATCTCGAAATGCCGGGCCTCGTCCAGGGCCACCCGGACCCAGTCGTCATGGAACGCCCTGGGCAGGGCGAGGGCGGTAAAGCGCGCGACGATGTCCCAGCCCAAATCGATGGCATTGAGCTCGATATGGGCCAGGGCGTGGATCAGGCTGACGCGGCCGCGCTCGCCGCCATAGGAACGGCGCGGCATTTCCTTGAACGGCAGCAGGACCGGCCGCTCGGGCCGGGCGGGGCGGTCGGGCGGGGTGGTGTCTCCCAGCTCGGTGATGCGCCCCTCGGCCCAGTCCTTGGCGAAGGCTCGGGTCAGGCGGCACTTCTCCGCCGGGTCGGGGCAGAGCAGGACGGTACAGGCGGCCTGGGACAGGGTGGTCATGATGTTGGCCCCCACTCCGACCCTCCCCCGGCAAAGCCGGGGGAGGGGGAAAGGCAATTCGACCCCCTCCCCCACCTGTGGTGGGGGAGGGATGGGGAGGGGGCATTCGCCATCACAGCGCCTTGGCCGCCGCCAGGACCTCGGCGGCGTGGCCGGTGACCTTGACCTTGCGCCATTCCCGGGCGATGCCGCCGTCCTTGTCGATCAGGAAGGTGGAGCGCTCGATGCCCATGTATTCGCGGCCATACATGCTTTTCTTCTTCCACACGCCATAGGCCTCGCACACCGCGCCATCGGGGTCCGAGCCCAGGCGGAAGGGAAGCTCGTGCTTGGCGCGGAACTTGGCATGGCTGGCCACCGAATCCTTGGAGACGCCCAGGATCGATATCCCGGCGGCGGTGAAGTCGGCGAAGGCGTCGCGAAAGGCCTTGGCCTGGCTGGTGCAGCCCGATGTGTCGTCCTTGGGATAGAAGTACAGCACCAGGATCTTGCCCTGGTAGTCGGCCAGGCTGACCGGGCCGTCGTCGCAGGTCATGGTGAAATCGGGGGCGCTCATGCGGGATTCTCCTGCTTGGGAAGGGCGGCGGCGGGGGTGGCCACCAATCGGGTGAAGACCTCGAAGGCATCGCGGGCGCAATCATCCATGCGATCGGTCAGGGTCTTGAAATCGGTCAGTCCGGCGGCGCGGACCAGCACATCCTTGAGTCCGCGCGGCGCCGTGGCCTCGTCGAAGGCTCCGGCGATGGTCTGGCGCAACACGGTCTGGACCGCCAGCCACAGTCGCAGCGCCTCCACCAGGGCGTCGCGGTCGCCCCGCTCCAACACGCCGCAGGCACAGGCGTTTTCCAGTGCCTGGGCGGTGTTGGTATTCAGGATTTCGGGTCGGGCATGGCCATGGGTCAGTTGCAGATACTGGGCGGTGAATTCGATATCCACCAGGCCGCCGCGTAGATGCTTGACCTCCCAATGGCTGGCGGCCTTGTGCTCCTTGGCCATGCGCTCGCGCATCTCGGCCACGTCGGCCAGCAACCGGGCGGAGTCGCGCTCGCGGGTCAGCACGTTCCTGATCACCGCCTCGACCCGGGCGGCCAGGGCGCTGTCGCCCGCCACCACCCGGGCGCGGGTCAGGGCCATATGCTCCCAGGTCCAGGCCGCCTCGTCGTAATAGCGGGTGAAGCTTTCCAGGCTGGTGGCGATGGGGCCGGAATTGCCCGAGGGCCGCAGCCGCATATCCACCTCGTACAGCGTGCCCTCGCCGGTCTTGGCGGTCAGCGCGCTGACCATGCGCTGGGTGAGGCGCGCGAACCAGGTGGTGGCGGCCAGTGGCCGGGCGCCATCAGACTCCTCGGAGTCCGGAGGAGCGTCATAGACCAGGATCAGGTCGAGATCGGAGGTGGCCGACATCTCGCGGCCGCCCGCCTTGCCCATGGCCAGGATGACCCAGGCGCCACCGGCAACGCGGCCGTGGGCGCGGGCGAATTCCTCCTCCACCCTCGGCCCCAGCCGCGACAGCACGGCCCCCGCGATATCGGACAGCGCCCGGGCGGCCTCGATGGACTCGCTGACACTGCGGAGCGTCAGCACGCCCACCTGGAACTTGCGGTCATTGGCCCAACTGCGCGAGATGTCCAGCATCTGCTGGAAATCGTCGGCCTGGGACAGCGCCTTGTCCAACTCGGCCTCCAGTTCGGACTGCGGCGGCAGCGGCTCGAAGAACTTGGCCTGCAACACCGAATCCAGCAGGGTCGGGCGCCGGGCCAGATGCTCGGCCAGCAGCGGCGCGTCGCCCATGATCTCGGCTACCAGTTCCAGCAGCGACGGATTGGCGTAGAACAGCGAGAACAGCGGCACTCCGGCGGGCAGGCGGCCCAGGAACTCGTCGAAGCGCATGAAGGCGTCGTCGGGCGAGGCGGTGGTGCCCAGTGCGTTCAGCAGTGCCGGAGTCAGCTCGGTCAACAATTCGCGGGCACGGGTGGAGCGGGTGGCCCGCACCCGTCCGTGATGCCAGCCCCGGATGGTGGAACACACCGCCTCGGCGTTGGAAAAGCCCAGGCCGGTGATGGTGTGCACGGTTTCGGGGTCATTCTCGCCGCCGGTGAACACCAGATTGCCACCGGCGCCCAGGGCGGGGGCATCCTCGAACAGATGGGCGTAATGGGTCTCCACCGTCATCAGATGGGCGGTCAGATCGGCGGCGAAGGCGTCGACGCCCGCATAGCCCATGAACGCCGCGATCTCGGCCAGTTGCTCGGGATTGCTCGGCATGGTCTGCGTCTGCTTGTCGTCCACCATCTGCAGCCGGTGTTCCAGCTTGCGCAGATAGTGATAGGCCCGGGTCAGGTCCGCCACCACTTCGGGCGTCACATGACCCGCCGCCGACAGGGCGCCGAGCGCCGCCAGGGTTCCCGAGACCCGCATCTCCGGCTGGCGTCCGCCCCAGATCAATTGCTGGGTCTGGGCGAAGAACTCGATCTCGCGGATGCCGCCCCGGCCCAGCTTGACGTTGTGACCGGCCACCGCGATGGTGCGGCCGCCCTTGTGGGCGTTGATCTGGCGCTTGATGGAATGGATGTCCTGGATGGCGGCGAAATCCAGGGACTTGCGCCAGATGAACGGGCGCAGGAATTTGAGGAAGGCGGCGCCGGTCTCGGTATCGCCCGCCACCTGTCGCGCCTTGATCATGGCGGCGCGTTCCCAGTTCTGGCCGAAGCCCTCGTAATAGGCTTCCGCCGCCACCAGCGCCACGGCGGGCGGGGTGGAGCCGGGATCGGGTCGCAGGCGCAGATCGGTGCGGAAGACATAGCCGTCGGCGGTGCGCTCATCCAGGATGCGTACCAGGTCCTTGGTCAGGGCGATGATGCATTCCTGGATGCTCTTGCGGCCGAGATAGACCAGCTTTTCATGGTCGTAGAACACGATCAGGTCGATATCGCTGGAATAATTTAGCTCGCCCGCCCCCAGCTTGCCCATGCCCAGCACGATCACCCCCGAGTCCCGCTCGGGATCGTCGGGATGGGGCAGTCGCAGATTGCCCCGCTCGACTTCCCGACGCAGCAGGAAGCGGACGGCGAGGCGGATGGCGGTCTCGGCCAGCAGCGACAGCGAGCCCGTCACTTTTTCCAGCGGCCAGGCGCCGCCCAGATCGGCCAGGGCGGCCAACAGGGAACAACGCCGCTTGGCCACGCGCAATTGGGTCGTCAGCCGGGCCAGGTCCGTCTCTTCTCCCAGGTCGCGCTCCAACCCGGCGATCAGGCCGTGCAGCGCCGCATCCGGCCCCACATCCAGGGTATGGCGTAGGAATTCAGGCTCTTTCTCTAGGCAGAGAGTCAGGAAGGGGCTGTTGCCGAACACCCCTTCCAGCAGCAATCCGATGCCGGGACGGCTCGGCAGGGAGCGCATGAAGGCGGCCAGATCGGCGTCATCGAGACCATCGGCGGCCTCGGCCCAGCGGGCCAGACCGACATCGACGCGATTGCGCTCGGCAACTCGGGGGAAGAAAGCTTCGTCTAGCGGAAAACTCACCTTGTGCGACCCCATGGGTTGTGGTTGCTTCACACTGCTGAATAGGGCAGCGAGGGTCAAGCGGTCATGGTCAGGAAGGCGGGTGCGAGTGGTTCACGGCGCCGTTAGGAGTTTGTTCCAATTCATCGGGGCTGTCCTGGCGGTTCTGTTGATTGCTGTCCCTGCGTTCCTGTGGCGTCTGTCCAACGGGCCGGTGGCGCTTGATTTTCTCACCCCCTATATCGAAGGCGGCCTGACCGCCAAGGACGGATCGCTGCGGGTCCGGCTCGACACCACCGTCCTGGCGCTGGGCGGCGCCGAGCGCATGCTGGAAATCCACGCCTACAACGTCCGCGCCTATGTGGGAGAGGGCGGCCAGCCCATCGCCTCGGTGCCGGATATGGGGCTGTCGCTGAGCGGGCGCGCCTTGCTCCAAGGCGTCATCGCGCCCCATTCCATCCGCCTGCACGGCGCCAAGGTGCGGCTGGTGCGCGGCACCGACGGCCAAATCCTGTGGGGCATCGGCTCGGCAACGGCCGAGGAGGATCAGGCTCCCGCCGATGCCGGGGCGGTGGTCGCCGCCATCAAGGACGCCATGCTGGGCGCCCCCGATTCCGCCAAGCCGGGCCGGGCGCTGCAAATCCTGTCCATCCGCAATGCCGACCTGATGGTCGAGGACCAGGGCCGGGGAACCGCCTGGCATGCGCCGGGCGTCGGCCTGGAAATCCGCAGGGTGGCGGACGGGGTGACTGCGCGCGGCAGCGCCAGTCTGGAGCTGTCGGGCGAGGCGGGCGAGATCAGGCTGGAGGCCGCCTATCACAAGGCGGATGGGTCCCTGGACGCCGGTCTGCGCCTGGGGGGAATCCGCCCGGCGGTCTTCGCGAGCTTCGGTGGTCCCTTCGCCCATCTGGGCGTGATCGACATGCCGCTGGCGGGGAGCGTGACCCTGCGCCTGGGCGGCGGTGGTGCCGTCGAGCGGCTGGGATTCGATCTGTCGGGCGGGGCCGGAACCCTGGACCTGCCCGAGCCGTTCCTGACCCGCCACAAAGTCGCCTCGGCCGCCCTGCGCGGCGAGATCAGCCGTGACCTTAGCCGCATTGATCTGGCCGAGGCCAGGATCGACCTGGGCGGCCCGGTCTTCACCCTGGCGGCGGTGGTGGACGGGCTGGGCGGCGAGACCTCGGTCAAGGCCGATGGCGGCTTTCGCGAAGTCCCGGTGGATCAGGTCAAGGATCTGTGGCCCAACGGTCTGGCCCAGAACGCCCGTGACTGGGTGATTCCCAACATCTCGAAGGGAATGCTGCGCGAAGGCTCCATCACCCTGTCGGCCCGCTCGGCTTCGGGGAAATTCGACGATGTGGTGCTGGACCACCTGTCGGGACAGATGCAGGCCGAAGGCGCCAGCGTCGATTACCTGCGCCCCATGCCGCCCGCCCGCAATGTGGCGGCGTCTTGTACGTTCGATGCCGAAAGCTTCCGCATCGCGCTGAAGGCGGGGGATGTCTACGGTCTCAGGCTGAAGGAAGGGTTGGTGGTGCTGTCCGGTCTGGACAAGGAAGACCAGTTCGCCGATATCGACCTGTCCATCAACGGCCCCGCCACCGATGCCCTGAAACTGATCGATAATCCGCCGCTGCGCTATGCAAGGGCGCTGGGGATCGAACCGGCCAAGGTGGGCGGTGCCGCCCTGGCCCGGGTGCGGCTGAAATTCCCGCTGCTCAAGGATTTGCGCCTCGACGATATCGGCATCAAGGCCTCGGCCACCGTCAAGGGCGTGCGCATTCCCAGTGTGATGATGGGGCTGGATCTGGATGACGGCATCCTCAGCCTGGATGTGGACGCCAAGGGCCTGGACGCCAGCGGTCCCATCGTGCTGGCCGGGATTCCCGCCAATCTGGTGTGGCGCGAGAATTTCTCGGCCAAGAACCAGCCGTTCCGCTCGCGCTACCAGTTGAAGGCGCCCGAGGTGCCCGAGGACAAGCGCAAGCTTTTGGGTCTCGACGGCCCACCCTTCGTCGCTCCCTTTATCGCCGGGCCGGTGGCGGCCGATGTGGTGGCCTCGTTCTCTGACGGCGGCAAGGGCGAGATCGACGCCCGGATCGACCTGACGGCCGCCAGCATGCAACTGCCCGGACTGGGCTGGAGCAAGCCGCCAGGCAAGGTCGGCTCCGCCGAGGCCCTGGTGAAGCTGGATCATCGGCTGGTGGGCTCGGTGCCTGGTTTCGCGGTCAAGGCCGGAGACCTGGACGTGCTGGGCTCCGCGAGTTTTGTCGAGGGGCGAGCCCGCAAGGTGGAACTGAACCGTCTGGTCTATGGCCGCACCAATGGCGAGGCGACTTTGTCGCTCCGCTCCGACAAGGGCGGCGGCATGGATGTGGTGTTCAAGGGCGCCAGCTTCGACGCCGAGCCCGCCATCACCCGCGACGAGGCCCAGAAGCGCGGCGAGAAGTCCGACAAACCGCCGCCCATGTCGGTCAACGCCACCGCCAAGAGCCTGTGGGTGTCGGGCAAGGGGGCGCTGAGCAATGCCAGCGTCACCATGCAGCGCGATGCCGAGGAATGGCAGAACATCTCGCTGAAGGGCGGATTGCCCGGTGGCAAGACCTTCAGCGCCGCCATCGCTCCCGGTGGCCCGAAGCGGCGGAATTTCCAGATATCCTCCGGTGATGCCGGGACGGTGTTGCGCACTTTCGACGTCTATGACGACCTGACCGGCGGCGAGCTTTCGGTCGAGGGCCATATCGACGATTCCAAGCCGGAGCAGCCCTTCATCGGCACGGCCCGCATCAGTGATTATCACATCCGCAATGCTCCGGCCCTGGCCCGGCTGCTGACCGTGATCGCCATGGCGGGCATCGTCGACGTGCTTCAGGGTGAAGGTGTCGGCTTCTCGTCGCTGGAAGCTCCGTTCGTCCTGTCAGAGGGTCTGCTTGACATCCGTGACGGCCGCGCCTGGGGACCCGCCCTGGGCCTGACCGCCAAGGGGCAGGTGGATATGGACCGCTCGCAGATGGCGCTGGAAGGCACTGTGGTGCCCGCCTATGTGCTCAATAGCGTGTTGGGCAATATTCCGGTGCTGGGCTGGCTGATCACCGGCGGCGACAAGGGCGGCGGACTTGTGGCCTTCAACTACTCCATGAAGGGGCCGACCAATGATCCCAGCGTCATGGTCAATCCCCTGTCGGCGTTGACCCCGGGCTTCCTGCGTAAGCTGTTCAACATCTTCGACGATGGCAGCGCCACCGACGCCCGCAAGGGGGCGGAGAAGCCCGCCGCCAAATGAAAACGCCCGCCGGGCTTTCCCGGCGGGCGTTTTTTCGTCATGGTTGCCGGACCGGCTTATTCCTCGGCCGGGGCCTCTTCGTGCTGGGCGACGACATCCTCGTGGTGCATGCGGGTACGGCCGGACAGCGCCACCGCCTTCTCCAGGTCGGCTTCCGAGCACATGCCAAGCGTCACCGGATTGCGCGGCTTGATATTGGCGGCGTTCCAGTGGGTCTTGTCGCGCACCGACTGGATGGTCGGCTTGGTGGTGCCGATCAGCTTGGAAATGGCGGCATCCGACATTTCCGGATGGTGCTTGATGATCCAGGCGATGGCGTCGGGACGGTCCTGGCGCTTGGAAACCGGAGTGTAGCGGGCGCCCTTGGGCTTGGCGTTGGACTGCGGAATGTCGGTCACCGTCAGCTTCAGGCGGGCATCGGGATTGGCCTCGCAGCGGTCGATCTCGGCGCGGGTGACCTGGCCATTGGCCACGGGGTCGAGTCCAACGATGCCCACGGCCACCTCGCCATCGGCGATGGCCTGGATTTCCAGCGGATGCAGACCGCAGAAATCAGCGACCTGTTCGAAGGTCAGCGCGGTGTTCTCGACCAGCCAGACGGCGGTCGCCTTGGGCATGAGCGGCAGGGCCATGATACCTCCTTTATCATTATTCACGAAGTCCGCCCCAAGCGATGGTTCGGCGGCTCCGGCGGACTGGCACCCCGCCATCCGTTAAGGACGGGGCGGGTGCCTGCCCGCAAGCTGTACTGACGGTCCGCCGGGTCCCGAAGGCCCCCATGACGGACGGCGACGATCCGTGGAATGTGCCCTAGTTATAGGGAGGAATGCCCCGGCGGTCAAATCCTAGCGCTTTGGCCTGCTCAGCGCTTGACGAACAGTCCCTGGCCGGTGGGCAGTTCCAGCACCGCGTACTGGCCCAGCACCGAATCAATGGCGGACTGGATATCCCGGTAGGGCGCCAGGCAATGCCCGTAATTGCCGAACAGGATGATACCGCCAGGCACCACCCGGTCCAGGAAGGCGGCCAGCAGCTCCCGCTCGATCTGGGCATGGGTCACGTCCAGATGGGCGAAGGCGATGCGCTCGGGGCCGCTGTCCAGGAAGGAGTCCGGCAGGGCGCCCTTGATGATCCGGGCATTGATCCCGGCGAGGCGGCGCTGGACAAAGGCGAAGGCGTCCTCGGGCAGGTCGCCGAAATACTGCTCGTCGGCCTCGAACAGGTCGTAGAGCCACAGGGTGCGGGCCGAGAAAATACCGGGCAGGCAGTCGTTGATCACCAGCGGCGTGGTGCCGAGATGGGTGCCGAATTCCACGAAGTCACCGTCGAGGCCAGCGCAACTTTTCGCCGCCCATACCGAGGTATGGGCCCGCCAGATGGTGGTGCGCTCGGTGACGGACAAGGCATGTTTGTCGACGGCGGCGGTGAAGTCCTGGTTGCCCAAGAATCCTGTCTGGCGGAAGAAGGCCATGACGCCATCTGCGAAGTACAGGGCGCCGCCCGGCAGGTTGAGTCCGGCATGGGCGAAGGCATTGATGAAGCCGGTGAAGCGGTTGATATTGTCCTGGTCCTCGACGACGCCGGAGGGCAGGCAGGCGGGAAGATCGTACAGGGGCTGGGTCATGGATAAGGCCGTCCTCAGAGTGTCAGCACGATCTTGCCGATATGGGCGTTGCTTTCCATCAGGCGATGGGCCTCGGCGGCCTCGGCCAGGGGGAAGGTGGCGTGGATCACCGGCGCGATCCTGTCGGCTTCGATCAGCGGCCAGACAGTCCGTGCCAGCCCTTGGGCCATGCGCGCCTTGGCTTCGTTGGACTGGGGACGCAGCGTCGAGCCGGTCAGGGTCAGGCGCTTCAGCATCACCGGCATCAGGTTGACCTCGGCGCTCGATCCCCGCAGGAAGGCGATGGACACCAGACGGCCATCGGCGGCCAGCGACTTGATGTTGCGCGGGATATAGTCGCCGCCCACCATGTCGAGGATCACATTGACGCCCTTGCCCTTGGTCTCTGCCTTGATCACCTCGACGAAGTCCTCGGCGGTGTAGTCGATGGCGCGGTCGGCGCCCAGATCGGCGCAGGCCTTGCACTTGGTCGCACCGGACGCGGTGGTGAATACCGTGGCGCCCAGGGCTTTGGCCAGTTGGATGGCGGTGGTGCCGATACCGCTGGCGCCGCCATGGACCAGGAAGCTTTCCCCCGCCTTCAACTGGCCGCGTTCCACCACATTGTGCCAGACGGTGAAGAAGGTTTCCGGCAGCGCCGCCGCCCGCACCATGTCATAGCCAGTGGGCAGGGGCAGGCACAGCCGCGCGTCCACCGCCACATATTCAGCATAGCCGCCGCCGGGAACCAGGGCGCAGACCTCGGCGCCCAGGGCAGGGGCGGTGACTCCCTCGCCCAGGGCGGCGATGGTGCCCGCCACTTCCAGGCCGGGCAGGTCCGAGGCGCCGGGCGGCGCCGGATAGGCGCCCTGGCGTTGCAGCACGTCGGGACGGTTGATCCCGGCGGCGGCCACCTTGATCACCACCTCGCCGGTGCGGGGGGTGGGCGTCGGGCGGGTGGCCGGTTTCAGCACCTCGGGCGCGCCGGGGGTGGAAATCTCGACGCAGGTCATGGTCTCGGGCAGCATGGAAGGTTCCCGGATTTGTCGAACTCGGCGCCAATCTGGTACCTTCGACGGGTTAAGGCAAGAGAGGATGGGGCTAGCATGGACGCCGACGATCTGGAGCCGCGCAAGGCGGCCGCCACATTGAAGACTCTCGATCCCATGTCCATCGAGGAATTGCGCGACTATATCGGCGATTTGGAGGCCGAAATCCTCCGCGTCAGGGAGGCCATCAAGCGCAAGGAAGCGGTGAAGCTGGGGGCCGAGGCCTTCTTCAAGCGGTAAATAGGTACTTGATTGCGCAATTGCGCCTTGGTAAGACCAAGAGGAGCGAAGGGAGACAGCCATGTTGAAGGGCAAGACCGCATTGGTCACCGGGTCCACCAGCGGCATCGGCCTGGGAGTGGCCCGCGCGCTGGCGGCCCAAGGCGCCAGCCTGATGCTCAACGGCTTCGGCGAGGCCAGTGCCATCGAGGCGCTGCGGGCCGGGCTGGAACGGGACTTCGGGGTAACGGTGCATTACAATGGTGCCGATTTGTCCAAACCCGATGGAGCCGGCGGTCTGGTGCGCGACGCCGAGGCGCGACTGGGCCGTCTCGACATCCTGGTCAACAATGCGGGCATCCAGCATGTGGCGCCGGTGGAGGAGTTCCCGCTGGAACGCTGGGATGCGGTGATCGCCCTGAACCTCACCGCCGTGTTCCAAGGAATTCGCGCCGCCCTGCCGGGCATGAAGACGCGCGGCTGGGGCCGCATCGTCAATATCGCCTCGGTCCACGGGCTGGTGGCCTCGGTCAACAAGGCCGCCTATGTGGCCGCCAAGCACGGGGTGCTGGGCCTGACCAAGGTGGTGGCGCTGGAAACCGCCGAGATCGACGTGACCTGCAACGCCATCTGCCCCGGCTGGGTGCTGACCCCCCTGGTACAGGCCCAGATCGACGCCCGCGCCGTCCGCGAGGGCGTGTCCATCGAGCAGGCCGGGCGCGACCTGCTGTCGGAAAAGCAGCCATCCAAGTCCTTCACCACCCCCGAGCAGTTGGGCGCCCTGGCGGTGTTCCTGTGTTCTCCCGCCGCCGCCAACATGACCGGTGCCAGCCTGACCGCCGATGGCGGCTGGACGGCGCAGTGAGTCACAAGAAAGAGATCGGCCGCCAGTCCGACTATCCCTATCGGGTGGATATCCAGACCCGCTGGTCGGACAACGACATGTTCGGCCATCTCAACAACGTGGTCTATCAGCGCTTTTTCGAGTTCATCGTGGTGGACTTCCTGCGCGGGCCTTGCGGCATCGACCTGATGAATGCCCCGGTTATTACTTTCGCCGCAGAAAGCACCTGCAAATTCCTGCGGCCGCTGTCCTATCCCACCGGCGTGGTGGCTGGCATCCGTATCGACCAGATGGGCCGCACCAGCGCCCGCTACGGCCTAGCCCTGTTCGAGCAGGGATGCGACGAGGCGGCGGCCGAGGGCCACTGGATCCATGTTTTCGTCGAGCGCGACTCGGGGCGTCCGACTCCCATCCCGGACGACATCCGTGCCGTGTTCGAGCGCTTTCGGAGGATTCCATGACCGGCCTGTGCTACTCGTTCGAGGGAATGGTCCCGGTGGTTCATCCCACCGCCTTTGTCCACCCCACCGCCGTGCTGATCGGCGACGTCCGTATCGGCCCCAATTGCTATATCGGGCCGGGGGCCAGCTTGCGGGCCGATTTCTCCAGCGTTATCATCGGCGCCGGGGTCAACATCCAGGATTACTGCATCCTGCACGGCACGCCGGGGTTCCACACCACGGTGGAAGACAATGGCCATGTGGGCCACGGCTCGGTGGTGCATGGCTGCATCGTGCGGCGCAACGCCCTGATCGGCATGAGCAGTTCCATCTATGACGGCGCCGAGATCGGCGAGAACGCCATCATCGCCGCCATGGCCTTCGTCCCGGCGGGGGCGAAGATCCCCCCCGGCACCCTGGCGGCGGGGATTCCGGCCAAGGTGCTGCGTGAGCTTTCCGCCGAGGAGATTGCCCGCAAGACCCGGGGCACCGAGGCCTATCAGCAACTGGCGAAGAAGTGCCTGGAAAGCTTCAAGCCCTGCCAGCCGCTGTCCGAGCCCGAGCCGGGCCGCGAAACGCTCGACCCCAGCCGCATCTGGCCCGACGACCTGACCCGGCACAAGCCCAAGGGGAAATAAAAAGCCCTCCCCCGCAGGGCGGGGGAGGGTTGGGAGGGGGCGATGGACTCCGCTATTCCGCCGCCTTGGGTTCCTTGGCCTCGGTTTCCTCGACCCAGACGGAATGGTGCAGGCTCGCCCATTTCCGATCCACATAGCCGGTGGTCACCGCTGTGCTGGCACCTTCCATGCCGATGGTGCCGATATAGATATGGCCCAGGATGGCCATGACCATCAGCACCGCCAGGGCGGCATGGATCAGGTGCATCACCTGCATGCCCGCCATATCCGCGAAAGTGAAGGGGAACAGCAGGCTGACACCGGTCGAGGACACCAGCGTGCCGATGACGATCACCATCCAGAACTGGGTCTTCTGGCCGAAGTTGAACTTGGCGGCAGGGGGATGGTCGCCTTTCTTGAGCAAGCCGCCGCCATGCAGAATCCAGCCCAGGTCGTAGCGGTCCCACAGATTGTCCTTGGCCCACAGCACGAAGATCACCACCAGCCCGGCGATGAAGACGAAGCCCGACAGGTTGTGCAGCCACTTGCCCGCCCAGGCCAGCCAGGAGAATAGGGTCTTGCCGATGATGGGTTCCAGCAGCCAGCGCCCGAACATCAGGTTCAGGCCGGTGACGGCCAGCACCAGGAAGGACCCGGCGGTCAGCCAGTGGCCGATGCGCTCCATCTTGTTGAAACGGAGAATCTGGCGTCCCGACGGGCCGCCCTCGATCATGATCTTGCCTCGGATCAGATAGAAGGCGCCGATGGCCAGGACCACGCCCACCAGGGCCAGCCCGCCATACCAGGCCAGCTTGCCGTTACGGGCGGCACGCCAGGCTTCGCCTTCCGACTGGATCAACTGGCCCCGTTGTTCGGGCTGGCCGGAGATGAATCCGGCCTCGCCCTGGCGGATGGCCCGCCAAGTGTCGGTGTCGGTGATACGGCCCGATTGGGCCGAGGTGGGAACGTCGCCATCGGAGGATGCCGCGGTGGCCGGAAGGCTCCAGCAGCCCAAGGCGATCATCAACACGGCCAAGAGGGTGGTCCAGCGCATGGCGTTCCTCCGCCTCAGAATCTCTGTCCGGCGATGCGGCCGGTGGCCTGGGCCTCGCCGGTGGGAATCAGGCCGCCGCCCTGGGCGGTGACCGCCCGGGACGAGCCCTCGCTTTGCCAAGCCTGACGAGCCCGCAGCGCGTCGCGGGTGGCGTCGGAGATGGCGGTGTCCGCCATCCCCTTATAGCCGCCCTTGTCGAGCCGCACCACATGGCCACGCTCCTCGGCATTGCAGCCGACAAGGAGAATGACAACGGCGACCAGCCAGACTCCCCTCGCCCGCATGCGGGAGAGGGAGGGGCCCGCCGCCCTTGGGCGGTGGGAGGGTGAGGGCGCGAGCATCTGCCAGCCCTCACCCGGCTCGCGATGCTCGCCACCCTCTCCCGCATGCGGGAGAGGGAAGGAGGAGGGGGCGGCCTTGGCCATGATCTCAGCCCTTCTTGCCGTAGGCGTGGCCCCATCCGGCGGCGCCGGAGCCGAAGCCGCGCGCCATCACCCGTTCGCGATAGATGGTCGACACCATGTCGCCGTCGCCCGCCAGCAGGGCCTTGGTGGCGCACATCTCGGCGCAGAGCGGCAGCTTGCCCTCGGCGATGCGGTTGCGGCCGTACTTTTCTAACTCGGCCTTGGAGTGATCCTCCTCGGGGCCGCCGGCACAGAAGGTGCACTTGTCCATCTTGCCGCGTCCGCCGAAATTGCCGGTGGACGGGTATTGTGGCGCGCCGAACGGACAGGCGTAGAAGCAGTAGCCGCAGCCGATGCACAGATCCTTGTTGTGCAGCACGATGCCGTCATTGGTCTGGTAGAAGCAGTCCACCGGGCAGACCGCCATGCAGGGCGCGTCCGAGCAGTGCATGCAGGCCACCGACAGCGAGCGCTGCCCCGGCTTGCCGTCATTGATGGTGACCACCCGGCGGCGGTTGATGCCCCAGGGCACCTCGTGCTCGTTCTTGCAGGCGGTGACGCAGCCGCTGCAGTGGATGCAACGCTCGGCGTCGCAGAGGAATTTCATGCGGGCCATGATCTATCTCCCTCTCACGCCTGGGCTTTTTCGATGCGGCACAGGGTGACTTTCGTCTCCTGCATGCCGGTCACCGCGTCATAGCCATAGGTCTGGGCGGTGTTGGTGCTTTCACCCAGCACGATGGGATCGGAGCCCTGCGGGTATTTGGACCGCAGGTCCTTACCCTGGAAATGGCCGCCGAAATGGAAGGGCATGAAGGCGACGCCGCGTCCCACCCGTTCGGTGATGCGGGCCTTGACCCGGACCTTGCCGCCCTCGGGGCCGAAGATCCACACCATGTCGCCATTGCGGATGCCCGCGTTGTTGGCGTCGAAGGTGTTGATTTCGGCGTACATCTCGGGCGCCAGCTCGGCCAGCCAGGGGTTGGAGCGGGTCTCGTCGCCGCCACCCTCGTATTCCACCATGCGGCCCGAGGTCAGGATGATGGGGAACTCCTTGGAGACATCCCGGTCCTGGACGGACTTATAGAGGAAGGGCAGTCGCATCATCTTCTTGTCGGCATAGGTGGGGTACTTCTCCACCAGATCGCGGCGCGGTGTGTAGAGCGGTTCTCGATGGATCGGCACCGGGTCGGGGAAGTTCCACACCACGGCGCGGGCCTTGCCGTTGCCGAAGGGCGCGATGCCATGCTTGACGGCGACGCGCTGGATGCCGCCCGACATGTCCACGGTCCAGGCGACGTCGTCCACCTTCTCGCCGCCGATTTTCTGGATGACGGCCAGTTCCTCCGGCGTGAAGTCGGCCTCGAAGCCCAGCTTCTTCAGCATGCCGAAGGTGACGCCGGGATGGCCCGCCGGAAGCTCGGAGCCCTCGGGGAAGGAATCCACCGCCAGCAGGCTCTCGCCCTTGTATTCGGGGAACAGGGCGCGGAAGTTCAATCCGCCATCCTTGACCGGCTTGGAGGTGTCGTAGAGGTTGGGGGTGCCGGGATGCTTGGCGGAGGCGTTGCCCCAGCACGGCCAGGGCAGGCCGTAATAATCGCCGTCGCACGGGCCGCCCACCGCCTTCAAGGTAGTCTTGTCGAAGGTCTGCTGATGCTGCATGTGCAGCTTCAGGCGTTCCGGCGACTGGCCGGTATAGGCGATGGTCCAGGCGCCCTTGTTGATCTCGCGCAGGATGTCCTCGATCACCGGGACGTTGTTCTCGACCTTGATGTTCTTGGTCAGCTCGGCGCCGTAGCCGAACTTGTTGGCGAACAACTGCATGATCTCGTGATCGGCCTTGCACTCGAACATCGGCTTGATCACCCGCTCGCTCCACTGGATGGAGCGGTTCGAGGCGGTGCGGGTACCGTCCACCTCGTATTGGGTGGCGGCGGGTAGCAGATAGACCCCGTCGGTACGATCGTGCAACACCGCCGATACCGTGGGATAGGGATCGATGATCACCAGGGTGTCCAGCTTCTCCATGGCCTTCTTCAGCTCGGGCTGGCGTACCTGGGAATTGGGGGCGTGGCCCCAATAGACCATGGCCTTGATGGTATCGGGCTGGGCGACGTTTTCCTTGGCCTCGTTGACGCCGTCATACCAGCGCGACACCGGGATGCCGGGGGCTTCCATCAGTTCCGGGGTCTTGAAGCGGGCCTTGACCCATTCGTAGTCCAGGCCCCAGACGCGGCACCAGTGCTTCCAGGCCGGGGCGGCAAGGCCGTAATAGGCGGGGAGCGTGGTGACGTCCAGGCCCATATCGGTGGCGCCCTGGACATTGTCGTGGCCGCGGAAGATGTTGGTGCCGCCGCCCGAAACGCCGATATTGCCCAGCGCCAGTTGCAAGATGCAGTAGGCGCGGACATTGTTGTTGCCCACGGTGTGCTGGGTGCCGCCCATGCACCACACCACGGTGGCGGGGCGGTTCTTGGCCAGCATCTCGGCGACGCGCCTGACCTGGGCGCCGGGAACGCCGGTCACCTTCTCGGTCTCTTCCGGAGTCCATTTGGCGACCTCGGCCCGGACCTGCTCCATGCCCCAGACGCGCTTGCGGATGTATTCCTTGTCTTCCCAGCCGTTCTCGAAGATGTGGTACAGGATGCCCCAGATCAGCGGCACGTCGGTGCCGGGACGCAGGCGGACATATTCGTCGGCATGGGCGGCGGTGCGGGTGAAACGGGGGTCGCAGACGATGAGCGGCGCCTTGTTCTGCTCCTTGGCCTTGAGGATATGGAGCATGGACACCGGATGGGCCTCGGCGGCATTGGAGCCGATGAAGAACATCGCCTTGGCGTTGTGGATGTCGTTGTAGGAATTGGTCATGGCGCCATAGCCCCAGGTCTGGGCGACGCCCGCGACCGTGGTGGAATGGCAGATGCGGGCCTGGTGGTCGACATTGTTGGTGCCCCACAGCGCCGCGAACTTGCGCATCAGATAGGCCTGTTCATTGGAGAACTTGGCCGATCCCAGCCAGTAGACCGAATCGGGGCCGCTGGTCTCCCTGATCTTCAGCAGCCGGTCGCCCACCTCGGTGATGGCCTGGTCCCAGCTGATGCGGGTGTATTTGCCGTTCACCAGCTTCATGGGGTATTTCAGGCGGCGGTCGCCATGGGCATGCTCGCGCACCGCCGCGCCCTTGGCGCAGTGGCTGCCCAGGTTCAGCGGGCTGTCGAAGGCCGGTTCCTGGCCGGTCCACACGCCGTTGGAGACCTCGGCATTGACGGTGCAGCCCACCGAACAGTGGGTGCAGATGCTTTTCTTGATCTCGGCCTTGGCGTCGGGGGCGGCAGGCGCCGCCTCGGCCCGGCGCACCGTGCCCGCAGCCATGCTTCCGGCCAGGGCGGCGCCACCGGCGGTGAGGCCCGATCGCTTGAGGAAGGTGCGGCGGTCCACCGAACCGGCGGAGACCGAGGCCAGGGTTTCGGACAGACGGCTTTGGCTGGCGGAGCCTTCGCGCTTCTTGATCAGCATGGCGTTTCCCCTCTCTAGAAGCCAGCGGCTTCGTAGGCGCGACGGACGTGTTCGGTTTCGCGATAGCCCGCTCCCTGGCGGCTTTCCGTTCCCGCCTTGGCATCGGCATTGCTGGACCCGACGGCCATCGCCGCCGCTCCGGCGGCTCCGGCCGAAAGGCCGACCCCGCGCAGGAAGGCGCGGCGATCCAGGACGGACTTGGACTTTTCAGGGCGTTCGGTCATCGCATGCTCCATGGGCATCAGAGGGTGGCGATCAGTCCACCATGGCGAAGGCTTGGGTTTCGATATCAAGGAAGACACGGCCGACCTGGGCCACGGCGCGGTAGAAGCGGGCGGACTCCGCCCGTTCCAGATCGGTCATGAACCGGGGTATCCAGGGCGCCATATGGGTATCGAAGAACCGTTTCTGCTCGGCGGGCGACAGCGGTTCGCCGACCAGGCCGGTGATCAGTCCCTGCATCATTTCCAGCAGCGAGGCGACATGGTCCTCGGGTTCGGAGGTGCCGGGCGAAGCCTCGAGGCCCAGACGGACCATGTCGGCGCGCAACTCGGCCAGGGGCTTCTCATGCAGGAAGCCGGTCAGGTACCACGACCCATAGGGAACCAGCTCGCCGCCGGTAACGCCGATGAACAGGGCCTGATATTCTTCGGCGACCGCGTCGGCCTCGGCCCCTGCGGCGGCGCGGGCCAGCTCGCCCAGGGCGGTGCCCAGAGATGTGGCATCGGGTTCAAGGTGGGCGAGGCGGGCCAGCAGATCATCGGGCGGCGGTGCCGCCAGCAAGGTGGACAGCAAGCCGTAGAAGCGGGCGCGCAGGAAATCTTCTTCCGCGATGGATCTGGCGGTATTGCCGACCTGCATTTCGTCTCCCATGGGTTCGGATCTGGCGCCGAAGCCTTGGCCGCGCAAAGCACGACCGGGAGATCATCCTCTCTTTTGGTCTGACCAGTCAAGGATAAGCCAAGAATAGATGGGCAATGGAGGCGACGTGATACAGATGCCTGAAAGTGAAGCAAAAACCTGAGATATGATATTTACAGTGATGTATTTATTTTTCGAATCGACTGAGTAAAAAACATAAATTCACACATCGTCGGGCTGCTGGGGCGCGGTGGCGGCCTGGGCTGCCTGCTTCTCCTCCTCGGCCAGTTCGGCGGCGTCCAGCACTCCCTTGCCCAATCGCCAGGCGGTCTTGACCACTTCGGCGACCACCGGCGATGTGTAATCGCCCATATGGAGGTCCATCACCTCGGGCGCCATCAGTCCGGGGTCGCTGGCCCACAGCCTTTGCAGCGCCTGCTGACGCAGGTCGGGTGGCACGCCTTGTTTCAGGAAGGCGGAGTAGTCCGAACTGGCATCCAGCGACTCGATGGCGGGAAGCTCGGGAACGGGAAGCTCGGAAGGAGGAGGCGGCTCCTCCGGGTCTGGAGGCGTGGCGTCGGGCGCAGGCGCGGGCGTCTCTTCCGTCTTGGCGGCCTGCTTCTTGCGCGACCAGCGCGACAGGAAGGGCTCGGTCACGGCCGACCGCCCTTGCCAGCGAAGGCGGCCTCGGCATCCTTGGTGTCGCGCTTGCGCTTGCGCATGGGTTCGTCGGGGGGATGGCAGGCGCAGAACAGTTCCACCCAGTCGCGCAGCGGGGCGGGCATGGGCAGGCCGTCCACCATGTCCTCGCCGCTTTCGCTGGCGGCTTGGGCCTCGTCGGGGGCGGCGGTGACCAGGACGACCCGCACCGGTGTGGGGGCGTCCGCGTCCTGGCGCAGCACCACGTAAAGGCGAGGTTCGGCGCCGCCCAGATTGTAGCGATAGCTGGCGAGATCGGATCGGTGCAGCCGGAGCGGCACGCCGCTGGCGAGATAGTGCTCGAAGCCGTCGTCCCGGCGCAACATCAGCCAGGGCTGGGCGGCGGCGGGCGGTTCGGCCAGGACCTCCACCGGCCGCCAACTCTCCTTGATCCACTCGCTGGCGCCGTCGCGCCGTTCCACCACCACCGCCAGTTCGGTCTCGGCCATCAGCGGCGGCTCGGCGGGGAAGCTGCCGTCCAGCAGCAGCCGCAGCCGCACCACGTCCTCGGGGGTATTGACGTTGAAGAACGGGTCCACCGGCTTGGGTTGCCAGCGGATATGAGCCACCTTGTAGCGTGCGGTCCAGGCGTCGATCTTACGCATGTCCTCGCCCACCACGGCGGCGCGCAGCGCGGCGGCCAGACGCTTGGGCCACAGGGCGAAGACGGGATGGGGCTGGTCATCGGTACAGGCCACGGCGATGTCGGCGCCCTGCTCGACCACGGCGGCGTAAAGCCGTTGCACCAGATCCTCGGGGAACAGGGGCGTATCGGCGGCGACGCTGACCATCCAGTCGGTGTCCAGGGTGTGGTCGTCCAGCCATTCCAGCCCGGTCAGCACACCCACCAGCGGCCCGCCAAAACCCGCCACCACATCGGGCACCACCGGCAGGGTGAAGGAGGCGAAGCGGTCGGGATCGCCATTGGCGTTGAGGATCATCTGTCCGACCTGGGGCCGCAGCCGGTCGATCACCCGGTCCAGCAGGCTTTGGCCGTCCACCTCGATCAGGGCCTTGTCGCCGCCGCCCATGCGCCGCGACAGCCCGCCCGCCAGGATCAGTCCGGCGATGGGGGGAAGGGGAGACGTCATCGGGCCATACTCCTGAACTCCCATCCCCGGTCCGGCCGGGGGAGGGGACTCTGGGCAATCGGGTGAAGGATGCTATCCCCTCGCCCGCCTGCGGGAGAGGGTGGCGAGGCGTAGCCGAGACGGGTGAGGGCGCGCGCGTCGGCGCGCCAATCAGCATCGACTCGCGGCCACCAAGCCCTCACCCCGGCCCTCTCCCGCAAGCGGGAGAGGGAGAAGGCGGACATTTCGCACCTTGGGAGGGGAAGGGCGTCGGCGGAATTCCTACTCGTCATCACGGCTGCCCTTGCGCGAGAGGTGGCCGGGCTCGTCATGGGCCTGGGTAGGGTCGGCATCGAACACGATGCGCTCGGTTCCGGCCAGGGCGACGAAGCGCTTGCCCTTGGCGCGGCCGATCAGGGTCAGCCCCGCCTTGCGCGCCAGGTCGACGCCCCAGGCGGTGAAGCCCGAGCGCGACAGCAGCACCGGGATGCCCATCTGCACCGTCTTGATCACCATCTCGCTGGTCAGCCGCCCGGTGGTATAGAGGCTCTTGCCCGTGGTCGTCAGGCCGTGGCGGAACATGTATCCGGCGATCTTGTCCATGGCGTTGTGACGGCCGACATCCTCCATATAGATCAGCGGCCGGTCCTGCTCGCACAGCACGCAGCCGTGGATGGCGCCGGTCTTGAGATAGAGCGACGGCATGGTGTTGATGGCCTTTTGCAGGCCATAGAGCCACGACGTGTGGAAGCGGGCCTGGGAGTCCAGGGTGACGGTCTCGAACTTTTCCATCACATCGCCGAACACCGTGCCCATGGCGCAGCCCGAGGTCTGGATCTTCTTCTTCAGCTTCTCCTCGTAATCGGTCTGGCGGGTGGTGCGCACCACCACCGTCTCGATCTCGGCGTCATAGTCGACGGCGCGGACCTCGTCGTCGGGGCGCAGCATGTTCTGGTTCAGCAGATAGCCCAGCGCCAGGTATTCCGGGTGGTCGCCGATGGTCATGGCGGTGACGATCTCGCGGCCGTTGAGGAAGATGGTCAGCGGGCGTTCGTTGATCACCGCCGCCTCCACCGGTTTTCCCTCGTGGTCGATGCCGCCCACCACCTGATACAGACGCCCGTCCTCGGGATCGGGCTTCACCAACATCTCTTGATCTATCATCGGGGCCTCCTGAGCTTTAGAGTAGGCGTCCCCCGGATGGCGGGCAATGGGAGAGCGATCAATGAAAGTGGCGGGTCGGCGGGTTCTGTTGTGTTCGTGTGAAAACTCCATGCCGCTGGACGCCAAGGCCCTGGCCAAGGGTTTGGGGACCGAGCCGCCGGGCCGCGTCTTCACCCAGTTGTGCCGCGCCCAGGTGGAGGCCTATCGCACCGCCCTGGCCGAGGGCGAGCCGCTGCTGGTGGCCTGCGGCCAGGAAGCGCCGCTGTTCCAGGAACTGGCCCGCATGGCGGGGGCGCAAGAGCCGCTTTGCGTCGATATCCGCGACCGGGCGGGCTGGTCCGACACGGCGGCCGAGGCGGCGCCCAAGATGGCGGCGCTGCTGGCCGAATCCGTGCTGGACATCGAGCCGACGCCCTCGGTCACCCTGACCTCGGAAGGCCGGGTTCTGGTTCTGGGCAACCGCCAATCGGCGCTGGACGCGGCAAAACGGCTGGGAACTGAGAGGGCGGTGACTTGCCTGCTGCTCCCCGGCCGCGAGGCCGACCTGATTCCGCCCTCGGTGCGTGCCCTGGGCCTGTTCGCGGGCAAGCCGGTTAAGGCCTCGGGCCATCTCGGCGCCTTTTCCGTCACCGTCGCCGGTCTGGCCGGGGCCTCGCCCTCGGCGCGGGGCGTGCTGGCCTTCGAGGCGCCGGTGGGCGAGCGTGCCCTGTCGGCCGATATCGTGCTCGACCTGTCGGGCGGCCCCGCCCTGGTCTCGCCCCGCGACGGCTGGGTGGTGGTTGATCCCCGCGATGCCGTGGCGCTGGAAAAGGCCCTGGCCGATATCCTGGGGCTGGTGGGCGAGTTCGAGAAGCCGCGTTGGATCAAGGTCGCCGCCGATCTGTGCGCCCATTCCCGCAACGGCCAGATCGCCTGCACCCGCTGCCTCGACCTCTGTCCCTCGGGGGCGCTGGCGCCCAAGGGCGACGCCATCGCCGTCGATGCCCATGCCTGCGACGGCCACGGGCTGTGCGCCTCCGCCTGTCCCACCGGCGCCATCCGCTTCGATGTTCCGGCGGGCAATGGCCTCTATCGCCGCTTGGCCGCCCTGCTGGAAACCCATGCCGCGATGGGCGGTACCCGGCCGGTTCTGCTGCTGCACGAGGCCGGGCATGGTGCCGAACTGATGGCGGCGCTGGCCCGCTTCGGCTCCGGCCTGCCCGCCTGGGTATTGCCGCTGGCGGTGGCGGGGGTGGCAGCACTGGGGCCTGACCTGCTGCTGACCGCCCTGGCCAAGGGAGTCTCGAAGGTGGTGGTGCTGGCCGATCCGGCCCGGCGCGACGATCTGGGCCCGGTCAAGGCCGCCGCCGATCTGAGCAACCGGGTGGCGGCGGCCCTGGGCTGGGCTTCGCGGGTGGAGGTGGCGGCCGAGGCCGACCCCGCCGCCCTGGGGGCTTTGCTGGCGGGCGAACGGGCCAGGGGTGTCGAACCGGCGGCCGAATTCCTGGTGCTGGGCGGCAAGCGCCAGACCCTGGCCCTGGCGCTTGCCCATCTCCACCGCCATGCGCCGACGCCGGTGGACTGCCTGCCTCTGGACCCCGGCGATCCCTTCGGCGCCATCACCGTCGACCAGGAGAAGTGCACCCTATGCATGGCCTGTATCGGTGCCTGCCCGGCCAAGGCGCTGTCGGGGCATCCCGACAAGCCGTCGCTGGGCCTGTTGGAGGCCAATTGCGTTCAGTGCGGCCTGTGCCGGGTCACCTGTCCCGAAAAAGCCATCGCCCTGGTGCCGCGCCTGAGTTTTGGCGCCTCGGCCAAGCTCCGTCAGGTGCTGAAGGAGGAGGAGCCCTATGGCTGTATCCGCTGCGGCAAGCCCTTCGCCTCGACATCGGCGGTGGAGCGCATGGTCGAGCGCATGAGCGGCCATTCCATGTTCGCCCAGCCCGGGCGGCTGGATCTGATCCGCATGTGCGAGGATTGCCGGGTGGTCGCCCAGTATGAGTTGGAAGAGAAGGCACGGCCCATGGCCGCCGCTCCGCCGCGCCTGACCCGGACCACCGACGATTATTTGCGCGAGCGCGAGGACGGGAAAGGCGGCAATGGGGGCGAGGGAGGCGGGGGCTGATCCGGCGCTGTCTCGATCTTCCTGGGGGGCCGGGAAGCCTGCTTGGTGCCGCAGTCCAGGCAAAGTTGGGCGCGGGCCCGGCGGCAGCGGTCCTTGACGGTGCAGTGCTCGGGCGGTTCGGCGCGGGTGGGCTTGTCCGATCGGGCCAATTAGTGTTTCGCCCCGCCCTCGGGCTTCTTCTTGTCGCCCTTGGCCGGGGCGGCAGCCGCCCCGGGAATCTGGCCGGGACGGACGAAGACCTTCATGGGCTTCAGCCATTCCGAGGCGTCGGTGGGACGCTCGGCCACGGCGGCGCGGCCGTCGCTGGATGAGGTCAGCAGGGCGCTGACGGCGGCCAGGGCCTTGCGGTTGGCCTCGGAGTCGCTGCCCTCGGCCCGCACCGCGAAGACGGCGCGCACCGGAATGGCGGCATCCTCGCCACTGGGGCGCAGCGATACCATCCAACCGGCCTTGCGGCTGCCCGGCTCCAACACGCCTTCTCGCATCAGCACCACCTGGTCGGCGATGATCAGCCCGGCGGAATAGCGCATCACCGGGCCATCGGCCGGGGCGGTCAGGCTGAGCCCCAGCGGCAGCGGACTGTTGCCGCGCACTACCATCTCGCCCTCCACTGCATAGGCGATGCCGTCGGCATTGCGCAGGCGGGAAAGCTCGCTGGAAAAGGCGATGGTGGCGTCATTGGATCGCGACCAGCCCACGGCCACCTCCTTGCGCTGCAAGAACCGCTCGACGGTGCGGCGCAGGGTGTAGAAATGCTCGTCCTCGGTGGGGGTGAAGTTCTCGCGCTTCCTTGGCGCGGGCAGCAGGCCGGTGGCCTCGATGGAAAAGGGTGAGAAGCCGTTGCGCACCGGGGCGCGTTCCACCAGGGCATAGTTCTCCACCGATACCGAAGCCTGGACCGGGCCGGACGGTGTCGCCGGGGTGGGCGAGGGGGATGGGGCGGGGGCAGCCGCCCAACTGGGGCTCGCGGTGGCGGCAAGGACGGTCAGGGCCAGGGAAAACGCGAGAATCTTCATGTGCTGCCTTCCTGTATCCACCGTGGCCATTGTGGCGGCGGACGATGACGGGTTTCAACCCTGAACCGCAAGCACTACCTTAGGGGCAGGACCAGAGCGACGTGGAAACGAGGATCAGCATGGCCGAGGAGACCCAAGCCCCGGAGACGGGAGGGCCGGTGACGGTGACCGTCGCCCGACGGATCAAGCCGGGCTGCGAAGCCCGCTACGAGGAATGGGTGGCGGGTGTCACCGCCGAGGCCGCGACCTGGCCCGGCTATCTGGGGGTCAGCGCCCTGCGGCCGGCTCCGGCCACCGACGACGCCTATGTCACCATCTATCGCTTCCGCGATTATCACAACTGCCACGCCTGGGAAGTGTCCGAGGCGCGCCAGCGCTGGCTGGATCGCCTGGGCGACATCGTCGAGGGCGAAGCGGCGGTGAAGAAGGTCACCGGCCTTGAATTCTGGTTCGACCTGCCCGAGGTTCCGGTCAGCGCCAGCCCGTCGCCCCACAAGATGGCCCTGGTCATCACAATGGTGGCCTACACGGTGGTGATGGGTCTCAACCTCGCCTTCGGGCCGCTGGTGGCGGGGTGGCCCCTGTGGCTGAAGGCCCTGGCTTTCGTCTCGGCCCAGGTGTTGGTGATGACCTATGTCCTGATGCCCCGGGTGACGCGGCTGCTGCGCCCCTGGCTTTATGGAAGCTGAGACTCCGACCAGGCGCCGGGCAGCAGGCGCCGCGCCCGGGCGGCGGCGGCGGGTTCCAAGTCGGCCCAGGCGGAGAACTCGATCAGCGAGGCCTCGTCCTCCATGATCACGTCCAGAACCGAGCCCAGCAGCAGCGGGTCATTGGCGCGGCGCCGCAGGGATGTCGCGTCGCAGCCGCTGGCGGTCAGGAAGCGAAGGGCGCGGTCCTCGTCGGACATCAGCCAGGCGAGGGCGCGCAGGGCGACGATCTCGGCCTGGGTGGCGGCCCCGCCCTGCGGGGCGCTGCCCTGTTTGGCGGTAACCCCGATCACGGCGCGGGGACTCCCATGGCCTCGATCCGGTTGAGGACCAATAGCTGGGTGTCCTGGGCGCGCCAGTCACCGCGTCGGGCCAGTTCACGGGCGCGATCGGCGACGATCCGTCCTGCGGCGTCGCCAAAGCGGATCATCATCCGTCGCGCGGTGATATCAAGGGTGTCGTCCATGCGAGCCTCCGTCAATGCGAGAACATAGTAAAAACAAAAAAGAACAAAAAGGCAATAGCCTTGAGTCGGGACGGTCTTGGCCTTGGTCGGGTTCGGCGATGGGCGACGGCTGGATTTTCTGAGCGGGGAAGGGTGTTATTCCCTGCGATCTATCCCATATGACGCCTGTGTCACCATGTGGCATTCTGATGTGACGACGAGGTCATGCCAAAGCTGCGGGGACGTGGTATTTCCACCTCTGTCATACCGATGTCAGCATGGGATGGTGGACGTGGGGGCGTGGTTGGAATAAGAATGAGGCAAGAAAAGATAAAATTCGGGGGGGACTGCATCGCGGCGTGATATGGAAGTGATGGGTATCTGATAATGAGAATGAGTGTCAATAAGAGCGATGAAAGCGCCCTGCCGCTGATCGGCGTCTATGAGATCAGCAAGATTCTCGGGGCGACTCTCGACCTTAACAAGGCCCTCCACGAAGTTCTCAATATCCTTTCCGCCTATCTGAATATGCGTCACGGGGCGGTTCTGCTGAACGACGAGAACGGCAAGGCCAATCTGGTCGCCGTGACCGGAATGTCGCTGCAGATGGCCCGTTCCGGCGGCATCAAATACCCCTTTACCGCCGCCGAGAAAGTGATTTCCACCGGCATTCCCATGGTGGCGGCCAATGCCGCCGACGAGCCCCTGCTGTCCGAATACATCGCCGCCAATGTGGCGCTGGAAGGCGAGGACGTCTCGTTCTTCTGTGTTCCCATCAAGACCACGGAAAAGGCGTTCGGCGCCCTGTCGGTGGAGCGGGTGTGGGACGGCAGCCCCCAATACACCTTCGAGCACGATTTACGCTTCCTGACCATGGTCGCCACCCTGATCGGTCAGACCGCCGCCCTCCACCGCAAGATCGCCAACGACCGCTCCACCTTGATGGCCGACACCACCCGCCTGCAGAAGCAGATGGCCGATGTGGGGCCGAGCCTGCCCATCCAGGGACTGGAGGATGTGGTCGGCAATTCCGAGGCCATGACCCGGGTATTCGCCCAGGTGCAGCAGGCGGCCTCCACCAAGGCCACCATCTTGTTGCGCGGCGAAAGCGGCACCGGCAAGGAACTGGTGGCCCGTGCCGTCCATATCCTGTCGCCCCGGGCGCAAAAGCCCTTCATCAAGGTCAATTGCGCGGCGCTGTCTGAGAGTGTGCTGGAATCCGAGCTGTTCGGCCACGAGAAGGGTTCGTTCACCGGCGCGGTGGCCGATCGCAAGGGCCGGTTCGAGCTGGCCCATACCGGCACCTTGTTCCTGGACGAGATCGGCGAGATTTCGTCCAATTTCCAGGCCAAGCTGTTGCGGGTGCTGCAGGAAGGCGAGTTCGAGCGCGTCGGCGGCACCAAGACCGTCAAGGTCGATGTCCGACTGGTGGCCGCCACCAACCGCGACCTGGAAAAGGCGGTAAGCGAGGGCAGCTTCCGCTCCGACCTCTATTTCCGCCTCAACGTGGTGCCCATCTTCCTGCCGCCGCTGCGCGAGCGCCAGGGCGACATCCCGCTGCTGGCCATGTATTTCCTGAAGCAGTTCAACACCGAGAACGGCCGCAAGCTCACCTTCTCGCACAATGCCCTCGAGGCGCTGCAGCGCTGTTATTTCCCCGGCAATGTGCGCGAGCTGGAAAACTGCGTCTATCGCACCGCCACCATGACCCGGGGCCAGGTGATCGACCAGATGGACCTGTCGTGCAACCGCGACACCTGTCTGTCGTCGAGCCTGTGGAGCAAGGAGGCGCAGCCGGTGGTGAACCAGCGCTCCAATCCGGTGCCGGTGCCCACCGGCCCGCTGGTGCCGCCTCAGTCGCACTCCCATCCCCATCCCGTCGCCCCGTCCGTGGCCGATGCCCCGGCGGCGCAAAGCGAGGCGGGGATGCCCGCCGAGCTGGGAGACGACGCCTCGGAACGCGACCGTCTGGTCCAGGCCATGGAAAAATGCGGCTGGGTCCAGGCCAAGGCCGCCCGTCTGCTGGGGCTGACCCCGCGCCAGATCGGCTACGCCCTGAAGAAACACAACATCGAAGTCCGCCAGTTGTAGCATCCGCGACGCTCTGTCGCACATGCGACAGAGGCCTGAATCGCGGAAATCCGCCGTTTTTCGGCGCTGCACAATCTGGCATCGGCATTGCAATAGCCTTCTCGTGATCCCTTTGACGAGGAGACTGCCGGTGTCCAGCAACGTCGTACCCCTGACCAGCATCACGCGGTCCCGCCCGGTTTCCGAAGTCGCGCCCGCTGTCGGCGGCGGCTGTTCCTCGAGCTCCTGCGGCTCGTCCGATGCCCAGGGCGACATGCCCGCCCATATCTGGGAGAAGGTGAAGGACCATCCCTGCTATTCCGAGCAGGCCCATCACTACTTCGCCCGCATGCATGTGGCGGTCGCCCCAGCCTGCAACATCCAGTGCAACTACTGTAACCGCAAGTATGACTGCGCCAACGAATCGCGCCCCGGCGTCACCAGCGAGAAGCTGACCCCGGAACAGGCGGCGCGCAAGGTGGTGGCGGTGGCCAACAAGGTGCCGCAGCTTTCGGTGCTGGGCATTGCCGGTCCCGGCGACTCCATGTTCGATTGGCGCCATACCTCGGCCACCTTCCGCGAAGTGTCCAAGGTGCTGCCCGACCTGAAATTCTGCGTCTCCACCAATGGCCTGGCGCTGCCCGACCATGTGGATGAGCTGGCCGAGCACAATATCGACCACGTCACCATCACCATCAACATGGTGGACCCCGAGATCGGCGCGCTGATCTATCCCTGGATCTACTTCAAGGGCAAGCGCTACACCGGCGTCGAGGGCGCCCGCATCCTGCACGAGCGGCAGATGGAAGGCCTCGAGCGCCTGACCGAGAAGGGCATCCTGACCAAGATCAACTCGGTGATGATCCCCGGCATCAATGATCAGCATCTGCTGGAGGTCAACGCCGCCATCAAGGCGCGCGGCGCCTTCTTGCACAATGTGATGCCGCTGATTTCCGACGCTGCACACGGTACCGCCTTCGGCCTGTCGGGCCAGCGCGGCCCCAAGCCCGCCGAGTTGAAGGATATTCAGGACAAGCTGGCGGGCGGCGCCAATCTGATGCGCCACTGCCGCCAGTGTCGCGCCGACGCGGTGGGCATGCTGGGCGAGGACCTGTCCCAGGACTTCACCCTGGACAAGATCCCCGAGATGCCGAGCTACGATCCCGAGCCCCGTCGCCTGTACCGCGAAGTGGTGGAGCGCGAGCGCGCCGACCATAACAAGGCGGTGGCGGTGGCCGAGGCCGAACTGGCCGAGACCGTGGAAGAGGCCCCGCGCAAGCTGGTCGCCATCTGCACCAAGGGCGGCGGCCGCATCAACCAGCATTTCGGCCATGCCCAGGAATTCCAGATTTTCGAGGTGGACGCCAAGGGCGTGCGCTTCTCGGGCCATCGCAAGGCCGACAACTACTGTGTCGGCGGCTATGGCGACGACGACAAGCTGGATGTGGTCCTGGCGGCGCTGGAAGGCATCGACACCGTCTTCGTGGCCAAGATCGGCCGCTGCCCCAAGGATGACCTGAAGAAAGCGGGGATCGAGGCCGTCGACCTCTACCCGTTCGAATATATCGAGACCGCGGTCGCGGCCTGGTACGCCGAACGGTTCGGCACCAGGACCGAGTCCGCGTCCATCGCCTGACCGGCCCCAAAGCGGCCCGCCCGGCTTAGAGAAGGAAGGAGAACATCATGGCTCTCAAGATCATCGCTGACGAGTGCACCTCCTGTGGTGCGTGTGAATTCGAATGCCCCAATGCCGCCATCAGCAGCAAGGGCGGCACCTATGTGATCAAGGCCTCGGCCTGCACCGAATGCGACGGCGACGCCACCAAGTGCCAGGCGGTCTGCCCGGTCGAGGGCTGCATCGTCCAGGGCTGACGCCCGACCGAAGGCGGCGGGCCGCGCCAAGGCGGCCCGTCGGCAATCCGAGGATAGGAGTGGCCCATGAGCGACGCGGCGGAAGAAGTCTTCGAACTGTGGGAACCGCCCACGTTCGAGCGCGGCGATCAGGTCGTCTCGCTGCGGGATGTCCGTAACGACGGGACCTATCCCGGTGCCAAGATGGGCGAGGTCCTGATCCGCAAGGGCGAGGTCGGCTATGTCCACAATGTGGGCACCTATCTCAACCGTTTCTACATCTACGCGGTCGAATTCGTCGATGCCGAGCGTCTGGTGGGAATGCGGGCTCACGAATTGGAGGGAATGCCGTCATGAAGGTCATGGTCCGCAAGAAGGGTGAAGTCTACGAGATCTATGTCCCCAAGAAGGACCTGGAAGAGAACGTGGTCGAGATGGAAAAGGAAGGACTGTGGGGCGGTTGGGCGAAGATCGCCAACGGCTGGACCTTCGCCATGCCCGAGATGCCGGCCGACACCCGGCTGCCCATCACGGTGGAGGCCCGCAAGATCGGCGGCGGCGAGGAGTGACCATGCTGGACTCCCCCACGTCTCTCCTGGCCGGAATCGGTGGCGAAATCGCCGCGGGCAATCTGATCCCTTTCCTGGGGCCGGATGTTCTGCTGGTGGATGGCGCTTCGCCGGTGCCGTCGGGAGCGCGCGAGCTGTCGCTGCTGATGGCGAGCAAGGTCGGGGTTCCCGGCCGTATCAAACAGAATCTGTGGCACGCCGCCCAGTATATCGAGACCCATAAGCACCGGGTCACCGTCGACCGCATGATGGCGGACATCTTCAAGACGGTCCCCGAGCCCAATGCCCTGCACCGCTGGCTGGCCGGGCTGCCCAAGCTGCCGCTGATCGTCGACACCTGGTATGACGGCGCCATGCGTGAAGCGCTGAACGCCGCCGGTCGCACCGACTGGGGCATCATCCAGGGCGCCTCCAAGGCACGGCGCATCGACGGCGGCGTCTGGACCCGGGCGGTCACCCCCGATGGTGCCATCGTCGCCGACGATCAGGCCGACAACTGGGGCACCGTGCTCTACAAGCCCCACGGGGCGGCGCAGCCCACCGGCGACGTGCTGGTGTCGGACTCCGACTATGTGGAGGTGCTGACCGATATCGACATCCAGACCCCCATTCCCGAGGCGGTGAAGACCCGCCGGGCGGGCAGGGGCTTCGTCTTCCTGGGCTGTCGCTTCTACGACCAGATCCTGCGGACCTTCGCCCGCCAGATCTGCAAGCGCTCCGGCGGCCCACGCTATGCCGTTGTTCCCGAGGACCTGACCCGCAACGAGTACAAGTTCCTGGAACTGGAAGGCATCAAGCCCGTGACCATGCCGCTGTCCGAGGCGGTTGCCACCCTGACCGCGGCCAACTGAGCCACCCAAACCTTGGAGAGGACCAAAAGACCATGGCCAATGTAACCTTCAGCGCGCCCACCCTGGAAAAGGACATCACCGTCTATGCGGTGGCGGGCGACAACAAGACCCTGCTGGGCGTCGCCAAGCAGCATGGCGTTGCCATTCCCTGCCAGTGCCAGGACGGCCAGTGCGGCTCCTGCCTGATCAAGGTCACCATCCTGGACGACAAGCGTCCGTCGGGCATCCATCTGACCGACAAGGAAAAGGTGACCCTGTCGGTGAACGGCAAGCTGACCAAGGCCCAACTGGCCGATGCCGAAACCAACGACATGCCCCCGCCCTACCGGCTGGCCTGTCAGTACATCGTCCGCAACGAGGATATCCTGGTGGAATTCTCGGGTGAGCCGGGCGTCGAGATCGATCTGCGGCGGTAAGGTGGCGGAAGCTCGCAGATCGACGAAGGGGCGTCCCGCGAGGGGCGCCCCTTCAACTTTGCCGCCCCTTCAACTTTGCCGCCCCTTCAACTTTGTATGAGTGCTACGACGCGTCCGCCAGCTTCAGCAATCCGTTGACCTGGGTGCGGATGTCCGAGGCCACCTTCTTGTCCAGCTTGCTCAGCCATGGCGCCGGGATGTCCTGCACCCCATAGGTGGCACCGGCCAGCATGCCGACGATGGCGCCGGTGGTGTCGGCGTCGCCGCCCTGGTTGACCACTTCGATCAGGCAGTTCCGGAAAGAGTCGGTGATGAAATAGTAGTGCAGCACCGTCTGCATGGTGTCGACGATATAGGCGGTGGACTGGAAGCGGACCGATTCGAAGCGGAAGCTCTTGTGTTTGTCCACCAGCTTGCCCGCCTCCTCGCGCGCCGCCTTCATGCCGTTGCCCAGCACCAGTTCCTGCACCATGCGTCCCAGGGTCACCGAGGCGTCGTCCGATAGCGGGTGGTGGTGGGTGATGTGGCATTGGGCCAGGGTCCACTGTTCCATCAGTTCGGGTTTGCCCAGGGTCGCCAGCGCCACCGGCAGATTGCGCATGGCGGCGCCGTTGCCGCCATCGCCCTCGCAATAGGGGCCTTCAACGCTGCCATGGGTCATGTAACGGCGGATGCCGCGGCGACAGGTGTTGCCCACATCCACCGGTCCGGTCTTCAGCCACTCGGCGAATTCGTCGCAGACATCCTTGGCATCCAGGGTTCCCTTGTTGATCAGGGAGCGGCCCAGGCAGAGCGTCATCTCGGTGTCGTCGGTGATCTGGCCCGGCGCCAGATGCAGCCAGCCGCCGCCGATCATCTTGCGGTGGACGCCGTACTTTTCCTGGATTTCGCCTTTTGTCAGGAATTCGACAGTGGCGCCCAGTGCGTCGCCGACGGCGAAGCCGAGATAGGCGCCCAGGGCACGATCAAACAGGGACGGAACGCTCATGATCGGACTCTTTCTCTTTAAAAATAGGAGGCGGAGACGCGGTAATCGCCCCCGACCACTAGGTACTCGCCCTCGCCCTTCAGCGGGTGAATGGGGAGCAGGGTGTTGAAGAAGACGATTTTCACCAGCGGCACCGACACCGTCAGGATGGTGTCGCCGAAACAGTCGGCCACGGTGCGGTCGCTGGAAAAGGACGCCAGGTTGTTGAGGCGCATCACCACGGTCTTCTTGTCGATGCGCTCGACGATCTGGTGCTCGTCGAAGGAGTTGATGCCCCGGTACAGGGTGACATGGCGCTTTCCCACCGCCACATGGCGGGTCAGCGCCCACTGACAGAACTCGTAGAGCATGTCGAGCTGGCAGTAGATGGAATTGTTGTGGAAGCGCGAGGACATCTTCTCTTCCACATAGGCCATCCAGCCAGCCGTGGAAAAACGGGTGATCATCTCCTTATGATAGGTGGGGAACAGGCCAAAGCGGCTTTCCACCCATCCTTTCAGGACGGCGCCCTCGGGGCCGTTGGAATCATAACCCCAGCCCTTCAGCAGCCGCAGGAAGCTGGACCGGTAGCGCCTGACATTCCGCTTGCCGTCCTTACCCTTGGCCTCGGCTTCGGCCTCGTGCTGCTCGGGATCGATGCCGAACATGGCCATCATGTATTTATAGAAGGCGTCGCCCGCATCCTCCAGGCTGTCCGACTGCTCCAGCATCTCGAACATGGTGGGGTTCATCTCGCGCACGCCCGAGATGTGCAGGTCATGCGGATCGTCATTGAAGCTGGTGCTGCCCAGGAAATTGGTGGACAGGCCCATCAGGTTGGTGCTGTGGCCAAGGCGCGGAAGCTGCTTTTCGGTCATGGTTCCTGTGGTTCCCCCCGGATGTCACCAAAACCGCATGCAAGAAACATACCCGTCATGAACCCCACATTCGGCCCCAGAGTCCTGGCCGCTGTTGGGCTTGGAACACTCTGTCGCGGCTTTGTCGGGTTCCGTACAGACGCCTAAAAACCGTGCATCTGCCTGATCGGCATGGTCAACGCATTGAAAAACATAATGAAAAAGTTTTTTGCGGTGCAGCGGCGGAGTTGGCACGCCGGTTGCGATGAGGAAGGCGTGGCAGAGGTTGGGTCCTCCGCCGACAAGTTTCTAAGGTCAAACCCGCGAAAGGAACCCTCACATGTCTCTTCGTCAGATCGCGTTCTATGGCAAGGGCGGTATCGGCAAGTCCACCACCTCGCAGAACACCCTCGCGGCCCTGGTTGAAATGGGCCAGAAGATCCTGATCGTCGGCTGCGATCCCAAGGCTGACTCCACCCGTCTGATCCTGGGCTGCAAGCTGCAGGACACCGTTCTTCATCTGGCCGCCCAGGCCGGCTCGGTGGAAGACCTCGAGCTCGAGGACGTCATGAAGATCGGCTACAAGGGCATCAAGTGCACCGAGTCCGGTGGTCCCGAGCCGGGTGTCGGCTGCGCCGGCCGTGGCGTCATCACCGCCATCAACTTTCTGGAAGAAAACGGCGCCTATGACGACGTGGACTACGTGTCCTACGACGTGCTGGGCGACGTGGTGTGTGGCGGCTTCGCCATGCCGATCCGCGAGAACAAGGCCCAGGAAATCTACATCGTCATGTCGGGCGAGATGATGGCGCTGTTCGCCGCCAACAACATCTCCAAGGGCATTCTGAAGTATGCCGGTTCCGGCGGCGTGCGCCTCGGCGGCCTGATCTGCAACGAGCGTCAGACCGACCGTGAAGTCGAGCTGGCCGAAGCCCTGGCCAAGCGCCTGAACACCCAGCTCATCCATTTCGTGCCGCGCGCCAACATCGTGCAGCATGCCGAGCTGCGTCGCCAGACCGTCATCGAATACGCCCCCGACTCGGCCCAGGCCGAAGAGTATCGTCAGCTGGCCCAGAAGATCCATGCCAATGCGGGCAAGGGCACCATCCCGACCCCGATCACCATGGAAGAGCTGGAAGACATGCTGATCGAGTTCGGCATCATGAAGACCGACGAGCAGGCTCTGGCCGAGTTGCAGGCTAAGGAAGCCTCGCTCTGCTCCGCTGGCTGAGGATCTGGTGAACGGTGAGCCCTCCTAAAGGATGGAGGGCTCATTCCCCAAAGACGAAGGAGAGGGCCATGAGCCTCGATTATACCAATGATTCCGCCGCCGCCGAGGCGCTGATCAAGGAAGTCCTTGACGCGTATCCGGAAAAGTCCGGCAAGCGCCGCGCCAAGCATCTCGCGGTGGCCAAGCCCACCGACGAAGCCGGCACCACCGGCTGTGGCGTGAAGTCCAACATCAAGTCGATCCCCGGTGTCATGACCATCCGTGGCTGTGCCTATGCCGGTTCCAAGGGCGTGGTGTGGGGTCCCGTGAAGGACATGGTCCATATCAGCCATGGCCCGGTCGGCTGCGGTCAGTATTCCTGGTCCCAGCGCCGGAACTACTTCAACGGCACCGTCGGCATCGACAGCTTCGTCACCATGCAGGTGACCTCGGACTTCCAGGAACGCGACATCGTGTTCGGTGGCGACAAGAACCTGGACGCCATGATCGACGAACTGGACGTGATGTTCCCCCTCAACAAGGGCATCTCCATCCAGTCCGAGTGCCCGATCGGCCTGATCGGCGACGATATCGAGGCCGTCGCCAAGAAGAAGCACAAGGAAACCGGCAAGACCATCGTTCCGGTGCGTTGCGAAGGCTTCCGTGGCGTGTCCCAGTCGCTGGGCCACCACATCGCCAATGACGCCATCCGGGATTGGGTCTTCGAGAAGGGCGTGCCCGAGTTCGAGACCGGCCCCTATGACGTCAACCTGATCGCCGACTACAACATCGGTGGCGACGCCTGGCCGTCCCGCAAGTTGCTGGAAGAGATGGGCCTGCGCGTCATCGGCATGTGGTCGGGCGACGCCACCCTGGCGGAAATGGCTCGGGCCCCCAAGGCCAAGCTGAACCTCATCCACTGCTACCGGTCGATGAACTACATCTGCCGCCACATGGAAGAGAAGTACGGCATCAGCTGGGTTGAATACAACTTCTTCGGCCCGACCCAGATCGCCGCTTCCCTGCGCAAGATCGCGGCGCAGTTCGACGAGACCATCCAGGCCAATGCCGAGAAGGTCATCGCCAAGTACCAGGGCCTGGTCGACTCCATCGTCGCCAAGTACAAGCCGCGGCTCGATGGCAAGCAGGTGATGCTGTATGTGGGCGGCCTGCGCCCCCGTCACGTCGCCAATGCCTACGAGGACCTGGGCATGAAGATCGTCGGTACCGGCTACGAATTCGGCCACAACGACGACTATCAGCGCACCGGCCACTACGTCAAGGAAGGCACGTTGATCTATGACGACGTGACCGGCTACGAACTGGAGAAGTTCATCGAGAAGATCCGTCCCGACCTGGTCGGCTCGGGCATCAAGGAGAAGTACGCGACCCAGAAGATGGGCGTGCCCTTCCGCCAGATGCACTCGTGGGATTACTCCGGTCCGTATCACGGCTATGACGGCTTCGCCATCTTCGCCCGTGACATGGACATGGCCATCAACAGCCCGGTTTGGAGCAAGTTCAAGGCCCCCTGGAAGGCCGCCTGAACTCCTATCCAAGCTAACTAACTGGTTGTTTCCGTTTAACTCCTCCCCGCGCATCGCCCAATACCCGGGGGCGCGGGGAGTTGAGAAGGAGAGAAGTCATGCCTCAGAGCGCTGAAAAGACCAAGGACCACGTCTCCCTGTTCAAGGAGCCCGAATACACGGAGATGTTCGCGGACAAGAAGGCCAAGTTCGAGTGCCGTCCGTCCGACGAAGCCGTGGCCGCCCAGGCCGAATACACCAAGACCTGGGAATATCGCGAAAAGAATTTCGCTCGCGAGAAGGCCGTCATCAACCCGGCCAAGGCCTGCCAGCCTCTGGGTGCGGTGTTCGCCGCCCAGGGCTTCGAAGAGACCATGCCCTATGTGCACGGCTCGCAGGGCTGTGTCGCTTACTTCCGTTCGCATCTGGCCCGTCACTTCAAGGAAGCGGTGCCTTGCGTCTCCGACTCCATGACCGAAGACGCGGCGGTGTTCGGCGGCCTGACCAACATCGTTGACGGCCTGCAGAACTCCTACACCCTCTACAAGCCCAAGATGATCGCCGTCTCCACCACCTGCATGGCGGAAGTCATCGGTGACGACCTTTCGGCCTTCATCGCCACCGCCAAGGAAAAGGAATCGGTTCCGGCCGATTTCGCGGTTCCCTTCGCTCACACCCCCTCCTTCGTCGGCAGCCACACCACCGGCTACGACAACATGATCAAGGGCGTGCTGAACTACTTCTGGGATCGCGAGAAGGGCGAACTGAAGGCTGGCGCCACCAACGGCAAGATCAACATCATCCCCGGCTTCGACGGGTATGCGGTGGCCAACAACCGCGAGCTGAAGCGTTACCTCGACACCATGGGCGTCGACTACACCTTCATCTCCGACGTGTCGGACATCTACGACACTCCTTCCGACGGCACCTACCGCATGTATGACGGCGGCACCAAGCTCGATGACGTCCGCGACGCCATCAATGCCAAGGCCACCATCGGCCTGCAGCACTACTGCTCGGAAAAGTCGCTGGAATACATCGGCACCAAGGGCCAGGCCACCACGTCGTTCCACTACCCCATGGGCGTGGGCGCCACCGACGCGCTGCTGATGAAGATCTCCGAGCTCTCCGGCAAGGCGATCCCCGACAGCATCGAGAAGGAGCGTGGCCGTCTGGTCGACGCCATGGCCGACAGCCAGGCTTATCTGCACGGCAAAAAGGTCGCCGTGTTCGGTGATCCCGACTTCGTTTACGCCATGGCCACTTTCCTGCTGGAAATGGGCTGCGAGCCGACCCACTGCCTGTCCACCAACGGTGGCAAGGACTGGGCCGCCAAGATGGAAGCCCTGTTCGCCACCTCGCCGTTCGGCGCCGGTTGCAAGGCCTATGCTGGCAAGGATCTGTGGCACATGCGGTCCCTGCTGTTCACCGAGCCCACCGATCTGCTGATCGGCAGCTCCTACGGCAAGTACCTGGAGAAGGACACCGGTATCCCCCTGATCCGTCTGACCTTCCCCATCTTCGACCGTCACCACCATCACCGCTTCCCGACCATGGGCTACCAGGGCGCGCTGCGGGTTCTGGTGGAAATCCTGGATCGTATCTTCGAAGTCACCGATGCGGCCAGCGACATCTCCTATGACCTGACGCGCTAACCAACCTCCCAGGCGCAAGGGTCAATTCCCCCGGAGCGGCAACGCTCCGGGGGTTTTGCTTCTCCAAAGGTCATGTCTGATTAAATTTTGAACAAATTTAGTTCTATGCCCGTTGAATGTCCGCCTGCCCCCTTGGCCTCGGCATTGCAAGGCGGTAAGAGATAAGTATGTGGATAACCCTAGGGGGGGAGCCCGATGTCGGGAAAGAAGTCGGCCTTCGATGAGATGCATGGCAAGGGGGGCAAGATGCGCCCGCCCTATGCGGACTACTCAAATTGGCTGCACGCCATGTCCATCGACGAGTTGGACCGCCGCCACAAATCCGCCGACTCCATATTCCGCCGCTCGGGCATCACCTTTAACGTCTATGGCGCCGAGGGTGGGGTCGAGCGTCTGATTCCCTTCGACATCGTGCCCCGCATCCTGGCGGCCGCCGAATGGGACAAGGTGGCGCTCGGCGTCTGCCAGCGGGTGCGCGCCCTCAATGCCTTTCTCGATGACGTCTACAACGACCAGAACATCCTGCGCGCCGGGATCATTCCCGCCGATCTGGTGCTGACCAACGAGGCCTTCTGCCCCCAGATGCTGGGCATGAAGGTGCCCAAGCGGGTCTATGCCCATGTGGCGGGAATCGACGTGGTCCGTGTCGACGAGGACACCTTTTACGTGCTGGAGGACAACGCCCGCACGCCGTCCGGCGTCTCCTACATGCTGGAAAACCGCCAGGCCATGATGCGTCTGTTCCCGGAGCTGTTCGCCAGCCAGCGCGTCGCCCCGGTCAACCACTATCCCGAACTGTTGCTGGAGACCTTGCGCGCCGTGGCGCCCGGGGGCGTGGACGAGCCCAAGGTGGTTCTGATGACTCCGGGCCAGTACAACAGCGCCTATTTCGAGCACGCCTTCCTGGCCCAGGAAATGGGAATCGATCTGGTGGAGGGCTCCGACCTCTATGTGGACGACGCCACCGTCTATATGCGCACCACCAAGGGGCCAAGGCGGGTGGATGTGATCTATCGCCGCATCGATGACGATTTCCTCGACCCGCTGGCCTTCAATCCCGGCTCCATGCTGGGAGTGCCGGGCCTGTTGGCGGCCTATCGCCTGGGGAAGGTGACCATCTGCAACGCGGTGGGTGGCGGCGTCGCCGACGACAAGTCGGTCTATGTCTATGTGCCCGACTTCATCCGCTTCTATCTGGGCGAGGAGCCGATCCTGTCCAACGTGCCCACCTGGCAGTTGCGCAAGCCCGACGACCTGGCCTATGCCCTGGCCCATCTGCCGGAACTGGTGGTCAAGGAGGTCCATGGCTCGGGCGGTTACGGCATGCTGGTGGGACCGGCGGCGTCCAAGGCGGAACTGGCCGAGTTCAAGGCCAAGATCAAGTCCTCGCCGGAAAGCTTCATCGCCCAGCCGACCCTGTCCCTGTCCACGGTGCCGACCTTCGTCGACAAGGGCATCGCGCCCCGCCATGTGGATTTGCGGCCCTATGTCCTGACCGGACGGGAAACGGTGGTGGTGCCGGGCGGTTTGACCCGCGTCGCCATGCGCGAGGGCTCGCTGGTGGTAAATTCGTCCCAGGGCGGCGGCACCAAGGATACCTGGGTGCTGGAAGATGCTGGCAAGGAGGCTGGCCATGCTCGCGCGCGCCGCTAATAACATTTTCTGGATGGCCCGCTATGTGGAGCGGGCGGAAGCCCTGGCCCGGCTGCTGGACGCCAGCTTGCGCAGCGCCCTGTTGCCCGCCACCGGCGAGCAGCGGCTGTCGGACTGGCATACGCCGCTGCTGGTGACCGGCCGCTACGAGGCATTCCGCGAGGAGAACGAGGCGGTGACCGAGGGCCGCGTTCTCTCCTATGCCATCCTGGGGCGCAACAACCCGGTCAGCATCAAGGCGTCCCTGGGCAATGCCCGCGAGAATGCGCGCGCCACGCGGCACATGCTGACCACCGATCTGTGGGAGGGGCTCAACCAGACCTGGCTCGGTGTCGCCGATCTGGGCTGGAAGGACCTCCAGCGCCAGGGCATCGTCACCCATCTGGAATGGGTGCGGACCCGCTCGCATGTCTTCCGGGGTTGCCTGTACGGTTCCATGCGCCGGGGCGAGGCCTTCTGGTTCGCCCGCCTGGGCGGCGCCATCGAGCGCGCCGATGCCACCGCCCGTCTGTTGCGGGTGAAATGGCCGTCGCTGCAGGGCTCGGACTACAGCGCGGGCCAGCACGATGCCAACGCCTATTACCGGCGCATGGTGCTGCTGGACGCGCTGTCGGCCCACAAGGCCTATCGCGAGATCTATGCCGACAACCTGCAGGTTCACCGCATTGCCGACCTGCTGCTGCTGCGTCCCGATATGCCGCGTTCGCTGGCGGCGGTGGCCGACGAGATCATCCTGGGACTGGAGAAACTCGAGGCGGGAGAGGGCTCGCTGAAGCGGGCGCGGCTGCTGCGCCACCGTATCGGCTCGGCCCAGGTGGGCGACCTGATGCGCACCGGCCTCGACGTATTCCTGGGCGGCGTCATCGACGAGGTGGCGGACCTGTCCAACGTGCTTCAAACCGAATTCATGATGGTGCCATGAGACTGCGCATTCGCCACGAGACCCGCTATCGGCTGGCGGAACCCGCCCGCCGCGCCGTTCAGTATCTGCGTCTGACGCCGCGCCAGGACCGCTGCCAGCGGGTGCTGTCCTGGTCGGTATCGGGGCCGCCCAGCCTGGTGCCCTGGACCGATGGCTTCGGCAACCGCGCCCATGTGGCCAGCGAGGTCGAAGCCCATGACGCCCTGACCATCCTGGTGGAGGGCGAGATCGAGACCAACGACACCTGGGGCATCCTGCCCCTGGATGACGGCCTGCCGCCGCCCATGTTCCTGCGTCCGACGCCGCTGACCCTGGCGGATGACGCCATTCGCGACCTAGCCAAGCCCTTCGCCGCGTCCTGTGTCGGCACCGGCACGGTTCCGACCCTGCACCAGATGACCGGCGCCATCGCCGAGAGGGTGGTCTATGCCACCGGCTCCACCGACGTCACCAGTACGGCGGCCGAGGCCTTGGCATCGGGCAAGGGGGTCTGCCAGGACCACGCCCATCTGTTCATCGCTTGTTGCCGGGTGCTGGGATTGCCCGCGCGCTATGTCTCGGGCTATCTCCATTCCGAGCGCTCCGAGATGGCCAGCCATGCCTGGGCCGAGGCCTTCGTCGAGGGGCTGGGCTGGGTCAGCTTCGACCCGGCCAATTGCCAGTCGGCCACCGATGCCTATGTCCGGCTTGCCGTCGGCTTCGATTATGCCGGGGCGGCGCCGGTGGTGGGACTGCGTTCGGGCGGCAAGGGCGAGGACCTCTCGGTCGATCTGTCGGTGGAGCAGGTGCAGTCCCAGTCGCAGTCGCAGCAATAGGGGGGGGCGGGGGCGCCCGCGCTCCAATTCGCCGCCCGGCAATTGAGGGGGGACATAGAATGAGCTATTGCCTGGGCATGCGCCTGAAGGCCGGAATGGTGTTCGTCTCGGATTCCCGAACCAATGCCGGGGTGGACAGCGTTGCCACCTTCCGCAAGAGCTTCGTCTTCGACGGTGCCCCCGACCGGGTGATCGTCATCCTGACGGCGGGTAATCTGGCCATCACCCAGTCGGTGATCAGCCTGCTGGAGGAGCGGCTGGGGTCCAAGGCGGCCAGCCGCAGCCTGTACAAGGCCAAGTCCATGTATGACGTGGCCCGCATGGTCGGCCAGACCCTGCGCGAGGTGTTCGAGATGGACGGCGCCCATCTCAAGAGCCACGGCGCCGACTTCGTGGCGTCGCTGATCGTCGGCGGACAGATCAAGGATCGCCGCATGCGGTTGTTCAACGTCTATGCGGCAGGCAATTTCATCGAGGCCACCGACGAAACCCCCTATTTCCAGATCGGCGAGACCAAATACGGCAAGCCCATCATCGAGCGGGTGATCACGCCCGAGACCTCGCTGGAAGAGGCGGTGAAATGCGCCCTGGTGTCCTTCGACTCCACCATCAAAAGCAACATCTCAGTGGCGCTGCCCATCGATGTGGTCGTGGTTCCGGCCGATGGTTGCCGCGCCTCCATCCGCTATCGCGTCACCGACGAGGACCCTTATTTCAAGTCGTTGCGGCGCACCTGGGGCGAAGGTCTGCGCAAGATCTTCTCGCAGCTGCCCGAGCCGGAATGGGTGCTGAATCCGACGAAGGATTGAATGTCGGACATACGACAAAGGCGATGATTGTCGGTTGAAAGGCCTGTATTTCCGCCGTTTTTCTTCCTGGCACGACGTTTGCGAGACTGATCGGTGAACCGCACCGGGAGGTCTTCAGATGCTCAAGCACAAGATTCAGGAGCTGATGAACGAACCGGGCTGCGCCACCAATCAGGCGAAGTCCGACAAGGAGCGCAAGAAGGGCTGTGGCAAGTCGCTGGTGCCCGGGGCCGCCGCCGGTGGCTGCGCCTTCGACGGCGCCAAGATCGCGCTTCAGCCCATCACCGATGTGGTGCATCTGGTTCACGGTCCCATCGCCTGCGAGGGCAATTCCTGGGACGGCCGCAATTCCTGGAGCACCGGCTCCGACCTCTACCGCCGCGGCTTCACCACCGACATGACCAATCTGGACATCGTCAATGGTGGCGAGAAGAAGCTGTACAGGGCCATCAAGCAGGCCATCGCTCGCTACAATCCCGCCGCCGTCTTCGTCTACCAGACCTGCGTCGGCTCCCTGATCGGCGACGATGTCGAGGCGGTGTGCCGCGCCGCCACCGAGCGGCTGGGCACGCCGGTGGTGCCGGTCAACGCGCCGGGCTTCGCCGGATCGAAGAATCTGGGCAACCGCCTGGGCGGCGAGGCCCTGTTCGAGCATGTCATCGGCACGGTGGAACCCGACGATGTCGGCCCCACCGACATCAACATCCTGGGCGAATACAATGTGGCGGGCGAGCTGGACCAGTTCCGGCCGCTGCTGGCCAGGCTGGGCATCCGCCTGCGCGCCTCCATCACTGGCGACGCCCGTTATCGCGAGGTGGCGGCCTGCCACACCGCCCGGGCCAACATGGTGCTGTGTTCCCAGGCGTTGATCACCCTGGCGCGCAAGATGAAGGAGACCTGGGGCATCCCCTATTTCGAGGGGTCGTTCTACGGCATTTCCGACACGTCCGAGGCGCTGCGCAATATCGCCCGCATGCTGGTGGAGCGGGGCGCCGATCCCAGCCTGACCGAGCGCACCGAGGCGCTGATCGCCGAGGAAGAGGCCAAGGCCTGGGCCCGGCTGGAGCAGTACAAGCCCCGGCTGGCGGGCAAGAAGGTCCTGCTCTATACCGGCGGCGTCAAGAGCTGGTCGGTGATCCAGGCCCTGCAGGAAGTGGGCATGGAGGTGGTGGGCTCCTCCGTGCGCAAGGCCACCGAGGCCGACAAGAAGAAGGCCCTGGAGCGCCTGGGCGGCGACGAGGAGAAGCTGGCCGACGCCATCACGCCCAAGGACATGTACGCCATGTTCAAGGACGGCCGGGCCGACATGATGCTGTCGGGCGGGCGCTCGCAATTCGTGGCGCTTAAGGCCCGCACGCCCTGGATCGACATCAACCAGGAACGCCACCACGGCTTCGCCGCCTATGACGGCATGGTCGCCCTGGTGCGCGAGATCGACCTGTCCATCAACAACCCCATCTGGGCGCAGGTTCGCGCCCCGGCCCCCTGGGAGCAGGAATAGCGCCATGGCCCTCATCGTCGACCATAACAAGGCCTTGTCCACCAGTCCGCTCAAGATCAGCGCGCCGCTGGGCGCCGCCCTCGCCTTCATGGGGATGAAGGGCTGCCTGCCCATGTTCCACGGCAGCCAGGGCTGCACCGCCTTCGCCCTGGTGATGATGGTCCGCCACTTCCGCGAGGCCATTCCGCTGCAGACCACCGCCATGAACGAGATCAGCACCATCCTCGGCGGCATGGATCAGGTGGAGCAGGGGCTGCTGAACATCGCCAAGCGGGCCAAGCCGGAAATCATCGGCCTGATTTCAACGGCGCTGACCGAGACCCGGGGCGAGGACATGGCGGGCGACGTCAAGATGATCCGCGCCCGCAACAAGGAGCTGCACGACATCGCCGTGGTCGACGTCTCGGCCCCCGATTTCTCGGGCTCGCTGGAAACCGGCTGGGGCAAGGCGGTCACCGCCATGATCCGCCAACTGGCGCCCGCTCCGGGCAATCAGGCCAAGCTGAACCGGGTCAACCTGTTGCCCGGCTGCCATCTCACCCCCGGCGATGTCGAGGCCCTGAAGGACATCATCGCCGATTTCGGCCTGGAATGCGTGGTGCTGCCCGATCTGTCGGACTCGCTGGACGGTCATGTGCCGGACTCCTACACCCCCACCACGCTCGGCGGCACCAGCGTGTCGCAGTTGCGCGAACTGGGCCGCTCGCGCCTGACCATCGCCATCGGCGAGCACATGCGCATCGCCGCCAAGACCCTGGAGGAAAAGACCGGGGTTCCCTTCGTGCTGCTGGATCGGGTGACGGGCCTGGAGGCGGTGGACCGCCTGATGGTGTCGCTGTCCACAGTGGCCGGGGTGCCGGTTCCCGCCCGCCAGCGCCGCGCCCGCTCGCAACTGGTGGACGCCATGCTGGACGGCCACTTCTATTTCGGCGGCCGTCATGTCGCCATCGCGGGCGAACCCTCGCTGGTCTGGACCTATGGCAAGCTGGTGGCCGATATGGGCGGCATCGTCGCCGCCGCCGTGACCACCCAGGCCCAGCCGCTGCTGGCCGAGCTCTCCGCCGAGCGGGTGATCGTCGGCGATTTCGAGGACCTGGAGGACCAGATCCTCGAAGCGGGCGGCTGCGACCTGATCATCGCCAATTCCAACGCAAGGCAGGTTTCGGCCCGCCACGGCATTCCGCTGTTTCGGGCGGGGTTCCCGGTGTTCGACCGCCTGGGCGCCGCCCATCTGGTCAGCGCGGGCTATCGCGGCACCCGCGACCTGATCACCCAACTCGGCAATATCCTGATGGAACGGCCGGGCCACGCCCATTCGGAGCACGACCATGACCACAAGGCGGCTGCGGCTGGTTGATCCGGCCGAGGATGACAGCGGCCGCCCGCCGCCACTCAAAGGAGGTCACATGAGAATCGCCGTCGCCACCCAGGATCGTCAGCGCGTTGACGCCCATTTCGCCAGCGCCAAGACTTTCATGTTCTACGACATCGGCCCCGAGGGGCACACCTTCCTGGAAGCCGTCCAGTTCGACAATGTCAGCAACGAGGACGGCAATCACAAGGAAGATGGCGAGGATCGCCTGGCCGCCAAGATCAACGCCCTGGAAGGCTCGTCGCTGCTGTTCTGCCGCGCCATCGGCGGCCCGGCGGCGGCCCGCGTGGTCCGCGCCAAGGTCCATCCCATCAAGCTGCCCGTGGACGAATCCATCGCCGATGTGATCGAGAGGGTACGCACCATGCTGAAGGGCAACCCGCCGCCCTGGCTCAGGAAGGCCATGCGCGGCGCCGATGCCGGTGACGAACGCTTCATCGACGAAGACTGAACAATAACGAGGAGAACACCCCATGTCCGCCACCGGTTACGACCACCCCTTCATCAAGACGCTGCTGATGTTCATCCGCGCCCATGATTCCAGCGGCGCCTGGGAGACCATGCCCGACGAGGCCATCATGGCCCCCTTCATCATGACCAAGGCGCAGCGCCGCGAGATTCCGCTGTTCGGTGATCCTGATCCCGACATCCTGTGGCGGCTCGACCAGTACTTCAACGCCATCGCCATGGCGGTGGAGAACCGCAGCGGCGTCGCCGTGGCGCCCATCATGAAGATTCATCACGAGGGTTGGGGCCGCATGCTGCTGACCGCCGGCAAGCTGGTGGCGGTCAACAACTATGTGCGCGAGTTGCACCGTTGGAGCTTCGACAGCGTCGAGGACATGATCACCAAGGCCGAGAAGATCATCGAAGAAGGTGTGGCCACCATCGCCAAGTTCCCCGAAGTCGCCGCCGCCTGACACACAACCCGAAAGAGGGAGAGTTTCCATGTCGTTTCGCCAGTTCATCACCCGTGACGGAAGCCCCTGGGTTCCGAAATACCTCACCGCCATCAGCGACGAGCTGTGCATCGGCTGTGGCCGTTGCTTCAAGGTCTGCACCCAGGCCGTCATGAAGCTGATGGGCATCAACGAAGACGATGAGATGTGCGATCCCTTCGACGACGGCGAGGAGATCGTGCGCAAGGTCATGGTCCTGGACAAGGCGGGAAGCTGCATCGGCTGCGGCTCGTGTCAGGCGGTCTGTGGCACCAACGCCCAGACCCACGAGGCCGTGCCGGCCTGATCCTGGCCGGGAAGGAGAAAATGCGATGGCCAAGCATATCTATTCCCGCCTGATGGCGGGGACCGGCAGCGGCGACCCGTTCGACCGCCATCTGTTCGCCTGTGCCATCGCCATCACCCTGGGGGAAAGCCGACGACCCCTGACCGCCGGTCTGGGGCTGTCGGCCTTCAACCTCGCCGCCCTGGTCGGGCGCTATTTCCCTTCGGCCCCCGGCCTGCTGGCCGGGCTGTCGGACGAGGATGATGAATGCCTGGCCCCCGAGGAACCCGATCTGCGCGCCCTGCTGATCGAGCATCGGACTCGCGGTCTGGTGGAGGAGGAATGGCTGGCCCATGTGATTGCCCGCCGGTCACTGGGGGCCAACCATCTGTGGCAGGACCTGGGACTGACCGGTCGCGCCGATCTGTCGGGGCTGATGCGCCGCCATTTCGTCGGTCTGGCCGAGCTCAACAGCCGTGACATGAAGTGGAAGAAGTTCTTCTACCGCGAACTCTGCCAGCGCGAAGGTGTCATCATCTGCAAGTCGCCCAATTGCGAGGTCTGCACCGACTTCGCCATCTGCTTCGGCGCCGAGGATGGGGCATCGCTGCTGTCGGCCACCCCCCTGTCGCAAAGCCGACATTGTCTGGTCGTTGTCTGAGTTTTTCCTGAAAAACAGTATGAAAACATAGCGTTATAAGTTGGCATCTTCCTTGCTCAGCAATAGGGCAGGGTTTCAGTTACCTCAAGGAGGATGCCGTCATGTTGACCCTCACCGACAAGGCCGTCGACGTTATCCGCGACGTGTGCAAGGGCGAGTACCAGGGCCTTCGCATCATGGTCCAAAAGGGATGTTCCGGGTTCTCCTATAATATGGGCCTGGAAGATGCCGCCGCCGATGACGATCAGGTTCTCGAATTCTCCGACGTGAAAGTGTTCGTCGATCCCGGCTCCGCCTTGTGGCTGGTGGGGGCGACCATGGATTATGTGGATAATTCCTCCATGGGTTCGGGCTTCGTGTTCGACAATCCCAACACGCCGCCCCCCGCCGCGTCGGGTGGTGGTGGCTGCTCCTGCGCCGTCAAGAGCTGCGGCTGACCGACGAGCCGGTGACCCCGTCACCGGCGAGGAGTTGCGACCAAGGGTCGGCGCCGCTGATGCGGCGCCCGGCGCCTGAGAGGCAAGTCCGGACTCGGATGTCGAGTTGGATCTAGGGAGAAGAGCATGGCCGGGCGGATCGTCGTCAACGATACCACGCTCAGGGATGGCGAGCAGACCGCCGGGGTGGCCTTCCGCCTCGACGAGAAGCTGGCCATCGCCAGCGCCCTGGCCGCGGCCGGGGTGCCCGAGATCGAGGTGGGCATTCCCGCCATGGGCGAGGAGGAACAGGCCGGAATCCGGGCGGTGGCCGCCCTTGGCCTGTCGTCCCGCCTGATCGCCTGGTGTCGCATGCGCGACGATGACCTGGAGGCCGCCGCCCGCTGCGGTCTCGATTCGGTCAATCTGTCCTTGCCGGTTTCCGACCTGCAATTGGCGGCCAAGCTGGGGCGTGATCGCGCCTGGGCGCTCGAGCATCTTGATCTGATGATCCGCAAGGCCCGCGACATGGGTTTCGCGGTGCTGGTGGGGGGCGAGGATTCGTCACGCGCCGATCCCGATTTCCTCTGTCGAGTTGTCGAGGCCTGCGAACGGGCGGGCGCCCAGCGCTTCCGCTTCGCCGACACCATGGGCATCATGGATCCCTTCGGCATCCATGACCGCTTCCGCCAGTTGCGGGCCGCCACCGGTATCGAGCTCGAGGTGCACGCCCATGACGACCTCGGCCTGGCCAATGCCAATTCCCTGGCGGCGGTCAAGGGCGGGGCCAGCCATGTCAGCACCACCGTCAACGGCCTCGGCGAGCGGGCGGGCAACGCGCCGCTGGAGGAAGTGGTGGTGGCGCTGGAGCACCTCTATGGCCTGGAGACCGGCATCGACAAGACGGCGCTGTCCGGGGTGTCCAAGCTGGTGGCCGATGCCTCCGGCCGCCCGGTGCCGGTGGACAAGAGCATCGTCGGCGCCAATATCTTCACCCATGAATCCGGCATTCATGTCAGCGGCTTGCTGCGCGATCGCCGCACCTACGAGGCGCTGGACCCGGCCGAACTGGGCCGCGACCATCGGGTGGTGCTGGGCAAGCATTCCGGCCTGACCTCGGTGCTGCATGCCTGCCGCGAGATCGGCTTGTCGGTCTCGACCCCCGAGGCCCGTCACTTGCTAGCCCAGGTCCGCAGCCATGCCGCCCGTACCAAGACCACCCCCACCGCCGACGACCTGCGTCGCTTCCATACGGAAGCGGCGGAATGCTCGCTCGGTCTGGTTTAGGAGTCCGCCGCCATGTCCATTCAGGAAAAGCTTGCCGGTTTGTCCTCGGCCGAACAGTTCTTCGAGGCCCTGGACGTTCCCTTTGACCAGCAGGTGGTCAATGTCAGTCGCCTGCACATCCTGAAGCGGTTCCGCGAACTGCTGCGCGACAAGGGGCCGGAGGCCGACGAGACCCAGTATCGCGAGGCACTGGCCGCCGCCCATGCCGAATTTGCCGAAGGGCGCGGCGCCAAGACCTTCAAGGTGTTCAAGGATTCCATGCCCGGCTTCGTCTCGCTGAACGATCTGCGGCCGGTGGGCGGGGCCTGAGGGGGCCTCCGCTACACCATCTCGATGACGTCCACGGCGACGTGCACCTGGTGGTCGCCGCCGCCCAGCACCACGCCGCGCAGCGGGCTGACATCGTCATAGTCGCGGCCCCAGGCCACCACCACATGGTCGTGGCCCGCCGCGATATTGTTGGTGGGATCGACATCCAGCCAGCCCCAGCCGGGCTGATAGACCGACAGCCAGGCATGGGAGGCGTCGGCGCCCACCAGCTTTTCCTTGCCCGGCGGCGCGATGGTGCGGATATAGCCGCTGACATAGCGCGCCGCCAGCCCCATGGCCCGGACACAGGCGATGCCCACATGGGCGAAGTCCTGGCAGACGCCGCGCCGATCCTCGAACACGGCCAACAGCGGCGTGCCGACGCTGGTGGCCTCGGGGTCGAAGGTGAAGTCTTCGTGGATGCGCCCGATCAGGTCCATCACCGCCTCGGTCAGGGGGCGGCCGGGCGGGAAACTGGGCAGGGCGTATTCCGTCGCCTCGGCCAGCATGGGCACCTGGGGCGAGGCGAAGACGAAATCCATCACCGATTCGTCCAGGCCGCGCCCGCCGGGCCAGGTATCCAGCCGGATGTCGTCCCAGGCCGGTACCGCGATCTGGGGCAGGGGGGGCTGGCTGCTGGTTTCCACCTCGAAACAGGCATCGATCTGCAAGGTTGAATGGGGGTCCTGGATCGTGAAGAAGGTGGTGGGATTACCGAAATAATCCTGGCCGCCATCATGCAGAACCGCCGGTTCGGGGCGGATGGAGACGCTGACCTTGCCCACCTGCTGCCCCGGCACCTCGCGCGGGCGCAGATGGGCGGCGTGGTGGGACAACTGTACCGGCTCGGTATAGCGATAGGTGGTGAGGTGGCGGACGCGGTATTTCACGGCATCACCTCCATGCGGGCCACCGGCAGGCGCCACTGGGCATGGGTGAAGTAGCTGCGCGAGAGCTGCTCGGACAGTTCCCAAAGTCGCGACCGCAGGAAATCCAGCAGCCGCTCGGCGTCGTGATAGCCCGCGTCGCGCTCGTAGCGGGCCAGGACGGTGACATCGGTGGTGCGGATGGTGCCCGACAGGATGGTCATCAGTTTCTGTTCCGGCTTGTAGAAGCCGCTGTCCTCGCCGATGCCGGCCAAGCTGTCCACATGGCGCGACAAGGTGCCGACCTGGAAGCCCAGCGAACGCGGATTGCTTTCGTCGCACAGCAGCAGGTCCAGCACGCCCGCCAGACGGGGCGAGGCCAGATAGCGGGAGCGGTAGGTCATGACGCTGTCCCAGATTTCCAGCAACAGGTCCAGGGCGATGGCGTCCTCGCTCTCCACATCGGTCAGGGCGCCGCTCAGATTGTCGACGATGGCGATGGCGCGTTCCAGGCGGCGGCCCGAATCCAGGAACAGCCATTGCGGCCCCCGGGTCATGTTCTCCATGGCCAGGCCGCTGATGCCCTGCATGGTCAGCACCACCGAATTCAGTCGCCCGATGATGTCGCCATCCAGGCTTTCGGCCTCCAGCAGGCCGACCTCGTCCCGCAGCCGCTGCACCGCGCGCCAGGTGTCGGTGGACAAGCGGTCGCGCAGATTGGTCACCACCCGGATCAGCCTGTCCACGGAATTAGCCAGGCCGGTGGTGGACTCATCCACATGGAACTGGGTCAGGCGGTAGGGCAGATTCTCGGGGTTATCCTCTTCCAGGATGTCGGCGGGCATCTCCATGCCCAGCAGGCCCATGGTGTGCAAGGTGGCGCGGGCCTGCTCGCCATCGTCCTGGGCCAGGCTGTCCTCCATATGGCCCAGCGCGGCGCGCAGCAGCCGGGTGGTGGCCTCGCAGCGCTCGAGATAGCGGCCCAGCCAGAACATGTTGTCGGCCACCCGCGACGGCAGGTCGCGGTTGTCACGGGTCAGGCGGACCGCCGGGGCCCGCAGCTTGGCCGGTGTCTGAAGATCACGCCGACCGGCGGCGATCCAGATATCCTTGCTGCCGCCGCCGCCAGCCTGCAGGCGGGTGGTCAGCAATTCGCGCTCGGCCGACAGGCGGGCCAGACCACCGGGCAGGGCCTGCCAGCCGCGTTCGGTGGCCACCGCGAAGACGCGCAGCACGCAATGCTGCGGCTCCAGATGGCCGCCAGTCCAGACCGGTACGGTGGAGGTGCCCTCGATCTCCTGCGCCACCCAGTCCCAGGGATGGGCCGCGATGGCGGTGCGCAGGGAATTGGCCTCGGATTCGGTGAGGGCCGAACCCACCACCGGCTGGTCGCGATTGGCGAAGGCGGGGCGGATGATCAGCCGTTCCAGATTGGCCAGCACATGGCGACAGGACTCGGGCTCGCCGCACCACCATGTCGCCACCGAGGGCAGGGCCAGTTGCTCGCCCAGCAGGTCGCGGGCCAGGGCGGGCAGGAAGCCCATGAGCGAGGCGCCATCCAGCAGGCCGGTGCCCACCGCGTTGGCCAGGGCGACATTGCCCGCCCGGGCCGATTGCAGCAGGCCCGCCACCCCCAAGGTGGAATCGCCGCGCAGTTCCAGCGGATCACACCAGACGCCGCCGGTGCGGCGGAAGATCACGTCGACCCGCTGCAAGCCGGTCAGGGCCTTGAGGTAGACATTGTTGTCGCGCACGGTCAGGTCCTCGCCCTGGACCAGGGTGATGCCCAATTGCCGTGCCAGGAAGGCATGCTCGAAATAGGTGGCGTTGTAGGGGCCGGGGGTCAGCAGCACGACGCGGGGGTCGTCCTTGTGCCGGGGCGACAGCATCTGCAACTGGCGGCGCAGGGTATCGAAGAACGGCCCCAGACGTTCCACCTGCAGCGAGCGGTGAAGCTCGGGCAGGACGCGGCTGACGATGGAGCGGTTTTCCAGGGCATAGCCCGAGCCCGAGGGGCTTTCGGTGCGGTCGCCCACCACCCGCCAATGCCCGTTGCTGCCACGGGCCAGATCGGCGGCATAGACATGCATGCGGCGCTTGCCGGCGGGCAGCCAGCCATGGCAGGGCCTCAGGAACCCTGGATTGGCGTGCAGCAGCGAGGACGGGATCAGGCCGCGCGACAGCAGGGTGCGCTTGCCGTAAAGGTCGGACAGGATGGTTTCGAGAAGGGTGGCGCGCTGCTCGATTCCGGCGGCGATCATGTGCCATTCGTCTTGCGACAGCACCACCGGCAAGGGGTCCAGCCGCCACGGGCGGTCCAGTCCCTCGGGGTCGCCATACACATTGTAGGTGACGCCGTTGTCGCGCAGCAGACGCTGCCCCATGTCCCAGCGTCGGCGCATCTCCTCGGGCTCGAAGCGCATCAGCCCTTCGGTGAATTGCCGCCAATGGGGGCGAATCTCGCCGTCCTCGCCCAGCACCTCGTCATAGGTGCCGGGAAGCGGCCGATAGACGCTTTGGAGCGACACCGTCGGGTTGCCCTGCCGGATCTTCAGTCGCCGTTGTATCTTCGCCTCCCCCTCCAGCACCACCTGGGCGTCCTTCACTGCAGTCTCAGATCCAGGGTATTGGGATAATCGGGATGAATCACCGGCCCGTCCACCCTGATCGGACCATGGGTATGGCCGAAGGGGAAGAATCTGGCCCGCCTGCGGGCCTCGGCCTCGTAGGAGTTGACCGGGAAGCTGTCATAGCTGCGCCCACCGGGATGGGCGACGTGGTAGGTGCAGCCCGCCACCGCCTGGCCGGTCCAGGTGTCGACCAGATCGAACAGCAGCGGCGTATGGATGCCGATGGTGGGATGCAGGCAAGACGCGGGTGCCCAGGCGCGATAGCGTACCCCCGCCACCAGCTCGCCACGGATGCCGGTGGGGGCCAGGGGCACCGGACGGCCGTTGCAGGTGACGACGTAGCGGTCGCCTTCCAGGTTGGAGACCTTGACCTGGACCCGCTCCACCGAGGAATCCACATAGCGGACGGTACCGCCCGCGCCGGGCTCCTCGCCCATGACATGCCAGGGCTCCAGCGCATTGCGCAGTTCCAGGCGGATGCCGTGATGGGTGATGGCGCCGATCATGGGGAAGCGGAATTCCAGATGGGGGGCGAACCAGGCGCGGTCGAAGTCGTAGCCGCCTGCCCGCAGCCATTCCAGCACCGTGTCGAAATCCTTCTCGACCCAGTGGGGCAGCATGAAGCGGTCGCGCAAGCTCGACCCGAAGCGGATCAGCTTCTCTGTATAGGGGTCTTCCCAGAACCGGGCCACCAGGGCGCGCAGCAGCAATTGCTGCACCAGGCTCATGCGGGGATGGGGCGGCATCTCGAAGGCGCGGAATTCCACCAGCCCCAGCCGTCCGGTGGGGCCATCGGGAGAATACAGCTTGTCGATGCACAGCTCGGTGCGGTGGGTATTGCCCGAGGCGTCGATCAGCACGTTGCGCAAGACCCGGTCCACCACCCAGGGCGCCACATTGGTGCCGGGCGGCGGCAACTGGCTGAGCGCAATCTCCAACTCGTACAGGGTATCGTCGCGGGCCTCGTCGACGCGGGGATGCTGGCTGGTGGGGCCGATGAACAGGCCCGAGAACAGGTATGACAGCGCCGGGTGGTTCTGCCAGAAGCGGATCAGGCTGCCCAGCAGGTCGGGGCGGCGCAGGAAGGGGCTGTCGGCGGGGGTCCAGCCGCCCAGCACCATGTGATTGCCGCCGCCGGTTCCCACATGGCGGCCATCGACCATGAATTTCTCGGTGCCCAGGCGGGTCTGGTGGGCTTCCTGGTACAGGGTCTCGGTGGTTTCCACCAGGTCGCGCCAGTTGTCCACCGGGTTGACGTTGACCTCGATGACGCCGGGATCGGGCGTGATCTTGATGATCTTCAGGCGGGGATCGTTGGGCGGCGGATAGCCTTCCACATGCACCGGGGTTCCCACTTCGGCGGCGGCGCATTCGACCGCGTCGATCAGGTCCAGATACTGCTCGGCGGTTTCCACCGGCGGCAGGAAGACGTTGATGCGGCCGTCGCGGGGTTGGACGCACAGCGCGGTGCGCACATTCTCCGACACCAAGCCGTTGGCGGTCTCGCGCGGGCGCAGGTCCACCGGCACCTGCTGGGTCACCACGCCCTTGGCGGCGCCGGAGCCGGGCACCCGCTCGGTCTGGGTGGTCTGGCGGCGCTTGGGCGGCGGCAGATAGGGGCGCGGCTCGAAGGGGTCGCGTTCATTGTGATAGGGATAGTCGTCGGACGGAATCCACGGCAGCGATTCCAGCGGCAGCCGGAAGCCCAGCGGCGAATCGCCGGGAATGGTGATCAGCTTGCCGTCGCGGGTGGGCCAGGGGCCGGTGATCCAGCGGAAGGTGTCCTTGGCCTGCCAGGGCTGCAACGGCAGCACATAGCCGGTGGGCGTGCCGAGGCCGCGGCGGAACACCTGGGCCAGCCGGGCGCGTTCCTCGGGATTTTCCAGCTTGCTGTCGATGGGATCCACATTGATGGGAAGGGCCTGTTCCCGCAGCAGGTAATAGGCGGGGTCTTCCCAGGCGGGCAGGGCGAAGGCGGAATCCACCCCCAGATGCCGGGTCAGCGCCATGGAGAAGTCGCGGGCCTGTTCGTGGGTCGGCTGGTGGTCGTCCTTTTCCAGGGCGATCAGTTCGGGATTGCGCCAGACCGCCTCGTCATCCTCGCGCCAGATCAGGGAAAAGGCCCAGCGTGGCAGGCTTTCGCCGGGATACCACTTGCCCTGGCCATAGGCGATCAGGGCGCCGGGAGCATAGCGGTCGCGCAGGCGGCGGATCAGGGTGTCGGCATAGGTGCGCTTGGTGGGGCCGACGGCGGAGGTATTCCACTCCTCGCCATCCATGTCCTCGGTGGACACGAAGGTGGGTTCGCCGCCCTGGGTCAGGCGCACATCGCCCTTGGCCAGATGCTGGTCCACCACCTCGCCCAGGGACAGGACCGCCTGCCATTGCTCCTCGGTATAGGGCTTGGTGACGCGGGGCGTTTCCAGGACCCTGGTGACGTCCATGTGATGCTCGAAGGTGACTTCGCACATCTCCACCGCGCCGGTGATGGGGGCGGCGCTGGTGGGATCGGGCGAGGCCGCCAGGGGGATATGCCCCTCGCCGGTCAGCAGGCCCGAGGTGGGGTCAAGGCCGATCCAGCCGGCGCCGGGCAGATAGACCTCGGTCCAGGCGTGCAGATCGGTGAAATCGTGCTCGGCCCCGGTGGGGCCGTCCAGCGCCTTGACGTCGGGAACCAACTGGATCAGGTAGCCCGAAACGAAACGGGCGGCGAGGCCCAGGCGGCGCAGGATCTGCACCAGCAGCCAGGCGGAATCGCGACACGAGCCGCTTCGCAGGGTCAGGGTCTGCTCCGGCGTCTGGACGCCCGGTTCCATGCGGATGGTGTAGCTGATATCCGATTGCAGGCGCTGGTTCAGCGCCACCAGGAAATTGGTGGTCTGGGTCGGCTTGGAAATATCGATGGAAGCGACATAATCCCGCAGCTTCGGCCCGGCTTCCTCGCACAGCAGGAACGGCTTCAGCTCGTGGTCGAGCCCCTTGTCGTAGGAAAAGGGGAAATGCTCTGACTCGGGCTCCAGGAAGAAGTCGAAGGGATTGACGATGGACATGTCGGCCACAAGGTCCACATCCACCGTGAACCCATTGACCTTTTCCGGAAACACCAGCCGCGCCAGCCAATTGCCCTGGGGGTCCTGCTGCCAGTTGATGAAATGGGTCTTGGGCTCGATATCCAGGGAATAGGACAGGACCGGCGTGCGCGAATGGGGGGCGGGGCGCAGCCGAACCACCTGGGGCGACAGGGTGACGGGACGATCGTAGCGGTAGCGGGTGGTGTGCCTGAGCTTGACGTTGATGGCCATCGGTTCATCGGTTCCTGGGCGAAATGGGCTGAAAGGGTAGCACAAGCATAGGCATCCCGCCGTCAAAAAAGCCTTGGATTCCGGCATGGCTGCACCGCTGCCTGGAATTTGAACAAATCCCTGCCGGGTGCTACCCTCGATACGTTTGATACCGTCAGGGAGACTAGGCGATGCAGCAGGAACAGGGAGCCCCGCCCATCCAGGGCCTGTTGGCGCGCTATGATCGGGGTCCGTATTTCTGTGAGATGACCTCTTTTCGCCCCGACGGCCATGCCGAGCTTGCAGCGCTTTACCAGCGACTGGACGGGTTGGACGAGGATTCCTTGCGTCTGCGCCTGGCGGCGGCGGAGAAGGAGCTGTTCGACCTTGGCATCACCTTCACCGTCTATTCGGACAAGGACGCCATCGACCGTATCCTGCCGTTCGACGTGATGCCCCGGGTGATCACCGCCTCGGAATGGCAGCGCCTGGAAGCCGGCATCATCCAGCGGGTCACCGCCATCAACCTGTTCCTGGACGATCTCTATCATGGGCGGCGCATCCTGGCCGACAAGGTGGTGCCTGCCGATCTGGTCCTGGGCAACGCCAACTACCACGAGTTCATGCGTGACCTGAAGGTTCCCTGTGGCGCCTATTCCCATGTTTGCGGCATCGACCTGATCCGGGATCAGCAAGGCGAGTTCCGGGTGCTGGAAGACAATGCCCGCACGCCGTCGGGCGTGTCCTATGTGGTGGAAAACCGCAATCTGATGCTGCAGTCCTTCCCCGACCTGATGGAAGGCATCGGGGTGCGGCCGGTGGACAATTACGGCCTGATGCTGCGCCGGGCCCTGGAGGAGATTTCGCCCGTGGGCGTGGACGAGCCCCGCATCGTGCTGTTGTCGCCGGGAATCTTCAACTCGGCCTTCTTCGAGCATGTGTTCCTGGCGCGCGAGATGGGGGTGCCGCTGGTGGAGGGCCGCGACCTGGTGGTGGAAAACGACCGGGTCTACATGCTGACCACCGCCGGACGGGCTCCGGTGGATTGCATCTATCGCCGCATCGATGATGCCTTCCTGGACCCCAAGGTCTTCCGCCCCGATTCCATGTTGGGGGTGCCCGGACTGATGGACGCCTACCGCAAGGGCAATGTGGCCATTGCCAACGCACCGGGAACCGGCGTCGCCGACGACAAGGCGGTCTATGCCTATATGCCGCGTATCGTGAAATACTATTTGGGCGAGGAGGCCATCCTGCCCAATGTGGAGACCTTCATCTGCCGTGAGAAGGAAGGCCTGGATTACACCCTTGAGAATCTGGATGAGCTTGTGGTTAAACCTGTTGGAGAATCAGGTGGTTACGGCATGATCATCGGGCCAAGGGCGAGCCAGTCCGAGCGTGACGAGTTCAGGGCCAAGTTGAAGGCTGATCCCGCCAATTACATCAGCCAGCCCATGATCGGCCTGTCTGTCAGTCCGACCCTGACCGACATGGGAGTCCAGCCGCGCCATGTGGATTTGCGCCCCTTCGCGGTGACCGGGGCGCGGACCTCGGTGCTGTCGGGCGGCCTGACCCGGGTAGCGCTGAAGGAGGGATCGCTGGTGGTCAATTCGTCCCAGGGGGGCGGCTCCAAGGATACCTGGGTGCTGGAGGAAAGATCATGAGCGAACTTCTCGCCCGCAATGCCGGCAGTATCATCTGGCTGGCCCGCTACATGGAGCGGATCGAGAATCTGGCCCGTATCCTAGGGGTGGCCGAGACCTTCGCCCGCGACCGGGCCGGGCGCAACTGGCTGCCGGTGGTGCAGATCAACGCCGACGAGGAACGCTTCTTCGCCCGTCACCGGGTGGCCGATGCCCGCACAGTGCCCCATTTCTATGTGCTTGACCGCGACAATCCGACCTCGATCATCTCGTCGCTGCGCTCGGCGCGCGAGAACGCGCGCAGCTTGCGGCCGCTGATCTCCATCGAGATGTGGCGTCAGCTCAACCGCATGACCAGCTGGATGTCATCCCTGAGCGACAATGCGACGGCCCAGGCCAATCTGAACGCGCTGTGCACCGAGATCAAGGAGGCCTGCCAGCTGCATGCGGGCATTACCGAGGGCACCTTCTACCGCGATCAGGCGCATTATTTCTACATGCTGGGCAAGGCGCTGGAGCGCGCCGATCAGACCACCCGGCTGCTGGACATCAAGTATCACACCCTGCTGCCCCGGCCCGAGGATGTGGGCTCGGCGCTGGACACCAGCCATTGGAACGCGCTGCTGAAGGCGGCGGCGGGCTATCAGGCCTCGCGCCGGGTATTGCTGGGCTCCATCACGCCGCGATCGGTGGCGGCCTTCCTGCTGTTCTCGGATTCGTTCCCGCGCTCGGTGATTCTGTGCGTGCGTCAGATGGACTGGCTGCTGACCCAGCTGCGGACCCGCTATTCCCTGCGGGGCGGCGCCAGGGCGCTGGAACTGCTGGACGAATTGCGCGCGTCGCTGACCGAACGCAGCATCGACGACGTGATCAACCACGGCCTGCACGAATTCATCGACTGGATTCAGCAGCACCTGATCCTGATCTTCGCCGAAATCCACCAGACCTTCTGCACCTCACGCTGAAGGCGGGATAGGAGGACTGGCGGGGCGGGGCAGGGTGAATTTCACCGTGGTGCCGCCTTGGGGGTTGCCCTCGATCCAGATGCGCCCGCCCAGATCCTCGACAATGCGACGGCACTGCGCCAGGCCGGTGCCAGTGCCGCCGGTCTGGTCGGTCGGGGTCAGGCGGCGGAACAGACTGAACAGATTGTCGCGATATTCCGCGGGGATGCCGACGCCGTTATCGCTGAGGGCCAAGAGGGCCATGCCGTGGTCGGATACGGCGCCGAGGGAGATGGCGGGAGCAATGCCGGGGCGGCGGAATTTCAGGGCGTTGGACAACAGGTTCAGCAGCAGCAGGTGTAGTTTGGCCCGCTGTCCGCGGACCACGCCCAGGCCGCCGCCGGAAATCTCGCCGCCAGTGGCGGAAAGCTCCGAGGCCAGCGACCAGCGGACATCATCGAGAATCTCATCCAGGTCGAGGCTTTCCACCATTTCGGCGGAGCGGAAGGTTTCGCTATAGGCCGCCAGGTCGCGGACCATGTCGCGCATTTTCAAGGCGTCGCGGATGATGAAATCCAGGTAGGAGCTGGTTTCTTCGTCCAGGTTGTCTCCCAACCGACGTTTCAGCAGTTGGGCGAAAAGGACCTGGCGCCGGGTGGGCTCCTGCAGATCATGGGCGGCAACCTGGGCGAAACGCTCCAACTCGGCGTTGCTGCTGGTCAATTCACCGATGGTGTGCTGGATCTGCCGTTCCTGCTCCCGCGACTGGCTGAGGTCGTAAAGCGACAGGACCAAGCTGTCGATTTGCCCGGCCGGGTCACGGGTGGGGACCAGCCGCAGTTCCAGCGGCCGTCCGGACGGATTGCCGCAACTGTCGGATTCCAGCACCATTTGTGCCGTTTCCCGTTTCGCCAGGAACTCGCATAGCGGGCAGTCGGGGCTGCTTGTATCCCTTTCGCACAGGCAATGGAGTCTCTTGCCCAACCGGGACTGGGAGCTTTCGGTCAGGGCGAAGAAGGCGCTGTTGGCCCGCAGCAGTCGCTGGTCGCCGTCGATCACCGCGATGCCACCCTGGAATCCATCCATGGCGACACTCCAGTGGCGGGCGGTCTGGGCCAGTTCCCGGGCCATGTCGCGCTGGGCCTGTTCCGAGCGGACCCAGTTGACGATGTCCATGGCGATCACCGCCAACTCGGACGTGATATCCAGGTCGTCCTGGTCGTAGTCCTCGGCCTTGTTGCCGACGCCGATCACCGCCGTGAAACCCTGATCCCCGGCGATGGGGACCGTCAGCATGCGGTTGACCGGGGCATGGCCGGCCGGCATGCCCCGCTTGTTGGGCAGGATGGCGTAGTCGTTGTAGATCAATGGCTTGCCCTGGCGCAGGCACTCGGCCCAGACCCCTGCCTCCATGATCGGATAATGCAGGCCCTTGCCCTCGGCGGAGCACATATGGGCCAGGGTGTTGCTGGACCAGGCCTGCAAGGTGAGGGTCTGCTGGTCGGCATCGACGAAATGGAAGAAGCCGATGGTGCTGGCGGTCAGACGCTCGGCGGCGTCCAACACCTCGGTCATCAGCCGGTCCACATCGCCGGTGCGTCCCGCCTCGGACAAGTGCAGGCGGGTCTTCAGCAGCGTATCGGCGCGGCGGCGGCGGCGCAGGTCGCGCAGGAAGGCGAACATGCGCCCGCCCTCGATATCGGAATAGACGGTATTGACCTCCACGTCCCAGATGGAACCGTCCTTGCGACGATGTTGGCTTTCGAACGTCAAGCTCTTGTTCTGGCGGATCAGCTCGATGCGGTTCCAGGTCTCGCCGGGGGTCTCGATGGCTTCCAGGTCGGGGACGCGCATGGTGCGCAATTCCTCGATGGAATAGCCGGACTGGTGGGCATAGGCCGAATTGACGTCCAGGATGCGTCCATCCGCGGCCACCAGCCAGAAGCCGTCGGAGGTTGCCTCGATGGAGGCGCGGTAGAAGGCCTCGCGCTCCAGCAGCCTGCGTTCGATCTCCCGGCGCAGGGTGACGTCGCGAATGGAGCCGACGATAAAGTCCTCGCCGTCATGATTGGCGCGGCTGGCCGAGATTTCCACCGGCACCATCTGGCCATCGGAGCGCAAGAGATCGGTATGGACCACGACGGGGGTGTCGGAGGACTGGATATCGCCCCAGATCTCCTCTCGCCGTTCCGGACTCATGGTTGGGTCGAAGCGCGATACCGGCTGGCCGATCACCTCGGGCTTGGCCAGACCCAGCAACTCGCAAATCGCATCATTGGCATGGGTCAGAATGAAACCGCGGCTTGGGCTGATGGCGTAGATGGGGTCGCGGCAGCGCTCCACCAGGGCTCCGAGGAACTGGACTTCGCCTCGCAGCTGCGCCTGGTCGGTGATGTCGCGGCTGATGCCGAGCAGGCCAAGCAAGCCGCCCTGGGAATCGCGGAACGGAACCTTCAGGGTATCGAGCAGCACCCGGTGCCCATCGGGATAGGTCACCCATTCCTCGTTGCGGCGTGCCTGGCCCGACTGGAACATGGCGATGTCGTGGCTGCGGAAGAACTGGGCCACGTCCGGGGGGAAAATCTGGAAGTCGTCGCGGCCGATCAGTTCCTGCTCGGTATGGCCGATGAACTCCTCGAACGGCTTGTTGCAGCCGGTATAGCGGAAGGTGGAATTCTTGATGAAGACCAGATCGGGAATGGTGTCCATGATCGCCCGCAGCCGGACCTGATCATCGGACAGACGGCGTTGCTGCCTGACTTCGTCGGTGACATCGCGGGCGACGGCGAAGATCAGTCCGTCGTCCTCGGTGGGGGTGGAACGCCACGACAGGTAACGATAGTCACCGGAGCGGGTGCGATAGCGATTGGTGAAATTGATGATGCGCCGCCCGGTCAACTGGCGATCCATGGCGATCAGGGTGGCGGCGCGGTCGTCGGGATGGACCAGATCCATGAAGGCCTGGCCAATCAGCTCCTTGAGCTCGAAGCCCAGCAACTGGTTCCAGGAATTGGACAATCGCTGGAAGTAGCCCTGGGCGTCCACGACACAGAGAAGGTCGGAACTCAGTTCAAAAAACCGCTCGATCCCCAGGATATCCGAAGACCGTCGAAACGGCTGACTCATCTCGGCCATGCGCATCTTCCCATCCAGCGCATGGCTTTCCCTCGGCCAGTCCGGACTGATACTAAGTATATATCCGGACTGGCCCGAGAGACAGTATCAAAAGGTAACGGTCTGCTTCAGCTATACGGCGAAGCGCTTGACGTAGCGTCCGGCGATATCGGCGGCGTTGACCACCACCAGCACGTCGGTGGTGTTGAACTGGTGATCGATGACGGCACCGTCGCCGATGGCGCCACCGAGGCGCAGATATCCCTTGAGCAGCGGCGGCAGCGAAGCCAGCACCTTGCGGGCATCCCAGGCGGCGGTGATATCGGCGAAGTCCACCCGGTCCTGATGGGGCAGGGCGCGGCCGCGCAGATGGGGCGGTGCCAAGTGGTTGTCGCGCAAATACGCCAGTTGCGGCGCCAGCAGGTCGGGCTCAGTTCCGGGGAGCGAGCCGCAACCGAACAGCACCTGTACCCGATGCTCGACCATATAGGCGGCCAGTCCCTGCCACAGCATCTGCAGCGTGCCACGATGACGCCAGCGGGCGTCGACGCAGGAACGGCCCAGTTCCAGGATCTCGCCGGGCGTGTCGATGAAGGCGGAAATGTCGAACTCGCCCGCCGTGTAGAACCGGCCAACCTGATAGGCGGCATGGCGCCGGATCAGGCGATAGGTGCCCACCACCTCGCCCTCGGCCAGGACCAGCAGGTGGTCGCAGACCTCGTCATAGTCGTCGAAATCCAGCTCCAGGGCGGCCATCGCCGCAGTGGGCTTGGCCCCCATTTCCTCATAGAATACCCGGTAGCGGATGCGCTGGGCGGCGGCGATTTCGGCCCGGCTTTCGGCCAAGCGCACCTCGATGCCATCGGCGGAAAGCGGAACAAGGGCGTGCACGGCCACGGTCTGGTGGGTCATGACTCACCTCTGCGGATGAAGGAATGGATAATAGCGGAGAAAAGGGAGAAACTTGCCAGATCAGCCGTGTACGAAGTCACGGGACTGTTGCGATCCGACGAACCTTTGACAAGGTGGGTTTCTTGGCCTCTCATGCGATGTCATATAACTTAAAGACTTGTTCGCACGGGGTGAAACAATTATTACATCTGTTTCATGTCGACGTTTGCAGAATTAAGACAGTAATAGCGGGGTGGGGTCATGAGTGAGGGGCGTATCGCCTTCGTGGAAGGCTATCAGCTTTCCTTCCATCGCCAACAGGCGGAAAGCCCGCCGCGCAAGGTGCAGAACCGCTGGGTGCTGCAGGATTGGGTCTGCCAGGTGGATTACGGCGGCGAGTGGATGACCTTCATCCTGCACGAATTCAACGACGGCATGTTCGAGCCCGCCTCGGTCCAAGGCGTGTTCACCGATTTCGCCGGAGCGGCGGCGGTGGAAGTCACCACCAGTTGGCTGATGCATCGCCTGGAGGAAAAGGACGCCCGCAACCGAAGCCAGCGCACGCTCTATCTCAGCGGCATGGCGCTGGTGGCCGCCCTGGGACTGGCGGTGGTGGCGTTCAGGTAGGTCGGACTCAATCGCCCGGCTGGGGTTCGCCCCAGCGGCGGATGGTGCCGCAATCGAGCCCGAACAGGTCGAGCATGCGCCCCGCCGTGTGCTCCACCATGTCGTCCAGGCTTTGCGGCCGGGCGTAGAAGGCGGGGACCGGTGGCGCGATCACCGCGCCCATCTCCGAAAGCTGCAGCATGCTGCGCAGATGGCCGGTGTGCAGCGGTGTCTCGCGCACCATCAGCACCAGACGGCGGCGCTCCTTCAAGGTGACGTCGGCGGCCCGGGTCAGCAGTGAGGTGGTGACCCCGGTGGCGATTTCGCTCATGGAGCGGATCGAGCACGGCGCGACAATCATTCCCAGGCCACGGAACGAGCCGGAAGCCGGGGCGGCGGCGATATCCTCGGGCCGATGCCAATGATTGGCCATGGCCCGGACCCCGGCCAGTTTCAGGCTGCTTTCATGGGCCAGGGTGATCTCGGCGGCATGGCTCATGATCAGGTGAGATTCAATTCCTAATCTCCGGAGCATCTCCAGGACTCTGATGCCATAGATCACACCGGATGCGCCGCTGATTCCTACGATGAGGCGGTCTGGAGGGGTGGCCAAGGTCGGTTGTCCTGCATGGTGGCGCCGCCCGGGCGGGCGCGACAGAAAAGCTTAGCCCCAGTCGGGGGGCAAGGGCAATTTCCCTGCTGACAAGTCGGTCGCCCGAGGAATAAGCTTTTCTGGTCACCCATCCAAGAGGGAGGACCCTGATGAGCCTTCATGACCGTATTGAGTCCTTGAAAGCCAAACACGCGGATCTCGAATCGGCGATCGAATCGCAAATCCGCAGCACCAGCCCCGACACCGCCCGCATCAACGACCTGAAACGCAAGAAATTGCGGATCAAGGACGAACTGACGCGCATCAGTACCGTCCCTCATTAAGCCAGGCCTTTTGACGGCGAAGGACCCGGTCGCCCGCTATCTGCGTGCAAGAGCCGTTGTTAAGCACGGCTCCACCGGGTCCGTTGTCTCATCACGCTATCCATGCTTGCTCCCTACCCGCTGGGGGAGAGGGAGACCTGTTACCGACTTCGCTGAAGCGGTGCCGTGGGGCGCGAAATCGCTCGCTTCCTGCCCGGTCAAACGACCTTTGCAAAATTTGCTGAGTTGCGGCATTCTCCCCACTCACTCGGAGGGGCGGCCGGATGCCATGGCGTCCGCAACGCTTCCCAAGGGGAAGACAAAAGCAGAGGAATCCGTCCGTCATGACCAACGCATACCAGCAAGCCTATGAGACGTCGCTGAAAGATCCCGAGGGATTCTGGGGGGAGGCCGCGCAGGCTATCCACTGGTACAAGTCCTGGGACAAGGTCCTCGACGACAGCAAGAAGCCCTTCTATCGCTGGTTCGTGGGGGCGGAGACCAACACCTGTTACAATGCCGTCGACCGGCATGTGAAGGATGGACGCGGGCCTCAGGCCGCCATCATCTATGACAGCCCGGTCACCAATACCGCGCGCACCATCAGCTATGACGAACTGCTGGACCAGGTGTCGCGGCTGGCGGGCGCCATGGCGGCGCTGGGCGTGACCAAGGGCGACCGCGTCCTGCTCTACATGCCCATGATCCCGGAAGCCGTGGTCGGCATGCTGGCCGTCGCCCGCCTGGGCGCCATCCATTCCGTGGTGTTCGGCGGTTTCGCCCCGTCCGAACTGGCGGTGCGCATCAATGACGCCCAGCCCAAGCTGATCCTGTCGGCGTCGTGCGGCATCGAAGGCTCCAAGGTGCTGCCCTACAAGCCCATGCTGGACGAGGCCATCGCCATGTCCGAGCATAAGCCCTCGCACACCATCATGTACCAGCGTCCCCAGGCCAAGGCCGAGATGACGGCGCCGCGCGACCTGGACTGGGTCGAGGCCGCCGCCAAGGCCCAGCCCGCCGACTGCGTGCCGGTCAAGGCCACCGATCCGCTCTACATCCTCTACACCTCTGGCACCACCGGCCAGCCCAAGGGCGTGGTCCGCGACAATGGCGGCCACATGGTGGCGCTGATGTGGTCCATGAAATACGTCTACAACATCAAGCCGGGCGAGGTGTTCTGGGCCGCGTCCGACGTGGGTTGGGTGGTCGGCCATTCCTATATCTGCTACGGCCCGCTGCTGAACGGTTCCACCACCGGTGGTCTACGAGGGCAAGCCGGTGGGCACCCCCGACGCCGGTGCCTTCTGGCGCATGATCAGCCAGTACAAGATCACCTCGCTGTTCACCGCGCCGACGGCCTTCCGCGCCATCAAGCGCGAAGATCCCAATGCCGAGCTGCTGAAGAAGTATGACCTGGCCGGGTTCCGCGCCCTGTTCCTGGCGGGCGAGCGCTCGGACCCCGACACCATCAACTGGGCGGTCAATCACCTGAAGGTGCCGGTGGTGGATCACTGGTGGCAGACCGAAACCGGCTGGGCCATCGCCGCCAACTGCCTGGGCCTGCATGAATTCCCCATCAAGCCGGGTTCGCCCACCAAGCCGGTGCCCGGCTGGGGCCTGGAAGTGCTGGACGAAGGGCATCAGCCCTGCGAGGCCGGCAAGGTCGGCTCGCTGGTGGTCCGCCTGCCGCTGCCCCCCGGTGCCTTGCTGACCCTGTGGAACGCCGACCAGCGCTGCATCGACAGCTACTATTCGGAATTCCCCGGCTGCTACAAGACCGCCGATGCCGGCATGATCGACGAGGACGGCTATGCCTATGTCATGAGCCGTACCGACGACATCATCAATGTCGCCGGTCACCGCCTGTCCACCGGCGGCATGGAAGAAGTGCTGGCCAGCCATCCCGATGTGGCGGAATGCGCCGTGATCGGCGTGGCCGACCAGTTGAAGGGCCAGTTGCCGCTGGGCTTCATCTGCCTGAAGGCTGGCGTCACCAAGCCCGACGAGCAGGTCATCGCCGAGGTGGTCAAGCTGGTGCGCGAGAAGATCGGCCCGGTGGCCGCCTTCAAGACCTGCACCGTGGTCAAGCGTCTGCCCAAGACCCGGTCGGGCAAGATTCTGCGTGGCACCATGCAGAAGATCGCCGACAACCAGGACTTTAAGATGCCCGCCACCATCGATGATCCCTCCATCCTGGAGGAGATTGAGGTGTCGCTGGAAGGTGTCGGCTACGCCAAGGCCCGCAAGGAATCGGCCGAATAATCTGGTCGACTTGGTCAAGGACGGAACGGCCCCCGGATCACTCCGGGGGCCGTTTGCATTAGGGCGGGTCAGGGGACGGGGCTATGTCGGCTGCGCCAGCAGGGCGGCGATGGCAGCCAGACGCCGGTCGCAGTCATCGCGGTCGTGGCAGAGCGAGCGCTGGGCGCATTCCAGGGCCACCGCGGCGGTCTGGCGGGCGACTTCCGGGTCGGAGCCTCGGCCGACCCATTTCAGGGCCAGCTCCAGACCGGCAAGGCAGGTAGGGAGAGGTTGCGACGCCATTCACCATGCTCGAACGCTATCACATCGACTCAGGCTAGCGTGGTTGCCGATAGGGGCGCAACTAAAAAAGTGCAAGCGCATATTGTGTACACGCGCAAATAATATATGGGGAGGTCGGTATTATTCAACCTCGGGTGTCGCAGAGACTAGGGGCGAAAAAAACCGCCCACAGGGTGGGCGGTATGGAGGCTGCTTAGAGAGGGAGGCTGATCTCGGGGAGATCAACATCTGGAATAAGACTAACAAGCACTATATGGGTGGTCAATCACCAAATTGACGCGGTGCAAAATTTCGCCCGACATGGTGAGGGGGGCTGCCCCCTAAACCGGTACATCGGGCGGAAACGCTCTGCTATGATCCGCCCGCGATTGGCGAGGAAGTGGCGATGGCCCTGGAGTTCTGGCAGGCAATAGGGTTTCTGGGGGCGGCGGTGCTGGTGACGCTGTCGCCGGGGCCCGACAATCTGATGATCCTGGGGCTGGGGATGTCGCGAGGGCGGCGCCAAGGCATGGCCTTCGGTTTTGGCTGTGCCCTTGGCTGCCTCAGTCACACTGTCTTGGCGGCGCTGGGGATCAGTGCCCTGATCGCCGCTTCCGCCTGGGCCTTCCTGGCACTGAAGATCATGGGTGGGATGTATTTGTTGTGGCTCGGCATTCAGGCGCTCCGGTCATCGGGACGCATTCGCGTCGATGGGATGTCGGAGGCTTCGCCCGAACGCCTGTTGCCCCTGTTCGCCAAGGGTCTGGTGGCCAATGCGGTCAATCCCAAGGTGGTGCTGTTCTTCCTGGCCTTCCTGCCCCAGTTCGTGGTGGAGGGGACGCTGTCGGCCGGCTGGCAGATCGGCGCCCTGGGGCTGTTGTTCTCCGCCCAGGCGGTGCTGCTGTTCGGTCTGATCGGCTACGGTTCCGGCTGGATCGGGCAGCGACTGGTTCGGGCTCCCCGGGCGGGACTCTGGCTGGATCGGTTGGCGGGCGGGGTGTTCATCGGGCTTGGTGTCAAGTTGATGGCGGCCCCATGACCAGGATCGGAACCATCGGACAGGGGATCGGTTGGCGGCTGTTGCTGGCCATCGTCCTGTTCAGTTCGTTCGTGACCCTGAGTCTGACGGCGCTCCAGCTCTATCTGGATTATCGCAGCGAGATCCAGGATATCCGTGACCGTCTTTCCGAGATCGGGAAAAGCTATCTCGGGGGGTTGGGGGGCAGCCTGTGGAGCCTGGACGAGGAGCAGATCCAGCTTCAGATCGAGGGTATCAAGCATCTGCCGGACATCCAATACGTGGAGGTGCGCGAGGTCGGGCGGCCGCACAAGCGCCAATTGGCAAGATCGGTGGGGGTGAGGGCGACGGAGCAGGTCATCAGCCATGACTTTCCCGTCCATTATGCGCCGAGCCGCGACCGGAACGACCTGCTGACCATCGGGGTGCTGCATGTGGAGGCATCGCTGCTGGGGGTCTATGGCCGCATTGCCGATCGGGCTGCCGCCATCCTGATCAGCCAGGGTGTGAAGACCTTCCTGGTGTCCGCTTTCATCCTGTTCATCGTTCACCGGCTGGTCACCCGCCATCTGGTCTCCATCAGCGCCTTTCTGCGCAACTATCGCCTCGGGGCGCCGGTTCGGCCGGTGGAATTGACGCGGACGCCGCCGAATCCACCGGACGAGCTGGACGACATGACCTCGGCCATTAATTCCATGTCGGCCAGCCTGGCCGACAGCCTGGGCGAACGCGAGGCGGCCCTGCGGCGGTTGCGGCAACAGGAGGCGGCGCTGGACCGGGCGTACCGCCATTTTTCCACCCTGGAGACCGCCGCCAAGCTGGCCCACGAGATCAAGCAGCCGCTGGCCTGTGTCTCGACTTATGTCCAGGGGGTGCAAGCCCAATTGCGGACCGGCTCCCTGGACCAGCAGGAATTGCCCGGCCTGATGGATCGCATCGGGCGTGAAGTGCAGCGGGTCCGCGATATCATCTCGACCAGCCAGTCGCGGGTCGCCGCGTCTGGGGGAGAGAACGAATCCCTGTTCCTGGGCGATGTGCTGCGCGACGTGCTGCCCCTGGTGCGCCAGACCTGCGACGATGCCGTGGTGGCGGCTTGGCTGGATGTGGCCTCCCCGGGGCCGGTGGTGCTTGGGAACCGGACCTCGCTGCAGCAGGTGGTGGTCAATCTGGTGCGCAATGCCTGCGAGGCCATGGCTGATTTGCCCAGGCACCGCCGCCGCCTTCGCCTGTTATTGATCGATGAACCGGGGCCGCGGATATCCTTTACCGTCCAGGACAGCGGCCTGGGATTCCCGCGCGACATCATCCAGACCGGGCATGCCCTGTTCTCGTCTTCGAAGCCGGTGGGCAGTGGCTTTGGACTGCCCATCGCCGCCGCCATCATGGCGGCGCACGGCGGGGGACTGGAAATAGCCAATGACGAAAATGGCGGCGGCCGGGTAACATGCTGGTTGCCGAGGTTGGAGAAAAGGAGGGAATAGGTGCAATACGTGGTTGCGCTTGTTGACGACGACGCCGGCTTCAGGGAGGCTCTGCAATGGCTGCTGAGTTCCTCGGGGTATGACGTCCGTTGTTACGGGGCCCTGGCAACCTTCATCGACGGCCACGATCCCTCCCTGGTGGGCTGTGCCCTGATTGATCTCCGGTTGGGGGAGGAAAGCGGCATTGATGCCCTGAGGAAGGCCCGCCTCAAGGGCCATGACGCGCCTGCGCTGATGATTTCCGCCTATGGCGACATTCCGACCGCGGTCATGGCGGTGCGTTTGGGGGCCCATGGCTTCATCGAGAAGCCCACCGATAACGACAAGCTGCTGGTCGCCGTGGCCGAGGCCTGCGAGCGCCATTCCCAGATTCGTGCCGCCCATGGGGCCGCCACCGATGCCATTACCCGGTATCAAAGGCTGACCGACCGCGAGGCCGATGTCTATTGGTTGCTGGTGGGCGGCGCCGCCACCAAGGAGTTCGCCGCTCGGCTGTGCATCAGTACACGTACGGCGGAAACACATCGAGGGCGGGTATTCGAAAAAATGGAGGCCCGCGGCCTGGATGATTTGGTGCAAAGCTCCTTTCATCTCAAGGGCTTGTTCCGTCCAGACAGCGTCTGAGTCACGGCATCAGGGCACTTATCTTATTTATTGATCAAGAAGGGTGGCGGGCTGGCCTCTTGTATACAGTTGTGTCCGTATTTGTAGAGTAAATAGATCAGGTTCTTTCATTCAGATTAAAGCCTGTCATTGCCGGCATACCCTTGGTCCTTGCGCATGCGTAGTTTCTACGCATCTTCAGGCTCGTTCACGAGTGCTACGATCCGCCCCATCGAAGCCTTGTGGAGGGTTGCATGATCACCGAGCAGTTCACGACGGATGGAACCGATGACCGCCGTGCTCGCCGCGTGGTTTCAACCCCCAATCCGACAGATTTGCATGTGGGTGAGCGGACCCGTCTTCGGCGCCAGGAACTGGGGATGACCCAGACCGAACTGGGCCGGGCGCTGGGACTGACCTTGCAGCAGATTCAGAAATACGAGCGCGGCATCAACCGGGTCAGCAGTTCGCGGCTTTACGATTTGTCGCGGGCGCTTCATGTCTCGGTGTCGTATTTCTTCGAGGGACTGCCGGACGCGCGAACCACCCCGACCGACAGCCGGTTGGATGCGGACAGTGACGGGCAGTCGGATTCCGCCGAGGCCCGCGAGTTGGTCCGGGCCTATTACGGCATCACCGATCCCAATCTGCGCTTCCAGGTGTGGCAGTTGGCCAAGGCCTTGGCCCCATCGGCCTGATAGGCGAAGCCTAGCCGGTCTCGTCCAGGGCCAGCACTCCTTTCAGCAAGTCCTCCACCGCTCGCCGGTCCAGATCGCGGGTGATGAACACGATGCGGGTCCGATGGTCGTCGTCGGGCCAGCAGGGCAGCGGCGTGGGCGGATGGAAGACATGCTGCACCCCATGGATGGCCAGGGGAACATCATGCTCGCGGGCATTGATGATGCCCTTGATGCGCAGCAGATTCTCGCCCTTTGAGGCGATCATCAGTTCCAGGGCGAAACCGAGGGATGTCCAGGACACCGGCTCGGTGGCGGTGAAGACGAAGGCCTGGATATGGGCGTCGTGGCGATTGGGATCGTGGTGGTGGTGGTCGTGTCCCAGCCGGGCGAGGTCATGGGCGCGATAGGCCTCCTCGTTCAGCCAGCGGTCCACGTCGGGAATTTTCGCATCCTTGTTGAACAGTCCGGCGTCCAGGATATCTTCGGGGGCAACCCGTCCCATGGCCACGGCGATGATGGGGGCGGCCGGGTTCAGCATCCGCAGGCGTTCGCATAGCAGTTCCACCTTGGTGGGGTCGGCGATATCGGCCTTGGTCAGGATCAGCCGGTCGGCCACCGCCGCCTGCTTCACCGCTTCGGCCTGGGCGTTCAGGGTGCGCTCGCCATTGACCGCGTCCACGGTGGTGACGATGCCGTCGAGCTTGTAGCGGCTGGCGATCAGCGGATCGGTCATCAGGGTGTGGATAATGGGGGCGGGATCGGCCAGTCCGGTGGTTTCGATCACCACCCTGCCGAACTCCGGCACCTCGCCCTTGACCCGCTTGATGAACAGGTCGCGCATGCCCTCCACCAGATCACCGCGCACGGTGCAGCAGAGGCAGCCCGATTGCAGCAGGACCACATCCTCGGCGACCTCGCGCACCAGCAGATGGTCCAGGCCGACGGCACCGAATTCATTGATCAGGACGGCGGTATCGGACAAACCCGGCTGGGCCAGCAGATGGTTGAGCAGGGTGGTCTTGCCGCTGCCCAGGAAGCCGGTCAGGACGGTGACGGGGATGAGGCTCACTTCTTGTACAGCTCCTCGGGGGAGACCTGGACCATCGCCACCTCGGTCAGGCCGTCGGGGCGGGCGGCGGTGTAAAAGCAGGTGCGGCGGCCGGTGTGACAGGCGACGCCATCCTGGTCGACCTTCAGCAAGATGGTGTCGCCGTCGCAATCGATCAGGAAATCCACCAGCCGCTGCTGCTGGCCCGAGGTCTCGCCCTTGCGCCACAGGCCCTGGCGCGAGCGCGACCAGTAGCAGACCCGACCGGTGGCCAGGGTCTCGGCCACCGCTTCGCGGTTCATCCAGGCCATCATCAATACTTCACCGGTATCGAATTGCTGGGCGATGGCCGGAACCAATCCGTCGGCGTTGAAAGCGAGCTGTTGCAGGGTGGCGGCGGGGTCGACGGCGGACATGGGGGCTACCTCGTGATTCTGTTGCCCCTGATATAGTGCATCCCTCAGCGGCCGGAAAGGCAATCGGCGATCGCATTGCCCAAGCCGGTCATCAGGGCCACATAGGCGTCGGGGCCTGGCTCGATCCGGGTTCCCTCGGGGTCAAGCTCGCCGATACGGACCCCGGCGGCGTCAGCCAGGGTCTTGGCAGCCTCGGCCCCGTATCCTGGCTCGCGGAAGACACAGGCGGCATTGGCGGTTTTCAGGCGATCGCGCAGGCTGGCCAGCCGCTTGGCGCTCAAGGGGCGCTCGGGATCGACGGTCATGGCTCCCGCCGGGGACAGGCCGTAACGCTTCTCGAAATACTGCTGGGCGTCGTGGAACACCACATAGGGCTTCGAGGCCACCGGGATCAGGCGCGCGGCCAATTCGGAATCCAGCCGTGTCAGGCGGGAGCGGGTCTCGGCGGCATTGGCGTCGTACAGGGCGGCATGGGCGGGGTCCAGACTCTTCAGCCGGATGGCGACGGCATCCACCAGCCGGGCGGCATTGTCGGGATCGAGCCAGACATGGCTGTCGGTTTCGTCATGGTCGTCATGGTGGTGATGCTTGGGCTTGGCATGGCCGTGGGCCTCCCACACGCCGCCCTCGCGGCTGTCCAGTACCAGCATGCCGGGCAAGTCGCGCATGGAAATGCGGTTCCTGACCTTGGCCAAGGGCTTGGCTAGCCAGGTCTCGAAGTCCTTGCCGACCCAGACCACCAGGTCAGCCTGTTCCAGTGCTCGCAGATCCGACGGCTTCATGGCGTAGCCATGGGGGGAATTGACCCCAGCCACGATCAGGCCGGGCTCGGCCACCCCCTTCATGACCGAGGCCACCAGACCGTGCAGCGGCTTGATGCTGACCAGAACCCGCGGCGAGGGCTCGGCCATGGCCGGGGTGGCGGCCATCAGGGCCATCAGGGCGGCGGTGATCAGGCTCTTTCGCATTGGGCGGCTCCATGCGATGATGGGGACTTGTCGATATGTTATAATATAACAGTCCGGACTTGCCAAGCATGAGCTTTCCCCTTGCCCAGCACGACCATGGCGCCTGCATCCGCGCCGCGCTCGACGCGGCCGAGGCCGAATGCCGCCGCCAGGGCGCGCGGCTGACCCTTATCCGCCGCCGGGTCCTGGAACTGGTGTGGAGCAGCCACCAGCCGGTAGGGGCCTATGCCCTGTTGGAAAGCCTGGCCCGGGAAGGCTGGTCGGCGGCGCCGCCGACGGTTTACCGGGCGCTGGACTTTCTGCTGCGTCATGGATTGGTTCATCGCATCGCCCTGCTGAACGCTTTTGTCGGCTGCACCCATCCCGGCCAGCCCCATGCCGGGGCATTCCTGTTGTGTAAGGTCTGTGGTGCCGCCGCCGAACTGGATGACGCGCCGGTGGTCAAGGCCATCGCCGAGGCGGCGGCGGGCCTGGGATTCTCGGTGTCTCGCCAGACCATCGAGGTTGAAGGCGTCTGCCCTGGCTGCCGGGACAAGGACCCGGCACCATGAGTTCCGCGGCACTGGTGACGTTGCGCGGAGTCTCGGTGGCCTATGGCGGCCATGTGGTTCTCGATGCCGTCGACCTGACGGTGGAGCGGGGACGGATCGTGACGGTGGTGGGCCCCAACGGGGCGGGCAAGTCGACCTTGCTCAAGGTGGCCCTGGGCTTGATCCTGCCTGATGCCGGAATGGTGGAGCGCCCGGCGGCCTGCATCGGCTATGTGCCGCAGCGGCTTCAGGTGGAACGCATCCTGCCCCTGTCGGTCCGGCGGTTCCTGGCCATGGGGGTGGGGCAGGGGGGCATGAACTCCGTGCTGGAGGCTGGGCTGGAGCGCGTCGGGGCCGGGCATGTGCTCGGCAGGCAGGTCGCCGATCTGTCGGGCGGTGAGCTGCAGCGGGTGTTGCTGGCCCGCGCCTTGCTGCGCAAGCCGGACCTGCTGGTTCTGGACGAGCCGGTGGGCGGCGTCGACATGGCGGGGCAGGCGGAACTCTATGACCTGATCGCCGGGGTTGCCCGCGACGAAGGCGTGGGGGTGTTGATGGTGTCGCATGATCTGCATGTGGTGATGGCCGCCACCGACGAGGTGGTATGTCTCAACCGCCATGTCTGCTGTGCCGGCCATCCCGAGACGGTCAGCCGCCACCCCGAATATCTGGCGCTGTTCGGGCCCCGGGTGGCGGGCAGCCTGGCCATCTATACCCATGCCCATGACCATGGCCATTCCGCCGACGGCTCCATCCTGCCCCTGGATGGCGGGCATCGCCACGGCCCGGAGTGCCGCCATGGATGAATTCCTGATCCGTGCCCTCGCGGCCGGGCTCGGGCTTGCCGCCGTCGCCGGGCCGCTGGGCTGTTTCGTGGTCTGGCGCCGCATGGCCTATTTCGGCGATGCCCTGGCCCACTCGGCCTTGCTGGGCATCGTGGCCGGATTGCTGCTCGGAATCGTGCCCCTGTTGGGGGTGATTGCGGTCTGCGTCGCCGTGGCCCTGATCCTGGCGGCCCAGGGCAAGGATGGGTCCATCGCCTCGGATAGCCTGTTGGGAATTCTCGCCCATGGCGCCCTGGCGCTGGGGCTGGTGCTGCTGTCCACCCTGGACAAGGTGCGGCTCGACCTGATGGGCTGGCTGTTCGGGGATATCCTGGCGGTGGACTGGCCCGACGTGGGACTGGTCTGGGCGGGAGGCCTGGCTGTCCTGGCGCTGTTGGCCCGCCACTGGCGCTGTCTGGTGGCCATCGCGGTGGATGAGGATTTGGCCCGGGTGGATGGTCACGACGTCAGGCGCGGGCGTCTGGTGCTGATGCTGATGGTCGCCCTTTCGGTGGCGGCGGCCATCAAGGTGGTCGGTGTCATGCTGGTCACCGCCATGTTGGTGATTCCCGCCGCCGCCGCCCGGGGAGCGGCCCGCACCCCCGAGCAGATGGCCCTGGGCGCCGCCCTGATCGGGGGGCTTGCGGTGGCGGGCGGACTTGCCATCAGCTGGCAATGGGACACCCCTTCGGGCCCCAGCATCGTCACCGTGGCCGCCGCCTTGTTCGGAGTGTCGAGAATAATGAGCGCAAGTTGTCGCTAATCCAGCCGAGCGACCGGCGGCGACTTGCCGAAGGCCTTCGGCAGTGCCAATATCCATTCAAGTTTATTGGGCTGGGGCGTGCATCGGACGATGACTGACGAGAACCGCAAGGCGAAATTCGAAAGTAAGGTTGCGGAGCTGTTGGCGGTGACGTCGGGCCTGTCAGTCACTCATATCTTCATGCTGCGCCGTATGACCCAGGCCGATCCCGAAACCAGTTCCTGGGCCAATGAGCGCGAACTGGGGGTGGTGTTCGACACCATTCTCGACCGGGCCGTCGCCGCCATGGATGTCGAGGTCCTGGGGGCCGCCGCCGATCAGCAGTTCGATACGCTGCTGCCTCCCGGCGATGAGGACCAGCGCGACAAGGAGCGCTGGCAGCTTTTCGACATCACCAAGAAATACCTGGGCAAGCGCAAGAAGGTCGAGGTGGTGGTGGAGGTGCCCCCTCCGGTCACCGAGGAAGAGGTCGAGGAACCCATCGACCACAGCAGCTTCAAGTCCATGTTCGACGAGACCATCGCCCGCTATACCCGCCGGTCGCTTCTATGTCTGGTGGTCGGTCCCAATCATGGCAGCCTGCGCCCCTTCATCCCGGTTCCCTTCATCGCCGCGCCCGGTTTCGCCGCCTGTTACGAGACCCTGCTGCGGAAGTTCGTCCTGCCGGATCTGCGGGCCACCAAGCGCATCCTTGCCCTGCAGCAAAGCCGCACCTGGGACGAGACCGGCAGCAACCGTCTGATCGGCATGATCCAGTCGGGTGGCGCGGGCAATCCCATCCTGGATACCTGGGATTCCCGTTGGGCCGCCTATGGCTCGGAAGGCATCGGCACCAAGCACAAGAAGGGCGAGAATCCCTGGGAGGTCTTTACCGAGGCCGCCAAGGCGGGAAATTACACGCCGCCCAATATTTCCGACATTCCGCTGCTGCATTCGGTGATCCGCTGGGAACCCGAGTCCATGCTGGACGCGTGGCGCGAACTGACCTTGCTGTACCAGCAGGAATTCCACCCCAAGAGTCGCCACGATCAGGCCCGTGAAGGCGCTGTGCGCGACTGCATCGTGCGCCGCATTCGCGAATTGCCCAAGCGGGCGGGCGACATGCTGGCCATCAAGGCATTTTTCGAATTGCCCAAATGCGATCGAATGTTCTTGCGAAAGTTGATGCATTCGGTGGGTGGGACAGATACCGAGCGAAATCGTGTGGCGCCGGGTCTGGTGCATTTCTACAATAATCTGCCGCCGTGATTCCTATACTGAAGTGGCGCGCATAATCCCTATCGGAGCTTTGTTCCCTCGGGTAGAATTGCTCTGCTTCCTGGGCGCGGTGGGGTTTTCCATCCATGGGTTATCGTAAGGTGATGTGGTGAGGGGACAGCGTGTCTGGACCTTGCTTCCCTTTGCTGTGGCTGCTGTCGTTACGGCACTGGCCTCTCTTGCCCTGATCGAGGTTTATCGGCTTCAGGTGGAGCGCCGGGCCGAAACGGCGCGGGCCGAAGTGGTTGAAAGGCTGGGGGGACTGCGGGCCAGGCTCGAAAGCGCCCTGACCGAGCCCTTGCTGGTGACGCGGGGCTTGCAGGCCGATCTGGTCGAGCATGGCGACATGTCCGACGAAGAGTTCTCGCGGCTGGCGGCGGTGCTGCTGGCCGATTATCCCGCCATCCGCAATCTGACCCTGGCGCGGGGAACCGTGATTGCGGCGGTTTACCCCGAAGCCGGCAACCGCGCCGCCTTGGGGGTGGATTATCGCTCGCGCCCCGACCAGTGGGGCACGGTGGAGCGGGCCATCAAGACGCGCCGGCCGGTGCTGGCTGGGCCGGTCACCCTGGTGCAGGGTGGCGTGGCCCTGATCGGCCGGGTTCCGGTGTATCTGCCGCGTGCCGACAAAACGGAGTCGGACTTCTTTGGCCTGATCAGTGTGGTGATCGATGTTCCCGTGGCTTTTGCCACCGCAGGCGTCGACCAGGAGACTCTTCCCATCCGTCTCGCCATTCGCGGGCGCGACGGTCTTGGCGCCGCCGGTGGCATGATCTGGGGGGACGAGGCGATCTTCTCCGACAGTCCCATCGAGATGGACGTGATGCTACCCGGCGGCAGTTGGCAGTTGGCGGCCCTGCCCAAGGGCGGCTGGGACGCCGACCATGCCGAACTCCAGGTGACACGCCTGCTTGGCATCATCTTGGCGCTGATCGTCGGCTTGGCTTCGTTCGGGACGGCCTTCTATATCCGTTCGCTGCGGTCGGCCCGCTGGAGGGCCGCCGAGAGCGAGGAGCGCTATCGTGCCCTGGTGGAAACCTCTCCCATGGCGGTCTGCGTCCATCGCGACGGCGTCATCATCTTCGCCAATGAGGCGGCGGTGCGGATGGCGGCGGCCAGATCGGCCGAAGACTTCGTCGGCGTGAACATCTTCGAACAGGTCCATCCCGATTTCCGGCCGCAGGCCCTGTCCCGGGTGCAGGCGCTGATGTCCGATGGCGGGGCGCTGCCCAGCATGGAAACCAGATTGCTGACTCTCGATGGGCGCGGCATCGATGTCGAGATCGTATCGGCGCGGGTGACCATGGATGGCCGTCCGGCCGTGCTGTCACTGATCAACGACATCACCCTTCGCCACCAGGCCGAGGCCGAGCGCGAGAGTCTGGTGCAGAATCTGCGGCGATCCAACGAGGATTTGCTGCAATTCGCCTATATCGCCAGCCATGACCTGCAAGAGCCGCTGCGTAATGTCTCGGGCTATGTGCAATTGCTGGGGCGGCGCTATCGCGGGAAATTGGACAAGGATGCCGACCAGTTCATCGATTTCGCGGTGGATGGGGTCAAGCGCATGCAGGAGATGATCTCGAGCCTGCTGGACTATTCACGGCTGAATTCCGAGATGGATGCCCGGCGGCCCATCGAGAGCGACGCGGTGCTGGAGCGGGTGCTGAGCGACATGAGCGCCGCCATTGCCCGACAAGGCGGCAGGGTTGAGGCAAGAGGCCTGCCTCGGGTTCTCGCCCACGAATCGGAACTGGCCCGGATTTTCCAGAACCTGATCGGCAATGGTCTCAAATACGCCCGTTCTGGCGTGCCTCCGGTCATTGCCATATCGGCGCGGCGATCCGGTCCCGAATGGACCATCTCGGTGGCTGATAATGGAATTGGTATCTCCGAGGAATACCACGACCGGATCTTCACTATGTTCCAGCGCCTGCATGCCCGCGATGCCTATGGTGGCACCGGGATCGGTCTGGCCATCTGCCGCAAGCTGGTACAGCACAATGGCGGCCGCATTTGGGTGGAATCGCGGGAAGGCGAGGGCAGTACCTTCCACTTCACCCTTCCGGCGGCGTGATCCTCCGGCCATTGGCCGTAATCAGTTGGCTTCCGAGGTGAAGGTCGGCTTGCTGCTTTCCACGGCAGGCCCGATGGGGGCGGCGGTCGCCGTCACCGCCGGGGCCTTGACCGGCGCGATCGGGGACGATGACGGGGCCGGTGGTGGGGTGATGAGTTCCAGGGTCATCGGCCCCTGGGGGAGCTGCTTCGGAGCCACCGGCTGCTGTGGCGCCGGGATGCTCAGTTGCAGGGGGGCGGGAGCGGCCACGGGTGCCGGAGCGGGAGCGGCCACGGGAGCCGAAGCGGGAGTAGCCACGGGCGCCGGAGCGGGAGCGGCCACCGGAAGAGCGATGGGCTCCCGCGCGGGAACCATTGAAACCGCAGGAGCCGCGACGGGAATGGAAGTGGTCGGTTCCTTGGCTGTGCCCTCGGCGGTCGGCGCGGGTTCCTCGGGGCGTTCCATGCCGCCGCCAAGGGCCTTGTACAAGGCCACCACGGAACTGAGGCGGCCGAAGCGGGACTGGACCTGGGCATCCTGGGCCTGGAAGCGGGTGCGTTGGGTCTCCAGCACGTTCAGATAGTCCACCATGCCCAGGCGGAACGCCTCCGAGCTGAGACGGTAGGCATCCATGGAGGCCTGCAGCACTTCCTGCTGCGCCACTTCCAGATCGCCCTGGAGGCGGATGGACGCCAGGGCATCCTCGACGTCGCGCAAGCTGGTCAGGATGGTCTGCTGATAGGTTTCCGCCAGTTCGCCATAGCGGGCCTTGGCATAGGCAATGTCAGCCTCGGTCTTGCCGCCGTCGAAGATGGTGGTGGCGACGGTTCCCGCGATGGTCCAGTAGATGGCGGCGGGCGAGGCGATGCTGTCGAACAGCTGGCTGGCCCAGCCACGATCGCCGCTGAGCGAGAAGGTCGGCAGCATCTTGGCGCGCGCCACGCCGATATTGGCATTGGCGGCTACCAGATTGGCCTCGGCCTTCTTGATGTCGGGGCGGCGCAGCAACAGGTCCGATGGCAGGCCTGGCACCAGTTCCGGCAGCGACAGGCTCATCAGGCTGTTGCCCTTGATCTTCAGCGTGGCCGGAGGCTTACCCAGCAGGATGGCGATCTTGTTGAAGGCACGTTCCCGCTGCAGGGTGATGGGCGGAATGGTGGCCTCGCCCTGGGCCAGCACGTTGCGCTGCTGCGCCAGTTCCAGTTCCGAGCTTTCGCCCAGGCGGACCCGCTCGCGCACGGCGGCGTGCATGGTCTTCATGTTTGCGATGTTGTTCCGGGCCACTTCCTCGCGGTCCAGGCTTTCCAGATACTGGAGATAGGTACCCACCAGGTCCGAGACCATGGTGATGGCCAGTGCCTCGCGGTCATGGACGTTGGACAGGGCGGTGGCAAGGGCGGAGGCCTCGGAGGCGCGCAGCTTGCCCCACAGATCCACTTCATAACTGGCGGAAAGGCCGATGGAGGTCAGGCGGTGGGTGCGATTGGTATTGCCGGTGATCAGGGTGCCTTGGCCGCCGGTGGGGGAATCGGCGCTGCGCTTAGCGTTCAAGGTCACGGACGGAAACAGCGACGCGGCGGTGCTGCCCGCTTGGGCCTCGGCCTGGAGAATGCGTTGGGTGGCGGCCTTGATGTCGCGGTTATTGGCCAGCGCTTCGTCCACCAGGGCGTTCAATTCGTCCGAGCCGAACGACTTCCACCATTCCGAGAGCGGACGGGGAAGATCGGGCGAGGGATCGGGGAGCGGGTTGCGATAGTTCGCGGGAATGTCCTGCTTGGGCCGCTCATAGGTCGGAGTCAGGTTGCAGGCGGACGGCACCAGGACCGCCGCCGTCAGCAGCGCCCATCGTCCCACCCGATACATGACCCTGTCGCCGCCCATCCTGTCCCCTGGCTTCCGGCTTGCGCACCGTTCGTACCACACCCTGGCCGAGGCCGAAAGAGGTCAGTCATTTCGGGCTTACATCCTTGCACTTGGCCCGCAGCACGTTGGAGACCAGGCATTCCGTGGTGGTGTTCCACACTCGCAGGATCAGGAAGGTCCCCTTCTCGCGATAGTCGAGGATCAAATTCTGGAAGGCAAAGCGCTCCAGGACCGGCTTCTTGGTGATGTCGCGGAAGACCAGAAGTGGGCAGCCCTTGGCCCTTTCGCAGATGGCGACCGATTCCAGGCTGATCAGGATGGTGCTATCGCTTCGCGCCACCCGGGCGGTGAGCGGTCGGCCCGCCGCCTTGGCCTTGGTGAAGTAAGTCGCGCCATAGCGTTCGGCCGCCGCCAGTTCACTGGTGGACAGGTCGAAGGCGAATTCCACGAAAATCCGCTGGCCCAGGATGGTTTCGGCCCGGGCGGTCGCGGGAAGCAAAGTCATGGCGGCGAGCGCCAGCATGGGCAGGATGCGTGACACGCGGCTTGACCTCGACAGCAAACGGGTAATGATCGCACGGGCCGGTTGGCGCCGCCAGCCTCCGGTACTGGCGTCATCCATCATCGAGGTCGGCCGTGCTCCGTCTGCTTGCCCGCATCGGCATCGATGCCTTCCTGATCGGTCTGGTCGGCATGGTCGGGCTGGCTTGGCTGCTGCCCGATCTGGGGCGTAGCGGCGGCTGGCTGGCCATGGATGTGGTCGCCACCTGGGGCGTGGCGCTGGTGTTCCTGCTCTATGGCCTGACCCTGCCGCCGGAACGGCTGAAGGCCGGCATGCTGAACTGGCGGCTGCATCTGCTGGTCCAGCTCTCCACCTTCGTCCTGTTCCCGGTGCTGATGCTGGCTGTGGCCAAGGCCCTGGATCAGCGGGTTCATGCCGATCTGCTGCTGGGCTTCTTCTTCCTGGCGGCGCTGCCGTCCACCATCTCGTCCTCGGTGGCCATGACCTCCATCGCCGGGGGCAACGTGGCGGGCGCCATCTTCAACGCCACCCTGTCCAGCCTGATCGGGGTGGTGGCGACGCCGCTCTGGGTCAACTGGTACCTGTCCACCAGCGGCGGCTCCCTCGATCTTTCCCTGGTGCTGACCAAGATCGTGCTGCTGGTGCTGCTGCCCATCGCCCTGGGCCAAGCCCTGCGGCCCTGGCTGCATGGCTGGGTCGGGCGCAATATGGGCTGGCTCAAGCCCCTGGACCGCATCACCATCTTGCTGATCGTGCTGAACTCCTTCGCCGATTCGGTGGCGGGGGGTATCTGGGAGCGTCACGGTCCCGATACCCTGGCCTGGGTGGCGGGGGGCGCGGCCGCCTTGTTCTTCCTGGTGTTCGGCTTGCTGAGCCTGGTCTGCCGCCTGCTGGGCTTCAATCGCGAGGACGTCATCGCCGGGGTGTTCTGCGGCACCAAGAAGTCATTGGCCACCGGTGTCCCCATGGCCAAGATCATGTTCGGCGCCAGCCCCATCCTGGGCATGGTGATCGCGCCCACCATCCTCTACCACCTGATCCAACTGGTGGCGGCGGGCATGATCGCGCGCCGGTATCAGCGCCAGCATCAGGGCTAATGTTTCTGGCCCGCTGGCAGCAGGGCCGCGCCGCCGACCGCGAGAGCCGCCACCACCGTAGCCATGGCGAAACTTCCCGAGAAGCTGCCCCAGGCATCGGCCATCAGCCCGGCCAGGGCGGGGCCGACGATCTGGCCCAGGGCGAAGGCCACGGTGATGGTGCCGAAGGCCGAGGCCGCCTGGTCCGGCCCCAGATAGTCGCCCACGGCGGCGGCCATGATGGAGGGAATCGCCCACAGCGCCAGACCGAACAGGATGGTGGAGGCGTAGAGGAAGGGCTCGGGCAGCGGCAACGCCACCATCAGGTAGGACAGGGCCTGGAACGAAAAGACTACCATCATGCCGCGCCCCCGGCCGAAACGGTCGGACAGGCCGCCGAACACCGGCCCCGAGGCCAGGGACAGCAGGCCGATCCAGGACCAGAACTGCCCGGCGGTGGATTCGGGAAAGCCGCGTTCCTGCACCAGGGCGGTGACGATGAAGGTGGCGTAGATCACATAGGTGAAGCCGAAGGCGGCATAGAGTGCTCCGAGATGGGCCAGGATGCGGGTGCGCGATACCATCGGCTGAGCGGCGCAGGCCGGCGCTCCCGGTATGACGCCCACCCCTCCGACCGGCTCTAGCCCCAACTCCGAGGGGTGGTTGCGCAGGGCGATGGCGTCGATCACGGCGGCCACCAGCACGATGCCTCCGATCACCATCCACGACATGCGCCAGCCCTCTGCCCCCTGGGCGGCGTTGATGGCGGGAACCATGACTCCGGTGGCCATGATGGCGACGCCCGAGCCGATCACCACGAATCCGGCGGCGCGGCCGCGCACGCGGCGGCCGAACCAGTGGGCGATCAATCCCATCACCGGCACATTGGCGGTGCCGCTGCCGAAGCCGGTCAGCAGGTACAGCGCCAACACGGCGACAAAGCCCTCGGCACGGGACACCAGGATCATGGAAGCGCCCACCAGGGCCAGTCCCAGCGCCACCGCCCGGCGCGCTCCCAGGTGGCGGACCATCAGCCCGCCCATGGAGACGGCGGCCATGTAGCCGATGAAATTGCCGGTGGAAATCCAGCCCATCTCGGACCGGGTCAGCGGCAGCGATAGGCCCATGGAGGGCAGCAGCATGCCGAGCGCGAAGCGGCCCATGCCCAGGCAGGCGAAGGTCGTCACCGCCCCCGCCAGCACGACCAGCCAGCCGTAATGGAACGGCAGTCGCGCCGCCAGCCCCTGTTTGGGCATTGTTGAGCCTCCCAACAATTTTTCCAAGCTTGGCACGGCGGCGAGCCACTGCCAAGCCGCATTGAGCTTCCCGGAATTGGCCCCACTTGATAGCCTGTAACCGCCACCGCCGGAGAGACGCATCATGCCCACCAGTTCATTCGACCTGATCGTCCTTGGGGCCGGTTCGGGGGGCGTGCGCGCCGCCCGGATGGCGTCCCAGGCCGGGCGCAAGGTGGCGGTGGTGGAGGAAAGCCGCCTGGGCGGCACCTGCGTCATGCGCGGCTGCGTGCCCAAGAAGCTGCTGGTGTTCGGATCGCGCTTCGCCGACGACTTGGCCGATGCTCAGGGCTATGGCTGGGACATCGACAATGCCCGCTTCGACTGGGCCCGTCTGGTGGCGGCCAAGAATGCCGAGCTCAACCGGCTGGAAACCATCTATGGCCGCATCCTGCGCGACAGCGGCGTCACGGTGGTGGAGGGGCGGGGCCGCCTGCTTGATCCCCATACCGTCGAGGTCGGCAACCGCAGACTGACGGCGCCCCATCTGCTGATCGCCACCGGCGGCCATCCCTCGCTGCCCCGGCTGCCGGGCATCGAGCACGCGGTGACCTCCAACGAGGCGCTGGACCTGATGCAACTGCCCGAGCGCATGGTGGTGGTGGGCGGCGGCTATATCGCGGTGGAATTCGCCGGCATCTTCAGCACCCTGGGAGTCGCCGTCACCCTGGTGCTGCGCGGCGATGGGGTGCTGCGCGGCTTCGACCAGGACTTGCGCGCCGCCCTGGCCGAGGAGATGGCCCGGCGCGGCGTCGCCATTCGCGCCGAGACCCAGGTGCGCTCCATCGAGCGGACGGGCAAGGGATACAGCCTGCGCCTGTCCGAGGATGAGGTGATGGAGACCGATCTGGTGCTTTACGCCACCGGCCGCCGTCCCAATACCGCCGGTCTGGGCCTTGAGGAGGCCGGAGTGGTGCTGGACGGGCAGGGCGCGGTGGTGGTGGATGCCTATTCCCGCACCAGCGTCGACCATATCTGGGCGGTGGGCGACGTCACCGACCGCATGAATCTGACTCCGGTGGCCATTCACGAGGCCATGGCCTTCGTGCGCACCGCCTTCCAGGGCCAGCCCACCGCCATGGACTACGCCAATGTGCCCTCGGCGGTGTTCAGCCAGCCGCCCCTGGCGACGGTGGGACTGACCGAGGCCGACGCCCACGAGAAATTCGGCGCGGTGGATGTCTATCTGTCGCGCTTCAAGCCCATGCGCAACATCCTGGCCGGGCGCGAGGAACGCACGCTGATGAAGCTGGTGGTGGACCCCGAGTCCGACCGGGTGCTGGGGGTGCACATGCTGGGGCCGGATGCGCCCGAGATCATCCAGGGCTTCGCGGTGGCGCTGAAATGCGGCGCCACCAAGGCCCAGTTCGACGCCACCGTCGGCATCCATCCCACGGCGGCGGAGGAGTTGGTGACCATGCGGGACAAGCGGCCGTGATCGACTACGATTTCCCCCTGTGGCGGCCGCCCTCGGAAGGCGACAACCTGATCATCCAGGCCACATTGGGGTGTCGCTACAACCAGTGCAGCTTCTGCTCCATGTACAAGACCAAGGACTACCGCGCCCGGCCGCTGGGCGAGGTCTTCGCCGACATGGACGAAGCCGCCCGCGACTGGCCCGAGGCCCATCGGGTATTCCTGGCCGATGGCGACGCCTATTGCCTGCCCACCGAGACATTGGTGGCGCTGTGCGACGGGCTGGCGGACCGGTTTCCCGCCCTGCAACGCATTTCGGCCTATGCCACGCCCTTCGATATCCTGAAGAAGTCCGACGAGGACATCGCCCTGCTGAAGTCCAAGCGGCTGGGTCTGGTCTATCTCGGCATCGAATCCGGCTCCGACGCCTTGCTGAAGCGCATCGCCAAGGGCTCGTCGCGACAGATGGAGGATGCCCTGGCCAAGGCGCGGGCCAATGGGCTCAAGGTCTCGGCCACCGTCATCCTCGGCCTGGGCGGCCAGCGCGACTGGCAGGATCACATCGATGCCACCGCCGACCTGGTCAACCGGGCGCCGCCGGTCTATCTCTCCACCTTGCAACTGGGCCTCGAAAGCAGCGTGGCGCCGCGCTTTTTCGAGCGGTGGGGCGACGGCTTCCAGTGGCAGGACGACCGGGCGGTGATGCTGGAACTGCGCCGCCTGATCGAGCGCCTCGACCCCCCGGCGCCGGTGATCTTCCGCTCCAACCATGCCAGCAATACCTTGCCCCTGGCCGGAACCCTGCCCCGGGACAAGCCTAAACTCCTGGCGCAGTTGGATGCCGCCCTGGCGGGGCAGGTGGCGTTGCGGCCGCGCTGGATCAGGGGGCTGTAGGAAGGCCCCCACCCCGACCCTCCCCCGGCTTGGCCGGGGGAGGGGGTAAATCGAAGCGGCCCCCACCCCAAACCCTCCCCCGGCCGGGCCGGGGGAGGGGGGACCCGCGTAGCGGGTGGGAGGGGGCTTGGTGACTCAGGCCTTCCCGATGCGCTTCGCCGCCGCCAGCAGGAGAGCATCGCCGCCACGCGGGCCGATCAGCGAAATGCCCAGCGGCAGGCCGCCCACCGTGCACAGCGGCAGGGTGATCTGGGGGCAACCGGCCATGCCGGCGATGGCGGTCAGCGCCACCATGCGACTGCGGACTTCCCACAGCACCGAGCGCGGGCTGTGCAGCGGCGGCGCGGTGACGGGCGTGGTGGGCAGGGCGAGGACGGCATTTCCCTCCAGCGCCTCGGCGATCCAGCGCCGCGCCCTGAGGCGGAAGCCGCGCGCGGCGGAGACGGTGCGGTTGGAGACCTTAGAGCCGCGCAGGAAATTGTCGGCCACCTCGAATCCCAGGCGGGGATTGTTGAGGTTGATCCATTCGCCGTATTTCTCCCATGCCTCACGGCCCTGGATGGCGTTCTGGTGTTCGAGCCAGTCGAGCAGGGGAACCGGCGAGATGCGGGTGCCGCGTGTCACCGGGGCGACGGCCTCGGCCAGGCGGGGCAGAACGGAGTCGAAGGCGGCCACGACCGCTGCGTCGCAGGCTTCCAGGGCATCTTCCAGTACCACCACCTTGGCGGGGCGGACATCCTTGACCTTCTTGCGCAGCAAGACCTCGCCCATCAAGGCGAGATGATCGGGATCGTCGGCCATCAGGCCAACGGTATCGAAAGTGTTGGACTGGCCCAGGGTGGCTTCCATGGAGATCGCCCCCAGGGTCGGGCGCAGGCCCCAGATGCCGCAGAACGAAGCGGGGACCCGGGTCGATCCGGCGGTATCGGTTCCCAGAGCCAACTGACACAGCCCGCCCGCCACCGCCGCGGCGGAACCGCTGCTGGACCCGCCGGGGACATGGCCGGGGGCACGGGGGTTTTCCGGGGTGCCGTAATGGGCGTTGTCGCCGAAGATGCCCTTGCTCAATTCGTCGGTATGGGTCTTGCCCACCAGCCGGGCGCCGGATTCCAGCATGGCGGCCACCGCCCAGGCGGTGTGCTTGGCCGGTTCGGCCAGGCGGCGCCAATCGGGATTACCCGCGCCGGTGACATAGCCCTGAACGTCGAACACATCCTTGGCGGCGAAGGTCAGCCCGGCCAGGGGGCCGGTCTTGGCCCCATCGATATAGACATCGCCCCCCAGGGCGAAAGCATTCAACGGATCATGCATGATGGAGACCCTCGCGGAAGGCTGCCTGTGTACCTGCCGGGTGGAGAAGGGGGCAGGCATCGGCACGGTTGGCTGGCAAAATAGACCCAGCCCGTTCCGTGGTCCAGTGGAATGGGACCCGGTCTATTCCGCCGCCGAGGTCCGCTCGTCGGTCTTCAGGTGATCCTTGAAGTACTTGATGCGCTTGGCGCCGTCGACGCTGGGCGGCGCGAAGAAATAGCCCTGGGCATACTCGATGCCCACGTCGCGCATGATGTCCATCATCTGGCTGTCCTCGACGCATTCGGCGATGGTGGTCATGCCGAGGTCGTGGCTGAGGCTGGTCAGCGCCCGCAGCACCGACCGGCCCCGCTTCTCGCGCGCCTCGTGGAGATAGGACGGGTCGATCTTGACGTAATCCACCGGCAGGATCTTCAGGATGTCGAAGGCGGCGCCGCCCGAGCCGAAATCGTCCAGCGACAGGCGCACGCCGAGGCGCTTGATGCGGGCCAGCAGTCGCCGCGCCTCGTCCAGGTTATAGATCCGGGCGGCGTCGGTGATTTCCAGCACGGTGCGGGCCAGCAGCGGCTTGTTCTGTTCCAGGATCTTCAGCAGGGCGTGATAGAAGGCCGGATTGCCCAGCGAGGTGCCCGAGACGTTGATGGCGATGCTGGCCAGGGACGATACGTCCATGGCCGCCTTCATGGTGCCCAGCGCCTTGTTGACGGCGATCAGGTCGAATTCGCCGATGACGCCCACATCGGTGGCGAAGGGAATGATCTGCGACGGGTTGAAATAGCCCGCCCCGTGGGAGATGCGGCCAAAGGCCTCATAGGCCAGCACGGCGCCGGAATGGATGTTGACCATGGGCTGATACAGGAAGACCAGCTTCTCGCCCTTGATCATCTTGCGGAAGTTTCGCACCCGCGCCAGGGTATCGGCGCTGGCAACCTGGGCGCCCTCGGACAGTGACTTGATGGTGAATTTCGAGGCCTCGCGCACGAAGCCGTTGATGATGAATCCCAGCGCCTTGCCGATATCCTCTTCCGACAGGGCCTTGTCGTCCATGTCCATGGTGGCGGAGTGCATCTTGATATTGGCGCCCTTGACCCGGCCGCCGAACTGCTGGACCACATCCGCCACCCGCTGCTGCACCGCTCCGGCCGTGACCTTGGAATCGTGGACCAGCCCGAAGGCCCTGTCGTTGAGCGGCCCGGCCGAGGTCTGGCGGACCGAACATTCCTCCAGAGTGTGCAAGATGGTGGTCAGGAAACTTTGCAGGGTGGCTGGTTCGATGGATTTCAGGTTCGAACTGGACAGGTCGAACAGGGTCAGGGTGTATTCCTGACCCAGGCGGTTGGCCTCGTTGAGGCGCTGCTGCACCATTTCCACGAAGCGGACCTTGGGGTCGGCGGTGGTCGCCTGATTGGAATCCTCGGCCACCGGCGAGACCCGCGACATCACCAGATGGTAGCCCTTGGGGAACTGGGGCAGCTTGATGCCGCCCATGCGCATGCGCGATACAGCCCCGGTGGAGCCCACCATGGTCAGGGGCGTGTGGTCCAGCCGCCCGGTATTGCGCAGCCGCAGCAGCGCCTCGGTGAACTTCTTGCGGTCGCGGGGAAAGATGAAGTCGGCCAGCGGCTTTCCCACCAGTTCGGCGTCGGAGATGCCGTACAAGGCCTCTCCCGCCCCGGCGGAATAGGTGACGACATCCTGGTCGTCCATTTCCAGCAGCAAGTCGGCCCCCGCGAAGGCGAAGGCGATGAACCGGTCCCGTTGCTGCTTCAGTTTCTCGATGAGAACATTGTCACTGCTCATGACCCCCGGGGCCCGTCGGCCACCGTCTCCCCATTCCGGGTACTCTTCCCCAACCAAGACGTTACAAAAAGTTACGTTTTGTTGCAAGTCAATTACGCTGGTGGGCGGGTAGGGCATACCTTTGCATTTTTTCATTCAGCAAATCGGTACTCATTTGCGTAATTTTTTGTGGCGTTGGCGGTTGCTCTCAGGTTAAATAGGCTCTTAGATAAGCTACGCGGCGCCATAAGCCGTGAGCTGCTTCTGGGAGGAAAATGAATGCGTAACCTCGTCAAGTGGGGCGCGACCGCCATGGTCTGCGCCGGAGTCGTAGCCTTGGCCGGTCAGGCCTCTGCCGCCGAGCCCATCAAGATCGGCGCTTTCCTGTCCGCCACCGGTCCGGCGTCGTTTCTCGGCGAGCCCGAGAAGAAGACCTTGGAAATGTATGTCGAGAAGATGAACAAGGCGGGCGGCGTCATGGGACGCAAGCTCGAACTGGTGGTCTATGACGACGGCGGCGCGGGCGATAAGGCCTCCACTTTCGCCAAGCGCCTGATCGAAAGCGACAAGGTCGACGTCCTGATCGGCGGTTCCACCACCGGCACCACCATGGCGGCGGTTCCCCTGGTGGAGCGCGCGGGCATTCCCTTCATTTCGCTGGCGGGTGGCGTCAACATCGTCGAGCCCGTGAAGAAGTGGGTGTTCAAGACTCCCCACACCGACCGCATGGCCGCCGAGAAGGTCTTCGGCGACATGAAGAAGAAGGGCATCAGCAAGATCGCCCTGATTTCCGAGGATGCCGGTTTCGGCAAGTCGGGCCATGACCAGTCGATGCTGGTGGTGAAGAACTACGGCATCGAAATCGTCGCCGACGAGGTCTATTCGCCCAAGGATCCCGACGTCACCGCCCAGCTTACCAAGATCAAGAACACCCCCGGCGTCCAGGCGGTGTTCAATTTCGGCTTCGGCCAGGGACCGGCCATCGTCACCAAGAACTTCAAGCAGCTCGGCATGACGGTGCCGCTGTACCAGTCCCACGGTGTCGCCTCCAAGGACTATATCAAGCTGGCCGGTGAAGCCGCCGAGGGCGTGCGTCTGCCCGCCGCCGGTCTGGTTGTTCCCGATCAGCTCGCCGCCACCGACCCGCAAAAGCCGGTGGTGACCGCGTTCAAGAAGGAATACGAGGCCGCCTTCAAGTCGGACGTCTCCACTTTCGCGGGCCATGCCTATGACGGCCTCCAGATCTTCCTGGCCGCCGCTGCTCGCGCCGGTTCGGTGGACAAGGAAAAGGTCCGTGACGAGATCGAAAAGACCTCGGGCTATGTCGGCACCGGCGGTCTGGTCTCCATGACCGCGACCGACCATATGGGCCTGTCGCTCTCGGCCTTCCACATGGTGGAAATCCGCAAGGGCGATTGGGTTCTGAGCGACTGATCCTAAACTGTTTCGGTGGTTTCCGCCGCGTCTTCGGGCGTGGCGGGGCCGCCGGTCAATCCGACCTAGTGTAACTAGCGTGGGGCCGGGGGAATTATGTTCGCCGCATTCCTGCAATACCTGTTTTCCGGGCTGACCTCGGGCGCCATCTACGCCTTGGCGGGCCTTGGCTTCGCCATCATCTACAACGCCAGCCACGTGATCAACTTCGCCCAGGGCGAGTTCATCATGATCGGCGGCATGGCCTCGGCCACCCTGGTGGCGGCGGGAGTTCCCATGCCGCTGGCCATCGTGTTGGCCCTGCTTATCTCCATGGCGGTGGGCGTGGCGTTGGAGAAGTTCGCCATCGAACCGGCGCGCAATGCCGATGTGGTGACCATCATCATCATCACCATCGGCGCCTCCATCTTCCTGCGCGGCGCCACCCAGATCATCTTGGACAAGGAATTCCACTCGCTGCCCGCCTTCTCCGGCGAGACCCCCATCGGCGTCATGGGCGCCACCCTGATGCCGCAAAGCCTGTGGGTGTTCGCGGTGGCGGCGGTAATGATCGTCGGCCTGTGGTGGTTCTTCAACCGCACCATGTTCGGCAAGGCCATGCTGGCCACCTCGCACAACCGCCTGGCCGCCCAACTGGTGGGCGTCGGCGTCAAGAAGGTGCTGCTGGCCAGCTTCGCCCTGTCGGCCCTGCTGGGCGCGGTGGGCGGCGTGGTGGTGACCCCCATCACCTTCACCAATTACGAAGCCGGCATCATGCTGGGCCTGAAGGGGTTCAGCGCGGCGGTGCTGGGCGGGTTGGGCAATGGCGGCGGCGCCATCATCGGCGGCCTGATCGTCGGCATCGTCGAGGCGCTGGCCTCGGGCTATCTGTCGTCCGCCTACAAGGACGCCATCGCCTTCGTCATCATTCTCTTCGTGCTGTTCTTCATGCCCAACGGCCTTTTCGGCAAGCGCGGCACGGATCGGGTGTAAAGCAATGAACCTCAAGACACCAAGGACCGGGGGATTGGCGCTGCTGGCGATCGTGGTCGCCGCCGCTCCCATCGGCTTCACCAACAGCTATTTCTATGATGTCGGCGTCAACGCCATGTTCAACGCCATCGTCTGCGTCGGGCTGAACCTGCTGATCGGCTATGCCGGCCAGATCAGCCTGGGCCATGCCGGGTTCTTCGCGCTGGGCGCCTATGGCTCGGCGCTGCTGACCACCATGTACAACGTGCCGCCCATCGGCGCTTTGACCATCTCGGCCCTGGTGGTGGGACTGCTGGCCTTCGTGGTCGGGCGTCCCATCCTGAAGCTGAAGGGCCATTATCTGGCCATGGCGACGCTGGGCATCGGCATCATCATCCATATCGTGCTGAAGACCGAATCCAAGTTCACCGGTGGTCCCGACGGCATGAGTCTGGACAATTTCAAGATGTTGGGCTTCACCGTCATGGGCGACCGCATGTGGTACTGGGTGGCAGGGGTATTGCTGATCCTTGCCGTCTGGCTGGCCTTGAACCTGATCGACAGCCCCGTGGGCCGGGCGCTGCGCGCCGTGCACGGGTCCGAGGTCGGCGCCGAGGTGGTCGGCGTCGACACCTCCAGCTACAAGGTGCTGGTCTTCGTGGTCTCGGCGGTGTTCGCCTCGGTGGTGGGCTCGCTGTTCGCCCACAAGAACGGCTTCATCACCCCCGATATCGGCAGCTTCTTCGGCTCGGTCCATCTGGTGACCATGGTGGTGCTGGGCGGCATGGCCTCGGTATTCGGCGCCGTGGTCGGCGCGGTCATCCTGACCCTGCTGCCCCAGGTGCTGGCCTCGGTGGAACAGTACGAGGCCATGATCCTGGGCGTCATCATGATGGGGACCATGATCTTCATGCCCAAGGGCCTGCTGCCCAGCCTGCTGGCCAAGCTCAAGAGCAGGGAGGCGGGGCGATGACACTTCTCAAGGTCGAGAACCTGTCCAAGGAATTCGGCGGCGTCCATGCCGTCGAGGACCTGACCTTCTCGGTGGAGCCCGGGCATATCCACTCCATCATCGGCCCCAACGGGGCGGGCAAGACCACCCTGTTCAACCTGATCACCGGGGTCTATACGCCGAGCGCGGGCCGGGTGCTGTTCCAGGACCGGCTGGTCTCGGGGCTGAAGCCCTATGAACTGGCGGCCATGGGCATGAGCCGCACCTTCCAGAACCTGCAGATATTCTTCAACATGCAGGCCATCGAGAATGTGATGGTGGGCGCCCATCTCCACCTCAACCGGGGCTTCCTGTCATCCTTCCTGCGGCTGCCCGCTGTGGTGCGGGGCGACCGCGAGTGCCGCGCCCGTTGTACCGAACTGATGGAATTCGTCGGCCTGGCCAAGTATCTGGATGCCGACGCCGCTTCCATGCCCTATGGCGCGCTCAAGCGCCTGGAAATCGCCCGAGCCCTGGCGGCCAAGCCCAAGATGCTGCTGCTGGATGAACCGGCCGCCGGTCTCAACGCCACCGAATCGCGCGAGATCGACGAGGTCATCAAGCGGGTGGCGGCGTCGGGCATCACCGTGGTGCTGGTGGAGCATGACATGAAGATGGTGATGGGAATTTCCGATCACATCACCGCCCTGGATTACGGCCGCAAGCTGGCCGAGGGCACGCCCGCCGAGGTGCGCGCCAATCCGGACGTGGTCAAGGCCTATCTGGGAGCACATGCGTGATGGGGACGCTTCTCGAAATCTCCGGCCTGACCAGCCATTACGGCCGCATCCAGGCGCTGAAGGGCATCGACGTCACCGTGGCGGAAGGCGAACTGGTGGCCCTGGTGGGCGCCAATGGCGCGGGCAAGACCACGCTGTTGCGCTGCATTTCCGGTGTCCAGCCGGTGAGTGGCGGTTCGGTGCGTTTCGACGGCGCCGACATCACCACTCTGGTGGCCGAGAAGCGGGTGGGGCTGGGAATCAGCCAGTCGCCGGAAGGACGGCAGGTGTTCGGCCCCATGTCGGTTGAGGATAATCTGCGCCTGGGGGCCTATCTGCGTTCGGGGCCGGAAATCCAGGCCGACATGCAGCGCATGTATGACATGTTCCCGATCCTCTACAAGAAGCGCGAGCTTCCCGCCGGGACCCTGTCGGGAGGGCAACAGCAGATGCTGGCCATTGCCCGCGCCCTGATGGGCAAGCCCCGGGTTCTGTTGCTGGACGAGCCCAGCATGGGACTGGCGCCGCTGCTGGTGGAGGAAATCTTCCGCACCATCGTCGCCTTGAAGGAGGCGGGCACCACCATCTTCCTGGTGGAGCAGAACGCCTATGCCGCCCTGGCCATCGCCGATCGCGGCTATGTGCTGGAAACCGGCTCGGTGGTGCTCTCCGATACCGGCCAGGCCCTGATTTCCAACGAGAAGGTCAAGGAAGCCTATCTGGGCCTGTAGACGCTTTCGCTGGCATGTCTTGACCGGGGCCGGGCGGCGACGTCCGGCCCTTATGGTTTCCTGGGGGCGATTTCCCTTTACAGGGCTGGTCTCGGCATAAATAATGCGAATGCGACGCAATAACAGCAAGAATTGGGGTCTTCATGTTGGCCGCTACCATCATCGTCTTTCGCGAGGTTCTTGAAGCCGCCTTGATCATCGGCATCGTGCTGGCCGCCACCAAGGGGGTTGCCGCCAGCCGCCGCTGGGTCGGTCTTGGCATCGCCATCGGGGTTTTGGGCTCGGCGCTGTTGGCGCTGGGGGCGGAACGTCTGAGCGGCGCCATGGACGGTGTCGGCCAGGAACTGTTCAACGCCGCCATTCTGGGGCTGGCGGTGGCGATGCTGGCCTGGCACACGGCCTGGATGCAAAGCCATGCCCGCGAACTGGTGGCCGAGATGACCGGCGTCGGTCGGCAGGTCACGGCGGGCGACCGGCCGCTTTGGGTGCTGGCGGTGGTGGTCGGCGTGGCGGTGCTGCGCGAGGGCGCCGAGACGGTGCTGTTCGTCCTGGGGACCACGGCATCGGCGACCGAGGGACCGCTGGCCACCCTGGCGGGCTGCGTCCTGGGGCTGGCGGCCGGGGCGGCCATGGGCAGCCTGCTCTATATGGGGCTGGTCCGCATTCCGGTTCGCCGCCTGATCGGCGTCACCACCTGGCTGGTGATGCTGCTGGCGGCGGGCATGGCGGCCCAGGCGGTGAACTTCCTGGACGCCGCCGGATGGCTGGACCTGTCGTCGCAGCCGGTGTGGGACAGTTCGGCCCTGCTGCAGGAAACCAGCCTGCCCGGCCGTCTCGCCCATACCCTGATCGGCTATGTCGACCGCCCCAGCATGGCCCAACTGCTGGCCTGGGTCGCGACCTTGGGCGGCATTCATCTGTTGTCGCGCGGCGTCGCCGCCCGGACCTCCAGAACCGTCCACGGCTAGTGTCGGTCAGAGTTTGATGGAGTCTGTACTTTCTTTCGTCACCCCCGGACTTGATCCGGGGGTCCATGGATGGCCGGATCAAGTCCGGCCATGACGTTTAGCGGAGAAGCTTCCACTAGACCGGGCCGCTCACGGCTAATTGCGGGCGATTTCCTGGCGCAGCGGAGCTTGGGGAATTTCGCCTCCGGCCGGAGTGGAGGATCCGGCCGGAGGCCTCCGCGCCGCGGGCGGCGGCGGCGCATTCGCCGCCATGATCCGCAGCAGCGCGACCTGCTCGTCCACCTTGGCCTGAATATGGGCGAGCTGGTCGGGAGTCAGGTGACGGTATTTGCCGATCATCTTGACATAGGTCTCGACCGGCAGGGCGTTGTCGGGCGAGCGGGTGAAGCGCATTCCCTCGGTGTTGGTGTATTCCCACAAGGTGACGAAATTGGTCTCGACGCTCAGGCGGCAGGCCTCGATCACCTTGGATGACGGGATGCGCCAGCCGGTGGGGCAGGGGGAATAGATATGCAGGTAGGAGAAGCCCTCGAACGAGGCCGCGATGGCCTTGTCCAGCTTCTCGTACAGGTCCTCCATGTAGCCGGTGGACGCGGTGGCCACATAGCGGCACTTATGGGCGGCCATGATCATGGGCAGGTTCTTGGCGTCCTGGGTCTTGCCCTTCTGCTTCTCGCCCACCGGGGTGGTCGAGGTCCACGAGCCATAGGGCGTGGTGCCGGACCGCTGCATGCCGGTGTTCATATAACCTTCGTTGTCGACGCAGACATACAGGATCTTGTCGCCGCGCTCGGCGGCGCCCGAGACGGCATGAAAGCCGCAATCGGCGGTGCCGCCGTCGCCCGCCAGGGCCATGACCACGATGTCCTTGCGCCCGACCCGGTCGTACTGGCGGCGGATGCCCGCCAGCATGGAGGCGGTATTGGTCAGCAGCGGATGGAACACCGGCACCTTGGTGCCGGTCTTGCCGTTATAGCCCACCGAGCCCATGCCGGGGATGCAGCCGGGCGGGGTGGCCAGCACCGAGTTGCGGCCGATCTTACGCATGGCGTGGCGCATGATCAGTTCGGAATTGCAGCCCTGGCAGCCCGACAGGCCGGGGACGAACAGGTCTTCCTTGTCGCCATAGGTGTTGAAGATGCTGCCCGCCTTGCGCAGCTCCAGCGCCCCGGTGGGGCAGGCCTTGGCGCAGGCGGGATCGCCGTCGCACTGGTCGCATTTGGCGACGCGGCCCACCGCCAGGTCCACCGAAATGCCGCCATAGGCGCAACCAGCGGTGCAGAGCAGACAGTCGATGCATTTGTCGGAGTCCCAGCCGATCACGCCGGAAGCGCCATCCTTGGCCAATGCCCCCGAGGGGCAGACCATGGCGCATTTGGGATCGCCGCACTGGCGGCAGATGGCCAGTTCAAAGGCGCCGTCCTTGGCGCCGGGAACGATGGAGAGACGAGTCGCCCCTTGCTTGGCCTCGGCGCAGGCCGTCATGCAGTCGCCGCAGCCGTCGCACAGGCTGGCCTTGAAGGCGATGGTATCGAACGCGGCACCCATGGCCATTACCTCCACTGCTCGCTCATGATCCGCCGCCCGGTTTCCACCGGTTTGGCCAGGAAGGCGTCCTTGCAGGCCGACAGGTCGAGCTTGCGCCGGATCAACTCGCCCATGATGCCGACATCGAAGGGCTGGTCGACGCTGGCATAGCCCACCAGCCGGTTGTCTTCGAGCACCAGGCGGCGATAGCCGTCCGCGTCGCTCTCGGCCACCTCGACCCCGTCGCGGGCGGCGGCCTGGCCGATGGACAGCGCCACCCGGCCAAAGAAGCGGTAGGTGTTGACCGGGATGCCGCCGGGATAGGACTTGACGCCGGGGTCGCTCGCCATGCCCGCGCCCGCGATGCGGCCCTGGTCCACGGCGGTGGGGATGATGCCGATCAGGGCCGTCTTGCCGGTATGGAAGTCCATGGCCTGGGCCACGTCGCCCGCCGCCCAGACATCGGGGGCGGTGGTGCGCATGGTCTCGTCCACCAGCACGCCCTTGTCCACCTGCACCCCCGAGCCTTCCAGCCAGCCGGTCACCGGCTTCACGCCGGTGGCCACCAGCAGCAGATCGGCCTTCAGGGCGCGGCTGTCCTCAAGGTGTACCAGACAGGAATGGCCGCCATCCTCGGGCTCGACCGCGACGACCTTGCACGACAGGAATAGTTTGACCCCGTGGTCGTCGAAGGCGCCTTCGATGCGCTCGGAGGCCTTGGGGTCGAAATAGCCGGGCAGAACATGGGCCTGCATCTCCACCACCGAGACCGACAATCCGGCCTCGGCCATGGTCTCGGCGGCGTGCAGCCCCACCAGTCCGGCCCCCAGCACCACCGCGTGGCGGGCGCCGCCCATGGCGGTGCGCAGTGCCTTGGCGTCGTCCAGCGAACGCAGCACATGGAATTTCACGCTATCCAGGCCCTTGACCGGCGGTATGGCCGGAGCGGCTCCGGTGCCGATCAGCAGGCGCTCGAAGCGCCAGGTCTCGCCGCTCTCCAACGTCACTGTCCGGGTCTTGGCGTTGAGGCCTGTGGCGATGGCGTTGGGCACGAAGGCGCAGTGATTGGCCTCGAAAAAGGCCTGATCCCGCAGCAGTACCGCGTCCGGCTTGGAACGGCCCGACACCACATAGGGCAGGATGGTGGGGGAATAGGGCAGGTGGGCATCCCGCGTGATCATGGCCATGGAGCCCTCGGGGTCCATATGGCGGATGGAGCGCAGGGCTTCCAGGGCGGCGTGGGAGGAGCCGACGAGAAGATATTTGGCTTCGGGCATGCTTGACCTCAATCGTTCTCGTTCAGCCAGACCGGCGCGGTTGCCATCTCGCCCGCCGCCAGCCGCAAGGTGCGGTCGATGGCGCTGGCGAAATGCTCGACGGTGATATCGGCTCCGGCCAAGCCGCCGATGAAGCTCATGGCGGGAATGCGTTGGGGCAGGTGGTAAAGCGCGCCCAGCACTTCCTGGAACACCGGGCCGGAGTTCCAGCCGAAATTGACGGCGCGGTCCACCACGCCCACCGCCTTGACCTTGGACAGCGCCTTGGCGATGCGCTGGATCGGGAAGGGGCGGAAGGTCTTGATTTTCACCAGTCCTATGCGGTGGCCATCCAGGCGGGCCTCGTCCACCGCATCCTTGGCGGCGCCGGTCATGGAGCCGATGGTGACCAGGGCGGTCTCGGCGTCCTCCATGCGGTATTCCTCGATCAGCGGCGACCAGTACCGGCCGGTGCGGCGCCCCCAATCGGCATGGGCTTCCTCGATGATGGAGAGAGCCGACTGCATGCCGGCGCAGATGCCCTTGCGGTAGCGCACGAAGGTGGCCGGTCCGACACCGCCGGCGCCGCCGGTCAGCGGGTCCACCGCCATGGGGCGTTCCGGGTCAAGGCAGGCATGCCAGTTGACGTCCTTCTCGCCCAGGAAGGCATCCACCACCGCCTGGTCGGGCAGCTCCACCCGCGCCACGCCATAGGACAGGTAGTTGCCGTCGTGATTGACGTTGACCGGCAGCATCACGTCGGGATGCTCGGCCACCTTGTAGGCGATGGGGATGGTGTCGCAGATTTCCTGCTGGGTCTCGCAATACATATGGATCCAGCCGACTTCCTTCACCGTCATGGCGTCCTGCTGGCCGCCCCAGACGCAGGTGGGCGACACCGCGTCGCGGGTGACCAGCGACACCACCATGGGCAGGCGCAGGCCCGGCGTGCGGAAATAGGGCTCGAACATATAGGCCAGCCCCTGGGCCGAGGTGGCGGAATAGGTCCGCGCCCCGGCCAGGCAGGCGCCGTGCAGCACGGACAGCACCGAGTGCTCGCCCTCCACATCCATCAGATCGGCGTCCATCTTGCCCTCGGCGATGAACTTGGCCAGATACTCCACCAGCGAGCTTTGCGGCGTGATGGGGTAGACCGCCACCATATCGGGGCGAGAGAGGCAGGCGCCCCAGGCCGCCGCTTCGTTGCCGTCGCAGACGATGGTCTTGCTCATGATTTATGTCCCTCAGTTGCCGGGCGCGAACTCCGTTCGCTTGGCTTTCGCGCCACGAGGCGCGCCGGGCCTTGCCCGCAACTCCCTTCGGTCGGCTTCGCCTTGCTCATCTCAGCCCTCCGTCTCTTCGACCATGGCGATGGCGCGATGGGGGCATTCCTCGGCGCAGATGCCGCAGCCCTTGCAGGTGTCGTAATTGACGTCGAACCAGGTCGGACGCTCATGGATGCACTGCACCGGGCAATACAGCCAGCAGGTGGCGCATTTGACGCAGCGGTCGCGGTCCACCACCGGCCGCATCGCCCGCCAGTCGCCGGTCAGCATGGTGGTGTATTCGGTGGCGATGGGACAGAGATTGTCGGGGGCGTTGCGGATGGTGGTGGGGGAGCTCATGCCGCCTGTTCCTTGCCCAGGGTGACAACGGTGGTCTCTTCATAGCCGCGTCGCACCGCCTCGATATTCTGGCGCAGCCCGGCGTCGCGGAAATCGGTCTCGGCCAGGGCATGTTCCAGCGATGCCACCGAGACCAGACCGGTGGCCTTGGCGAAGGCGCCCAGCATGATGGTGTTGGTGATCTGGCGCTTGAAGATGTCCATGGCGATATGGATGGCATTGCACACCGCCACCTTGCCGAGATGGGGGGGAAGCACCAACTCGTCGGCGTGCTTGCTGGTGGCCATCACCAGGGTGCCGCCCATGGGCATGCCCGCATAGACATCGACGGCGCGAGCGACGGTCGGATCGATCACCACCACGATATCCGGCGCATAGATATTGGTGACCCGGCGAATTTCCGTATCGGAAAGACGCAAGAAGGCCACCACCGGGGCGCCGCGGCGTTCGAAGCCGAAGGCCGGGATGGCCATGACGTGTCGGCCTTCCTCCACCAAGGCGGCGGCAAGTATGGCCGAAGCCAGGACGGCACCCTGGCCGCCCCGACCATGAAGGCGTACTTCGTGCATGCCTTCTCATCCTCCCTCTTGCCGGATCATTGGCGTCCGGCCTAATTAGGTATTAAGGTACATAATTACATATTTGGAAGTCAAAGCTAAAATCTGTATCGCTTTCGATGGTCTGCAGCCTCGTGAGTGCGATACAAAAAAGGATGGACCTGGACGGGAAAAAACGCCATCTTTGCGCCCAACGTATAGTTTCTAATCCTTTGGGATAGGGTGCGGGTCAATGAACAGCCTTGAGAGTGTCGCCACGGACGCGCATCGCGGAGAGTTGGGGCGTCGTTTGCTCCTTGCCCTTGTATGCGGCCTTGCCCTTGCCATCACCGTGGTGTTCTCCCCTGCCGTAGGTTTGGTCGACCTGCGCTCGGCCCCGACGCGAACGGCATCCGCAGCGCCTTGAATCCTCGCAATTTAGTAGCGATCTATCCTTCGGAGAGTGGGTGTTTCGTTAACGCTCCCGTGATATATAGGTAGAATGACGTAACCGGATGGGCGGGAACCCTTTGCGGGATCGTCACTTCTTCGCCGCCATGCTTGGAGGAGCGGGTGCCGCTGCTGCGTAAGATCGAAGTAACCACCGGCGTCTGGTGGATCGAGGCTCCTCAGGCCGGGGTCTTTATTCTCTGCGGCTGTCCCGCCGATGCGGTCAAGCATCTGATGAAGCGGGGACTGATCGTCTCGACCGAGTCCAATGGCGTGCCATTCGAGACCGGCCCCAACGCCATCTTGCTGTCCGATGCCATGGTGCAGAACGGCAACTTCTCCAATCTGGCGGAGTTTCCGGTGCTGCAGATGCTCTATCGCCAGGGCATGATCCTGCCTAACCACCCGGGAAACACTGGCTGCAAGCCCTTGCTGATCGGCAGTGCCGATCAGGTCCAGGCCCAGATGCAGTACATCTATCGCGGCAATTACGGGCTGGTCACCGAGGAGGAGATCATCGAGGCGGGGGCGACGCCCGAACGGGCCCGCGAGCTGATGCGGATGAAGCTGCGCTTCGCCTTCGGCCAAATCCGCCATCCCGGTGATCTGCTGGACACTTTGGTGGTGGACACCGACCCGGTGGAGATTCGCAACGGGGTGCATGTGCGGCGCATGCTGTTCAACGTCTTCGAGTTTTCCTATCAGGGCGAGACGGCGGTGGTGGATTTGAACCTGCCGTCGTTCGAGACCTATGAGGCGCCTTATCCCCTTGGCTTCTATCGCCTGCGTCGCGAGTATTTCGCGGTGATCCATTGCGGCGAGGGGGATGGCTGGGACATCAACCGTCCCAGCATGGCCTCGATCCTGATGTTCCAGGGCAAGGTCTATCTGGTGGATGCCGGGCCAAACATCCTTTACTCGCTCAACGCGCTGGGGATCGGCGTCAACGAGATCGAAGGTATCTTCCATACCCATTCCCACGACGACCACTTCGCCGGACTGACCACCCTGATCCGTTCGGACCACAAGCTGAAATACTACGCCTCACCGCTGGTGAAGGCCTCGGTGGCCAAGAAGGTTGCGGCCCTGCTGTCCATCGAGGAAGAGGCGTTCGGCGATTATTTCGACGTCTGTGAACTGACCGAGGGGGAGTGGAACCATATCGAGGGGCTGGAGGTGATGCCGGTTTTCTCGCCCCATCCGGTGGAAACCACCATCATGCGTTTCCGCGCCATGTGGGAGAACGGCTACCGCACTTATTGCCATATGGCCGATATCGCGCGGTTGTCGGTGTTGCAGGGGTTCATCACCGAGGATCCCAAGGTGCCGGGCATCAGCCAGGCCATGTATGAGCAGGTCATCAAGGATTATTCCGAACCGGCCGATGTGAAGAAGATCGACGTGGGCGGCGGCATGATCCATGGCGACGCCTATGATTTCCGCGACGACGCCTCGGGCAAGATCATCCTGGCCCATACCTCGCAGCGCAATACCCGGGCCCAGAAGGCCATCGGCTCGTCGGCCTCGTTCGGCACCATGGATGTCCTGATCCCGTCCAACCACGATTTCATCTGGCCCTATGCCTATGAGGCGCTGGATGCTTATTTCCCCGGCATTCCCCGCCACCAGATCCGGGTATTGCTGAACAACCCGGTGGTAACCTTCAATCCCGGCACCATCCTGGTGAAGGAAAGGTTGGTCAACGACCAGATCTATCTGCTGCTGTCTGGCAGTGTCGAGATGATCCCCATCGAGATCGAGATGCGTTCCGTGCTCTCGGCGGGGGCCTTGATCGGCGAGTTGTCCGGCCTGTTCGGCGCCGCCGCGTCCGAGACCTATCGCGCCGCCAGTTTCGTGCAGGCGCTGGCTATTCCCTGTTCGCTGTATTCCGAATTCGTGCGGCGCAACGACGTTTTCCATGGTGTCTCGCGGCTGGTGGAGCATCGCGAATTCCTGATGCGCACCAGTCTGTTCGGCGAAGTGGTGTCGTCCAAGTCTCTGAACCGCATCGCCCAGTCGATCAGCACCTGCACGATCAAGGCCGACGAGGTGATCGATGTCGGCAACGATATGGTGGGGATGATCAAGTCGGGCAGCGCCGGGCGTTTCCTCGGCGACCATATGTTCGAGACCCTGAAAAGCGGCGACTTCTTCGGCGAGGAAACCGCGATCTTCAATACCCCCAGCCTGCTGCGGATTCGCAGTCTGGAGCCCTGCGAGGTGTTCAAGGTTCCTGCCCATTCCCTGCGTGACATTCCCTCGGTGCGTTGGAAGTTGTTCGAGGCCAGCACCAAGCGCTCGCGCGCCATGGTCGAGGCGGGCGAGCATGCCCGGGTGCTGATCAAATGGCATGACGAGTATTCAGTGGGGGTGCAGCGCATCGACGCCCATCATCGCCGTCTGTTCGAGATCGCCAATTCCGTGCTCGATCTGATGGAGCGGCGTTCGCCCCACGCCGATGTGGCGGAAAACATGGGGCTGCTGTGTGAATACGCCCGCTTCCATTTCGGCGAGGAAGAGGGATTGATGATCCGCTACAAATATCCTGATTTGCCCGGCCATCGATCGCGCCATGCCAAGCTGATGCAACAGCTTGAGGAGATGCAGGAGTCCATCGCCAAGGGACTGGGCTACAGCGAGGTGGAGATTCTCACCTTCCTGCAGGAATGGATCGTCGGCCACACCCTGTCCGACGATCACCGCGCCGCTGTCTTCCTCAATTCCAAGGGATTGTATTAGGCCTCGACCACCCGGCTGAGGCCCCGCCCGCGCACCGGGGTATGGGTGATGCGCGGCCCCCTGGTAAAGGCGGCGCGGGTCACCAGCAAGGCCTTCAATCCCCAACCCGAGGCGGCCGACAGCACGCCCCCGGCCGCCGCCATCGCTCCCAGATCGAACGCGAACGCCACGGCCAGCAGCGCTAGACCGGCCCAGCCCGCCTGACGCGCCAGCCGGGCGGGACGGGCGGTGAACACCTCCTGGCTGGCCTGGGGGGCGCCATCCTTGGCCAGCCCCTTGAGATAGGCGGCCAGCGCCACCTCGCGCGCCAGACCCGCCGCCAGGGCGGCGATGATCAGGATGGGGGGTGGCGAGACCAATAGCAGGAGCAGGCCGCTGCCCTCGGCCAGGCCGGTCACGACGATCAGCGGCAGGGAGCGGGGATGCTTCCAGGCGGGGATGCCCCGCGCCGCGCGCAGGATGCGGGCCTGGCAGTACAGGAATCCGGCGGCCAGCCCCGCGATGACGGGCAGCAGGACAGGGGGACCGAACAGCACATATCCGGCGGTGGCCAGCGCCAGCGGCCCGGCCAGGATGCCTTCGCGGGTCATCCACGATGTCTGGGGATGGAAGAAGACATTCAGCGCCCGCCAGGGCTTGCCGATCTCCAGCCAGACCAGGGACAGGCCCGCCATGACGAAGCCCAGGCCGACCACCAGGGGGATGGTGATGTCCAGGCCCAGGACCGAGGCCGCCACCGCGCCCAGCAGCATTCCGGTGCCGGTGCCGCCGCCGATGAAGTTGCCCGCCGCCCGCAGGTCCCAGAAGCGCTGCCGCTTGGCGGTGTTGATCTGTTTCATGGCTGTTCCTTGTCCCACAGGTAATAGAAGCCCGGTCCGGTGCCCTCGTCCTCATGCATGCGGAACCACTGGTTCTCGGCGATCAGGCGGGTGACCGCGCTGTCCTTGTCATGCAGATCGCCGAAGCGAAGCGCCCCCGACAGGCAGGCATTGACGCAGGCGGGGGTGGCCTCGGGGTCGCGGCCGGGCAGCTTGCCCGCCGCCACCCCGCTATCGATGCGGTCGATGCAGAAGGTGCATTTGGTGGCGACGCCGATCCTGGCCGGGTCGAACTTGATCCGTTCGCTGTCCACCGCCGATCCGCCATAGGCGAACTGGGCCGAATCCACCTTGTAGCGGGCCTCGTAGGGACACGAGATGGCGCAATAGCCGCAGCCGATGCAGATATCGTAGTCGATGGTCACCAGCCCATCGGCGCGCTTGGCGGTGGCGGTCGACGGGCAGACCTCGGCGCAGGGGGGCTGGTCGCAATGCTGGCAGCCGGTGGGGACGAAAACCCGGCTGACCTCGGGATAGTCCCCCGCTTCCAGGTCGAGGACGCGGCGCCATTGCACGCCGGGGGGCGTGCCGTTGGTCTCCTTGCACGACGCGGTGCAGGTCTGGCAGCCGACGCAGCGGCGCAGATCGGCGACCATGACATAGCGGGTCATGACGGCTCTCCCCGGCGGATGCGCTGCGGCCCGGCATAGAGGACGTGGCGGTTCTGGCGGGCGAATCCCAGCAGGGTCAGGTCGAGATCGCGGGCCAGTTCGATGGCGGTCAGGGTCGGGGCGCTGATGGCGGCCAGGATGCCGATGCCGACGCTGGCGGCCTTTTGCACCATTTCCGAACTGGCGCGGCTGGTGATCACCACCGCGCCGCTCCCCAAATCCTCTCCCCGGGCGGCCAGGGCGCCGATCAGCTTGTCCAGGGCGTTGTGACGGCCCACATCCTCGCGCGATAGCGACATTCGGCCCTGGGCGTCGATCCATCCTGCGGCGTGGGTGGCGCCGGTCCAGCGTTGCAGATCCTGGGCGGCGGCCAGATCGACGAAGCCGCGCTGGATGGCCTGGGGCTCCAGGCTGGCGCGGCTGCGCACCGGGGCCATGGGGCGGAACACCTGGGCCAGGCTTTCGGTGCCGCACAAGCCACAGCCGGTGCGCCCGGCCAGCGAGCGCCGTCGCTGCTTCAGGGCGTGGAAGCGGCGCTCGGGAATGCGCATCTCGACCCTGATTCCGTTGGCGACGGTGGAGACGCTCAGGTCCAGGATGTCGCCCGGCCGTGTCACGATGGCCTCGGTCAGGCTGAAGCCCAGGGCGAAGTCTTCCAGGTCCGCGGGCGAGGCCAGCATCACCGCATGGGACAGGCCGTTATAGTCCAGGCTGACCGGCAGCTCGGCGGCGGCCCAGTCCAGCCCGTCCTCGGCGATGCCGGCGCACCAGCGCTCCACCACCACCTCGGCCATGGCGGCGGTGGCGGGCGGGCTGTGGCCCTCGGCGGCGAGGGGGTGATCCATGCTGGCGGCGCTCATGGCTCTTCTCCCACGTCCAGCTTGCGCACCGCCACCCGCACCACATCGGCGCCCGAGCCGGTGGCGTCGGTGAGGTCCAGTGACATCTGCGAAATGGCGTTGAGCGACGGGAAGGCGAGGTCCTTGGCGAAGGGGGTCTTCCAGTGCTGGAACTGGCCGGGAATGACGATGGTGTCGGGGCGGCAGCCCTGGACCAGGGCGGCCTTGCCCCGGGTGGAGCCAACCACTGAACTGACCTCGACCCGGTCGCCGTCCTGGATGCCCAGCTTGCGGGCGGAGGATGCGTTGATGATCACCGAGCCGTGGCCGCGCAGATTGCCCGCTACCTCGTTCATCAGCGGGATGCCCGCATTGTTGCCGGTGGTGTAGGGCATGGTCTTGGTGGTGATGCCCCAGAACGGGAAGTCGGCCGGGTCGGCGCCCGCCTTTTCCACCGCCTTCACCCAGCGGCCGGGCACGTCGTGCCAATGGGGAATGCCCTGGTATTCCTCCAACTGCTCGTCCCACCAGTAAATGCCGGCCTCGTGCAGGCGGCGGCCCAGTTCCTCGCCCACCCGCATCAGCCGTTCCTGATAGGGCAGTTCATAGCGCAGATTCTGCTCCACCATGGTGGGGTGCAGGTACCAGTCGTCGCGGGTGAAGGGCACCACGAAGAAGCCGTTCTCCTTCATCCAGTCCAGGTCCTTGACCTCGCTTCCGCCGGTCAGCGAGGCAGTGGCGGCCTTGCACACCGCGTCCCAGATCTCGTCAACGCCGTGGGCCTGGTCCTCGGCCAGGCTGAAGTCGAAGCCCTCGCCTTTCAGCGGCACCAGCGCCGCGCCCCGGTTGATGGCTTTGTTGTAGCCCTCCAGCAGGCCGGTGCGGCGGGCCAGTTCGGTGGTGATCCAGGTGAAGTCGCGGGATTCGCCCATGGGCTCGACGGCGGGCTGGCGCAGCACGAAGCCGTGATGGGCCCAATGCTGCTCGACGAATTTGGTGCCGCCCGCCCGGATCAGCTGGGTACTTTCCAGGTCGGTGGCCTCGGGCAGCAGCACATCGGCCATGTGGTTGGTCTCGTCCATGGTATAGGCGAAGGCCACCACGAACGGCATCTTGGCCATGTTGTCGGTCAACTGGCTGGTGTCCCAGAACGACACCGCCGGATTGGTGCGATAGGCGATCCACACGTCGGGGGGCTCGGGGGCTTCCCACTCGCCGGGGGCCTCCTTCAGGAACATCCAGGCCAGATGGGTCGGCCCCAAGGCTTGCGCCCAGGATGAATCGCCGACGATGGGGATCAGGGTGGTATGGGCGTTGCGCCCCTTGGGCTTGTCGGCCCATTTGCCCTTGGTGGTGCTGTTCATCTGGGCGTTCATGAAGCCGTCGACGCCCGGCTTGACGCTTTTCAGACGGTTCTCGAAGGGGCGGTTGAGCCGCACCGTGGTGCCCAGCGTGCCGCCCGGCACTTCCAGCGCCCCCACCAAGGTGGCCAGCACCGTGCGCGCCCAGCAGCATTCATAGGCGCCCCAGCCGTTGTTGACGGTCTTGCCCAGGGTCACCGCCACCGGGCGGAAGGGCAGGGTCTTGCCATCCACCTCGATGGTCTGGCCGACGCAGGCATTCTCCAGGTATTCCAGCGCCACACCCCGGATGGTGGCGGCGGGAACGTCGCAGACCTGGGCCGCCCAGTCGGGGGTATAGGGCGCCATGGCGTCCACCAGCACGGCGAAGCTGGGCCGCGCCGGAGCTGAGTCGTGCGTCGCGGTCTCGCCGTCGGGGAGCTGGCTGATGGCGCGGGTGACGGTGAAGCTGCCCTCCAGCGCTGGAACGGCGCTCGCGTGGTCGAACGGCACCGGCCCCCCGCTGAGTGTGTCCCAGATCAGCGGCTTGGCGGTGTCGGGATCGCGCAGGTAATAGCCGTCCGGCCCCACCAGATAGGGCGAGGCGGTGCGGGATCGCAAGAAGTCGAGGTCGAGGGCCGCGCGTGGCGCCTCGTGCAGCATCACGTTCAGCATGGCGAACATGAAGGCGGGGTCGGTCTTGGGCCGGATGGGCACCCATTGGGCGGAACAGGCGCCGGTGGGCGACAGATGCGGCTCCACCTGTACCCGCTTGATGCCGCGCACCCGGGCATCGGCATGGCGGCGCACGGCGCAGGGGCCGCCCGACACCTCCACATTGGTTCCGAACGAGACGATGAAATTGGTGTGCACCGTATCGGCGCAGACGGTGAAGGCGCGATGCCAATACTCGCCGTAGAGATGTTCGGAATGGACGCATTTGACGCCCTGGCCCGAGCCGAAGCTGAAGTCGATGGGCCCCCAGGCCGCCAGCAGGGCGGGCAGGGTGCCCATGTAATTGGCCGGGGTGCCGCCATGGCCGAAGGTGGCGGCAAGGCGCGGCATGCCCTGGGCGTTGAGCAGTCCGGCCTCGCGCAGGCTCCGCAGCTTGGCCGCCACCATGTCCAGGGCCTCGTCCCACGAAATGGCGACGAAGCCTGGGTCCTCGTGGCGCCCCTTTTTCGGGTTGGTGCGTTTCATGGGGGTCAGGACCCGGTTCGGATTATAGGTCTTCTGCACCAGGCCATAGGCCTTGACGCAGGGCCGCCCATCGGCGGGGTGGATGCCGACCCCGGCATGGTTGGGAGAAACCGATACCGCCACGCCATCCTCGACCGTGACGCACATCAGGTCAGGACCGGCGACGCAGTTGTAGCAATAGGTCGGGACCGATTTCCGTTGGACGGATACCTTATCCAGCATGGGTTTGACTCCTCCCAGCGCCTGTCGGCGTTATGCATTTTTTACAAACGTAATGCAAAAAATGCGCAAGAGTCAAAAAATTTGCGCAATATTAGCCAAGGGGAGGGTGGGCCTACCCAAAAGGGATGGGGGCGGCCCAATAAGGGCTCGTTGGAGTTCCTCCGGTGGGAACGGCGGCCGGGACGGCCGCGCTCCGATCTGTGTCGGAGCGCGGGCATCTTGCCCGCTCAGGGTCGAGTGAAGCGCCGAGGGATATCAGTCGGCGGACTGAAGGCCGCCGAAGCGGGTGAAATAGCTGGGATGGGCCTCGGGCACCGGGCCTTCGGCGGTTTCCAGCATGGTCATCACATGGGTTTCGGCCGCGGCCTGGACCAGGCGATAGAGATTGCGGCACAGCGCGCGTGCGGCGGTGCCGGGCCAGTTGGCGGGCAGCAACTCGTCGGGCAGCATGGGATCGCGCAGCAGGGCGCGACGATAGCCGTGCATCAGCAGGGTGCGGACCACGAAGCACAGTTCCGGGTCCAACTCGCCATTGGCCGACAGGCTTTGCCACAGCGGCCGGAAGATATCGAGGAACTCGTCGTAATCGGCGGCGAGGCGCTTCAGGTCCCAGCAGCCATGGATCATGGCTTCCAGCGCGGCGGTGGAGAAACCGGCCTCGGTGCCCCCCGTCATCACCACCGCCTGATCCGATACGCCGAGATCGGTCAGGATCTGGCGCATGACGCCCTTGTCGGGGTCGGGATGCAGCATGATCCCGGGCGCCAACTGTCCGAATCCCGTCCAGCCGAGATTGCGCCGGATCATGTCGCGGGTGTCGGGATCAAGTCCGGCCGTGTTGGTGATGACCAGGGTCCAACCACCATCCCAGGGCTGGCTGACATGGAAATAGATGCGGCTGTTAGCGGCCTCGAAGCGGCGGCGGCCCTGCTCGGTCAGGCGGTAATAGCTGCGCCGTCCGATCTGGCTCGACGCCAGCCACTCTTCCTTGGACAGGCGGAACACCGAGGTCCGCACGATGCGCTCGTTCAGGCCCAGCGGCTCCACCAGATTGATGACGCTGCCCAGCCAGGCCGAGCCGCCGTGATGCAGAATGGCGTCGCCATAGACGGTGATGATCAGGGATTTCGCCTTGGGGCGAAGCCGATCGAAGACTTGGGCAAGGATATCACCAAGGCGGCGGTTCATCAGGCAACCTGATCAAGGGAAAAACGGCTGCCACATCCTAATGATGATGCGTCACAGGGCAACCGGGATTTTGTATCATTTAAGGGATAGCAGGCGGATTCAGCCCGTGCGGGCCTCGTCCTTCCTCAATGCCACCCGGCCCGCCACCACCATGGCCACGGCCACCACCGCCACCACGATGGTGGCGAGCGCGTTGATCTCGGGGCTGACGCCCAGGCGAACCTTGGAAAAGATCACGATGGGCAGCGGCGTGGCGCCGGGGCCGGAGACGAAGGCGGAAATCACCACGTCGTCGATGGACAGGGTGAAGGCCAGCAGCCAGCCCGCCAGCAGCGACGGCGCGATCAGCGGCAAGGTGATGGTGAGGAAGACCTTCAGGGGCCGCGCCCCCAGATCCATGGCGGCCTCCTCCAGCGAGCGGTCCATGGTGGCGAGGCGCGAGCGCACCACCACGGTGACGAAGGCCAGGCTGAAAGTGGCATGAGCCAGGACGATGGTGGTGACGGAGCGACCGGCGGGCCAGCCGAAGGCGGCCTCCATGGCGACGAACAGCAGCAGCAGCGACAGGCCGGTGATGACTTCCGGCATCACCAGCGGCGCGGTGACCATGCCGGTGAACAGGGTGCGGCCGAAGAAACGGGTGAAGCGCACCAGCACCACGGCGGCCAGGGTACCGAGAACGGTGGCCAGGGTGGCGCTGGCCAGGGCGACCTTGAGGCTGAGCCAGGCGGCGTCCAGCACCTTCTCGTCATGCAGCAGTTCGCCATACCACTTGGTGGAAAAGCCGCCCCACACCGTGACCAGCTTGGAGGCGTTGAACGAAAAGACGATCATCACCGCGATGGGGATGTAGAGGAAGGCATAGGCCAGGATCAGCAGGCCGCGCAGGATCATCGCCCCGTCCTCCCCTCGGCCTTCTCCTCGGCCTTGGTCCTGGCGTTCTGGATGATCATGATCGGCGCCACCAGCAGCACCAGCATGGCGATGGCCACCGCCGAGGCCACCGGCCAGTCGCGATTGTCGAAGAACTCGGCCCACAGCACCTTGCCGATCATCAATGTGTCGGGGCCACCCAGCAGGTCGGGAATGACGTATTCGCCCACCGCCGGGATGAAGACCAGCAGCGATCCGGCGATGACGCCGGGCATGGATAGCGGCAAGGTGACGGCGAGGAAGGCCTTGAACGGGCGGCAGCCCAGGTCGGCGGCGGCTTCCAGCAAGGTCAGGTCCATCTTCTCCAAGGTGGCGTAAAGCGGCAGCACCATGAAGGGCAGGTAGGAATAGGTCATGCCGATGATCACCGCCAGATCGGTCTGGAGGATCTGCAGCGGCTCGGAAATCACCCCGGCCCACAGCAGTACCGCGTTCAGCATGCCCTCGGTCTTCAGGATGCCGATCCAGGCATAGACCCGGATCAGGAACGAGGTCCAGAACGGCAGCGCCACCAGCAACAGCAGCGACTGGCGCCAGGCCAGCGGCGCCCGGGCGATGGCATAGGCGGCGGGATAGCCCAGCGCCAGGCAGGCCAGGGTGGAGATACCGGCGATACGGATGGAATTGAGATAGGCCGACAGGTAGAGGTCGTCGCCGAACAGCATGCCGTAATTGGCCGGATTGAAGTGGAAGGCCAGGTTTCCGGCCTCGTCCCACTCCCACAGCGGCAGATAGGGCGGCGCCCCGGCCGAGGGTTCCGACAGGCTGATCTTCAGCACGATCAGGAAGGGCACCAGGAAGAACAGCGCCAGCCAGGCATAGGGCGGCAGCCCCACCAGGAAGCGCCCGAATCGCCCGGTCATTTGGTCAGCACCAGCGCGTTGGCCGGATGCCAGCCGAGATAGACCTTGTCGTCCCAGGTCAGCTTCTGCTCGTCGGTGTGGCGGCGGTTGGTCTGCAGCGCCTCGATCTTGTGGCCCGAGGCGAGGCGGACATGGAAGATGGAGACATCGCCCAGATAGGCGATATCCGAGACCACGCCCTCGGCCCAGTTCAGGCCCTCGGCGGGCATGTCGCGGGTGATGGCGACCTTTTCGGGGCGCACCATGACGGTGACGGGGGTGCCCGCCGCCAGCGGCGCCGCGTGGTCGATGGTGAGGTCATGGGCCAGTTCGGGGCAGTGGACCACCAGGCGGCCGTCGCGGTCTCCCGCCACCCGGGCCTCGAACATGTTGGCGGCGCCGATGAAATCGGCGACGAAGCGGCTTTCCGGGTATTCGTAGATGTCGATGGGAGTCCCCACCTGCTGGATGCCGCCCGCATTCATGACGCCGATGCGCGACGACATGGTCATGGCCTCTTCCTGGTCATGGGTGACCATGACGAAGGTAACGCCGACCCGGTCCTGGATATTGACCAGCTCCAACTGGGTCGCCTCGCGCAGCTTCTTGTCCAGCGCGCCCAGGGGTTCGTCCAGCAGCAGCACCTTGGGTTCCTTGGCCAGGGCGCGGGCCAGGGCGACGCGCTGGCGCTGGCCGCCCGAAAGCTGATGCGGCTTACGGTTGGCGAACTTGCCCATCTGCACCAGATCCAGCACCGCCCTGGTCCGCTCGGCGATCACGTCCTTGGGCAGCCTGTCCTGCTTCAGGCCGAAGGCGATATTGCCCTCCACCGTCATATGGGGAAACAGGGCATAGGACTGGAACATCATGTTCACCGGCCGCTCATAGGGCGGCACGTTGGTGATATCGATGCCGTCGATGAAGATGCGGCCCTCGCTGGGCGTCTCGAACCCGGCCAGCATGCGCAAAAGCGTGGTCTTGCCACAGCCCGACGCTCCCAGCAGCGAGAAGATTTCCCCCTTGTGGATGGACAGGCTGACCCGGTCCACGGCGGTGAAATCGCCGAACCGCTTCGAGACTGCCTCGAAGCGGATCAGCGGCTTGGCCTGGGGATCGGTCCAGGGAGCGAAGGCGGGCTGGCTTGCCATTACTTGCCGGTTTTCACGCTGGTCCACAGGCGGGTGCGTTCGCGCTCCTTGGTCAGTTCGGCGGGCGGAACCTGGAATTCCTTGGCCACCACCTCCGCCGGGGGATAGATCACCGGATCGGCCAGGATTTCCTTCTTGATCAGCGGCTTGGACGCGGTGACCGCGTTGGCGTAGCCGGTGGTGTTGGTGATCTCGGCCATGATCTCGGGCTTCAGCAGGAAGTCGATGAAGGCATGGGCGTTGTCGGGATGGGGCGCGTCCTTGGGAATGGCGGCGGCGTCGATATTGACCACGGCGCCTTGAAGATGCCCAGCTTGACGCCCTTGCCCGCCTCATTGGCGCGGTTGCGGGCCTGGACTAGATCGCCGACATAGCCGTGCGCCATGCAGGTGTCGCCGTTGGCCATGTCGTTGATGTATTTGGACGAGTGGAAATACTTCAGTGACGGCCTGATCTTGGCGACCGCCTCGGCGGCGGCCTTGAGGTCCGGGGTCTCCAGGCTGGCGCCATTCTTGCCGAGATAGAGCAGGGCGGCGGGGAACACCTCGGTGGGGGCGTCCAGCACGCTGACGCCGCAGCCCTTCAGCTTGGCGACTTTTTCCGGATCGAACAGCACCGACCAGGAATTGAAGGCCAGACCCGGCGCCGCCTTGGCGGCTTTGTCGATGTTATAGGCGATGCCGGTGGCGGAAATCTGATAGGGCACCGCATAGGCATTGCCGGGATCGGCCACGGCGGCCAGGGTCTTCATGACCTGGGGGTCGAGACCGGCATAGTTCTTCAGCTTGGCGGTATCCAGCTTGCGGTACAGGCCCGCCTTGATCTGGGTCGCCAGGAAGGGCGAAGCCGAGGGGAACACAACGTCATAGCCGCTCTTGCCCGCCTGCAGCTTGGCGGACAGGATCTCGTTGCCGTCATAGACGTCGTAATTGACCTTGATGCCGGTGGCCTTGGTGAATTTCTCCAAGGTATCCGGCGCCACATAGTCGGACCAGTTGTAGACGTTGACGACTTTCTCTTCCTCGGCCAAGGCCGCGGTGGAGACCAGCACCAGTCCCATGATCAAGGCGATACGCATCGAAAGCCCCCTGTTCGGCTGAATCGTGGCGGTGCGGATATTTCAGACCCCACCCGCCCGTTGTCAACCATGATCCTGCCCCCGGATGGGGGCTCATGGCAAAAGGACGGGGGATAATTGTTGACCAGGCAAACAATCCTGTTGCCAAATTCGTTGACCTAGTAAACAATATTCTCGGGATTTGCCGGAGTGGGCCGCCATGAAACTTGCTCAGATGAAGACCGTCGAGGACGCCGCGCCCGGGGTCGCCCATGGCTGCATGGATGATGAGCTGGGATTCCATCTGCGGCGCTCGCAGGTGGCGGCCTTCAAGCATTTCGGCCAGACGGTGACGGCGGCGGAAGGTATCACCCCCGGCCTTTATGGCATGCTGCAGGTGATCGCCAACAATTCGGGCCTGACCCAAAGCGCCCTGGCCGAGGCCATGGACGTGGACCGCTCCTCCATCGTCAAGGTGGTCAACCAGCTGGAGGACAAGCGGCTGATCGTGCGCGACGCCTCGCCCACCGATCGCCGCAGCTATTGCCTGCGCCTGACCAGTTTCGGCCGCAATGAGCTGGCCCGCATCGAACAGGCGGTGACCGCCCAGGACCGCGAGTTTTCCAAGGCCTTGAGCGAGGCCGAGCGCCATACCCTGATCGGGTTGCTCAAGCGGCTCTACAAATAAGCAAGCAAGCCCCGAAATGGGGCGGGGAGGACGACCGTGAAAAGCATTCTGCGATTGACCCTCAACGGGCGCGCCCGCGAGGACCTGGTGCCCGACAACATGCTGTTGCTGGATTACTTGCGCGAGGCGGTGGGCCTGACCGGCTCGAAGCAGGGCTGCGACGGCGGCGAATGTGGCGCCTGCACCGTGCTGGTGGACGACCGGCCCCGGCTGGCCTGTTCCACCCTGGCGCATCAGGTGGCGGGGAAAAGGGTCGAGACCGTGGAGGGGCTGGCGAAGCAGGGGGTGATTTCCCGGCTCCAGGCCGCTTTTCACGAAAAGCTGGGCACCCAGTGCGGCTTTTGCACCCCCGGCATGATCATGGCGGCCGAGGCCCTGCTGCGTAAAAATCCGCATCCGTCGCGCGACGAGATCAAGGCGGCGCTGGCGGGCAATCTGTGCCGCTGCACCGGCTATGTGAAGATCATCGAATCGGTGGAGGCCGCCGCTGGCGCCTCCTGCCGGGAGGCGGCGGAATGAGCGTGAAACTCCCCAAGAACGGCACTGTCGGCGCCCGCACCCCCCTGGTGGACGGGGTCGAGAAGGTCACCGGCAAGGCCAGGTACACCGCCGATATCGCCGCCAAGGACGCCCTGGTCGGGCGAATCTTAAGGAGCCCGGTCGCCCATGCCCGTATTCTCTCCATCGACACCACGGCGGCCGAGGCGCTGGACGGCGTCATCTGCGTCTGCACCGGGGCGGAGACGCCGGTTCCGTTCGGCGTGCTGCCCATCGCCGAGAACGAGTATCCGCTGGCCCGCGACAAGGTCCGCTATCGCGGCGATCCCGTGGCCGCCGTCGCCGCCGTCGATGAACTGACCGCCGAGAAGGCCCTGGGCCTGATCAAGGTGGAGTACGAGGCGCTGCCCGCCTATACCACCGCCAAGGCGGCCATGAAGCCCGGCGCGGTGGCCATCCACGACGACAAGCCCAACAACATCCTGCGCGAGGTCCATGCCGAGTTCGGTGATGTGGAGGCCGCCTTCGCCGAGGCGGACCTGATCCGCGAGAAGGTCTACACCTTCGCCGAGGTCAACCATGTCCATATGGAGCTGAACGCAACCCTGGCCGAATACGATCCCGTCCGGGACATGTTGACGCTGAACACCACCACCCAGGTGCCCTATTACGTCCATCTCAAGGTGGCGGCCTGCCTGGAAATGGATTCCGCCCGCATCCGGGTGATCAAGCCCTTCCTGGGCGGCGGCTTCGGGGCGCGCACCGAATGCCTGCATTTCGAGATCATCGCCGGTCTGCTGGCCCGCAAGGCCAAGGGCAATGTGCGGCTGATCCAGACCCGGGAAGAGACCTTCATCGCCCATCGCGGCCGTCCCTGGACCGAAGTGAAGATGAGGATCGGCCTGAAGAAGGACGGCAAGATCGCCGCCCTGGCGCTGGAGGCCACCCAGGCGGGCGGCGCCTATGCCGGATACGGCATCATCACCATCCTCTATACCGGCGCCCTGATGCACGGGCTCTATCACATTCCGGCCATCAAGCACGACGCCTGGCGGGTCTATACCAACACGCCACCCTGTGGCGCCATGCGCGGCCACGGCACCGTCGACACCCGCGCCGCCTTCGAGGCGCTGTTGACTGAGATGGGAGATGAACTCGGAATCGACTCCCTGAAAATACGCCAGATCAATCTGTTGCCAGAAATTCCTTATGTGACGATGTATGCCCAGCGGGTCATGAGCTATGGCCTGCCCGAATGCCTGGAGAAGGTCAAGGCGGCCTCGGGCTGGGAGGCGCGCAAGGGCAACATGCCCAAGGGACGGGGACTGGGCATCGCCTGCTCGCATTTCGTCTCGGGCACCTCGACGCCGAAGCACTGGACCGGCGAGCCCCACGCCACTGTCAACCTGAAGCTGGATTTCGACGGCGGTATCACCCTGCTGACCGGCGCCGCCGATATCGGCCAGGGCTCCAACACCATGGCGACCCAGGTGGCGGCCGAGGTCCTGGGGGTGCGGTTGAATCGCATCCGAGTGATCTCGGCGGATTCGGCGCTGACCCCCAAGGATAACGGCTCCTATTCCTCGCGCGTCACCTTCATGGTGGGCAACGCCTCCATCGCGGCGGCCGAGGAGTTGAAGGGCATCCTGGTCAAGGCTGCGGCCAAGAAGCTGGACGCCTGCGAGGAGGATATCGAGGTCATTGATGAAATCTTCGTGGTCTCGGGCAGCCAGGACCCCGGCCTGACCTTCCAGGAGGTGGTCAAGGCCGCCCTGATCGACACCGGCACCATCACGGTGAAAGGCACCTTCACTTGTCCCACCGAGTTCCAGGGCGACAAGAAAATCCGGGGCAGCGCCATCGGCGCCACCATGGGCTTCTGCTATGCCGCCCAGGTGGTGGAGGCCAGCGTCGACGAGATCACCGGCCGCGTCACCGCCCACAAGGTGTGGGTGGCGGTGGATGTGGGCAAGGCGCTCAATCCCCTGGCGGTGGAAGGCCAGACCCAGGGCGGCGTCTGGATGGGCATGGGCCAGGCCCTGTCGGAGGAAACCCGCTATGACGATTCGGGCAAGATGATCCACGGCAATATCCTGGACTACCGGGTGCCGACCATGGCGGAAAGCCCCGATATCGAGGTCATCATCGTCGAAAGCATCGACCCCAACGGCCCGTTCGGCGCCAAGGAGGCGTCGGAAGGCATGCTGGCCGGGTTCCTGCCCGCCGTGCACGAGGCGGTCTTCGAGGCGGTGGGCGTGCGCGCCACCAAGTTTCCCCTGAGCCCCGAGACCATCACCGAACTGCTGGACGCCAAGGAGGCCGCGGAATGAACATCCTGCCCGATTTCAAGACGCTGCGCCCCGCCACCCTGGCCGAGGCGGTCGCCGCCCTGGCCGCCGATGGCGCCCAGGCCCTGGGCGGTGGCACCGACCTGCTGCCCAATCTCCGCCGGGGCCTGGGCAAGCCTGTCACCCTGGTTGACATGACCGCCATCGGCAATCTGAGCGGCATTGCCGTCCTGGCCGATGGGAATTTGCGCATCGGCGCCGGAACCAGTCTGGAAGCCATCGCCGAAAGCGAGGCGATCAAGTCCGGTTGGCCGGTGCTGGCCCAGGCCGCCGAACTGGTGGCCGGTCCCACCCATCGCGCCGCCGCCACCCTGGGCGGCAATCTGTGCCAGGACACCCGCTGCGTGTTCTATAACCAGTCGGAATGGTGGCGCTCGGGCAATGGCTATTGCCTCAAATACGAGGGCGACAAGTGCCATGTGGTGGTGAAGTCCGATCGCTGCTACGCCACCTATCACGGCGACGTGGCCCCGGCCCTGATGGTGCTGGGCGCCGAGGCGGAGGTGGTCGGCCCCACCGGCAAGCGGAGCCTGAAGCTGGCCGAGCTGTTCCGCGAAGTGGGCCAGCGGCATCTGACCTTGGAGAAGGGCGAGGTGCTGGCCGCCGTCATGGTGCCGCCCCTGGACGGCTGGCGCGCCCGCTATGTCAAGGTGCGGGTGCGTGACGCCATCGACTTCCCCCTGGCGGGCATTGCCGTGGCGCTGAAGCGTGACGGAGACACACTGAGCGGCCTGAAGCTGGCCATCACCGGCACCAATTCGGCGCCGCTGCTGGTCTCTACCGACTCACTGGTGGGTGGAACCTGGGACGCGGCGGCGGGCGAAAGCCTGACCCAATTGGTGCGCAAGACCTCCAACGTACTCAAGACCACCATCACCGGCGTCAAGTATCGCCGCCGGGTGTTGCTGGCCATGGCGCGCAAGGCGGTTGACGAGTTGTGGGCCGGAGCCTGAGCCATGTGCCTCGACACCATCCGCCCCGATCCCGCCGACATGGCCGCCGATGACGCAGAGGTGCTGGAGACGGCGTTGCGCTGGATGGGAGAGGGGCGGGCGGTTCGCCTTGCCGTGGTGCTGGCCACCTGGGGCTCGGCGCCGCGCGCCACCGGTTCCTATATGGCGGTGGCGTCGGACGGGGCCTTCGCCGGGTCGGTCTCGGGGGGCTGCGTCGAATCGGCGGTGATTTCCGAGGCCCGCGAGCTGGAAGACGGCGAGGCGCCCCGCGTCCTGTCCTTCGGGGTGGAGGACGAGACCGCCTGGCATGTGGGCCTGCCCTGCGGCGGCACCATCCGGGTGGCGGTGTTCCACCCTGTCAAGGCTCTGCTGGAGCGGGTGGTGGCGTGTCATTCCCGGCGCATTCCCACCGCCCTGGCTCTCGACCTCGCCAGCGGCGCCCAGAGTCTGGCCGAGGGCGACGAGGAGATCGGGCGGCTGCCCCAGCCCTCCGAGACCCTGTTCATCCGCCAGCACGAGGCGCCTTGGACCATGATCATCACCGGGGCGGTGCATATTTCCCAGATCCTGGCGGGCATGGCGCGTCAGGTGGGCTTCGCCGTCACCGTGCTGGACCCGCGCACCGCCTTTGCGCAAGGAGAGCGCTTTCCCGGCATCAGCCTGCTCTGCGGCGAGCCCGAGGAAGTGCTGGCGGCCATGACCCTGGACCGCCGCACCGCCCTGGTCAGCGTCACCCATGTGCCGCGCCTGGATGACGCCGCCCTGAAAATGGCCCTGGCCTCGCCCGCCTTCTATGTCGGCGCCCTGGGCAGCACCCGAACCCACGCCAAGCGGTGCCAGCGGCTGGAGAGCGCCGGGATCGCCACGGCCGATCTGGAGCGTATCCAGGCGCCGGTGGGCCTCGATATCGGCGCCAAGACCCCGGCCGAGATCGCGGTGTCGATCCTGGCCGAGGTCATCGCGGCGCGGCGGGGGAAGCCAATCAGGCGACCCGGAAGAACCCCATCAGCCGGTTGAGTTCCCGTGACTGGTCTTCCAGGGCATGGGCGGCGGCGGTGCTCTCCTCCACCAGGGCGGCATTCTGCTGGGTCATCTCGTCCATCTGGGTGACGGCGGAATTGACCTGATCGATGCCCGAGGCCTGTTCGGCGGAGGCCGAGGCGATCTCGGCGACGATGTCGGCCACCCGTTTGACGCTGCCCAGGATGTCGTCCAGGGTCTTGCCCGCGCCCTTGACCAGTTCCGCGCCCTGGGCGACCTCGCCACCGCTTTGGTTGATCAGGGTCTTGATCTCCCTGGACGCCTGGGCCGAGCGTTGGGCCAGGTTGCGGACTTCCTGGGCGACCACGGCGAATCCCTTGCCCGCGTCTCCGGCACGGGCAGCCTCCACCGCCGCGTTCAGCGCCAGCAGATTGGTCTGGAAGGCGATCTCGTCGATCATGCCGACGATATCGCCGATCTTCTGACTGGAGGTTTCGATCCGTCCCATGGCGGCGACGGCGTCGGTGACGACCTGACCGCCGCCCGCCGCGACCTCGCGAGCCGCCGATGCCAGTTGGCTGGCCTGCTGGGCATTGGCGGCGTTCTGGCGCACGGTGGCGGCCAGTTCCTCCATGGAGGCGGCGGTTTCCTCCAGGGATGACGCCTGTTGCTCCGAACGTTCCGACAGGTCCTGGCTGCCCGAGGCGACCTCGGCGGCGGCCGATCCGATCTGGGCCGCGGCGGTGTTGATGTTGGTGACGATATCCGACAGCCGGTCGGCGGTGCGGTTGACATCGGTTTTCAACTGGTCGAACACGCCTTCATAGGGATTGGTGATGCGCCGGGTCAGATCGCCGCGCGCCACCGATTCCAGCACCCCGGCCACATCCTTCAGCGCCACCTCGGTCAGGCGGACCAGAGTATTGACGCCTTCGCACAGGCTCAGGAGGAAGCCGTCCTTGCCCGCCAAATCGATGCGGCGGTCGAGATTGCCCTGGCTGGCGGCGCTGGCCACCTGGGCCACTTCGGCGACGATGGCGGCTTCGTGCTGGCGCTGGGCCTCTTCCGCCTGGCGCTGGGCCGCGTCGGCGGCCTTCTGCTCCTCCTCCATCCGGTGCTTTTCGACGGCGGCCTGCTTGAACACCTCGACCGCGCGGCCGATATCGCCGATCTCGTCCTTGCGATCGCTCCCGATCACCGCGACCTCGCGGTCGCCACCGGCCAAGCGGGCCATGACGGCCAGAATGGCGTTCAGCGGTTGAGTGATGGAGCGCACGATGACCGTCGCCAGTCCCATTCCCAGCAACAGGGCCAGACCGGCGGACACCAGCGCCATGGTCCGGCTGCTGGCGGCGGTGGCCATGCCCTTGTCGAATTCCTGCTTGGCGACCCGGTCCTGAAGCGCGATCAGGGCTTCCACTTCCGCCATGGCCTTGGCGAATTTCGGCCCGGCATCCTCGCGCATATTCTTCATGGAGCCGTCGAACTCACCCTTGGCCGCCAGGCGCAAGGTTTGGTCGCGGCTGGCCTGGTAGACGGGCAGGGCGGCTCCAAAACGTTCGGCAATGGTCTTTTCCTCGGGGGTGAGGTAGGTCGCCATATAATCCTTCAGCACCGACCGGGCGGTCTGGTCCAACTTGGCGACATCGGCGACCAGCGCATCCATCCGGTCCGAGGCGGCACCCGAGGCGGCGAAGACGGCATGGGTCCGCATGCGATGCAGCGCGTCGGCGATCCGGCTCAACTGGACCAGCGCCACCGTGCGGTCCTCGTACACGGTCCTGAGGCCGCCCAGGATGGCGGTCTGGCCGGAGACGCCAACCCATGTCACCACCACCAGGAACAGAGCCATCACGCCGGTCAGTGCCGCCAGCCTGCCGCCGATGCGAACGCTCGAAACCATGCCTATTCTCCATGCACAATGCCCTAGCCTGAACTATAGGCAATCCTGGACCAATGTCTTGGGTAAAATGCCCCCAAAGGATTGGGGGGCTTGACCCCGCTCAAGGTGAGAATGTTTCGCAAGGCGCAAGCTGCGACATCTTTCGCATCAAGGCAGCAGCGCCATGGCAACCATTCCCTTGCAGGAACCCGTCTATAAAGGCTCGGCCGGTCCGGTCTTCTTTGCCGCCGGGTTCCGCCCCTTCTTCCTGTTCGCCGCCGTCCAGGCCGCGATCATGCTGCCGCTCTGGCTGCTGGTGTTCTTCGGCATTTTGCCCCTGGGGGCCAACTGGAACCCGGTTGTCTGGCATGCCCATGCCATGGTGTTCGGCTTCGCTGGCGCCGCTATCGGCGGCTTCCTGCTGACGGCGGTGCCCAACTGGACCAATTCCCACCATGTCTCGGGTCGGCCGCTGATGCTGCTGTTCGGGGTGTGGTTGGCCGGGCGTCTGGCCACCGCCTTCGCCGGAGTACTGCCGCCGCTGCTGGTGGCGGCAATCGACCTCGCCTATCTGCCTATCCTGGCGGTGCTGCTGGCCAAGCCGCTGATGGCGGCGGGCAAGTGGCGCAACATCGCCTTCCTGCCCATCCTGGGCGTGTTGTGGCTGGCCGATCTGTGCGTCCATCTCGAAGCCATCGCCGGATTCTCCAGCGGGCTCAAGGGCGTCTATCTCGGCCTGTTCGTGGTGCTGCTGATGATCGTCATCGTCGGCGGGCGCATCATTCCGTCCTTCACCCAGAACTGGCTGCGCATGCAAGGCCAGCCTGTGACCATGCCGGACGGCGACTGGATCGAGAAGGGTGGCGCCGCCGCCAGCCTGATCCTGGCCGCCCTGGCCCAACTGGTCCTGCCCGGCTCGGCCCTGGCCGGTGCCCTGGCCCTGGTGGCCGCTCTGGTGCATGGCTGGCGACTGTCGCGCTGGCACGGCCTCAAGACTCTCTCCAACCCCATCCTGGGTGTGCTGCATCTGGGCTATGGCTGGATGGTGGCGGGATTCGCCCTGCTGGGCCTGTCGGCCTTCGTGTCGGGCCTACCCGCCTCGGCGGCGGTGCATGCGCTGACGGCCGGATCGGTGGGAACCATGGTGATCGGCGTCATGAGCCGCGCCGCCCTCGGCCATTCCGGCCGTCCGCTGCAACTGGCCCCGGCCACGGTCGGCGCCTATATACTGATATCGGTCGGCACCCTGCTGCGGGTGCTGGCGCCGGTGGTCGGTGGCGCGGTGGCGGAGCTGACCTGGGCCGGCGGGCTGGCCTGGACCGCCGGATGGTTGGTCTATGCCGTGGTCTATTTCCCCGTCACCACCCAGCCCCGCGCGGATGGCCGTCCGGGGTAAGGCCCAAGGGAGGTGCCATGGCGCCGATGATCGTAACCTTCACCGATTTCGGCGCCCAGGGACCCTATCTCGGCCAGATGGAGATGGCGATCCGCCGTCTGGCCCCCACCGTGCCGGTGGTTCATCTGTTGGCGGATGCCCCCATGTTCGATCCCAGGGCCGCGGCATACCTGCTGGCGGCACTGGCGGTGGACGTCCCGCATGATGCGGTGATGGCCTGCGTGGTCGATCCCGGGGTCGGTGGCTCGCGCGCGCCGCTGGCCCTGCGCCTGGACGGGCGTTGGCTGGTCGGCCCCGACAACGGGTTGTTCGAGCCCCTGATCCGCAGGGCGGTGGAGGTGGAGGCCTTCGAGATCGCCTGGCGCCCCGATCGGCTTTCCGCAACCTTCCACGGCCGTGATCTGTTCGCGCCCATGGCCGTCCGGCTGGCCGGGGGGGATGTCTCCGGGCTGCGGCCCGTGGCGACGCCGCGCCGGTTGGATTGGCCCGACGATCTGGCGCGGATCATCTATCTCGATCACTACGGCAATGCCTGGACCGGGCTGCGGGCCTCGCTCCTGACCGATGCGGGCCTTGCGCTGGGTGACAGCACCATTCCCCGGGCGAGGACCTTCGGGGATGTCCCCAAGGGCAGGGCCTTCTGCTACGAAAATTCAAGCAGTCTGGTGGAGATCGCGGTCAATGGCGGTCGCGCGTCTGAGCTTCCCGGCATTGAATTGGGGACAATCGTCACAATTTGTTGAAAATTAGCGCTAATTTTTTTGGTTCTGTGTGACCAAATACATATTGGTTGTGGAGGGTTTAAGACTAACCTGTAATCTGGGGAGCGGGGATGGAGAGCAAGGCCATGGAATTCACGGTGAAGTTTTGGGGGGTGCGCGGAAGCATCGCCTGTCCTTCGCCCGACCATGTGGTCTATGGCGGCAATACCAGCAGCATCTCCATCACTACCGAGCAGGGGGTTCTGGCCTTTGACGCCGGGACCGGCATCCGTTCGCTGGGCAGCCATCTCGGCAAGCTTGGTGCCACGCAGGCCCATCTGTTCTTCACCCATGCCCATTGGGATCACATCCTGGGATTTCCGTTCTTTGGACCGGCCTATAATCCCAATTTCAAGCTTCACATCCATGCCGCCCAGTTGGAAGGCAGCCCCAAGGGCATCCGCCATATCCTGTCCGCCCAGATGGAGACGCCCAATTTCCCGGTTCCGCTGGCGGCCATGCGGGGCATCGCCTCGGACGAGGATTTCGCCATCGGCACGGTGCATGAGCCTTATCCCGGCGTGGTGGTGCGCACCGCCCGCCTGCGCCATCCCAACGGCGCCTGCGGCTATCGCGTCGAGCATGGCGGTCTTGCCGCCGCCTATATCACCGATACCGAGCATGTGCCGGGCGAGCCCGACGCCAATGTCATGTCGCTGATCCAGGGCGTCGATCTGATGATCTATGACAGCACCTATACCGATGCCGAATTCCCCGCCAAGGTCGGCTGGGGCCATTCCACCTGGCAGGAGGCGGTGCGTCTGGCCAAGGCCTGCGGCGTCAAGCGCCTCGCCATCTTCCATCATGACCCCGAGCATACCGACGATGTCATGGCGGTCATCGAGGCCGAGGCCAAGGCGAGTTGGGACGGCGCCTTCTGCGCCCGTGACGGCATGGAAGTCCGCCTGGCCTGAGGGGCGCTATCTCGGATAGATGTGCAGTTCCACCCGGCGGTTGATGGCCTGGTTCTCGGGATAGGGCTTGCCGCTTTCGCTGCGGTTGGGAACCCTTGGCGCGGTGTCGGCCAGGGCGGAAATCTTCATGCGCGACTGGGCGACCCCCAGTTCGGCGAGCAGGCGCAGGGTCGCCAGGGCGCGCGCCGCCGACAGGTCCCAGTTGGAGGGAAACATCTGGGTCTTGACCGGCGTATCGTCGGTATGGCCCTGGATTTCCACCTGATAGCCCAGGAAGCGCTGCTGGTTGAGGGTGCCGACCACTTCCCTCATCAGTGGCAGGATCTCGGGGCGAACCTCGGCCGAGCCGGGCTTGAACACCGTGCCGCTGGCCAGATTGAGGACGATTCCCTTGTCGTCCTTGCCCACATCGACGCTTTCCTCGACGCCCGCCCCGGCGATCTCGCCCAGCAGTTCGGTCTTGAGGTCCTGCAGCGGCTTGGTGACTTCGCGGTTGCCCACATCCTTGGCCATGCCGGCCTGGACTTCCTCGTATTTGGCGGGATCGATCTTGGACATGGACACCAGCACGATGAAGAAAGCCATCAGCAGGGTGATCATATCGGCGTAGGAGAGCAGCCAGTCCTCGGCCGCTTCCTTGTTTTCCTTGTGGAACTTGCCGCTCATGGCCGTCGTCTCCCTACTTCTTCGGCGCCTTGTCGATGTCGAAGTGGATGGAGGGGTCGAGATAGCTGTTCATGGCGTCCTGGATGAAACGCGGATTGCGCCGGTCGGCCAGCAGGGACAGGCCCTCTGCCACCAGGAGATTGCGGAAGCGGACGATGGATTCGCGCTGATGGGTCTTTTCGGCGCTCGGCATGATGGCCAGGCGGGCGAACAGCACGCCGTAAAGCGTGCCCAGCAGGCCGACGGCCATGCCGGCGCCCAGCTTGGAGGGATCGCTGCCCATGGAATCCAGCATCACCACCAGGCCGATCAGGGTGGCGATCATGCCGAAGGCCGGGGCGTTGCTGGCCATGTATTTGAGGATTTCCACCGGCACCGTATTGCGCTGGAAGGTGGTTTCGATCTGGTTTTCCAGCATGTGGCGCACTTCGGGGCCAGTATAGCCGGAAATCACCAGATTGATGCCGAAGCCCAGGAAGGAATCCTGATTCTTGACGCTCTTGGCGTCGGTTTCCAGGGCGGAGATGCCGCTTTTCTGCATCAGATAGGCCCAGCGGACGATGCGGGCGACCTCATTGGTCAGCATGTCGCGGGTCATCTTGGGTGACGAGAAGATGCCCCTCACCTTGCCCAGCGCCGCCTTGACGTAGCGGGCCTCATAGGCCACCAGGGTCGCGGCCAGGGTTCCGCCCACCACCATCAGAATGCCGCTGAGATGGAGGAATATCTTGAAATTGGTGGTGAGTTCGAGGATCGAGCCAAGAAGCAGGAAGAGGCTCAGCGAGAACCCGATGATCGTTGGCAGCGACATTTCAGCTCGGTCCCCAGTTCTTCACGGTCGCGACACGCCCTTCTGGGCACCGGATGCTCTTATCCGGATGGATGTTTCACCCTTCACGAGCCAATCGCTGTGTGAATCAGCAAGCCACCCATCATTATTTGGGGCAGTTCACCTTTAAGAAGATTTAACTTCTGAAAGAATCGTTCCTCGGCCTCATTCTGGGGGAAGCCGTCACAAGGAGCAACACCAACGGAACGGTGGGGAGGTCGCTATACCTGGCGGGCCTCACGCGGTGGGGTCGGGGCCGGTGGGCGGCGGCTGGTGCAGATCCAGTTCCACCTCGACGATATCGCCATCGATGGTGCGCATGGGAACGAAGCCGAGATGCTGGACAAAGGCCAGCATGCGCTGGTTGTCGCGCAGGACTTGCCCGGCGATGGCGTGGGTGCCGCGGCTGCGGCTGTAGTCGATGATCTTGACCATCAGCCGTTTGGCCAGTCCGCCGCCCTTCAAATCGGAACGGACCACCACAGCGAATTCCGCCTTTTCATTGTCGGGATCGGTGACGGTGCGGACCACGCCCAGGGTTTCCTTGCCGCCATTCTCGGTCCTGGCCTCGCCGATGAAAGCCATTTCACGGTCGTAGTCGATCTGGGTCAGGCGCGCCATCTCGGTATGGGGCATCTCGTGGACCAGGCCGAAGAAGCGGAAACGGATGTCCTCGGGAGTCAGCTTGGACAGGAAGATGTGGTGGTTGGGCTCATCCTCGGGGCGGATCGGACGGATCAAGACCTCACGGCCGTCCTTCATGGTGAAGATTTCCTCCAGCTCCTTGGGATAGGGCCGGATGGCAAGACGTTCGGTGCCAGGCTTGGCCTTGGCCACGGTGATGCGGGCATCCAGGGCCAGCACGCCCTGGGAATCGGCGAACAGGGGATTGATGTCCAGTTCGACAATTTCGGGGAAATCGATCACCAGCTGCGACAACTGCACCAGGGCCAGTTCGATGGCCTGGCGGTTGACCGGGGCACGGCCACGATAGCCTTCCAGCAGCCGCGAAACCCGGGTGCGCGAAATGACCTCGGCCGCCAGGTTCATGTTCAGCGGCGGCAGGGCCATGGCGCGATCGGCGATGATTTCCACCGCGATGCCGCCCTGGCCGAACATGATGACCGGGCCGAACACCGGATCGGTGGCGACACCGGCGATCAGTTCCACCGCGCCGGGACGCCGGGCCATGGTCTGGACGGTAAAGCCCTGGATCTGGGCGGTAGGATAGACCTCCTTCACCCGGTCCAACATCTGGTAGGCGGCCTTCTCGACCTCGAAATCACCCTGCAGATTCAACATGACGCCGCCCACGTCGGATTTATGCAGGATGTCGGGCGACAAAATCTTCAGCGCCACCGGCCCGTTCATGGTCTTGGCGATGCGTCCGGCCAGGGCCGGGGTGGGGGCCACATGGGTCTCCACCGAGGGAATGCCATAGGCTTCCAGCACCGACTTGGCCTCGGGCTCGTTCAGGGTGCCGCCACCCTTGGCGATGGCGGCCTCGATCAGGAAGCGGGCGCGCCTGGTGTCGGGCACGAAGTCGGTGGGGGCCGAGGCCGGCACCTCCATCAGCAGTTCCTGGTTCTTGCGGTACTGGATCAGATGGGTGAAGGCCTGGATGGCGGCGCGAGGCGTCTCATAGGTGGGAATGCCCGCGCCGCTGAACAGATGGCGGGCATGGCGAACCGCCTCGGCGCCGACCCAACAGGTCATGACATTGGCCCTGGGCCGGTCCTTGCAGCTCTTGATCACCGCAACCGCCACGTCGCCGGGATCGGACAGGGCCGTGGGGGCGTGCATGACCAGCACCGCGTCCACCGCCTTGCATTCCGAAAGAATGGTCAGGGCCTTGACATAGCGTTCGCCATCGGCGTCGCCGCCGATATCCACGGGATTGATGTGCGACCAGGTGTTGGGCAGCACGGCGTTGAGCTTGTCGATCACTTCGTCGGGCAGGGCGGCCAGTTCGCCCCCCAGTTCGGACAGGTCGTCGGCGGCGATGACGCCGATGCCGCCGCCATTGGTGATCACCGCCAGCCGCTTGCCCTTCATGGGCCGGGCGCGGGCCAGGGTCTCGACCGCGCCGAAGATTTCCTCGATATCGTGGACGCGCAGCATGCCGGCGCGGCGCATGGCGGCATCAAATACCGCATCCGAGCCCGCCAGGGCGCCGGTATGGGAAGCGGCGGCGCGGGCGCCCTCGCGGGAACGCCCGGCCTTGATGGCGAGAACCGGTTTGTTGCGGGCGGCGGCGCGGGCGGCGGACATGAAATTACGCCGCTCGTGGATGGTTTCCACGTAAAGCAGGATGGCCCGGGTCATGGGGTCGCTGCCCAGATAATCCAGCACGTCGCCGAAATCGACGCCCTCGGTATCGCCCAGATGGATGAAGTGGGAGAAGCCGATCTCCTTGTCGCGGGCCCAGTCCAGAACGGCGGTGCACAGGGCGCCCGACTGGGAGACGAAGGCCAATTTGCCCGGCATGGCGCTTTCATGGGAGTAGCTGGCATTCAGGCCGATGCCGGGAACCAGGATGCCCATGCTGTTGGGGCCAAGGATGCGCATGTCGTTGGCCCGCGCCACCGACAGGGCTTCCTCCAGCTTGGTGCTGCCATCCTCGTTTGAGACCAGATGCAGCCCCGGAGTCATGATGCAGGCGGCTTTGGTACCGCGGGCCGCCAGGGTGCCGAGGATGCCGGGAATGGTCTCGGGCTTCTGGACGCAGATCAGGGCCAGGTCCGGGGCCTGGGGCAGGCAGGCCACGTCGGGATAGGCCAGTACCCCCGCCACCGAGGGATGGTCCGGCGTCACCGGCATCACCGGTCCGGCGAAATCGCCCTTGAGCAGGTTGCGCATGACCAGGGCGCCGATCGTCTTGGGCGAGGTCGAGGCTCCGACCACGGCGATGGACTGGGGACGGAACAGGGCCTTCAGATTGCGGGTGCTCATGGTGATTCCGGCGCAGTGTCCGTTGAACGGCTCTAACCTAAAGCATAGGCCGGGTGGTTGTGCGTCGCAACATCTTCCCGAGGCATGACCGCCATGTTTGTGCCGTGACCTTCGTCACGAACCGGTCATTGTACGTTCACGGGAGGACCGGTATATTTTGCGACGCAATATGTATCAGCCACAAGCTGTCGATGGAGCTTTCCCATGGTCGAGATGATGAACAACCGGGTTTTCGCCGAGATCAAGATCGGTGATTCGGCCACGCTGGAGCGCACCTGCAGCATGAAGGACGTCGAGCTGTTCGGTGTCGCCACCGGCGACCTGAACCCGACCCATTACAGCGCCGAAAGCGCCGAGAAGTTCGCCCATCACCGCAAGGTGGTGGCGCACAGCATGTGGGGCGGCTCGCTGCTGTCGGCGCTGCTGGGCAACGAACTGCCGGGGCCGGGCACCGTCTACCGCAATCAGGACCTGACGTTCCTCGCGCCGGTGGAAGTTGGCGATACCGTTACGGTGACCATCACCGTGGCGGAAAAAATTCCGCCGGCCGACATCGCCTTCGACTGCAAGGCGGTCAACCAGAAGGGCGAGACCGTCTATACCGGCCGCGCCCTGGTGATCGCCCCCACCGAAAAGGTCAGCCAGCCCAAGATGGAACTGCAGGAGGTGGCACTGCGCCGCCGCCACCATGTGTTCGAGGACATCATCGCGAAGTGTACCGATCTGGCCCCCATTTCGGTGGCGGTCTGCCATCCCTGTGACCAGGTCTCACTGGAAGGTCCGGTGGAGGCGGCCAAGCTGGGGCTGATCGATCCCATCCTGATCGGTCCGGAGGCCAAGATCCGCTCGGTGGCGGCGGAGTTCGGCTTCGACCTGACCGGGCTGCGCATCGTCGATACCCAGCATTCCCACGAATCGGCCGAAAGGGCGGTGGCCATGTGCCGCTCGGGCGAGGCCGAGGCGCTGATGAAGGGCAGCCTGCACACCGACGAAATGATGCATGAGGTCGCCTCGCGCGATAAGGGCCTGCGCACCGCACGGCGCATCAGCCATGTCTTCGTCATGGATGTGCCCACCTATCCCCGCACCCTGCTGATCACCGACGCCGCCATCAATATCTACCCGACCCTGGAGGACAAGGCCGACATCCTGCAAAACGCCATCGAACTGGCGCATGTGCTGGGGGTCGAGCTGCCCAAGGTGGCGATCCTGTCGGCGGTGGAAACCGTGTATCCGAAGATCAATTCCACCATCGAGGCGGCGGCGCTCTGCAAGATGGCCGATCGCGGCCAGATCACCGGCGCCCTGCTGGACGGCCCGCTGGCCTTCGACAACGCCATCAGCGAGGAAGCGGCCAAGATCAAGAAGATCAACTCGCCGGTGGCGGGACGCGCCGACATCCTGCTGGTGCCGGATCTGGAAGCGGGCAACATGCTGGCCAAGCAGCTGTCCTATCTGGCCGAGGCCGATGCCGCCGGCATCGTGCTGGGGGCTCGGGTGCCGATCGTGCTGACCAGCCGTGCCGACAGTGCCAAGGCCCGTCTGGCGTCCTGCGCCGTTGCGGTGCTGTTCGCCCATGCCCGCCGCCTCAAGGCATAGGAAGGACTCAATCATCATGCGTGACGGTATCCTGGTCATCAACGCCGGTTCGTCTTCCATCAAGTTCTCGCTCTACATCTCGGACGGCGACGACAAGCCGTTGCTGTCGTGCAAGGGACAGGTGGAAGGCATCAACGTGGCGCCGCATTTCATCGCCAAGGCGCCCCATGGCGGTGTGCTCAACGAGCAGCGTTGGCCCGATCAGCCCAATCTCAGCCATTCCGCCCTGTTCAAATACATGATCCAGTGGATCGAGGCGCAGCTGGGCGATGCCGAGCTGAAGGCGGCGGGGCACCGGGTGGTGCATGGCGGTTCGCTGTATTCACAGCCGCTGCTGATCAATGACGATCTCATGGCCGAGCTGGAAACCCTGGTGCCGCTGGCCCCGCTGCATCAGCCCCACAACCTGGCGCCCATCAAGGCGCTGAAGGAAGTGCATCCCGAGCTGCTGCAGGTGGCCTGCTTCGACACCGCCTTCCACCGCTCCAACCCCTGGACGGCACAAAGCTTCGCCCTGCCGCGCAAGATCACCGGCGAAGGCGTGAAGCGCTACGGCTTCCACGGCCTGTCCTATGAATACATCGCCCGCCAGCTCCGCCAGATCGCTCCGGCGGTGGCGCGCGGCCGGGTGGTGGTCTGCCATCTGGGCTCCGGCGCCTCCATGTGCGCCATCCACGAGGGCAAGTCCATCGCGTCCACCATGGGCTTCACCGCCCTGGACGGCTTGCCCATGGGGACCCGCACCGGCACCCTGGACGCTGGCGTGGTTCTCTATCTGCTGCAGCAGAAGGGCATGACCGCCAAGGAGATCGAGGACATGCTGTACAAGCAGTCCGGCCTGATCGGCGTGTCGGGCGTGTCCAACGACATGCGGGTGCTGCTGGAAAGCTCGGAGCCCCATGCCACCGAGGCGGTGGAACTGTTCGTCTACCGCATTTCGCGCGAATTGGGCTCGCTGGCGGCGGCCATGGGGGGCATCGACGCCCTGGTGTTCACCGCCGGGATCGGCGAGCATTCCCCCCAGGTGCGGGAGCGAGTCTGCAAGCATGCGGAATGGCTTGGCGTGGAGATGGACGACGAGGCCAACCAGCGCGGCGCTCAGATGATCAGCACCATGGAGAGCCCGGTATCGGTGTGGGTGGTGCCCACCGACGAGGAGATGATGATCGCCAAGCACACCCGCGAGGTACTGCAATCGGTCAAGGTCGCGTAACTCTGGTCAAGCGCGCGGCGACAGGGCACACTGGCCGCCGATGAACGAGACGGGAAACTGAGGAATGCGGAAGCTGAAGATCACAATCGGGCGCGTGGTGCTGCAGGTTGATCTCTACGACACGCCCACCGCCGATGCCATCCTGGCGGCCGCGCCGTTCGAGGCCCGCGCCACCACCTGGCAGGGCGAGGTCTATTTCCAGGCCCCAGTCCGTGCCGATCGCGAGGCCAATGCCCGTGACGTTGTGGAAAAGGGGGAGCTGGCCTTCCGGCACGAGGGCGAGGCCATCGTCATCGGCTATGGCCCGACGCCCTGTTCCCAGGGTGATGAAATCCGCCTGGCGTTGCCCGAGAATATCTGGGGCCGCACTACCGACGAACTCAGCGGTTTGGCCGAGGTCGAGGCCGGTCAACTGGTCAAGGTCGAGGCGGTGGAGTAACGCATATGGGCTGGCGCTGCGTCCTGGCGATGGTGCTGGCCCTGGGGCTGGGAGGCTGCGGCGTGCCCGATCTGGTGGCCCACACCATCAAGGAAGTCGAAAAGAGCCAGCGTGACGGCGGTGGCAAGGCTTCCACGGCGGAGCCGTCGCGGCCCGCGGCGACCGACAGCCGGGCCGAGGAGGAACCGCCGCCGCCGGTCCGGGCGCCGCAGCCAGCCCGCAGCTCGGTCACTGTCGAGGAACTGCCCGCCCGTTAGAGGGGGGCGAGGGCAGGCACTACAACTGGCGCCGTCCCTCGGTGCTGATGGCGGCCTTCAGGTCCATGTCGCCGGCCTCGCCATCCTCGATGATATGGTCGTGGCGCTTGTCCTTGGCACGGTGGCCGATCTCGGCCAGTTCCCCCACCACCTTCTCCAGCCTGGCCAGGGTGGCCAGCATCTCCTCGGCGATGACGCGATCCTCCATGAGGTTGGCGTAGCGCTTGATGTTGAAGGAGAAATGGCGGATCAGCTTCACATTGTCGCGGAAGCTGCGGGGGCGGCGGACGAAGATGCGATGCGAGCTGCGGATGTTCTTGATGAACATGCTGACCAGGGCGCGGACGAATTTATCGGTGGCGGCCAGCTTGCGGGCGAACAGCGGTTCGGGGATGCGGGTGATGACGCTGTCCATGGCGGCGACGGCGGTGGCCATGCGCTCGGAGCGGTCGATCACCGCCATTTCGCCAAAGATTTCCCCTGGCTTGATGGAGTCCAACTCAACCCGCTGGCTTTCCACCTGCTGGTAAATGACGATCTTGCCCTTTTCCAGGATATAGGCGGCGTCGCCTTCCTCGCCCTGGCGGAACAAAATCGTTCCAGTGGTGACGTTCAGCTTTTCCAGCTTGGCGTCGGGCTCGGGAGCGGCGGCTGGCGGCGGGGTGGGCGGCACGGATTTGTTCATGACCGCCTCATTCCGTTGGGGGAGCTTCTGGAGCAACGGTGGCGGCGGGTGTCTTGGCTTTGCCGCGCAAGGCCCCGAACACGCCGAAGGCGATCATCAGGACGATGAAGCCGCCCAGCACGAACCATTTGCTCTCGCCCAGCCATTCCTCCAGCTTGCGTCCGATCAAATATCCGCCCCAGGCGAAGCAGTGGGCCCAGATGGTGGCGGCGATGAAATTCAGGACCAGATACTTGACCCGGGGCACGCCCGCGATGCCGACGATGAAGGGGGCGAAATTGCGCACCCCATAAATCCAGCGAAACGACAGGATGAACAGCACCGGGCTGCGATTGACCGCCTGGAAGGCCCAATCGACCCGGGTGGTCAGCTTGGGCCAGCGGGTCAGCAGCGGCGTGCCGTATTTCCGGCCGATATAGTAGTAGAGCTGGTCGCCGAAAAAGCTGCCGGTCAGGGCGGACAGCGCCAGAAGCTCGACGCTGATGTTGAAGCGGCCCTCGGACGCCAGCACTCCGGTCACGATCACCACGGTCTCGCCTTCGACGAAGGTCCAGGCGGTGATGAATGGATAAAGCAGGAAGCCGTATTCCTTCAGGACGTGGATGACGAGATCTTCCAAAGGGGCTCCCCGGACACAGGAATGAAAACCGCCAGCAAAAATCCGGCAATAAGGGGTAGGGCGTCAACGTCGAAATGCAGCCATGACGAAATCGTCACGTCTGGAGCGTTTTCAAGGCGTCGAACGAGGCCCGATCCGGTTGACGTGTCCCATCTTGCGGCCGTTTCGCGCTTCGGCCTTGCCGTAGAGATGCAGCTTGGCGCGGGGGTCGCGCAGGATGTCCAGCCACTGATCCACGTCGTTACCGATCAGGTTCTTCATCACCGCGTCGGAATGGCGCTCGGGCGAGCCCAGCGGCAGGCCGCAGACGGCGCGGACGAACTGCTCGAACTGGTCGGTGACGCAGGCATCCATGGTCCAGTGGCCGGAATTGTGGGGCCGGGGGGCCATCTCGTTGGCCAGCAGGCCGGTGCTGGTCACGAACATCTCCACCGCCAGCAAACCGACCACGCCCAGGGATTCGGCGGCGCGGTGGGCGATATCCATGGCCTGATCGGCCATTTCCCTGGAAATGGGAGCCGGGGCGGTGGTGGTGTCGAGGATATGGTTGGTATGGACGTTCCATACCGGGTCGAAAGCGGCCCAGGCACCATCGACGCCACGGGCGACGATGACGGAAATCTCGCCCTCGAAGTCGATGAAGCCTTCCAGCACGCCCATGCCGATCTCGCCGAGCCCGGTTCCCAGTTCGGCCCAGGCCTGGGCCGGATCGGTGTCGGGCATGATCTTGACCTGGCCCTTGCCGTCATAGCCCAGCCGGGCGGTCTTCAGCACCGAGGGGCGGCCCAGTTCGGCGATGGCCTGTTCCAGCTGCTCCAGGTTGGCGACCTCGCGCCAGGGCGCGGTCTCGATGCCGATGGAGTTGAAGAATTTTTTCTCGCTGATACGGTCCTGGGCCACTTCCAGCACGCTCCAGCACGGGCGCACCGGTACCAGCGAGGCCATGCGGCGCACGCTTTCGGCCGGGATGTTCTCGAATTCGAAGGTCACCACGTCCACCGACCGGGCAAAGGCCTCGATGGCGGTCTGGTCGGAATAGTCCGCCACGGTGGCCGCCGCCGAGACCTGGGCGGTGGGGCTGTCGACCTCGGGGGTGAAGACATGCACCAGATACCCCAGTCGACCGGCGGCCAGGGCGGCCATGCGGCCCAACTGGCCTCCGCCGATAATGCCGATGGTGCTGCCGGGGGGCAGTGGCCGGGTATCGGATTCGGGCGCGCTCACGGGCGGATCAGATCGGGATTGTCGGAGTCCACCGGTGCCACGGCCACGCCATCGGTCTGACGGGTGCGCCAGGCCTCCAGAGCCGCCTCGACCTTGGGATCCATCAGGGCGAGAACCGCACCGGCCAGCAGCGCGGCATTGATGGCCCCCGCCTTGCCGATGGCCAGGGTTCCCACGGGAATGCCGCCGGGCATCTGGACGATGGACAGCAGCGAGTCCTGGCCCTTCAGCGTCTTGCTTTCCACCGGCACTCCGAACACCGGCAAAGGCGTCATGGCGGCGGTCATGCCGGGCAGATGGGCGGCGCCACCGGCGCCCGCGATCACCACCTTGAGGCCGCGCGGCTTGGCCTGGGCGGCGTAGTCGTACAGGCGCTTGGGCGTGCGGTGCGCCGAGACCACCCGGGTCTCGAAGGCGATGCCCAATTCGGCCAGGGTTGCGGCGGCATGACGCATGGTTTCCCAGTCGGACTGGCTGCCCATGATGATGCCGACCTGGGGCCCCGAAGCACTGACCATGGGGCTCGCCTCACGGTAGGGGTTGAAGAAAGGGCGGAATTATAGGGATCGCGAGGGCCGACGCAAGGACGTAATGCCGAAATACCGGACATGATGCGATGAACATGGTACTCTCGGATCGTTCGCGCTGGGTGAGAAATGGCCAATCAGTTCCGCAGCGATCCGGTCTTTTCCGTCGGTCACGTCAACGAGTACGTGCGCGACCAGGATCTGCATCATTCTCCCCATCAGTCGCCCTATCCCAAATACGAGCCGCCCCAGGTGGAACATTCGGTGGCGGATGTGGCCTCGATCCTGGGCCTGCCCGACTCCGCCGTCACGCCCCAGGTGATGGCTGCGGTTACCCGCCTGCTGTCCGAGATGGACCGGCTGCGCTGGCTCGATGGCCAGTATCAGAGGCGCCAGGCCTTTCTGGAAGGCTTGGCGGAACGCGACTCGGTGGTTGCCACCCTCAATCGGCGGGGATTGATGCGGGCGTTGGAGGCGTTGCTGGTCACGGGTGGCGGCGACGGCGTCCTGGTGGTCCTGCACGTGGCCGGGATCGAGCATATCCGCCAGGTGGAGGGCGTGGCGGCGGGCGATGCCGCCCTGCGCCATATCGCGGCCCATCTGGTTGGGTCGCTCCGGGGCAGTGATCTGGTGGGGCTGTTGGGGGGAACCGACTTCGCCCTTGTCCTGACCGCCACCGATCTGGTCTCGGCGCGGGAAAAGGTGCGCGACGTCATGGCCCGCATCAACGCCCAGCCCTTCGTCTGGTTGGCCCAGACCCACAGCTTCGCCATGTTCGCGGGCTACCACATCCTGGTGGCGGGCGAGAGCGCCGAGGCGGCGCTGGCCGCCGCCGACCGGGCGCGGCGCGGGATAACTAGTTGATCACCGGCGGCATGATCCAACCCGATTGCAATGCGATGCGCACGGCCTGGGCGCGGTTGGCGGCGCCGATCTTGCGATAGACATTGCGCAGGTGCACCTTGATGGTGATTTCCTGCAGGCTCAGCGCGATGGCGATTTCCTTGTTGGTTCGCCCTTCCACCAACTGGGCCAGGATTTCACCCTCGCGCCGCGACAGGCGGTCGAAAGGCGGCGGCACCGCCGCCGGCTTGGGGGCGATGGGCTGGGCGCCCTGGTTGGCGGGGTCTTCGAAGAACGAACTGGACGGCAGATAGGTTTCGCCCGACAGCACCAGACGCAGGGCATTGACCATGGCGGTGCCGCTGACGGTCTTGGGGATGAAACCGGCGGCCCCGGACTGCACCGCGGCGACCACATGGTCGCGGGTGGAATATCCCGACACGATCACAACGGGGATATTGGGGACCTTGGCCTTGATCTGGACCAAGCCGTCCAGGCCGTCCATCCCGGGCATCATCAGGTCGAGCAGGATCAGGCTGAGATTGGGTGCGCCCTCAATGGCCTGCAAGGCCTCGCTCAATGTGGCGGCGTCCAGGATGTCTGCCCCGGGATCAAGTTCTTGGAGGAACGGCTTCAGGCCGTCCCGGACCAGCTTGTGGTCGTCGGCCACCAGAATTTGCATATAGCCCCACTCCCGGCTTGTGGCGTTGGCGCTGTTGTTACCTACCTGAAAGTATAAACAAGCAAAATGAAACAAACAATGGCAACAAGGCAAAACCTGGCGAAAAAAGCTATTCACCCGGAGGTTGGAGGAAGCGGGCGATCAGCTCGCCCAGATTTCCCAAGGCCAGAGGCTTCTTCAGCACCGCGCAACGATCATCCTGCAAGGTGTCGGTCAGTCGTTCGGTGGCACCGAGATGGCCGGTAACGATGATGATGGGCAGCAGGGGATCAAATTCGCGGAGCTTTTCCACCAGTTCCTCGCCATTGCCGGCCGGCATGCGCAGATCGGTGATGACAATATCGGCCGGGTCCTTGCAGAACAACTCCCAGGCCTGATCCCCGGCGGCGGCGATGCTGATCCGGCATCCCAGGGCCCGAAGATAATGGGCGAGGGCATCGGCGGCGGCGGCCTCGTCGTCGACCACCAGGATATGGCCATTGCCCAATGCGCTGGGCATGGGGGCGCAAGGCGGCATCGAGGTCATCTGGGACGGTCCCGCATTGGCCACCAGCGGCAGGTCGATGGCGAAGGTTGCCCCACTGGCACATTCCAGGCTCTGCAGGCGTCCACCCATGCTGGCGATCAGGCTATAGCTGACCGACAGGCCCAGGCCAGTGCCGCGTCCGGCGTCCTTGGTGGTGAAGAAGGGCTCGAAAATCCGATGGCGGATGGTTTCCGGGATGCCGGGGCCATTGTCGCTGATCAGGATGCGCAGCCGGTCAAAGTCTTGTTCCGCGGCGATCCGGATCTGGCCGCGCCAATCGCGCGGCATGTGGTTCTTGCCATCGCGCAGGGCATGATGGGCGTTGTTGAGCAGGTTCATCACCACCTGCTCCAACTGGACCCTGCGGCCGCGAACCGGTGTCGGCGCCGTTGCCGCCGCCACCTCCAGGCTGATCCCGTCCGGTTTCAACTGGCGGCACAGAACCTCGGCGGCGGATTCCACCGTCTGCATGGCGTCGAAGACCTGCAAGGGCGTGGTGTCGCGGCGGCTGAAGATCCGGATGTCGTCGATGATCTCGGCGGCACGCTCGGACTGTTCGGCCACCAGTTGGAACTGTTGCGCCTGCCATTCCGGAGTGGCCTTGCCGCGCTCGATCAGCATCAGGGCGCCCTCGGCGGCCAGACGGATGATGTTGAGCGGCTGGGACAACTCGTGCACCAGTCCCGCAGCCATTTCCCCCAAGGTGGCGAGTTTGGCGTTTTGAAGCAGTTGCTCTTGCACCTGGGCCCGCTCGGTGATGTCGCGGATGGTCAGGAGGCGGGCGGGAACCCCTCGGAAGGTGATGGAACAGGCGGTGATTTCCGCCTCGAACACCCGTCCGTCCAGGGTGGTGAGCTTGTATTGCCCGACATAGGTTCCGGGCGGCGGTTCGGCGATCCGCGAGACCGCCATGGTCTTCGAGTCCTCGTGGACCATGTCCAGCAACGGACGCCCCACCAGCGAGACGTCGGGCCCGGCTCCGAATACCTCGGACGACGCGGGGTTGGCGAAGACGATGGTGCCGTGGCAATGGACGAGAATGGCATCGGGGGCCATTTCGATCAGGGAGCGATAGCGCTCCTCGCTCTCCGCCAGGTCGCGGGCGGTCTGGTCGTGCAGCGCTTTCATGCGCAGGGCCGAGATGCCATGGGCCAGATTGCGCGCCAGTCCCATCAGCAGGCGGACGGTCACCGGGTCGAAGGCATTGGGCTGGTCGGCGTAAAACATCAGCGCGCCGATGCGCTCGTCACCGTCGCCGATGGGCAGCGAGATGGTGGAGCGGAAGCCGAAGCGTCGGGCCGCCTCGCGCCAGGGGCGGTAGACCTCGGAGGTCTCGGTATCAGTGATGATGCAGGGCTCGCCGGTGCGGATGGAAATGCCGGTGGGGCCGCAGCCGAACTCGTCATCGGCCCAGGAAATGGTGATGTGGTCGAGATAGGCCCGCGCCGCTCCGGCGCTGGCCATGGGCATCACCAGCTTGCCCGGGGTGGGGCGGGCATAGCCGATCCATACCAGGCGATAGCCGACAACCTCGACGCCGATGCGGCAGATTTCCTCCAGCAGGGTGAATTCATCGGTGGCACGCACCAGGGCCTCGGTGGATCGGGCCAGGACGGTGACGGCACGATCCACCATGCGGGCATCGTCGTCGGCTTTGGCTCCGGTCATCCTGGGACTCCGATGGTTTGGTCTTGCCATGTCGATGATAGTGCGCGACGAAGGTGGCGCCAAATTTATTACGCGCCATATTTGTACGGGCGCGCCTTCCCGCAAGGATGCAATGGTGATCATGGCACGGTTTCATGGAATTCTTCTCACCCTGGTGCTGGGGCTTGGCATCGCCACGGCCGCCACGGCCGATGAGGCGGCGCTGGATCTGCTGGACACCGCCACCCCCTACAGCGCCGACTTCACCCTGAGCGGACCCAAGGGCATCTATCAGGGCAAGGTGTGGCACGCCAAGGGCCGGGAACGGCGCGAGGTCGCGACCAGCGGCGGCGGCCAGGCGGTGCTGCTGCTGCGCGACTCCGACGCCGCCTATGTCATGAGCACCGGCGGGCGCTGGTATGTGGGGCTGTCGCTGCATGCCGCGGGATCGCTGGCGGGGGGGCTCGACGCCTGGCGGGTGACCAAGACCAAGATGCGCGACGAGACGATGGCGGGCGTCAAGGCCACCCGCTGGAAGGCCCGCGCCGATGGTCCCAAGGGCGGATTTGCCGGTGAAATCTGGACCAGCCGCGAGGGCATCGTGGTCAAGGCGGTCGGCGTGCTGGAAAAGGCCGATGGCGACGACACCCCGGTGGAGATGGCTTTGTCCAATCTTAGGATCGGCAATGTCGATCAGGGCAAGCTGGAACTACCCCAAGGCTGGTTCGGCTTTGATTTGAAGAAGGTGCCCGCCGACCGTATCGAGCAGGCCATCGAGGGCATTCGCCCCATGTTGGAAAGCCGCAAGGGCGGGTAGGGGCAAGCCCCTACCAGGTCCGGAACTTGCCGGTATCGATATGGACGAAATCGGAGTCGGGATAGATGCCGACTCCGCCAGCCTTCAGAATCTTGGCGGCCTTGCCCACATGGCGGGTCTGGTGGCCGGGCAGTCGGATGTCCACCGCCTTGCCGACAGTGTGCAGGCTGTGGGTGGCGACGCCGTCGCTGTAGGACGCCAGGATGGCGTTGGTCGAGGGCGAACGGTAGCCGCTGATGATGTGGATGGCGCCCTTGGCACCCACCTTGCGCTGCACCGAGGCCATGACGTCGAGCAGGCGCGGGTCGATGGGGTGGACCTGGCCGCTGCGATGGTCGCGCAGGAAGCGGCTGATCTGGGCAATGGTCTTGGTCTGGTACTGCCCCTCGGCCCAATAGACGGTCTTCAAGGACTCGCCGGTATGGGTGTTGTAGAGGTGCAGCGAACGCTCGGGCAGGCGGCGTGCGGCGGCTTCCGCCTGGGCGGGGACCAGAAGGGTCGCGGCGGCGCCGAGACCAAGGGTCAGAAAGCCGCGTCGGCTTTTGGCCGTATGGATCATGCCCCCTCCCTGTTAGTGTCCGAGGCTCTCCCCCTCGGGTCGGGACCTTATTACCATTGGGGAGAGGGCGGGAGTCAACTACCCCTTGGGGGTGGTTGGTGATTAAAGTTTGCGGTCGGCCGACCTGGCGGCGGTGCGCAACAGCGGCTGGCGCGCCCGTTCCAGCGCGGGCGACAGGCGGCGGTCGTGCCCATAGATGTCGTCGCGGAAGTGAGGCGTTCCCTCGTCATCGACCCAGGCGGTCAGATACATCAGATAGACCGGAACGGTGCGTTCCAGCTTCATGGTGCGGGTCGAACGCTTGGCGGCGATATCGGCGTCAAGGCGTCCTTTCCAGTGGTCGCCCAGCATCAGCTCCGCCAGATCCACCGGCCGCTCCAGACGGACGCAGCCATGGGACAGGGCGCGGTAGGAGCGGGCGAACGCCTTGCGATTGGGCGTATCATGCATATAGATGTCGTCGGAATCCTTCAGGTTGAACTTCAACCGGCCGAGCGCGTTGTCGGGTCCCGGCGGCTGGCGCAGCCTGTAGGGAAATTTCTTGCCGATGGCGTTCCAGTCGATGCCATCGCCCGCCGCCTCGGGGCTGTCTTCCGGGTATTCGATGATCTTGAGGTTGCTGGTGGCGAGATAGTTGGGGTCGCGCCGCAGCTTGGGCAGGATTTCCTTGTTGGCGATGCTGGCGGGGACCGACCATGGCGGATTGAGCACCAAGGAACTCATGCTGGTGTTCATGCTCGGTGTCGGATGCTTCACGTCGCCCACCACGACCCGCATGCTCAAGGCCACCGCGCCGTCCTCCACCACGTCCAGCATGGCGGCCGGGATGTTCACCGCCACATGGTGCCGCCCCGGTTGACGGGTCATCCAGCGCCAGCGTTCCAGATTGGCGGCGATCTGGCGGATGCGGGCCTCGGCGGTGACATTGAGATTGGCGAAGGTGCGGGCGCCGACGGTGCCGTCGGGATCAAGTCCGTGGCGACCCTGGAACCGCCGCACGGCATCGACCAGGGCGGCGTCGAACTCGCGACCGTCAGCCAGGGTCGGCGACAGGTCGCCGGAAATGACCAGACGCTTGCGCAAGGTGGGAATGCGGTCGTCGCTGTCGCCGGGCACCAGCTTGGGACCATCGGGAAGCTGGGGCCAGCCCCCGGCGCGGGCAATGGCGCGGGTCTGTTCCAGTGCCTGTTTCAACCGGGCATAACCGATGAACTGGGGCACCGCCGAGGCGGCAAGGTCGCGCAGCGTCTTGCCTTCGGCGAGGTCGCGCAAAAAACGGGCACCGTCGAACTGTCCGCGGCTGTCCTGGCCGAAGCCGCCAAAGGCCCGATCCGGCTGTACCGCACCAATGGCGAGGTCCCGGCCGAATCGCAGCAGGGCGGCGCTGACCAGCAGGTCACGCTGCAGCTCGGAGTCCGCAGCACCGGGAACATAGGTGGCGGGGTTCAGACCCTCGGCGGTGGCGACGGCCTGCATCTCGGCCACCATGGCGGCGGTGCGGGCCTCGGACCAGACCGGTAGGCCGCCCCGGGACTTATAGAAATCCCGAAGGGCCTTGGCATCGGAAGCTGGCTCGGTGGAAGGCGTCGCCGCAATGGCGGCGTCCAGCCGCTGTGACGGGCCGACGGAGGATTCGGCGGCAAGAGTCGCGCCCGATGTGAAACCCAGGGCGAGAACCATGAACACGGCGGGCTTGAAAGACAAGGGCGACCTCTGACCCGCGTGGCGAGCCTTGATGGAGACTGTAGCTGGAATCGATATCGATCCAAACGTGCCGGGTGTCAACGCCCAACCGCTTTGGCGCAACAATATATCACCGGCTGTGTCCGGGGCAACACGTCACCCCTGCGCCCAGGGCAGTCCCTCGGCCTTCCATCCCGCCTTCAAGCCGCGATGGCGGTCTTCGTCATGAGGCCCCTCGAAGCCGTCGCTGACATTCCAGCACTGGCTATAGCCGAGCGCCGTCAGGTATTCCGCCGCCGCCTTGGAGCGCACCCCCGAGCGGCACAGCAGGAGAATCACGTCATCCTTGGCCACCCCGTGGGAGAACAACTGGGTGGCGAAGGCGTCGTTGCGGGCCATGGCCGGGAAGACCTGCCAGGAAATCAGCAAGACCTGTTTGTTCACAGGGGCCAAATCCGGAACCCCGACGAACGACCATTCGGCCTGGGTGCGCACGTCCACCAGTTTAACGTTGGGTGCCTCGGCAAGCCGCTTCCATGCCTCGCTGGGGGTGATATCACCGGCATAGGAGGTGGGGGAGGAAAGGGTGGGGGCGTCGGTCATGGCTGGCTCCGCTGTCTACAATGTACAGTTAATCTACTGCATAACAGGATTAAACTACACAAAAATATGTTGACGCAACTGCGAAATGTCGGCTATTTCGTATTTAGGATGCAAGTTACAAACTTTTTATGTGAATAGAGGCGCAGTCATGAAGGATGTCCCCCATACCGGCCTTGACGTGATCGAGCCCCTGGCCCGCATGTCCGACCTTGCCGAATACCGTCAGGCGCTGCAAAGCCGCCTGGCCGGGGAGTGGGACGAGGAGAAGTTCACCTCGTTCCGCCTGCGCTATGGCGTCTATGGCCAGAAGCAGGCAGGGGTGCAGATGGTGCGCCTGAAGATTCCCGGCGGCATCGTGCCCACCGCCTGGCTGAAGACCCTGGCCAGGGTCAACCGCAATTTCGCGCAGGGCTCGGCCCACATCACCACCCGGCAGGATTTCCAGATGTATTACGTGCCGCTGGGGCGCACCGCCGACATGCTGGAGGATCTCTACAGCAACGGCATCACCACCCGCGAGGCCTGCGGCAACACGCTGCGCAACATGAGCGCCTGCGCCCTGGCTGGGGCCTGTCCCCGGGAACTGGTGGATGCGGGTCAGGTGGCGGATCAGTTGTCGCGGTCTTGGCTGCGCCAGCCGCTGGTGCAGCACATGCCGCGCAAGATGAAGTTCACCGTCTCGGGCTGCGCCACCGATTGCGGCGCCTCGCCCATCCACGATCTCGGCTTCATCGCGGTCGAGCAGGGGGGGCGCAAGGGCTTCCGCGTCCTGGCGGCGGGTGGCCTCGGCGGCCAGCCCATCATGGCGGTGGAGGTGCTGCCTTTCGTGACCGAGGAAGAGCTTCCCACCGTGGTGGAAGCCACCGCCCGGCTGCACCAGAAGTATTCCAACCGCCGCGACCGCTCGCTGGCCCGCCTGAAATTCGTGCTGAAGCGCTTCGGCGAGGAAAAGTTCGTCGCCCTGTTCCGCGAGGAGTTCGACCGTCTGAAAGGCTTGCAGCAGCGCCCCTGGCAGCCCCTCTCCTGGCGCAAGCCCACCGAGGCTCCGGTGGCGCGCACTCCGGTTGGCGTGGTGGATGGCCATGACGGCAGCAAGGCCCTGGTGATCTATGTGCCGCTGGGCCTGCTGAGCTCGGACCAACTCGACCAGTTGCACGATATCGCGGTCAATGCCGGGGTGACGCAGACGCGCACCACCCGCGACCAGAAGCTGGCCCTGCTGGGAGTCGATCCCGCCAAGGTCGCCCAGGTGACCGAGGCGGTGAGGGCCATTGGCTTCGATGTGCCCGCCCAGGCCGAGGATGTGCCCGACGTGGTGTCCTGCCCCGGCACCACAACCTGCCGTATCGGCATCACCAATTCCCAGGGCTTCGGCCTGCATGTGGAGCAACAGGCTCGGGACGACATCTCGGCGCGCGGCGTCTCGGTGCATGTGTCGGGCTGCCAGAACTCCTGCGGCCTGCACCATGTGGCCGATATCGGCCTGCACGGCATGGGCAAGAAGATCGACGGCAAGCCCGCCCCCCATTACCAGCTCCATCTGGGCGGCGACGCCACCCGTGGCGTGGTCGGCTTCGAAGGCCCGATCATTCCCGCCCGCCTCGCCGATCAGGCGGTGGCGCTGCTGCGCGCCGCCATTGGTCCGGTGCGGGCGTCGGGCGAGGATATCCGTGCCTGGGCCGAGCGCATGGGCAAGGACGGCATTGCCGCCATCCTGGCGCCGCTGGAGGGCCAGGGCGGCGACGAGCGCTTCACCGATTGGGGCGATTCCGCTGTCTTCGTCGGCCCGCCCAAGGCCAAGGGCGAATGCGCCGCGCCCCAGGTCAGCACCACCTATTACGCCGATCTGGCCGATGACGGCCTGATCAACCTGGATCGCCGTCTGGCGCGGGGCCAGTGGCCCGAGGCCCTGAAGGCGGGCGAGGACGCCACCGCCTATGCGGTGCGGCTGCTGCTGGCTGCCAAGGGCCAGCCCACCGAGGACGGCGAGGGGGCCGAGGAGGTGTTCGCCCGCTTCCGTGCCTCCGCCGCCGCCGCCGAGGCGGGCAATGCCTTCGAATCGGTGCTGGCCGAGCGCACCACCGCCCTGGTCACCGGCCATGCCGAGTCCTATCGCGAGGCGCTGGCCTATTTCATCGACACCATCGGCCATGTGATCCGCAAGCCCGCCCCTTCGGTGGTGGCCGCCGTGGGCAGCCTCGCCGACGTGCTGGTGGAGGTGGCGTGATGGCCGTCGCCCCCGGCACGGTGGAACGTCTGCGGACCTCCTTCGGCCATCTGGACGGCAAGGCGCTGCTGGAAGCCCTGATCCTGGGCGATCTCAAGGGGCGCATCGCCGTCACCTCGTCCTTCGGCGCCGAATCGGCGGTGCTGCTGGATCTGGTGGCCCAGGTGGACCCGACCGTCCCGGTGATCTTCCTCGATACCGGCGAGTTGTTCGACGAGACGGTGGAGTATCGTGAGGCGTTGCAACATCGCCTGGGCTTGACCAATCTGGTGGTGGCGCGCCCCACCGCCGAGGACAAGGCCGCCGCCGAGGAGCTGTGGCGCAGCGATGTCGACCTCTGTTGCGAGTTACGCAAGGTGCGGCCATTGGCCAGAGTCACCCGTGGCTTCGATGCCCTGGTGGACGGCCGCAAGCGCGCCCATGGCGCCGAGCGGCAAGCGCTGTCCACCATCGAGGAGAGCGGCGGCGTCATCAAGGTCAGCCCCCTGGCCACCTGGAGCGCCGAGGACATCGAGGACGCCTTCGTGGCCCGCGACCTGCCGCGTCATCCCCTGGTGGCGCAAGGCTACCGCTCCATCGGCTGCTGGCCCTGCACCCGGCCGACCCAGCCCGGCGAATCGCCCCGTTCGGGCCGCTGGGCGGGCCTGGCCAAGACCGAATGCGGCATTCACGTCGCCGCCCGCGCTGAGTGAAAGAGATTTCCGATTATGACCATGACCGATCTCGACGCCCTGGAAGCCCAGTCCATCTACATCCTGCGTGAGGCTTTCAACCGCCTCGACAAGATCGCCATGCTGTGGTCCATCGGCAAGGATTCCAACGTGATGCTGTGGTTGGCCCGCAAGGCCTTCTTCGGCCATGTGCCGTTCCCGGTGCTGCATGTGGACACCAAGCACAAGATCCCGGAAATGATCGAATTCCGCGACCGCGTCGCCAAGGAATGGAAGCTGCCGTTGATCGTGGGCGAGAATACCGAGGCGCTGGCCGCCGGGATGGGGCCGCATGAGGGCCGGGTCAACTGCTGCACCGCGCTGAAGACCGAGGGGCTGAAGGCCCTGCTGGCCCAGCACGGCTTCACCGGCGTCATCGCCGGTATCCGCCGCGACGAGGAGGGCACAAGGGCCAAGGAGCGCGTCTTCAGCCCGCGCACCGAGGCCGCCGAATGGGATTTCAAGGATCAGCCGCCCGAATTCTGGGACCAGTTCAAGACCGATTTCGCCCCCGGCACCCATCTGCGCATCCATCCCCTGCTGGCCTGGAGCGAGTTGGACGTCTGGCGCTATATCGAACGCGAACGGATTCCCATGGTCAGCCTGTATTTCGCCAAGGACGGCAAGCGCTACCGCTCGCTCGGCTGCGCCCCCTGCACCGGCTCGGTGGCCTCCACCGCCACCACCGTGGCCGAGATCATCGAGGAACTGGAGACCACCCGCATTTCCGAACGGTCTGGCCGGGCCCAGGACAAGGAATCGGAAGACGCCTTCGAACGGCTGCGTGCCGGCGGATATATGTGAGCAGGGAGTGATGAGCATGAGCAACACCGCCGCCGTCCGGATCGACGATACCCCGGCTCCCGCCTTTTCCGCCGCCCCCATGAAGATCGTGGTGGTCGGCCATGTGGATCACGGCAAGTCCACCCTGGTGGGTCGCATCCTCAACGAGACCGGCGCCCTGCCCGAAGGCAAGGTGGAATATCTGCGCGAGGTCTGCGACAAGCGCGGCATGCCGTTCGAATGGGCCTTCGTCATGGATGCGCTGCAGGCCGAGCGCGACCAGGGTATCACCATCGACACCGCCCAGATCCGCTTCGCCACCCAGTTCCGGCCCTATGTCATCATCGACGCGCCGGGCCATAAGGAATTCCTCAAGAACATGATCACCGGCGCCGCCTCGGCGGAAGCCGCCGTGCTGGTGATCGACGCCGACGAGGGGGTGCAGGAGCAGTCGCGCCGCCATGGCTATCTGCTGCACCTGTTGGGGTTGCGCCAGATCGCCGTCGCCGTCAACAAGATGGACCTGGTGAACTACGACCAGACCCGCTTCGAGGTGGTGAAGGCCGAGATCGTCGCCTATCTCAACTCCATCGGGGTCGAGCCCACCTATGTCATCCCGGTGGCGGCGCGGGGCGGCGTCAACATCTCGGAAAACTCGGCGGAGACTGCCTGGTACAAGGGACCCAGCGTGCTCGGCGCCCTGGACCTGTTCGAGCAGGCGCGACCCGCCACCGACCTCGCCCTGCGTTTCCCGGTCCAGGATGTCTACAAGTTCGACCAGCGCCGCATCATCGCCGGGCGCATCGAATCCGGCCGCCTGAAGGTGGGCGACACCCTGGTCTTTGCCCCCACCGGCAAGTCCGCCCGGGTGGCCTCCATCGAGTCCTGGGGTGTCCAGTCGCTCTCCGCCGTCTCGGCCGGGGCGGGGCAGTCGGTGGGCATCACCCTGGACGAGCAGATCTTCATCGAACGCGGCCAGGTCGCCAGCCTGGCGGAAGCCGCCCCCGCCGTTTCCCATACACTGAAGGCGCGGCTGTTCTGGCTGGGCCGCAACGCGCTCAAGGTGGGTTCGCGCTATAAGCTGAAGCTGGCCACCGCCGAATACGCCGTCGAGGTCATCGCCATCGAGCGGGTGATCGACGTGGAGGACTTGGCCAACCATCCCGGCGCCGAGGTCGGCCGTAACGCCGTGGCCGAGGTGGTGTTCCGCTCGCGGACCCCCATCGCCCACGACTCCTTCCTGGACAATCCCCGCCTGGGCCGCTTCGTTGTGGTCGAGGACTACGACATCGTCGGCGGCGGCGTCATCGCCGAGGCGGGCGGAATCCATCAGGCCCACAAGTCGGCCAATATCACCGAGGTCGCCCACAAGGTGGATTTCGAGACCCGCGCCCTGGCCAACGGCCATCGCGGCGGCGTGGTGTGGCTGACCGGCCTGTCGGGGGCGGGCAAGTCCACCATCGCCATGGAAGTGGAGCGCCAATTGTTCCTCAAGGGCTGGCAGGTCATGGTCCTGGACGGCGACAATGTCCGCCACGGCCTGTGCTCCGATCTGGGCTTCTCCCCCGAGGATCGGGCCGAGAATATCCGCCGGGTGGGCGAGGTGGCGCATCTGTTCGCCCAGGCGGGCATGCTGGTGATTACCGCCTTCATCTCGCCCTATCGCGCCGATCGTGACCGGGTGCGCACCATCCATCCCGACGTCTTCCACGAAATCCATGTGGCGGCCGAACTGGACGAGTGCGAGAAGCGCGACCCCAAGGGGCTGTACAAGAAGGCGAGGGCGGGGCAGATCCCGGAATTCACCGGCATCTCGGCCCCCTACGAGGCGCCGGAGGCGCCGGAACTGGCCCTGGTCACCACCGGCAAGCCCGCCGACGAATCGGTGGCGGAATTGGTCCGCTACCTGGAGGCCAATTTCTCGCTGACGGCGCGGAATCAGACCGAAAGCTGGGGATTCTAGGCTTATTGGAACACAGAGGGCGGCGGGCCTTGACCAAAAGCAAGTTCGTCGCCGCCCTGGCCATGGTGTAGTTTCGCCCGAAGGGAACCGCCGGTTCCTCGCACGGGTGACACGTCTCATGTCGGATCGCGTTCTTATTCTGGTGGCCATTTCCGTCATCCTGGCCCTGGTGTTCGGCACCGGGCTGCAAATGCGCAAGCCGCAGACGGTGCCGCCCCTGACCATTGATCTGGCATCCAAGGCGCGGGTGCCCATGCCGCTGACCGATGTGGTCTCGGTGGATGCGGTCGGAGGCTCGGCGCCGTTCCGCGAGCGGATCAAGCGCCCCACCGTCATCAATTTCTGGGCCACCTGGTGCATTCCCTGCGTGCGCGAACTGCCGACGCTGGGTGCCTTCGCCCCCATGGCCGCCGCCGCCGGGATCGACATCCTTACCGTTTCCGAGGACAAGGAAGGGGCGGCGCCCGCCCTGAAACTGCTGGAGGAGAAGGGCCTGACCCATCTGGCGCTGGTGGTGGACGCCGACGGCTCCGTCGCCAAGGCCGCCAATGTGCGCGGCATGCCCACCTCGCTGATCATCGACGCCAGGGGCTATGAAATCGCCCGCATGCAGGGTGAAGTCGACTGGAGCCGCAAGGAAAGCCTGGATGCGGTGCTGGCCCTGCTGGAAGTCGGCGCGCCGACCCGGTAGTGCCGGTCGGCCCAACAACTGATTCGTGTTGTCATCCCGAGCGAAAGCGAGGGATCTCTGCCCGGGCCATGGTGCCGATTCCGAGCGGTCATGCCAGGACGAGTTCCCTCCTCCCCATGGTCGTCGGGATGACAGAGTAGGGGGGACGCAATGGTCAAGGGATTGGTGCGGTCCATGAACGAGTCCCGCTTGGGCGCCCCTGGCGCCACCCAACGCCCCGTGGCGATCTGGCTGCTGGTCTGCTGCTTCATGGTGGCGGTGATGGTGCTGTTGGGCGGCTTGACGCGGCTGACCCATTCCGGCCTGTCCATGGTGGAGTGGGAACCCATCCGCGGCATCATTCCGCCGCTGACCGACGCCGATTGGCACCTGTTCTTCGAGAAATACAAGCAAAGCCCCGAATACAAGCTGGTCAACGCCGGCATGACGCTCGCCGGGTTCAAGGGCATCTTCTGGCTGGAATACATCCACCGGGTCTGGGGCCGCCTGATCGGCTTGGTGTTCTTCATTCCCTTCCTGTGGCTGGCCCTGTCGGGCCGCATCGGCAAGGCGCTGATTCCCCGCCTGATCGGCCTGTTCGCCTTGGGCGCCGCCCAAGGCGGCATGGGCTGGATCATGGTGGCCAGCGGTCTGGTGGACAATCCGGCGGTCAGCCATTACCGGCTCACCGCCCATCTCGGCCTTGCCTTCCTGATCCATGGCTGGATGTTCTGGATGGCGCTCGGCATCCTGGCCGATCTCGCCGAGTCCCCCCGCCGCCTGCCCGAAGGCGGCCGCGCCATGGCCCGGAGCTGGTTGCACCTTCTGTTGATCCTGGTGGTGGTCACCTTGCTGTTTGGCGGGCTGGTGGCGGGGCTGCGGGCCGGTCTGGTGTTCAACACCTGGCCGCTGATGGATGGCCAGCTGATTCCCAAGGGCCTGTTCGCCACCGGCATCCACGAGTTGTTCGAGGATCACATGACGGTGCAGTTCACCCATCGCACCCTGGCCGAGATCACCGTCGTGGTGGCGCTGGGCGGCTGGTGGCTGTGCTGGCGGCGGCTGGGCGCCTCCACTCCCGCCGTCATCCACTGGGTGGCGGCCATGGCCGTGTCGCAGGTGATTCTCGGCATCGGCACCCTGGTCATGGCGGTGCCGGTCTGGCTGGCCTCAGCTCACCAGATGGGGGCCATGGCCCTGCTGACCCTGTGCCTGTGGGCCATGCACGACCTGACGCGCCGCGGATAATTTTATCACCCGATCCCGGGCTTTGGGCGCAAGAAAACTTCGTGAAATCGGTACTCCACTGCGTCTGACTTTACCAAAGTCAACGAAATGAACTTTCCGTAATGCGACGGTCAGGGTCCGGTCGTCCGGAGTTCGTTCGGAAATGCCAAGGGAGTTCGATCGATGTCTAATTCAGTCGAGAGCAAGCAGGAGGAACCGGTTCCGGTGATGCAGCGCATCCTGGATAACCCGTTCCTGCTGCTTTTCATCGGTGTTGTGGTTCCGGCGGTTTCCTACACCTTGTGGGGAGTCATGGAAGTCGCGCAACTGCCGATTGCGAAATAAGGGGGGCACGCAATGTCGATTTCTCCTCCGGAACAAAAAATCTGGTTCAACGAGCCCGTCGACAAGGTCGAGCTGCTGTGGGTGGGCATGGCCCTGGTCTGGGCTCTGATCATGTTCGCCATGATGCCGCTGTGGCACTTGAAGGGCAGCCAGAACATGTCGAACGAGGCCTATCGCATCCATCCGGAAGCGTATCAGGCCAAGGTCGACGACATGGTGGCCAAGTTCACCGTCGGCGAGGAAGGCAAGGCCAAGACCCCGGTGGTGCGTCCGCCGGCCGGGTCCGACGTCTACCTGCTGGCCCGCCTGTGGGAGTGGTATCCGGTTCTCGAGCTCGAACAGGGCAAGAGCTATCGCCTCCATCTGTCGTCGTTGGACTGGCAGCACGGCTTCTCGGTGCAGCCCGCCAACATCAACCTGCAGGTCCATCCCGGTATCGACGAGGTGGTGACCATCACTCCGACCACGTCGGGTGATTTCGGCATCATCTGCAACGAATACTGCGGTATCGGCCACCACACCATGCTCGGAAAAATCCGAGTCGTGGCTGCCAAGTAATCGAGGGGGAGCGCAAATGGTTGCCAAGCCCGTATTTCGGACCTGCGGATTGACAGGTCTGAAGATTCACGACGAAGCTGAAAAGCTCATCAAGGCCAATGCGGTCGTCGCCATCGTGGTGCTGGCCATCGGTGGTCTGATGGGTCTGCTCGTCGCTTTGACCCGTTGGCCGTCGGTGCACCTGCTGCCGGCCGATCTGTTCTACCTGGCGCTGACCGCGCACGGTATCGACATCCTGATCGTCTGGTGCATCTTCTTCGAAGTCGCCCTGATGTATTTCGCCTCGGCGATCCTGCTCGGGAGTCGTCTCGCAGCCCCCAAAATGGGCTGGGTGGCGTTCGCCCTGATGGTCCTGGGTGCCGCCATCACCAACTGGAAGGTGCTCGAGGGCAATTCTTCCGTGATGATGACTTCCTATGTGCCCATGCAGGCCGATCCGCTGTTCTATGTGGGTCTGATCCTGTTCGCGGTCGGCGCGCTCATCGCCTGCTTCATCTTCCTGGGCACCCTGGTGGTGGCCAAGGAAGAGAAGACCTATGAGGGCTCCATCCCGCTGGTGACCTTCGGCGCCCTGGTGGCCTGCATCATCGCCGTCTACACCATCGCGTCCGGCGCCATCATCCTGATCCCGACCTTCCTGTGGTCCATCGGGCTGATCAGCCATATCGACCCCTTGATGTACAAGGTGGTGTGGTGGGGCATGGGCCACTCGTCGCAGCAGATCAACGTGGCCGCCCACATTGCCGTGTGGTACGCCATCGCCGCGATCCTGTTCGGCGCCAAGCCGCTGTCGGAAAAGGTCAGCCGCATGGCTTACCTGACCTATGTGTTCTTCCTCCAGATCGCCTCGGCCCACCATCTGCTGGTGGAACCCGGCCTGTCGTCGTCCTACAAGATCTTCAACACCTCCTACGGCATGTATCTCGCCGTGCTGGGGTCCATGATCCACGGTCTGACGGTTCCGGGCTGCATCGAGGCGGCGCAGCGCAAGAAGGGCTTCAACAAGGGCCTGTTCGAATGGCTGCGTAAGGCTCCGTGGGGCAATCCGGTGTTCTCCGGCATGTTCCTGTCCCTGATCATGTTCGGCTTCCTGGGCGGCATCTCCGGTGTCACCATGGGCGTGGAACAGATCAACATCATGATCCACAACACCATCTACGTACCGGGTCACTTCCACGGCACCGTGGCGGTGGGCACCACGCTGGCCTTCATGGCGATCACCTATTTCCTGGTGCCCGCCCTGTGGCAGCGCGAGATCATCATGCCGGGTCTCGCCAAGCTCCAGCCCTATCTGTTCGGCCTGGGCATGGGCGTGTTCTCGCTGTTCATGATGGGTGCCGGTACCCTCGGCGTGTCCCGTCGTCACTGGGACATGGCTTTCTCCGATGCCCCGCATGCCTTCAGCCATCCCCCGGCCGCCTATCTGATGATGGGCATCGTGGGCGTGTCCGCGGTCATCGCGGTGATCGGCGGAGCACTGTTCGTGGTGGTCATCGTCGGCTCGGTGCTGTTCGGCAAGCCCATCAAGGCGACCGCACCGGCTCCGGCTCCGTCGCCGGTGGCGTCCTATGGCAGCGAGCAGCATGCTTCGGTCCCGGGTACCTTCACCCTGGCCCTGCTGTTCCTGACGGTGTTCGTGCTCTACTACTTCGTCAACTGGAAGTATCTGGCCAGCACCTGGCTCATGAGCTAGGCGAGGGTCTTGGGAAAGGCGGGCGGAATCGCGAGATTCCGCCCGTTTTTTTTCGTCGCGGCCATACGGCTTGACCACCGTCATGGTCGATGACGGGCAAGAGAATTAGAAAACACGCATGTTTGACCTCAGGCTGCTTCCCGTATTGCTGATCCTGCTGCTGGCCGGGCTCCCGGCACTGGCGGCCCCTGGCGTGACCGCCAATGCCGAGGAGGCGCTGAAGCGCTCGCGCGCCTCGGAAGGCCGGGTTCTGGCCGAGCATCATTTACGCGACCAGGACGACCGGCCGGTGGCGTTGTCGTCCTTTCGCGGCAAGCCGCTGGTGGTCAGCATGGTCTATACCGCCTGCGACCATACCTGCCCGGTGACCACCCAGACGGTGGCCAAGGCGGTGGACAAGGCGCGCAAGGCCCTGGGCGACGACAGTTTCCAGGTGGTGACCATCGGCTTCGACACGGTGCGCGACACACCCAACGCGCTGCGCATGTATGCCCGCCAACAGGGGATCGACGTCAGCGATTGGACCTTCCTGGCGGGAGGGGCCGAGGCCATGGAGGTACTGGCCGCCGATCTGGGCTTCACCTGGTTCGTGACCTCGCGCGGCTTCGACCACATCGCCCAGACCACGGTGATCGACAAGGACGGCCGCATCTACCGTCAGGTCTATGGCGAGAATTTCGAGATTCCCCAACTGGTGGAGCCTTTGAAGGACCTGGTGCTGGGCCGTACCGCCGCCCTGGATTCCTTCGAGGCCATTTCCAACCGCATCCGCTTTTTCTGCACGGTCTACGACCCCTCGGCCGATGCCTATCGCTTTGACTATGGAATTTTCCTGTCCATCGGCTCGGGGCTGCTGGCGGTGCTGACCATCCTGTGGTGGATGATCCGGCTATGGCGCCAGCGGCGGTCCGAGGCCTGACGCATAGAAGAGAAGAGGAAACCCGCCTTGTCCAATCCAATAAAAAAGGCCCTGCGCAACGGCCTGTTCCGCGTCGAAAGCGGCTGGGACACCCTGGTGGGGCGCGAGTCAAATCCCATGTATTGCCTGGGCGCCATGTCCTGGTTCTTCTTTTGGGTCGTCGGCGCCAGCGGTCTATATTTGTTCATTCCCTATGACACCAGCGCGGTTCGCGCCTGGGGGTCCATCGAATATATCTCCAAGGAGCAATGGTATTGGGGCGGCATGATCCGTGGCCTGCATCGCTATGGCTCGGATGCCATGGTTCTGACCATGATGCTGCATCTGCTGCGTGAATGGCTGCTGGACCGCTATCACGGCGCTCGCTGGTTCGCCTGGTTCACCGGCGTGCCGCTGATCTGGATGGTGTTCTCGTCGGGCATCACCGGCTATTGGCTGGTGTGGGACGAACTGGCCCAGTACCTAGCCATCGGCACCGCAGAATGGCTGGATTTCCTGGGCATTTTCGGCCAGAGCATCGCGCGCAACTTCATGAATCCCGGCGCGTTGACCGACCGCTTCTTCACGCTGCTGATCTTCATCCATATCGCGGTGCCGCTGTTCCTGCTGTTCGCCATGTGGATCCACATCCTGCGCATCAACCGCGCCAATACCAATCCGCCGCGCCAATTGGTGATCGGCTCGGGGCTGATGCTGGTGCTGCTGTCGCTGATCCATCCGGCCCAGAGCCATCCTCCCGCCGATCTGGGCAAGACCACGGCGCTGCTCAATCCCGACTGGTACTACATGGCGCTGTATCCGCTCTATGACACCAAGGGGCCGTTGATCGCCTGGGCGGTGGCCATCGGGGTGACGGTGTTCCTGTCGCTGATGCCGTGGATGGTGTTCGGCCGCAAGCGCCGCGCCGCCGCCGAGGTGTCGCCGCCCGACTGCAATGGCTGTGGCGTCTGCACCTTCGACTGTCCGTTCGGGGCGGTGGTCATGCGCCCGCGCGAGGACCAGTCCGGCCACGAGAAGATCGCGGTGGTGCAGCCCGATCTGTGCACCAGTTGCGGCATGTGCATGGCGTCATGCAACCGCACCAATCCCTTCCTGCCGGGGGGCGAGAACCGCAAGACCGGTATCGATATTCCCGATTTCACCTTCGACCTGATGATCAAGCGCATCTCGGCCCGTACCCATGGACTGGTGGGCAACAACCGGGTGCTGGTTCTGGGCTGCGAGCACGGCGCCAAGCTCGATCATCTGAGGGGGTCTTCGGTGGGGGTGCTGGAACTGCATTGCACCGGCATGCTGCCGCCGTCGCTGATCGATTATGTGCTGAACAAGGACCTGGCCGACGGCGTGCTGGTCACCGCCTGCCGTCCCGGCGAATGCTTCTACCGGCTGGGGCCGGAATGGACCGAACTGCGCCTGGCGGGCGAGCGGGTGCCCAAGTTGCGCGGCGCGGTGTCGCGCGATCGGGTCAAGCTGTCCTGGGCGGCCAGCACGGAAACCAAGTGGCTGATGGGCGATCTGGCTGAATTCCGGGTTGCCCTGGCCGAATTGCCCAAACCTGAACGCCCGACGACCACCAAGAGGAGGGTGGCGGAATGATCAAGCCGCAGCACATCGCCGGTCAGGCCCTGGCCTATACCGCTTTCGCCGTGATGATCGCGTATTTCGCCTCGTCGCCGGCCTATCACCATCACTCGCCGGATAATGCGCTGGTGCGGTTGTCGTTGACCCATGCCGGGCAGCGGCTGGGCGACTGCAAGGAGCGCTCGCCCGAGGAGCTGGCTGCCCTGCCGCCCAATATGCGGTCCAAGCAATCTTGCGGCCGCGAGCGCAATTCGGTGACGCTGGAAATGGATATCGACGGTGTCACCGTGTTCAGCCAGACCGCCAAGCCCGCCGGATTGTCGGGCGACGGGCGGTCGCGGTTCTATGATTCGCGCGAGGTTCCCGCCGGGCGCCATTTGATCCGTGCCCGCATGCGCGACGGCAACAATCCCGCCGTGTTCGATTACGATGAACTGATCGAGGTGGAGCTTGCGCCGCGCCAGGTGTTCGTGGTCGATTTCGACGAGGAGAACAAGAAGCTGTCCTTCGAATAGGAAATCGCCATGTGGCCGCATCCCTGGATGCCTGAACCCTTGAGTCCCGGCCGCCGCGCCGAATTGCGCGGCTGGGCCTTGTTGGCGGTGGGATCGCTGGCGGTGGCGGGCGCGCTCGCCCTGCTGCTGGGCCTGTCGCGCACGCCCAAGGTGCAGGACTGGCTGCCCTGGGGACCGCATTTCTTCTACCGCGCCCTGGTCACCCATGTGACTCTGTCGCTGACCGTGTGGTTCCTGGCCGGTTTGGGCGCGCTGTCGGTGCTGGCGGCGACCGCTGGCGCCTGGGCCGACCGGCTGGGGCGGCTCGGTCTGGGGCTGGGGAGTCTCGGAGTGGTGATCCTGTTGATCCCGGCCCTGGCCGACCAGGGCGAACCCTCGCTCAATAATTATGTGCCGGTGGTGAGCCACCCGCTGTTTTATGTGGGACTCGGCATCCATGCCCTGGGAGTGGCGCTGGCCTGTTTGCGGCTGTTGCCGGTGCTGCTGGCCCGGCCGAGGCAGCCGGTGGTCTTCGGCATCGCCTGCGGCGGTGTCGTCACTCTCGCCGCCCTGGCCTGTTTCGGAATCGCCTGGGTCCTGATCCCCGCCGGGACCGATCCTGACCTGTTCAACGAGCGGGTGTTCTGGGGCGGCGGCCATGTGCTGCAACTGCTGAACACCTTGATCCTGATGGTGGCGTGGCAGATCCTGTGCGAGCGCGAATTCGGCGCGCCTCCGGTGGCGCCGGTGCTGGCCAATGCCTGTTTCGCCGCCCTGGCCCTGTTCGCTTTGGCCTCGCCATTGATTTATGTCCTGGGCGGCGACGTGCTGGGGCTGGCCCATCGCCAGATATTCACCCGTCTGCTCTGGGTGGGCCTGCCACTGCCGCCGCTGGTGCTGGGGCTCGGCACCGCCCTGCAGCTGGCCAGGGGGCCGCGTGACTGGCGCTCGCCCGCCTTCCTGGCGCTGGCATTGTCGCTGGTGGTGTTCGGCATCGGCGGCTTCGCCGGATTCTTCCTGGGCGTGGCCGACACCCGGACTCCCTCCCATTACCATGCGGTGATCGGCGGGGTGCAACTGGGCCTGATGGGGCTGGTGCTGGTGGTGATCCTGCCGCTGTTGGGCCGCGAGGCGGGAAAGGGCAGGGCGGTGCCGCTGCAGTTCCATCTCTATGGCTGGGGCCAGTTGGTCCATGCCCTGGGCTTTTTCCTGGCGGGCGCCGCCGGGGTGCCGCGCAAGACCACCGGCATCGACCAGGGCCTCGACACCCTGTGGAAGAAGGTTTCCATGGGGGTGGTGGGCATGGGCACCGGATTGGCGGTGCTGGGCGGCATCATCTTCGTCTGGATGGCGCTGGTGCGGTTGCTGGGACGCCAGGAGACCCGCAATGAATAGCCGCATGGCTGCCACTTTGGTGCTGCTGGCGAGCCTGATCCTGCTGGCGGGCTGGCTGGCCGGACGCACCGGCTCGGACATCCTGCCATCGACCGCCTACCGGGTGGAGGGCAGCGATTTCGGCGCACGATTGGCGGCGCAGGGAGCCAGCGGGGTGGTCCGGGTGCCGCCGGGCGATGTCTATATGACGGCGCGGCGTTGGGAGTTCAGCCCCGCCCTGGAACTGGCGCCGGGCGGCGCCTATCGTCTGCATCTGCTGTCCGAGGACGTGGTGCATTCCGCCGCCATCGGCGATGCCGAGGTATTGCTGGAGCCCGGGACGGTTCGGGTGGTGAGCCTGACGGCGCCACCGTCGGGCCGGGTGCGCATCCAGTGCGCCGAATATTGCGGCCTGGGCCATACCAAGATGATCGGCAGCATCGAGGTGGTTCCTTGACGGCATGAGAGGGCGGTGGGAAGCTTATTTTCCCAACCGCCTGAGAGGTTCCCATGCCGCCCAAAAAGCCGGAGACCGTTGCCAAAGCCCTGGGGCTACGGCCTGATTTCCTCTGGGGGGTATCGACCTCGGCCTTCCAGGTGGAGGGCGCCACCAAGGAAGACGGGCGCGGCCCCAGCATCTGGGACACCCGCTGTCGCCTCGAAGGCGGCGTCTGGGGCGGCGTCAATGCCGACACCGCCTGTGACCACTATCACCGCTGGCCGGAAGACATCGCCCTGATGAAGGAGATCGGCGTCTCGGCCTATCGCTTCTCCCTGGCCTGGCCCCGGCTGCTGCCGCGGGGTAGGGGGGCGGTCAACCCGGCCGGGCTCGACTTCTACGACCGTCTGATCGACGGCTTGCTGGAAGCGGGTATCCAGCCCTGGGCCTGTCTCTATCACTGGGATCTGCCCCAGGCGCTCGACGATCTGGGCGGCTGGACCAATCGGGATTCGGCGGGCTGGTTCGCCGATTTCGCGGTGCTGGCGGCCAAGCGCTATGGCGACCGGGTCAAGCACTGGGCCACCTTCAACGAGTTCTCGGTCTTCACCCTGTTCGGCTATGCCATCGACTGGGCGGCGCCGGGGGTGACCGACAAGTCGGCCCATATGCGCGCCGTCCACCATGTCAACCTTGCCCATGGTGCCGGGGTGGACATCCTGCGCGACCATGTTCCCGGCGCTTCCATCGGCGCCATCCACAACCGCCAGATCGTGCGGCCCGAGGGCGGTCTGGAGGAGAACAAGGCGGCGGCGGAACTGCTGAACGCCCATTGGAATCTGGTCTTCGCCGATCCCCAGCATCTGGGCCACTATCCCGCCATAGTCCTGGATCAGATGGAGCCCCATGTGAAGGCCGGGGACATGGCCGCCATCTGCCGCCCCACCGACTGGATCGGGCTGAACCATTACGGCCCCATCTACGCCAAGGTGAATCCCGACCTCACCTGGGGCTATGGCTGGGGCGAGCCGCCCCAATCGGCCAATCATCCCGAAGTAGGCTGGCCGATCTTTCCCGAGGTGTTCAAGGAAGAACTGCTGGAACTGACCCGGCGCTACAAGATGCCCATCTATGTCACCGAGAATGGTTGCGGCGGTGGGGCGGGCAGCGATGAGCCCGACGAGACCGGCGAGGTCAAGGATACCCACCGCATCGCCTATTTCCGCGAATACACCAAGGCCATGCGCGACGCGGTGGCCGAGGGCGCCGATCTGCGCGGCTATTTCGTCTGGTCGTTGCTGGACTGCTTCGAATGGGGATCGGGCTACGGCCCCCGCTTCGGGCTGCTGCACGTGGATTTTCCGACCGGCAAGCGGACCTTGAAGAATTCCGGCAAATGGTATCGCGGCCTGATCACCGGGCAGCACGGGGGAGAGTAGGTCAGTTCCGCCAGTCGCCGCGCTTCCACATGCCGGAAATCAGGGCGCGGCGCTCGTTACGGCGCAGTAGCGAGCTGAACAGGCGCCCGCCCCAATTGACCGAGCGCTTGGGCTGCTCCCAGGCCTTGCGGCTTTCGCGCACCAGGATCAGCCCCTCGGGCGTGGGAGTCAGGGTCAGCTTGCGCTGGTGATAGGGTTCCAGGTCGGCATGGAAGCCAACGGTGATGACGGTGGCGGCGGGGAACTCGTCGAGCAGCAGCTGCATCATCCGCCGTTCGCCCTCGGGGTCCATGGCGTCGGTGGCTTCCTGCAGGAAAACCCATTTCGGGCGGTGCAGCAGCAGGCGGGCGAAGCCCAGGCGCTGCTGCTCGCCCGCCGTCAGGATCTGCTCCCAGGCATCGGACTGGCCCAGACGCTCGGTCAGATGGCCGAGCCCGACCTGTTCGAGCGCGGCGCCCAGCGCCTCGTCGGCGAAACACTCGGTGGCGGAGGGATAGGCCAGCACGCCGCGCAAGGTGCCGATGGGCATGTAGGGGCGTTGCGGCATGAAGAACAGGGTCGCGTCGCAGGGAAGACCCACCGTGCCCTTGCCCCAGGGCCATAGCCCGGCCACCACCTTGAACAATTTGACCGCCGCACCGGGATCGCCGCCGACCAGGACATGCTCGCCGGGGTCGATCTCGGCGCTGAAGCCCTGGAGCACCACGGCGCCATCGGCATTGGCGATGGTCAGGTCATGGAAGCACAGTGTCGGCATGGTCGACTTCTGCACCACGATGGTGTGGGCATCGGGGCGCGACGTGTCTTCCTTCAGGGCGGCCAGGGCCTCGTGCAGGGCCAGCACGCGCTCGACCGAGGCCCGCCATTCCGCCACCCTCTGCATATTGTCCACCGGCCAGGACAGCGCCTGGGACAATTGCTGGAAGGCCTGGGCGGTCTGCATCAGCTGGCCCAGCGTGGTGATGCCGGCGATATAGCGGGGCGCCGCGATCAGGATGGGGAAGGCGGTGGAAAACACCGAATAGCCCGAGGTGAAGATGAACAGCCGGGTCAGCCCCCGGGTCTGGCGGTTCCAGGCGCCCTCGATACCGCGGAACAGTTCGGAGAAGCGGCGGCGCTCGCCCACCTCGCCGTGCAGCAGGGCGATGGCCTCGGAATTCTCGCGCGCGCGGACCAGACCGAAGCGGAAATTGGCCTCGGCGGTCTGGCGCTTGTCGGTGGCGCGCACCAGCGGGCGGCCCACCAGCAGGGCCAGCGACGAGGCGGCCGAGGCATAGATCAGCGCCACCCAGACCATATGGCCGGGAATGGGAATTTCCACATCGGCGATGGTGATGGACAGCTCGCCCGACAGGGTCCACAGGATCTGGATGAAGCTTCCCAGCAGCAGCCCGCAATAGACCAGGGAATGGGCGAGGTCGAGGGCGGCCTCGGTGGTGTTGCGGATATCCTCGGCGATGCGGCCGTCGGGATTGTCGTGATCGCCCGGCATGTGCAGCAACTGGTAATGGTGGCCGGTGGCCATCCAGTTGTCCTGCAGACGGCGGGTCAGCCAGCGCCGCCAACCAAGCTGAATCCGCCGCTTGACCTTGAGATGGGTGGCGGTGACCGTCATGCTGGCCAGCAGGATGAAGCCGATCTGGATGATTTGGGTGAAAAAGCGTTCCAGCGACTTCTGTTCCAGGGCATCGAACAGGCTGGCGCTCCACAGATTGATCAGGATGGGAATGACCACCTGACAGACGGTCAGCAGCAGCAGCAAGGCCGCCAATCCGCGCACCGTCCACTTCTCGTTGGAATTCCAATAGGGACCGGCCAGCGCGGCGAAACGGCGCAGGAAGCTGGGCTGGCGGAGCGGTTCCGGCTCGCCGGTCCTGGGCGTTGTCTGAGTGGTCGCGTCCGATGCCATCCCGCTTCCCCTGGCGAAACTCTTGTATCCGCCCTCTTCAAATTAACCCTGTTTTCCAGGTGTCGTGAAGCGACTCTTTATAATCGACAGTTTGCGCCCCAAGACTTTACCCGTGGTTAACCCGCTTGCGCTCGGGCGGCGGCAGGCGCATTTCTTTGGGTATGATGCCAATTGCCTCCCTTGCCCGTATGGCCTTTTGCTTGATCCTTGGCCTGTTGTCCGCTCCGGCGATGGCCGCCGCGGCCGCCGCGGCCGCCGCGGTCGCCGAGGAGCCGCTGGCCGTGCTGACGGTGGACGCGGCCAGCGGAACCGTCCTGTCGGACCAGGGCGGCGGCAGGCCGCACCATCCCGCCTCGCTGACCAAGATCATGACCGCCTATGTGGCATTTCGCGCCATCGAGGCGGGGCGGACCAGCCTGGAAGCGTTGCTTACCGTATCGGAACGCGCGGCGGCCCAGGGCGGCTCGGTGCTGGGGCTGCGGCGCGGCGACACCATTTCCCTGGGTGCCGCACTGAAAGGGATGATCGTGCGTTCGGGCAATGATGCCGCCGTGGCGGTGGCCGAGCATCTGGCCGGATCCGAATCCGCGTTCGCCGATGCCATGACCGCCGAGGCCCGGCGATTGGGCATGGGATCGACCAGTTTCCGCAATGCCACCGGCATGACCGCCGCGGGCCATGTGACCACGCCGCGAGACATGGCGGTGCTGGCCCTGGCCATCGATCGCGAGTTTCCCCGCTTCAAGCCGCTCTTCTCCAGCCGCGATACCACCTGGAAGGGCCGCGTCCTGCCGACGGTGAACGGCTTTCTCGCCAATTATGCCGGGGCCGAGGGGATGAAGACCGGCTTCACCTGTCCCGCGGGCTACAATCTGGTGGCGCTGGCGCAACGGGCCGGGCGTCGCGCCCTTGCCGTGGTGATGGGAGCCCCCAGTTCCGCCGCCCGTCTTGCCACCGTTCACCGTGCCATGGATGCGGCATTGCGTTCGGCGGGCTCCGGCGGGCCTGTCCTGGCGGCCTTGCCCAATGCCCCGGGGGTGCCGCCCGATCTGTCCCTGGCCGCCTGCGGCATCCGCTCGGCCGGGGAGGGGGCGCGCATGGCCGTTTCGCCCTCAGTACCCTCGGGCTGGGGGCTGGAAGTGGCCTTCGGCACCGATCTGGCCAAGGTGAAGCGGCAACTGGCCTCGGCGCACCGCGAACTGTCCGGTCGTCTGGGTGGCGGGCGTCCCATGGTGGTCATCAAGCCCCGGGACGGGCTGTTGCGCTATCGCGGCCTGATCGTCGGATTGCAGGAGGCCAAGGCCGTGCCGACCTGCCTGGCCGAGCGGGCCAAAATGGGTGAGGAACGCTGTCTGGTCTTGACACCGACCATGTTGAGCGGTGCATTTGAGGATGAACGCCGATTCCGGATGATTTCGGCGCGATAGGCGGAAAATCTAGTGTCCCCGCCTGATTATCGTGGCCGTTGGTTTGTGGTAGAGTCTGGACAATCGGCTAAGGAGGCCATGATGAAGACCAAACTGTTCGCTGCGTTTTTCTTTGCGGTTGGGCTGCTGTTGATCCAGACTCCGACCGGAGCCTTGGCGGCTGATCCGCCCGTTTCGCTGCTGATGCAGGTGAGCGGTACGGTCGAGCATAGCCGTGATGGCGCCACTTGGAAGCCCGTCAACCGCAACAAGTATCTGTTTGCCGGCGACATGATCCGCACCGGTTCCGATGGCTCGGGCAAGCTGGTGGATCAGGCCAGCAACATGGCTCAGACCATCGCGTCCGGTAGCCAGATCGAAGTCGCGGGCACCACCTTGAAGGTGGTCAGCGGCAAGCTGTCCGCTCCCGAGGCCGCTTCGGGCGATCTGGTGGCCGGTCTCGGCAACCGCTTCGCCGAGGCGCAGCGCTATACCACCGTGCGCCGGAGCGTGCAGAAGGAATCGGCGGCGATCAAGCTGCGGGTGGTCCAGCAGATCACCCTGTCCGCCAGCTATCCCGAACTGGCCTGGCAGAGCTTCGGCAAGCAGCACAGCTTCGTGGTCACCATCGACGGCACCGCCCACACCGTGGCCGGGACCGACGAGGATCTGGTCCGCTTCAAGGTCCCCGAACTGGGCGCCGGCAAGCACACCTTCACCGTGGCGGTGATGAACGGCGCCACCAAGGTGGCTGATGCGGACAAGGAAGGCGGCATCATCTGGTTGTCGGCGGCCGAGGACAAGGCTCTGGCCGACTCCATCGCCAAGATCCGCGCCATCAATGCCAAGGATGACTTCTCGGTTGCCAATCTGTTGGACGAGAAGGGTGTGACCGTCGGTGCCATGGATATGTACCGCAAGTATTTTGACGAGAACAAGGACGATAATGAAATGCGTCCCCTGTTGATCAGGGCCTACAACGAGCTGAAGCTGGTTGAGCTGAAGCAGAAGGAAGCCCTGGTCTACAACGATAAACTCAACGCGAACTAACCTGATCAGGCGCCCGCCGGAAGGCGGGCGCCTTTCGACTTTTCGGGGGGAGCCATGGGCGGCATTACCAAGCGGTACGATATTCTTCTGGCCATTGCTCTGTTCCTGGTCGCCATCCCCGCCCAACATTATGAATGGTTCGCCCTGCTGGAAGACCAGACGCTGTCGTTCCGGCACCAGATGCGTCTGGCCTATGGCGATCCCAAGACCCAGGCCATCGCCCCGGAAGTGGTGGTGGTCAATGTGGACGAGCCCTTCTTCAAGGCCTACAAAAGCTTTCCGCTGCGCCGCACCGACATCGCCGCCCTTGTGAGCAATCTCAAGGAGCTTGGCGCCAAGGTCATCGCCGTCGACATGCTGATGGACTTCCCGTCCTCCTATAACGAGGACCCGACACTGGCCAAGGCGCTGAAGGATGCCGGCAACACCATTCTGGTGGCCCAGGGCGAATTCCGCGACGGCAAGTTCGTCAAGATCAACTATCCCACCGAGATGCTGGACCAGGCTTCGGCCAGCGCCTACACGAACATCCAGTCCAATTCCAAGCTGGTCACCACCCTGTCGCGCCTGAAGGTCTATCCCGAATTGACCCCGGTGCGGAGTGGCTGGCCCTTTGCCGTGCGCGCCGCCGCCATGTATCTGGGTGTCGAGCCCAAGCTTGATGGCACCACCCTGGTGCTGGGCGATCTGCGGGTGCCGCTGGATCATCAGAACCTGCTTTATATCGACTTTCCGTCGCTGCCCACCGGCACCCGGTTCCTCAGCCAGTCGGCGGGTATCAGTGCCCTGGAATTCCTTGATATTTCTGGCCTGAACGAAAATGAGCGGGCGGAGTTGGAGTTCTGGGTCAAGGACAAGATCGTGGTGTTGGGCGACACGTCGGAAGTGTCGCACGATTGGTTCGACACCCCGGTGGGCATGGTCTACGGGGTGGAGATCATTGCCGATTCGGTGAGTTCGATCCTGAAGGGGGCGCCGCTGAAGGCGGTCAAGCCCATGACCGCCGCCGTTGCCGCCCTGCTCGTGCTGATGCTGACGGTGGTGCTCGCCCTGGCGGTGACCCGGCCCATGTTCCGGTTCCTGGGCGCATTGCTGATCGGTGTTGGTTTCTCGGCCCTCAGCACCATGCTTTACGTCAAGGCGGGGCTGGTGGTTCCCACGTTCTACATCATGATGTCCCTGGTGATGAGCTATCTGCTGATCGAATTCCGCCAGTACATGGTCGAACGCAATCAGAAGCAGCAGATCGCCAAGACCTTCGGCCAGTATATCCCGCCTGAACTGGTGGCGGAGATGAACAAGAGCGGCCAGCAGGTGCAGGTGGGTGGCGAATCCCGCGAAATGACAGTGCTGTTCTCCGACGTGCGCGGCTTCACAACCATCTCGGAGGGGTTGGCGCCGCAGGAACTGACCGTCCTGATGAACGCCTTCCTCAGCCCCATGACCCATGTCATCCACGACTATCGTGGCACCATCGACAAATATATGGGCGACGCCATCATGGCGTTCTGGGGCGCGCCTTTGCACGATCCCGACCATGCCCGTCACGCCATCCAGGCGGCCATGAAGATGGTCACCACCATGGACGACCTGAAGGAGCAGTTCATCGCGCGGGGCTGGAAGCCCATCAAGGTGGGCATCGGCCTGAATACCGGCGTGATGAATGTGGGCAACATGGGATCCGACTTCCGCATGGCCTATACCGTGCTGGGTGATGCCGTCAACCTGGGGTCGCGAATCGAAAGCCTGACCAAGCAGTACGGTGTCAACCTGATGATCAGCGAATACACCCAGGCGGCGGTGCCGGGGCTGATCAGCCGCGAGTTGGACATGGTGCGGGTGAAGGGCAAGGACACGCCGGTTCGCCTCTACGAGCCCATCGGCTTCGAGGGCGAGGTGGATGCCGAGACCATGGCGCGGCTGTCCAAGCTACATACCGGCCTGGGACTTTACCGCGCCCAGAAATGGGCCGATGCCGAAGCCATCATTTCCGAACTGGCGGCGGATGAACCCGACCGCATGATCTACAAGGTCTATCTGGACCGTATCGCGCATTTCCGTGAGGAGCCGCCGGCAGTCAATTGGGACGGCGTCTATACCCACAAGGAGAAGTAGGGCGTGGTCGAGCCTGGGGTTGGGTTCGGCCTTTGGGAGAGACTTCGATGATCGCAGGACGAAGCGTCAAGGCGTTTGGCTCGGCTTTGGTGGTGGCATGGCTGATGGCCGCGCCCGCTGCCGCCCAGTCGGTTGACGAGGCCATTGCCAAGGCCGCCGCCGCCATGCAGGCGGGCAAGGGCGACGAGGTGATGCGCCAGGCGGCCGAAATCACCAGGCTGCGCGACGTTCTGCCCCCTTGGGTCGCGGAAAAGCAGCAGGCGGCCTCGGGCGTGCCCCAGGCCAAGCAGCGCGCCGCCGTCCTATGGAACCGCGCCCACCAGCAGGCCATCGCCTCGGCCGGGGGCGGCGATCTGCCCAAGGCCATGGAAGAGGCCAGCCAGGCCTTGAACATCGCCAAGGACAATCTGGGCGAGGGCCATCTCGCCACCATCATCAGCGCCACCGATCTGGCCGGTTTGCAGCAACTGGCGGGCATGAGCGATGCCGCCGAGGCCAGTTTCCAGCTGGCGCTCAAGCTTTCCCAGGCCTCGTTGGGCGAAGGCCACCCCGAAACCCTGAAAATTGCCCAGGCGCTGGCCAGCCATTACCAGTCCCAGGCCAAGATGGATGCCGCCGTCAAGACCTATCAGGCGGCGGCCAAGGCTTCGGCGACCGCCCTGGGGGCCGAGCATCCCGCCACTTTGCGGCTGCAAATGTCGGTGGCCCGATCCCAGGTCAACGCCAGCAAGGTCAAGGACGGCGAAAAGCTGCTGGACGCCACCTGCGCCGCCGCGCGCAAGGTCTATGGCGCGGCCCATGGCGAATATTCCCGCTGTGTCGCCCAGCAGGGCGCCATGAAACGCCATCAGGGGGAATACAACGCCGCCGCGGGCCTTTACGACCAGGCCCTGGCCATCCAGAAGCTGGCCCTGGCGCCGTCCGATCCGCTGGGGCTGACGTCTCGCATCGACGCCGGTGCCGTCTATCACCGTCAGGGCCGTCTGGCCGAGGCGCAAAGCGTGCTGGAAAGTGTGGTCAAGGACGCGGGCGCCGCCAACGACATCACCAACCTGCTCAGTGCCAAGGGTGATCTCGCCGACGTTCTGGACGATCGCGGCGAATACGACAAGGCGGAAGCCATGGCCAAGGAGGTGCTGGAGGCCCAGACCGCCCGCCTGGGCGCCGCCCATCCCAATACCCTGGCGGCGCTGTCCTCCCTGGCCAGCGTCTATCGCAAGCAGGGGCGTCTGCTGGAGGCGGAAAAGACCTTCCAGGACGCGCTGGAACGCTATCTCAAGGTCCTGGGACCGGATCATGCCTCCTCGGTGATCGCCACTAACAATCTGGGCGAGATTCTGGAGAAGCAGGGCATCTACGAGCGGGCCGAGCCTTACTTGCGCGCCGCCCTGGACAGCAGCCGCAAGGCCTTTGGCGAGACTCATCCCACCACCATGACCACAATGAACAACCTGGCGCTGCTCTATGAGAGCCAGGGCGTGTTCGACAAGGCCGAGCCCTTGTACCAAAGCGTGATCGCGGTGTTCTCCAAGACCATCGGGCCGAAGCACCCCGATACCATCGCCAGCACCAATAACCTGGCCTATCTCTACATGCTGAAGGGCGAGCCCGAGCGGGCCTCCGCCATGTTCAAGCAGGTGCACGAGGCCTGGTCCAAGGCCTATGGGCCGCGTCACCAGAATACCTTGAAGGCGCTGAATAATCTGGCCCGGGCCTATCACCGCATGGGCAAGGTCAAGGAGGCCGAGCCGTTGCTGGAACAGGCGCTGGCGTCCCGCCGCGCCGTGCTGGGCGAGAAGCACCTCGACACCCTGCGCTCCATGCACGACCTTGGCGCGTTGTATCGCACCACCAAGCGCCTGAAAGAGGCCGAGGCGCTGCTGCGCAAGACCCTGGCCGCCGACGAGGCGGTGCTGGGGCCGGCCCATCCCTATACCTTCGAGACCCTCAACACCCTGGGGGCCGTATTGGAGGATAAGGGCGACATCAAGGGTGCCGCCGAGGTTCGCAAGACCACCTTCATGCGCCGTACCGAATTCCTCAACCGCGTTCTTTACGTCACGGGCGACAATGCCCGCGAAGGCTATGTCCGGCTGCATGGACCGGAACTGGCGGCCTATGTGTCGGCGCTGACCAAGCTGGACGAGGAAACCGCCGGACGGTCACTGATGGAAGTCTCGCTGAACCGCAAGGGCATCCTGCTCAAGGTGGCCTCGGAAATCCAGCAGATGACCCGGCTGTCGCGCGACCCCGAGCTGACCAAGATCACCGATGAACTGTCGGAAGTGCGCAAGAAGCTCGCCGCCCTGACCCTGTCCGGTCCCACCGACGAGACCAAGGACAACCATGTCGAGGTGATCAACGGCCTGGAAGAGAAGGTCAATACCCTGCAAGGTGCCCTGGGCCGCGCCAGCGCCCGTTTTCAGAAGTCGGTGGCGCCCATCGCGCTGGATGATCTGGTCAAGGCCCTGCCCAGCGGCGCGGTGCTAGTGGACTTCTTCATCTATGGCGAGGAGGGGACCCAGAAGCTGGTGGCGGCGGTCATGCGCAAGGACGGCGACACGCCCAGCTTCGGGCTGGTCAAGTACGATGCCCTGCCGCCCATCGATGCCGCCATCCTGAAATATCGCGCCGAAATCCAGAATGAGGATGTCGACATCGACGACCTGCTGGACTTGGGCCAATCGGTTCACAAGCTGGTCTGGCAGCCGCTGGAGCGTCTGATCAAGACGTCAACCAAGGTTTACGTGGTGCCTGACGGCGGTTTGAACATTCTGCCCCTGAGTGCCCTGGTGGAGCCCAGTCGCAAATACCTGATCGAGCGCATCGATCTTTATGTGCTGAATTCCACCCGCGATCTGCTGCCCTCCACCATCCAGGCGGCGAAGGGCGGCTACATGATCAATGCCGGTCCCGACTACAACACCGACGAGGTGGTGGGCAAGGCGGTGCTGGAAAAGGCGCGCTCGCGCTCGGCCGGGTCGGAATTCCAGAACACCATGCGCGGCGGCGCGGCGGGCATGCGCGGCCTGAAATTCGATCCGCTGCCCGGTGCCGAGAAGGAAGGCCAGCTGATCCAGAAGACGGTGGAAAACCAGGGTAAGCCGACCACTGTCTATTCCAAGGCCGACGCCCAGGAGCGGGTGCTGCGCGAGATGAACCAGCCGCCCGAGGTGCTGCACATCGCCACCCACGGCTTCTTCCTCAAGGCCGACGATACCCTGAGGAAGCGCCTGCTGAAATTGCAGCGGTCCAGTGATTTCCAATTTCCGCCCCCCGGTGACAATCCGCTACTGCGCGCCGGTCTGGCTTTTGCCGGCATCAACTCCAACGCCGCCGTGCTGGGCGATATCGACACCGACAACGACGGCGTCTTGACCGCGCTGGAAGTGCTGGGGCTCGACCTCACCGGCACCCGTCTCGCCATCCTGTCGGCCTGCGAAACCGGCTTGGGTGAAATCCATGAAGGCGAGGGCGTCTATGGTTTGCGGCGCGCCTTCCAGGAGGCGGGAGCCCAGTCGGTGGTGTCGTCGCTGTGGGAAGTCAGCGACGCCGGAACCCAGACTTTGATGGCGGCTCTTTACAAAAGGCTTCTGGCGGGCAAGACTCCGCATGACGCTTTGCGGGAGGCGCAATTGGAAATGCTCAGAAACTCACAGTGGAGTATGCCCTATATCTGGTCGGCGTTCTTCATGGTCGGTGGGTGATGTCGAAATCGGAACGGAAGTCCAGTTCCGTCCCCGCCCAGAAGTCCGTGGCTGGAAGCCGAATGAGGGTGGTGCCGGTATCGACCGGCATCAGCTGGGTCGAGGTGCCCGAGGCTGATGTGCGGGTTCTTTGCGGCTGTCCCGCCGATAGCGTCAAGCATCTGATCAAGCGCGGCCTGATCATTCCCACCGAGCGGGCGGGCGTCACCTTCGAGACCGGCCCCAACGTCATCTTGCTGTCGGATGTTTCGTTGCAGAATGGCGCCTTCTGCAATCTGTCCGAATTTCCCATCCTCCAGATGCTCTACCGCCAGGGAATGATCATTCCCGGCCATCCCAATTGCTCGGGGCGCAAGCCGCTGATCATGGGGTTGGCCCAGCAGGTGGAAGCGCAGATGGAATATGTGATGCGCGGCAATTATGGCCTGCTGTGCGAGGATGAGATGGTGGTGGCCGGTGTCCCGCGCGACATGGCCCAGGAATGGATGCGCATGAAGCTGCGCTTCGCTTTTGGCGCCATCCGGCCGCCGGGCGACCTGCTGGACACCTGCGTCATCGGCGACGGTCCCGCCATCCTGCCGGGCGGCGTGACGGTGCGGCGGCTGGAACTGAACGTCTTCGAATTCGCCTATGGCGACGAAACGGCGGTGGTCGATCTGAATCTCGGGATCGGCAGCACCTATGAAACCCCCTATCACCTGGGCTATCACGATCTGGAACGCGGCTACTTCTCGGTGGTCCATTCCGGCGAGGGCGATGGTTGGGACCCCGAGCGGGCCGCCATGTCCTCCATCATGATGTTCCAGGGCAAGGTTTATCTGATCGATGCCGGCCCCAATATCCACGGCGCGCTCCAGGCGCTGGGCATCGGCGTGCAGGAGGTGGAAGGCATCTTCCACACCCATTGCCACGACGACCATTTTTGCGGTTTGACCACGCTGTTCCGTGCCGATCATCGCATCAAGTATTTCGCCGCCTCATCCGTGCGGGCTTCGGTGGCCAAGAAGCTGTCGGCGCTGACGGCGCTGCCCGAGGAATCCTTCGGGGAATATTTCGAGATCTGCGACCTGGAGATGGGAGTCTGGAACGATATCGAGGGATTGGAGGTCAAGCCCATCTTCTCGCCCCATCCGGTGGAAACCACCGTGTTTCATTTCCGGACGCCGTGGGAGGAGGGCTATCGCTCCTATGCCCATATGGCCGATATCGTGTCCATGGATGTTCTGGGCCAGATGGTCGACGATGACGAGACCCGCCACGGCATCAGCAGCGAGTTGATGATGCAGGTCAAGGCCGACTACCTGATCCCGGCCGATATCAAGAAGCTGGATATCGGCGGCGGGTTGATCCATGGCTGCGCCGAGGATTTTCGCGACGACGCATCGGGCAAGATCATCTTGTCCCACACCGCGCTGGCCTTGACCCGCGCCCAGAAGACCATCGGTTCCGGCGCTCCGTTCGGTACGGTGGATGCCCTTATTCCCGCCCATCAGGAATACCGCCTGCGCGCCGCCCATGGCTATCTGGCGGCCTATTTCCTGGGGGTGCCCGATCATCAGATCCGCATCCTGCTCAATCATCCGGTGGTGACCTTCAATCCGGAAAGCATCCTGCTGCGTGAAGGCAGTATCTGCGACGACATCCACCTCATCCTGACCGGGTTGGTGGAAACCATCGAATCCGACTCCGACCACAATGCCACCTTGTCCGCCGGGGCCATGGTGGGAGAGTCCTATGCGCTGTCTGGCGAGCCTTCCTTGGAAACCTTCCGGGCGCTGAGCTTCGTCAAGGCGTTGCGTATCCCGGCGGCGCTGTATCGCAGTTTCGTCGAGCGCAACGAGATGACCGAGCGCATCGGGCGGCTGTCGCAATTGCGCAACTTCTTCAACCACACCTGGTTGTTCGGCGAGAGCCTTTCCAACCTGACCGAGGTTCGGATCGTCGAGGCCTCGGAGCCCTATTACATGGCGGCGGGCGAGGTGATCGACACCAGCGGTCAGGACTACATCTATATGGTTCGTGACGGGCTGATGGAACGTCGGTTGGGTGATGTGGTGGAATATTGCGGCATCGGCGAGCCGTTCAACGAGTCCGAGGTGCTGTTCGGCATTCCACCCACTGGCGTGCTCAAAGCCCAACAGCGGACGGAATTGTTGATGGTTCCGGGCAGTGTGATACGTGACATTCCGGTGGCCCGTTGGAAATTGCTGGAACTGCACCAGCGCCGCTCGCGGACCTTTTCCGCGCAGAGCTTGGAAGGGGCCTTGTCCTGATCGCTGGTGTCCGGATCTGTGCCGCCCTGGCGAGCGCGATCGTCGTAGCGGGATGTGCCTCCATGTTCAATCCGGCACAATCCGACGTGCAAATACGCACCAATCCCGACAAGGCGCAGTGCCGGTTGAGCGGGAGAGGGGGATACAATGCCGAGATCGAGACCCCGGCCAAGGTCACCATTCCCCATTCCGCCGCACCGGTAACGGTGACCTGCGAGGCTCCGGGCTTCCGTCGGACCGTCGCCAGCCTTCAGGCCAACAGCAGCGGCTGGATCTGGGCCAATTCAGGATTCATCGTCGCGACCGGTGGCGCGGCGGTGCTGGGATTGGTGGTGGACGAGGCACTGGGCTCCGATTGGACCTATCGCAAGGATGTCAACCTGGAGCTTGACGCCGAGCGCGTCCGACCCGTCCGGGTCCGTTCGCGTGACGGCTCGGAAGACCTGCGCCTGGAAGCGCGCTGAGTCTCAGTTGGCCTTGCACTGGATGAAGACGGTGACCTTGCTGACCATTTCACCCACATCGGCCGCCGACAGGGTGGGACCGGCAGGGGCGGTTTCATAGGCCACGCCATAGCGTTCCAGGAATTTCCGGGTCAGGTCGGCCTTGATGGCGAAGTTGACGTTCTGCGGAATGTCGCCGGTGCGATCCGCCACCTTCATGGCGTTAAGCTTGGACGACACCACGCCGACGATATTGCCGCTGGTATCCACCAGTGGGCCGCCGGAATTGCCCTTCTGGACCGGCGCGGTAATCTGATAATGGCGGGAATCGCCGCGAATACCCGCCATGGCGCTGATGACGCCAGCAGTAATATTGGGTTCGCGCGACAACAGCGACGACAGCGGATAGCCGATCACCACCACCTCATCGCCCGAACGCATGGGCTTGTCCTCGCGGAAGCGGGCGGGTTGCGGCACCCGCAGGGTGGTCTTGAGCAAGGCGAGGTCGTCGCCGGTATCCTTGGCGATGATTCCCGCCACCACGGGAGGGCCGTCCTGCGGCTTGATGGAAATGGTTCTGCATTGCTCCACCACATGGGCATTGGTCAGGATGGTGCCGTCACGGGTGATGACGAAGCCGGTGCCGGTGGTGGTGGCATTCCGCTGGGTGGAGCTTTCCGGCGGTGCCAAGGTGGTGATGGGGCCGGAGGGCTGAGACGCGGTCATGGGCGGCTGCGCACGGCCGGTGGTCGAGGGCGATGCGGCGGGCGGCGCGACGGTAATGGGCACCGCGGCGCCTCCCTGGGATGGGGGCTTCCAGGCAATCACCCGGGCGCGGGCGGCAGCGAGCTCGGCGGGGGTTAGTTTTGCCCCGATGCCGTCGCGCTCCTTCTCGTAATTGGCCTTCAGATTGGCGGGAGCCCGCTCGGCGGCCAGGGCAAGCCAGAAATAGCCCTCGGCCGGGTTCTTGGCGGTACCCAGGCCGGTCACCGTGGTCACGCCCAGATTATGCTGAGACTGGGGATGCCCCTGTTCGGCGGCCTTGCGGAACCATTGGACCGCCTCGGCGGCGTTCTTCTCGGTGCCGTCCCCGGTCAGCTTGGCGACCCCCAGCAGGAACTGGGCGCCCATCCGTCCGCTGGCGGCCGCCCGGGTGGCGTATTCCACCGCTTTGGTCCGGTTGGTGGGCATGGCGCGACCACCCCAGTTGAGTTCGGCCAGCTTTTCCAGACTGGCGGGAACCCCCTTGTCGGCGGCGCGGGTATAGTACTCGATCCCGCGAGCTTCGTTTTTGCCCACGCCCAAGCCGTTGAAGTGGATTTCGCCCAGGGCATGCAGGCTTTCAGGCTGGTCCTTGTCGGCGGCACGCCCGTACCAGACCAGGGCGGTGGCCGGGTCCTTGGGGACGCCGCGGCCAAAGAAATAGGCATTGCCCAGCAGATGCTGGCCAAAGGCGTCTCCGGCGCTGGCCGAGGCATTGATCAGGCGCAGCGCCTCGACATCGTCGCGGTTACCCAGCAGGCCCTGGAACAGGATGTGGCCGAGACGCGCCTGGGCGGCGGCGTTGCCCTTATCGGCCAGGGGGCGGAATTCGTTGGCGGCCGTGGCCCAGTCGCGCTTCTGGAACGCCGCCATGCCCTCGTTGAATCCGGCCTGGGCCGATGGGCTTGCCGCGAGACTGAGCAGCAGGGCGAGGCAAAGGGCGGGGCGGCAGCGGCGGGGCATCGCGGCGGGGCTATTCGTTGGCCGCTTCGGCCCGCATATTGGTGGCCAATCGGCTGAGCTCCTCCACCGCCGCGCCCATTTCGGCTTCCAGCGACTGGGTGATGCCGTCGATGCTTTCCGAGACATGCTTGACCTCGCCCGCGACCACGGCAAAGCCCTTGCCGGCTTCTCCGGCACGGGCGGCCTCGATCAGCGCGTTCAGGGCGAGAATGCGGGTCGTTCCGGTGACCTTCTTGATTTCCTCGACCTTGCGGGAAACCACGTCAGCCAGGGCGGCGGTCAATTCGATAATGCGGTCTTGATCGGACATGGTCTGCTCCGGCACGAGGATGAGGCAGTGTAAGGGCGACTCGGCACGGGAGCAATCCACATCATCAGCGCTTTTGCCCCGTCATTCTGATTTGCTCGGGGCCGCCGTGATCCAATTGATGATATCCGCGACCACCTGGGCTTCGATCCCGAAAAAACCATGTGGCGCAAAGGGCTCGCAGGGGCCGCTTTCAGGGGGCTTTCCGCCCTTGTACAGCAAAATGGCGCTCCGGGGAGCGCCCTGTGCCTCGTCCCGGATTCGCTGGGCCGCCGCGGCGGGGGAGGCGAAACAGGCGTCGTCTTGATGGGCGACCACCAGAACGGGAACCCGGATATTGTCCAGTGGCACGGTGAGGACCGTCTCATTGGTATTGCGCGAGGTCGCGGAAATGCTGGAGGTCAGCACGATGCCATCGGGTCCGCCCTGGGCTGGGGACAGGCGGGCGGCGGCATTGGCGGCCGATACCGTGCCCATGCTGGTCCCAATGATCCAGGCGGGTCCAGCGGCCAGGCTACGCAAGGCCTTGAGGGCGGCTAGGCTATCCTGGGCGTGGCTCTCGCTGCTCCGCTGGTTCCAGACCGCTGAGGGGCTGTCGGAAGGATTGTCAAGGATACCAACCACATATCCGGTGGCGGCCAACTGGTCGGCGACACGAAAGAGAAAATTGCCGCCCCGCTGGCCCGGATTGCGATCCGGGCGCAAGCCGATGGCGCCGCCGCCGCCGACATAAATCAGCAGGCTGCCCTGTGGCGCGGCTTCAGGGGTGATCACCAGCATGGACAGGGTGACCCCCGGCCGACTGGGAAAGGTTGTGACATGTTCGGCGGCCATCGCCGATGTCGACAGTCCGACCAGCAGGGCGAGTCTCATCAGACACATCGGTAAAAGGCGACTCATGTGGAGTTGCTCCCGGGGCTGGCGATGTGGAAGTGTAGGTGTTTACCGCTTGTTCATTCTCCTCCGAAACGGCATTTATACGAATGGGTTATAAGCCCCTGGCGATTCGCAGTGGGCGATAATGACAAGACAGGGGTGGGAACGACATGGTGACCCAAGGCAGTTTTGGGATCAGAGCCAAGCTCATCCTGATCTTCGTGGTGATCAAGGTCATACCCTTGCTGGTTCTGGCGCTGTTCGCCTGGCGGGGGCAGAACTGGCTGGCGGAGCGGGTGTCGGAAAGCGTGGTCGGCATGACCCGCAACATGCGCGAAACCACCGAACTGGTGGCCAATGGCACCACCGCCTCGGCCATCAAGGCCTTGGACGATTCCGCCAGGGAAGCGCTCGAACGCCTGACCACCGACACCGCCCGTGCCGTGGCCATGTTTCTGTACGACCGTGACAAGGATGCGCTGTCGGCGGCCCAACTGGCCCCTTCGTCCGAGGCTTATCGTCAATTCCTGGTCGCCCGCCAGCGTCCGGTGGAACGCCACTTCTCCTGGTCCGTCTCGCCGGATGGATCGGCCTGGGTGCCTGGGCCGGAAGCGACCCCCCGCTACGACCTGCCCCAGGTCCAGGCCAGCACCGAGGACAACCGCAAGAATTTCAACTACCGCCCGCCCAGCGGAGTGGGCAACGTGGTCGAAAAGCCGCTGTTCCTCGAAATGACCTTTGTCGGCCTGGATGGGCGCGAACAGGTCAAGGTCACCACCTCTGCGCTGATGTCGCCGGAATTGCGCGATATCTCCAAGCGCGAGAACACCTTCATCAAGGCCGAAACCTATTTCGAGGCGCTGAAGGCGCTGAAGCCCGGTGAAATCCATGTGTCGGACGTGATCGGCGCCTATGTCTCTTCGCCCGTGATCGGTCCCTTCACTCCCAAGACGGCCCAGGCCAAGAACATTCCCTTCGAGCCGGAAAAGGCGGCCTTCGCGGGAACCGAGAACCCGGCGGGGCGTCGCTTCCAGGGGCTGGTGCGCTGGGCCACGCCGGTGGAGCGCAATGGTCGGATCATCGGGTGGGTGACTCTGGCCATGGACCATGACCACCTGATGGAATTCACCGATCACATCATGCCGACCACGGATCGGTATTCCCCCATTCCCGACGCGGCGTCGGGCAATTACGCCTTCATCTGGGACTACAAGGGCCGCTCCGTCGTCCATCCCCGCCACTATTTCATCACCGGTTACGATCCCGAGACCGGCAATCCCGAGATTCCCTGGCTGGACGCCGAGCTTTACAAGGGCTGGAAGGACAGCGGGAAATCCATCACCGAGTTCCTGGCCTCGGCGCCGACCTTCGATCAGCAGTCGCTGAAGAAGAAGGGATCGGTGGATCTGGTCAAGGCCGGGAAGCTGGGTCTGGACTGCCGCTATCTCAATCACGCGCCGCAATGCACCGGCTGGATGGATTTGACCAGCCAGGGCGGTTCCGGATCGTTTGAAATCTTCTGGAGCGGGCTGTGGAAGCTGACCACCGCCGCCACCATTCCCTATTACACCGGCCCCTATGCCAAATCGCCGCGCGGCTTCGGCTTCGTGACCATTGGCGCCAATGTGGATGACTTCCACGCCGCCGCCACCAAGGCCAAGCAGGACACCGACCAGTTGGTGGCCCAGCGCGACATGGAGCTTCAGGCCAATCTGGACAGCGTCATGGCGCTGATTTCGACCCAGGTCACCGACATGGCCCGTCAGCTCAGCGTGTCCACGGTGCTGATGACCGTGATCGTGGTGGGCATCGCCGTATGGATGGCGTCGTTCCTGACCCGGCGCATCACCGCCATGGTGGATGGCATCAAGCGCTTCCGTGACGGCGAACTTGGCCACCGCCTGCCCGTGCACGGTCATGACGAGATGGCGGTCCTGGCCGATTCGCTCAACCATATGGCGGACAGCGTCCAGGACTCCATCGCGACCCTGCAGGATGCCAAGAACCGGGCCGAGGAAGCCAGCCGCATGAAGAGCGAATTCCTGGCCAATATGAGCCACGAACTCAGGACGCCGCTGAACGGCATCATTGGCTTCTCGGAACTGATCCGGGATGAAGCCGCCGATGACGAAACCCGTGAAAACGCCGATATCATCGAGCGCAGCAGCCGCCATCTGCTGGAACTGGTCAACTCCATCCTGGATATTGCCAAGATCGAGGCCGGCGCCATGACCCTGAATATCCAGCCGGTGGACCTGTCGACCCTGGTCAACGAGGTGGCGGCGGTGCATCAGCCCGTGACCGCTGGCAAGGGCGTCGCCTTTGTCGCCGATATCGCGGCGGATGTTCCGGCGGTGGTGCCCACCGATCCGCTCCGCCTGCGGCAGATTCTGCATAATCTGCTCAACAATGCGGTCAAGTTCACCGAGAAAGGGGAAATCCGCCTGGGGGCGGAACTGGATGGTGACTTCATCCGCTTCTCGGTGACCGATACCGGGCCGGGCATACCCGAGAATATGCTGGGCGCGATTTTCGAGAAGTTCCGGCAGGTGGATTCCTTCCTGACCCGGTCGCACAGTGGCACCGGATTGGGCTTGACCTTGGCGACCCATCTCGTGGAACTGTTGGGCGGACGCATCGGGGTGGAGTCGGTGGTGGGGCAGGGCACCACCTTCCATTTCACCCTGCCGGTGGAACGGCGTGCCTGATTGAATCGGACGCAGGGAAGTTGGAGGGGATATGAGACGGGCACTGGTGGTGGACGATAACGATGTGAACCGGATCTTGGCCACCCGCCTGCTGGGCAAGGGCGGTTGGACGGTGGCCGAGGCCGATTGCGGCGAGGCGGCCTTGACCTATCTCGCGGCCAATGCCGTGGACCTGATCCTGCTGGATGTCAGCATGCCGACCATGAGCGGGCAGGAGGTCTGCCGTCGGATCCGCCTGGAAAAGTTGGGCGGCGATGCGGTCAAGGTGGTGGCCTATACCGCCCACGCCATGCCGGAAGAAGTCGCCAGCCTGAGGGAAGGGGGCTTCGATACCGTCCTGTCCAAGCCCATGTCCCGTGATCGGTTGGCCGCGACCTTACTGGAACTGGGATTTTCTACCTGAGCGGAGTGTTTTTCATGATCCGAGTGCTGTCCATTGTCCTTCTGGTGCTGGTAGGGGGGAGCGTCACGGCCCAGGCGGCTGACAAGCCCACCGCGCCACAGGTCAAGGATCTGACCATGAAGGCGGCAGCCGTGGTGGAGACTCTCGGGCTCGACCGTGCGCGCGAGCGGTTCCATCCGGATGGAGAGTTCAAGTTCGGTGAGATCTACGTCAATGTCATCGATTACAACGGCACTTGGCTGATCTATCCGCCCAATCCCAAGAACGAAGGCAAGTCCGTCCTGAACGTCAAGGACGCCGAGGGTAAGCTGCTGGTGCAGGAAATCATCGCCACCGCCCGGGGCATGGGCGAGGGTTGGGTCCAGTATCACTGGCTCAATCCCGCCACCAACACCATCCAGCCCAAGCTGACCTTCGTGAAGAATGTCCCCGGCCGTAACGTCATTGTCTATGTGGGGCTCTACAAATAGGGCCTTGTCCGGCTATGGCCGCTGTTCCGGGAAGTCCATGACGAACCGGCATCCCGGTCCATCCCTGGACTCGATCCGGATGGTGCCGCCATGGTGTTCAACGATCTTGCGGCATATGGCCAAGCCGATCCCAGTCCCCGGCACCTCGCCCTGGCCCACCAGGCGCTGGAAGATGCCGAAGGCCTTTTCCCGGTCGGCAGGCGCGATGCCGATGCCGTTATCGGAAACCTCGATCGTCATGCCGTGTGAGTTCTTGCGCCAGTCGATGGCGATCTCCGGCGCCCGTTCCGGCGAGTGGTATTTGATGGCATTGCCGATCAGGTTCTGGAACAGGCGCATCAGTTCCAAGTGATGTCCGGCCATGATGGGCAAGCCGGGCGCAACCGTGATGATGGCGTCATTGGCGTCGATCTCGGCCGAGAGATTCTCGATGGCCTGGTCGACGCAGTCTTGCAGGGATACGGGCTCCGCCGCCGAGCCACTTCCGATTCTGGAATAGTCCAGGATCCCGATGATCAGCTGGTCCATGTGCCTGGCGCCCTCCACGGCGAAGCTCATGAACTCCTGCTCGTCGCTGCCCAGGCGGTCTCCCAGACGTCTGCCCAGCAGGGTCAGGTAGGATGTCACGGTCCTCAGGGGCTGGCGCAGATCGTGGGACACCGCGTAGGCGAACTGCTCCAGCCGGGCGTTGGACCTTTCCAGTTCCTGTTCCAGGCTGCGGCGTTCGGTGATGTCGTGGAAGACCACCACGGCGCCGATAGTGAAGTTCTCGACCACCACCGGCGAGACCACGTATTCCACCGGGATGTGCCTGCCCGATGGACCGGTGAAGCATTCATTGGCGACGCGCCGGGTCTGGCCATCCACCAGAGTGGCCCGAATGGCGCAGACACCGTGGGTGCATTCCTGGCCATCGGTGAGGAAATGGCCAATGGCTTCGTAGGACTTGCGGGCAATGAAGGAGTCCGGGGACGGCCATCCCAGGATGGTGGCGGTGGCGGGATTGGCGAAAATGATCCGGCTTTCATCGTCGATGCCGAAAATGCCTTCCGCGGCGGTTTCCAGAACCAGCCGCAGCCTGGCATTGGCGGCGCGCAACTGCTCGGCGGCCCGCTTCCGGTCGCTGATGACGCGCGAAGAGGCATAAAGGTAACGGACCCCGTCAAGATCGACAGGGCGAGAATTGATCTCGACGTCCAGAATTGTGCCGTCGCGGCGGCGGTGGCGGGTTTCGAAGATCGTGGGACCACCCAGCAGCGACGGCAGCAACTCGTTGGCAAGGGCTTCGGCGGAGTTGCTGGCATCCCAATCGGAGACGTTCATGCCGATGGCTTCCTGACGGGAGTAGCCCAGCATGGCGAGGAAGGAGTCGCTGGCCTCCAGCAGATTGCCTTTGCTATCCAGGACATGGATGCCGTCGCTGGCGGTTTTCAGCAGGATTCGATAGCGCTCCTCGGATCGTGCCGCCTGGACCAGCAATTGCTGCATGCGCTGGTCGCTGGCCAGGAGAGGATCCAGGCCCTGTGACGCGAAGCGTTGCTGCCATGCCTGCTGGCTCGATGCGGTGGTTACGGGGGAACTGACTTCGCCCAGGCTGGGAATGGTGAAGCAGACGGCGGTGCCGTGGGGGATGTTGTTCTCGATCCAGGCATGGCCGCCATGGCATTCCACGATCTTGCGCACCATGGCCAGGCCGATGCCGGTGCCGGCCGCTTCCACTTCCAGGCGCTCGAACAGGCCGAAGACCTGCTTTTGATAGATGACGGGAATGCCTGGGCCGTTGTCACGCACGGCGATGACATGACTGCCATTGGTCCGGCTGGCGGTGACGGTAATTTCCGGAGGATGGCCCGGCCGGGCATGTTCGATGGCATTGTCGATCAAATGGAGAAAGATCGAGGTCAATTGCTCGGCATTGCCCCGGACCGAGGGCAAGGGGCCAATCTCGATGCGGGCCGAGGCCGCATCCAGACGCTGGCGGAGCTCGGCCACGGCCTGGGAGGCGCAAAGGCCAAGATCGGCCAAGCCGCCGCCGGCGCGGGGGTTGAGGTCCACCGCCACATAGGCTTGAAGATCGATCAACAGCCGCTTCATGCGAATGGCGCCATCGACCACATAGCCGATGAATTCCCGGGATTCGGCGTCAAGGTCGTGCTGGTGGCGGCGTTCCAGCAATTGAGCGTAGCTGACCACTCGCCGCAGCGGTTCCTGCAGGTGGTGGGCCATCACTTCCGCCATGCGGCTGAGTTCGGAGTTTGACCGGCGCAGGATCACGGCGCTGTCGTCCAGACGCTGGAACTGTTCTCTGACGGCCACGCTCATGGCGTTGAAGGCGGCCGACAGCGCCGCAACCTCGTCATTGCCCTTGATGCCCACCACGGTGTCATAGTCGCCTGCCGCCAGACGGACACTGGCCCGCGTCAGGTTTTCCAGGCGCTGGGTCAGCAGGACGGTAATGGAAGACAGGGCGAGGACGGTGAGAAAAATCTCGGCCAGGGCGATCAGGATGCCTTGCCGAAGCAGGCTTTTTTCCGCGCTGCGCAGCGCTTCCAGCGACAGGCCGTAATGCAGGCGGCCATAGACCTGCCCATAGAGCTCTAGATCGGTGCGGGCATGGAAGACATTGGCGTCGTCTCCGACCCAACTGCTCGGTTCGGGCAGGCTCGCTGGAAGCTGCCCGGACGCCGTCAATGTGTGGCCGCCGCGGTCGACCACCGCCAGATAGGTGACATCGGGCAGCGCCGCCAGACGATCCGTCAAACTGCGCAAACTGGCATAATCCTGGGCTGCCAGGGGAGGGGCGAGGGCGATGGAAAAGGTTTCCGCCATTTCCACCGTCCTGGCCCGGGTCAGGCCGTTCAGGTGCAGGCTGGACTGGCGCAGGTTGTTGCCGATCATCAGCGCCAACATGCACATCTCGACAATCACGCTTCCGACGATCAGCTTGAACCGCAGCGAATTGCGGAAGGTATTGGTGCCCTCGATCAACGGCCGCATGGTAGCTCCCGCTACTGGTCGAGATTACGCAGGAACATGTCCACGTAAGGACGCATGGCGTCCATATCCGTCACGGAGAGTGGTGTGTATCCCAGGTAGCCCGTTTCGGTGAAGAAAGCCTTGCCCGCGTCACTGGCCTCGAAACTCAGCAAGGCTTCGCGGATGGCCGACACTTCTCCCGCCGCGAGACGGCTGTTGGCAACCGTGAACAGGTGGGGCAGGGAGATGGGGCTGACGATCTCGGCAATCTTCGAGCGGATATCCTCGGGCGACTGTTGGATCGGGGTATGGGTGGTGATGGCGGCATCGGCTTCGCCCATGGTCACCGCCATGATGGCCGAGGTGTGGGTCGGGCTGACCTTCAGAGTATAGTCCTTGCCCGCGATCAGGCCCTGGCCGCTCAGCCAATGTTCTCCGCCCAGCGACGAGGTCGACAGTCGATTGGACAGAACCACCACCTTGCCCCGCAAATCATTGGGGCCGGTAATGCCGGAGCCGCGCCGAACCGCCAGGACCGGCGACAGGCTGGGGCGATAGCGCAACAGCGCCACATGACCATGCTCCACTGCCCAGGCGCCGAAATGGGGGCCGGTCACCGCCAAATCGAACTCCCCTTGCCGAATATTGGCGAAATGGCCAGGGAAATCGGCAGAGGTGAACAACTCGACCGGTCTCTGAAGCTTGTCCTGAAGATGCAGGCGTAAGGGCTGGTGCACCTTCATCAGGGTCACGGTGTTGGAATAGGGCAGCAGGATGACTCGCAAGGGGGGCGTATCCGATGCCGTGGCCGAAGCCGCATGGATGAACAGCAGCGGGATCAAGGCGGAGATCATCACCGCCCTTTTGATGATCTGTCTCATGATCGTTCCCCGATGGGGCCTCAGAGGGGCCACGACAACGATATCAAGGCGCCTCATACTTTAGGCCAATATGTGGGTGCTAATCTACTCCTTTCGTACGTGCGACTCTGTCCATGTATTTAAGATTCAGCCGCATCGGCGGCAAGGCGCCAGTCCCTGGATGGCGTAGGCGAGGATAGTGGTTCCGGCCAAGCCAATACCCCAGATCAGCCCCACCAGCAGCCAGTCGACCGGACCACCGGCATCAGTAAAGCCTGAAACGGTGAATTTGGCGGCGAGGACCAGGGCGAGCACCCCGCCGAGCAGCCCGATCAGTTCGGAGCGGACCAGTCGCTTACTATCCAACTTCCCTTCACGCAGGACGACGATCAGGAATCCGGCCAGACCGAACACGGCTAAGGCAACCAACAGCCACAATACCGGTCCGAGCATTTCCTGGAACACAACCAGGAAAACAAAGGGATCCATATCCTTCATGATACTTAGCTCCTTCTACGCTTGGCCGCGCAGCATGGTGAGATAGGTGGGCTTCAAAGCCATGGTCTTCATGACCCAGGTGATCCACAACTCCTCGAGCGGGGCGATCACCCCCGGAAATGAAGGCACAAGGTTGTTGTCGTAGTCGAATTCCACCAGCATGGCGCGCCCCAACTGGGTGATCAGTGGGCACGACGTATAGCCGTTATAGGAACTTGTCGTCTGACCACCGGTAAGGGATGCCACCAGATGGTCCACGGCCACCGGAACCATCCACTTGACGCTGGCGGCGGTCTTGCCCTTCGGCACCCCCGCGATGTCACCGACGCCGAAGACGTTGGGATAGCGCTTGTGGCGAAGGGTGGCCTTATCCACCTCCATCCAACCGTCCGAGGCCCAGGGGCCGTCCTGCCAGCGCAAGGGGCTGTTGCGGACAGCGGCCGGGGCCCGCATGGGCGGGACCACGTTGATGAAGTCGTACTTGATCTCGGCGGGACCCGATGGAGTGGCGAAGGTCGCGACCTTGCGCCCCAGGTCGATCCCCGTCTGGATATGGTCGTAGCGGACCTTGACATCCCGGTCGCGGAACAGCATCCGGACCTTCTCCGACACGATGGGAACCGAGAACAGCACCTTGTTGTTGGCGGCATAGATGATCTCGGCCTTCGAGCGATTGTCGCGCCGACGAAGATGGTCATCAGTGATAAAGGTGTATTTCAGCGGCGCGCCCGCGCATTTCATTTCGGTATTGGGGCGCAGGAACAGGCCGACTCCCCCCGTATCGGCGAATTGCGACATCGCACCCCAGGTGGCGAATGCGGCCTCAGGCCCGGCATAGATGCTGCCCAATCCATCCTGGCCGATCCGAGCGACATCCATTCCCTCGATGGAGGCATAATCCAAATGCAGACCAGCGGCCACCACCAGGAAGTCGTAGGGGACCTGTTTCCCCGAGGCGGTGACGACCTTGTTGCCATCGGGATCGATTTCGGCCACGGCCTCTTCCAGCCAGGTGACGTGCCTGGGCATGTATTCCGCAGTGGTCGAGACTGGATAATCCTTCGGCTTGATGCCGCCCGCCACCAGGGTGAAGCCCGGTTGATAGTAATGGGCTTTGCGGCTGTCAATGATGGTGATGGCTGCCCCATCCAGGCGTTGAACAAGACGCGATGCCATGGATAGACCCGCGGCTCCGGCGCCGACGATGACGATCCTCGCGCCCTTGGCGGAAACCGGGGAGGGGGCGGCTCCGGCCATTTTCGGGCCAATGAGTGCTGCACTGACGGCGACGCCGCCCGCTCCCATGAACCGCAACAGATCACGCCGTCCGAGGTGAAGACCCTTTTCCGAAATCATCTGCATTCTCTCCTGAACGTGGGATTGACACCCGCGGATAGCGCGCGCCAGCCCGGCCCTGCAAACCGGCCGCTATATTAGTAAGTATTGAATTAAAACGAAAGTCCTGGGTTGGAGCTTTTCAAAATCAATTCAACAGCCGCGGAATTGGAGATGTGATGGATGACCGCAAAGAAAAAGGCCGGAAACCATATGGTTTCCGGCCTGATCTGGCTCCGGGGGAGGGATTCTGGATATCCAAACCCAACGGATTGAAAAGGAACAACATTTCGCCGTCTGAAATCGAGTGTGCTACACCCTTGGGCCTCTGTCCAGTGCCGCATTTTTCGGGAGGGGTAATGTCGAGTGCTCGGCGGTGGATACGGACGGACGGTTTCTTAGGGAAACCGTCCGTCCGTATCCACCGTTCCGCCACATCAACCGTAGGACATGGGCTCGTGGCGAGCGGCGGCCAAATGCCGCCAGAGCATAGCCGCCCCGCGATTCGGTTCGCCCCTTCGCTTCCATATCCGCTTTGCCTCGACGCCCCAGTCGAAGCGATACCGGAAGGAGCGCACCATGACTACCGAACGAAGACCGTTCAAAGCCCCGCAAGACCTTGACCTCAACTCGGCCCTGTCGGCCGATTACCGGCCCCAGAGCCGGTTCATGTCCCTCAATGAGATTATGGCCCTACCTAAGGCCGACTGGCTCGTCAAAGGACTCATCCCACTCGATGGCCTCGGCGTCATCTATGGCAAGCCGGGAGCCGGAAAGACTTTTCTGGCCCTCGCCATGGCCCTTTCGATCGGTCATGGCATGCCGTGCTTCGGACGTCGGGCCGTACAAGGCGGCGTCGCCTTCGTCGCGGGGGAAGGCGCTCGCGGGCTACAAAACCGATTGCGGGCATGGCATGCTTTCCATGACCGCGATTGGCGGAACTTCGGCGCTGTCCAAGTTCTTCCCCATCCCATCGACCTGCTGGACGCCGGCAAGGTCGAAAGGCTTGTTCTCGACATTGCCCATCGCTTCCAAGGTGAGCCGCCCAAGATGGTCGTATTCGATACCTTGGCCCGTTGCTTCGGAGACGGCGATGAAAACCGCCAGGCGGACATGTCCCGGCTCGTCGAGGCGGGCGAACTGGTTCGGCGGGCTTTCAAGTGTGCAGTGGTGATCATTCATCACACGCCCAAGGAATCCGACGAACTACGCGGGAGCAGCGTTCTCGAAGGCGCGTCCGACTTTGTGTTGCGGGTGAGCAAGACCGAAAGCGGGATGGAAACTCATGTCCGCAAGTTGAAGGACGGCAAGGACGGAGTGGTTCTTGGCTTCCGGATGGAAAGCCAGAACCTCGGCACGGATGAGGATGGCGACACCATTTTGACCCCGGTCGCGGTGTTGGAAGGCGAGGTGCGTGAATGTGCCGCACCGCCCGCCGACGCGGCGCCTGCGGGCAAGAACCAGAGCGCGGTTCTGGCCGTTTTGGCGGCGGCCGGCGAGGCTGGCTTGACCGGCGACGAATGGCGGGACGCGGCCAAGGCGTCCGGCGCGGTCGGCGGTGCCAATCCGGCTCGGGCCTTCCGGGAAGCCCGCGCCGCCTTGGAGCGAGACAAGTTGGTGCTGGCCGAAGGCGACCGGTTTCTGGCGGCGTGAAGACGTCCTCCGGCACCGAAAAGGGCGGCCTCCATGGGCCGCCCTTCGCACATTCGCTCACGGTGCATCCGAGAGCGCCTTGGCCGCGACGAAGGAGCCTGCCGCGCCCCATATCAATATAGGACTATTTTCTTACTTTGCTAAAATCATGGATCGGGAAGGTTTGGCGGGAACGGGAGCAGTGAATCTCCCCTCAATGCTTCACGATTAGCCCTTTTCACTGCAAAACGCTCGGCTCGGCTTGCCGCCTTGCGCACGCTTTCGGCGGCGACCCACGCTACCCTTTCGTGGGCCGACATATACGCTGGCGGACGGCGACGGTAGAAAGTCGCAAAGGTTTGACCCAGCGTGAAGAGCGGCAACCAGCATTCTGGGGTATATCCGTGAGTCTTGAACGCCCACGCAGTGGGTGTCATTCCCTTCGGAACCGTTCGCCCTTCCACATCCCATCCCGCCGCCGACAGCAGACCTGTCGGTGGGCGGCGGCTACTCCATTCGGGCCACGGCAAAATGAGACCTGGCCCCGATGGAGCAGCGGCCATGACGGCGGCAATCCTTCGACGACGGCGAGGAGTGAGAACGGCATTGTCAGCAGCGGCTCTGGCCTCGGCAACCATTACAGTGAGAGCGTCCAGATCAAAGGCGGCGAGAGCAGCGGCTGTTCTGGCCTTGGCGGCCTCACGGGCGGCGGCGAGAAGATCGGAGACCTCGGCCTTACGGGCGGCGGCGAAAAGAGCGTCGGTATCATCGGCAAAGGGATTCATCACTTCGACTCCATCGACTTCCTCGATGCTGCAATAATAGAACCAGTAATCTCATGAAAAAGTCTTTCGCGTTTTTATATTACATCGCGTTACCTTCCAATCATTTGGATTACTCCAAAGAAAGCCGATGATGATGGCGTGCCCTTCCCTTCCCGGCCGTGAAGGTCGCCCTACGTCTGGTTGGCGGGCATTGCCGCCCCCGGAGAGCGCCATGGACCACATCGAACAACCCGCCACATCCGATCATCAGCCATCGCGCCGTCTTACCGCCGCCATGCGGCGACCGATTCCGTGGGACGAAGCGCCGGGCGATGCCGAACTCTGGGGCGATGGCGGGATCACCGACGGCCAGAGGCATGCGAACCGCCCCGAATTTTGGTCAGCGCAGCGTCGCCGCGTAGAATACACCCTCGGCAACCGCGTCGCGGCCATGGTGCCCGGCGGACTCGACAAACTGCGCGACCCGACCATCCCGATCCAGCACCGGGCGAAGTTGGCGGCCTATCTCCATCGCTGGCACTGCAATGGAGCGTTCGGCGAACTCTCGAAGCCCGAACTTCAACTGGTGTTGATGGTGCTCCAATCGGCCGGAATCAGCGTGCCCGCTGGCGGTGGAGCCGCCGCGCCGCCGCGCTCGCGGCAGGCAGGGCGGTAAGGATAGGGTCCAGTTCGCCAGTGGGGTCCTCCTCGGCCTCGATCCTTCCGGTGCGCGCATCGCTGATCGGCTCGGCGGCTTCGGCCAGCACTTGCCCGACACGCTTACCGAGGCGGGTGCCGGAAGGCCGCGCCGATGCTTTC
>NZ_LWQT01000108.1 GCF_001650715.1 Paramagnetospirillum marisnigri | reverse complement strand
ATCCGGCTGATCACCGATCCCTCCACCTGGGGAATTTCCGTCCGCCCGAAATGGGGAAAATTAGGTCGCCGTTGACAGAAGCGCCCCGGTCCGCCGGGCTTCAGTCGGCTGACATCACGTTCATCCACATAGGCATCGATGACCGGCGCCCCGTCTCCTTCCAGGGAAGCCATCCGATCGCGCGGGCCGATCCACTGTCCCGCATGGAAGTCCGGGTTCGGATCGACGATATGCCCGTCGAACGGGGCGACCAAGGTCAGGCGTACCTGTTCCCGCTGCGACGACATCCGTTCCGCCACCGCCCCTTCCAGGTCCTTCTGCAGGGCCTGCGAGCGCTCCCGAAAGGCTGCATCGAAGGAATATGACGCCAGTTCGTATTCCAGGATGCGAATGCGCCGTTCCACCTGGGACAAGCGGTACTCGAGATCGGGCGAGGAAAGCACCACGATGGGGGTTCCCGCCGTCACCCGAAGTCCCGGCGTCAGCATCATCCGTTCTATCCGTCCGGCAGCGGCGGGATAGAGGCCCTGGACAACCTCGGCCTTCATCATGGCGGGGGTCGATACGCGGCCATGCCAGGGCAGCGACAGCGCAACCATCACCCCGATCATCAGGCCGAGCGGCAGGATCGATCGGGGGGAGCGCGCGATCCGTCGCCACCGTCCCCACCACTCGCGAAGCTCCATCCAAAGGGGGCGCGCCACGAACCAGCCGATTTCCACGGCGAACAGCAAGAGTCCCACCAGCTTGATGAAGAAATGATAGACCAGCACCGCGATTTCGCCGCGATCTTTTCCAGAAACAATCGGCGGAACAGCCGCGACAGAATGCGGACAGGCAGGAAGAAACCGGGGCGGCAGGATATCCATCGCTGTCCATCGGGCGCGATCCCGCCACCCGGCACGATGATATGGACATGGGGGTGGTGAGTCAGGGCCGAGCCCCAGCTGTGGAGCACGGCGATCAATCCGATCCGGGCGCCGAGATGCTTGGGATCGGCGGCAATGGTGATGAGCGTTTCCGACGCCGCCTTGAACAGCATGCCGTAGATGGCGGCCTTGTTCTGGTAGGCGATGTCGGCGATCAACGCCGGCAAGGTGAACACGACGTGATAGTACAGGACCGGCAACAGCTCGGCCTCGCGTTCGGCCAGCCATTCCTTGGCGGCGATGGACTGGCACTTCGGGCAATGACGGTTGCGGCACGAATTGTAAGCGATCCGCAGGTGGGCGCAATCTTCGCAAGCCTCGACATGGCCGCCGAGCGCCGCCGTCCGGCAGGTCTCGATGGCCGACATGACCTTCATTTGGCCAAGGCTCACATGGCCGACGTTGGCGCTGCGCCAAGCCGGGCCGTGGCGACGGAAGATATCCGCCACCTCGATCCCTGGGCGGGACATGGTCGCCCGCCTCAGGCGGGTGGCTGCCTCACCTCGGGGGCCGGAAGGAGATCAAGCGGACTGACGATCTCACCGATCGTTTTGAGGGCCACCTGCGTATAGAGCGCCGTGGTGTCGAGCTTCTTGTGGCCGAGCAGAACCTGAATGATCCGGATGTCGGTCCTGTTCTCCAGCAGATGGGTGGCAAAGCTATGGCGCAAGGTATGAGGCGACACGCGCTTCGTGATCCCGGCCTGTTCGGCGGCGACATGGCAGAGACGGTTTATTTGGCGGGGCGACAAAGGTGTCACCCCTTCATTGATCCGGCTTGGAAATAGCCAATGGCGAGGACGATACTGGGCCCAATAAACCCGCAGCAACTCCAGAAGCTGCGGCGACAGCATAACATAGCGGTCCTTGCGCCCCTTCCCCTGTTCAACCCGGATCGCCATCCGCTCACTATCGATATCACCGACTATAAGAACGGAGACCTCATGCACCCGCAATCCCGTCGCATAGGCTAGGCTCAGCAATGTCTTGGCTTTGAGATTGGGGGCGGCAGCCAGAAACCGGGCCACCTCTTCCTGGCTCAGGACGACCGGCAACCGGCACGGTTCTCGGGTGAAAACCACCCGGTCCGTAACCTCGGGACGGTCCAGCGTCGCCCGAAAGAAAAACGTAATGCCGTCATCGCACCATTCGGGCTTGAGACGCCGAGATCCGAGGAGGCGAGGTGAAGTTGGTATCGACGGATGTCCTCAAAACCCGCCTTGCTCGGGGAATGGCCCAGAAAAATCGCAAAATTCTTCACGTGCCGCAGGTAATCAGTCTGAACCTTTGGGGCAAATTGCCGGATCGTCATTTCTTCGATCATGCGCCGCCGCAAGGGGCTTATTGTGTCTTCGGTCATGATAAGGCTCCTGTCTTGGGTGAGGTTCGAAGTCCCTCAATCTCAAGACAGGTCACGCCACTGCGCCACGGTTACAATAGTGCTTGTTTGTGCAATTTACCGCGGAAGCGGTTTAGTCCAATGGCACATCTGGGCCGTAGCGAACGCACTCGCGAATGGCGGCTCACTGGGGCACTCCGGTCAGATGTGCCTCGACGAAGCCAGTTCATGGCTGGGATGTTGCCATCTTCGAATACCTGGAACCCTTTAAAAATCAGGGTTTCAGCCGTACCGACCAGTTCTCACCGGTCATGTCCCGTCGAGTGGTGTAGCAGCTTTTGCCTGGGGATGATGGCGTAGGGTGCGTAGCGCCCGGAGGCGTCA
>NZ_LWQT01000107.1 GCF_001650715.1 Paramagnetospirillum marisnigri | reverse complement strand
CCGAACCAACATTCGCGTCGCCTAATGCCATATCCGCCTCTCTAAGCTCGTCGTATGAAGGAAATGCCCCTCATACGGCCTCAGACCGAGGCCCCTTCGTCAAGTTCATTGGCCTTCTTGAAATGCGGCAAGGCTTCCTCGTGCCGGCCCATCTGCTCATAGCTGAAGGCGATGGCGCGATGCACCTTGCCTTCATTGGGACGCAGGCCCAGCGCGATCTTGAAGCTGTCGATGGCTTCGTCGAAGCGGCCGAGGTTGTCCAGCGCCACGCCCAGACGGAACCGGACGTTGAAATTGATGGGATTGGCCTCGGCCACCTTGATCAGCAGCGGAACGGCCAGATCGTACTTTTGCACCTGCACATAGGTCAGGCCGAGAACGGTCGCCACCTTCACGTTGTCGGGCGCATCGGCCAAGGAACGTTCGAGTAGTTCGGTGCCGCGATCGACGGCGCCGGTCTTCACATAGGCGATTCCCAGGTGCAGAGCCACATCCACATCGAAGGCATCGGCGTCGTAGACCTGCTCCAGCAGCATGACGGCCTGGGAATAGCGCCCGGCCTTGGCGTGAGAGATGCCCTTGTCGCGGTAATACACCTGGCGGATGTCGTCGTTGACGGAAAAGGCCGCACGGAACGCATCGACCATGTTCATTCCGAGCTTCTTCGCCACCGAAAGGCCGTAGTGGGCGTAAAGAGTGACCTCGTCAAGAATATCCGACGGCTTGCTAGACATAGTGTTCTCCAAAATCCTAATCAGGTGGCTCTGATCACTTTATGACGTGGCAGGCTTCGCACGGCCCGCGCACTTCGTGAGGATTGACGCTCCGGGCGACCATATCACGCGTGATCGTCGGCGGGGGCAGGCTTATCAAATCTGGGTCGGGGGTCAACTCGAACCCCTGGCCGATGGGGTGGCAATCGGTGCAGGCGCCGCGATAGCCGTGGGGGCGCGGATCGCCCGCCAGGATCATGGGCGCGCCTTCCAACTGGGCGAAGCCCAGGCCGCCCTCGGCCTCGCGCAGGACCACCGTCAGCTTGCGCACCACCGGAGCCCCCGGCCGGTTGTCCTTGCGCAGCACGCTGATCCGCGCTTCGGAGCGGTTGGCCACGGTCCGGCTGGCGGCCTTGAAACTCTCAATGTCGGTGACCGGGGTATCGTCGATCCTGACGATGACATCGCCGGCCAAAAGCCCGGAAAACGCCGCGTTCAGCGTGACTTCGCCCAGCAAAACCCCCTGCAGGCCGCGCGGATAGTTCAGCTTGCGGGCCAGTTCCTCGGTCATCAGGCGACCGTCCATGCCCTGCCAATGCCCTTCGAACACCTTCAGCTTGCGCGGAACGAAGTTGGGCAGCGGCGATTCCGTCGCCGGCGCGGTCCCGCCGCCCGCCGCAGGATCGGGCTCCACCGGCATGGCAACATTGGCCGCCTGGGGATACAGGGGCTGGGGAAAGGCCACAGGCGCCGCGACCGGCCCTGCTGCCACCGCCTGGGACTGCGTATTCGTGGCCTGGGGCGCGACCGGCCCCTGCCGCCCGATGACGAGCGCCAGAACAACGGCCAGTCCCACGACCAGAAGCGCCACCTTGCTATTCATGTCCGGCCAATCCCAGCATCATGATCATCACACCGAGGTCAGCATCTTGAGAGCGATAGCGGCCATGGTCGCCGCATACACGCCCTTGAGCACCCGCACCGGCAAGACCCGCATCAGGCGCGCTCCGATGATGCCGCCCACATAGGCGCCGGGAATCATCACCAGGGCCAGGGTCACCGGCGCTTCCCAATGAATCAGACCCGTGCTGGATCCGTGGAGGAAGGCCACCACCGAACCGGCCACCGAGGCCCAGAACACCAGGACCGAACTGTTGGCGATGGCGTTTTGCAGGCTGATGCGTCCCACATAGCGCTGCAGCGGAACCTCGATGACGCCGCCGCTGATGCCGAGAATACCGCTGAACAGACCCATGGGCAGCCCCAACACCGCGGAACGGGCATGGCCTTCCGGCAAGGCAAGGCCGCTGGCCTTGGGCCTGGAGGTGCCGTCTGCCAAAGCCATCAATTCGTCCATCTCGTCTTCAGCCTCTGCGGCGGAAATGGACTCGGCCGTTTCCTCGCCGGCATTGGGCTGAAGAATTTCCATGACCGCCTTGCCCGCCATGATCAGAGCGAACAGGCCCAGTAGAATACCCACCACAGAATCGCCGATGGCGTTGCCGATGAAATAGCCCAGGATCACGCCGGCGATGCCCCAGGGAATCAGCGGCTTGACCTTGTCCCACTGGACCAGTTGAGCCTTGTCGTTGCGCAATGAGGCGGCACCGTACACCACCACATTGGTCAGAAAGACCACCGGGCGGATCAGATACATGCCATAGCCGAAGAAGACCATCATACCGGCGACCTGGAGCACGCCGCCGCCCATGGTCATCATGCCGCCGGTGACACCCGCCGCCAAGGCGAGCATGACCAGGCCGACGATATCGGCGACGGAGTATCCGCCGATCTTTGCACCCCCGACATGGTCTGTGTCGATGAAGGGCATGCCCGAGGGAATGGACGGCGCGACATTGCCCTTGACCACATTGCCTTGCACGACGTTCATGCCCATCCCCGGAATGGCTGTCGGTCCCCCGACCACCGCACGGGCCTTGGACCACCAATTGGTGGAACCGGCAGCGACGGTCTGAGTCTGAGGTTGGCCGGGTGCCGTGGCGGAGCCCTTCTTGAAGCGAACCACGTCCTGAAGATGGGACACGATCACCTGGGCCGGCACCGTGAAGCCTTCCACCTTGC
>NZ_LWQT01000106.1 GCF_001650715.1 Paramagnetospirillum marisnigri | reverse complement strand
TGACGCCTCCGGGCGCTACGCACCCTACGCCATCATCCCCAGGCAAAAGCTGCTACACCACTCGACGGGACATGACCCCACGCCGCTCTATGACTTCCATGCCAGGAAAATTGGGGTGGAGATCGAGCAGGCCGCCCCGGTGGTCTTGCCCAACAATGACGAGGTGCCGGTGGTGACGGCCAAAACGGCCAAGAAGGGTAAGGCTGCCAAGCCCGCGAACGACAACGCGAAATCTCGCGAGGAGCAGGTGCGGAACCTGTTCATCAATGAAGACGGCAAGGCGAAGACCTGCGAATGGTACACCCCTGGGGAAATCCTTGCCCCCTTTTATGCTGCCAACGAAAATCAGCCTTTCGATCTTGATCCCTGTTCGCCCTGCAAGGGGGATAACGCACCGGTTTGGGCACGACAACACTTCACCATCGACGACGATGGATTGGTCCAAGAATGGCATGGTCGCGTTTGGCTGAATGCTCCATTTAACGACCTTGAGCCGTGGCTCGAAAAAGCCGCCGATGCAGTCTGGTGCAGCCATATGCCCAATGCCCCCACCGAGGCTTCCGCAAATCGCGAACATCCCTTGTGCGAAACTGTGGTCAGCATCATGCCCGCTCGTACCCACACCCGATATTGGCAAAAGTACGTTCGCGACCATGCCCGCGTTTTCTTCGTCTCGGGAAAGCTCAAGTTTTTGCGGGGTGATGGCGGCAAGGGCGTGCCGGTGAAGATGCCCTTTCCTGAAGGCTTGGCCTTCGTGATCTGGGGCAACCACACGCTCTTTACCAATTACCTCAACGCGATGCCCGCTTCCGTGCTCGATGTCTACGAACGTTCCGCCCCGGCCATCCCTGATCACCCTGTGCGGTATTGGGATGCGATCAAGAGGGCGGCGTGATGGAACTCATTGGGAAGGACGTGAAGGTGGAATGGGCATCCACCCTTCACGCCGATCCCTGACCTATTCACCTGACCTGTTCCGCTTAGCCTTCATCTTCGCCGCTTCGATCTGGGCATCGAGTTCGCCGGTCTTCACGGCCTGGACCACCTGGGTCAGTACGGTGATCACCTCCTTCTCGGTCTTGCCCGCCTGGATGCTGGGTTTTCCCGGTTGGATTTCCACCACGACGGCATGGCCATACCTGATCTGCACCATGATGGTCCCATCAGCAGCCCGCCAGAACCAGGGTTTGGGCGGTGCCGCGACCGATTTGCGGATGGCATTGCCCTCGGAATCCTTGGTGTACCGGGTGCGTTCGACCTTAAAATTGGCATCCCCCAGAAGACCGATCTGGTTCTGAATGCCGTCGATCACCACATCACGGGCAGACTTCTTGCGGGTTTCCGAAATCAGCGGACGCTTGGCATCGGAAAACTTCAAGTTAAGCATAATAACCTCCATGCATTGATATCTGCACATAGGTTACGGACTCAATTTAGTATTTGCAATATGGCCGAGAAAATAATTTTTGTATCGATCACCCGACACGACGCCAAACTTCAGTCCACGCTTCGTTTTCAATTTTCTTTAGTGCCTTCACGCCTTCTTTATATTCAGTAGCTTGAACAGCATCTGTGCATTCTGCGGCAGCTTCATTTGTTGCATCAATCACTCCGGTCACATTTGATATCAAAGACAAAAGAGCTTCGGTCGATATTCTGCGGTTTCTTGATTTCGATGAACTCAGGTAGCTTTGACCTCTGTTCAGCCATTCACCAAACTCTCTCCCTGACTTCGCAATTCCAAGGCAATGAAACTCTTCATATATCTCCTGTAGTTCACGCATCTTGACGTTACTCCTGCTGATGTTGCAGGAGTATTTATCAAGCTGCTGCATTCCCATGTGCAGCCCACCCCAGATATCGACCTATCTGATTTTTGGAATTGTAGCGGCCACTTCGAATGGTCGGCCCGATTTCTCTTTTTTCCAATCCCGCCGCGAATGCAGCCTGTTCAAGCCGGGTTTCGACCATCCATGTATCGAGCAAACCGGCACTTGCCATGGCGAACCCATGCAGCGATGCTCGATATAGGCCGCAGTTTCGTCCCAGTACGACATCGCCGATAGCGGCGACCAATCTGTCGAAAAATACAGTCGCATAGGAATGATCTTCGGTCATGGGTGATTCATCTGGAACGGCAATCAGGACCGGCGGGGGCATATCGATAGGCAGGATGTTGTTCTGGACCCAGAGGGTGGGATTGATCGGATCGCCGTCGAAGACCTGGAAAAACCCATCACTGCCATCCATGGGTTTGCATGGCAGGTACATCATGTTCTCCACCGACAGCTTGGTCGGGTCGATGCCATGGCATGGCTTTGCCGATCCCCGTTTCCGTTGCCGGGGTGAACAGTAGCCGTTGGACTGGACCACCTTGATGATCTGTTTGCAGATGGAGTCGTAGGTCTCCGCCATCATGTAGCCGGTGGTGGGCATGAACACCCGGTAGCGGGTGTTGTTGGTCGAGGAGGCCGTGTTGTAGATCACCATGGTTTTACCCGCAAACATCTTGGCGAAGGCGTGATAGGGCATATCCCCGTCATCGATATCGAGCCAGATTCCCCAGGTGATCACCGCGTTTTCCCTTCCCCTGCTTTTGTCGCCCAAGGTCGGGTTGAACAGGGTCGGGCTGATCAGCATGTTGCTGTGCTTGTTCTGGTAGGTCAGTCCATGGCAATGACGAAGCCACTCGATCATGTCGCCCATGGACTTGAGGAACAGATGACGGGTGGTGTTGGTGTCCCGGATGTGGCGGAACAAAGTTCCAGCGAATAGCTCCCGTTCCAGTATAGACAAATCCATGAAATCAGATGCAGATGTATCCGCTAACGGCAAATGGTCATGTTTCGATGTAACGATAGGTGAATATATATTATTCGCCAATCGTAACGGTGAAATCTTACCATTTTGTATTCCGGGCAATATATTAGCCATTTCCACTTCCCCCATTTGCTCATCTTGCCTTTTGCGATATGCCCGGACTCGGGCTGAATTATCCACATGGAGCCGTTTCTTTTGCCATTTGCCCTTCTTTGCAAGCTGAACACCTGGAGCTTGGACCATGGTGCAACCGGGGAACTGATCGGCCAGCCACTGGGCTACACCGACATCAGTGACCACGACCCGAACTGGTACATCGCAATGGAGATCACGAAGACTGCACCGCATCACTGCCTGATAGACGGCTTGATGGCAGATCGCGTCCCTGATCTGGTCTGGGGTAATGCCGAAGTTCGACAGGAACCGGCATTGCATCGGTGTTGGCAGGAACGAGGCCACCACCACGACATTATGAAAATCGGAAAACTTATTCATTCCATGGGGTTTGTGTGGCAACGCGGTCGCGGGCAACTGGTGTCAACGGCGACCTAATTTTCCCCATTTCGGGCGGACGGAAATTCCCCAGGTGGAGGGATCGGTGATCAGCCGGAT
>NZ_LWQT01000105.1 GCF_001650715.1 Paramagnetospirillum marisnigri | reverse complement strand
AGCACCAGCCCTTGCTTGGCATGGAACTGAACGTATTCGTCATCCTTGTTGCGCATCAAAGGCACAAAACAAAGAATACCGAGATAGCTGAGGGCAGCCATCACCAGGGGCTTGTAACTGGTTCCGGTTTCTTGCGACAACCCGACAGTCTGTGCGGTCATTTCGTCCTCCTTCAGACGGCTTCGGCCGCAGCCGGCTCGGCATTGCGGTTCTTGTAATATCCATAAAGAGCGACGGCGCCCGCCACTCCAACCACGCCCAGCAGCACCGGCCCCCAGGCACCCAGACCCAGGCCGAGGCCCAAGCTGACGCCCTTGGCGGACAGCATGGCGCTGCTGCTGGTGGCGGCGGCGATGGGGCTGGCAGTGACGGAAGCACCCGTGGCGGCACCGGCTGCGGCACCGGCAGCACCGGCTCCACCGGCGGCAACCATGGCCTTGCCCTTGACGCCGGTCACGGCGACCTTGGTGGCTGCGCCAGCTCCCTTGGCGGCCATGGCCGCCTGATTGGCGCCACCAGCCGCCGCCTTGGTTCCAGCGGCTTTCATGCCCGCAGCCTTGGCGGTCACCGCCTCGCGTTCAACCTCTGCCGCGGCAGCCTTAGCCGCCCCGGTCTTGGCCGTTGCGCCATTGGCGGCGCCGGCCTTGGCCCCACCGGCCTTCATGCCGGCGGCCTGAGCGGCACCCTCACGTTCGATTTCCGGAGCCGCCGCGGCAGCCATGGCCGCGCCGCCAGCTGCGGGAGCTGCAGCGTTCGCGGCGGTCCCACCAGCCATACCTGTTGCCATCTGTGCCGCCATAACCTAACTCCTCTGGGAAAGAGATAAATACATACATGTCTTGTTGCACAAATTCGCCGGCTCGACAATAGTCTGCAAGCGGATAACAATACGTCAGCAGCAAAAGAAGTTAATAATCACTCTCATATTCGCGCTTTTGCCGTCAGCGCTTCATGCTGTTTTGTCCAAGAATTTGATGGAGCCACAGTCTTTGCTAAAGTGATGACGCGTGAGATTCTGGGCCTCCGGTTGTTTCGTGATCAAGGCTCCGGATGTGAACTGATTTCGTCGGCAGAGATCCCCTCCAGCGAAAATCGTAACGGTGCTCAACCACAGGAGACGTGATCCGTGGCCTATTCACAGGAAATCAGCCGCGACCAGCGCGGCGCCTTTATCTTTCTAGTGGATCAATCCAAATCCATGAACACCACCTTCGGTGTCGATGATAACGGCCAGACGATCAGCCGGGCCCAGGTGGTGGCGGATGCGCTCAACCGAACCCTCGACGAGTTGATCAACCGCTGTATGCGTGATGAAGGTGTCCGGGACTATTTCGACATCGGCGTCATCGGCTATGGGCGCACTAACCGCGCCGAGTTCTGCTGGCTGGGAGCCTTGGCGGGGCGCAGCTTGGTGCCCATCTCCGAGGTGGCGGAAAACGCCGATACCATCGAGGAAGAAACCACCATCATGGTTCGCGGCCAGCCGGTGGTCGAACGGGTCGCCGTTTCGCGTTGGGTGGCGCCGGTGGCGGTGGAAAGCACCCCGATGAACGGAGCGCTGCGCTTGGCGCAATCGATCCTGGAACCCTGGATTTCCGCGAACCCCGGGTCATTCCCCCCGGCCGTCATCAATATTACCGACGGCATGGCCAACGATGTGGACAGCGACGAAGAACTTCTGGCGACCGCCCGGCGGTTGACCGGGCTAAAGACCAATGACGGCCACGTCCTGCTGATGAACTGCCATATTTCCGGCGGCGACGACGCGCCGGTGGTGTTCCCGTCCAGCGCCGGCCAACTGCCCGACGACACCTATGCCCGCCTGCTGTTCGAGATGTCGAGCGAGTTGTCGGGCCGCCATCGCGCCATCATCTGCGAACTGTTCGAGCGCGACCTGAAGACCACCCCGACCCTGCGCGGCATGGCGTTCAATGCCGATGCCGTCGCGCTGGTCAAACTGCTCGATATCGGCACCCGGCCGGCCATCGTTTTTAACCAAGCCGCCGAGGCTTCGTCACACGCTCGGACCACGGAGTTCGAACAGTGACGTTCCCGGTATTGGCGGACTACAAGGCAGCACTCTCCAACGCCAAGGCCCGGTTCGCCACTCTACAGGTGACACCGTTCAAGGATGCCCGAGGCCACCCGCAGTTTCTCGCCGGAAATTTCGCCGGGGTATTCCGGGTCACCGATTCCCAAGGGTCGCTCTTGGCGATCAAGTGCTTCATCCGTGATCTTCCCGATCTGGAGCGCCGCTACAAAGCAATCTCCGGCTTCGTCGCTGCCAGCGGCTCGCCCTATATGGTGCCGCTTCGGTTTCACCGCGACGAACTCTACGTGACGTCGTCCATCGCCAAGCACGGTGAATATCCGGTCATCAGCATGCCTTGGGTCCCTGGCCGCACCATCGGCGCCTTGGTCCAGACCCTGTGCGATAGCGACAAGCGCGGCGGCATCGCAGGCATGAGCCGGGCCTGGGCGCGGCTTTGCCTGAATCTGCTGAACCGTGGCGTCGCTCATGGCGACCTTAAACACGACAACATTCTGATCGGACCTGATGGTCGGCTGAAGCTGATCGATTACGATTCCATGTATCTTCCTGAACTGAGCGGGCTGCCCTGCACCTTGCTCGGCAGCATCAATTTCCAGCACCCCGAACGCAACGAGACGCATTTCGATGCGACGCTGGATCACTTCTCCATGCTGGTGATGCAACTGTCGTTGCGGGCCTTGGTGTTCGAACCCGGATTGCTCAAGCACTGCCACAGTGGCGAGAACCTCATCTTCACCCGGTCGGATTTCCTCAATCCGCATGGCTCGGAACTGTTCCAGCGGCTTGCCGCCTTTGATGACCTTTACGTTCGCGATTGGGCGGCACGGCTTGCGCTGGCCTGTGGATCGAATTCCATCCGCATACCGTCGATCAAGGCGATCCTGTCCGCGGCCGCAGGGCTGGAAATGAGTCCGGTAACCGGAGGTCTGAGGTGGCTTCTCTATCGGGTGTCCAGTGGAGCGCCAAATATCACTCCCAATGCCCGGCCGAAGCCTGCCGTTCCCATTCCTTCTGATCGCTCCAAGCCGGTGGTTGCCAGCCGAGGCGACGATCCGATCAATCGCCTGAGAAAGCTGAAGACCGCTCTCGACGAGGGCCTGATCAGCCAGGCCGACTACGACGGACAGAAGGCCAAGATCATGGAAAATTTCTGAGTGATCCAACTATCCTGCCACTCCGGTCCGTCAGAATGACGGGGGAGGAACTGGCTCTTCACTTGCGGTATCGTCTGATATTATTGTGGCAATGAAACCTACGGCTGAATGCATATCTCGGGGAGGGAGTTCCATGCCTCTGTGTCTGAAAGATGACTTTCTTCGCATGCTCGCGAGCGAGATTCGCAACTTCTGCCATTGGATGACCTATGCGCGTCTCCGCAGGCACGTCTTGCGCAAACGATAG
>NZ_LWQT01000104.1 GCF_001650715.1 Paramagnetospirillum marisnigri | reverse complement strand
ATGTCTCTTCTTCGGCATGGAATGTCCCCTTCATGGTCAGTTGAATTATTACATTCAACCTGGAGCCATTCACGGGGGGAGGGTCATTCCGCCAATTGCCGGGCTACGCCGACACTCCCATCCTCGCCCTTACCGCCAGCGCCTTCGACGAGGATCGGCAGCGTTGCATGGATGCTGGCATGGATGATTTCCTTAGCAAGCCGGTACGCTCGGAACATCTGTTCCCGGCGCTGTTGAAATGGCTGGACCGCGACAGCAGGACCCCGCCGCCTCCCCCCACTTCCCCCCCTTCCATGGGCGATGACGACGACGTGGTCGCCAGATTGCGCTGCTGCCTCGCCGGCATTCCCGACATCCATATCGACAAGGGGCCGTCGGCCATGACCAAGCCCGCCCGCTATATCAGCTATCTGCGGGAATACGCAGCGACCTGGGGCGACAGCATGACCCGCCTGCGGGATTGCCTGGCAAGGGGCGACCGGGATGAGGGAGGGCGGCTGGCCCATTCCCTGCGCGGGGCATCGGCTCAGCTCGGCGTGGTGGGAATTCAGGATCTGGCGGCGGAGCTGGAGGACGCCATCAAGGCCGATGGCGAGGCGGCGGAAATCCTGCGATGCGCCGGAGACATGGAGAGCCGACTGTCCATCATCTGCGCCGCCATCCGGCGATTGGAATAGAGTTTTCTGCATCTAATGCCAACGGCTGCAATTTTCCATAGCGGCCACTCGTGGGGGAGGGCCTGGGTGCGTGCTTATGACCCACAAGAGGCACTCGCACCTTATTAGAGAAATTTACGGATCAGCAGGCTGCGTCATTCAAGGCTACCGCCAATTCGTCTTTGTTAGGGGTACTGCATTGCCCGAGGCCCAGCCCCGCCCCAGACCCGGCCTTTACACCAAGACCTTTTAAGACACCCGCCTTGCTCCCTAATGCGGAGCTTCCGTTCATGGGGCAACCCTGGCCAGCGGGCATGGAATGAAGACGCAAAGGCATGATGAGCTATCCTCGAAGGCAGCTTGCGGAAGGCTTAGAGTTTTGAACTTCCTGCCGACAGAACTTGAGAATCGGCCAGTTCAACCTGTAGTCGCGTCAGGAGGGTGATAATCTCGCCACTCAGGACCAGAGCTTCCTCATAAGCCTCGTCGGCAGTGCGAAGCTTTCCGTGATTGAGAGATGAGATGACCAAGTCAACCTCCCGATGAAATCGCTTGTGGACGGCATCAAGGCTTTTTAATGCCTCGGTGGCACCCAACTCCCTCATGGCGGTGCCATGTATCCAGATGCCGAGGCTGCACTCATCGCTTGGTTGGGCACGCATGGCCTTACCATGGCCGCGGAACGCCGATTGAAGATCGCGAATCCATTTTAGATGGACAAGCCGAGCACCTGTGACGTTCAAAGTATGACGACCACTGCCGGCCTCGCCTAAAGCCTGAATAGAAATGATGTTGAGGGGGAGTGGTTTTGGGAAAAGCGCTCTTATCAACCGAGAAGGAATGTCATTGGGTTGGGCGCGGCTGATTGCGGCCTCAATGACATCGAGTTCAAGTGAGGTCAGTAAAAAAAGTATTTCACCACTAAGCTTGCGAACTGCTGCCAGCTTTTCCACAGCGCGCTCCGCCTTGCCAGCTGCGCATGCAGACAAAGTTTCTTCGGCAAGATGGTGAAAGCGCTTATGAACAGTTTTTAACTGCCAGACAGCTCCCAATTTGCCATACCGACTCAGGCCAGTACCGTAAATCCAGGTGCCAAGATCGCAATCCTCATGACCCATTAGCGGTTCTTGCGTCCCTTCACCGTTCACGGTGGCCTCCAATGCTGCCTCCCAACGAAGATGGGCCAGCCTAGCGGCGTTGACGTCTAGTTCGGTAGCGATCATCGTATTTGGTCCTTGAGTGCCTAGGATGCCTGTCTGGTGTGGATGCGCCCCCTGTATAAGCAGCAATGGGGGCGGCATCACTGACATTTGTCAGCGATTTGACCGAAGCAAAAATATTTTGTTCAGATAGGGCGGGCGGATTATGCGAGAGAGCCAAATTCAAGCCGCTTGGTATGGTCTGGAAGCCTGTGAAAAATGTGCCATTCGCCATTTAGTCTTGTTTGCAGACCTGACCAGCGAAGACTTTAGCCATGTTCATCTTCCAATAGAGGACATTTGGCTTCCTCCTGGAGCAAATCTTTACCAACAGGATCAGGCAGCTTCGGCGCTTTTCACAATCCGCGAAGGGCTGGTCAAGCTTGAGCAATATCTACCCGACGGAAATTTCAGAATTGTCAGCCTTTTGAGCCAAGGAGACGTTGCCGGGCTAGAGGCAACGGTTGCCGACAAATATGAGCATGCCGCCGTAGCGCTGCTGCCAACGCAAGTTTGTCGCCTACCCCGCGAAGTCGTAGCAAGATTGTCGCCGAAGCTGAACCGCCAACTGATGGAAAAATGGCATGATATGGTCTTGCGCTCTCACCATTGCGTGCGAGAGCTATCAACCGGCAGTTCCCGGCAAAGGGTGGCGCGGTTGTTCCTGATGCTTGCGCCTCCCGCCATGGAACGGTGCCGCATTTTCGGCCGCGAGGACGTAGGGGCGCTGTTGGGCATTACCACAGAGACCGCTTGCAGGATGGTTTCAGACCTAAAAAGAAGAAAGGCGATTTCAGAGATTTCAGCCAATACTTTTTCACGTGATATAGCGGTTCTACAGAAAATTGCCGATGGGATTTAATTTCCTCCCTGCTCTATCTCAAGGAGATGCTGGGTGGGATAGATGTGGGCGGTGCAGACGCTGAGCGGCTCTTCCTGGCACAACGGGGTCGCAGCGGACGTTCCAGCCAAGTGACTGTTGTCGGGGGGTAAAGCGGCCAGTTGGCTGATACCGGCTTTCAGATTGGGACGGCCCTATGGCCTGTCATCACGGGATCAATCCGGCCGAACCCGCCATACCATGTTCATGGCATCCCGCTCGGCAATATCAGGTCGCACAATCCTGAGAGCTTCTACCGCCCGCTGCTCCTGGCCGTGCCGATCCAGGCCTGCCTCGCGGGCAGTGCGGATCGTCGTGTAGATGACCCGGATCAGAGCCGGTGGATTGTGCTGGGGCTGTTGCATGGCGGGACCATATCATAAGGGTGTCGGATCATCCCATCACGCATCTGTATGACCGCCTACCGGCGTACAAAATTTTCATGGACACCGGCTTCTCCAGAAAGAGATCAACCCCAGGCGGTTCAGTCGATCGCTGAAGTGGTCCAGCAGATCAACAATATCGCTGCCCAAACCAACCTGCTGGCCTTGAGCGCCACGATTGGGCGCCCATGAGCGAAAACACTCTGCCCATTAAAATGGAGCTAATGTTCCTGTTGATTCCTACCGAAACAACAAATGCGCGGGTCATGTCCCGTCGAGTGGTGTAGCAGCTTTTGCCTGGGGATGATGGCGTAGGGTGCGTAGCGCCCGGAGGCGTCA
>NZ_LWQT01000103.1 GCF_001650715.1 Paramagnetospirillum marisnigri | reverse complement strand
AAACAGACCCGGAAACGCCGATCAACCGCAATTCACGCCCGGAACAACTCTCAAACCGTCAGAATGAAGAGGTTTCCGGAGGTGCCCACGTTCTGAGCCGGACGATACAACTAATCCAGTAACCGCCTCAGCCAACCTGGCGGAGAGGATTCCCGAATATCGACAATTACAGGTTTCCCGGGGCGGCAGGTCAGGACTGTTCTCGTGACGAGCACGTAGCCATGATAATAAAGACGCTGTGAATCTTCGCTCTCGGCGCACAGCCCTGGGTATTTTGACTCTGTCGATCCAGATCTTACCTCGGCATAGCAGGGAGATCCAACATCTTTCCCGCTACAGTATTTGTCGCTGACCACGGGGGTGGCGTGGCAGGAAAGGTTTTTGTTTCTGAATGCGTCTGCGAAAGGCTCCTTTAAGCCTCCATTTTCGCACATAGATTCCGGGGCCCGATAGCCGCCGTCTGGGAGAGAATCAAGCACTTCCGGCATGGAATTCAGGGTGCATCGGGATTCTATGGCCCCGCTGTTTCTGCTTGGAAACGTGCGGCATGTTCCATTCCCTCCGCCTTCAAACGGGTTGCCTGGAATAACGCATGAGGATCCGACTTTCTTCTCGTCGCAGAATTGATCCGCCCGATCATAGTGCCCGGGATCTTGTTCCATCCGTTCCCGTGCTTGATAAACGCTGTTGGGCAGGGTATCTGCCCAGGCGAGCGACGGCAGGAGGCAGGCCACCATCAGGGCTTTTCTCATTTAGTTCCCCCATCTTCAAATCCGACAATGTTCAGAGCAAGAATCTCCCGGCGAGCGCCGAAACCCCATTGGCAAGAAAGGACACAGCGGCGGCTCGCCCCATCGGCAAACGCATACAGGAGCGGATGACAAAGGTTTCGACACAGCACACGACCGCTTCAATGGCATACCAGCCCCAAACATAGGCTTCCGGCGACATGCTCATGGCAACCTGCCACGCCAGCGGGTGCGTCAACCCCGAGGCAAGCGCCGCCGCCATGAGGCTCCGCGCCGTGCCTCGGCGCCAGAACCATCCGGCGGCCAACACGACCGGCGTCTCCAGGGCATAGGTCCAGGTCAGCGCATCCAGATATGTCACAACACCTCCTCGAAGCTGCGCATGGGCAAGAGGGTATCATTCAGCGCAACTTCGCAAGACGGCCCAGCCATTCCTGATCGGAAATCGTTGCCTTGCCGGCGGGAAAGGCCGGAACCAGCTCGAATTCAAGAGGTTCCTCGCGACCTCGCCACGACAGCACCTGCAACACTGGAAATCGGAGCAGCCGCGCGGAATGGGGAACCAGGGTGGCGCCGGAGACAATGACCCGACCGTCAACGGCCAGGGCGAAGCACTTGTCCCAGAGATCCCTGTTCTTCTCCAGATCCCGGCCCCCACCGGCAAGTCGAATCTGACCTCCCTGCCAGCGTACCAGGGCCTCGGAGATCAATAAATGCGCGTCGGCGGACTTGGCGTGCACCGCCATGGCGGCACGTTCGGGGCAGTCGGACAAGGCCCCGGCCGCCGCGGGCAAGACGATCCACAACTGCGTCTCCCCGGCTTGGACGGCGAGCGGCGGCATGAATGCCAGCAATGCGGCACCGATGAGACTTGCCCTGAACGTCACGGGACGAGAAGCGTTCATCACAGGCCGACCTTCACATTGGCGGGTTTAACCAGTTCGAGCAGGTTCTGGAATGCCTGCGTCACCTTGAGCGCCGTGGCGGCTCCACCATTACTCTTGACGCTGGCGATTTCGCCTTTGCCGTCATACTCCACCTGGATGCTCCCCCCGTCCCGCAAGGTGACGCTGGTCGGCCGGGACTCCCGATTGTAGGTGAAGGCGAGGTGCTTGCCCCGTTCGGTGATCTTGGAGATGCGCCCCTGCGGGTCATGGTCGAGGGATACCTTGCGGCCCTGGCTGTTGGCGGCGGCGGTCAGGTTGCCACGCGCATCGTATGCGAAGCGTGACCAGGATCGGGCGCCTTTCGCCACCCGCTCGACACGCGACACCTTCCCCGTCCTGGGGTCATAAGCCATATCGACGGTCTCATCCGGCGTTTCCTTGTGGAGCAGACGCCCCATGGCATCATAGCGGAAGCCGCTGCTATGCCCGTTGCCATCACGAATGATCGCCACCTGACCTGTCTCATTGTATTCGATGTCGGTCAAACGGCCATCCCGATCCGACATCTGGCGCCACATGCGGAGATGGCCATGCTGGTCGGTGCTGAACAACTGGATGCGGCGGGTGGTTGAAAGGCGCTGGCCCTCGGAATCCTCCGTGGTCTCCAGGATTTCCGTCCAGCCACCACCCTCATGGCGGTCGAAGCGACGAATGGAGCCATTCTCGCCGAAGCTAGTCAGGCGACCTGACTTGTAGGTTGCCGTGACCTTGCCGTCCTTCGGGGAAACCCCGGTGATCAGCAGGCCGTCCTCGCCATAGGCGTAGCGATGTTCGCCGCCATCGGGATCAGTCGCAGCGATCAGCCGGCCCTCGGCATCGAAGCGATAGCGCGCCTCGCACCCCCCTTCTCCCGTGATTCGCTCAAGATGCCCGTCGGGGCCATAGGCAAGGGTCATGACGCGACCGAAATTGTCCTCGATCGAGACGATGCGCTCTTGCTCATGGCGAACCGTGATCCAGTTGCCGTTGCTGTCGGTGATGCGCTGCAACCGTCCATCCTTGGCAAAGGTCTCGGTCTTGCCGTCGGCCATGTGGCGCTCGAAGCCGCTGGGGGTTTGGGATATCTGTTGAAGACCGCAACTCTTCGCCTCCCACCGGTCGGGGTGACCATGAACGGAATGGAAGGTCACGGTGGCGCCGCAGCCATTCTCGATCACCGCCAGTGTGCCGTCGGCCTGCATCTCTACGCGGGTTTCGTAGCGGCTGCCCCAACCCCGACCGAACAGACCGGAGCGGCGTGAATCCGATCGATAGAAGCGCTCAAGGCTCGGCTCGAGACCGCCGGAATAGCCGATATCCGTTTCGGCAATCCGCAAGGTGCCATCGTGGACCGATACCTCGGCCAAGACGGGCGGGGCCATGACCGACAGCGCAATCAGAGCGACACCAGCAAGCAGGCGAAGTTTCATGATGGACTCCTTGAGTCGGAGGCAACCGGTTCCGGTTTCCTAGTCCGGCAGATCATGCTTATGGTTTGTGACGCCAATATGGCGCCATTTTTTCACTATCCCGCATTTCCCTCTAATTTATTGATGTGGGAGGCCCGGCGTGCCTTCAGGTCAAGTATTTCATCACTCCCGAACTTGCACGGCCCATCATGGCCGCGTAGGCCGCCAGCAGATCATCGCGATCACGCTCGACATAGACGTGCCGCGACACCGGTGAAATGTGACCTTCGCGCAGGGCTGTGGCGATTTCGGCGGATGTCACGCCGACGGCCTGCAGTTCGGACAATGCCACGGGCGCCGACATGAAGCCATGATTGCCCATGACCGGCCCCCAATGGCGGCTCCAGATCGAATGTTAGTGAAGCATGGTTGATGTTGCCTGGCCAGGGGCGACGGAG
>NZ_LWQT01000102.1 GCF_001650715.1 Paramagnetospirillum marisnigri | reverse complement strand
CAGCCTGATCAATCCGGCCAAGCCCGCCGGAGATCAAACGGCGACTGCGCTGTTACACCAATCCAAGGGACACGATCCCCCCCCTCGATTTGATGGTCTTGGACGACAGGACAGGGCTCCCGTTGGGCCGCCCATTCGTGACGGGATGCATTGATGATTATTCTCGCTGCATCCTGGGGCTATTCATAAGCTTTGAGCCACCCAGCTATCTTACCGTCGCACGTTGCCTGCGGGATGCCTTTCTGCCCAAGACCTGGCTTCAGGAACGCTATCCGAGGGTGAGCCACTGTTGGGAGGCCCATGGGGTGATGCGGGAACTGGTTGTCGACAACGGCGCCGAGTTCCATAGCGACAGCTTGGAGGCTGCCTGCTGGTCTCTTGGCATCGAAATCCATTATGCGCCGCGCAAGACCGGCTGGTTCAAGGCCAAGATCGAGCGTTTCCTCGGGTCCATGAACCGCGGAATCGCGCATGGCACGCCGGGCACCACGTTCAGCAATATCTTCGAGAAGGACGAGTATGACCCGTCCAAGCACGCGGTAGTTCGTCTCAGTGTGCTTCAGGAGATGATGCGTATTTGGGTGGTGGATTACTACCATCAGAAACCCCACCGGACACTCGGCGTTCCCCCGGCCTCCATGTGGGCTTCCTGCATTCGCCCCGAGGATATTCTCGTTCCCGACGACCCCGCACGCCTCGACGCCATTCTGGGCCGGGCCGACGGGCGCGTGCTCAGCCACCGAGGTATTGAACTGGATGGCCTATTCTACAACTCCCCGGAGCTCACCGGCCTGCGCATGAGATACGGCGACCGCCTTGATGTCGAGATCAGGATTGATGATTCGAACATTGGCGAAATCATCGTCCTGGCACCCGACAAGACGCGGATGTTTGAAGTCCGCTGCCTTTCATTCGAATACGCGGATGGGCTGTCACGTTGGCAGCATCAGGTGTGCAAGCGGTTCGCTGCGCATCATATTGGAGCGAGCAATCCAATGTCTTGGCTGGAAGCCAAGGAGATGATCGCGCGCATCATTGATGAGGAATTTGCCCATAAGCGCCGAAAGTCCGCCAAGCGGCTTGCCCGCTACCAGAGTGTGGAGATTGCCCAACTACCCAAGGCGCCCCCTTCTTCGACCAAACAGGAAACCGAAGCTTTCCCGCGCGCCGAGGCGCCGGAACAGCCACCCTTCCCGGCATCCGAGCCCAAAGACCCGGCCGAGGAAACATCCCCACCAGAACTGCCTCTAAAGGCGAAGAAACGGTTTGCACCGGTGATTCGTGACCGCAGCCCCGCCATGTCCGAGGAATTTGCCGATGATAAGCAGTCACGACCCGCGCAGGGTGATTGAGAACACCCTCGTCCCTCATACAGCATTCAACCGGGCGATCAAGAGCCTGGACCAGTGCTTCGAGTATGCTCAGGGCTGCAGTGAACCGGTTTGTCTGGCGTTGCTCGGAGAGTCGAGGACGGGCAAATCACGAGTTCTCGAAGAGTGCTATGTGAAGTATCCACGTCATCGCACGCCGGAAGGCATGACCATCCCCATCGTCCGGGTGAAGACCCCATCCAAGCCGACAGTGAAAGGGCTGGTGGAGATCATGCTCCACGACATGGGGGACCCGCGGTCGTCCAGCGGCACCGAAAACCGGAAAACAACCAGGCTGCTGGAACTCATGCAGGGCTCATCGACCAGGATGCTGATGGTAGATGAGTTCCAGCACTTCTATGACAAGGTTTCCCATAAGGTGATGCACCACGTTGCCGACTGGCTAAAAATCGTTGTCGATGAGGCCAGGATCGCGCTCGTGGTCTCTGGGATACCGACTTGCCGCGCAGTGCTCGACCAAAATGAACAACTCGCTGGAAGGTTCTTGGCGCCCATCAGCATGCCTCGGTTCAATTGGAACAAGGATGACCAGCGCGAGGAATTTGAAGCCATTCTCGCCGCCTTCCATGAATCCATGTCCCGTCATTTCGACCTACCGGAACTGGATGGCGAGGGCATGGCATTCCGCTTTTACTGCGGCACTGGTGGGCTCATCGGTTACCTCGTGAAGATGTTGCGGCAAGCCGTTTGGGATGCGCTCGATGAGGACCGCATGGTGATCACCGTGGCTGATCTCGCGGAGGCCCACCTGCGGTCGGTCTGGGCGACCGATGGCGTTGCCAGCATTCGGCCCTTTGACCTGAGTGCATCCTTGGAACCGAATGAGCTGTTGTTATCCATCGCGGCACGGGTGGGCGTCAAAGTTGAAGAGCCTGCTCCCGAGCGGAAGGCAGCCACCCGCAACAAATGGAAAACGAGCCAGGTTCTGTCCGCGCAATAGTATCGAGGAGGCTCTTGGTGCTGCTGGTAAGGACACCTCTCCCGTATTCTGATGAAAGCCTGGCCGGCTTCATGATCCGCGTGACCGAAGCCAATGGCTACGAGTCTATGGCCGATATCCTCAGTATGGCTGGGGTATCCAACCGATGGCGCGGTGGATGGAAGCTTGAACTTGGCCACGTCGAGAAAATTCTCAACTTCAGTCCAGGTCAGCTTCGCGCCATCTCGTACACCAAATCCAGCGCACAATCGGCTAAGGGACTTCTCCTTGGGCAGGATATCAGTCGGATGCACCTAGCCGGTGCCAGGCCGCGGGTCTGTCCCGACTGCGTCAAAGAACTGGGCTACATCAGCGCCAACTGGGACCTGCGTTTCATGCTCGCCTGTCCCAGGCATCGCAGGTCGGCCGTGTTCAGGTGCCTTGAATGTGGAAAGCCCCTGAGCTTGTATCGTCCCAAGCTGCTTGAGTGCAGTTGTGGCGCCGATTTGCGGAACCTCCCGGCTGAGCCAGTGGAAGAGCACGTACTCGAGCTACAGGCTGTTTTAGCTGCAAAAGCGTTGAAGCAGGAATGTCCGTTCGAAAGCGCCTGCGGACTGCCAATGGCGGATCTGGTGGCCATGTCCTTGCGCACGCTGTTGTCGACGGTCGCCGGCCTTGGCGCCCAAAAGCTGGAAAATCTGGGGATGGGCGTCAACGTCCTCGAACTGATGGTGGGTCACGCGGCCGACGCGTTAAGCCAGTGGCCCGAAGGCTTTCGCGCCCTCCTTAGGGAAACCGGTGCTGCGGCCAACCAGCGGAACCAAAACACTACTCTCAGCTTTCGTAAGGCGTTTGGGGGGCTTTACGACGGGCTCGTCAAACGCGGTCCCCCGTCAAAGGAGGTCGAGTTCCTTCGGAAAACGTTCGTTGAATTTGGTTTGGATGAATGGACCGACGGGTATGTCGACCACAGGCTTCTCCGCGGCATATCGACGGATGGGCGGCGTTTTCAATCAATTAGCCATTTGGCCAAGGATTTGGGTGTCATGCCATCAACGGCCCGGCGGTGGGCCCGCGAAGGCTTGGTTCCAATGACAGAAATCGATCACGCGACGAGGCGGTACGTTGGGGTCGCAGGCCCCGTGTCGGTCCCGCGCCGGGCGAATGGGAAGTCATTTGGCGATCGAGAGGCGTCGGCCTTCCTTGGTATTCCGGTAAGTGTTCTGAAAGCGCTTAGGGTGTCCGGACATTTCGAGGTCCGCCATATCGGGAAGACCCTCAAGTCCTTCCACGAAGCTGACCTGCGGTCGTTCAATGATCGATGCTTGGCGGTTGTCACTGCCGCCTGAATACTCCCCAGAAGGGGCGACTGAAAATTCCCCACCTTGACGCACTCGCCCGGCCCTGGGG
>NZ_LWQT01000101.1 GCF_001650715.1 Paramagnetospirillum marisnigri | reverse complement strand
CTCCGTCGCCCCTGGCCAGGCAACATCAACCATGCTTCACTAACATTCGATCTGGAGCCGCCATTGGGGGCCGGTCACTGACGTTCAGCGGTTCCCAGCACGGTCCAAGCAACAGATTGATCGCATCATTGCCCTCGTTGACGAATACGACGCCTGTGATGACAGCCTTCGGGAGAGGCTGTATCGCCTATTCGGAGCCGAAGAATGACCTGAGAGTGCATTTGCACCATCGTAGGGAATGCACCGCAGGATCAGAAGTCGTCGTTCTCGTCGCCCTGACCGTGGCCTTCAGGGACGTACTGCCGCAGTTCGCGGAACACCTCCGGCAGCTTGCGCCCGAAGTAGATGTTCAGCGTCCGTGCAGCCAGTTCCGGGTTGCGGATCAGCTTGCCGGTCAGCTCCTTGCGCATCCGGCGGGCGTAATCCGAGGCCCTGGCCTCCAGCCATTCCTCCCGCTCGTCATCGCTGTCGAAGGACAGACTTTCTCTACCCGACGCAGCTTGGAGGGCTTTCCTCCAGCTTTTATGCTCGAAGGCTTCTTCGCCCAACGTCTTCAGCACATCCTTCATGTTGCTGACCTGCCGCAATGAAACCCTAGCCGCCTCGGCAACCTGCTTGCGCTTGTATTCGCCCAGTCTGACGAGGCGCCATGCGAAGTCTTGGCACTCGGACTTGGTCATCGGCTGCTTGATCTTGCTATTGGCCCGGCCTGCCTCCAGCACCGCCTCCTCGACGGAACCGGCGAAGTAGACCACCGGAACCGGTTGAGTGACCTTGGCGTTCAGGTAGGCCTCGCGGCGATGGTGACCATCGACAAGGTAGGCGGTGCCGCCGATCTGGATCACCACCAGAGGGTCAAAGATGGTGCCATTCTTTGCTTCGCGGATCAGTTCATGGAGGTGGTTCTCGGCCAGTCCTCGGGGCTGGAACAGGGCGGTTTCGGTGGCGATGGCCGAGATGGGCAGGTGATCGGGCAGAACCTGGGGGACAGGCTCGGCATCGGCCTGGGCCTTCAGCTTCGCCAGCAGAACGGACGGCTCGAACTCGACCGCATCCAGGCTGGCCTCTTCGGGTTCCACAGGGGCGGGGGTGGTGGAGTTCTGGTTCATCACTTCAAGTCCTTCACGGCCTGGGCCAGTTCCTCGTTCTCGCGGCGGCGCTTCTCCGCATCCTCTTCCTCGCGGCGAGCCAGCAGCAGACCGGCCACGCCGAAGGTTTCGGCCAGCATCGCCCCCATGACCTCGGCACTGGTGGCGGGCAGATCGCGGTAAACCCGTTTCAGCTTGCCGGTGGTCTGATCGTACCAAGTGCCCGCATTCACATCGGCCAGACCGCGCAAGCGGCGGGAAAGCTGATGGCGGAAGGCATCATCCGACAGGAAACGGCGTGGGGCCTGTTCGTGCATCAGGTAGAGCGCCAGGGCGGTTTCGACCACCTCGCCCGGCTCCACATGCTCGGCCAGCTTCACCACCTCCTGGCAGGCTTGCCGCTCGTTGCGGTTCATGGCCTTGCCGTTCAGGTAGGCGGCGACCACGCCCCGGCAGTGATCCACCAGGGCATTCCATCGGCCCTCGATGCTGGACCACAAGGGGCTGTTGGGGTTGTTGGCCTTGCGCTGGCGGATGATGGCGCGGTAGGGGGCCAGTTCCGCCTTGGTGACGCCGTCCTGCATGGGGTGGCCGTGGCGGCGCTGGCGGCTCTTATGGGTGCTGCATAGGGTGCCCCAGCGGGAGGACGGGGCGGAGCAGCCCGGAACTCGGCAATGGTGCATGATGACTTCGTCCAGAAATTCGCGTCCGTAGCCAAAGGGACAGGAACGAAAGCAAAAATCAGGGACAGAGGCAAGACCCTCAGGCCGAGGCCCCGTCAAGGATGCGGTAGACCGAAGCCCGCCCAATCCCCAGGCGCTTGGCGATCTCGGTTGCTCCGACACCTTCGGCCTTGAGGCGCAGGACATCCTCTTCCTTGGCGCGGGCGGTGGGCTTGCGGCCCTTGTACTTGCCGTCCGCCTTCGCCTTGGCGATGCCTTCCCGCTGGCGTTCCAGCATGATCTCGCGCTCAAACTCGGCAATGCCGCCCAGAACCGTCAGCATCAGCTTGCCGGTGGGCGTGGCGGTGTCGATGCCCATGTTGAGGATGCGCAAATCCGCACCCTTCGCCTTGATAGTTTCCATGATGGTGAGCAGGTGCCCGACCGAACGGGCCAGCCGATCCAGCTTGGTGACCACCAGGGCGTCCCCCTCGCGGATGAAGTCCAGGGCCTGGGCAAGCTGTTCGCGGTTGGTCACGTCCACCGAGGACACCTGCTCGCTGAACAGCTTCTCGCATCCCGCTGCCGTCAGGTCACGTGCTTGGGCTTCGATGCTGGCCTTCTGGTCCAAGGTGGAGGTGCGGGCGTAACCGACGAGCATGGGGCGTCTCCGAATAAATCGTCTCACAACGTCTAAGATGTTGTGTGGCGAATTGTCCCAGAAGTCAAGACCCATTCTTTTGGGACGCAAGCAGACCTGCAGCGAGACGCCTCACTGGGGCTTGGTTCATTGGGACGATCACGATTGATTTCTTCTATTGCTTGCTTCGGCTATGCTTCGATCCTCGTCTGGTTTTGGTGGGGGGATATGATGGATTGGAACCAAGCGTCACAGATTGCCCAGGTACTCTCAGTTCCAGTTACCGGATTGGGTGTTCTCGTCTCGCTTGGCATTGGGATCGGAACGCTTCGTGAGCTACGCAATGAACGTATTCATAGCGTCAGACCACTGCTTTTGTTTGACCGTGGCGGATTTTCCGTCGCCGTCGAGCTTATCGATAGTGGCTTGATCCCGGGATTGAACCCCCCGTTTGCAAAGCAGTTCACGACACACCGGCCACCAGGGAAAAATAGAGTTGATGCAAAAGAGCCTTGGGGAAGATTGCGCAATCATGGCAATGGCACAGCATTCAATTCCCGCATCACCTTCCTTTTCGACGAGGCCCATATCGGCGGCGAATCATTCAAGATAGATGAGAAGAAGAAAAAGGAATTCCCATACTCACAGACATTCAACACCATTCCAGCAAGTCCATCCCATGTTCAAGCGGGACAAGAGGCTTGTTTTTACCGCCTTCCCACGCCTATTGCCCATGACTACCAGCACAAGATCGAGCGGATGGAATGCTTTGCACTAATTGAGTACGAGGATGCTTTCAAAAATTCGTTCAAAACCGTGCAGGAAGTTCGCGTATCAGTTCGGCTTGCGGAGGATGTGCCGAAGGTGCTCCTCACTTTCGGAGAAGAGGTCGTTAGCACCGAGAGGCTATCTGCTCTGGCGATAGAAAATCACAGCTCGCCCCATGCGGGAGAAATGAAGGTTTCTACGTTGATCGCTAGGGGGCTCAGGCTTTTCGCCAGAGCCTTCTTATGACGGCCCAACGGGTTCAACTTCTCTCACTGGAACCATCTTGCAGCCTCGACCAACGTATTGATATGAGGGCCAATCCTCCATCACATTGGCCATGAAGGAGGCCATGCCCCTCTGGATGAATTCGTCAAAGTCTCGTTGCTGATCTCCAAGAGCCCCTACCGGGGGGAATGTCATTCTGCCGCTTGATCGTTAGCCCGCTGAGATTTTTGCCCCGGAACATCCGGGAGCAGGTGCCCCAGGTCCAGTCCCTCGTACCGCAGCCGTCCCATGGCCTCGGCCAGTTTCTTGATGTCAACGGCGACCTAATTTTCCCCATTTCGGGCGGACGGAAATTCCCCAGGTGGAGGGATCGGTGATCAGCCGGAT
>NZ_LWQT01000100.1 GCF_001650715.1 Paramagnetospirillum marisnigri | reverse complement strand
GAAGACTGCCGATACCCCAGGCATGGCCCCGCCGGGTGATCCCGCGCCAGTTAAGGTGGGTGCAGATCGCCTTGAGCCCCAGGGGTTTGCCGTGGCGGCCCAGGTAAAGGTCGAAGATCAGCCTGACGGTCTGCGCCTCGTCCTCGTTGATCACCAGCACCTTCTTGTCCTTGGTGCCGCGCCGTTCCTTGACGGCGAGGGCATAACCGAAGGGCGGGCGCGAGCCGTTCCAGAAGCCCTGGCGGGCGTTCTCCATCATGGCCCGGTGGGTGTGTTTGGCGTTCTCGCGGCTGCTGTGCTCGTCGAAGGCGGTGAGAATCGTGCGAATCAGCTTCCCGTTGGCGTCATCGCCGACTTCCTGGGTGATGGAGACCAGCGAGACGCCGGCCTTTTCGAGCTTGCGGCCATAGAGGGCGGAATCGAGGACATCGCGGCTGAACCTGCTGAGCGAATGAACCACCACATGGTCGTAGGGATGGGCGACGCTTGTCGCCGCCGCGATCATGTCCTGGAACACCGGGCGGTCGTCGTCGAGGGCCGAAGCACCCGGCTCGATATAGGTCTCAGCCACCTGCCAGCCTTTGCGCTCGCAATAGGCCGTCAACTGCTTCACCTGATCGGGGATGGAGAGGTCGGCCTCGGCCTGCCGGGTGGTCGAGACCCGGACGTAGAGGGCGGCGCGAATGGGCTGGGTGGTCATGCGTCCCCCTTCAGAGCTGCCGAGATCAGATCGCCGAAGTAGATGCGCATGAGATCAAGCTCCCCCGGCAGGATGGGGAGCGAATCTGCCCAGGTGACCGTGTTGGACGAAGTGCAATTGATTGCACCAGGATGATCGACGGCACCATCGACGGCGACCGCCGCGCATTCGCGGCATTCTTGGGTCGTGGTCGTGATCGCGCTGGTATCCATAGACCAGCTTGATGCACCAACCCGACGACAAAGCCGAGAGACATGGCCCTAGCTGGATCAACCGCTGTACCACGCCGAAAGCGAGACCAAGAAAACAGCCATTTTCGGGGGCAGAGCGGCCAGTGCAATTGCTCATGCAATTGAAAGTCTGGGATAGCCGGAGCATGAGAGACCTCGTTGCCAATGGTGCCGGTCGGCACCGCCAGGACGAGGTTCCAGCCCTCCTTGGCCACGGAACCTACACGTCAGACAGTTTGTGGCCGTCCTTGGCCGGAATCAATGTCTACTCTTCGTCTTCGTCTTCGTCTCCCTCTTCGTTGCAGGTGCCGCGCAGCCCAAGCACGACCCGCTGAAAGCGGCGTCCGGCTTCCAGCATGTGCGCCAGGATGTAGTGCTCCTCCGTGGTGGCGAAGGTCGTGTGGCCAAGCAGTCCGGCGGCCAGACGAACATTTTCCGGGTCTTCCACCGCCATGGAGGTGGCGGCGGAATCTCGAAACAAATGGGGCCACACCGCCTTGCCGAAGGCGTCCTTGGTGCGCTTCTTGATCTGGTCGCGGATGGCGTGCTGGATCATGGCCGTCCCCCAGCGCGATACCCACAGGGCCATGGTCACGGGCGTACCCGCCTTCCGGCGACCCAGCAACACCGGGCGATGCTTGGTCAGGTAGGTCTTGAGATAGGGAATCAGGGCGTGGGGCAGCGGCACGTCGATCTCGATGCCGGTCTTCGTCTCATCGGGCGGAAAGCGCAGCCAGTACCCGGCTTCATCGCGCACGAGCTGACGCCCCAGCTCGATGTTGGAGATATTGCGCATCCGCACGGGACGGGTGATCAGAAGGGCGATCAACAAGCCGTCGCGGTACAGGGGGGCGGCGAAATAGGGGGCGGGATCACCGTCCTCGGCGGTGTCCATCAAGTGGAGACCGAGATCGAACAGGTCCTTGGCCGGCACCATCGCCACCCGCTTGTCTCGGGACGGTTCGGCCCAGCCCTTGAGGTCCTGGTACAAGCGGCGCATCCAGGCCCAGTCGATGTCCGGGCTGAGCACCGCCAAGATGCGCCCCAGTGCCCCGGTCATCATGGTGACACTGACCTGAGAAATGCGCGCCGCCAACTGGTTGATGAAGGCGGTCATGCGCTCTGGCGTCACCCGCGCCTCGGGCGGGCTGTCCTCGTCCAGAAGATCGTTATTGTGCAGCCAGGCCAGCCACTGCCCATAAGCCTGTTCAACGATACGGCGGCGGCGCGGGGACCACGATGCTGCCGGCGACGTAGAGCCGAACATGCTCTTCGGGCGCTCACAAACGGTAGCCCAAAGACGTTGGTCGATCTGCGGCCACATGGCGACAGGAAGACACAGGGGTGCCGGCTTGGGGTCGATATAGGTCATTTCTTTCTCCTCTTGCTGGTAATGAACTTGGTCTGGTCGCGCAGCTTCAAGACCGAACGGTCATAGGTACGGCCGGCCTTCACCTGGTCGATGCCGGTGTAATTCTCGGTGGTGGTGTCGATGCTGGCGTGGCCCAACACCTCACGGACGGTTTCGTGGCCGGCAGGGGTGTCTTCAAGGAACATCTTGCCGGCAAGGTGGCGGAACTGATGGGAGGTCATGATCAGGCCGGCACGGGTCCGGATGATGCCGGCGATGTGACGGCTCATCAGCTTGTAGGAACGCGGGCCACCGTCGGTGGACGGGAACAGCCAGGTGGACCCACAGCCCGGCACAAGGGGACGAAAGTCGCGGACGTGGCGGTCGAGCATACGGGCGAGATGGGGCGGCAACTCGAACTCGATGGCACGCCGGTTTTTAACCTCGTCCTTGGGAATCGACAGGTGGATGGTTCCCTTGGGGCCTGGGCTGGATTTGATGAAGTGTCTGACCAGATCGAGGCTGACCAAGTTGCCGACACGAATCGGGCACATCAGCAGCATCTCGATAGCCAGGGCGGCTTCCGCGAGGCGCGCCCCGTCCTTCCCGCCGGTGGTCTTGGCCTCCTTCAGCAGGGTGGCGGGCAGATGCAACAATTTACCGAGGTTGCGGTGGTCGAACTGGGCCAGACACCGCTTATTCTTCGCTCTGAGGCCGCGCTCCGTGGGGGCGGACTGTTTGATGATCTGCTCGAGCAGGTCCAGCCTAGCATCAGTGACCAAGCTCGGCGGGGGGCTGTCCCGGTCGTGGCGAACCCGCCGCCGCAGGCCCCCGGTCAGACGGTGATAGAGCAGCCCCCGCATGGCGATGGCAATGAACTGCACCTGGGTGGGTACCTTGCCGCCGGCCCGTTCGACGAAGAAATCGAAGGCGTCACTGATTGCCCGGGTGCTGGTGATTGCATCGACCGTGGCCAGGCTGTCGAGCGGATAGCCCTTAGCCACCAAGGCCGAGATGTACTGGAGCATCTGGGTTTGCCGCAGCTTGACCGTCACCGGCGACAGCGCCTTGCGGGGCATGTCCTTGAGGAACAGCGGTCCATCGCCATGGTCGGCAGCGCCGTCACCGGCAAGGAAATCGAGATACCCGACGAGTTCTGCTCGCAGCCCCTGGGCGAGGTCCTCCAGCTTGACCATGTAGGGCGTCCGCTTCCGGACGACGGTCACAGCCTTGCCGGGCCAGCCGGGAACAGTATCGACCAGCCGATTCCAGGTCTTACAGACCCGGCCATATGCTTCCCATTCGTAGCCATTGATCGCTTCATGCTTGAGCACACTGAAATAGCGCAGCATGTGGTCCGAGGTGATGTCTTCGGGTCGCCATCCCTGCCCCGCAGCGTAATGGGCGAAACGGCGCAGGCGGCGACGATCCCAGGCATCCTGACCGGCCCCCAATGGCGGCTCCAGATCGAATGTTAGTGAAGCATGGTTGATGTTGCCTGGCCAGGGGCGACGGAG
>NZ_LWQT01000099.1 GCF_001650715.1 Paramagnetospirillum marisnigri | reverse complement strand
CTCCGTCGCCCCTGGCCAGGCAACATCAACCATGCTTCACTAACATTCGATCTGGAGCCGCCATTGGGGGCCGGTCACACCTTCCGGCCTTGCGCCAGAAGCACGTCCGCTTCACGCAGCTTGCCGATGATCTCTTCGGCGGTATGTCTCTTCTTCGGCATGGAATGTCCCCTTCATGGTCAGTTGAATTATTACATTCAACCTGGAGCCATTCACGGGGGGAGGGTCACTTTTCCTCCAAAGGTGCCACCGTGACGCGCCTTCTCAGCGGTAAGCCGGACCCATTCGGCGATATGCTTGCGGCGCTCATCCCCCGTCAGTCCAGATCGATGGAGGTGATCCGTCACCGGCCTGTATCGGCCGATCCTGCAGCATCCTACGTGCGATTTACCCAACATTTCCGCGTGGGGGTAGGGGGCCATAGGTCCTTACCCACATGAGCCCCCGCACCGATGCCGGGGGCGCATAAATTGGGGTGCAAAATGAAGGAAAAAACGAGATGTTAGTTTTACACATATGAGCGTCAGTTAAAATGTGTAAGCGTCAAAAAAAACCTTATCCTCAGTCATGATGTGGCGTACTAGCCATTTGGAGAGATAGGCGGCCATTTCAGCTGAGATGTCTGCGTTCGAATTAAGCTGCTCCTCGAAGCTCCCCATCTGCTTGACGAACTGGCGGTGCTGCTCAAAATGAAAAGCTTTTAGTTCGTAACCATGATACTTGGTGAATATCGCCTCTTCTCGATCGAAGTGATATTTAGTGTAGTCACTTAAGCCGCCAAGTATTCCTCTTGCCATTTCAGCAGCATTATGATTATTTATAGCATCCTCTGGTGCTCGTAGATAAGTAAATAGAGTTTTATGGTCGTCATCTATTTCTGTAATTCCAGTTAATAATTTGTCATTCCAGCCAAAGCTCCCCATTATCCCCTCCTCATTCGGAGTTTTCCTTGTGCCCAATTGAGTGGGCCATAGTGCATTTTACATCTAGGCGGTAGCCCGTCACACCGATGATTTGGCCCAGCGAGAAGCAGGGTAGCGATGCTGGGGCAGCACCTCATCGGGGGTGGGCTGAACTTTATTGCGAGAATGGCCTAGCCCGATTGCTTTGGCCATTTCCGAGCGGCGCTGGGCGTATTCCTGCGCGACAAGGGGGTAGTTGGTGGGAAGGGACCACTTGACCCTGTAATCGGCTACAGAGAGCCCGTGAGCGACCCGAAGATGGTTTTTTAGTATCGCCAGCCCCTTCCCACACTCGAGGCAGTTGATCGCGCTGGGCGTCACGGATTTCTTTACCGGCACGGCGGGTTGGTGCTGCGATACTGATAGTACAGGTTCTTGGGATGTGGCGCGGACCAGGGCCGCATGAGTTGCCTCTATTATGCCAGGGAGATTGGCGACGGGCACTTCATTGCCGCGAAGAAACGCGGCGACAATTCGGGCGGTGAGCGCAATGGCATCTGTCAACGGTGAGATTCCTGAGTTGGTTTCAGTGTGGATGGGACGTGGCATCAACTAATGACATTGTATGGTATGGCTGGAATTCTCAACATCCGAAGGGGATAGCCGAAACCTATGCGTTTTGTGCCCCATGAGGCCCTCAAGGACATATAGCCAGGTCCCCCTAAGGCACATCCGCCAGTGAGATTGTGCCGTCTCCCGCACCCGCTGCTCATGGGAGGCATACCGCGGTTGTGTCCACAAGAATCCGCTCGCGTCCACATCCGTAGGCGGGACGCTCGGATACTGCGAACCGCGCTAAGCAATTGAAATTTCTGGCTGTCCCACAGGTAGTGAAGGCCATACTACCCATTATATATAGTTAAATCAACGACATAATAGGGCGAAATGTGGTCTTATTGACCGCGTGTGCCACAGGCGTGTAGCACATAGCGGGAGCAAGTCAAGATCTCCGCATGAGCTCAAACGACTATCCCCTTGCCGTATTTAGCCCTCATATTGGGGGCTCGGGGACCGGCAACATCGGAGGTCTTGGCTAGTTGGTTGCCAATGCCCACTGCGGTCGGGTTGGTCTCGTCTCATGACCCAAGGCGGCATGCACCGCTACCTTGGCGATTGCTATCCTGACGCTTCAGCGTCAGCTACGATGCGCCTGACCTGTCCGAGGGACCGCATGGACGACATCGACAAGGCCCGCGCCACCATCCCACCCATCTCCGGGTCTTTGCATGACGCTGTCGCGGTCTGGGACAGGGGCGACTACGAGGCGGCGGTGCGGCGGTTACGACCGCTGGCCGTCCATGGTGACCGCAATGCGCAGTTCATGCTTGGCAATGCCTACGAACATGGCGACGGGGTGCCTCAGGATGCCGATGCCGCCATGCGCTGGTACTGCCTTGCCGCTGAACAGGGTATGGCAGCGGCGCAGCGCAATGTCGGCTTGCTCCATGAGAATGGAACTGTGGGTGAGCGGGATTACGCTGAGGCGTTGCGCTGGTTCCAGATGGCTGGCGACCAAGGCGATGCCGATGCACTGTGCCAGATCGGCGTATTGCACTCCTGCGGCCTCGCTGTGGAGCGGGATTATGTCGAGGCGCTGCGGTTGCTCTGCATGGCAGCAGACAAGGGGCTGGCAGAGGCGCAGTTCCGTATCGGTGCCCACTACTTTTCCGGCCATGGGGTAGAACAGGACTATGGCGAGGCCATGCGCTGGTACCGCCTCGCCTCCGACCAAGGCTTATGGGCGGCGCAACTCAACATCGCCTCCATGTATCTCCATGGTCATGGCGTGAAGACGGATTTCGTTGAGGCCAAACGCTGGTTCGATCTGGCTGAGGGCGGACGCATGGTTGCGGTCATGGATATTGCGGCCAATGATGCCCCGCCCTTCGACGACCCGGCAGAAAAGGTCTGGAAGCGGTTGCTCGCCGACGCGCCTCCTGCATCCCAGCCAGGAACGGAATCGGCTGCCAAGGACGGCGATGCCGATTCCGCCCTAGCGCACGGCCTCTCCCTGTATCAATCGCTGGATTTTCAGGCCCGTTGCAAGGGGTCGTGGTGGATCGAGCGCGCCGCCGAATTGGGCCTGACTAAAGCCCAGGTCCTGATGGCCGACCTGCTGGGCAGCGGTTCGTCGCTGGCGGCATGGGAACTGTATGGCATCCACACCGACGAGAAGGCCGCCGCATGGTGGCGCGCCGCCGCCGAGGCAAGTGCGGCGCCCCCAGCATGGCGGAAGCAGATCGAACGCGGATGGCCGGTCGTCGGGCCAGTCAAGACATCCGAACCCTTGTCGGTTATTCCTCCGTTGTCAGATTTGAGATTCGAGGACATCGTCAAGCTCGGCTCCGAGGCGATGCTGATCCTCTTGCGATATATTGACATGGACGACTGCGCCTGGGCGCTGGCTCCCGTTCACAGTGATGAGAGGTTCCGGGAACGGCATTTCTTTCTGAACCACATGCCCAAGCCAGTGGCGCGGTCAGTGATGCGCGTCATGCTGACGGCGGACACCATGAACGAGTCGGGGAAGTGCTGGGACGCCCAAGGGCGGATCATCGGCACCTTGACGGAGTTGGTCGAGGAGGGGGAGATAACCCTTCCCGATGTTTTAGTCGCGGAATTGACGGCGCGGGACAGAGGGACTGCGGAATGCCCGCTTTTCTCCTTCGGTGATCGGGAGGCGGAGTTTAATGCCGCCTATCGGAGGCTGGCCCGACGCTCAGGTCGCGGTGCGCCCATGGCCCCACCGGATCCCCTTGGGACATTTTGTCGGCCACGAGGGCCTCGAATGCCCGAGGGGTCACAAGATGATCATCTGGGCACCTCCGGAAACCTCTTCATTCTGACGGTTTGAGAGTTGTTCCGGGCGTGAATTGCGGTTGATCGGCGTTTCCGGGTCTGTTT
>NZ_LWQT01000098.1 GCF_001650715.1 Paramagnetospirillum marisnigri | reverse complement strand
AAACAGACCCGGAAACGCCGATCAACCGCAATTCACGCCCGGAACAACTCTCAAACCGTCAGAATGAAGAGGTTTCCGGAGGTGCCCAGGTCTATGGCCAGCCCTATCCCCAACCCGGCCGAGGAACCTTGTTCGAGGCACAGTTGCCCATTTTCCATGGGGGGCAGTTCGCCGGGACGGTGGTGGCGGTATTCTCGTTCGACGGCATGTTGGCCCATCACGTGCCGTGGTGGTTCGCCCAGACCTATCAGCTGGAAATCCTCGACGGCAACGGCGCGGTGCTGGCGGCGCGCTCCCAGGCTGGGGCGGCTCCCGATGGGTTGAGCCATCAATTGCGCTTCGAGCCGCCGGGGCAGGGGCTGGTGCTGGCGGCCACGGTCCATCGCAGTGATCCCCATCTGGTGCGCAATATCCTAGCGGCGGCGATTTTCGCCCTGGCCCTGTCGGCGGTGTGGAGCCTGTGGGCGTTGCGCCGTCACGTCCGGCGGCGATTGGCGGCGGAGCAGGCGCTGCGGGTCGAACACGCTTTCCGCAAAGCCATGGAGGACTCGCTGACGGTGGGCATGCGGGCACGCGACCTGGACGGCCGCATCACCTATGTCAATCCCGCCTTCTGTCACATGGTGGGCTGGAGCGCCGACGAACTGGTGGGCTCGATGCCGCCCATGCCCTACTGGCTCCCCGAGGACATGGAAAAGACCTATGCCCTGCATCGAGCGGTATTGCGGGGCGACGCGCCGCCGGACGGGTTCGAGATCGTGTTCCGGCGCAAGAATGGCGAGCGCTTCCACGCCCTGGTCTACGAGGCGCCGCTGATCGAGTCCGATGGTCGCCATACCGGCTGGATGGCCTCGGTGCTGGATGTAACCGAGCGCAAGAAGGCCGAGGAGCTCGCCCGCCAGCACCAGGAGAAACTGCAACGGACCTCGCGCCTGATCACCATGGGCGAGATGGCCTCGACCCTGGCCCACGAGTTGAACCAGCCGCTATCGGCCATCGCCAGCTACGCCACCGGCTGCCTCAACCGGTTGGCGGCGGGCGACGCCAAGGTCGAGGAACTGACGGCGCCGCTGACCAAGCTGGGGGTCCAGGCCCAGCGTGCCGGCCACATCATCCGGCGCATCCATGATTTCGTGCGCAAGAGCGACCCCCTGGTGGCGCCCTGCGCGCTGAACCGGGTGGTGGAGGGAGCCATGGGCTTTCTCGAGGCCGAGGCCCGCAAGCGGGCCATCCGGGTCGATCTGGAGCTGGATCCGCGTGACCCCCAGGTGGAGGCGGACCGTATTCTGATCGAGCAGGTGGTGCTCAATCTGGCGCGCAATGCCATGGAAGCCATGGGACAGACACCGGCAGCCGAACGGATATTGGACGTGACGGTGGAAAGCGCCGATGGCCTGGCCGTGGTCAGGGTTGCCGATCAGGGGGGCGGTATCGCCCCCGAGGTGGCGGAAAGCCTGTTCACCCCATTCTTCACCACCAAGTCGGAAGGCATGGGCATGGGACTGAACATCTGTCGCTCCATCATCGAATCCCATCGCGGGCGCCTGTGGTTCGAGCCCAATCCCGATGGCGGAGCCATCTTCCAGTTCACATTGCCGGAGAAGCTGTCATGACCGAGGGCGCGGTTTATATCGTCGATGACGACGAGGCCATCCGCGACGCGCTGGGCTGGCTGTTCCAGTCGCGGGGAATCCAGGCGGAAACCTTCGACTCCGCCGAAGCCTTCCTGGCGGATTGGACCGAGGACCGGCGCGGCTGCATGGTGCTGGACATCCGCATGGAGGGCATGACCGGGCTGGAGCTGTTCGAGCATCTGCTGGAGCGCGGCTCGCGCCTGCAGGTGATCTTCCTGACCGGCCATGGCGATGTGCCCATGGCGGTGGGGGCCCTGAAGAAGGGGGCGCGCGACTTCGTCGAGAAGCCGTTCAACGACAATGATCTGGTGGATCGGGTGATCGACGCCTTGACCTGGGTCGCCAAGCAACGCGAAAGCGAAGCCGACGCCGCATCGCTGGCCTCCAGGCTGGCGGCGCTCACCTTGCGCGAACGTCAGGTGATGGATCTGGTCCTGGCGGGCAAGCTCAACAAGGTGATCGCCGATGACCTGGGCATCACCATGCGCACGGTGGAGGTGCACCGCTCCCACGTCTTCGAAAAGATGGGGGTGCGGACCGCCGTGGAACTGGCGCAACTGCTGTCGCAGAAACGCGGATGAGATCGCCGCCGACCCTGCGGAGCGCCCTGGTCCTGCTCGTCATGTATCTCGCCCTGGAATATGTCGAGCATTTCCAGACCATGGAACCCCACGGCATGGTGCCGTGGGACCCGTCCACCGGCATCGGTTTCGCCGCCCTGCTGATGGGGGGGTGGCGGTTTGCGCCGATGGTGCTGATCGGCGAAGTCGTCGGCACCCACCTGTTCTGTCCCACCACAATCCCTTTATGGGAATTGCTGCTGGAAACAGCCGTCATGATGGTGGTTTGGGGCGGGGCGGCCCAGTTCCTGCGCCGCAGAATCAGAACCGATCTGTCCACATTCCGCGACCTGTTCACCGTGGTGATGGTGGCGGCCTTAGCCGCCCTGGTTCATTCGCTGCTGCAATTGGAAGAGCTTCTGGCGCTGGGCGAAATCACCGTCGCGAAGCTTATGCCGGTCATGGCGGCATCCTGGATTGGCGACATGGTCGGCGTCATGGTGGTGACCAGCGCCATCCTGGTGCTGCGCGATGGCATCCGGCTGCCTCCCCGGGCGATGTTGCTGGAAATTGCCGTACAGACGCTGCTCGTTGGCGCGATTCTCGTGCTCAACATCCAGCGGATGTCGGAAGGGGGGCTGCAGCTATTTTTCCTGCTGTTCCTGCCGGCCATCTGGGTTGCCTCGCGCTTCGGCCTGACGGGGGCGGTGCTGATCAACATGGTGATGCAGATCGGGATCGCCTTCGCCTTTGTCGCCGTGGTGTCCAATGTCCAGGCCATCACCGCCTACCAGTTCCGCATGCTGTCCTTGACCGTGTCGACCTTGTTCCTGGGAGCGGCGGTGACGGGGCGCCGTCGGGCAGAGGCGACCTTGCGCGATCACCTCGACCGGCAGGCCAGCTATGCCCGCCTGTCGACGGCGGGGGAGATGGCGGCGGCCATGGCGCATGAGATCAACCAACCCCTGGCGGCGGTCATGAACTATACCCGCGCGACGCAACGCCTGATGACCCAGCCTGACTGCGACCCCCAGAAAGTCCGCCAAGCCCTTGATGGCGTCGCCGCCCAGGCCGAGCGGGCGGGCAAGATCATCCAAAGCCTGCGCGATTTCATCGGGCGCGGCGAACTTGACCGCCACCCCCACGCCATCACCGATCTGGTGGCCGAGGCCATCGAACTGACCCGGATCGATTGCGACCGCCTGGCGGTGCGGATGGAGGTGGTGAACCACCTTGTCGGCACGATGGTGATGGTGGATGCGATCCAGATTCAGCAGGTGCTGGTCAACCTGATCAGCAACGCCGTCGATGCCTTGGCGGAGAGGGCGGGCCGACGCCGTCAGATCGTCATTACCCTTCGCGGCGGCGAGGACGGGGCGGTGGAGGTCTCGGTGTCGGATAGCGGCCCTGGAATGAGCGATGAACTTGCGGCCCGCCTATACCAACCATTTAATACGACCAAGACCTCTGGCATGGGCTTGGGCCTGTCCATAAGTCGTACTATCATAGAGGCGCACGGAGGTCGGCTGTGGTTGGCCGAGCGCGGGCGTGGCGGTTGCGTGTTCCGTTTCACCTTGCCCCGGGCAGAGGATTAGTTTCAGGCGGGTATGGGGATGGATGGGGCTGTAATTCATGTCATCGACGATGACCAGGGTGTTCGGGACTCATTGGTCATGCTGCTGGACTCGGCGGGTATGGTCAGCCGGGCCCATGCTGATGCCGAGAGCTTCCTGGCCACGACCGATCTGTCCCGGCCGGGATGCGTCGTCGCCGATGTGCGCATGCCGGGGATGAGCGGCCTGGATTTGTTGCGCTATTTCAATCAGCAAGGCCTGTCGATTCCCCTGGTGGTCATCACCGGCCATGCCCATGTGGCCATGGCGGTGCAGGCCCTGAAGGAGGGCGCCGCCGATTTCATCGAAAAGCCGTTCGAGGATACGGTCCTGCTGAACGCCGTCTCGCTTGCCCTGGACAAGGGGGCCAAGGCCTATCTCGACCGCCGTCGCCGCGAAGGTGTCAAGGCGCGGGCCGAGCAGTTGACCCCGCGAGAGCGCGAGGTCATGGATCTGGTGGTGTTGGGCCTGTCCAACAAGGCCGCGGCGGCGCAGTTGGCAATCAGCGTCCGGACCGTGGAAATCCACCGCGCCCGGGTCATGGACAAGATGGCGGCGGAAAGCCTGTCGGCACTGGTCCGCATGGCTCTCGATCTTGAGGATATGGGAAGTGCAAGCCCCGCGGCCGCCAGAGCGTGACGGGAGTTTTTTAGCGGCTTGAGTCCAGTGCTTGATCCAGGTCGGCCCATAGGTCGTCGACGGCTTCCAGCCCCACCGACAGACGCAGCAGATCGGTGGGAACCGGCGAGGTCGGCCCCTCGATGCTGGCGCGGTGTTCGATCAGGCTTTCCACCCCGCCCAGCGAGGTAGCGGGCTTCCACAGCCCGACCCTGGCGGCCACGGCCACGGCGGCGGCCTCGCCGCCCTTGACCCGGATGGACAGCATGCCGCCGAAGCCGCCGGTCATCTGGCGGGCCGCCAGGGCGTGGCCGGGGAAGTCGGGCAGGCCGGGATAGAGCACCTCGGCGACCCGGGGATGGGCGGCGAGCCGCTGGGCGAGGTCGAGGGTGCTACGGCACTGCCATTGAACCCGGGGAAACAGGGTGCGCAGGCCGCGTTGCAGCAGCCAGGCTTCGAAAGTGCCGAGAATGGCGCCGTTCTGGCTCTGCACCGCCTTGATGCGGTCCCAGTCCTCGTCCTTGCTGCGGGTGGTCAGGGTGCCCGCCACCACGTCGGAATGGCCGTTGAGGTATTTGGTGGCGGAATGCATCACCAGATCGGCGCCCAGTTCCAGCGGCCGGGTCAGCACCGGCGTTGCCACGGTGGAATCCACCGCCAGCCTTGCCCCCGCCCGGTGCGCCAGTTCGGCGATGGCGGCGATGTCGCTGATCCCCCACAGGGGATTGGCGGGGCTTTCCAGCCAGACCAGCCGGGTGCGGCTGGGCTTCAGGGCGGCGCGGACGGCGTCCAGGTCCTCGGCGTCGACGCCTTCCACCTCCAGGCCCCAGCGGCTGGCGAAGCCGAGCAGCCAGGACCGCAGCCCCCAATACATCACCCGGGGCACCACCACATGGTCGCCGGGGGACAGGGACAGGAAGACGGCGGTAGCCGCCGCCATGCCCGAGGCGAACAGCAGGGTCTGCTCGCCGCCCTCCAGGGCGCTCAGCAACTCGGCGGCGGCGTCGAAGGTAGGGTTGTCGGCCCGGGCATAGACCCGCCCGCGCCCATAGCCCAGATCGGCGTCGCGGCGAAAGGTGGTGCTGGGATGCAGCGGCGGGATCAGGGCTCCCGTCGCCGCGTCCTCATGCCCTAGGGCGGTGGCGGCCAGGGTCTCGGGCCGCCGGGGTGGCACCTCAGCCATGGGCGGCGACGGCCAGGGTCAGCTGCGGCGGCTTGGCCAGGGTCTGGAACACCACGCAATAGCGTTCGGTCAGCTTGGTCAGCTGGTCGATGCGCTCCTGCGGCTCGGTGGTGTCGAGGTCGAAGCGCAGGCGGATCTGGCCGAATCCCACCGGGGCGTCCTTGGCCACCCCCAGGGTGCCGCGGAAGTCCAGGTCGCCCTCGGCCGAGACGCTGCCGCCCTTCAACTCGAAGCCGATGGCGGTGGCCACCGCCTTCAGGGTCACCCCGGCACAGGCCACCAGCGCTTCCAGCAGCATGTCGCCGGAACAGGCCTGCATGCCGCTGCCGCCGGTGGCGGGGTGCAGACCGGCCTCCACCAGGGCGCGGCCAGTATCGACCTTGCAGGCGATACCTTCCCCGTCCAGTTCACCCTTGGCCTTCAGGGTGATTACCGCCGTAGCGGGGTCGACTTTGTACTTGTCCTTGATGGGGGCTTGCAGGGCGCGCAGGTCATCGGCGTTCATGGTGGTCTCCGTTCTCCGTTCCCGTCACCCCCGGGCTTGACCCGGGGGTCCGTGGATGCCCGGGTCACGTCCGGGCATGACGATGTAAAGGGGGATTCAACTCGACTCGGGCAGACGTTAAATGGCGGCGGCGGGGGAGAGTTCCTCGCCCCCCGGCGGCCGTGACGCATGGTCCAGTTCCGCCAGCAACTTGTACTTCCATTCCTGGAATTCGTGGTCGAGGCGGTCGCGCGGCCGCGCCAGATGGGGCGTCACCTCGACCCGGATTCGGCCGGGATTGGGCTGCATCACCACGATGCGGTCGGCCAGCACCAGCGCCTCCTCGATGTCGTGGGTCACCAGGATCATGGTGGGGCGGTCGTAATGCCACAACTCCAGCAGATGGTCCTGGAGATCGGCACGGGTCAGGGCATCCAGGGCACTGAAGGGCTCGTCAAGCAGCAAAACCTGCGGCCGTCCCACCAGGGCGCGGGCCAGGGCGACCCGCTGGGCTTGTCCCCCCGACAGCTCGCGTGGCCAATGACCGGCATGGGAAGCAAGGCCCACCCGTGCCAGGGCCTCATTGATGCGGCTCTTCTGCTCGGAGGCGGGCAGGTGGCGGATGCCGAAGCCCACATTGTCGTCGATGCTCAGCCATGGCATCAGCCGGGGTTCCTGGAACACCATGCCGATTTCTGGACGCGGCGCGGTCAGCGGCGTGCCGTCCAGGCTGGCGCGGCCCGAAGTCGGGGCGTCGAGACCGGAGATCAGGCGCAACAGGGTGCTCTTGCCGCAGCCCGAGCCGCCGACGATGGCGAGAATCTCGCCCGGCGCCACCGACAGGCTGAGGCCTTCCAGGGCCAGCAGGCCGTTGGGATAGCGCTTGGACAGGGAAACGAGGTCGAGCATGGGCCTACTCCGCGGGCTTGAAGCTGTCCTGCCAGCGCAGGGCGCGGGCGGACAACAGCGCCAGCAGCCAATCCGTGGTCTTGCCCAGGATGGCGAAGGCGGTGATGGAGGCCAGGATGGTGGCGGGCCGCCCGGTCTGCTGGCCGTCCACCAGCAGGAAGCCCAGGCCCTCCTCGGCGCCCATGAATTCGGCGGCGACCACGAACATCCAGCCGAGGCCGAGACCGGCGCGCAGCGAGACGATATAGGAGGGCAGGGTGGCGGGCAGCAGGATGCGGGTGATCATCTCGCGGTGGGAGAAACGGAAGATGCGTCCCACCTCCACCAGCTTGCGGTCGACGCCCAGGATGGCGCTGGTCAGGGCGAGATAGATGGGGAAGAACACGCCCACCGCGATCAGGATCACCTTCGAGGTCTCGAAGATGCCGAACCACAGGATAAACATGGGCACCCAGGCGATGGAGGGGATGTTGCGCAGCGCTTGCAAGGTAGGGTCCAGCAGGCGGCGCGCCAGGGTCCAGTAGCCCGACACCGCGCCCAGTAGGGTCCCCGCCGTCACGCCGAACAAGAAGCCCAGCGCCACCCGGTGCAGGGTGGCCCACAGATGGCCGGGCAGGGTGCCATCGACGCCCAAAGCCCACAGGGTGGCGAAGACCTTGGACGGCGTCGGCAGCAGGCGGCCATCGGCCCAGTGCAGCGCCACCGCCACTTCCCAGCCCAGGGCGAGGCCAATGGGGAGAATCAGCCCCAGTCCACCGCGTCCGAGGGAGGCGAAACCCCCGCCGCCAGAGGCGACGGGGGCGTTTTCCTGAAGATCACTCACGAAGATGTCCTTACTTCACGCCCAGCTTGGTCACGAAGGAGGAGTCTACCAGGGCGGCGGCCACCGAGGGAACATTCACGTCGGCGGCGATGACACCTTCCTTCTGCAGGGCGATGCCGGCGGCCTCGATGGTCTTTTGCTGGCGTGGGCCGATGGCGGCGGTGGACAGGTCGGTGCGCTCCAGCTGGCGGGCGGCCACCGCCTCGGTCAGCTTGGCCGATTCGGCGATGATCTTCTTCAACTCGTCGGGATTGGCGATGGCGTGGGCGCGAGCCTTCTCATAGGCGCCGATCACCTTGGCCACCAGCTCGGGATGAGCGCTGGCGAAGTCCTCGCGGGTGTTGAGCACGCCCCAGGTGTTGATCTCGGCGTTGCGGTAGAACAGCTTGGCGCCGTCGTCGACCTCGGCCTGGGCCATCAGCGGGTCGAGACCGGCCCAGGCGTCCACGTCGCCCTTCAACAGGGCCAGCTTGCCGTCCTGGTGCTGCAGCAGCACCACCTTCAGGTCCTTCTCGGTCAGGCCGTTCTCGGCCAGGGTGCGCAGCAGGAAGATGTGCGGATCGGTGCCGCGGGTGGCGGCGATGCGCTTGCCCTTCAGGTCGGAGACCTTCTGGATCGGGCTGCCCTTGGCGGCGACCAGGGCGGTCCATTCCGGCTTGGAGTAGACATAGACCGACTTCACCGGATTGCCGTTGATGCGGGCGAGCAGGGCGGCGGCACCGGCCGACGAGCCGAAATCCAGGCTCTTGGCGTTGAGGAATTCCAGCGCCTTGTTCGAGCCCAGCGACAGCACCCACTTGACCTTGATGCCGTCCTTCTTCAGCTCTTCCTCAAGCCAACCCTTGTTCTTCAGCACCAGGCTGACCGGATTGTAATAGGCGTAGTCCAGGGTCAGTTCCTCGACCTTGTCGGCGGCCTGGGCCTTGCCCGCCGCACCCAGGGCGATCAGGCCCGCCATCACCGTCCGGGCAACCTGCTTGGCACTCCACATCATCGGCTCTCCTGTTAATACAGCGTTTCCATGTTGATATACGTTATACAACACAAAGTCTATAGATAAATGCCTTTGTCGGCTTTGCGGCGCTGGACGATGTCGTCCACCACGCCGGGATCGGCCAGGGTCGAGGTGTCGCCAAAATTCTGGAAATCGTCGGCGGCCACCTTGGTCAGGATGCGGCGCAGGATCTTGCCCGCCCGGTTCTTGGGCAGGGCCGGGGCCCATTGGATGATGTCGGGGCTGGCGATGGCGCCGATGCGGGCGCGGACGCTGTCCTTGATTTCCCGGCGCAAATCCTCGGTGGCGGGAATGCCGTCCTTCAGGGTGACATAGGCGAAGACGCCCTGGCCCTTGACCTCGTGGGGATAGCCCACCACCGCCGATTCCGCCACCGCCGGATGGGAGGAGATGGCGCTTTCCAGCTCCACCGTGCCCAGCCGGTGGCCCGAGACATTGATGACGTCGTCGACCCGGCCGGTGATGCAGTAATAGCCGTCCTCGTCGCGCAGCACGCCGTCGCCGGTGAAGAACAGGCCGGGGAAGGGGGCGAAATAGGTGCTGATGAAGCGGTCATGGTCGCCCAGGATGGTGCGGGCCTGGCCGGGCCACGAGCCCTCGAAGCACATATTGCCCTCGCCGGGACCGTCGATCACCCCGCCCTGGGCATCGACCACCCGCGGCGTGATGCCGAAATAGGGCTTGCCCGCCCGGCCGGGCTTGTTGGCTACGGCGCCGGGAATGGGGGTCAGCAGCACCGCCCCGGTCTCGGTCTGCCAATAGGTGTCGACGATGGGGCAGCGGCCGCCGCCGATCACCGTATGGTACCAGCGCCAGGCTTCGGGATTGATGGGCTCGCCCACCGATCCCAGCACCCGCAGGGTGGACAGGTCGTGTCGGCGCACCGGTCCGTCGCCTTCGCGCATCAGCGAGCGCAGTGCGGTGGGGGCGGTATAGAAAATGTTGACCCGGTGACGTTCGATGATGGACCACCAGCGCGAGGAATCCGGCCAACTGGGCACGCCCTCGAACATGACGCTGGTGGCGCCGTTCAGCAGCGGGCCGTAGATCTTGTAGCTATGGGCGGTGACCCAGCCCACATCGGCGGTGCACCAGAAAATGTCGCCCTCATGCCAGTCGAAAATGGTCCGCCACGAGGTCCCGGCATGCACCAGATAGCCGCCGGTGGTATGGACCAGCCCCTTGGGCTTGCCGGTGGACCCCGAGGTATAGAGGATGAACAGCGGGTCCTCGGCCCCCATTTCCACCGGCTCGCACCACGGCGCGGCGGCGGCCAGGGCCTCGTGGTACCAGACGTCGCGGCCGGGGGTGAAGGGGACGGCGCCGTCCGAGCGTCGCACCACCACCACATGGCGGATGCTGGGCTGCCCGGCCACCGCCTCGTCGGCATTGCGTTTCAGCGGCACCGTGCGGCCGCCGCGATAGCCCTCGTCGGCGGTGATCAGCAGCTTGGCCCCGGCATCCTCGATGCGGCTGGCCAGGGATTCGGCGGAAAAGCCCGAGAAGACCACCGAATGCACCGCGCCGATGCGCACGCAGGCCATCATGGCGATGAAGGCTTCCGGGATCACCGGCAGATAGATGGTGACCACGTCGCCCTTGGCAATGCCCAGGCCGCTCAGGACATTGGCCAGGCGGTTGACCTTGTCCGAAAGCTCGCCCCAGGTGACGGTGCGGCTGTCGCCGGGGCGGTCGCCCTCCCACAGGATGGCGGGAATGTCCGCCTTGGCGGGCAAATGGCGGTCGACGCAGTTGACCGAGGCGTTCAAGGTCCCATCGGCGAACCAGCGGATGCGCAGGTCCTCGGGGTCGAAGCGGGTATCGCTGACCTGGGTGAAGGGCCGCATCCAGTCGAGGAAGGCCGCCTGCTCGCGCCAATAAGCCTGGGGATCGGCCACCGAGGCCGGATACAGGCGGTCATAGGCGGCGGCGTCCACATGGGCGCGGGCGGCGAAATCGGCGGGAACCGGATAAAGTTCGGACACGGTCGGGGCCTCATTGTTCCGAGGGCGGGAGCCCGCAATCTGCGCCCTGTCTCCGATATTTCACAATTGCATTGCGTGCATGGCGGCAGTCACGAGATAAACAACAATGTGCACATGTTGTATTGGCCGGGGATGCGTGGTCTCGCGCCCCCTGCTAGACTGCGCACCCCCATTCAGCCGAGGTTCCTCCATGACCGACCGTGCCCCCCTGTCCTACAGCGACGCCAAGCTGCGGCGCATTCTCGCCAGCGTGCGCACCATCGCCCTGGTGGGGGCCAGCGCCAATTGGAACCGCCCCAGCTATTTCGTCATGAAGTATCTGCAGACCAAGGGCTATCGGGTGATTCCGGTCAATCCCTCCATCGCCGGGCAGGAAATCCTGGGCGAGGCGGTCAAGGCCAGCCTGGCCGAGATCGGTGAGCCGGTGGACATGGTCGAGGTGTTCCGCCGCTCCGATCAGGTGGGGCCGGTGGCCGACGAGGCCATCGCCGTCGGTGCCAAGGTGCTGTGGATGCAGTTGGGGGTGCGCAACGACGAGGCCGCCGCCAAGGCCGAGGCCGCCGGTCTGGAAGTGGTGATGGACCGCTGCCCCAAGATCGAATACGGCCGGCTGGGGGGCGAGTTGGGCTGGAGTGGCGTCAATACCGGGCTGGTGCAGAACCAGGCGCCCGAGGCGCCGCGCCGGGCCGAGCGCAAGGAGCGCGCCCTGCCGCCCCGCAACCTGACCTATGGCTTCGAGACCATGGCGGTCCATGCCGGGGCGGCGCCCGACCCGGCCACCGGGGCGCGCATCACCCCTATCTACCAGACCTCATCCTATGTGTTCGAGGATGCCGAGCAGGCGGCGTCGCTGTTCAACCTGCACACTTTCGGCAATATCTATTCCCGCCTGACCAATCCCACCGTGTCGGTGCTGGAGGAACGGGTGGCGACCCTGGAGGGCGGCCGGGCGGCGGTGGCGGCGGCCTCGGGCCATGCCGGGCAGTTCCTGACCTTCTTCACCCTGCTGGAGCCGGGCGACGAGTTCCTTGCGTCGCGCAACCTCTATGGCGGATCGCTCACCCAGTTCGGCCTGTCCTTCCGCAAGCTGGGCTGGACCTGCCATTTCGTCGACCCCAGGGACCCGGGCAATTTCCGGAAGGCGCTGACGCCCAAATGCAAGGCCATCTTCGTGGAAAGCCTGGCCAATCCCGGCGGCATCGTGGTCGACCTGGAAGCGGTGGCCGCCGTGGCCCACGAGGCGGGCATTCCCCTGGTGGTGGACAACACCCTGGCGACGCCCTATCTGTGCCGCCCCTTCGAATGGGGCGCCGATATCATCTGCCATTCCACCACCAAGTTCCTGGCCGGACACGGCAATTCCTTAGGCGGTGTGGTGGTGGAATCGGGCAAGTTCGACTGGGCCCAGAACGACAAGTTCCCCTCCATGACCAAGCCGGAACCGGCCTATCATGGCCTGACCTTCTACGAGACCTTCGGCGATTTCGGCTTCACCACCAAGGCCAGGGCGGTGGCGCTGCGCGATTTCGGCCCGTCCATGGCCCCCATGAACGCCTTCCTGACCATCACCGGCATGGAGACCCTGGCGCTCAGGATGGAACGCCATGTGGCCAATGCCGCCAAGGTGGCCGAATTCCTCGAAGCCCATCCCAAGGTGGCCTGGGTGTCCTATGCCGGGCTGAAATCCAGCCCCTATCGCGACCTAGCCGCCAAATACCTGCCGAAGGGGGCGGGGTCGGTCTTCACCTTCGGGGTCAAGGGCGGCTATGACGCGGGCATCAAGGTGGTGGAATCGGTGCGGCTGATCTCCCATCTCGCCAATGTGGGCGATACCCGCTCGCTGATCCTGCATCCGGCCTCGACCACCCATCGCCAGCTTTCGGACGAACAGCGTCTGGCCGCCGGGGCGGGGCCGGATGTGGTCCGCCTGTCGGTGGGGATCGAAACCGCCGACGACATCATCCGTGACCTGGATCAGGCGTTGGCCGCCACCTGAAGTGTGGTGAGCCCCATGATATCCAGGGCCGGATGGGGCGAACGGGGGCGTTGCAACAGGGATTCCAGCTCGGCCGGGGGCAGGGGACGCGAGAAGTAGTAGCCCTGCACCACGGCGCAATCGGAATTGCGCAGGAAGGCGAACTGGCGCTCGTTCTCGACGCCCTCGGCCACCAGCCCCAGGCTCAGGGCGTTGGCCATGGCGATGATGGCGCGGATGATCTCGATATTGTCCTGGTTGTGCTCGATATCCATCACGAAGGCGCGGTCGATCTTCAAGGTGGTGATGGGCAGGCGGCGCAGATAGGACAGGTTGGAGTAGCCCGACCCGAAATCGTCGATGGCGATGCCGAAGCCCCGGTCGCGCAGCCGCTGCAACAGGGCAATGGCCTTTTCCGGGTCGTGCATCAATGTGGTTTCGGTGACCTCGATCTCGATCAGGTGGGGTGGAATCCCGGCGGCCTCCACCGTGGCGATGATGCCGTCCAGGTCCTTGTCGCGGCGGAAGTGACGCGGTGACAGATTGATGGCCACGGGAACGTCGCCGAAGCCCTTGGCGCGCCAGGCCTTGATCTGGGCGCAGGCCTGGTGCAGCACCCATTCCCCCACCGCCACGATCAGGTCGCTTTCCTCGGCCAGGGGAATGAATTCGTCGGGCTGGATCAGCCCCTCGCCGGGGCGACGCCAGCGGACCAGGGCTTCCACTCCGGTGATGGCACCGTTGGCCGAGGCGATCTTGGGCTGATAATGCAGCTCCAATTGGCCGGCGGAGATGGCGTGACGCAGCGCCATCTCGATGTCGAGGCGGCGGATGGCGCGGGAATTCATGGCCTGGTCGAAGAAGTGGAAGGTGTTGCGGCCGCGTCCCTTGGCCTCGAACAGGGCCATGTCGGCATTCTTGATCAGGGTGGTGGCGTCGGTGCCGTCCTGGGGATAGAGGCTGATGCCGATGGAGACGCCAATGCGCAGCAGATTGCTGTCGAGATGGATGGGAACCCCGATCTCCTCGATCAGCTTCTCGGCCACATTGGCGGCCTCGCCCGCCGATTCCAGTCCTTCGACCACGATGACGAACTCGTCGCCGCCCCAGCGGGCGATGGTGTCCATGGAGCGGATGATGGCGCTCATGCGCTCGGCGGCCATGCGCAGCAGGGTGTCGCCCTGCTTATGCCCCAGGGTGTCGTTGATCACCTTGAAGTTGTCGATATCGGCGAACAGCACGGCGATGGAGCGGTTCTGACGCTCGGCCACGGCGATGGCGTGGCCGATGCGGTCTTCCAGCAGGCGACGGTTGGGCAGGCCGGTCAGGCTGTCGTGATAGGCCATGCGGTGGATGTCCTCGGTCCGCTGGCTGATTTCGTCCAGCAGGCGGTTATAGGCGCCCACCACTTCGCCGACCTCGTCGCCACCTTGCCAGACCAGGGGGTCGCGGGTCATGACATTGGCATTGTGGCGGAGCGAATCCCGCAGGCGCCTTAATGGTTCAGCCACCAGACGGCGCACGCTGAGCAAGGTCATCCCCCCCAGCAGCACGAAGGACAAGGACAGCACCAGCAGCCCGGCCGAGCGCTGAGACGCCAGTTCGCGCCGAATCCGGCCGTCATGGAAGCTGACCTCCAGCCGACCGATGGAATAGGCGCCGCCAACGGCCTGCTGCACCAGCGGAACCGCCCGTTTGAGCACCTGCTGGTGCCCATCGGAATCGCGGCCGCCCGCCGAGGCGACCAGATGGCCATCGGCGTCGAACACGGCGGCGACCATCAGTTCGGGAACCTCGCCATAGGCGGCGAACAGCCGGTGCACCGTGGTCTCGTCGAATTCCCACAGCGGTTTGGTCAGCGATGCCGCCTGGGTGACGGCGAAGGCGTCCAGGCGGGCTTCCAGCGCCGACAGCCGCTCGCGGGTGCTGAAGCGCTCGAAGGCCAGGAACATGATCACCGCCCCCAGCAGCATGCAGGGCAGGACCACCAGCAGCAGCTTACTTCCGATGCCGAGGCTGGGCAGGCGGCGAAGAATCATGCTCATGGCGCGCCTTCCTTTCCGGTTGTGCTGGAATGCTTGACTTCGGCCATGCGGCGGCGGGCCTGTTCCAGGTCCTTGACCATGGCCAGTTGGCCATTGTCCGAAGCGATGAAGCCGGACAGGTCCAGGCGTTTCAGCGCGGCCTGCTCGGCGGCCATGACGTCCACCGACTTGTGGACGGCGGGGCGGCCGTAATCCAGGAAGAATGCCTTGACCTGGGCCTTGGCCTCGGCGGGAAGGGAGGATCCCCACAGCAGTGGATCGGCGGGAATCAAGGGCGAGCGCCAGATGACCCGGAAGGCGTTGGCCAATTCGGGTCGACGGCGCAGCAGTCCGTCGAGATGGACGCTGGCGACGGTGGCGGCATCGGCGCGGCCTTCCAGCAGCGAATGGACATTGTCCTCGTGGCTGCCCTGGATGACCCGCTTGAATACCCGGCGGGGCTCGATGCTGCGACTGGCAAACAGGTAGTGGCCGGGTACCAGGGTTCCCGAGGTGGAATTGGGATCGCCCATGGCCAGGGTCAGCCCGGTCGCCTGGGCTATCAAATCGTCGGCACTGGCCAGCGACGACGAGGTCCGCACGATCAGGGTGCTGTAATAGCCGCCGAGGCCGGATGGATAGACATGCTGGGCGAAGACCTCGGCGCCCGCGTGGTCCACCGCTTCCAGAGCCGCCTTGTTGCCCAGCCAGGCCAGTTGGGCGCGGCCGTTGCGCAGAGCCCAGATGGCCCCGGCATAGTCGGCGGAAACCTCGGCGACCACGCTCCGGCCGAGATGGCAGGCCAGCGCGTCGAGCACCGGCGTCCACTTGGCCTGAACCTCGCTGCTGGCCTCGGTGGCGATCAGGGCGAAGCGAAGCGGTGGCGCGGGCGCGTCGGCGGCCAGCGCTCCGGTTTTCAGTCCCGCCAGCGCCAGGGCACCAGCCGCCAAAGCGAAAATGCCGCGGATTAGCATTGCGAAGCCCTTCCTGCGCTCTCTCGGCCATATGCCGCAGTGCACAATAGCGCTCGACCCGGCTCGGCGGTGTTAATGTTCGGTTATTTTGAAGTGACAGAGGCGTCCGAAGCCAGCACCACCACCGCCAATTTGTCGGGAGCGGATTTGGCTTCCTTCTTGCGCGATGCGATGGCAGACGAGATGTCGTCGGCGCTGACCTCGCGATTGCCGGGCGGCAGCACCAGCAACACCGCGCTGGCCGACAGCAGCGGAAACGACTTCACATGGCCCTCGCGGTCCTGGGCGGTGATGCAGCGCCGCTGGCGGGCTTCGGCGTCATAGAAGCTTTCGGCGTCCGAGGTGAACTGGCGGATCAGGTCGCCAATGGCGGTGGCCGCCTCGGCCTCGCTGGCGCCCTTGAGGCCGACGAAGAAGTCGTCGCCGCCGATATGGCCCAGGAACCAGGTCTGGGGGTCGGCCGCCTTGCGGCACAACTCGGCGAACAGCAAGATGGCGCGGTCGCCCTGGCGGAAGCCGTAGGTGTCGTTGAATGGCTTGAAGTTGTCGAAGTCGATATAGGCCAACACCGCGCCCTCGCCATCGGCGATGCAGTCGTTGACGTATTCGGTGATGACCACGTTGCCGGGCAGTTTGCTCAGGGGGTTTTCATCACGGGCCCGCGCCAGGGTCTTTTCGTGCATGGCGCGGATCAGCGAGCGGGCGGTCAGGAAGCCGCGATAGACCATGTGCTCGGACAGCAGGATGCCGTCGGCCTTCTCGGCGGCGGCGAAAATGGACAGCATGCGGTCGAGCGGCGTGGTGATGTCGGCGATGGGGCAGCGCACCACGAATTCGCGCAGGCGGCGGCCCAGGGCCTTGTTGGCGATCAGATCCTTGCCATAGGCGGAATAGGCGTAATTCTTCATGTCGCTTTCGCGCACGATGCCCAGCGGGCGGCCGGTGGCGTCCACCACCGGCACATAGGCATTGTCCGGCGAACGGGCGAAGCGGTCGAACATGTCGCGCAGCGGCGCGTCCACCAGGATGGCGGGGACCTGATCCATCTGCTGGATCACCCATTTCTGGTCGATCTGGCGTTGGCGGCGGTCCTCGCGGGCCAGGGCATCCACATGCTCATAGCTTCCCCCCAGGCGGTCGGGGGCTTCCTGGGGCGGGCTGATGAAATAGCCTTGGATCAGGTCCAGGCCCAATTCGCGGCAGACGGTGAGATCGCGGCCGCTTTCGACCCCCACGGCGATGACCTCGATACCCAGGGTGTGGGCCATGCCGATCACCTGGGCCAGCACCACCCGCTTGCGGGCCTCGGTATCGATACCGGCGATCAGCGAACGGTCGATCTTGATGAAGTCCGGATCGCAGCCCGACAGCAGGCTGAGCGAGGCGGCGGCGGCTCCGAAGCGGTCAATGGCCAGCATGCCGCCCTGGCGCCGCATGGTCTTGGCGGAATAGACCGTCGGCGCCTCGCCCTGAGGCAGGGCGGAAATCTCGGTCACCACATGGGGGAAAAGGGGTTGCAGCAACTGCCGAGTCGCCTCCATGACCTGGTCCAGTTGCCCGACGGCGCGGGCATCCAGGTTGACGAACAGGGCGGATTGAGCCACCGCGGGATAACAGCGGGCCAGATCGGCGATGCGGGTGCGGACGGTGATTTCCAGATCGGCCAGCCGCCCGGCGGCATGGCAGGCCCCCAGCAAATCCTCGATGGACTCGGCGCCATAGGCTTCCCAACCGCGCAGCAGGGCCTCGTGTCCGAAGCACAGGCCGGAATGGACGTTGACGATGGCCTGGAGGGCCACCCGGATACCGGAGAAGTCGGTGCTGCTGTCGATGGCCGGGGGCATGGAAAGGGACTTTTCGGTGCGACGGAACGGATCAACGAACGGGCGTGGTATCGCGACGCGGGATTATACCGCCGCGACTGTCGCGGGGCACTCGCCACGGCCGACTGAAACAAAAGAATCATCCAGGCGTCACGATTCGTCGGTAGCCCGCTGATGAACGCCTTCGGCTTGAAGGCGCAGGGTCAGGGCATCGAGCCGGTCCAGCGGCAGTTCCGAGAACAGGTCGACCCGGCGGCGGATCATGCGCACCACCTCGGCGATGCGGGAACTGCGCTCGGCCAGTGAGCCGGTATCCAGGTCCGGGCGCGGAATCGGCCAGGGGACCACCACCGGCGCGCCGGGCAGGGGGGCGCCGATGCTGCAGGCCTCGTGGGGTTCCGTCAGGGTGAAGACGAAGTCCATGTGAGGGGCGCCCGCCGGACGGAAATCGTCCAACGGGACCGGGGTCAGCCCCTCGGCCGGGGCTCCGGCGGCCCGCAGCGCATCCAGGGTGGCGGCGGGAACCGCCGTGCTGGGCGCGATGCCGGCGCTGAAGGCGCGAAAGCCTCCGGACGGCCGGGCATTGAGCAGCGAGGCGGCGATGGGGGCACGGACGGTGTCGTCGTCGCAAATGAAGAGGACGTTGAAGACCTTATTGGGAATGGCCATGGCTTCGGCTCCCCTGAGGCTGTACGCAAGGGGAGTATAGGCTGTTCAAAGCCGGATGAATGTTATGGTTTTCCTAAGCCTGCGGACGGCGGTCTTGGCGTCGCGGGGGACGATGATACCGGTCGGCGCATGAGATGATCCGTCATCCCGACGACCATCGGGCGGAGGGATCTCTCTCTGGACCGCTGGTTCCAAGCCGGAATAGCCGTTCCAGGATGAGATACCTCGCTGCCGCTCGGGATGACATGACGAGGCGGATCACGCGCTAATCGTGCTTCAGCAGGCCGTTGACCCGGGTCACGGCATCGCGGGCGGCGGCCACCAGGCCTTCGCGGGTAACGATGGCGGCGGGTGTGCGCAAGGTGATCTCGCGGGCGCGGTCCAGCAGATCGAAGGCTTGGGACAATTCACGATCGGCGGTCATCAGGCGGGCCCAGTTTTCCATTTCTTCCTCCCCATGATCACGGAGAATCCTCCGTCCACATCCCCTCGCATGGGAGGGGATGTCGCGTAAGCGATACGGCAGCAGGCAACCGGAATCGGCTGCGCGACCGCGGCTTACGGCCTAGTGCTGGTCATGGATGCGGCGTCGGGGAAAGTGCCCAGAACACGGGTCACCAACATGTCCACCTCCCTTTCGGGTACCGGCCCACGGTGGCCGGCTCCTCCAAAAAGGACGCGATCGTCGTTGCATAACCTCGGATGGGCCATCGGCACGTGCGTGTGCGTCACTGAACTGAAATATACCGCAGCTCCGGGGGGGCGACAATCCCCAGAAGTGTTACATTTTCAACGGGTGGCGGGGGCGATGGTGGCGACGGCCTGCTTGTCGGTCTTGAACACATGCTTCATCAGCCAGTCGCGCAGGAAGGTCATCATGTCCATGCTGAGCGTGGCCTTGCCGAGGCGGAAATCCTCGGCAAAGCTTTTGACCTTGGCCAGGAGGTCTCGATGGAAGCGGCGATGTTCCTCCAGTGAGTCGAGACCGCCCTGCTCCCAGATGGCTTCCTCTCGCGCGAAATGACGGGTGGTGTAGTCGGCGAGCCGGTCCAGGATGGCACCCAGGATATCGCGCCCCTTGCCCGCGATCATGGCCTCGCTCAGTTCGTTGACGGTCTCGACCAGCAGCCGGTGGTCCTCGTCGATGACCGGATGGCCGGTCAGCCAGGCTTCGCCCCATTTCAAGCTGGGGGCGCCGTCCTGGACTCCCAGCAGGAAGTTATCGACCATGGCGCGCAGGATTTCCGACTGCCCCGTCATGCGCACCGAGCCTTCCAGCATGGTGCTGGCCGAGCTGCGCATCTGCGCCGCCTCCTTGACCACCCAGTTGATGGACGAGGCCACCATGGTGGTTCCCTGGGCGGCATCCTGGGCGGCGCGGGAAATCTCGCGGGTGGCGGCGCCCTGTTCCTCGACGGCGGCGGCGATGGTGCCAGAGATTTCGTTGACTTTTTCCACCGAGGCGGCGATCTCGCGGATGGCGCCCACCGCCGACTCGCCTGCCGCCTGGACCGCGGCGATCTGGCCGGCGATTTCATTGGTGGCGCTGCTGGTCTTGTCCGCCAGTTGCTTGACTTCGCCCGCCACCACGGCGAAACCATGGCCGTGCTCGCCTGCCCGAGCGGCTTCGATGGTGGCGTTCAGCGCCAGCAGGCGGGTCTGCGAGGCGATGGTCTGGATGAAGGTCACAACCGCGCCGATGCGCTTGGACGCCTCGAACAGCGATCGGACGATGTCGTCGGTGCGGCTGGCGGTCTTGGACGCCTCCACCGCCACCTTCGAGGCCTCGTTGACCCGGGCGGAAATCTCGTCGATGGAATAGGCCAGCTGTTCGGCGGCAGCGGCCATGGCCTGGACACTGGCGGTGGCGGCACCGGACGAGTGGTCCACAGCCTCCATCTGCTCCACGGTCTGGCTGGCGAAGCTGTCCATCTCGCGGGCCGAGGTCTCGGCATCGGCGGCCGAGCCCGCCACGGTCCCGATCACGGCGGAGACGTCGGAATCGAAAGCGGCGATCAGGGCGTCGAGCTTTTGCCCCCGCAATTCCTTGGCGGCCTGCTCGGCTTCCTGGCGCACCCGCAATTCTTCCATGGCCAGGGCGTTGTCACGGAACACCCGCACCGCCTTGGCCATGATGCCGACCTCGTCGGCGCGATGGACCCCGGGAATATCCGCCAGATTGTCGCCATCGGCCAGGCGGCTCATGGCTTCTTCCATCAGCAGCACCGGCCGCCCGATGGATCGGGCCGAAATCAGCCCCACCAGGATCACGGCCAGCAGGGCAAGGCTGCCGATCACGGCGATGACCAGACCGACCTGGGACCGGGTTTGGCCCTGACGCTCATTGGCCTCGGCCACGCCCACATGGGCCATGGTGGAGAAATCCTGGATGCGCGGCTGCAGGGCCTCGAACAGGCTGCGCAATTTGGCGATCTCGGTCTCCTGCTCCAGATGGGCGGCGCCATAGGCGGCCATGTCCGCGCTATAGGCTGTCGCCATGGCGCGGAAGTCGTCCTTGGTGGAGTTGGCGATGGCGGCGGCGTCGATGGCGAATTCGAACTGGCTGGCCAGACCCCGGCTTTTTCCCAGATACGAGGCATCCTGATAGATCATGAAGTTCTTTTCGGCCTCGCGCAGGCGCAGCATGCGGGCCTTGAGGTCGTCGGTATTGGGCCAGAGCGCCAATTCATCCTCGATGGCCTTGACCGAGGCGCGCAGCTTGCCCCGCAATCCGTCGCTCTCCGTCAGGCCCAAGGTGGTGGTCAGCGCCACAACCTTGCCGAACTGGGCGTTCACCTCGGCCAGGGCGTGGTCCAGGGCGGCGATCTCGTCGTGGTGCTCGGCGGCCACGGGCGAGGCCTTGATGGCGGCCAGGGCGGCGGTGACAAGGTAGTACTGGGTATCGAATTCCTCGGCGAAACGGGCCTTGCGCTCGGCGGTCAGGCCGTTCGCATCGGTCTGCATGGTCAGCGCGCCCGCCCGGATGCCGGACGAAAGTTCCAGCAGCGACTGGTATTCCATCTGATCATTGAGGGCGCGGGAGATGCTGCGCTCGCCGAGGCCATAGGCGGTTCCAACCAGCACCCCGGCGGCTAGCACCACGCCGATCAAGAGGGAGAAGCGGGCCTGAATGCTGATGTCGCGGAACCAGGGCACGTCACCGGTCTGCCACCATGCCAGCGGCTCCGCCGCCAGCGCCCGCCATCTGCTGGCGGCCCGGCGCGCCCAGACTCCATTGCGCCAGGAAGACCAATCAACCTTGCGCCAGAGAGGTGTCGCGTAAGCCGCTTCGGCAAATTCCGTCATATCCACGCACCACCGTTGCCGCCTGCCGGAGGTCCGGCACAGGCGTTCATGAGCCAAGCCAATCGGCGGCGGATTATGGCGGGGTCGGCGGATGAGTCCGCTTGAAGCTTTGGTGAATAAGATGTCTCAGTCTTGTTGCAGTCCGGGACTGGCAACCGACAAGGGGGGCGGTCCAGATGCAAAGCCAAAAAGCGCCATGACCGAAGTCATGACGCCAGGCGTAAGGGCGAGCAGGGCAGGGACGGCCGACGCGATGCTGCCGGCCGAAGGAGCCTGTGCTTAGAAGCCTTCGCGCTCGAGGCGCTTGCGCTCGAGCTTGCGGGCGCGACGCACCGCCTCGGCCTTCTCACGGGCACGGCGCTCGGACGGCTTCTCGTAATTACGGCGAAGCTTCATCTCGCGGAAAACCCCCTCACGCTGCATCTTCTTCTTGAGCGCCTTCAGGGCCTGATCGACATTGTTGTCACGAACGAGAACTTGCACGTTGCGCCACCGCTCCTCTACGCTGAAAAGACCCCCTTCGCACGGCAGACCTGCCGTTCGGGAGGTGGGTTGATAGCACAGGGCGGTGCGGTTGGGAAGGGCAAAGAGGTCGAATGTCCATTTTGAAGATTGCCCGCATGGGCAGCCCGGTGCTGCAAGGCAAGGCGGCCCCGGTGGAAGAACCGCTGTCACCGGAAATCCAGCGTCTTATCGACGACATGATTGAAACCATGGCCGATGCGGGCGGGGTCGGACTGGCGGCGCCGCAAGTTTTCGCATCGCTGCGGATCGTGGTGTTTTTCGTGCCCGCCCTTCGCAATGGCGGCGCGGCCGTGCCGCTGACTGTTCTGATCAATCCCGAACTGGAACCGCTCGACGACACGGTGCAAACCGACTACGAAGGCTGTTTGTCGCTGCCTGGGATGACCGGGGCGGTGCCCCGCTTCACCCGGTTGCGCTATTGGGGCCTCGACCGGCAGGGGCAGCCGTTGGAAAGGGAGGCCGAAGGGTTTCATGCCCGGGTGCTTCAGCATGAATGCGATCATCTGGATGGGGTTCTCTACCCCATGCGCATGCCCGATCTGGGGACCTTCGGCTTTGTCGAGGAAACCCGCAAGGCGCTCAGCGATCCGGATTTCGACGGAGGAGAGTAGGAATGGAGATGGTGCGCCTGAAGGATGCCATGGTCGAGGCCATGTTGCCCCACGCCGCTTTCGACGGCTGGTCGGAGGCCTCGCTGGCGGCGGCGGCGCGGGACCTTGACCTCGATCCGACCCTGCCCGCCCGGCTGTTTCCCTGTGGCGCCGTGGATGCGGTGGCTCATCTGACCGATCTGGCCGATCGCCGCATGGCGGAGGCCATGGCGGCCTCGGGCTTGGAGGGCCTCGGCCTGGGTGAGAAGGTGTATCGGGCGGTGCGGCTGCGCCTGGAACCCTGGAGCGAGCACCGCGAGGCCATGCGCCGGGCGGCCTCGCTGCTGTCTCTGCCCTCCAATATCGCTGTGGCGGGGCGGCTGACCTGGGCCAGCGTCGACGCCATCTGGCGGGCGGTGGGGGATTCCTCGCACGATTTTTCGTGGTATACCAAGCGCATGAGCCTGGGGGCGGTCTATTCCGCCACCTTGCTGTACTGGCTGGACGATCCGTCCGAGGGATGCGAGGACAGTTGGGCCTTCCTGCGCCGCCGCCTCAACGATGTGCGCAATTTGCCGAAGCTGCGTCAGAAAGTGGAAGGCTGGGTGTCCGGATTGAAGATGCCCGCCCGGCGCTGGGGCGTGCCGCAGCGCTGATCAGCCGGTCTTGCCCTTGCCGACCACGGCGATGATCTTTTCCTTCAGGGCGGGCGGCAGCACCGGCTTGGCCAGGAAGGCGTTGACGTTCAGTTCCTTGGCCCGCTCCACCGTGGTGGCATCGGTATGGGCGGTCAGCATGATCACCGGCATGGCGGTGCCGAACGGCTTGGCCCGCAGTGCCTTGACGAAGCCGAAACCGTCCACCGGACGCATCTGCACGTCGCAAATGACCACGTCGGGAAGGTCGCGCTCGGCCGCTTCCAGGCCGGAATTGCCGTCATGGGCCTCGACGATCAGGCCGACTCCCACCTGCTGCAGCATCTTCTTGACGATGGTGCGCACGAATTCCTGATCGTCGATGATCAGAATCTTCAGGGCACCAAGGTCGATGGCAGCGGTAGACGGCATTGGGGCTCTCCCACGGGCTGGCGATCTCGCCGGTTCATTGAAATCTAGCAGAACCGGCGAGAAAGCCAAAGGGGTGAAGACCTTATGAATTGGCCGCCAGTTGCTGGTCGGCGCTGGCGCGGGCACGGGCGGCGGCGCGCCCGGCCTCGAAGGCCTTTTGGTTGACCTCGACCATGGCGGGCTTCCTTTCGCGGAAGCGGCCGACGATCTGTTCCTCCAGCTCGGTGGCGGGGAAGGGCAGGAAGTCGGCGATGGCGCCCAGCATGATGGTGTTGACCAGCTTGAGGTCGCCCAATTCGCGGGCGATGGCGCCGGCATCGAAGTCGTAGACCGTCACGCCCGCCGCCCGCATCTGGGCCACCGGATCGTCGGGATACTTGAACAGTCCCATGGACACCACCGGCGGCACCAGCCGGATGGTATTGACCATGGCGATGCCGCCGGGCCGCAGCATGTCGGCCCAGCGCGAGCCTTCCGCCACCTCGAACGCCACCAGGATATCGGCGGTGCCCGGCGTGATGACCGGCGACCAGACGCGCTTGCCGAAGCGGACATGGCTGGTGACGACGCCGCCACGCTGGGCCATGCCTGCCACTTCCGACTTCTTGCAGTCGAAGCCCTTGGTGATGGCGGTCTGGGCCAGGATCTCGGCGGCGGTCATGACGCCTTGGCCACCGGTACCGCAGACCAGGATGTTGGTGATGACATCGTTCATTTCGTTTGTCCCTCAATCGCCGGGCGGGTGCTCGCGCACCCTTGGCTCCTCCGCTTCGCTCCGGGCGCCGCAATGGCGCCGCGCTCGCTCCGCTCGCTCAATTCAGTCTTCACTCGGCCACCGCGACGGGCTTGGCCAGTACGATGGCCTTGGGTCCGCAGGATTCGACGCACATGTGGCAACCGGTGCACATGGCGGTGTCGATGGTGGTGAATTTCAGCTCGTTGGTCTTGCCGTCGGGTCGCAGCTTGCTTTCCGAGCGCTTCACGGTGATGGCGGGACAGCCCACATTGATGCAGTTGCCGCAGCCGGTGCAGTCCTCGTCCACCACCCGGTAGGGCTCGATCTTGTGATAGAACTCGGACAGGACGCAGGGCCGGTCGGTGATGATCACCGACGGGCCGGGGGTCTCGATCTCCTGCTTGATGGTCTTGAACACCACCGGCAGCTGATAGGGGTCGATCTTGCGGATGCGCTCGGGCGCGACGCCCAGGGCTTCCACCAGCTTGACGAAATCGACGCGCGGCGCGTCGTCGCCCTTGAGGCCCTTGCCGGTTCCGGCGTGGTTCTGGCCGCCGGTCATGCCGGTGGTGCGGTTGTCCAGGATCAGGGTGGTGACATTGCCGCGGTTATAGACGATGTCGAGCATGCCCTGCATGCCCATGTGCAGGAAGGTGGAATCGCCGATGACGGCCACCACCGCCTTGTCCTTGGTCTCTTCCGAGCGCGCCTTGTCCATGCCGAGCGCGATGCCCATGGAGGCGCCCATGGAAATGGTAGTGTCCAGCGCGTTCCACGGATGCCCGGCGCCCAGGGTGTAGCAGCCGATATCGCCGGAAATCTGCACCTTCTTGCGCATGCGGGCCAGCGAGTAGTAGACGCCCATATGGGGACAGGCGGCGCACATGGTCGGCGGCCGGGGGAAGGGGTCGAATTTCGGATAGGTCGAGGTCGGCGGAATGGGCTCGCCCAGGAAGGTCTTGATGGCTGGGATCAGCACGTTGGGGGTCAGCTCGCCCAGGCGGGGCAGCAGGTCCTTGCCGTGGATCGTCAGCAGCCCGGCGGCCTTGATGTCGTGTTCCAGCAGCGGCTCGGTTTCCTCGGCCACCACCAGGTGGTCGACCTGGGCCGCCAGCTTCTCCACCAGGGCCATGGGCACCGGATAGGAAAAGCCCAGCTTCAGCACCGGCGCGTCGGGGAAGCTTTCCCGCACATGCATATAGGCGGGACCCGAGGTGACGAAGCCGACCCGACGGTCGGAGCCGGGCTCCAGCACGTTGAGCGGGGAGACTTCCGCCAGGGCCTGCAGCTTGCCCTCGCGGGCGATCTGGTCGGGCAGGCGACCCTTGGCATTGGCCGGGGTCATGACCCAGCGCCGGGCGTCGGACTTGAAGCCGGTGATGTCGTGGGCGGCGCGCTCGCCCACCTGCACCACCGCCTTGACATGGCAGACGCGGGTGGTCAGGCGCAGGATGACGGGGGTGTTATAGGCCTCCGACAGTTCGAAGGCGTATTTGGCCATCTCGTAGGCTTCCTGCGAGTCGGCGGGCTCCAGCAGCGGCACATGGCCGAAGCGGCCCCAGAAGCGGGAGTCCTGTTCATTCTGGGACGAACTCATGCCGACATCGTCGGCCACGGCGATGACCAGGCCGCCGACCACGCCCGCGACCGTGATGGTCATGAAGGCGTCGGAGGCGACGTTGAGGCCCACATGCTTCATGGCGCAGAACGAGCGGGCTCCCGACATGGAGCCGCCGATGGCCACTTCCAGGGCCACCTTCTCGTTGACCGACCATTCGGCATAGAGATCGGGATACTGGGACAGGCTTTCCAGGATTTCGGTGGACGGCGTGCCGGGATAGGCGGCGGCGACCTTGGCGCCAGCCTCCCAGACACCCCGGGCGATGGCGTCGTTACCGGACAACAGAAGACGTGACTGCGGCTTCGCCTTGACGGCAGCGGACATGGAAAGCTCCTACCCTCTCATCCTTGGACCAGTTCCGCGGTCCGGGTGGTATCGCCCCCGGTCTCGGCGGAAGGGCTAGACCCTACCATCGGTGCGGACCGAATCGGAAGCGGAATGCGCATTCCCGGCGCACCAATGCATATCTGTGCGATACCGGGATTGTTGAATTCTGTATCACATCCAGCGGCCATCATGGGTCAGCCGTCCCAACTGTTCCAGGGCGATGGCGTGCACCGCCCTGGCGGCGATGGACAGCGGCCGGTCGGCGGAATGGGCCAGCGAGATGGTCCGCTCGATCTCGGGCGCCACGATGGGGATGCAGACCAGCCCCGAGGCTTCCGGGCCGCTGCGGGCATAGCGTTCTGACAGCACGGTATAACCGGCGCCCTTGGCCACCAGCGCCTTGATCTGTTCCAGGGCGTCCACCTCCACCACCACATGCGCAGAGGTTCCCATCGAGGCGGCGGCGCGCTCCACCTCGACCCGGAGGCCGTGGGGATGGCCGGGAAGGATCAGGGGCAGTTCCAGGGCGGCCGCCAGCTCGATGCGGTCGCGCCCGGCGGCGGTTTCGTCGCCCTTTGGGGCCACCAGCCCCAGCCGCTCGCGGGCGACGAAGCGGGTGGCGAGTCCGGGGGGCGGCTCGGCCCCGAACACCAGCGCCATGTCCACCTTGCCCGACGACACCCATTCCAGCATGTGGCCCGACAAGCCTTCCACCACCCGCAGCCGGATGGCCGGATAGCGGCGGCGCACATCCATCACCAAGGGGGCCGTCAGCATGGGGCCGAGCGAGGTGGGAATGCCGATCACCGTTGGGCCGGAGGGCGCGGCCTCCAATCCCCGGATCTCATCGCGCAGGCCCGAGACCTGATCCACCAGCATGGCGGCGCGCAGCGCCAGACGCTGGCCGCTTTCGGTGGGGACCACGCCCCGGGCGGTGCGATGGACCAGCGGGCAGCCGATTTCCTCTTCCAGGCGTTTGAGGTGCAGGCTCAACGCCGGTTGCGCCACCCGCAACGCCTCGGCGGCCCGGGTCAGCGATCCGTGTTCGACGATGCCGAGGAAATAGCGCAGTTGTCGGATATCCATGCCTGATCATACCAAAAAGATATGGCGGGATGGAGTTCCATATGGTCCGGACATGAAGCGGGGGGACCGCCCCCTGTGGCGCGTCCCCCCGGGCTGTCCAATCCGGACGGCGAGGCTGTTACTTCCAGCCCGCTTCCTTTTCACAGGCCTTCATCTCGGCCGGGTGGGTCTTTTCCCACTGGGTAATGGTCTTGGTTTCGTTGTCGTCCATCTTGTTGTTCATGCAGGTGCAGTACTTGGCGACGATCTCGACCGACACCTTGGCATCGGAATTGTCGCTGATGCACTTGGCGACCCACTTGGTGTCGTCGGCGCCGGCGAAGGCGGCGGTGGACGCCAGGGCCAGCATTCCGGCGGCAAGAACGGCAGCGAACATCTTCATGGTATACCCCTCCATGGTGGGGCGCCAGTCAGGTGACTGGCGGATGAACCCCAGGCCATGAACTCAATGTAGGCCTCAAGGGCTAGATCGAAAAGATGCATTAATCATGAAAGAGGGGCCGGAAGCCATGTCGGCTTCCGGCCCCTTGGCGCGGGTCGGTGAAAGGGGGGGGGAGACGACCTGCGGAGGGGCCCTTAGTCCAGGCGGCGCCAGAACGACAGGCGCTGCGAGGGGACGAAGCCACACCGCGCCATGAAGCGCAGCAGGTCGAAGCTGTTCCAGCTGACCTGCGTCTGGACCTTCTCGACGCCCAGGGACGACAGGTTGGTCAGCAATTGGCTCAACAGGGCGCGGCCGACATTATGGCCGGAATAGGCCGGGTCGACGCCGATGGTGTCCAGGATGGCGGTGGCCTGGGCGCGGCCGAATTCGCCGTATTCGGTCCGGGCCATGACGAAGCCCGCGAACATGCCGTCCAGCTCGGCCACCAGGGAGACGCGGACGCCGGATTCCTTGGTGACCTCGGAAATCTTGCGCTTGTAGTAGCCCGAGCGGTCGCGGCGCATGACCTTGCGGTCGATGGACACGATATAGGGATAGTCGGCCTCGGTCAGCGAGCGCACCGGCACCCGGTCACGCGACAATGCGGAGAAGTCGTCGCCCGAGGGGTCGGACAGGTCGACCTCGTCGCTGTCGCGCACCTGCTGGGCCAGCGGGGCCTCGAAATCCGAGACGTCGTCCGTGCCGCGCTCCAGGACGATACGGGGGGCCAGTTCGAACCCGGCGGACTGGAAGAAGCGGGTGATGCCGTGTTCGGTCCAGTCGGCCTGGGTGACCAGTTCGCGGATGCCGCGCTGCTTCATGGCGGCCTCGACCGCCGCCATCAGCTTGCGCCCCAGGCCGTTGCCGCGCTGGTCGGGGTCGACACCAATGGTCTCGACCACGCCCACCGGGCCGGTGCCGCCGAATTCGCCGTCCAGGATATGGGCCAGGACATAGCCCTTCAGCACCGGGCCGTCGGCGGCGGCGATGGAAACGAAGCTGGTGGGCTCCGCCGTGGCGGCGGCCATACGCTTCTCGTGGTAATTGCGGCGGGGTGCCCCCGTCAGGCGACGATCAAGCTCGATCACCCGCTCGATGTCGGCACTCGTGATATCGCGGATAGTGGTGCTCATGGAACTCGCGAACCTCCCGATCTCTAGGTGCCGTTCCGAAGGTGTAGGGGGCGCCGACACTTGACGACTCCCCTGGGCGGGCGGTACCTTGTTAAATGAATAATTCGGTACGATAATACCGAAATACAAACGCCGGTCAAGAGGGGGTTGGAATGAAGTGGGAATTTCCGGGTCGGGTCGCGGTGGGCATGCGGGCACGCGACCTGGACGGCCGCATCACCTATGTCAATCCCGCCTTCTGTCACATGGTGGGCTGGAGCGCCGACGAACTGGTGGGCTCGATGCCGCCCATGCCCTACTGGCTCCCCGAGGACATGGAAAAGACCTATGCCCTGCATCGAGCGGTATTGCGGGGCGACGCGCCGCCGGACGGGTTCGAGATCGTGTTCCGGCGCAAGAATGGCGAGCGCTTCCACGCCCTGGTCTACGAGGCGCCGCTGATCGAGTCCGATGGTCGCCATACCGGCTGGATGGCCTCGGTGCTGGATGTAACCGAGCGCAAGAAGGCCGAGGAGCTCGCCCGCCAGCACCAGGAGAAACTGCAACGGACCTCGCGCCTGATCACCATGGGCGAGATGGCCTCGACCCTGGCCCACGAGTTGAACCAGCCGCTATCGGCCATCGCCAGCTACGCCACCGGCTGCCTCAACCGGTTGGCGGCGGGCGACGCCAAGGTCGAGGAACTGACGGCGCCGCTGACCAAGCTGGGGGTCCAGGCCCAGCGTGCCGGCCACATCATCCGGCGCATCCATGATTTCGTGCGCAAGAGCGACCCCCTGGTGGCGCCCTGCGCGCTGAACCGGGTGGTGGAGGGAGCCATGGGCTTTCTCGAGGCCGAGGCCCGCAAGCGGGCCATCCGGGTCGATCTGGAGCTGGATCCGCGTGACCCCCAGGTGGAGGCGGACCGTATTCTGATCGAGCAGGTGGTGCTCAATCTGGCGCGCAATGCCATGGAAGCCATGGGACAGACACCGGCAGCCGAACGGATATTGGACGTGACGGTGGAAAGCGCCGATGGCCTGGCCGTGGTCAGGGTTGCCGATCAGGGGGGCGGTATCGCCCCCGAGGTGGCGGAAAGCCTGTTCACCCCATTCTTCACCACCAAGTCGGAAGGCATGGGCATGGGACTGAACATCTGTCGCTCCATCATCGAATCCCATCGCGGGCGCCTGTGGTTCGAGCCCAATCCCGATGGCGGAGCCATCTTCCAGTTCACATTGCCGGAGAAGCTGTCATGACCGAGGGCGCGGTTTATATCGTCGATGACGACGAGGCCATCCGCGACGCGCTGGGCTGGCTGTTCCAGTCGCGGGGAATCCAGGCGGAAACCTTCGACTCCGCCGAAGCCTTCCTGGCGGATTGGACCGAGGACCGGCGCGGCTGCATGGTGCTGGACATCCGCATGGAGGGCATGACCGGGCTGGAGCTGTTCGAGCATCTGCTGGAGCGCGGCTCGCGCCTGCAGGTGATCTTCCTGACCGGCCATGGCGATGTGCCCATGGCGGTGGGGGCCCTGAAGAAGGGGGCGCGCGACTTCGTCGAGAAGCCGTTCAACGACAATGATCTGGTGGATCGGGTGATCGACGCCTTGACCTGGGTCGCCAAGCAACGCGAAAGCGAAGCCGACGCCGCATCGCTGGCCTCCAGGCTGGCGGCGCTCACCTTGCGCGAACGTCAGGTGATGGATCTGGTCCTGGCGGGCAAGCTCAACAAGGTGATCGCCGATGACCTGGGCATCACCATGCGCACGGTGGAGGTGCACCGCTCCCACGTCTTCGAAAAGATGGGGGTGCGGACCGCCGTGGAACTGGCGCAACTGCTGTCGCAGAAACGCGGATGAGATCGCCGCCGACCCTGCGGAGCGCCCTGGTCCTGCTCGTCATGTATCTCGCCCTGGAATATGTCGAGCATTTCCAGACCATGGAACCCCACGGCATGGTGCCGTGGGACCCGTCCACCGGCATCGGTTTCGCCGCCCTGCTGATGGGGGGGTGGCGGTTTGCGCCGATGGTGCTGATCGGCGAAGTCGTCGGCACCCACCTGTTCTGTCCCACCACAATCCCTTTATGGGAATTGCTGCTGGAAACAGCCGTCATGATGGTGGTTTGGGGCGGGGCGGCCCAGTTCCTGCGCCGCAGAATCAGAACCGATCTGTCCACATTCCGCGACCTGTTCACCGTGGTGATGGTGGCGGCCTTAGCCGCCCTGGTTCATTCGCTGCTGCAATTGGAAGAGCTTCTGGCGCTGGGCGAAATCACCGTCGCGAAGCTTATGCCGGTCATGGCGGCATCCTGGATTGGCGACATGGTCGGCGTCATGGTGGTGACCAGCGCCATCCTGGTGCTGCGCGATGGCATCCGGCTGCCTCCCCGGGCGATGTTGCTGGAAATTGCCGTACAGACGCTGCTCGTTGGCGCGATTCTCGTGCTCAACATCCAGCGGATGTCGGAAGGGGGGCTGCAGCTATTTTTCCTGCTGTTCCTGCCGGCCATCTGGGTTGCCTCGCGCTTCGGCCTGACGGGGGCGGTGCTGATCAACATGGTGATGCAGATCGGGATCGCCTTCGCCTTTGTCGCCGTGGTGTCCAATGTCCAGGCCATCACCGCCTACCAGTTCCGCATGCTGTCCTTGACCGTGTCGACCTTGTTCCTGGGAGCGGCGGTGACGGGGCGCCGTCGGGCAGAGGCGACCTTGCGCGATCACCTCGACCGGCAGGCCAGCTATGCCCGCCTGTCGACGGCGGGGGAGATGGCGGCGGCCATGGCGCATGAGATCAACCAACCCCTGGCGGCGGTCATGAACTATACCCGCGCGACGCAACGCCTGATGACCCAGCCTGACTGCGACCCCCAGAAAGTCCGCCAAGCCCTTGATGGCGTCGCCGCCCAGGCCGAGCGGGCGGGCAAGATCATCCAAAGCCTGCGCGATTTCATCGGGCGCGGCGAACTTGACCGCCACCCCCACGCCATCACCGATCTGGTGGCCGAGGCCATCGAACTGACCCGGATCGATTGCGACCGCCTGGCGGTGCGGATGGAGGTGGTGAACCACCTTGTCGGCACGATGGTGATGGTGGATGCGATCCAGATTCAGCAGGTGCTGGTCAACCTGATCAGCAACGCCGTCGATGCCTTGGCGGAGAGGGCGGGCCGACGCCGTCAGATCGTCATTACCCTTCGCGGCGGCGAGGACGGGGCGGTGGAGGTCTCGGTGTCGGATAGCGGCCCTGGAATGAGCGATGAACTTGCGGCCCGCCTATACCAACCATTTAATACGACCAAGACCTCTGGCATGGGCTTGGGCCTGTCCATAAGTCGTACTATCATAGAGGCGCACGGAGGTCGGCTGTGGTTGGCCGAGCGCGGGCGTGGCGGTTGCGTGTTCCGTTTCACCTTGCCCCGGGCAGAGGATTAGTTTCAGGCGGGTATGGGGATGGATGGGGCTGTAATTCATGTCATCGACGATGACCAGGGTGTTCGGGACTCATTGGTCATGCTGCTGGACTCGGCGGGTATGGTCAGCCGGGCCCATGCTGATGCCGAGAGCTTCCTGGCCACGACCGATCTGTCCCGGCCGGGATGCGTCGTCGCCGATGTGCGCATGCCGGGGATGAGCGGCCTGGATTTGTTGCGCTATTTCAATCAGCAAGGCCTGTCGATTCCCCTGGTGGTCATCACCGGCCATGCCCATGTGGCCATGGCGGTGCAGGCCCTGAAGGAGGGCGCCGCCGATTTCATCGAAAAGCCGTTCGAGGATACGGTCCTGCTGAACGCCGTCTCGCTTGCCCTGGACAAGGGGGCCAAGGCCTATCTCGACCGCCGTCGCCGCGAAGGTGTCAAGGCGCGGGCCGAGCAGTTGACCCCGCGAGAGCGCGAGGTCATGGATCTGGTGGTGTTGGGCCTGTCCAACAAGGCCGCGGCGGCGCAGTTGGCAATCAGCGTCCGGACCGTGGAAATCCACCGCGCCCGGGTCATGGACAAGATGGCGGCGGAAAGCCTGTCGGCACTGGTCCGCATGGCTCTCGATCTTGAGGATATGGGAAGTGCAAGCCCCGCGGCCGCCAGAGCGTGACGGGAGTTTTTTAGCGGCTTGAGTCCAGTGCTTGATCCAGGTCGGCCCATAGGTCGTCGACGGCTTCCAGCCCCACCGACAGACGCAGCAGATCGGTGGGAACCGGCGAGGTCGGCCCCTCGATGCTGGCGCGGTGTTCGATCAGGCTTTCCACCCCGCCCAGCGAGGTAGCGGGCTTCCACAGCCCGACCCTGGCGGCCACGGCCACGGCGGCGGCCTCGCCGCCCTTGACCCGGATGGACAGCATGCCGCCGAAGCCGCCGGTCATCTGGCGGGCCGCCAGGGCGTGGCCGGGGAAGTCGGGCAGGCCGGGATAGAGCACCTCGGCGACCCGGGGATGGGCGGCGAGCCGCTGGGCGAGGTCGAGGGTGCTACGGCACTGCCATTGAACCCGGGGAAACAGGGTGCGCAGGCCGCGTTGCAGCAGCCAGGCTTCGAAAGTGCCGAGAATGGCGCCGTTCTGGCTCTGCACCGCCTTGATGCGGTCCCAGTCCTCGTCCTTGCTGCGGGTGGTCAGGGTGCCCGCCACCACGTCGGAATGGCCGTTGAGGTATTTGGTGGCGGAATGCATCACCAGATCGGCGCCCAGTTCCAGCGGCCGGGTCAGCACCGGCGTTGCCACGGTGGAATCCACCGCCAGCCTTGCCCCCGCCCGGTGCGCCAGTTCGGCGATGGCGGCGATGTCGCTGATCCCCCACAGGGGATTGGCGGGGCTTTCCAGCCAGACCAGCCGGGTGCGGCTGGGCTTCAGGGCGGCGCGGACGGCGTCCAGGTCCTCGGCGTCGACGCCTTCCACCTCCAGGCCCCAGCGGCTGGCGAAGCCGAGCAGCCAGGACCGCAGCCCCCAATACATCACCCGGGGCACCACCACATGGTCGCCGGGGGACAGGGACAGGAAGACGGCGGTAGCCGCCGCCATGCCCGAGGCGAACAGCAGGGTCTGCTCGCCGCCCTCCAGGGCGCTCAGCAACTCGGCGGCGGCGTCGAAGGTAGGGTTGTCGGCCCGGGCATAGACCCGCCCGCGCCCATAGCCCAGATCGGCGTCGCGGCGAAAGGTGGTGCTGGGATGCAGCGGCGGGATCAGGGCTCCCGTCGCCGCGTCCTCATGCCCTAGGGCGGTGGCGGCCAGGGTCTCGGGCCGCCGGGGTGGCACCTCAGCCATGGGCGGCGACGGCCAGGGTCAGCTGCGGCGGCTTGGCCAGGGTCTGGAACACCACGCAATAGCGTTCGGTCAGCTTGGTCAGCTGGTCGATGCGCTCCTGCGGCTCGGTGGTGTCGAGGTCGAAGCGCAGGCGGATCTGGCCGAATCCCACCGGGGCGTCCTTGGCCACCCCCAGGGTGCCGCGGAAGTCCAGGTCGCCCTCGGCCGAGACGCTGCCGCCCTTCAACTCGAAGCCGATGGCGGTGGCCACCGCCTTCAGGGTCACCCCGGCACAGGCCACCAGCGCTTCCAGCAGCATGTCGCCGGAACAGGCCTGCATGCCGCTGCCGCCGGTGGCGGGGTGCAGACCGGCCTCCACCAGGGCGCGGCCAGTATCGACCTTGCAGGCGATACCTTCCCCGTCCAGTTCACCCTTGGCCTTCAGGGTGATTACCGCCGTAGCGGGGTCGACTTTGTACTTGTCCTTGATGGGGGCTTGCAGGGCGCGCAGGTCATCGGCGTTCATGGTGGTCTCCGTTCTCCGTTCCCGTCACCCCCGGGCTTGACCCGGGGGTCCGTGGATGCCCGGGTCACGTCCGGGCATGACGATGTAAAGGGGGATTCAACTCGACTCGGGCAGACGTTAAATGGCGGCGGCGGGGGAGAGTTCCTCGCCCCCCGGCGGCCGTGACGCATGGTCCAGTTCCGCCAGCAACTTGTACTTCCATTCCTGGAATTCGTGGTCGAGGCGGTCGCGCGGCCGCGCCAGATGGGGCGTCACCTCGACCCGGATTCGGCCGGGATTGGGCTGCATCACCACGATGCGGTCGGCCAGCACCAGCGCCTCCTCGATGTCGTGGGTCACCAGGATCATGGTGGGGCGGTCGTAATGCCACAACTCCAGCAGATGGTCCTGGAGATCGGCACGGGTCAGGGCATCCAGGGCACTGAAGGGCTCGTCAAGCAGCAAAACCTGCGGCCGTCCCACCAGGGCGCGGGCCAGGGCGACCCGCTGGGCTTGTCCCCCCGACAGCTCGCGTGGCCAATGACCGGCATGGGAAGCAAGGCCCACCCGTGCCAGGGCCTCATTGATGCGGCTCTTCTGCTCGGAGGCGGGCAGGTGGCGGATGCCGAAGCCCACATTGTCGTCGATGCTCAGCCATGGCATCAGCCGGGGTTCCTGGAACACCATGCCGATTTCTGGACGCGGCGCGGTCAGCGGCGTGCCGTCCAGGCTGGCGCGGCCCGAAGTCGGGGCGTCGAGACCGGAGATCAGGCGCAACAGGGTGCTCTTGCCGCAGCCCGAGCCGCCGACGATGGCGAGAATCTCGCCCGGCGCCACCGACAGGCTGAGGCCTTCCAGGGCCAGCAGGCCGTTGGGATAGCGCTTGGACAGGGAAACGAGGTCGAGCATGGGCCTACTCCGCGGGCTTGAAGCTGTCCTGCCAGCGCAGGGCGCGGGCGGACAACAGCGCCAGCAGCCAATCCGTGGTCTTGCCCAGGATGGCGAAGGCGGTGATGGAGGCCAGGATGGTGGCGGGCCGCCCGGTCTGCTGGCCGTCCACCAGCAGGAAGCCCAGGCCCTCCTCGGCGCCCATGAATTCGGCGGCGACCACGAACATCCAGCCGAGGCCGAGACCGGCGCGCAGCGAGACGATATAGGAGGGCAGGGTGGCGGGCAGCAGGATGCGGGTGATCATCTCGCGGTGGGAGAAACGGAAGATGCGTCCCACCTCCACCAGCTTGCGGTCGACGCCCAGGATGGCGCTGGTCAGGGCGAGATAGATGGGGAAGAACACGCCCACCGCGATCAGGATCACCTTCGAGGTCTCGAAGATGCCGAACCACAGGATAAACATGGGCACCCAGGCGATGGAGGGGATGTTGCGCAGCGCTTGCAAGGTAGGGTCCAGCAGGCGGCGCGCCAGGGTCCAGTAGCCCGACACCGCGCCCAGTAGGGTCCCCGCCGTCACGCCGAACAAGAAGCCCAGCGCCACCCGGTGCAGGGTGGCCCACAGATGGCCGGGCAGGGTGCCATCGACGCCCAAAGCCCACAGGGTGGCGAAGACCTTGGACGGCGTCGGCAGCAGGCGGCCATCGGCCCAGTGCAGCGCCACCGCCACTTCCCAGCCCAGGGCGAGGCCAATGGGGAGAATCAGCCCCAGTCCACCGCGTCCGAGGGAGGCGAAACCCCCGCCGCCAGAGGCGACGGGGGCGTTTTCCTGAAGATCACTCACGAAGATGTCCTTACTTCACGCCCAGCTTGGTCACGAAGGAGGAGTCTACCAGGGCGGCGGCCACCGAGGGAACATTCACGTCGGCGGCGATGACACCTTCCTTCTGCAGGGCGATGCCGGCGGCCTCGATGGTCTTTTGCTGGCGTGGGCCGATGGCGGCGGTGGACAGGTCGGTGCGCTCCAGCTGGCGGGCGGCCACCGCCTCGGTCAGCTTGGCCGATTCGGCGATGATCTTCTTCAACTCGTCGGGATTGGCGATGGCGTGGGCGCGAGCCTTCTCATAGGCGCCGATCACCTTGGCCACCAGCTCGGGATGAGCGCTGGCGAAGTCCTCGCGGGTGTTGAGCACGCCCCAGGTGTTGATCTCGGCGTTGCGGTAGAACAGCTTGGCGCCGTCGTCGACCTCGGCCTGGGCCATCAGCGGGTCGAGACCGGCCCAGGCGTCCACGTCGCCCTTCAACAGGGCCAGCTTGCCGTCCTGGTGCTGCAGCAGCACCACCTTCAGGTCCTTCTCGGTCAGGCCGTTCTCGGCCAGGGTGCGCAGCAGGAAGATGTGCGGATCGGTGCCGCGGGTGGCGGCGATGCGCTTGCCCTTCAGGTCGGAGACCTTCTGGATCGGGCTGCCCTTGGCGGCGACCAGGGCGGTCCATTCCGGCTTGGAGTAGACATAGACCGACTTCACCGGATTGCCGTTGATGCGGGCGAGCAGGGCGGCGGCACCGGCCGACGAGCCGAAATCCAGGCTCTTGGCGTTGAGGAATTCCAGCGCCTTGTTCGAGCCCAGCGACAGCACCCACTTGACCTTGATGCCGTCCTTCTTCAGCTCTTCCTCAAGCCAACCCTTGTTCTTCAGCACCAGGCTGACCGGATTGTAATAGGCGTAGTCCAGGGTCAGTTCCTCGACCTTGTCGGCGGCCTGGGCCTTGCCCGCCGCACCCAGGGCGATCAGGCCCGCCATCACCGTCCGGGCAACCTGCTTGGCACTCCACATCATCGGCTCTCCTGTTAATACAGCGTTTCCATGTTGATATACGTTATACAACACAAAGTCTATAGATAAATGCCTTTGTCGGCTTTGCGGCGCTGGACGATGTCGTCCACCACGCCGGGATCGGCCAGGGTCGAGGTGTCGCCAAAATTCTGGAAATCGTCGGCGGCCACCTTGGTCAGGATGCGGCGCAGGATCTTGCCCGCCCGGTTCTTGGGCAGGGCCGGGGCCCATTGGATGATGTCGGGGCTGGCGATGGCGCCGATGCGGGCGCGGACGCTGTCCTTGATTTCCCGGCGCAAATCCTCGGTGGCGGGAATGCCGTCCTTCAGGGTGACATAGGCGAAGACGCCCTGGCCCTTGACCTCGTGGGGATAGCCCACCACCGCCGATTCCGCCACCGCCGGATGGGAGGAGATGGCGCTTTCCAGCTCCACCGTGCCCAGCCGGTGGCCCGAGACATTGATGACGTCGTCGACCCGGCCGGTGATGCAGTAATAGCCGTCCTCGTCGCGCAGCACGCCGTCGCCGGTGAAGAACAGGCCGGGGAAGGGGGCGAAATAGGTGCTGATGAAGCGGTCATGGTCGCCCAGGATGGTGCGGGCCTGGCCGGGCCACGAGCCCTCGAAGCACATATTGCCCTCGCCGGGACCGTCGATCACCCCGCCCTGGGCATCGACCACCCGCGGCGTGATGCCGAAATAGGGCTTGCCCGCCCGGCCGGGCTTGTTGGCTACGGCGCCGGGAATGGGGGTCAGCAGCACCGCCCCGGTCTCGGTCTGCCAATAGGTGTCGACGATGGGGCAGCGGCCGCCGCCGATCACCGTATGGTACCAGCGCCAGGCTTCGGGATTGATGGGCTCGCCCACCGATCCCAGCACCCGCAGGGTGGACAGGTCGTGTCGGCGCACCGGTCCGTCGCCTTCGCGCATCAGCGAGCGCAGTGCGGTGGGGGCGGTATAGAAAATGTTGACCCGGTGACGTTCGATGATGGACCACCAGCGCGAGGAATCCGGCCAACTGGGCACGCCCTCGAACATGACGCTGGTGGCGCCGTTCAGCAGCGGGCCGTAGATCTTGTAGCTATGGGCGGTGACCCAGCCCACATCGGCGGTGCACCAGAAAATGTCGCCCTCATGCCAGTCGAAAATGGTCCGCCACGAGGTCCCGGCATGCACCAGATAGCCGCCGGTGGTATGGACCAGCCCCTTGGGCTTGCCGGTGGACCCCGAGGTATAGAGGATGAACAGCGGGTCCTCGGCCCCCATTTCCACCGGCTCGCACCACGGCGCGGCGGCGGCCAGGGCCTCGTGGTACCAGACGTCGCGGCCGGGGGTGAAGGGGACGGCGCCGTCCGAGCGTCGCACCACCACCACATGGCGGATGCTGGGCTGCCCGGCCACCGCCTCGTCGGCATTGCGTTTCAGCGGCACCGTGCGGCCGCCGCGATAGCCCTCGTCGGCGGTGATCAGCAGCTTGGCCCCGGCATCCTCGATGCGGCTGGCCAGGGATTCGGCGGAAAAGCCCGAGAAGACCACCGAATGCACCGCGCCGATGCGCACGCAGGCCATCATGGCGATGAAGGCTTCCGGGATCACCGGCAGATAGATGGTGACCACGTCGCCCTTGGCAATGCCCAGGCCGCTCAGGACATTGGCCAGGCGGTTGACCTTGTCCGAAAGCTCGCCCCAGGTGACGGTGCGGCTGTCGCCGGGGCGGTCGCCCTCCCACAGGATGGCGGGAATGTCCGCCTTGGCGGGCAAATGGCGGTCGACGCAGTTGACCGAGGCGTTCAAGGTCCCATCGGCGAACCAGCGGATGCGCAGGTCCTCGGGGTCGAAGCGGGTATCGCTGACCTGGGTGAAGGGCCGCATCCAGTCGAGGAAGGCCGCCTGCTCGCGCCAATAAGCCTGGGGATCGGCCACCGAGGCCGGATACAGGCGGTCATAGGCGGCGGCGTCCACATGGGCGCGGGCGGCGAAATCGGCGGGAACCGGATAAAGTTCGGACACGGTCGGGGCCTCATTGTTCCGAGGGCGGGAGCCCGCAATCTGCGCCCTGTCTCCGATATTTCACAATTGCATTGCGTGCATGGCGGCAGTCACGAGATAAACAACAATGTGCACATGTTGTATTGGCCGGGGATGCGTGGTCTCGCGCCCCCTGCTAGACTGCGCACCCCCATTCAGCCGAGGTTCCTCCATGACCGACCGTGCCCCCCTGTCCTACAGCGACGCCAAGCTGCGGCGCATTCTCGCCAGCGTGCGCACCATCGCCCTGGTGGGGGCCAGCGCCAATTGGAACCGCCCCAGCTATTTCGTCATGAAGTATCTGCAGACCAAGGGCTATCGGGTGATTCCGGTCAATCCCTCCATCGCCGGGCAGGAAATCCTGGGCGAGGCGGTCAAGGCCAGCCTGGCCGAGATCGGTGAGCCGGTGGACATGGTCGAGGTGTTCCGCCGCTCCGATCAGGTGGGGCCGGTGGCCGACGAGGCCATCGCCGTCGGTGCCAAGGTGCTGTGGATGCAGTTGGGGGTGCGCAACGACGAGGCCGCCGCCAAGGCCGAGGCCGCCGGTCTGGAAGTGGTGATGGACCGCTGCCCCAAGATCGAATACGGCCGGCTGGGGGGCGAGTTGGGCTGGAGTGGCGTCAATACCGGGCTGGTGCAGAACCAGGCGCCCGAGGCGCCGCGCCGGGCCGAGCGCAAGGAGCGCGCCCTGCCGCCCCGCAACCTGACCTATGGCTTCGAGACCATGGCGGTCCATGCCGGGGCGGCGCCCGACCCGGCCACCGGGGCGCGCATCACCCCTATCTACCAGACCTCATCCTATGTGTTCGAGGATGCCGAGCAGGCGGCGTCGCTGTTCAACCTGCACACTTTCGGCAATATCTATTCCCGCCTGACCAATCCCACCGTGTCGGTGCTGGAGGAACGGGTGGCGACCCTGGAGGGCGGCCGGGCGGCGGTGGCGGCGGCCTCGGGCCATGCCGGGCAGTTCCTGACCTTCTTCACCCTGCTGGAGCCGGGCGACGAGTTCCTTGCGTCGCGCAACCTCTATGGCGGATCGCTCACCCAGTTCGGCCTGTCCTTCCGCAAGCTGGGCTGGACCTGCCATTTCGTCGACCCCAGGGACCCGGGCAATTTCCGGAAGGCGCTGACGCCCAAATGCAAGGCCATCTTCGTGGAAAGCCTGGCCAATCCCGGCGGCATCGTGGTCGACCTGGAAGCGGTGGCCGCCGTGGCCCACGAGGCGGGCATTCCCCTGGTGGTGGACAACACCCTGGCGACGCCCTATCTGTGCCGCCCCTTCGAATGGGGCGCCGATATCATCTGCCATTCCACCACCAAGTTCCTGGCCGGACACGGCAATTCCTTAGGCGGTGTGGTGGTGGAATCGGGCAAGTTCGACTGGGCCCAGAACGACAAGTTCCCCTCCATGACCAAGCCGGAACCGGCCTATCATGGCCTGACCTTCTACGAGACCTTCGGCGATTTCGGCTTCACCACCAAGGCCAGGGCGGTGGCGCTGCGCGATTTCGGCCCGTCCATGGCCCCCATGAACGCCTTCCTGACCATCACCGGCATGGAGACCCTGGCGCTCAGGATGGAACGCCATGTGGCCAATGCCGCCAAGGTGGCCGAATTCCTCGAAGCCCATCCCAAGGTGGCCTGGGTGTCCTATGCCGGGCTGAAATCCAGCCCCTATCGCGACCTAGCCGCCAAATACCTGCCGAAGGGGGCGGGGTCGGTCTTCACCTTCGGGGTCAAGGGCGGCTATGACGCGGGCATCAAGGTGGTGGAATCGGTGCGGCTGATCTCCCATCTCGCCAATGTGGGCGATACCCGCTCGCTGATCCTGCATCCGGCCTCGACCACCCATCGCCAGCTTTCGGACGAACAGCGTCTGGCCGCCGGGGCGGGGCCGGATGTGGTCCGCCTGTCGGTGGGGATCGAAACCGCCGACGACATCATCCGTGACCTGGATCAGGCGTTGGCCGCCACCTGAAGTGTGGTGAGCCCCATGATATCCAGGGCCGGATGGGGCGAACGGGGGCGTTGCAACAGGGATTCCAGCTCGGCCGGGGGCAGGGGACGCGAGAAGTAGTAGCCCTGCACCACGGCGCAATCGGAATTGCGCAGGAAGGCGAACTGGCGCTCGTTCTCGACGCCCTCGGCCACCAGCCCCAGGCTCAGGGCGTTGGCCATGGCGATGATGGCGCGGATGATCTCGATATTGTCCTGGTTGTGCTCGATATCCATCACGAAGGCGCGGTCGATCTTCAAGGTGGTGATGGGCAGGCGGCGCAGATAGGACAGGTTGGAGTAGCCCGACCCGAAATCGTCGATGGCGATGCCGAAGCCCCGGTCGCGCAGCCGCTGCAACAGGGCAATGGCCTTTTCCGGGTCGTGCATCAATGTGGTTTCGGTGACCTCGATCTCGATCAGGTGGGGTGGAATCCCGGCGGCCTCCACCGTGGCGATGATGCCGTCCAGGTCCTTGTCGCGGCGGAAGTGACGCGGTGACAGATTGATGGCCACGGGAACGTCGCCGAAGCCCTTGGCGCGCCAGGCCTTGATCTGGGCGCAGGCCTGGTGCAGCACCCATTCCCCCACCGCCACGATCAGGTCGCTTTCCTCGGCCAGGGGAATGAATTCGTCGGGCTGGATCAGCCCCTCGCCGGGGCGACGCCAGCGGACCAGGGCTTCCACTCCGGTGATGGCACCGTTGGCCGAGGCGATCTTGGGCTGATAATGCAGCTCCAATTGGCCGGCGGAGATGGCGTGACGCAGCGCCATCTCGATGTCGAGGCGGCGGATGGCGCGGGAATTCATGGCCTGGTCGAAGAAGTGGAAGGTGTTGCGGCCGCGTCCCTTGGCCTCGAACAGGGCCATGTCGGCATTCTTGATCAGGGTGGTGGCGTCGGTGCCGTCCTGGGGATAGAGGCTGATGCCGATGGAGACGCCAATGCGCAGCAGATTGCTGTCGAGATGGATGGGAACCCCGATCTCCTCGATCAGCTTCTCGGCCACATTGGCGGCCTCGCCCGCCGATTCCAGTCCTTCGACCACGATGACGAACTCGTCGCCGCCCCAGCGGGCGATGGTGTCCATGGAGCGGATGATGGCGCTCATGCGCTCGGCGGCCATGCGCAGCAGGGTGTCGCCCTGCTTATGCCCCAGGGTGTCGTTGATCACCTTGAAGTTGTCGATATCGGCGAACAGCACGGCGATGGAGCGGTTCTGACGCTCGGCCACGGCGATGGCGTGGCCGATGCGGTCTTCCAGCAGGCGACGGTTGGGCAGGCCGGTCAGGCTGTCGTGATAGGCCATGCGGTGGATGTCCTCGGTCCGCTGGCTGATTTCGTCCAGCAGGCGGTTATAGGCGCCCACCACTTCGCCGACCTCGTCGCCACCTTGCCAGACCAGGGGGTCGCGGGTCATGACATTGGCATTGTGGCGGAGCGAATCCCGCAGGCGCCTTAATGGTTCAGCCACCAGACGGCGCACGCTGAGCAAGGTCATCCCCCCCAGCAGCACGAAGGACAAGGACAGCACCAGCAGCCCGGCCGAGCGCTGAGACGCCAGTTCGCGCCGAATCCGGCCGTCATGGAAGCTGACCTCCAGCCGACCGATGGAATAGGCGCCGCCAACGGCCTGCTGCACCAGCGGAACCGCCCGTTTGAGCACCTGCTGGTGCCCATCGGAATCGCGGCCGCCCGCCGAGGCGACCAGATGGCCATCGGCGTCGAACACGGCGGCGACCATCAGTTCGGGAACCTCGCCATAGGCGGCGAACAGCCGGTGCACCGTGGTCTCGTCGAATTCCCACAGCGGTTTGGTCAGCGATGCCGCCTGGGTGACGGCGAAGGCGTCCAGGCGGGCTTCCAGCGCCGACAGCCGCTCGCGGGTGCTGAAGCGCTCGAAGGCCAGGAACATGATCACCGCCCCCAGCAGCATGCAGGGCAGGACCACCAGCAGCAGCTTACTTCCGATGCCGAGGCTGGGCAGGCGGCGAAGAATCATGCTCATGGCGCGCCTTCCTTTCCGGTTGTGCTGGAATGCTTGACTTCGGCCATGCGGCGGCGGGCCTGTTCCAGGTCCTTGACCATGGCCAGTTGGCCATTGTCCGAAGCGATGAAGCCGGACAGGTCCAGGCGTTTCAGCGCGGCCTGCTCGGCGGCCATGACGTCCACCGACTTGTGGACGGCGGGGCGGCCGTAATCCAGGAAGAATGCCTTGACCTGGGCCTTGGCCTCGGCGGGAAGGGAGGATCCCCACAGCAGTGGATCGGCGGGAATCAAGGGCGAGCGCCAGATGACCCGGAAGGCGTTGGCCAATTCGGGTCGACGGCGCAGCAGTCCGTCGAGATGGACGCTGGCGACGGTGGCGGCATCGGCGCGGCCTTCCAGCAGCGAATGGACATTGTCCTCGTGGCTGCCCTGGATGACCCGCTTGAATACCCGGCGGGGCTCGATGCTGCGACTGGCAAACAGGTAGTGGCCGGGTACCAGGGTTCCCGAGGTGGAATTGGGATCGCCCATGGCCAGGGTCAGCCCGGTCGCCTGGGCTATCAAATCGTCGGCACTGGCCAGCGACGACGAGGTCCGCACGATCAGGGTGCTGTAATAGCCGCCGAGGCCGGATGGATAGACATGCTGGGCGAAGACCTCGGCGCCCGCGTGGTCCACCGCTTCCAGAGCCGCCTTGTTGCCCAGCCAGGCCAGTTGGGCGCGGCCGTTGCGCAGAGCCCAGATGGCCCCGGCATAGTCGGCGGAAACCTCGGCGACCACGCTCCGGCCGAGATGGCAGGCCAGCGCGTCGAGCACCGGCGTCCACTTGGCCTGAACCTCGCTGCTGGCCTCGGTGGCGATCAGGGCGAAGCGAAGCGGTGGCGCGGGCGCGTCGGCGGCCAGCGCTCCGGTTTTCAGTCCCGCCAGCGCCAGGGCACCAGCCGCCAAAGCGAAAATGCCGCGGATTAGCATTGCGAAGCCCTTCCTGCGCTCTCTCGGCCATATGCCGCAGTGCACAATAGCGCTCGACCCGGCTCGGCGGTGTTAATGTTCGGTTATTTTGAAGTGACAGAGGCGTCCGAAGCCAGCACCACCACCGCCAATTTGTCGGGAGCGGATTTGGCTTCCTTCTTGCGCGATGCGATGGCAGACGAGATGTCGTCGGCGCTGACCTCGCGATTGCCGGGCGGCAGCACCAGCAACACCGCGCTGGCCGACAGCAGCGGAAACGACTTCACATGGCCCTCGCGGTCCTGGGCGGTGATGCAGCGCCGCTGGCGGGCTTCGGCGTCATAGAAGCTTTCGGCGTCCGAGGTGAACTGGCGGATCAGGTCGCCAATGGCGGTGGCCGCCTCGGCCTCGCTGGCGCCCTTGAGGCCGACGAAGAAGTCGTCGCCGCCGATATGGCCCAGGAACCAGGTCTGGGGGTCGGCCGCCTTGCGGCACAACTCGGCGAACAGCAAGATGGCGCGGTCGCCCTGGCGGAAGCCGTAGGTGTCGTTGAATGGCTTGAAGTTGTCGAAGTCGATATAGGCCAACACCGCGCCCTCGCCATCGGCGATGCAGTCGTTGACGTATTCGGTGATGACCACGTTGCCGGGCAGTTTGCTCAGGGGGTTTTCATCACGGGCCCGCGCCAGGGTCTTTTCGTGCATGGCGCGGATCAGCGAGCGGGCGGTCAGGAAGCCGCGATAGACCATGTGCTCGGACAGCAGGATGCCGTCGGCCTTCTCGGCGGCGGCGAAAATGGACAGCATGCGGTCGAGCGGCGTGGTGATGTCGGCGATGGGGCAGCGCACCACGAATTCGCGCAGGCGGCGGCCCAGGGCCTTGTTGGCGATCAGATCCTTGCCATAGGCGGAATAGGCGTAATTCTTCATGTCGCTTTCGCGCACGATGCCCAGCGGGCGGCCGGTGGCGTCCACCACCGGCACATAGGCATTGTCCGGCGAACGGGCGAAGCGGTCGAACATGTCGCGCAGCGGCGCGTCCACCAGGATGGCGGGGACCTGATCCATCTGCTGGATCACCCATTTCTGGTCGATCTGGCGTTGGCGGCGGTCCTCGCGGGCCAGGGCATCCACATGCTCATAGCTTCCCCCCAGGCGGTCGGGGGCTTCCTGGGGCGGGCTGATGAAATAGCCTTGGATCAGGTCCAGGCCCAATTCGCGGCAGACGGTGAGATCGCGGCCGCTTTCGACCCCCACGGCGATGACCTCGATACCCAGGGTGTGGGCCATGCCGATCACCTGGGCCAGCACCACCCGCTTGCGGGCCTCGGTATCGATACCGGCGATCAGCGAACGGTCGATCTTGATGAAGTCCGGATCGCAGCCCGACAGCAGGCTGAGCGAGGCGGCGGCGGCTCCGAAGCGGTCAATGGCCAGCATGCCGCCCTGGCGCCGCATGGTCTTGGCGGAATAGACCGTCGGCGCCTCGCCCTGAGGCAGGGCGGAAATCTCGGTCACCACATGGGGGAAAAGGGGTTGCAGCAACTGCCGAGTCGCCTCCATGACCTGGTCCAGTTGCCCGACGGCGCGGGCATCCAGGTTGACGAACAGGGCGGATTGAGCCACCGCGGGATAACAGCGGGCCAGATCGGCGATGCGGGTGCGGACGGTGATTTCCAGATCGGCCAGCCGCCCGGCGGCATGGCAGGCCCCCAGCAAATCCTCGATGGACTCGGCGCCATAGGCTTCCCAACCGCGCAGCAGGGCCTCGTGTCCGAAGCACAGGCCGGAATGGACGTTGACGATGGCCTGGAGGGCCACCCGGATACCGGAGAAGTCGGTGCTGCTGTCGATGGCCGGGGGCATGGAAAGGGACTTTTCGGTGCGACGGAACGGATCAACGAACGGGCGTGGTATCGCGACGCGGGATTATACCGCCGCGACTGTCGCGGGGCACTCGCCACGGCCGACTGAAACAAAAGAATCATCCAGGCGTCACGATTCGTCGGTAGCCCGCTGATGAACGCCTTCGGCTTGAAGGCGCAGGGTCAGGGCATCGAGCCGGTCCAGCGGCAGTTCCGAGAACAGGTCGACCCGGCGGCGGATCATGCGCACCACCTCGGCGATGCGGGAACTGCGCTCGGCCAGTGAGCCGGTATCCAGGTCCGGGCGCGGAATCGGCCAGGGGACCACCACCGGCGCGCCGGGCAGGGGGGCGCCGATGCTGCAGGCCTCGTGGGGTTCCGTCAGGGTGAAGACGAAGTCCATGTGAGGGGCGCCCGCCGGACGGAAATCGTCCAACGGGACCGGGGTCAGCCCCTCGGCCGGGGCTCCGGCGGCCCGCAGCGCATCCAGGGTGGCGGCGGGAACCGCCGTGCTGGGCGCGATGCCGGCGCTGAAGGCGCGAAAGCCTCCGGACGGCCGGGCATTGAGCAGCGAGGCGGCGATGGGGGCACGGACGGTGTCGTCGTCGCAAATGAAGAGGACGTTGAAGACCTTATTGGGAATGGCCATGGCTTCGGCTCCCCTGAGGCTGTACGCAAGGGGAGTATAGGCTGTTCAAAGCCGGATGAATGTTATGGTTTTCCTAAGCCTGCGGACGGCGGTCTTGGCGTCGCGGGGGACGATGATACCGGTCGGCGCATGAGATGATCCGTCATCCCGACGACCATCGGGCGGAGGGATCTCTCTCTGGACCGCTGGTTCCAAGCCGGAATAGCCGTTCCAGGATGAGATACCTCGCTGCCGCTCGGGATGACATGACGAGGCGGATCACGCGCTAATCGTGCTTCAGCAGGCCGTTGACCCGGGTCACGGCATCGCGGGCGGCGGCCACCAGGCCTTCGCGGGTAACGATGGCGGCGGGTGTGCGCAAGGTGATCTCGCGGGCGCGGTCCAGCAGATCGAAGGCTTGGGACAATTCACGATCGGCGGTCATCAGGCGGGCCCAGTTTTCCATTTCTTCCTCCCCATGATCACGGAGAATCCTCCGTCCACATCCCCTCGCATGGGAGGGGATGTCGCGTAAGCGATACGGCAGCAGGCAACCGGAATCGGCTGCGCGACCGCGGCTTACGGCCTAGTGCTGGTCATGGATGCGGCGTCGGGGAAAGTGCCCAGAACACGGGTCACCAACATGTCCACCTCCCTTTCGGGTACCGGCCCACGGTGGCCGGCTCCTCCAAAAAGGACGCGATCGTCGTTGCATAACCTCGGATGGGCCATCGGCACGTGCGTGTGCGTCACTGAACTGAAATATACCGCAGCTCCGGGGGGGCGACAATCCCCAGAAGTGTTACATTTTCAACGGGTGGCGGGGGCGATGGTGGCGACGGCCTGCTTGTCGGTCTTGAACACATGCTTCATCAGCCAGTCGCGCAGGAAGGTCATCATGTCCATGCTGAGCGTGGCCTTGCCGAGGCGGAAATCCTCGGCAAAGCTTTTGACCTTGGCCAGGAGGTCTCGATGGAAGCGGCGATGTTCCTCCAGTGAGTCGAGACCGCCCTGCTCCCAGATGGCTTCCTCTCGCGCGAAATGACGGGTGGTGTAGTCGGCGAGCCGGTCCAGGATGGCACCCAGGATATCGCGCCCCTTGCCCGCGATCATGGCCTCGCTCAGTTCGTTGACGGTCTCGACCAGCAGCCGGTGGTCCTCGTCGATGACCGGATGGCCGGTCAGCCAGGCTTCGCCCCATTTCAAGCTGGGGGCGCCGTCCTGGACTCCCAGCAGGAAGTTATCGACCATGGCGCGCAGGATTTCCGACTGCCCCGTCATGCGCACCGAGCCTTCCAGCATGGTGCTGGCCGAGCTGCGCATCTGCGCCGCCTCCTTGACCACCCAGTTGATGGACGAGGCCACCATGGTGGTTCCCTGGGCGGCATCCTGGGCGGCGCGGGAAATCTCGCGGGTGGCGGCGCCCTGTTCCTCGACGGCGGCGGCGATGGTGCCAGAGATTTCGTTGACTTTTTCCACCGAGGCGGCGATCTCGCGGATGGCGCCCACCGCCGACTCGCCTGCCGCCTGGACCGCGGCGATCTGGCCGGCGATTTCATTGGTGGCGCTGCTGGTCTTGTCCGCCAGTTGCTTGACTTCGCCCGCCACCACGGCGAAACCATGGCCGTGCTCGCCTGCCCGAGCGGCTTCGATGGTGGCGTTCAGCGCCAGCAGGCGGGTCTGCGAGGCGATGGTCTGGATGAAGGTCACAACCGCGCCGATGCGCTTGGACGCCTCGAACAGCGATCGGACGATGTCGTCGGTGCGGCTGGCGGTCTTGGACGCCTCCACCGCCACCTTCGAGGCCTCGTTGACCCGGGCGGAAATCTCGTCGATGGAATAGGCCAGCTGTTCGGCGGCAGCGGCCATGGCCTGGACACTGGCGGTGGCGGCACCGGACGAGTGGTCCACAGCCTCCATCTGCTCCACGGTCTGGCTGGCGAAGCTGTCCATCTCGCGGGCCGAGGTCTCGGCATCGGCGGCCGAGCCCGCCACGGTCCCGATCACGGCGGAGACGTCGGAATCGAAAGCGGCGATCAGGGCGTCGAGCTTTTGCCCCCGCAATTCCTTGGCGGCCTGCTCGGCTTCCTGGCGCACCCGCAATTCTTCCATGGCCAGGGCGTTGTCACGGAACACCCGCACCGCCTTGGCCATGATGCCGACCTCGTCGGCGCGATGGACCCCGGGAATATCCGCCAGATTGTCGCCATCGGCCAGGCGGCTCATGGCTTCTTCCATCAGCAGCACCGGCCGCCCGATGGATCGGGCCGAAATCAGCCCCACCAGGATCACGGCCAGCAGGGCAAGGCTGCCGATCACGGCGATGACCAGACCGACCTGGGACCGGGTTTGGCCCTGACGCTCATTGGCCTCGGCCACGCCCACATGGGCCATGGTGGAGAAATCCTGGATGCGCGGCTGCAGGGCCTCGAACAGGCTGCGCAATTTGGCGATCTCGGTCTCCTGCTCCAGATGGGCGGCGCCATAGGCGGCCATGTCCGCGCTATAGGCTGTCGCCATGGCGCGGAAGTCGTCCTTGGTGGAGTTGGCGATGGCGGCGGCGTCGATGGCGAATTCGAACTGGCTGGCCAGACCCCGGCTTTTTCCCAGATACGAGGCATCCTGATAGATCATGAAGTTCTTTTCGGCCTCGCGCAGGCGCAGCATGCGGGCCTTGAGGTCGTCGGTATTGGGCCAGAGCGCCAATTCATCCTCGATGGCCTTGACCGAGGCGCGCAGCTTGCCCCGCAATCCGTCGCTCTCCGTCAGGCCCAAGGTGGTGGTCAGCGCCACAACCTTGCCGAACTGGGCGTTCACCTCGGCCAGGGCGTGGTCCAGGGCGGCGATCTCGTCGTGGTGCTCGGCGGCCACGGGCGAGGCCTTGATGGCGGCCAGGGCGGCGGTGACAAGGTAGTACTGGGTATCGAATTCCTCGGCGAAACGGGCCTTGCGCTCGGCGGTCAGGCCGTTCGCATCGGTCTGCATGGTCAGCGCGCCCGCCCGGATGCCGGACGAAAGTTCCAGCAGCGACTGGTATTCCATCTGATCATTGAGGGCGCGGGAGATGCTGCGCTCGCCGAGGCCATAGGCGGTTCCAACCAGCACCCCGGCGGCTAGCACCACGCCGATCAAGAGGGAGAAGCGGGCCTGAATGCTGATGTCGCGGAACCAGGGCACGTCACCGGTCTGCCACCATGCCAGCGGCTCCGCCGCCAGCGCCCGCCATCTGCTGGCGGCCCGGCGCGCCCAGACTCCATTGCGCCAGGAAGACCAATCAACCTTGCGCCAGAGAGGTGTCGCGTAAGCCGCTTCGGCAAATTCCGTCATATCCACGCACCACCGTTGCCGCCTGCCGGAGGTCCGGCACAGGCGTTCATGAGCCAAGCCAATCGGCGGCGGATTATGGCGGGGTCGGCGGATGAGTCCGCTTGAAGCTTTGGTGAATAAGATGTCTCAGTCTTGTTGCAGTCCGGGACTGGCAACCGACAAGGGGGGCGGTCCAGATGCAAAGCCAAAAAGCGCCATGACCGAAGTCATGACGCCAGGCGTAAGGGCGAGCAGGGCAGGGACGGCCGACGCGATGCTGCCGGCCGAAGGAGCCTGTGCTTAGAAGCCTTCGCGCTCGAGGCGCTTGCGCTCGAGCTTGCGGGCGCGACGCACCGCCTCGGCCTTCTCACGGGCACGGCGCTCGGACGGCTTCTCGTAATTACGGCGAAGCTTCATCTCGCGGAAAACCCCCTCACGCTGCATCTTCTTCTTGAGCGCCTTCAGGGCCTGATCGACATTGTTGTCACGAACGAGAACTTGCACGTTGCGCCACCGCTCCTCTACGCTGAAAAGACCCCCTTCGCACGGCAGACCTGCCGTTCGGGAGGTGGGTTGATAGCACAGGGCGGTGCGGTTGGGAAGGGCAAAGAGGTCGAATGTCCATTTTGAAGATTGCCCGCATGGGCAGCCCGGTGCTGCAAGGCAAGGCGGCCCCGGTGGAAGAACCGCTGTCACCGGAAATCCAGCGTCTTATCGACGACATGATTGAAACCATGGCCGATGCGGGCGGGGTCGGACTGGCGGCGCCGCAAGTTTTCGCATCGCTGCGGATCGTGGTGTTTTTCGTGCCCGCCCTTCGCAATGGCGGCGCGGCCGTGCCGCTGACTGTTCTGATCAATCCCGAACTGGAACCGCTCGACGACACGGTGCAAACCGACTACGAAGGCTGTTTGTCGCTGCCTGGGATGACCGGGGCGGTGCCCCGCTTCACCCGGTTGCGCTATTGGGGCCTCGACCGGCAGGGGCAGCCGTTGGAAAGGGAGGCCGAAGGGTTTCATGCCCGGGTGCTTCAGCATGAATGCGATCATCTGGATGGGGTTCTCTACCCCATGCGCATGCCCGATCTGGGGACCTTCGGCTTTGTCGAGGAAACCCGCAAGGCGCTCAGCGATCCGGATTTCGACGGAGGAGAGTAGGAATGGAGATGGTGCGCCTGAAGGATGCCATGGTCGAGGCCATGTTGCCCCACGCCGCTTTCGACGGCTGGTCGGAGGCCTCGCTGGCGGCGGCGGCGCGGGACCTTGACCTCGATCCGACCCTGCCCGCCCGGCTGTTTCCCTGTGGCGCCGTGGATGCGGTGGCTCATCTGACCGATCTGGCCGATCGCCGCATGGCGGAGGCCATGGCGGCCTCGGGCTTGGAGGGCCTCGGCCTGGGTGAGAAGGTGTATCGGGCGGTGCGGCTGCGCCTGGAACCCTGGAGCGAGCACCGCGAGGCCATGCGCCGGGCGGCCTCGCTGCTGTCTCTGCCCTCCAATATCGCTGTGGCGGGGCGGCTGACCTGGGCCAGCGTCGACGCCATCTGGCGGGCGGTGGGGGATTCCTCGCACGATTTTTCGTGGTATACCAAGCGCATGAGCCTGGGGGCGGTCTATTCCGCCACCTTGCTGTACTGGCTGGACGATCCGTCCGAGGGATGCGAGGACAGTTGGGCCTTCCTGCGCCGCCGCCTCAACGATGTGCGCAATTTGCCGAAGCTGCGTCAGAAAGTGGAAGGCTGGGTGTCCGGATTGAAGATGCCCGCCCGGCGCTGGGGCGTGCCGCAGCGCTGATCAGCCGGTCTTGCCCTTGCCGACCACGGCGATGATCTTTTCCTTCAGGGCGGGCGGCAGCACCGGCTTGGCCAGGAAGGCGTTGACGTTCAGTTCCTTGGCCCGCTCCACCGTGGTGGCATCGGTATGGGCGGTCAGCATGATCACCGGCATGGCGGTGCCGAACGGCTTGGCCCGCAGTGCCTTGACGAAGCCGAAACCGTCCACCGGACGCATCTGCACGTCGCAAATGACCACGTCGGGAAGGTCGCGCTCGGCCGCTTCCAGGCCGGAATTGCCGTCATGGGCCTCGACGATCAGGCCGACTCCCACCTGCTGCAGCATCTTCTTGACGATGGTGCGCACGAATTCCTGATCGTCGATGATCAGAATCTTCAGGGCACCAAGGTCGATGGCAGCGGTAGACGGCATTGGGGCTCTCCCACGGGCTGGCGATCTCGCCGGTTCATTGAAATCTAGCAGAACCGGCGAGAAAGCCAAAGGGGTGAAGACCTTATGAATTGGCCGCCAGTTGCTGGTCGGCGCTGGCGCGGGCACGGGCGGCGGCGCGCCCGGCCTCGAAGGCCTTTTGGTTGACCTCGACCATGGCGGGCTTCCTTTCGCGGAAGCGGCCGACGATCTGTTCCTCCAGCTCGGTGGCGGGGAAGGGCAGGAAGTCGGCGATGGCGCCCAGCATGATGGTGTTGACCAGCTTGAGGTCGCCCAATTCGCGGGCGATGGCGCCGGCATCGAAGTCGTAGACCGTCACGCCCGCCGCCCGCATCTGGGCCACCGGATCGTCGGGATACTTGAACAGTCCCATGGACACCACCGGCGGCACCAGCCGGATGGTATTGACCATGGCGATGCCGCCGGGCCGCAGCATGTCGGCCCAGCGCGAGCCTTCCGCCACCTCGAACGCCACCAGGATATCGGCGGTGCCCGGCGTGATGACCGGCGACCAGACGCGCTTGCCGAAGCGGACATGGCTGGTGACGACGCCGCCACGCTGGGCCATGCCTGCCACTTCCGACTTCTTGCAGTCGAAGCCCTTGGTGATGGCGGTCTGGGCCAGGATCTCGGCGGCGGTCATGACGCCTTGGCCACCGGTACCGCAGACCAGGATGTTGGTGATGACATCGTTCATTTCGTTTGTCCCTCAATCGCCGGGCGGGTGCTCGCGCACCCTTGGCTCCTCCGCTTCGCTCCGGGCGCCGCAATGGCGCCGCGCTCGCTCCGCTCGCTCAATTCAGTCTTCACTCGGCCACCGCGACGGGCTTGGCCAGTACGATGGCCTTGGGTCCGCAGGATTCGACGCACATGTGGCAACCGGTGCACATGGCGGTGTCGATGGTGGTGAATTTCAGCTCGTTGGTCTTGCCGTCGGGTCGCAGCTTGCTTTCCGAGCGCTTCACGGTGATGGCGGGACAGCCCACATTGATGCAGTTGCCGCAGCCGGTGCAGTCCTCGTCCACCACCCGGTAGGGCTCGATCTTGTGATAGAACTCGGACAGGACGCAGGGCCGGTCGGTGATGATCACCGACGGGCCGGGGGTCTCGATCTCCTGCTTGATGGTCTTGAACACCACCGGCAGCTGATAGGGGTCGATCTTGCGGATGCGCTCGGGCGCGACGCCCAGGGCTTCCACCAGCTTGACGAAATCGACGCGCGGCGCGTCGTCGCCCTTGAGGCCCTTGCCGGTTCCGGCGTGGTTCTGGCCGCCGGTCATGCCGGTGGTGCGGTTGTCCAGGATCAGGGTGGTGACATTGCCGCGGTTATAGACGATGTCGAGCATGCCCTGCATGCCCATGTGCAGGAAGGTGGAATCGCCGATGACGGCCACCACCGCCTTGTCCTTGGTCTCTTCCGAGCGCGCCTTGTCCATGCCGAGCGCGATGCCCATGGAGGCGCCCATGGAAATGGTAGTGTCCAGCGCGTTCCACGGATGCCCGGCGCCCAGGGTGTAGCAGCCGATATCGCCGGAAATCTGCACCTTCTTGCGCATGCGGGCCAGCGAGTAGTAGACGCCCATATGGGGACAGGCGGCGCACATGGTCGGCGGCCGGGGGAAGGGGTCGAATTTCGGATAGGTCGAGGTCGGCGGAATGGGCTCGCCCAGGAAGGTCTTGATGGCTGGGATCAGCACGTTGGGGGTCAGCTCGCCCAGGCGGGGCAGCAGGTCCTTGCCGTGGATCGTCAGCAGCCCGGCGGCCTTGATGTCGTGTTCCAGCAGCGGCTCGGTTTCCTCGGCCACCACCAGGTGGTCGACCTGGGCCGCCAGCTTCTCCACCAGGGCCATGGGCACCGGATAGGAAAAGCCCAGCTTCAGCACCGGCGCGTCGGGGAAGCTTTCCCGCACATGCATATAGGCGGGACCCGAGGTGACGAAGCCGACCCGACGGTCGGAGCCGGGCTCCAGCACGTTGAGCGGGGAGACTTCCGCCAGGGCCTGCAGCTTGCCCTCGCGGGCGATCTGGTCGGGCAGGCGACCCTTGGCATTGGCCGGGGTCATGACCCAGCGCCGGGCGTCGGACTTGAAGCCGGTGATGTCGTGGGCGGCGCGCTCGCCCACCTGCACCACCGCCTTGACATGGCAGACGCGGGTGGTCAGGCGCAGGATGACGGGGGTGTTATAGGCCTCCGACAGTTCGAAGGCGTATTTGGCCATCTCGTAGGCTTCCTGCGAGTCGGCGGGCTCCAGCAGCGGCACATGGCCGAAGCGGCCCCAGAAGCGGGAGTCCTGTTCATTCTGGGACGAACTCATGCCGACATCGTCGGCCACGGCGATGACCAGGCCGCCGACCACGCCCGCGACCGTGATGGTCATGAAGGCGTCGGAGGCGACGTTGAGGCCCACATGCTTCATGGCGCAGAACGAGCGGGCTCCCGACATGGAGCCGCCGATGGCCACTTCCAGGGCCACCTTCTCGTTGACCGACCATTCGGCATAGAGATCGGGATACTGGGACAGGCTTTCCAGGATTTCGGTGGACGGCGTGCCGGGATAGGCGGCGGCGACCTTGGCGCCAGCCTCCCAGACACCCCGGGCGATGGCGTCGTTACCGGACAACAGAAGACGTGACTGCGGCTTCGCCTTGACGGCAGCGGACATGGAAAGCTCCTACCCTCTCATCCTTGGACCAGTTCCGCGGTCCGGGTGGTATCGCCCCCGGTCTCGGCGGAAGGGCTAGACCCTACCATCGGTGCGGACCGAATCGGAAGCGGAATGCGCATTCCCGGCGCACCAATGCATATCTGTGCGATACCGGGATTGTTGAATTCTGTATCACATCCAGCGGCCATCATGGGTCAGCCGTCCCAACTGTTCCAGGGCGATGGCGTGCACCGCCCTGGCGGCGATGGACAGCGGCCGGTCGGCGGAATGGGCCAGCGAGATGGTCCGCTCGATCTCGGGCGCCACGATGGGGATGCAGACCAGCCCCGAGGCTTCCGGGCCGCTGCGGGCATAGCGTTCTGACAGCACGGTATAACCGGCGCCCTTGGCCACCAGCGCCTTGATCTGTTCCAGGGCGTCCACCTCCACCACCACATGCGCAGAGGTTCCCATCGAGGCGGCGGCGCGCTCCACCTCGACCCGGAGGCCGTGGGGATGGCCGGGAAGGATCAGGGGCAGTTCCAGGGCGGCCGCCAGCTCGATGCGGTCGCGCCCGGCGGCGGTTTCGTCGCCCTTTGGGGCCACCAGCCCCAGCCGCTCGCGGGCGACGAAGCGGGTGGCGAGTCCGGGGGGCGGCTCGGCCCCGAACACCAGCGCCATGTCCACCTTGCCCGACGACACCCATTCCAGCATGTGGCCCGACAAGCCTTCCACCACCCGCAGCCGGATGGCCGGATAGCGGCGGCGCACATCCATCACCAAGGGGGCCGTCAGCATGGGGCCGAGCGAGGTGGGAATGCCGATCACCGTTGGGCCGGAGGGCGCGGCCTCCAATCCCCGGATCTCATCGCGCAGGCCCGAGACCTGATCCACCAGCATGGCGGCGCGCAGCGCCAGACGCTGGCCGCTTTCGGTGGGGACCACGCCCCGGGCGGTGCGATGGACCAGCGGGCAGCCGATTTCCTCTTCCAGGCGTTTGAGGTGCAGGCTCAACGCCGGTTGCGCCACCCGCAACGCCTCGGCGGCCCGGGTCAGCGATCCGTGTTCGACGATGCCGAGGAAATAGCGCAGTTGTCGGATATCCATGCCTGATCATACCAAAAAGATATGGCGGGATGGAGTTCCATATGGTCCGGACATGAAGCGGGGGGACCGCCCCCTGTGGCGCGTCCCCCCGGGCTGTCCAATCCGGACGGCGAGGCTGTTACTTCCAGCCCGCTTCCTTTTCACAGGCCTTCATCTCGGCCGGGTGGGTCTTTTCCCACTGGGTAATGGTCTTGGTTTCGTTGTCGTCCATCTTGTTGTTCATGCAGGTGCAGTACTTGGCGACGATCTCGACCGACACCTTGGCATCGGAATTGTCGCTGATGCACTTGGCGACCCACTTGGTGTCGTCGGCGCCGGCGAAGGCGGCGGTGGACGCCAGGGCCAGCATTCCGGCGGCAAGAACGGCAGCGAACATCTTCATGGTATACCCCTCCATGGTGGGGCGCCAGTCAGGTGACTGGCGGATGAACCCCAGGCCATGAACTCAATGTAGGCCTCAAGGGCTAGATCGAAAAGATGCATTAATCATGAAAGAGGGGCCGGAAGCCATGTCGGCTTCCGGCCCCTTGGCGCGGGTCGGTGAAAGGGGGGGGGAGACGACCTGCGGAGGGGCCCTTAGTCCAGGCGGCGCCAGAACGACAGGCGCTGCGAGGGGACGAAGCCACACCGCGCCATGAAGCGCAGCAGGTCGAAGCTGTTCCAGCTGACCTGCGTCTGGACCTTCTCGACGCCCAGGGACGACAGGTTGGTCAGCAATTGGCTCAACAGGGCGCGGCCGACATTATGGCCGGAATAGGCCGGGTCGACGCCGATGGTGTCCAGGATGGCGGTGGCCTGGGCGCGGCCGAATTCGCCGTATTCGGTCCGGGCCATGACGAAGCCCGCGAACATGCCGTCCAGCTCGGCCACCAGGGAGACGCGGACGCCGGATTCCTTGGTGACCTCGGAAATCTTGCGCTTGTAGTAGCCCGAGCGGTCGCGGCGCATGACCTTGCGGTCGATGGACACGATATAGGGATAGTCGGCCTCGGTCAGCGAGCGCACCGGCACCCGGTCACGCGACAATGCGGAGAAGTCGTCGCCCGAGGGGTCGGACAGGTCGACCTCGTCGCTGTCGCGCACCTGCTGGGCCAGCGGGGCCTCGAAATCCGAGACGTCGTCCGTGCCGCGCTCCAGGACGATACGGGGGGCCAGTTCGAACCCGGCGGACTGGAAGAAGCGGGTGATGCCGTGTTCGGTCCAGTCGGCCTGGGTGACCAGTTCGCGGATGCCGCGCTGCTTCATGGCGGCCTCGACCGCCGCCATCAGCTTGCGCCCCAGGCCGTTGCCGCGCTGGTCGGGGTCGACACCAATGGTCTCGACCACGCCCACCGGGCCGGTGCCGCCGAATTCGCCGTCCAGGATATGGGCCAGGACATAGCCCTTCAGCACCGGGCCGTCGGCGGCGGCGATGGAAACGAAGCTGGTGGGCTCCGCCGTGGCGGCGGCCATACGCTTCTCGTGGTAATTGCGGCGGGGTGCCCCCGTCAGGCGACGATCAAGCTCGATCACCCGCTCGATGTCGGCACTCGTGATATCGCGGATAGTGGTGCTCATGGAACTCGCGAACCTCCCGATCTCTAGGTGCCGTTCCGAAGGTGTAGGGGGCGCCGACACTTGACGACTCCCCTGGGCGGGCGGTACCTTGTTAAATGAATAATTCGGTACGATAATACCGAAATACAAACGCCGGTCAAGAGGGGGTTGGAATGAAGTGGGAATTTCCGGGTCGGGTCGCGGTGGTCACCGGCGGCATGCGCGGCATCGGGCGCACCATCGCCGAGGGGCTGGCCGCCGGTGGGGCCGAGGTTCACGTCTTTGACCGCGAGACCGGCGACCTTCCCGCGGGCATGACCGCCCATGCGGTGGATGTGTCGGAGTCCGCCAGCGTCAACGCCGCCTTCGCCGCCATCGGCAAGCCGGTGCATCTGCTGGTCAACAATGCGGGCATCACCCGGGACCGCACCTTGCTCAAGATGAGCGACGACGAGTGGGCCTCGGTCCTGACCGTCAATCTCACCAGCGCCTTCAACACCATCCGCGCCGCCGGTCCCGGCATGGTCCAGGCCGGGGTGGGGCGGATCGTCAACATGATTTCCATCAACGGGTTGCGCGGCAAGATGGGCCAGGGCAACTACGCCGCCTCCAAGGCGGGCATGGTGGGGCTGACCAAGACGGCGGCCAAGGAACTGGGGCCGAAGGGCGTGACCTGCAACGCGGTGGCGCCGGGCATGGTGCTGACCGAGATGACTCTGAAGCTGGACCAGCAGTTCCGCGATCGTGCCCTGGCCGAGGCGGCGCTCGCCATCCTGCCCGATACCTCGGACATCGCCAACGCCGTGCTGTTCCTGCTGTCGGACGCGGCGCGCTGCATCACCGGCGAGGTGATCAAGGTGGATTCGGGCCAGTATATCTGACCCCCCGCCTATGGCGTCCCCTCATCTTCTATGACGGAGGTGGGTGCTTTTCTTGCGAAGCCACCAGGGGCAGTGTTGCCGAAAGGTTGCTCCTGGGGGCGGGAGAATGCGCCGTTCCGCCCTTGCCGTCATCGCCGGGCCGCCAAGGTGTTCGACAGCCTGACCGTGGACGTGGCCGATGTGGCGGCCGCCGCCACCGTCCTGTCCAAGGCGGTGCGACCCAGCGCCCAAAATCTTCGATCGTCGCTTATTTCGCCACAATCTCCCGCCACGCTGATGGTCTGGGCAAAGCAATTTGTTAAGCCCTCCTGGCTTAACATAGGCCTGCGCAGATGTTGGCGAGAGGGACGACACAATGTGGTCTTTCGCTTCTTCCATCGCCGTCTCGGGCGGTTCGTCTGGCCCCTTGGCTGTCCCTTGCGGGCCGCGCATGGCTCGCCTGCGGAAATCTTCGCGGCCCCCCCGTGACTTTGGCCGTCCCAATCCAAACATAAGCAATAGGGCGCGATCCGCCGCCCTTGGATCGCATCTCTGCATGGAGTGATGATATGGCTGCCACCGAAGATATCTTCACCCGATACTCGCGAGCCTACGAAACCCGCAAGGAAGTCGATCTTTCCCTGCTGGACTATCTGGAAGGCTGCCGCATTGATCCCATGATGTACGCCTCGGCGGCCGAGCGCATGATTGCCGCCATCGGCGAGCCCGAGATCATCGACACCGCCAAGGACGCAAGGCTGTCCCGGGTGTTCATGAACCGCACCATCAAGGTCTATCCCGCCTTTTCCGACTTCTACGGCATGGAGGAGACCATCGAGCGCATCGTCGGCTATTTCCGCCACGCGGCGCAGGGGTTGGAGGAACGCAAGCAGATCCTCTACCTGCTGGGGCCGGTGGGCGGCGGCAAGTCGTCGCTGGCCGAGAAGCTGAAGGCGCTGATGGAGGTCCATCCCATCTATGTGCTGAAGGCGGGAAAGGAAATCAGCCCGCTGTTCGAAAGCCCGCTGGGCCTGTTCGACGCCGAGACCATGGGGCCGATGCTGGAAGACAAGTACGGCATTCCCAGGCGCCGCATCCCCGGCCTGATGAGCCCCTGGGCGGTCAAGCGCCTGGAGGAGTTCGGCGGCGACATCGCCAAGTTCAAGGTGGTGAAGCTGTTCCCGTCGCGCCTGAAGCAGATCGCGGTATCCAAGGCCGAACCCGGCGACGAGAACAACCAGGACATCTCGACCCTGGTGGGCAAGGTCGACATCCGCAAGCTGGAAATGTTCAGCCAGAACGATCCCGACGCCTATTCCTATTCGGGCGGGTTGAACCGCTGCACCCAGGGCCTGCTGGAATTCGTCGAGATGTTCAAGGCCCCCATCAAGATGCTGCATCCGCTGCTGACCGCCACCCAGGAAAGCAACTATATCGGCTCGGAAAATATCGGCGCCATGCCCTTCCTGGGGACCGTGCTGGCCCATTCCAACGAGGCGGAATGGCAGACCTTCAAGAACAACCGCAACAACGAGGCCTTCATCGACCGCATCTGCGTCATCAAGGTGCCCTATTGCCTGCGGGTCGCCGAGGAACAGAAGATCTATGACAAGCTGATCGACACCTCGGAACTGGAGAGCGCGCCCTGCGCCCCGGGCACCCTGGAAATGCTGTCGCGCTTCGCCGTGCTGTCGCGCCTGCGCGAGCACGAGAACTCCAACCTCTATTCCAAGATGCGGGTCTATGACGGCGAGAACGTCAAGGAGACCGACCCCAAGGCCAAGCCCATGCAGGAATACAAGGACGCGGCGGGCGTCGACGAGGGCATGGACGGCATTTCCACCCGCTTCGCCTTCAAGGTGCTGTCGTCGACCTACAACTACGACACGTTCGAGGTCTCGGCCGATCCGGTCCACCTGATGTATGTGCTGGAACAGGCCATCCGGCGCGAGCAGTTCCCCGAGGACACCGAGAAGAAATACATGGAGTTCATCAAGGGCGAGCTGGCGCCCCGTTATGCCGAATTCATCGGCAACGAGATCCAGAAGGCCTATCTGGAAAGCTATCACGACTACGGCCAGAACCTGTTCGACCGCTATGTGGACTATGCCGACGCCTGGATCGAGGACCAGGACTTCAAGGACCCCGATACCGGCCAGATGCTGGACCGCGACCTGCTGAACCAGGAACTGTCGAAGATCGAAAAGCCGGCCGGCATCGCCAATCCCAAGGACTTCCGCAACGAGGTGGTCAAGTTCGCCCTGCGGTCTCGCGCGGCGCAAGGCGGCAAGTCACCGTCCTGGACCTCCTACGAGAAGATCAGGGAAGTGATCGAGCGCCGCATGTTCAGCCAGGTGGAGGAATTGCTGCCCGTCATCAGCTTCGGCTCGAAGAAGGATTCCGACTCGGAGAAGAAGCACTCGGAATTCGTCGAGCGCATGATGAGCCGCGGCTACACCGAACGCCAGGTCCGCCGACTGGTGGAATGGTATATGCGGGTCAAGCAGGCGGGGTGATGCATTGATGTGGCCCCCCCACCCCGGCCCTCCCCCACGAGGGGGGAGGGAGGAGCGGGAGGCCGGCGAACGAAGTGAGGAGTTGCGGGCAAGGCCCGGCGCGCCTTGTGGCGCGGGAGCCAAGGGGCCGGAGGCCCCGCCCGGCGATTGAGGGACTATAACAGCCATGAACGTCATCGACAGACGCCTCAATCCCAAGGGAAAAAGCCTCGCCAACCGGCAGAGGTTCCTGCGCCGCGCCCGCGCCCAGATTGTCAAGGCGGTGCGCGACGCCTCGGGGTCCCGCTCCATCCAGGACATCGCCAACGGCGAGAAGATTTCCATTCCCATGGATGGGCTGCGCGAGCCCAGCTTCCACCGCGCCGCCAAGGGCGGTATCCGCGACTATGTGGTGCCCGGCAACAAGGACTTCGTTGTGGGCGACCGCATCAAGAAGCCGGACGAGGACGGCGGCGAGGGCGGTGGCTCGGAAGGCAGCCCCGACGGCGAGGGCCAGGACGATTTCGCCTTCGTGCTGTCGCGGGATGAGTTCCTGGACATCTTCCTCGACGACCTGGAACTGCCCGATCTGGTCAAGAAGAAGATGAAGCAGACCGAATCCACCACCCCCATGCGGGCGGGGTATTCGGTCACCGGCTCGCCCGCCAATCTCAACATCGTGCGCACCATGCGCAACTCGCTATCGCGGCGCATCGCCCTGAAGCGGCCCAAGCCCGAGGAACTGGCCGCGCTGGAGGCCGAGATCAAGCGGCTGGAGGAAACCGGCGAGGACCCGGAACGGCTGTCGCTGCTGCGGGTGGAGTTCGACCATCTCGCCTCGAAGATCAGGCGGGTGCCCTATATCGACCCGCTGGACGTGCGCTATTCCCGTTTCGAGCACGTGCCCAAGCCGGTGACCCAGGCGGTGATGTTCTGCCTGATGGACGTGTCGGGCTCCATGACCGAGCATATGAAGGACCTGTCCAAGCGCTTCTTCATGCTGCTCTATCTGTTCCTGTCTCGGCGCTACCGCCATGTGGACGTGGTGTTCATCCGCCATACCCACGAGGCCGAGGAGGTGGACGAGGAGACCTTCTTCTATTCCACCGAAAGCGGCGGCACGGTGGTCTCCACCGCCCTGGTGGAGATGAGGAAGGTGATCGACGAACGCTATCCCCCCGCCGACTGGAACATTTATTGCGCCCAGGCCTCGGACGGCGACAATACCTCGGCCGACAACGCCAAGACCGCCTCGCTGCTGGAAACCAGTATCCTGCCGCTGTGCCAGTATTTCGCCTATGTGGAGGTGGGGGCCGAGTACAAGGACTGGCTGGGCCGCGATTCCGACCTGTGGCGCACCTATAAGGAATTCGCCCGGGCGGGCGGCAATTTCGCCATGCGCCGGGTTCGGGTGCGCAGCCAGATCTTCCCGGTTTTCAGGGACCTGTTCTCGAAGGAGCGTAAAGACAACGCCGCCTGGGAAGCGGGGGGAGAGGCGCCATGACCGAGACTCCCCTGTTCACCGGCGCCGATTGGGACTTCGAGAAGATCCAGCGGGTCTATGACGCCGTCGAGCAGATCGCCAAGGCCGAGCTGGGGCTGGTGACCTATCCCAACCAGATCGAGGTGATCACGGCGGAGCAGATGCTGGACGCCTATTCCTCCATCGGCATGCCGCTGATGTACAAGCATTGGTCGTTCGGCAAGCATTTCGCCCGCGACGAGACCCTGTACCGCAAGGGCATGCGGGGCCTCGCCTACGAGATCGTCATCAATTCCAGCCCCTGCATCAGCTACATCATGGAGGAGAACTCCATGGCCATGCAGACGCTGGTGATCGCCCACGCCGCCTTCGGCCACAACCACTTCTTCAAGAACAACGGGCTGTTCAAGCAGTGGACCGACGCCAAGGGCATCCTGGACTACATGGAATTCGCCAAGGGCTATGTCGCCCATTGCGAGGAGCGCTACGGCCATCAGGCGGTGGAAAAGGTTCTGGACGCCGCCCATGCCCTGATGAGCCACGGCGTCCACAAATATCCCAGGAAGCGGACTCCCGACCTGCGCGAGGAGGAAAAACGCGCCGCCGAGCGCTATGCCTATCAGGAAAAGATGTTCAACGACCTGTGGCGGACGGTACCCAAGCCCGCCTCGACCCAGCAGGGCTCGAAGGAACTGGCCGACCGCAAGCGCCAGTTGGGCCTGCCGGAAGAGAATATCCTGTATTTCCTGGAGAAAATGGCCCCAAAGCTGGCGCCGTGGCAGCGCGAGCTGATCCGCATCGTGCGCAAGATCGCCCAGTACTTCTATCCCCAGAAGCAGACCAAGATGATGAACGAGGGCTGCGCCACCTTCGTTCACTACACCATCTTGACCCGCCTGCACGAGATGGGGCTGCTGACCGACGGCGCCATGCTGGAAATCCTGCATTCCCATTCATCGGTGGTGTTCCAGCCCGATTTCGATGACCGCCGCTATTCCGGGCTCAATCCCTATGCGCTGGGCTTCAACATGATGAGCGACATCCGCCGCATGTGCGAAAGTCCCACCGACGAGGATCGGGAGTGGTTCCCCCATTTCGCGGGCAACAACGACCCCTATGGCACGCTCCGCCAAGCCTGGGCCGACTACCGCGACGAAAGCTTCATCCTGCAATACCTGTCGCCCGCCCTGATCCGCAAGATGAAGCTGTTCAAGATCCACGACGAGGCCGAGGCGCCCGATATGGCGGTGACCGCCATCCACAACGAGCGTGGCTATCGCGAGGTCAGGAAGGCCCTGGCGCGCAGCTATGACGTGGCCCATCTGGAGCCCGACATCCAGATCGTCGATGTGGACCTGGCGGGCGACCGTCGCCTGATCGTCCACCATCTGGTGGAAAGCGGCATGCTGCTGAACGAGGTCGAGGCGGTCCGTGTGCTGCGCCACATCGCCAATCTGTGGGGCTACGAGGTGCGGCTGCTGGAAATCGACCCCGCCACCGACCGGGTTCTCAAGACCTATGACGACGTGGCGCCCATCACCGCGTTGTGATGAGCTGTTTTTCAGGCTTGCAGGTCGGTGGCTTCATAGGGGGCTCGCCGCTCTATATCGAGGATCGAGGCCAGGGCGCTGACGGCCTATTTGCCGATGATCACTTCGGAAGACTTGATGATGGCGGACACGGAGTCGCCAATCTTCAGGTCCAGATCCTCGATCGCCTCGACCGAGACCAGCGATGTGATGAACTGGCCGCCCACATCCATCTTGACCTTGGCCATCACTTGGCCCTTGGAAATGTCGACGACCTTGCCCTTCAGGGCATTGCGGGCACTAAGTTTCATGGAAGTCTCCAATGAAGCCAGGCGGGAAGTCCGCCAGAGATGTTGATTATCTTTGCAATGGACTTGTGGTCAAATGTAATCGATATGCATGATGCGGATATGTGATGTGCATTTTGTCGTTATATTGTCGACCAATACGCCTTCATTGATTTTATCGTTATGTCTTCTGCGGTTATATCCCTGCTTTTGAACCATGTATTTTTATCGTCATATCCTTCTTGTCTTGTTTGGGTAGGCGGAATGTCTGCGGTTCCCGTGGAGTCGTGATCCGCACGATCCCGGCCGGGATGAGGTTGCCTTCTGCCCCGTTGCGTTATATACACTAACTACATATCAGGTGAGTGGCAGGAGGATCCCGATGTTTTCAGTGCGTGTCCGTGGGTTTGTTGTCGGCCTCGTGCTGACCTTGTTGGCCGCCGAGGCTCGGGCCGAAACCGTGGTGGTGTTCGCCGCCGCCTCATTGACCAATGCGCTGAACGAGATCGGCGAGGCTTACACCGCCCGGACAGGCAACAAGATGGTGCCGTCCTATGCCGCCTCGTCGGCCCTGGCCAAGCAGGTGGAACAAGGGGGGCCGGGCCAGGTCTTCGCTTCCGCCGACCTGAAATGGATGGATTATCTGGCCGAGAAGAAGCTGATCAATCCCGATACCCGCTTCAACCTGCTGGGAAATACCCTGGTGCTGATCGCGCCGCTGGATTCCAAGCTGGACAGGCAGGAACTGACCCCCAAGACCGATATCGCCACCCTGGCGGGGCCGGGGCGCATCGCCACCGGCAATCCGGATTCCGTTCCGGTGGGGCTCTACTTCAAGCAGGCCATGGAGAAGGCCGGGCAGTGGCAGGCGGTGTCCGCCAAGGTGGCGGGCGCCGATTCGGTGCGGGCCGCCCTGGCCTTCGTCGAGCGTGGCGAGGCGCCGCTGGGCGTGGTCTATGCCACCGATGCCGCCGTGTCCAAGAAGGTCAAGGTGATCGGCGTCTTTCCCGAAAGCATGCACGAACCCATCGTCTATCCCTTCGCCCTGATCAAGGGCAAGGAAACCCCGGCGGCCAAGGCGCTGCTGGACCATATCCGCAGTCCCGAATCCAAGGCCGTCTTCGTCCGCTATGGCTTCAAGATCAACTGACCCCGTTGCGGGAGAGGGGGGAGGGGGCGAAAGCAGGTGCTTGGCGATGGCGGCGCGGACGCTTATGTCTATACCAGCTTTCCCCCTGGCCGAGGATGATGCCAGTTCATGAGTCCGGCACTTGCTCCTCCCTTGGACCGAATGGTCTATGACCGCCTGATGGCGGGCGATGGCGCCATGGACGAGCCCGACCGCCATGTCCTGGCCTCGGTGATCGCCCTTGCCGTTGCGGAAGCCGGGCATCCGCTGGCCGAGGCGGTGGGGCTGCCCGGTCCCATGCTCCAGCGCATTCTCGACCATGCCTTTTCCGGCGCCTATGCTCCCGGCGAGTTGCTGGACCCCGAGGCGTCCTGTGGCGAGGACGCCATCGAGGAACCGGATTATCGGCAATTGCTGCTGGACGGACGCGCCAATGGCGCCGAGATCGAGGACTGGCTGGCCCGAATCGTCGCCCGACGCTCCCTGCGGCCCGAGCATCTGTGGATCAGCCTGGGGCTGCGGAGCCGCAAGGAGCTTTCGGACATGCTCCACCGCCATTTTCCCACGGTGGCGGCCCGCAACACCCAGGGCATGCGGTGGAAGAAATTCTTTTACCGCGAGATGTGCCAGGCCGAGGGGGTCTATGTCTGCAAGTCGCCGGTCTGCGACGTCTGCCCCGATGTCAGCCATTGCTTCGGGGCGGAGGAGTGACGCCGCCCGCCGTGATCCGACCGGCGATTCCCGATGATGCCGCCGTCATCGTCGGCCTGATCACCCGCCTGGCGGCCTTCGAGCGTGCCCCCACCGCCGTGACCCTGTCCGAAGCGGCGGTGCGGCGCGACGCTTTTGGACCCCATCGCCGCTTTCGGGTGCTGCTGGCCGAGGCCGACGGCGCGGCCTGCGGCATCGTCACATTGCTGGATACCTATTCCAGCTGGGCCGGGGCTCCTGCCATGACCGTGCACGACCTGTTCGTGATGGAGGCGGCGCGCGGCCAGGGACTGGCCCGACGCCTGCTGGCCGAAGCGGCGCGGCTGGCCCTGGCCGAGGGGTGCGCGCGGCTGGACGTCAACGTCCTGGCCTGGAACGAGTCGGCGCGGCGGTTCTATTCCTCGGTGGGATTCGCGTCGCTGGCGGACTGGCTGCCTTATCGCCTGGATGCCGAGGGGCTGACGGCCTTAGCCGACAACCGATGACTTGGGCAGGGTGAAGCGGAAGGTCGTCCCTTCATCGGGCAGGGACTCCACCCAGATCCGGCCGTGGTGATGCTCGATGATCTTGCGGCACGAGGCGAGGCCGATGCCGCTGCCGGGATACTGGTCCTGACTGACCAGACGCTGGAAGATCTGGAACAGACGCTGGTGATCCTCGGGGGCGATGCCGATGCCGTTGTCGGATACCGAGATTTCCCAGTCGGCCTCCGCCTCGCGGCATTGGATGCGGATATGGGGCGACCGCCCCTCGGCCTGGAATTTCAGCGCGTTACCGATCAGGTTGCGGAACAGACGTTCCAGCTCGGTGTCGCTGCCCATGACCGTGGGCAGGTTGGTGGGGATCTCGATCATGGCGGCGCTATCGTCGATGGCGCCCTGCAGATTGGCGATGGCGTGTCCGACAACCTCATCCAAGGCCACCGCCGTCATCTCGACCGTGTCGCGGCCGATACGCGAATAATCCAGCAGGTCGATGATCATCCGGTCCATGCGCTTGGCGCCATTGACGGCAAAGTCGATGAAGGCCTGCTCGTCTTCGTTCAGCCGCCCTGCCAGATGGCGCTCCAGCAGGGTCAGGTAGGAACTGACCATGCGCAGGGGCTGGCGCAGATCGTGGGACGCCACATAGGCGAAGCGTTCAAGCTCGGCATTGGATCGCTTCAGGTCGAGTTCCAGGGCCTTGCGGCTCGAGATATCGCGGGTCACCGCCAGATGCACCCGGCGTCCGTCAAAATCCATGGGGACGGCATGGGTTTCCAGCCAGCAGCGGGTGCCGCGCAAGCCGATGACCTCGAATTGAAGTTCCCTGGTTTCACCCGCCATGACGGCCTGGTGCATCTCGCTGAAGGCCTGCCGATACTCTGGCGCGACCACTTCGATAATGTGGCGGCCGACCAGTTGCTCTTGTGACACCGCCTCCACCATTTGCAAGCCCGCGGGGTTCATCTGGATCAGCGCCCCATCGCCATCCACCAGTTTGATGCATTCGGGCTCGTTGCTGACCACGGCGCGCAACTGGGCTTCGCTGTCGCGCAACAGGGCCTCGGCCCGCTTGCGTTCCAGCAGACTGCGACGGAAAGACTCCACGGCGGCCCACATGGCGCCGATCTCATCCCGTGGTGGGGCGGTGGGAACCGGAATGGTGGTGTTGCCATCGGCCAGGGCGGCCAGGCTGGACTGGATGCGCTGCAGCGGCCGCAGCAGGCGGCCAAGGATCACGTATAGCGTGGCCACGGACAGCAAGGTCACGCCGATGGCGACCGCCGCCTGAACCAGCAGCCGTTCGCGGGCACGGCTGGCATTGGCGATGCCGAAGGCGGCGGTTTCCTTGGTGGCCACCTTCAGGAATGCGGCGATGGAATCCAGGGCGGGGACCGAGGCCTTGGTGAATTCGGCGACGCTCCAGGGTTGGGGCTGGCCGGTCAGGCTGGCCTGGATCACCTGATCCTCCAGCGGTCGGAACCGGACGAAGAATTCGTGTCGAACGGTGTCCAGCGCCTCTGTCAGATTGGGGCTGTCGGCCCGGCTGACTTCCCGTTGCAACTCCCGCCACGAGGTCTCGCCCCGCCCCCGCAGCAACATGGCCGAGGACAGGGCTTGGGAATCCAGTGGCTTGCCGCTCAAACTGGTGGCATAGCGCGACGATTCCAGCCCGAAGGCATCCCGGACATTGAAGGCCTGCAGCTTGATCCGGGTGAAAAGGCGAAACACGGCGGTGAAGCGGTCGACCTTCAGTGTTTCGTTGGCAATGAGGTCGGTGATGGAATCCAGCAGAGTGGTCTGCGCCCTGACCCAGCGATCCGGCAAGTCGGTTGGTCGCTGGCCACGGGGAAGCGCGAAAGCCTGGTCCGCCTCGATCCGCAAGGCCGTGACCGCCGCGTAGTCCACGCGAATCCGCTCCAGTTCGGGATTGGGGGACATGTCAAAATGGCGTATTCCCTCGGACAGCGCGTCATCGGCCGCCTTTCGCCTTTCGGTCAGGAAGGCGCGGTTGTCATCGCTGATGGGGCCGGGGCCATTGAGCACCACATTGGTTCGCCCCCGCTCGAAGGCGAAATTCTGTGCCGCTTGCAGCAGGCTGTCGATGGCGCTGTTGGCTGCCAGGACCTGGCGAGCTGCCTGATAATTTCGCCAGGTCTCGACGAAATCAGAGGACAGCATCCCCATGACAACCAGCAACAGGGCCGCAACGATCGATGTCGCCCAGAAGCGAATCGCTCTCATGGTCTCGTCCCAGGGTGACGGGTTGGGGGCGCGCTCTGGCCCAAAGAAGCAGCATCTCGTCAGAGATTAGAAAGTGTCCACATTATTTGACAATGTCGTGACAGGGTAAAGCGGAGATTTTCGTCAGCGGCTCAGCGGCGGGACAATCCCCCCGTGGACAGGATGAAGGCGGTGATCTCATCCAGCCCCTTGCCGGTCTTGAGGTTAGAGAACAGGAACGGCCGCATCCCCCGCATGCGGGCGGCATCCCGTTCCATGACCTCCAGGCTGGCGCCCACCAGCGGTGCCAGATCGATCTTGTTGATGACCAGCAGGTCGGAGCGGGTGATGCCGGGGCCGCCCTTCCTGGGGATCTTCTCGCCCGCCGCCACGTCGATGACATAGACGGTGATGTCCACCAGTTCGGGGCTGAAGGTGGCCGACAGGTTGTCGCCGCCGGATTCCACCAGGATGATCTCAAGGCTGGGGAAGCGGGCCAGCATCTCGTCCACCGCCGCCAGATTGGCCGAGGCGTCCTCGCGGATGGCGGTATGGGGGCAGCCGCCGGTTTCCACTCCCATGATGCGCTCGGGCGCAAGCGCCCCGGAGCGGGTCAGGAATTCGGCATCCTCGCGGGTGTAGATGTCGTTGGTTATAGCGGCGATGTCGTAATGATCGCGCAGGCGCTTGCACAGGGCATCCATCAGCGCCGTCTTGCCCGAGCCCACCGGCCCGCCAATGCCAACTCGAAACGCGGTCATGATCGGAACAGCCTCGTATATTGGGTTTCGTGGGACATGGAGCACCAGTCGAGCACCGGCACGCAGGCGCCGCGATCGGCGGGCGGGCGGGCGAGGGCGGCGGCCACCGCCTGTTCCACCAGGGGTTCCATGGCGGCCATGGCGCGCTGGCCGTCGGTCTGGCCCAACGGCACCAGCCGCACCAGGGCCGAGACCAGATTGGCGCAACTGGCGTGCAGGAAGGCGGCCAGCGCGTCCTCGGCCGCGATTCCGGCCCGCTTCGCCGCCACCGCCACCGCCACGCAGTAAGCCGGACGGCGGTCGGTGGTCTTCAGCCGGGCCTTCCACAGCTCCAGCCAGGGATCGGGCCAGGCCGCAGCGACCGCCAGCAGGAAGGCCGCACCCTGGGCGGCGGATTCCTGGGCCAGTTCACTGGTTCCGCGCCAGGCATCGGCCAGATCGACCACGGCGTCCAACTCCTGGTCGGACTGCGCATCGTAAGCAGCCAGGAACAGGTCGGCATCCAGCCGGGCGCCGCCGTCGCGCAGCACGGTCGAGACCCAGTCCAGCGCCTGGGGCAGGTCGCGGATCAGCCCGGCCTCCACCGCGTATTCCAAGCCATGGGAATAGGCGAAGGAGCCCACCGGGAAGGAGGGCGACAGCCAAGCCATCAGGCGCAGCAGGGATTTCATCCCCACCTCAATGTCGGTTCGGGCGCCGCCAGCAGTCCATGGGGATCATAGGCGCCGGGTTCGGGCTGGAAGGGGGCGCGCAGGCGCCTGACCTCGGCGCCCAGCCCCTCGACCATGGCCAGCAGCACCGGATCGGCTTCCACCCGCAAGCCGCCGCCCGGCAGGATCTGCACCGGCACATGGCGATTGCCCACATGCCAGGCGATGCGCGCCGCCAGTTCCGGGGTGGCGGCATGGATGTCGGCGACGCCCTCGAAAGCCGCCACCACCAAGATGACGCCGCCGCCCTCCAGCGCCAGGCCGTCGCCGTCCTTCAGATGCACGGCGCTGACGAGGTCTAGCAGGAATTCGCCGCCCCGGTCGTCGGTCATGCGGATGCGCCGCCGGTGGCGGTCATGGGCGGTGAGCGTCACCGTGGCGAGGGTATCGGCGAAGCCTCCGGCGGGCAGGACCTGGGTGGCGCGGCGCATGGCTATGCCCCCACCCTAACCCTCCCCCACCCAAGGCGGGGGAGGGAGGAAGACACGTCGCATGCCCTCTCCCGGCTTTGCCGGGGGAGGGAGGGACCCGCGCAGCGGGAGGGAGGGGGCCTTCCTTGCATTCACCCCTCCTAGAACAGAAAGTATCGCTGGGCCAGCGGCAGTTCCGCCGCCGGGTCCGAGGTGAGCAACTGGCCGTCGGCGCGGACCTCGTAGGTTTCGGCATCCACCTCGATCTCCGGGCAGGCACCGTTATGGACCATGGAAGCCTTGGTCAGTCCCCGGGTGCCGGTGACCGCCAGCAATTGCCGCGACAGGCCCAGCCTGCGGCCCAGATCGGCCTCCAGCCCCGCCTGGGAGACGAAGGTGACGGAGCTTGCCTGCAAGGCCCGGCCGAAGGCGCCGAACATGGGACGGTAATGCACCGGCTGCGGCGTCGGGATGGACGCATTGGGATCGCCCATCAAGGCGCAAGCGATACTGCCGCATTTCAGCACCAGGTCGGGCTTGACCCCGAAGAAGGCGGGTTTCCAGATCACCAGATCGGCCAGCTTGCCCACCTCCACCGAGCCCACATGGGCCGAGATGCCATGGGTAATGGCGGGGTTGATGGTGTATTTGGCGATATAGCGCTTGGCGCGAAGATTGTCGTTGGCCCCCTCGCCGGGCAGGGCGCCGCGCTGCGCCTTCATCTTGTGGGCGGTTTGCCAGGTCCGGGTGATGACCTCGCCGATGCGGCCCATGGCCTGGGAATCCGAACTCATCATGCTCATGGCGCCGAGATCGTGCAGCACGTCCTCGGCCGCGATGGTTTCGCGCCGGATACGGCTTTCGGCGAAGGCCACGTCCTCGGGAATGCGGCTGTCCAGGTGATGGCAGACCATCAGCATGTCCAGATGCTCGTCGGCGGTGTTCACCGTGAACGGCATGGTGGGATTGGTCGATGACGGCAGCACATGGGCGATGCCGCACAGCTTGATGATGTCGGGGGCATGGCCGCCGCCCGCGCCCTCGGTGTGGAAGGCGTGGATGGTGCGATGCTTGAAGGCGGCGATGGTGTTCTCGACGAAGCCGGATTCGTTCAAGGTGTCGGTATGGATGGCCACCTGGACGTCGAAGCGCTCGGCCACGCTCAGGCAAGTATCGATGGCGGCGGGGGTGGTGCCCCAATCCTCGTGCAGCTTCAGGCCGCAGGCGCCGCCCCGGATCATCTCCTCCAGCGCCTCGGGCCGGGCCGCGTTGCCCTTGCCGAAGAAGCCGAGATTGACCGGGATGCCCTCGGCGGCCTGCAGCATGCGGCCCAGATGCCACGGCCCCGGGGTGCAGGTGGTGGCGTTGGTGCCCTCGGCCGGGCCGGTACCGCCGCCCAGCAAGGTGGTGACGCCGGAAGACAGCGCATCCTCGGCCTGTTGCGGGCAGATGAAATGGATGTGGGAGTCGATGCCGCCCGCGGTGACGATGCGGCCCTCGCCCGCGATGACCTCGGTACCGGGGCCGATGACGATGTCGATGCCTGACTGGATGTCGGGATTACCGGCCTTGCCGATGGCGCTGATGCGCCCGTCCTTCAGCCCGATATCGGCCTTGACCACCCCCCAATGGTCCAGGATCACCGCATTGGTGATCACCGTGTCCACCGCCCCTTGGGCGCGGGAGCGCTGCGACTGGCCCTGGCCGTCGCGGATGACCTTGCCGCCGCCGAACTTGACCTCCTCGCCATAGGTGGTGAAGTCCTTCTCCACCTCGATGACCAGATTGGTGTCGCCCAGCCGGAGTTTGTCGCCGGTGGTGGGGCCGAACATGGCGGCATAGGCTTTGCGGTCGATGCGAAATGCCATGGCTCAGCTTCCTTTATGAGACACGAATGAACACGAATAAACACGAATGGACGTCATCGGCGCACCCGCTTCATTTCCAATTTCGGCTTTCCAAAATTGAACAACATCCCCACTAGGAGGCCGCTTGCCCGCAAGTAGTTGAGAACTTGTCCGGTATGGCTGCGATCCAAGGACTCGATGGCTTTCAACTCTACGATCACCGTGTCCTCGACGACCAAATCCGCCACATAGGTTCCGATCTCGTCGCCCTTGTAGTGTATGACGAAGCGAACCTCCTCTTCGGCCTTCAAGCCCCTGAGATGAAGTTCCTTCAGCAAGGCTCTGCGGTAAACGGCTTCAAGAAAGCCTGATCCCAACACGTTTGACACTTCAATGGCCGCGCCGATAATCCGGCTGGTCGCATCCTCGATGGCGGGAGGAAGCGGCGGGATGCCATATCCGTGTTCATTCGTGTTCATTCGTGTCGCCAATCCTATTCCTCGACCAGCTTGCCGTTGACCCGGCCGTTGAAGCCCCAGACCTCGCCGGACCCGGCATAGGCCACCAGGGTGACCTCGCGGGTCTGGCCGGGCTCGAAGCGCACCGCCGTGCCCGCCGGGATGTCCAGGCGATGGCCCCGGGCCTTGTCGCGGTCGAAGGACAAGGCCGCGTTGGTCTCGAAGAAATGGTAGTGGCTGCCCACCTGGATGGGCCGGTCGCCGGTATTGGCGACGCTCAAGCTCACGGTGGGGCGGCCCTCGTTCAGCACGATCTCGCCCGGCGCGGTGATGATCTCGCCTGGAATCATGGCCTGGGCTCCTTCAGCGGATCGGGTTGTGGACGGTCACCAGCTTGGTGCCGTCGGGAAAGGTGGCTTCCACCTGGATGTCGTGGATCATCTCGGCGATGCCCTCCATGACCTGTTCACGGCGCAGGACATGGGCGCCCTCGCTCATCAACTGGGCGACCGAGCGGCCGTCGCGCGCGCCTTCCACCACGACATCGGTGATCAACGCCACCGCCTCGGGGTAGTTCAGCTTGACGCCGCGCTCCAGCCTGCGGCGCGCCACCATGGCGGCCATGGCCACCAGCAGCTTGTCCTTTTCCCGAGGGCTGAGATTCATGAGCTATATCTCCCAAAGTCGCGGCAGTCTTCTCGGCAGTCCCGCCGCCTCATGGCGCAGCATCGCCCAGGCGGCTCCGAAGCTCTTGCGCAGGCGGGCGGCGTCCCTGTCGAGCCAGCGGGCGATCACCAGACCGGCCACCACGGTGGCGCCCGCCCGGCCGTCATAGTCGGCGAGGCCGTCGCGGATCAGGTCGCGCAGCCGCTCGGGCGCGGGCGCGGCCAACACCAGGGTGGCGCAGGCATTGGCGCCGTCGAACCCGGCTGGGGCATCCAGCTTGGCGGCGATGTCGCCATCCAGGTGCAGGGCGTCGGCCCAGATCAGGCGGCCGTCGCGCCGGACGTCCCAGGCATCGCGCAGCAGGCCGTGGCTCAGGCGCTCGCCCCGGGCGGTGCGGCCGAACACCAGCATTTCGCCCGCCAGGGCGCGGGCATCGGCGGCAAGGTCGAGGCGGGTGGTCCGCCGCAGCCGCGAGCCGTCGAAGGCGATGGTCTCCTGGGGCAGGAATTCCAGCCACGACCCCGATCCGGCGGCCAGGGCGATCTCCACCTCGGTATCGGGGCCGGTGGAGCGGTAGATCTTCTCGGCGGCCGAGGCCACCACCAGCCCGGCGCCGCCATCGTCCACCGTCACGCTCAGGTCGAGGCGGTCGCCGCCCGCCAACCCGCCCGAGGTGGTGACCAGGGCGGCCTGGGGCGGCTCGCCATCGGGCGGGGTGGGGAACAGCGCGCGCAGCGGCGCCTGCTGGAACAGATGGGCCAGCCGGTCGCGGCCGAAGGTGATCTCGGCTTTTCCCCGCATGCGGGCAAGGCTGGGTTCAGACGGTGAGGTAGCGTCTAACATCATCCTCGACCATGCTGGCGGCTTGACCGGACAGGACCACTTCGCCGCGGTCCATGACGGCGAAATCGTCGGCCAGTTCCTTGGCGAAGTCAAAATATTGCTCCACCAGCAGCACCGCCATGTCGCCCCATTCCGTGAGCTTGGCGTCGGCCAGCAGGCGGATCACCCGGCCGATATCCTTGATGATGGAGGGCTGGATGCCCTCGGTGGGCTCGTCCAGGATCAGCAGGCGCGGCCGGGTCACCAGGGCGCGGGCGATGGCCAGCTGTTGCTGTTGCCCGCCCGACAGGTCGCCGCCGCGACGGCCCAGCATGGTTTTCAGCACCGGGAACAGCTCGAAAATCTCGTCGGGGAGGCTGCGCCAGGCCCGGGGCAGGGGGGCGAAGCCGGTTTCCAGGTTCTCACGGACCGTCAGGCGGGCGAAGATTTCGCGGCCCTGGGGCACGAAGCCGATCCCGGCCCGCGCCCGCTGATGGGCACTCATGGCGGTGATGTTCTGCCCTTCCCAGGTGATGGCGCCCTCCCTGACCGGCTGCAGCCCCATGATGGCGCGCATCAGGCTGGTCTTGCCGACGCCGTTGCGGCCCAGCACGCAGGTGACGCGGCCGGGTGCGGCGGAGAGCGAGACGCCGCGCAACGCATGGCTGGCGCCGTAATAGAGGTTGATGTTCTCGACCTTGAGCATGTCTTCAGCGCCCCAGATAGACTTCGACGACCTTGGCATCGGCCTGGATGGTCTCCAGGCTGCCTTCGGCCAGCACCGAGCCCTCGTGCAGCACCGTGACCTTGGCCCCCAGCGCGCGCACGAATTCCATGTCGTGCTCCACCACCACCAGGGACCGGGTGCCGTCCTTGGCCAGGTCCAGCATCAACTGGGCGGTGGCCTCGGTCTCGGAATCGGTCATGCCCGCCACCGGCTCGTCCAGCAGCAGCAGGCGCTGGTCCTGCATCAGCAGCATGCCGATCTCCAGCCACTGCTTCTGGCCGTGGGACAGCGATCCGGCCCGCTGGACCGCCTTGTCGGCCAGGCCGATGCGGGCCAAGGTGGCGTCGATGCGGTCGCGGTGTTCGGATTTCAGCAGGAACATCAAGGTGGCGAAGGTGCCCCGGTCGGCCTTCAGCGCCAGTTCCAGATTCTCGAACACCGACAGATGCTCGAACACCGTCGGCTTCTGGAACTTGCGGCCGATGCCCAGATTGGCGATCTCGGATTCGTCCAACTGGGTCAGGTCGATCTTCTGGTCGAACAGCACGTCGCCCTCGTCGGGGCGGGTCTTGCCGGTGATCACGTCCATCATGGTGGTCTTGCCCGCGCCATTGGGGCCGACGATGGTGCGCAACTCGCCGGGCGCCAGGATCAGCGACAGCGAGTTGAGCGCCTTGAAGCCGTCGAAGCTGACCGAGACGCCGTCCAGATAGAGGATGGAGCCTGCCGCCGGAACCCCGGGACCGGCGGGCTCGTCCACCTGGACCTCGAAGCTGTCGTCAAGCATCGCGCACCTCCTTGCGGCGGATTTGGCCCCACAGCCCCAACAGTCCCTTGGGCAGGCCCAGGGTGACGGCGATGAACAGGGCGCCCAGCAGGAACAGCCACAGTTCCGGCGCCGCCCCGGTCAGCCAGGTCTTGGCGCCGTTGACGGCAAAGGCGCCCAGCACCGCGCCCACCAGGGTTCCCCGGCCGCCCACCGCCACCCAGATGGCGATCTCGATGGAATTGGCGGGCGAGAACTCGGAGGGATTGATGATGCCCACCTGCGGCACATATAGCGCCCCCGCCAGCCCGGCCAGCATGGCCGACAAGGTGAAGGCGAACAGCTTCACATGGGTGGGGGAATAGCCCAGGAAGCGCACCCGGCTTTCGGCATCCCTCACCGCCATCATGATGCGGCCCAGCTTGGAGGTGATCACGAAGCGCACCAGCAGGAAGGCCAAGCCCAGTACCAGCGCCGACAACAGGTAAAGCGCCAGCTTGGTGGAGGGTTGGGCCAGGGGGAAGCCCAGGATGTCCTTGAAGTCGGTCAGGCCGTTATTGCCGCCGAAGCCCATCTCGTTCCTGAAGAAGGCCAGCATCAGGGCATAGGTCATGGCCTGGGTGATGATTGAGAGATAGACCCCGGTGATGCGCGAGCGGAAGGCCAGCCAGCCGAACACGAAGGCCAGGGCGCCGGGCACCAGCAGTGCCATCAGGGCGGCGAACCAGAACTGGTCGAAGCCCATCCAGTACCACGGCAGTTCTTTCCAGTTCAGGAACACCATGAAGTCGGGCAGCTCGGCATTGCCATAGACGCCGCGCGCGCCGATGGAGCGCATCATGAACATGCCCATGGCATAGCCGCCGAGCGCGAAGAAGGCGCCATGGCCCAGCGACAGCACGCCGCAATAGCCCCAGACCAGATCCATGGCCAGGGCCAGGGTGGCGTAGCACAGATATTTGCCCAGCAAGGTCACCACGTAATTGGGCACATGCAGGGCCGAGCCGGGGGTGGGCAACAGGTTCAATGCCGGGATCACCACCAGCAGCACCAGGGCGGCGGCGCCCAATCCCCACCACAGGCGGCGGTCGTCGGTGGCGAACAGGCGGGCGGAGAGCGAGGGATGCAGGGTCATGATTCCACCGACCGGCCCTTGAGGGCGAACAGGCCCCTTGGGCGTTTCTGGATGAACAGGATGATGACCACCAGGACCAGGATCTTGCCCAGCATGGCTCCGGCATAGGGTTCCAGGATCTTGTTGACCAGGCCCAGCGACAGGGCTCCCACCAGGGTGCCCCACAGGGACCCCACGCCGCCGAACACCACCACCATGAAGGAATCGACGATATAGCCCTGGCCCAGATTGGGGCTGACATTGCCGATCTGCGACAGCGCCACTCCCGCCATTCCGGCGATGCCGGAGCCCAGGCCGAAGGTGGCGGCGTCGATGCGTCCAGTGGGGATGCCCATGGCTGAGGCCATGGGGCGGTTCTGGGTCACGGCGCGCATGTGCAGGCCGAAACTGGACCAGCGTAGCAGGGCTGCCAGGGCGCCCAGCACCGCCATGCAGAAGATGATGATCACGACGCGGTTATAGGTCAGGGTGAAACCGCCGATCAGGTCGACGCCGCCGGTCATCCAATCGGGATTGGCCACCTCGCGGTTGGAGGCGCCGAAGATGGACCGCACCAGTTGCTGCAGCATCAGGGAGATGCCCCAGGTGGCCAGCATGGTCTCCAGCGGGCGGCCGTAGAGGAAGCGGATGACGCTGCGTTCCAGCGCCACCCCCACCAGGAAGGTGACCACGAAGGCGACCGGCACCGCCACCGGCAGGTACCAGCCGATCAGGCCGGGGGGCAGGAAGGCGCGGAACAGCTCCTGGACCACGAAGGCGGTATAGGCGCCCAGCATGATCATCTCGCCATGGGCCATGTTGATGACCCCCATGACGCCGAAGGTGACGGCAAGGCCGATGGCGGCCAGCAGCATTACGCTGCCCAAGCTGAGGCCCTGGAAGATATTGGCGCCGATGGAGACCAGCGACAGGCGGAAATTGATCTCGGACACCGCCTTCTCGGCGGCGGCCCTGACCTCGGAGTCGGTCTCGTTTTCCAGCATGGCTTGTAGGCGGCCGCGCGACAAGGGATCAGAGGAGTCCCTCAGCGCGGCCACGGCGGCCCGGCGCCGGGCCGGGTCCTCGTCGGCCAGGTCCAGATTGGCTAGCGCCAGGGCCAGCAGGGTTCTGACCTCGGGCACGGTCTCGTTGGCCAGGGCGCGGCGCATCATGCCCGCCGATTCCGGGGTGGGCGAGGTCAGCACCGACTCGGCGGCGCGCTTGCGCAGCTCTGCATCGGGGCTGAACAGGCCGAGGCGGCCCACCGCGCCGCGCAAGGCGCCGCGCAGGCGGTTGTTGACGGTGATGGGCTCGGCGCCCTCGCCCGAGGCGGGGGCCTGGGTCAGGGCATCGGTGAAGCCGCTAGCGCGCTGGATCAGGATGGCGCCGTCCTTGGTGGCCAGCAGATTGCCGTCGGACATGGCTTCCAGGATGGTGGCGGCGCGGCCGTCGCCCAATCCGGCCAGGGTTTCCACCGCCGCGATCTTGTCGGCGAAATTGTCGGCGTTCAGCGCGCGAACCGCATCCGAGAACTCGTCGGCGCGGGCGGGGGCGCAGGCCAGGAACGCCAGCAAGGCAAGGATCAAAATCTTCAAGGGGTGAACTCCCTTTGCAGTCCGAAAGTGGTTCCGGCGGAACCGCCCCCACCCCGACCCTCCCCCGCTATCACGGGGGAGGGGGCTTTTGCTTCCCTCCCTGATCCGCTGTCGCGGGGGAGGGCATTTTCCCTTCCTTCTCCCTCCCCCGTGATAGCGGGGGAGGGTCGGGGTGGGGGCACCTGTCCTACATCTTGAACTTGGGCTCGGCACAGTTGCCGCAGACCCAGGGGAAGGTCCAATCGGCCTTCAGCTTGGCGCTTTCCGGGATATAGGGGCTCCAGGCGTCGGCCTTGATCACGTCCTTGGTCTTCCAGACGGTCTGCAACTGGCCATTGGCCTGGATCTCGCCGATCAGCACCGGCTTGGACAGGTGATGGTTGGTGTTCATCACGGCGGTGCCGCCGGTCAGGTTCTTGACCTTCTGGCCGTACATGGCCTGGCGCACCGCGTCCACATTGGTGGTGCCCGCCTGCTGGACCGCCTGGGTCCACATCTTGAAGCCGATATAGGTGGCTTCCATGGGGTCGTTGGTCACCCGCTTCGGATTCTTGATGAAGCCCTTCCACTGGGCGATGAAGGCGTCATTCTCGGGCGCCTTGACCGACATGAAGTAGTTCCAGGCGGCCAGATGGCCCACCAGGTTCTTGGTGTCGATACCGGCCAGTTCCTCCTCGCCCACCGAGAAGGCGACCACCGGGATCTGATCAGCCTTGATGCCCTGATTGGCCAGTTCCTTGTAGAACGGCACATTGGCGTCGCCGTTGATGGTGGAGACCACGGCGGTCTTCTTGCCAGCGGCGCCGAACTTCTTGATGTCGGCGACGATGGTCTGCCAGTCGTTATGACCGAACGGGGTGTAGTTGATCATGATGTCCTCGGCCTTGACGCCCTTGGACTTCAGATAGGCTTCCAGGATCTTGTTGGTGGTGCGGGGATAGACGTAGTCGGTGCCCGCCAGCACCCAGCGTTTCACCTCGCCGCCATCCTTGCTCATCAGGTAGTCCACCGCCGGGATGGCCTGCTGGTTGGGGGCGGCGCCGGTATAGAACACGTTGCGCGAGCTTTCCTCGCCCTCGTACTGGACCGGGTAGAACAGCATGCCGTTCAGCTGCTCGAACACCGGCAGCACCGACTTGCGCGACACCGAGGTCCAGCAGCCGAACACGGCGGCGACCTTTTCCTTTTCCAGCAGCTCGCGCGCCTTCTCGGCGAATAGCGGCCAGTTGGACGCGGGGTCGACCACCACGGCCTCCACTTTCTTGCCCAGCAGGCCGCCCTTCTTGTTGATGTCGTCGACCATCATCAGGACGGTGTCCTTCAAGGTGGTCTCGGAGATGGCCATGGTGCCCGACAGCGAATGCAGCACGCCGACCTTGATGGTGTCTTCCGCGGCCTGGGCGGACGAGAAGGGCAGCAGCGAAGCGGCGGCCAGCAGACCGGCGCCGAAAGCCCGAACGAATTTCATGTGATGTCTCCCGTGCGAGACGTTGACGATGCCGGGAGAAAGGGCAAGAAGCGGGCCAGCTTGGCCATGGCGTTGAATTTGCTGGAATTTGGCTGGTCCGACCGTGATCTTGTTGCTGTTGTCGACCATGAAATAAGCAAGCGCCGATTTCAGATGCCTAAAAAATATTCATACGGCGATTGTGGCAAAAAATTGCGCCATATCGGAAATGAGCGAATTAACCGTAAGGTACAGCGGTCGAGCCAAATTTCATGGTATTTCTGGAGCCTGCGGTATAGCTGTGTATGTGTTCAAAAAATGTGCTGCACCGCATAAACTATATTTCTAAAATATTTCTGAATACTATAAAATAACTATATCCGACGTCGCTGGTTGGGCGGTCGGGCTGCGGAAAAGCTCTGTCGTGACAGCTGGACTATACGTGGCCATTGTTTCTGGTGTTTTTCCGGGGAAGGGGGACCCATGTCGGACGTCGCGCATATCCTGGTGGTCGACGATGACGAGGCGGTCAGGGGCATCATCGCCGCCTGCGCCGCCAAGGCGGGCTATCGCGTCGATCAGGCCGAGGACGCGGCGGGTCTGCGGGCCTGGCTGAGCCATGGCGGCATCGATCTGATCCTGCTGGACGTGACTCTGCCCGATGGCAACGGCTTCGCCCTGGCGCGCGAGGTTCGGGCCAGGGGCGATATCGGCATCATCATGGTCACCGAGAAGGGAGCGCCCGACGACCGCGCCCTGGGGATCGAGATCGGCGCCGACGACTATCTGCCCAAGCCGGTCTATCCCCGGGAATTGCTGGCCCGCATCAAGAACGTGCTGGAGCGCCGCGCCGGGCCGTCGCCGGGATCAGGGGGCAAGCTCGCCTTCGGTCCCTGGCTGTTGGACCGGGCCGAGCGCACGGTCTCGGACCGGCTGGGGCGAGGCCTCGACCTGACCCCGGCGGAATTCGACCTGCTGGCGGTGCTGGTGAACCGGGCCGGACGCATCCAGAGCCGCGACCAGTTGATGGACGCCCTGGGCTCGGCCGAGACCGAGGCCGGGCCGCGCAGCGTCGACATCCTGATCAGCCGATTGCGCAAGAAGCTCGACGATCCCGACATGATCGAGACCTGTCGCGGCCACGGCTACCGCTTCACCGCCAAGGTCACGCGCGGCGCCTGATCCAGCTCTTCAACGCATCGAGACCAGCGCGGGCGGCATCCTCCAGCCCGGCTTCCAGGTCGCGTGCCCGGCCGATCTGCCCGGCGCGGGCCTCGGCCTCCAGGGATTTCGCCAGGGCGCGCAGCCGCGCCATGCCGTTGGACCCGGCGCTGCCCGCCAGGCGATGGGCGGCATCGGCCAGTTCGGCGAGGTCGCTCGCCTCGGCGGCACGGCGAAGCCGCTGCAGGCTGGCCTCCACCGCCGCTTCCGCCACCAGGCTGAGACGCTCCAGCTCCTCCAGGCCCAGGGCGTCGGCGATTTCGTCGAGCAGGCGGGCGTTCAGCGGCCCCTCGGGCTCGGGTTCGGCGGCGCGCAGCGAGTCGGGCCAGCGCCCCGAGCACACCGCCGCCAGCACCTGGGTCAGGCGGCGGGGGTCGATGGGCTTGGCCACCACGTCGCGCATGCCCGCCTCGGCGCAGGCCTCCAGGTCCTCGCTCATCAGATTGGCGGTGACCGCCACCATGGGCAGGGTCCTTCCCCGGCTGGCTACCACGTCGCGCATGCGCCGCGCCGCTTCGAATCCGTCCATGCCGGGCAGGCGGATATCCACCAGCGCCAGATCGAAATCGTGTTCCGCTACCGCCGCCAGGGCCTCGACGCCGTTGCGGGCGGCATGGACCCGGTGTCCGGCGCGGGCCAGCAGGCCGGACAGCACCTGCCGGTTGACCTCCTCGTCCTCCACCATCAGCACCGTCATGGGCGGGATAGGCGTGTCGTCCTCGCCGTGGGCGCCGACGCTGGCGGCGCCGTCCGAGGGCAGGAAATCCAGCAGCACGGTGAAAGTGCTGCCCACGCCCACCTGGCTGTCCAGCGACAGGCTGCCGCCCATGCCATCCACCAGCCGCTTGCTGATGGACAGGCCGAGGCCCGCCCCGCCATAGCGGCGCGAGATGGTGGCGTCCACCTGGGTGAAGGGCTCGAACAGACTTTCTGCGGCTTCGGGGGCGATGCCGATGCCGCTGTCGCTGACCTGGAAGCGCAGCCGCACCCGCTGGGGCTCGCGAGCCACCAGATCGACGGCGATGGCCACCGCGCCGGTGTCGGTGAACTTGATGGCGTTGCCCAGCAGGTTCAGCAAAATCTGGCGCAGGCGGGCGGGATCGCCCAGCACTTCGCCGGGGATGTCCTCGGCCACCCGGGCGGAAATATGGAGCCCCTTGCCCTGGGCCGACACCCGCATCAGCGAGACCAGGCTGTCCACCAGTTCGGCGGGGCGGAAGGGGCGCTGGTCGAAGGCCACCTCGCCCGCGTCCACCCGGCTCATGTCCAGGATGTCGGACAGCAACACGGTCAGGGTCTCGCCCGACTGGCGGATGGTGCCCAGCCACTGGGCCGCCTGGGGGTCGGCGGCGACCCGGTCCTTCAACAGTTCCGCCATGCCGATGATGCCGTTCATGGGGGTGCGCAGCTCGTGGCTCATCATGGCCAGGAACTCGGTCTTGGCCCTTGTGGCGGCCTCGGCGTGGTCCTTGGCCTCGCGCAGTTCCTGGGTGCGTTCCGCCACCTTGCGCTCCAGGCCCCGGTGATAGGCGTGCAACTCCAGCGCCATGTCGTTGAAGGCATGGGCCAGTTCGGCGATTTCCTGGCTGCCCTCCACCATCACCGGCTCGTCGAACTCGCCCCGTGACAGCAGTCGTGTCGCCAGTCCCAACTCGTGCAGCGGCCCGGTGATGGCGCGGGCCATGAAGGTGGCCATCACCAGTCCGCAGACGGCGACGATGCCGGCGATCCACAACCCGGTGACCCGGAGGCGGGTGACGCTGGCCAGGGTTTCCGACACGTCCATCTTGACCACCACCGCCCAGCGGAACGAGGGCAGGTAGCGCCAAGCGGCCAGCACCCGCTCGCCGCGATAGTCCTGGACGAAGCCGACGCCGCGCTCGCCGCGCAACACCCGTTCAAACAGGGCGCCCAGGGGATCGGCGGCGCCCAGCTGGCGGTCATCGGCCAAGGCATGGGGGTGACGGACCGGGCCGTACAGCGCCATGCGGCCCGAGGCCAGCCGCCCGGCCGCCAGGGTCTCGCCGGTACGGCCCAGCCCGGCGTAATCGCCCAGGATATCGGTGATGGGGGCGGGGTCGATTTCCATCACCGCCACCCCCACCAAGCTGCCCCGGTCCAGGATGGGGGCGGCGACGAAGGCGGCGGGGTCGCCATAGGGGGCCGAGGGGGCGAAATCGGAAATCTCGCTTTCCAGCAAGGTGCGGGCGCGGTCGAACACCGAGGCCAGTAGCGAGCCTTTCAGCGGTCCAGCCAGCAGGTTCGAGCCGCTGGCCGGGCCGGGGGTGGAGGCGAAGGCCACATCGCCATCGGCGGTGACCAGCAGCAGGTTGCGGGCGCCATAGGTGTCGGCGAAGCGGGTCAGCAGCGGGCGGAAACGGTCCTGGGCCCCGGCCCGGGCCATGGGCGGCGACAGGGCGGTCATGGCCTCGACCACGGTGGGGACATAGGCCAGCAGGGAAATCTCACGCAGGCGTTCCTGGGCCAGGGCCTCGATGCGCGCTGCCTTCTGGTCGGCCAGCGAGGCGACGTTGTGGCGGATTTCTTCCTCCAGCGTGCCCTCGGACACGCTGAAATAGGCCCAGACCACCATCAGCAGCGGCAGCACCCCCAACAGCAGATAGCCCGCGCCGATCTCGACCGCCAGGCTGATGCGCGAGAAGCGGCGGCGGCTCATGACGGGCTCCGGCGGGCGGGGGCCGCCCAATTACCGTCCCAGCCGCCGTAAAGCTGGTCGAGGAAGCGCACCCAGTCGCTGCGCGGCAGGAACGAGGGATAGGGAACGGGGCGCACCGGGCGCTGGGAATCCCATAAGATCTCGAAATTGCCGTCGGCCTGGATGCGCCCGATACGCACGGTCTTCCAGGTATGCTGGCTGACCGGGTCGATGGTGACGGTGCCGCCTGGCGCCGCCATGCTCTGGCCCCGGATGGCGGCGCGATAGTCGCGGAAATCAGGCGATCCCGCCTCTTCCACCGCCTTGGCCCACAGCATGACACCGAAATAGGCCGCCTCCATGGGGGCGGTGGTGACATAGCCGGTGCCGTAGCGCGCCTTGAAGCCGGAGACGAAGGCGGCGTTCTCCTCGGTATCGACGCTTTGGAAGTAGTTGCGGGCGGCATAGTCGCCCGCCAGCATGGCTGGTCCCATGGCCTTTACCTCGGCCTCGGCGATGGAAAAGCTCATGACCGGGATGCGGTCGGGGGTGATCCCCGCCGCCCGCAGCGCCTTGAAGAAGCCCAGATTGGAATCGCCGTTGATGGTGTTGAAGATCACGTCGGGGCGGGCGCGCTTGATCTCGGCGACGATGGCGGCGAAGTCCTGGTCGCCCAGGGGCGCGTAAGACTCGCCCACCACCAGGCCCTGCAAGGCGGCGGCCTGGGCGGCGATGATCTTGTTGGCGGTGCGGGGGAAGACATAGTCGGACCCCACCAGGAACAGCTTGCGACCGAGATGGTCCAGGCTCCATTTGATGGCGGGGATGATCTGCTGGTTGGGGGCGGCGCCGGTATAGACGATGTTGGGCGACTGCTCCAGCCCCTCGTACTGCACCGGATAGAACAGCACGGCGTCGCGGCGCTCGAACACCGGCTTGACCGTCTTGCGGCAGGCCGAGGTCCAGCAGCCGAACACCGCCGAGACCTTGTCAGTGGCGATCAGGCGGTCGGCGGCGGCGGCGAAGACCGCCCAGTCGGATTTGCCGTCCACCACCACCGGTTCGACCTTGCGCCCCAGCACACCGCCCCGGCGATTCAATTCCTCGATGGCGAACAGGGTGGCGTCGGCGACGGTACGTTCCGACACCGCCATGGTGCCGGACAGAGAGTGCAGCACGCCGACCTTGATCGGGCGGTTCTTGGCCTGGCTGGGCCAGGCGGTAATGGCGGCGTAGATGGCCGCCCAACTGATCAGGGCCAGCAGCACGGCGGCCACGAAATTGCGCTTGCGCTTGCCTGTATCCGTCACGAATGGGGCTCCGGGACCTCGCTGGGGGCACTATGGTAGCGTTTTTTGGCGATTTCCCGTGATTTTACATTGCGGCGGCGCCGCAACTTTGGGGCGTCGGATTTTGCCTATCCGTCCATAAGTTGGGATAATGTTCATGTTCATGGGCACAGAGTCATGGTCGTCAACTTCCCCTCTGGTTGCGGAGGAGATTTTGAACTACTCTTCCTGCCGCAGTTCTATGGCTGCCTAGAGGGAAGCGCATGCCTTTCGGCTGTGCTGTGGGAATTAACAATAGATCAATAACGGCACTTTGACATTTCGAAGCTCGTATCGTGCAGCCGCGCATGGCGGGGCCACGGGCGAGTCTGATTTCTCTGACTCCGTTCTCCAAACGAGGAGTGACAAATGAAAAGATTCACACGATGGATAGGGGTGGCCGCAACTGCTGCCCTGGCTGCCTGCGCTTTGCCCGCGGATGTTACCGACGTGCAGAAGGTTCTGGGCGCCCAGGCTCCGGCTGGTTCGCCTTTCGCCCAGGCCCTGTTCCAGGAATACCAGGCCTATACCCGCCAGGAAGTCCAGAGCGAGGTCGAGTGGGTTGATGCGACCCAGACCGCCCGCAAGGCTCTGCGGATTCTCGATGGCGAAGTGGTGAAGCCCGATGAGCTGACCATTCGTCCGCTTCCGGCTCCGGCGGTTCCCGAGCTGACGGCCGCCCGGGCGCGCCTGATGGGCTATCTCGCCTCCGGCGCCACCGAGCGGGTTCCTGCCGCTGCCGCCAAGGCCCAGGTGGCCTTCGACTGCTGGCTGGAGCAGGCTGCCCAGACCAACGTGACCCAGAGCTGCCGCAAGGTGTTCCTGGCGCACGAACCCATCTTGAAGAAGCCGGCTCCGGTGACCGAGGTTGCCGCCGATGTGCGTCGCAGCTTCGTGGTCACTTTCGCGCTCGGATCGTCGCAGTTGTCGGCCCAGGCGCAGTCGACCCTGAAGGAAGTGGCCTCGGTCCAGGCGCAGCTTCGCGCCCCGGTGGTTTCGGTGTCTGGTTTCACCGACACCCTGGGCTCGCGAGAGACCAATCTGCGGCTGGCGCGTCACCGTGCCGACGTGGTCGCGGCGGAACTGACCAAGCTGGGCATCAATCCCGCATTGATCAGCGAAGACGCCCTGGGTGAGTCCAGCCTGGCGGTTGCTACCAATGACGGTGTCAAAGAGGCTCGCAACCGTCGTGTCGAGATCACCCTGGCTGGCACGGCCTGGGGCCGTGGCACCTATGGTGGCTATGCCTATGGTGATCGTGGCCATTCCTATGGCTATGGCTACGGCTATGGCGCCAATCACTTCGCCGTGTTCTTCACGCCCGGCTCCAGCAAGCTGAGCTCGCAGGACATCGAGAAGCTGAAATACGTGGTCGCCGCCCAGAAGAACCTGAAGCCGAAGTCGGTTCGGGTGGTCGGCTTCACCGACCGCACCGGTTCGGCCGCCACCAATTCCCGTCTGTCGCGTGAACGCGCCCAGGCGGTGGCCGCCGAGATCGCCAAGCTGGGTGGAACCACCACCTCGGTCGACTCGCGTCCCGGCGAGGCTTGGGCCGGGCCGCAGGATGGTCGTGCGCGTCGCGTCGAGATCCTGTTCGACTATTGATTCCGCCTGGTGGCGCCGCCCGGAACCAGGTTCCGGGTGGTCGCGCCACAGAACATGAGATGTGGGAGCACACACGATGATTAAGTCCCGTATCACCGCTTTGGTCGCATGCATCCTGCCCGCCCTGGGCGGATGCACCGGCATTCACTATGCCAGCGAAGCCAAGCCGACCAATCTGGTTCCTCCGGCGGAAATGCGCTATGTGGTTCCGGCTGGTTCCTACCAGAATGACCTGGTCTCGCTGGTCGGCACCATCGCCGTCTACAACAAGGCCGACCAGACGCTGCAGGTGATCGAGCCGGTGGCCAATCCCTATGATCCCCGGACCCGTCCGGTGGTCGAGGCCGTCAGCCAGACCCTGTACAAGTCGGTGGTCGATCAGACCATTCAGACCGACGTGCCGCTGATCAAAGCCGCCCTGAAGGACGCCGCCGGCGAGAATCTGGAGGTGACCATCACCGACGAGGCCCATGCCATGGTGCCGCGTTATTCGGTCGATATCCTGAACCATCTGGGCAGCCGCTATCGGCCGACCAATGCCCAGGAAGAGATCGTCTATGTGGTCGAGGCCTGGCAGCGTCACTTCAACGCCGCCCTGCTGACCGCCCAGGAGCACAGCTACTGGAGCGCCAATACCGGCGTCGTGGTCTATAACAACAAGACCTATGCCCGCACCGAGGCCTTCAAGGATGGCCGTTACCTGACGGTGACCGTCGTTCCCTTCTCCAAGGCGACGGCCGGGCTGGCCAACCTGACCATGGAAGCGTTGCCGGTGTCGGCTATCACCTCCATTAAGCCGCAGATGGCCAATCCCTATGCCTATACTTGGCATATGGATGATTGGCGCCATCAAGGCTGGCGCGGTTACGGCTACTACAACACCAAGTAATTTGGTGTCGCAGTCAGAAGGCCGGGGCGGGTAGGTCACTACCCGCCCTTTTCTTTTGTCCGGGGAGGATCAGGGCGGCGGGGCCCAAAAACGCGAAAAGCCCCGGGAGACCCGGGGCTTTCACGATTCGGAGGATGGTGGGCGATGCAAGGATTGAACTTGCGACCCCTCCCGTGTGAAGGGAGTGCTCTCCCGCTGAGCTAATCGCCCATGCCTCGCGAAGAGGCCGCTTTATATGGCGACCGGAACGACGTGTCAAGCCTTGGAAATCACGTTGCCTGGCTGTCGATCACCTGGATGGCGGCAGGCGCGGCATAGGCCACCAACCTGTCGAGCAGGCTGGCCGGATCAGCGTCCACCGCCACCATGTCGCGATGGCGGGGGCGGACGAATCCTTCCGCCGCAGTATGGTCGAGAAAGGCATGCAGATGGGAGAAATAGCCAGCGACGTCGAGGAAGCCCAGCGGCTTGGCGTGCAGGCCCAACTGGCCCCAGGTCCAGATCTCGAACAATTCCTCCAGGGTGCCGATGCCGCCCGCCATGGCGATGAAACCATCGGCCAGGTCGGCCATCATGGCCTTGCGCTCGTGCATGGAGCCCACCACGCGCAGTTCGGTGAGAGACTGGTGCCCGACTTCCCACCGCATCAGGGTTTCCGGGATGACGCCGATGACCTCGGCCCCGGCTTCCAGGGCGGCGTCGGCCACCACGCCCATCAGTCCCACATTACCGCCACCATAGACCAGCCCCAGGCCGCGCCGGGCGATCTGGCGCCCCAACTCGCGGGCGGACTCGGCATAGTCGGGCCGGTTGCCCATGGATGAGCCGCAGAAGACGCAGACCCGTTTCATCTCAGCCGCCCTTCATGATGCGGTTGAAGGCGGCCACCGCCGCCGCCGGACCCTCGGGGTGGTTCCAGACCCCGCCCGACACCGCCAGGAAATCGGCGCCCGCTTCCACCAGGGGTCTGGCGTTTTCGGGGGTGATGCCGCCGATGGCGACACAGGGCACGGTGAACAGCTCGCTCCACCAGTCCAGCAGGTCGAGATCGGCGTGATGGCGGGCCTGCTTCGTCTCGGTGGGGAAGAAGGCGCCAAAGGCGACGTAATCGGCGCCATTCTCGCCCGCTTCCATGGCCAGGTGGCGGGAGTCATGGCAGGTGACGCCGATGATGCCATCGGGACCCAGGGCCTTGCGCGCCTCGGCGAAGCTGGCGTCCTCCTGGCCGATATGGACGCCGTCGCAGCCGGTTTCGAAGGCCAGGTCGGGCCGGTCGTTGAGCAGCACCGCCACGCCCTGGCGCTGCGCCACCGGACGCAGCACGTCCACCACCCGGGCCAAGGCGTCGTCGTCGAGATCCTTCAGGCGGATCTGCAGGCAGGCGACATCGCCGCCGTCCAGGGCGGATTTCAGGGTCTCGACCCACTGGAAGGGGGTTTCGATCCGGGGGGGCGTGATCAGGTACAGGCGGCAGGGAGCGGCGGAAATGGCGGGCCTCCATGGGGCGGGTGACAATGACGGGAGAGTTGAAGCACGGCGGCGGCGGCGGCGCAACCTCGTGCCACGAAAGCATCACAATTGGTCCTTATTCCCGCCACGCGCAAGGGCGACATTAGCCTTACCGAACGGCGCGATGCCCTTCGGACCGAGACACAGAAAGGACCTAAGTCATGCGTACTTCCCGCTTCTTCGCCACCGCCCTTGTCGCCGCCTCGCTGCTGCCCTTCGCGGCGCTGGCGCAGGGCAACACCCCGACCGCCGGCACCGTCGCCGCCCCGGCCGCGGTGGGTGCGATGACCCAGGCCAGCGGTTCGGCTCCCGCCGCCAAGGTCGAAGCCAAGGCTGACAAGGTGGAAAAGGCCAAGACCGACAAGGTGGCCAAGGTGAAGAAGGCCAAGCATGTGGCCGCCGCCCCGGCGACCCCGGCTTCGCCCGCTACCCCGGCCACTCCGGCGACCCCCGCCCCGGCGGCTTCCAAGTAGCCAATGGCCGCCGTCCCTCCTTCCGGTTATTTCCTCTCGCCGGAAGGAAGGGGCAGGGCGGGCCCGACCCCCAAGACCCGGGCTCCCGAGGCCGTCGCGATATCCGCGACGGCCTCGAGCACGTTCGGGGGGGCGTCCAGCATCACCGCCGTGACCCCGGCGCGGATGGCTTCCAGGGCATGGCCGGGGGCGGGGCCGCAATCCAGCACCGCCTCGAAATTTCTGTCGGGATAGTCATGGCGCAAGGCCCGCTCCAGCGCCCGCCACCAGCCGACGCCGAGGGACAGGGCGGCGGCGGGCGGGCTGAACAGCAAGACGGCGGCGCCGGGCGGAGCCTCTGTCAGGGCGGCCCGGGCCTGATCAAGGGTGGCGACCCGGATCACGGCTTGGTCTGGATCACCCGCCCAGGGCTGGTGAAGGCCACCGACTGGGTGCCGAAGAAATAGGCGTTGACCGTCTCGATGATGGGCGGGTTGACTGGCTTGTCCGCGACCCATTCCACCACGAAATTGGCACCGCTGCCGCCGCTCTTGTCGCGATGCTCGATGAACTGTTCCATGGAGGCCATGGCCCCCAGGGCCACCGGCTTGGCGACGAATTCCTTCAGGACCTTGCCGTCGGTGTCGTAGTAACGGGCCGACTTGACGGTGATGGGATGGTGGAGGTCGGTATTGCGGATGCTGAGCATGGCCGACAGCAGCAGGGTCATGGGCTGGCCCTGGCTGTCCAGGTTGCCGTGGGAGATGTGGGAATAGACCGGAACATAGACGCTTTGGCCCTTGGACAGCGTCACGACATCCTCGGCCACCGCCGGATGGGCGAGAAGAATGGACAGCAGCAAGGCTGCGGTCATGGGGACAAGGCGCATCTGTCGCTCCCGAAAGGTGAGGACCAAGTGGCATCAAGGGTAGCCTCAGCCGGGCGGCGGATCAAACGCCAATGCGGTGCCATGACGCAGCTCCGTTGACTCCCTTCGCCTTCGGCCATACCTTCGGTTTCATCAAATATTTTTGGGCAGTTTCGTCAAAGGCTTCCGGGGGAGTGGGCGTGGACCAGCGTCAGAGTGTCAGTTTGCAGCGGACCGAGGAGGCCATGCGCCGCCTGGGCAGCGCCATCGACCGTCTGGAAAGCGCCGCCGCCCGGGTGGGGGCCGGTGACCTGCTGCTTGCGGGCGAACTGCGGGGCGCCCATGACGATTACGCCCGGCTGGAGGAGACCACCCGGCTGGTGGCCGAGCGGCTCGACCATGCCATCCTCCGCCTACACGACCTGCTGGAGGACTAGGCGGTGGCTGTCGTCAACATCACCATCAATGGCCGGGTCTACGACATCGCCTGCGATGATTCCCAGGTCACCCGGGTCCAGGCCCTGGGGCGCGAGGTCGATGCCCATGCCCAGCATCTGCTGTCCACCGTCGGCAATGTCTCGGACGCCCGCCTGCTGGTGATGGTGGGGCTGCTGCTGGCCGACGAATTGTCGGAAGCGCGCGAGCAGTTGGGGCGCCTGGGCGACGATGTCAAATGCGCCGCCGATGGTGACGCCCAGTTGGCAAAGCTGATCGAGTCGCTGGCCCTGCGTATCGAGGCCATTGCGACCCGGCTGGAAAGAGCCTAGAGTCCTCGGTCGGAGCGGTTTGCTGCGCGGTGCGTCAGGAAGCACATGTCCCTGGGGCCAATATCTTCCTCTTGGGGGCTGTCCCTGTCGGAACCCTGGTTTCGTTACATGGCTCCCACCTGCACAAGCAGGCCGCGGAGGACTCGCACGCCAACGGCCGATGTGGCGCCGCTCCGGCATTTGCCATGATCCAGACATCCCCGGACCCGAAAATGGAGCTTCGCCGCCACGCCCGCGTCGTTCGGGCCGATGCGGCGTCGCGATTGGGCGTCTCGGCGGGAGAGGCCCTGGCCGACCAGGCCGATGGTCTGGAACTGGCGCCCGGCGCGGTGGTGGCGGGCTATTGGCCCCTGGCCGACGAGATAGATCCCCGGCCGCTGATGCGGGCCTTGGCGGCGCGCGGCCATCCCCTGGCCCTGCCGGTGGTGGTGGGGCGCGAGACGCCCCTGGAGTTCCGCTCCTGGTCGCCCGACGATCCCCTGGACGCCGGACCGCACGGAACCCGCCATCCCCCGACCTCGGCGGAACGGGTGACGCCGGACGTGGTGCTGGTGCCGCTGCTTTGCTTCGATGCAAAGGGGTTCCGGCTGGGCTATGGTGGTGGCTACTATGATCGCACCCTGGCGGCGCTGCGCCGGGCGAGGCCAGTGCTGGCGGTGGGACTCGCCTTCGCCGCCCAGCGGGTCGAGGCGGTTCCGGCCGAGGCCTGGGACCAGGGGTTGGACAAGATCGCGACCGAACAGGGCGTGGTCACGGTGGAGCAGGCATGAGACTTTTGTACATGGGCGACGTGGTCGGCCGCTCGGGCCGGGATGTGGTGATGGAGCGGCTTCCCGAGATCAAGGCTCGCCTTGCCCCCGATTTCATCGTCGCCAATTGCGAGAATGCGGCCCATGGGTTCGGCATTACCCCGAAGATCTGTGACGATTTCCTGGGCGCGGGCATCGACGTGGTGACGCTGGGCAATCACAGCTGGGACCAGCGCGAGATCATGCCCTATATGGATGGTGAGCCCCGCCTGCTGCGCCCAGCCAACTATCCGGTGGGCACTCCCGGCCGTGGCGCCGCCATCTATGGCGCGCCGCGCGGGCGCAAGGTGATGGTGATCCAGGTGATGGGGCGTCTGTTCATGGATCCGCTGGACTGTCCCTTCGCGGTGGTGGAGCGGGAATTGGCCCGGACCCGCTTGGGGCCGGGCGGCGTCGACGCCATCATCCTCGATGTCCATGCCGAAGCCTCCAGCGAGAAGATGGCCCTGGCCCATGCGGTGGCGGGGCGGGTCAGCATGGTGGTGGGCAGTCATTCCCATATTCCCACCGCCGATGCCCAGATCCTGTCGGGCGGCACCGCCTATCAGACCGATGCCGGCATGTGCGGCGACTATGATTCGGTGATAGGCATGAAGAAGGATGCCGCAATTCACAAATTCGTGCGAAAAACTCCCGGCGAGCGGTTGTCTCCCGCCGAGGGGCCTGGGACCCTGTGCGGCGTCCTGGTGGAAACCGATGATCGCGGTGGAGCTGCGCTGAAAGTGGCGCCGCTGCGCCTGGGGGGGCGTCTGGCCGAGACCTGGCCGACATTCGAGGGAGCTAATAAGTGATGGCGACTATTCGCGGCGTTCTGCTGGTTGTTCTGGCGGTGATTGGCCTGATGGCGCCGGTTGCGGTTCGCCCTGCCATGGCCGTCGAGGTGCCGGTCGCCGAGACCCTGGTGCGGGCCGTGGTGGCCGATGCCAATGCCACCTTGGGCGGCGGCCCCCACAGCGTGGTGGAGAAGCGGGCGCGCCTGTCGGCGCTGGTGGAGAAATACGCCGATATCTCCTACGAGTCCGAGCTTCTGCTGGGGCGCTATTGGCGCAAGGCCTCGTCCGCCCAGCAGGAAGCCTTCACCGGATTGCTGGTGCCCTTCTTCGTCGCCACCTATGGCGAGATGGTGGATGCCGCCGACGTCAAGCCCGACGTGGTTTTTCTTGGAGCCGATCCCAGTGGCGACGCTGTCCAGGTGCGCACCCAGCTGGTGACCCAGGGCCAGAACCCGGTGGATGTGAAATGGCTGGTGGCGCAGGCGCCATCGGGCAAGGTGGTGGTGGCCGATATCGTCGCCGATGGGGTCAGCATCATCACCACCTTGAAGTCCGATTTCACCTCGGTGGTGCGGATGGGCGGTGGCAATCTGGATGTGCTGCTGGACGCCATGCGCAAGAAGATCGGCGGCTGAGGGTCAGGCCTCGTCCTCGATGCGCGAGGCCAGCACCTTGTCGATGCGCCGACCGTCCATGTCCATCACCTCGAAGCGCCAGCCGTCCCACTGGAAGCAGTCTCCGGCGGCGGGAATGACCCGCGAGCGCCACAGGATGAAACCGGCGACGGTGGAGTAGTCGGCCCGGTCCCCGGCCATGGCGCGGCATCCCAAACGCTCGCGGACCACGTCCGCCGCCAGGTCCCCGTCCAGCAGCCAGGACCCGTCCTGACGCTGGATCATGGTGGCCTCCTCGTCCTCGCCCAGGTCCGCCAGTCCGCCCAGGATCGCCGACAGGATGTCCGCGGCGGTGACGATGCCCTGGACGCCGCCATATTCATCCACCACCAATGCCATGTGGATATCCGACTGCCGCAACACATCGAGCACCTGCAGCGCCGGAGAATTGTCGTGCACCACCGGCAAGGGACGCACGGCGGTCTCGGGGGAAAGCGGCTGGCCGTCCAGCAGGCGGTTCAGCAGATCCTTGGACTGCACCACTCCCACCATCTCGTCGCTATTGCCCCGGCAAACCGGCAATCGGGAGTGACGGCTGTTCCGCAGGACCCGCAGGACCTCGGTGGGGTCCCAGGTCAGGTCAACCCAGTCCACGGCGCCGCGCGGCGTCATGATGGCGCGGACCCGCCGATCGCCGAAGCGGATGACCCCGGCGATCATGTCGCGTTCCTGGGGTTCAAAGACGCCGCTTTCCGTGCCCTCGGCGATCATGGCCTTGATTTCGTCCTGGGTGATGGCTTGGTCGTCGGATTTTCGGATTCGCAGCAGCCCGAGCAGCAGCCGCGACGATGACTCCAACAGCCAGACCAGGGGCGACGCGAAGCGGGCGACCAGGGTCATGGGACGGGCGGCAAAGACGGCGATACGTTCGGGATCGGCCAGGGCGATCTGCTTTGGCACCAGTTCACCGATGATCAGCGAGGCATAGGTGATGCCTCCCACCACCACGGCGATGCCCAATGCCTCGGCCGCCGCGGCCAGCGATGGCAGGGTCGCGGCAATCCAGGCCGCCAGTTGTGACGCCAGGGTGGCGCCGGAATAGGCGCCAGCCAGGACGCCGACCAGGGTGATGCCGATCTGGACCGAGGACAGGAAACGCGATGGGTTATCCGCCAGGACCAGGGCCGCCTGGGCGCCCTTGTCGCCATCGGCGGCCCGGGCGGCAAGGCGAGTGCGACGGGCCGAGACGATGGCCAGTTCCGACATGGCGAACCAGCCGTTGATCAGGACCAGCAGGGCGATAATGGCAAGTTCGTAAAGGATGGTCACGGTGGTGGATTGCCTAAGTGATCGAGCGCCCTTCGGTGTGCCTCGACGCTGTCGGGATCGAAGCAGCAAAACACCACTTTTTCAAGGCTGTGGTTGTTCGCCAGGAAGGCGGCGCAGGTTTCCAGGGCGATGACGGCCGCTCGCTCCTTGGGAAAGCCGAAGATGCCGGTGGAAATGGATGGAAAGGCGACGCTTTGGGCATGGGCCTGATCCGCCAGTTCCAGCGAGCGGCGATAGCAGGAGGCGAGCAGGGCCTCCTCGCCATGGGAACCGCCCCGCCAGACCGGTCCCACCGCGTGGATGACCCATTTGGCGGGAAGGCGATAGCCGTGGGTGATGCGTGCCTCGCCGGTGGGGCAGCCGCCCAGGCCGCGGCATTCCTCCAGCAATTGGGGGCCGGCGGCACGATGGATGGCGCCGTCGACGCCGCCGCCGCCCAGCAATGACGAGTTGGCGGCATTGACGATGGCGTCGACCTTGATGCGGGTGATGTCGCCTTCGAAGATGCTGATCCTGGGATCTGGCATGACCAACCTCTGTTCAGCAGAATTCTGGTCTGTGCGCGCCGTATTCGCATAACTCGACCAGGATACCGTCCGGATCGCGAATATAGCACATCCGCTTGCCACTCTTGACGATGTCTTGCGGGACCTGGACTGGCGAGACCTCCTGGTTAAATCTTTGGGCCAGGAGCTTCAGCCGATGGTCCAGGTCGTCGACCCGAAGGGCCAGATGGCGCAGGCCCATGGCTGTCGGAGGCTGGCGATGGTCGGGCCGGGCGCCGCCGGGCTGGAATTGAAGCAACTCGATGCGGCAGCCGCCGCCGGGGGCATCCAGGATGACGCACCGGGCCACGGCGCCGGGTTGGCCGGTCACCTGTTCGAACCAGTCACCCGACAGGCGGCGGTCCATCACCACCGTCAGGTCGAGCAGGGTGGTATAGAAGTCGAGCGAGCGGGCCATGTCGGACACCACCACATTGACGTGGTCGAGGCCGGGCATGGGCGACTCAGTATCCCAGTTGCAGGACGAAATCGGACAGGAAGGGCGCGTTGCGGCGCCGCTCGGAATCGTTCTTGCCGAAGTTGTTCAGCAATTTGCGCATCCAGTCGGCGTCCAGGCGTTCGAATTCAAAATGGGCCTTCATGGCCAGGTGCTCGCCGATATAGTCGGGCAGCTTGGCCGACCACTTCATGATGCCATCGCGGAAGGCGCCCTCGCGCGCCTGGTCCATGCGGCCGGATGGGGCGAATTCCTGGGTGTAGAGCTGGCTCAGTTCACGCCAGCACTTGGCCATGACATCGGCCTCGAACCGGATGATATCCTGCAGCAGGATCACATGCGCTTCGGATGGCGGCTCGTAGTTGCAGCGGGTGGCATCATCGCGGAACAGCGGCCAGGGATTGTCCTCGGGCTTCGGCGGCGGCGCCTTCTTGCCCTTGGGCGCCTTGGGGGCGCGGAACGAGGCCCAGCGACCGTCCCAGTTGTGCAGGATCGGGTTGTTGACCTCGCTGCCCTGGATGATCTCGATCAGTCTCTCGCCGCCGACCTCGGCCCAGTTATAGGTGCCGCCCAGGGCCTGGATGGCGCGGGTGGCCCGCATCTGCGGCAGGATGTGCTTCTTCAGCACCTCGCGATAGACCGGGCCGAATTCCGGCGCCAGCAGGAAGGGCAGCCGCAACCCCCGCGATGGTCCGGAAATGCGGAACATGGCCAGGGTCTTTTCGGTATAGCCGCAAATGGTGTCATCGAACAGGGTGGTGAAGTCGGTGAACGGGGTCCGTTCGCCGCCGCCTTCGTCCTCCGATTGCTGGACCTGGATCATGCGGCGCAACTGCTTGTCGCCCGCCGGCCCCAGCTGGGCGGCGAACAAGGGCGGCGGTTCGCGGGTGGGGGGCTGGGTCCGCATGGTCCGGGGCGGCGGCACGGCGGCACCGCGCGCCAGCAAGGCATGGAAACTGGCCTGGGTGCTTTCCGCCTCGGACATCTGGGGCGGTCCGATCAACTGGGTGGCGATGTCGCCCAGCACGCGCAGATCCTCGTCGCGGGAATCGCCGCCCGCCGGAAGCAAGGGCTCGAAGCCTCTGTCGCGGGCGGCTTTCAGCTTGGGCAGGCCATAACGTTCGATGGCCTTGGACAGGATCACCTGGAAGACGATGTTGAGCTGCTTTTCGTTGGCCCATTTACGGGCCTCGGGGTCGCGAAGAGTCAGGCGGCGCAGCACCAGAATATGCGGAACTTCAAGATGGCGTGTAGCCGCGATGAGGCTCGCCACCTTCGCTTCGAAGGTTCGTGCTCCCTCACGCGGATCAGACACGCTCATACGTTCTCCGCCGACCCTTCAGGGCCGTCCCTTCCCAGTTCCCACCCCATGCAATGGGGATAGCTCATGACCCCGGGGGGTGCAAGCACCTTCCGAAGGTGATGCCATGATACCGGATGATCGGCGAAATTGCTTTCGGGGATTGACCCTATCCGGCCAGGGAAATGATCTGGCCGTGATGGGGACAATCGGGCAGGCACAAAGGCAGGAAGCGCGGCGCCACGTCGTCGGGCTGGGCCAGGGTCGAGGGGTCCTCGCCCGGGAAGGCGATGCTTCGCATGCGGCTGGCCACGATGCCGGGATTGACCAGATTGACCCGCAGCTTGGTGGTGGTGGCCACTTCCGCCGCCCAGGTCCTGACCATGGTCTCCAGCGCCGCCTTGCTGGCGGCATAGGCACCCCAATAGGGATGGATGCCCTGGGCGGCGCCCGCCGTGACGAATACCGCCCGTCCGGCCTCGGCCATGCGCAACAGCGGGTCGCAGGCCCGGATCAGGCGCCAATTGGCGGTGACGTTGACATCGAAGGCCTCGGCCCAGTCGTCGGGGGCGTGCTGCGCCACGGGGGTGAGGCCGCCACCGATGGCGCCCGCATTACCGATCAGGATGTCGAGTCGTCCCCAGCGCTGATAGATGGCCGCCGCCACCTGCTCGATCATGTCGGGCTTGCGCAGATCCTCGGGCACCAGCACCAGTTGCTTGCCCCCCGCCGCCCGGACCTGGTCATCCAGCTCCTCCAGTGCTCCTTGCGTGCGGGCGATGGCCACCACCTCGGCCCCCTCGGCGGCCAGGACCCGGGCCACGGCGGCGCCGATGCCGCGCGAGGCGCCGGTGACCAGCGCCACGCGTCCTTCCAGCCGGGCTGTCATCAGTGGCTGTCCTCGGTCAGCAGCGACAGCTGCTTGGAATCGCCGGTCTTGCCCATGTAGTCGGTGGGGGCGATGGGGTAGTCGCCGGTGAAACAGGCGTCGCAGAACTGCGGCTCGGCGCTGTCGCGGCCGGGCTCGCCCACGGCGCGGTACAAGCCGTCGATGGAGATGAAGGCCAGCGAATCGACACCAATCAGTTTGGCCATGCCCTCCACGTCATAGCGCGCCGCCAGCAGCTTTTCCCGCTCGGGCGTGTCGATGCCGAAATAGCAGGAATGGGTGGTGGGCGGGCTGGAGATGCGCATGTGCACCTCGGTGGCCCCGGCTTGGCGCACCATTTCCACGATCTTGCGGCTGGTGGTGCCGCGCACGATGGAATCGTCCACCAGGATGACGCGCTTGCCCGCCAGCATGGGGCGGTTGGCGTTGTGCTTCATCTTGACGCCGGTATGGCGGATATTGTCGGTGGGCTGGATGAAGGTCCGGCCCACATAGTGGTTGCGGATGATGCCCAGCTCGAACGGAATCTTGGCCTCGGCGGCAAAGCCGATGGCGGCGGGCACGCCGGAATCGGGAACCGGCACCACCACATCGGCGGGAACCAGACTTTCGCGCGCCAGTTCCGAGCCGATCCGCTTCCTGGCCTCGTAGACGCTGGTGCCTTCGACCACCGAATCAGGTCGGGCGAAGTAGATATATTCGAAGATGCAGAACCGCGACGACCGCTTGACGAAGGGCTTGACCGAGCGGATGCCGTCGGCCGACAAGATGACGATCTCGCCCGGCTCGACGTCGCGGACGAATTCGGCGCCGATGATGTCCAGCGCGCAGCTTTCCGACGCCAGAATCCAGCTTTTGTCCAGCTTGCCCAGGCAGAGCGGCCGGATGCCGAGCGGGTCGCGCACGCCGATCACCGAATCCTTGGTCGCCGCCACCAGGGAATAGGCGCCCTCGATCTGGCGCAACGCGTCGATCAGGCGGTCCTCCACCGTGGAATACAGGCTGATGGCGATCAGGTGGATGATCACCTCGGTATCGGTGGTGGACTGGAACAGACAGCCGCGCCGCACCAACTGGCGCCGCAGCGCCATGGCATTGGTGAGATTGCCGTTATGCCCGAGCGCCAGTCCGCCGAACTCCATCTCGGCGAACAGCGGCTGCACGTTGCGCAACAAGGTCTCGCCGGTGGTGGAATAGCGCACATGCCCCACCGCCATGGGTCCCTTCAGCTTGCGGATGACGGCTTCACTGCCGAAATTGTCCTCCACATGGCCGAGGCCGCGATGGTTATGGAACTGGCCGCCATCGAAGGTGACGATGCCCGCCGCCTCCTGGCCGCGATGCTGCAGGGCGTGCAGGCCCAGGGCCACATGGGCCGCCGCTTCCGGGTGGCCGAAGATGCCGAACACGCCGCACTCCTCGCGGAGATGGTCGTCATCATAGGGATTGGTGGTGAGCATGCCGGGCGCGTCCTATTGGTTGCTGCGGATCAACCGCTCCATCTGGGTTCGGCTTTCGCCGTCATAGCCGCCCTGGGCCGGGGGCTTGTCAGTCTTGCCGCCGGGCTGGGCCTGGGCTTGCGGCTGGGCCGGTTGCGGCGAAATGAACTTCTGGAAGGTTTTCTCCGCTTCCATCAACTGGCGGGCCTCGCCCGACGCCTCGCGTGCCCTGGCCTCGGCCTTGCCGAAGCTGCTGGGCGCCAATCCCTGTAACAAGGCGGCGCCACGCTCCAGCCAGGGGCGCGTTCGTGACTGCGCCAGCCAGTCGGGTTGCTGCTCGGGAGTATCGAACAGGAAAGCCACCGACATATAGGCCAGCGACATCAGGATTGCACCCCGCGCCAGACCGAAAACGAAGCCCAACGAGGAATCGACGCTGTTCAGCGCGCTTTTCCGCACACTGTCGGCCACCCGCTTGGTGACGATGGACAGCACCAGCAGCGTGACCAGGAACAGAGTGGCGCCCGCGGCGGCGTCGGCGGCCCAGGCGGCGCCGATATGGCTGCGGAAGAAAGGCTGGGCATAGGAGAAACCGTACAAGGTGACGAAGACGGCCCCGACCCACGAGGTGATGGACAGCACCTCGTGCACGAAGCCGCGCAGGAAGGCGAAGCCCGCCGAGCCGAGCAGCACCACGGCCACGACGACGTCAACGGCGGTGATGTTGAGGTTTCCCATGGGTTCGACTTCTCACTCCGACCGGAACAGTCCCAGCACGTCCTGCAAATGACCGATGGAGCGGATCGACAGTGCAGACCCGACGCCTCCTCCGGCGTTGCCCTTGTCCTTGCGCGGCCGGGCCGGCACCAGGGCCTGAGCGAAGCCCAGCTTGGCGGCTTCCTTCAGGCGGGTGTCGGCCTGGGCCACCGCCCGGACCTCGCCGGAAAGCCCGATCTCGCCGAACACGACCATGTCGGCGGGAACGGGCACGTCGGAGGCGGACGACACCAGCGCCGCCGCGACCGCGAGGTCGGCGGCAGGCTCATTGATCCGCAAACCACCAGCGACGTTCAAATAAACGTCATTGCCCGACAAAGCAAGTCCACAGCGGGCATCGAGCACCGCCATCACCATGGACAGGCGGTTGGTGTCCCATCCCACCACGGCGCGGCGCGGCGACGACAGGGTACTGGGCGCCACCAGGGCCTGGATTTCCACCAGCATGGGCCTTGTGCCCTCCATGCCGGCGAAGACGCAACTGCCCGAGACATTGCCCCGGCGCTCGGCCAGGAACAGCGCCGACGGATTGGCGACCTCGGACAGGCCGGTCTCGGTCATCTCGAACACCCCGATCTCGTCGGTGGCGCCGAAGCGGTTCTTGGTGGCGCGCAGGATGCGGAACTGGTGGCCGCGATCGCCCTCGAAATACAGCACCGTGTCCACCATGTGCTCCAGCACCCGGGGACCGGCGATGGTGCCTTCCTTGGTGACGTGGCCCACCAGGAACAGGACGAAGCCCCGGCGCTTGGCCAGCCGGATCAGTTCGGCGGCGCAGGCGCGCACCTGGCTGACCGTACCGGGGGCGGATTCGATGTTGTCGGCATAGACGGTCTGGATGGAATCGATCACCACCACCTGCGGTGTATCGGGGCCGTCCAGCGAGGCCATGATATCGCGCAAGCTGGTGGCCGAGGCCAGCGCCACCTTGGCCTTGGCGTGGCCCAGGCGGACGGCGCGCATGCGCACCTGATCCACCGCCTCCTCGCCCGAGATATAGGCGACCGGAACTTGGCGCGATAGCCCGGCGGTAGCCTGCAACAACAAGGTGGACTTGCCGATGCCGGGATCGCCGCCCACCAGCAGGCAGGACCCGGGCACCAGCCCGCCGCCCGCCACCCGGTCCAGTTCCGCGATGCCGGTGGCGAGGCGGGGCAGGGGAGCCGAACTGCCCTCCAGGCTGACGAATTCGATCTTCTTGCCCTTGCCCCCCGACAGGCCCTTGGGCACTTCGTCGCGCGCGGCCTCCTCGGTGATGGAGTTCCAGGCGCCGCAGGCTTCGCACTTGCCCGCCCATTTATGGGTGATGGCGCCGCAGTCCTGGCAGACGAAGACGGAGGAAGGCTTGGCCAAGGGAGAGCCTCCGGGAAGGAAGATGCCGACTATTCGACCTTCTGCGCGATGCAGCTGGGATAGGGGGCTTTTTCGTTGGGCACGATGGGGCAGAGCTTGACAGGCATCAGCTTCTTGAAGCGCTCGGCCCATTTGTCCTTCTGGATGGCGATGGGTTTGGCCGAGGGCTTGCCCCGTTCCGCCCACTGAAGGGTGTACATATCGGTCTTGCCCTTGATGGCGACGATCAGGGCCATCTCGCTGAAGGCATTCGGGGCGGTGCCGAGGGTGCCGCAACCGGTAACGGCGACGTAAACATCGTGGCCGTTGATCTTAAATTCAGTCAGCCCCTCACCCGCAAAGCTGTCGGGGCAAGCACCCTGGAAGCCACCAGCGAGAAGCGTCACCAGGCCCTCGGCCGAGGCGTTGGGGCGCTGGGCGGCTCCGGCCGCGCCGCTCAGGGTGATCATCTCGGTCCACGCCGTGAGTTTCTGGCCCTTGGGCAGAAGTTCCTGAATATAGCTTGGACCGATCACATTCTGGCGGGCAGGGGAAAAGCCCTTGGGAATGGTGTACATGATCAACTGGCCGTAGACCGGAGTGACGGCCTGAACCGCCACACCCTTGTCGCGCAAGGCCTCCACGTTGTCGGCTTTCTTGAAGTTGGTCTGGGCCATGGCAGCATGCATGCCGCCGACCAATGTGACGATCGCAATCGCGGGAAAAAGAAAAAATCGTCTCATGCCCTCAACTCCATGGTGATCGGCCCCTGGGCGCGGCCATGGATGAACTGGTCCACGTATTCGTTGCCGGAATGGTCGACATCCTTGGCCGGGCCGACCCAGATCAGGCGGCCCTTGTAGAGCATGGCGATACGGTCGGCGATCTTGCGGGCGCTGGCCATGTCGTGGGTGATGGAGAGCGCGGTGGCGCCCACTTCCTTGCAGCACTTGACGATTAGGTCGTTGATCACGTCGGCCATGATGGGGTCGAGGCCGGTAGTGGGCTCGTCGAAGAAGATGATTTCCGGGCTGGTGGCGATGGCGCGGGCCAGGGAGACGCGCTTTTGCATGCCGCCGGACAGTTCCGAGGGAAACAGATCGCCCGCCGAGGCCGCCAGACCCACCTGGGCCAGCTTCTCGATGGCGATGTCGCGGGCGGGGCCGCGCGCCATCTTGTGGCCCTGGATCAGCCCGAAGGCGACGTTCTCCCACACCTTCAGCGAGTCGAACAGGGCGCCGCCCTGGAACAGCATGCCGAACTTGCGCATGACGCGTTCACGGTCACGGGCCTTCATGCCCACCACTTCCTCGCCGTCCACCTTGATGGAGCCGGACTCGGGCCGCAGCAGGCCCAGGATGCATTTCAGCATCACCGACTTGCCGGTGCCCGAGCCGCCAATGACCACCACCGATTCGCCCCGGGCCACCGACAGGTCGATGCCGTCCAGCACCACCTTGCGGCCGAAACCCTTGTGGACATTGCTCAGTTGAATCTTCGGCGTATCGGCCATGGTCTCCCTCATTTCCCGAAGAACATGGCGGTGATGATGTAGTTGAACACCAGGATCAGGATGGCGGCCGACACCACCGCATTGGTGGTGGCCGCGCCGACGCCCTGGGCGCCGCCCTTGGAATAATAGCCGTTGTAGCAGCCCATCAGGGTGATCAGGAAGCCGAACACGGCGGCCTTGACCAGACCCGAGATGACGTCCAGCGGTTCCAGGAACTCCCAGGTGCGCGAGATATAGGTCGATGAGTTGAAGCCCAGCTTGTAGACGCCGACGATATAACCGCCGAACACACCGATGATGTCGGCGATCAGCACCAGGAAGGGCAGCATCACGGTTCCGGCCAGGATGCGTGGCGCCACGAGATACTTGAACGGATTGGTCGACAGGGTGGTCAGGGCGTCGATCTGCTCGGTGACCCGCATTGTGCCGATCTCGGCGGCCATGGAGGCGCCGATGCGGCCCGCCACCATCAGGCCCGCCAGTACCGGCGCCAGTTCGCGGGTGACCGAGAGGACCACCACGGTGGCCACCGCGCCCTCGGCGGCGAAGCGCGAGAAGCCGGAATAGGATTGCAGCGCCAGCACCATGCCGGTGAATACGGCGGTCAGCCCCACCACCGGCAGCGAGTAATAGCCGATCTCGATCATGGCGCGCATGATCAGGCGGGGATAGAAGGGCGGCCGCACCACATGGGACACCGCCATGCCGGTGAAGGCCGACAGGCGGCCGGTGCGAGCCAGGAAATTCAGGAAGACGCGGCCGATGGTGGCTAGGAAATCACTCACTCCGCCACCCCTCCCCGCGCGCCGAGCAGCCAGCGCCGATGATGGCGGCGGCCCAGCGCGGTCAGCACCTCGTAGCCGATGGTTCCGGCGGCGAGCGCGACGTCGTCGGCGGATTGATGGGGGCCGATCAGTTCCACCAGGGCGCCGGGACGAGCCAGCGTCTCCGGGATTTCGGAGACGTCGAAGGTGGTCAAGTCCATGGAAATCCGCCCGACGACCGGCACCTTGATCCCCTCGATGAAGCCAAAGCCTCGTTTGCCCAGGGACCGAAACCAACCATCGGCGTAGCCGGTGGCGACGGTGGCGATCCTTCCCCGCCGGGCGATGCGATGCGACGCACCATAGCCAACGGTCATAGGGCTGTCAACGTCGCGGACCTGCAGGATTTTTCCTTGCAGACGAACCACTTGGCTCATGGGGTTGGGCTGGTCTGGAATGGGATTGAGGCCATAGAGCGCGGCTCCCGGCCGGGCCATGTCGAAGCGATAGGAGCGACCCAGGAACATGCCGCCCGAGGCCGACAGGCTGAGCGGCATGGCGGGCAGCATGGCGGAAAGACGTCGGAACAGTGCCAACTGCTCGGCATTCTTGGGTGATTCGGCATCGTCGGCACAGGCCAGATGCGACATGGCGAGGATGGGACGGATGGAGGTCAGCACATCGGGCTTGGCCACCAGCCGCTCCAACTCCTTTTCCTCCAGTCCCAGCCGGTTCATCCCTGTATCCAGGTGCAGCGCGGCGGCGGGCGCGGCGCTGCCGACCTTGGCGAAGGAGGACCAGCCGGTGATCTGGGCCAGGCTGTTGAGCACCGGGACCAGGCGATGGGCGGCGAAATCAGGCTCAGAGCCCGGCAAGGGGCCGCCCAACACGTAGATCACGGCGCCAGGCACCAGATGGCGGAGTTGAATGCCCTCGTCCACCGTGGCGACGAAGAAGCTGTTGCACCCGGCGGCGGCCAGGGCGGGGGCGATGTGTTCCACCCCCAGGCCGTAACAGTCGGCCTTGACCACGGCGGCGGCCTCGGCGGGGGCGATCAGCGCCGCCAGCCTGCGCCAGTTGGCGACCACGGCATCCACGTCGATGGTGAGGAAGGACAAGGCGCGGGCGGTGTCGGTCATGGCGGGTCCTGGGGTAATCATCGTTATTCCCGCGCAAGCGGGAATCCATGGTTACCGCAAGATAGCCGCATACAGATCATCCCAACAGGGGTTCGTTTGCTCGATGAGAGAGATTTTCCAGGCTCGGCGCCACTTCTTCATCTGCTTTTCCCGCTCGATGGTCAGCGGCATGGTTTCGTCGATTTCAAACCAGACCAGTGTGTGAATGCCGTAGCGCTTGGTGAAGCCGTCAATGGCACCAGTCTTGTGATCCCCGCTGCGTTTGGCCAAGTCGCTGGCAACCCCGATGTAAAGGATGCCATTCGGTTGGCTGGCAAGGATGGTGACGGCGGGGTGTTTGGTCACGGGCCTCTTCCCCCATTTTCTCGTCATTCCGGGGCGAGTATCGCGAGAACCCGGAATCCATGGCCGTGCACCGTAGATGGACCCCGGATCATCGCTCCGCTCGTCCGGGGTGACGCGATGTTGCGAGCCCTGTTTAGAACCCCGGCTCCTCGTAGTGGCCGGATTGGGCCAGATTGCCGAATTTGGTGTATTCGCCCTGGAAGGCGAGGCGGACGGTGCCGACCGGGCCATGGCGCTGCTTGGCGATGATCACTTCGGCGGTGTTCCACACCTCCTCGCAGCGTTCCTGCCATTTGGAATGGCGCTCGTTGAATTTTTCCTCGGATTCCTCGGGGCGGCGGCCGGGCTCGGCGCGCTCCAGGTAGTACTGTTCGCGGAACACGAACATCACCACGTCGGCGTCCTGCTCGATGGAACCGGATTCGCGCAGGTCGGACAATTGCGGCCGCTTGTCCTCGCGCTGTTCCACCGCGCGCGACAACTGCGACAAGGCGATCACTGGCACCGACAATTCCTTGGCCAGGGCCTTGAGGCCGCGGGTGATCTCCGAGACCTCCTGCACCCGGTTTTCCGAGTTGGCCGACGAGCCCCGCAGCAATTGCAGGTAATCGATGACGATCAGGTTCAGGCCGTGCTGGCGTTGCAGGCGGCGCGAGCGGGTGCGTACCGCCGAGATGGACAGCGCCGGGGTGTCGTCAATGAACAGCGGCAGCCGGTGCAGGTTCTGGGCCGCCACCACCAGGCGCTCGAACTCCTCGTTGGACAATTCGCCCTGGCGGATCTTGTGGCTGGCGATTTCCGCCTGCTCGGCCAGGATACGGGTGGCCAGCTGTTCCGAACTCATTTCCAGGGAGAAGAAGGCGGTGATGGCGCCGTCCACGCATTTCTTGCGGCCCAGGGCGTCCACCTCCTCCTTATAGGCATAGGCGGCGTTGAAGGCGATGTTGGTGGCCAGCGAGGTCTTGCCCATGGACGGGCGGCCCGCCAGGATCAGCAGGTCTGATTCGTGCAGGCCGCCCAGCTTGGCATCCATGTCGATCAGGCCGGTGGGCACGCCCGACAGCTTGCCTTCCCGCTTATGGGCGGCCTCGGCGGCGCCGATGGCGCCGATCAGCACCGACTTGAAGTCCTCGAAGCCGCCCTCGGTCTGGCCGGTGGTGGCCAGATCGTAAAGCCGGGCCTCGGCGGTGCCGATCTGGTCCATGGCGGTGGAGTCGAGATCGGGGGCGAAGGCGGTGTTGACCAGATCTTCGCCCAGCCCGATCAACTCACGGCGCAGATGCAGGTCGAAGATCAGCTTGCCATAGTCCTCGGCATTGATCACCGAGACCACGGAATTGGCCAGTTGCGCCAGATAGCTGGTGCCGCCGATTTCGGTCAGGCCGCCATCGGCCTCGAAATAGGTCTTCAGCGTCACCGGATTGGCCATCTGGCCGCGCTCGATCAGCTTGCCGCAGGCGGCGAAGATGCGGCCGTGCACCGGATCGGCGAAATGCTCGGGCCGCAGGAATTCCGAGACCTTCTCGAAGGCGCGGTTGGACAGCAGGACGGCGCCCAGCAGCGCCTGTTCCGCCTCGAAATTGTGGGGCGGCACGCGAAAGCCGAGGCCCTCGGGGGGCGCGGCGGGGACGGTGGGGAACTGGGAGGTCATGGCGGCTGGGAGACTAGCAGAGGCCGCGTCGCGGCGGCAGCGCCAATCTTATCCACAGCCTGTGGAACGCGGGGATGGAGTCCGGACAGCGAAAACGGCGGCCGGACCCTGGGGGCCGACCGCCGCTTGTCGATGGATGCCGGGGATTGGAGTCCGTTCAAGCTAGGCGGAACCATTTCCATTCATCGTCATGGCCGGACTTGATCCGGCCATCCATGGACCCCCGGACTTGATCCGGGGGCCGGGGGTGACGGTGAATTCTGCCTAAACCTTAGAGACGTCTATTCCTCGGTGGCTTCCGGAGCCTCTTCGGCCTCGTCGACCGCGTCCTCGACCACCTCTTCCTCGGCCGGAGCGGCGTTGGCGGCGGCAGCGGCAGCGGCGGCGCGCTCGGCTTCTTCCTGCGACCGGGCGACGTTGACCGCGACGGTCACGCTCACCTCGGGGTGCAGGCCGACGCGCACGGCGTAGGTGCCCAGGGTCTTGATCGGGCTGTCCAGGTAGACCTGGCGGCGCTCGACGGTGTAGCCGGACGCCTTGATGGCGTCGGCGACGTCCTTGCCGGACACCGAGCCGTAGAGCTGGCCGCTCTCACCCGCCTGACGCACCATCAGGACGGACAGGCCGTCCATCTTGGCGGCGACGGCCTGGGCCTCGTCGCGGCGCTTCAGGTTGGCGGCTTCCAGCTGGGCCCGCTGCTTCTCGAAGAACGCCATGTTCGCCTTGGAGGCGCGCAGGGCCTTCTTCTGCGGCAGCAGGAAATTACGGGCGAAACCGGGCTTCACGGTGACCGTGTCGCCCATCTGGCCCAGATTCTCGATCCTCTCGAGCAGGATGACTTCCATCTTATTCCTCCTTTCCGCCGCCACTGTCCGTGGGTCGGCGGAATCGCGTCAAGAACCTTGCCACTCCCAGGCCCGCCATGGGGATGATCGCCCATGCCGAGGCCAGGAACAGAACTCCATACGTCACGACGAGGAGCATCCTCGCGTTGGGCCGCCGGGCGACCCATCCATGCATCCCCGCCAGTCCCAGCAGGACGAACGGTATCAGGGTGACCACCGCCACGTTGCGGGCGAGATAGCGAAGGTCTCCCTCCGCCACGAAACCCACCCCCAGCGACGCCGCCAGCATCAGGGCCAGAACCGTCGGAAGCTCCAGCTCCCGATAGGTCGGCCTTGGCCGACGGTTGTGCCCCAGCCGCGTCAGGAGCCCCTGGGCGACCACGGCGTTGATCACCGTCATCATCAGCCACGATCCGGCCACCATTGCCGGGAACAGCGGAACCCACCAGCCGAGGAACGTCTGGCGTTCCTCCCCCTTCAGGTTCGGGGCCAGGACACCCAGGGTGCGGGCGATCACGTCGCCGACCCAGGCTTCCAGCCCCATCGCCTCCCCGCTGTCCGACCGATCGGGAACCAGCAGCGCGCCGACCATGATCAGCAGCACGCTCAAGCCCGTCAGCCAGCCCAGCACCAGCCCCGGTGGATACCATTCGACGCTTCCATCGGCGTTGGAACGCCACAAGAGCGCCTGGCGGACCACCACCAGACTGGGCAACACCGCCGTCACCACATAGGGCAGGGGGGATATCCCCCCCGCCGCCAGGGCCACCGCGGCCGTTGCGGCCAGACCCGCCACCAGCGCCGCTCCCGTTCCCCGGCTCAGTCCCACCATCATCAATGGCAGGGGAGCGAGGTAGGACAGCAGCACTCCGGCGGCAAAGCCTTTCGCCAACGACAGGAACAGAACCGAAGAAAGCAGTCCCGCCGCCAGCGCGATACCGATCGACCCGGTCATGGTGACTGGGCCGTCTTCCGAATCACTTCACCACGTAGGGCAGCAGGCCCAGGAAGCGGGCGCGCTTGATGGCCTGGGCCAGTTCGCGCTGCTTCTTGGCCGACACCGCGGTGATGCGCGACGGCACGATCTTGCCGCGCTCGGAAATGAACCGGCTCAGCAGCTTGGTGTCCTTGTAGTCGATCTTCGGCGCGCCCTCGCCCGTGAACGGGCAAGTCTTGCGGCGGCGGAAGAAGGGGCGGCGCTGGCCGCCAGCGGCGGGACGCGGACGCTCGTTGGTCTTGTCGTCGGACATTATTCGCCTCCTTCCATGCGACGGGGTTCCCGGTCGTCGCGACGCGGACGGTCGCCACGGTCCTCGCGGCGGGGACGGTCGTCGCCATCGCCACGGCGCGGACGCTCGTCACGGCTGTTCTTGGACTGCATCATGGCGGAGGGGCCTTCCTCCAGCTCCTCGACGCGCAGCGTCAGGGTGCGGAGCACGTCTTCATTGATGGACATCTGGCGTTCCATCTCCTTGACGGCGGAGGACGGCGCATCGATGTTCAGCAGGACGTAGTGGCCCTTGCGATTCTTCTTCACCCGATAGGCGATGTTGCGCAGGCCCCAATACTCGGTCTTGGAGACGGTGCCGCCACCCTGGGTGATGATATTGGTCATTTCGGCGGTCAGGGCTTCCACCTGCGGGGTGGAAATATCCTGGCGCGCGATGAACACGCATTCGTACAACGACATATGAAAAACCCCTTTTGGCTTTTCTCTTCCCCTTCATCCCCTATGGACGAACGGGCATAGCCGACACCTCATGGAGGAGCGGCAAGGGTTGGAAGCGGCGCACTATACACAAGTCGCCCGTCGATTCAAGCGGAACACGCCGCCTGTTGCCGCGGAGGCATCACTCCTGGCTTGACTCCGCCCCGAGGTTTGCCTTTCCTCTCGCCCAGCCAATGATCAGAACGGAGCTTCACCCATGACCCGCGCTTTCGTCTTTCCCGGCCAGGGGTCCCAGGCCGTCGGCATGGGCAAGGATCTGGCCGCGGCCTTTCCGGTGGCCCGCCAGTTGTTCCAGGAAGTGGACGACGCCCTGTCGCAGAAGCTGTCCGCCCTGATGTTCGAGGGGCCCGAGGACCAGCTGACCCTGACCGAGAACGCCCAGCCCGCCCTGATGGCCATGTCGCTGGCGGTCGTCCGCGTGTTGGAGACCGAGGGCAAGCTGAACCTGGCCACCTCCGCCGCCTTCGTCGCCGGTCACTCCCTGGGCGAATATTCCGCCCTGGCCGCCGCCGGAACCTTTTCGGTGGCCGATACCGCCCGGTTGCTGAAGATTCGCGGCCAGGCCATGCAGAAGGCCGTTCCCGTTGGCGTCGGCGCCATGGCGGCCCTGCTGGGCGCCGAGCTGGAGCAGGCCAAGGAGATCGCCGCCGCCGCCATCAATGGCCCCGGTGATGTCTGCGAGGCGGCCAATGACAATGGCGGCTCCCAGGTGGTGCTGTCGGGCCACAAGAGCGCCGTCGACCGCGCCATCAAGATCGCCGCCGAGCGCGGCATCAAGCGCGCCATCCTGCTGCCGGTGTCCGCCCCCTTCCATTGCGCCCTGATGCAGCCCGCCGCCGACGCCATGGCCGAGGCCCTGGCCAAGGTCGAGATGAAGGCGCCCGCTTTGCCGCTGGTGGCCAATGTCATCGCGTCCAAGGTCACCGATCCGGCCGAGATCCGCGATCTGCTGGTGCGTCAGGTCACCGGCACCGTGCGCTGGCGCGAAAGCGTGCTCTATATGAAGGAGCAGGGCGTCACCACCTTGGTGGAGCTGGGCGCGGGCAAGGTGCTGGGCGGTCTGGCCAAGCGCATCGACAAGGAGCTGACCGGCTCGTCCATCGGCGCCCCCGCCGATATCGAGGCGTTCCTGAAGAGTCTGTAGACCGTCTTGTCGTCATCGCCGGGCTTGACCCGGCGATCCATGGATGCCCGGATCACGTCCGGGCATGACGAAATGAAGAGAATGACATTTCGAGGGAGAGCGTTTTCATGTTCGATCTGACCGGCAAGACCGCGCTGGTGACCGGTGCCTCGGGCGGCATCGGCGGCGCCATCGCCAAGGCCCTGCACGCCCAGGGCGCCACCGTCGGCCTGCACGGCACCCGCAAGGAGGCACTGGACGCCCTGGCCGCCGAGTTGGGTGGGCGTGTCCATGTCCTGCCCGCCAATCTGTCCGACGCGAGCGCCGTCGAGCAACTGGCCAAGGACGCCGAGGCGGCCCTGGGCAGCATCGACATCCTGGTCAACAATGCCGGGCTGACCAAGGACGGTCTGGTGCTCCGCATGAAGGACGAGGACTGGGCCACGGTGCTCGACGTCAACCTGACCGCCGCCTTCCGGCTGTGCCGCGCCGCGGTGAAGGGCCAGATGAAGCGCCGCTGGGGCCGCATCGTCAACATCACCTCCATCGTCGGCGTCACCGGCAATCCGGGGCAGGTCAACTACGCCGCCTCCAAGGCGGGCATGATCGGCATGAGCAAGGCCCTGGCCCAGGAAGTGGCCAGCCGCAACATCACCGTCAATTGCGTGGCGCCGGGCTTCATTGCCTCGGCCATGACCGACGTGCTGTCCGACGACCAGAAGGCCAAGCTGAACGCGGGTATTCCGGCGGGCCGCATGGGCACCGTCGAGGAGATCGCGGCCGCCGTGGTTTATCTTGCCTCGGCCGAGGCCGCCTATGTGACGGGGCAGACCCTGCACGTCAATGGCGGCATGGCCATGATCTGAGCGGGTGCCGAACCTGGACCGGCAGCGAGTCTGGTCAAGGCTGAAAAAGTATGCTAGGTAACGGCACTTTCCGCCTGTCAGGGGGCAATGCCGAAGCATTGGGCAAAGCCATTCGGGCGCGGGACACATATTCCATAGCCGAGACTTCCGAGGAATCGCAAATGAGTGACGTGGCTGAACGGGTTAAGAAGATCGTCGTCGAGCATCTGGGCGTCGAAGAGTCCAAGGTGACCGAGAACGCCAGCTTCATCGACGACCTGGGCGCCGACAGCCTCGACACCGTCGAGCTGGTGATGGCCTTCGAGGAAGAATTCTCTGTCGAGATCCCCGACGATGCGGCGGAAAAGATCCTGACGGTGAAGGACGCCATCGACTTCATCACGAAGAATTCCTGATAAGATCGAGACGCCGGGTAGCCTTATGGCTGCCCGGCGGATCTTCATTTCCCAGACACTTCCGAAAGCCAGGGTTTCATGAGACGTGTCGTCGTCACCGGCCTCGGCCTCACCACGCCGCTTGGTAACGGGGTCAATATCAATTGGGAGCGTCTGATCGCCTCCCAATCCGGCATTCGCCGCATCGAACATTTCGAGGTTTCCGACCTTGCCGCCCAGATCGCCGGTATCATTCCGCGCGGCACCGGCGAGGGGGAACTGGACCTTGACGCCGTTTGCCCGGCCAAGGATCGCCGCCGCATGGACGATTTCATCGTCTATGGTCTGGCCGCGGCCATGGAAGCGGTGCAGGATTCCGGCTGGCTGCCCGAGGATGATGAATCCCGCGAGCGCACCGGCGTCATGATCGGCTCGGGCATCGGCGGGCTTCCCAATATCGCCGACGGCGCCATGACCCTGGAAAAGTCCGGGCCGCGCCGCATCAGCCCCTTCTTCATTCCCGCCGCCCTGATCAATCTGGTCTCGGGCCATGTCTCCATCCGCTATGGGTTCAAGGGACCCAACCACGCGGTGGTGACGGCCTGCGCCACTGGCGCGCACGCCATCGGCGACGCCGCCCGCCTGATCCAGTTCGACGACGCCGATGTCATGGTCGCCGGTGGCGCCGAAGCGGCGGTGCATCGCCTGGGCGTGGCCGGTTTTGCCGCCGCCAAGGCACTGTGCACCTCCTATAACGATCGTCCGACCGAGGCCTCGCGCCCCTGGGACAAGGACCGCGACGGCTTCGTCATGGGCGAGGGCGCCGGTATCGTCGTCCTGGAAGAGCTGGAGCACGCCAAGAAGCGCGGCGCCAAGATCTATGGCGAGGTCATCGGCTACGGCATGTCGGGTGACGCCTATCACATCACCGCCCCGGCCGAGGACGGCAACGGCGCCCAGCGCGCCATGCGGGCGGCGCTGAAGCGGGCCGGCCTCAATCCCGACCAAATCGACTACATCAACGCCCACGGCACCGCCACCATGGGCGATACCATCGAACTGGGCGCGGTCAAGAAGGTGTTCGGCGACCACGCCTACAAGCTGTCCATGTCGTCCACCAAGTCGGCCGTCGGCCATCTGCTGGGGGCGGCGGGTGCGGTCGAGGCCATCTACTCGCTGCTGGCCATCCGTGACCAGGTGGCGCCGCCGACGCTGAACCTGCACAATCCGGACGAGGGCTGCGACATCGATCTGGTGCCGCTGGTGGCCAAGCAGCGCCCCATCAAGGTGGCGCTGTCCAACTCGTTCGGGTTTGGCGGCACCAATGCCTCGCTGATCTTCAAGGCCGGTCCGTAACGGACGTGCCGTTGATGTTTCTAGGAAGGCTCCCATGTCCTGCATGGGGGCCTTCCGCGTGTCTGCAACCTGTCATCCCGACGCCCTGAGGCGGAGGGATCTCCGCTTGACGGCGCGGGGCCGGACTGGCACCGCTATGCCAGACCGGGATCCCTCGCAGGGGCTCGGGATGACAGCTTACTTAAGGGTGCGGGTATGAAGCGGACCGTCATCATTGCCTTGGTGGCCATCCTGGTCCTCGCCGTCCTGGCGGGTGGCGGGCTGGCCTGGGAGGGCCATCGCCGCTTCACCCGGCCGGGGCCGTCGACCCAGCCCATCACCGTGGTGATTCCCAAGGGATCGGGCACCGAACTGATCGGCCAGTCGCTGGAAGCGGCGGGGGTGGTCTCCAGCGGCTTCATCTTCTCCATCGGGGTCAAGCTGCGCCACGCCACCCTGAAGGCGGGGGAATACGCTTTTCCCGCCGGGGTCTCGGCCGAGGAGGCCATGCGCATCATCGCCGAGGGCAAGGTGGTCATCCACAAGCTGACGGTGGCCGAGGGCCTGACCGTGCGCCAGGTGGTGGATCTGGTGAAGGAGGCCGACTTCCTGGCCGGTCCCGTCACCCGCAAGGTTGCCGAGGGCTGGCTGCTGCCCGAGACCTGGCACATGACCCGCGACGAGGCCCGCGACGAGGTGCTGGCCCGCATGGAAAAGGCCATGCGCCAGACCGTGGATGTGCTGTGGGTGGCCCGTGCTCCCGGCCTGCCGCTGAAGACCCGCGAGGAGGCCCTTATCCTGGCCTCCATGGTCGAGCGCGAGACGGCGGTGGAGGTCGAGCGTCCCCGGGTGGCCGCCGTGTTCTACAACCGGCTGGCCAAGCGCATGCGGCTGCAATCGGACCCCACGGTGATCTATGGCGTGTCGGACGGGCTGGGCGAGCTTGACCGCTCGCTCACCCGCGACGACCTGATGACCCGGCATCCCTGGAACACCTATGTGATCGATGCGCTGCCTGCCACTCCCATCGCCAATCCGGGTCGGGCCTCCATCGAGGCGGTGCTGCATCCCGCCCGAAGCGAGGAACTGTATTTCGTCGCCGATGGCACCGGGGGGCATGCCTTCGCCCGGACGCTGGATGAGCACAACGCCAATGTCGCCAAATGGCGCAAGATCGAGAAGGCGGGGAAGGGGGGCTGAGGCCCCCCTTTCTATTTAAGCTGGTTCAGCTTGGCCTGGGTGACCAGGGTGATGCCCTTCTCGGTGCGGTGGAAGCGGGCCGCGTCCAGGGCGGCATCCTCGCCCACCACCAAGCCGGGCGGCACCACGCAGCCCTGGTCGACGATGCATTTGCGCAGGCGGGCATGGCGGCCGATATCGACGCCGGGCAGGATGACCGAATCCTCCACCACGCAATAGCTGTTGACCCGCACATTGGAGAACAGCATGGCCCGGCGCACGGTGGCGCCCGAGATGATGCAGCCGCCCGCCACCAGGGAGTCCACCGCCATACCGCGACGATGGTCGGAGTCGAACACGAATTTGGCCGGGGGTGACTGGGCCTGGTCGGTCCAGATGGGCCAGTTCTCGTCATAGACGTTGAGAGAGGGCGTCACGGTGGTGAGGTCGATATTGGCTTCCCAATAGGCATCGATGGTGCCGACATCGCGCCAGTAATGCTCGCGGGCGCCCTCGTGCATGACGCAGGAATGCTGGAAGTGGTGCGCCACCACCTTGTGGCTCTTCACCAGGGCGGGAATCAGGTCCTTGCCGAAATCGTGGCTGGTGCCCTCGGTGGTGGAATCTTTGACCAACTGGTCGAACAGCAGCTGGGCATTGAAGATATAGATGCCCATGCTGGCCAGGGCCAGATCGGGACGGCCCGGCATGGGCTGCGGATTGGCGGGCTTCTCGTTGAAGCGGATGATGCGGTCGTCGTCGTCCACCGCCATGACGCCGAAGCCCTTGGCCATCTCCAGCGGCACCTCGATGCAGGCCACCGAGACATCGGCGTGGGAGGCCAGGTGCTGGGCCAGCATCTTGCCGTAATTCATCTTGTAGACATGGTCGCCCGCCAGCACCAGGACGTGCTCGGGCTTGTGGGCGCGGAAGATGTCCAGGTTCTGGAACACCGCGTCGGCGGTGCCCTTGTACCAGTTCTCGCCCACGGTGCGCTGCTGGGCGGGCAGCAGTTCGATGAACTCGTTGAACTCGCCGCGCAGGAAGCCCCAGCCGCGCTGGATATGCTGCAGCAGGGAATGCGCCTTGTACTGGGTCAGCACCCCGATGCGGCGGATGCCGGAATTGATGCAGTTGGACAAGGTGAAGTCGATGATGCGGAACTTGCCGGCGAAGGGAATGGCTGGCTTGGCGTGCCAGTCGGTGAGGTCCATCAGCCGCGAGCCACGGCCGCCCGCCAGCACCAGGGCAAGGGTGCGACGCAACCGCTCCGTAACTTCAAGGTCGATGCCGTTGGTCCTGTCCGTGGGATCAAACATCAATCACCTCATGAAACGTCGGGGTATCATTGGTGCCACAAACCTGGACCCGGCACAACCGCGCCAGGGTTGAGGCGGCCATGTGGTTTTCCCATGCGCTGGGCTGATTTCGCCGCGCCCGAGCCATCCCCGGCGCGCATGCCCTGAATCCTTGCGATTCGCCGAAAAGGCAGACATCCTGTTCCTTGAAGAATTCCAAACGATGGGTGAAGGCCCGTCGCTCAGGAATCGGTCTGCCGTCCGGCGCCAAGCTGCCGGACAAGCATGGGGGAAGCCGACATTGTCATCCACGGTGATCTATAGTCATCCCGTCTGCCTGGAACACGACACCGGGGAATTTCACCCCGAATGCGCTGATCGGCTGCGGGCCATCGCTCACATCTTCGACCGCGAAGAGTTCATGTACGTGCCCCGCGAGGAGGCTCCTCCCGCCAGTGTCGAGCAGATCCTGCGTGCCCATACCCAGGCCCATTACGACCGGGTGATGGCGGCCATTCCCGATGAGGGAAGCGTCGAGCTGGACGGCGATACCATGGTTTCCCCCAAGTCCGGCGAGGCGGCCTTGCGCTCGGCCGGTGCGGCTTGCGCCGCCGTTGACGAGGTGGCGACGGGGCGCTCGCGCAATGCCTTCTGTGCCACAAGGCCGCCGGGCCACCATGCCGAGCGGGAAGCGGTGATGGGCTTCTGCCTGTTCTCCAACGCCGCCATCGCCGCCCTGCACGCCCGCGACGCCCACGGCTATAAGCGGGTGGCGGTGGTGGATTTCGATGTCCATCACGGCAATGGCACCCAGGATTGCCTGTGGGCCCAGCCGGGGACTTTCTACGCCTCCTCCCATCAGGAGGACGCCTTCCCCTATACCGGCAAGGCCGAGGAAACCGGCCCCGAGGGCGGCTGCGTGGTGGTCAACGTGCCCTTGCCCGCCGGAACCGCCTCCGATGTGTTCCGGGCCGCCTATACCGAGACCATCCTGCCCCGCCTGGATGCCTTTGCCCCTGACTTCCTGATCATCTCCGCCGGGTTCGACGCCCATGCCGCCGATCCCATGGCCCATCTTCGCCTTCAGGTTGGGGATTTCGACTGGCTCACCCGCGAATTGCTCAAGATTGCTCGCACCCATGCCGGGCGGAGGGTTGTGTCCCTGCTGGAAGGGGGGTATGAGACCCGCGCGCTGGCGGCCTGCGTCGCCGCCCATGTCCGTGTGCTGATGGAAGGTTGATGTCATGAACTTCATCGAATGGACCGCCGAGATGTCGGTGGGCTCGGGCGTCCTCGACGGCCATCACCAGATGATCATCGACTGCCTGAACGGACTGCATCCGCTGCTGGAGACCGACGCGCCGGAGGACAAGGTCCTGGCGGTCATGAGCAAGCTGGAAGACTTCGTCCTGGTTCACTTCAGCGAGGAAGAGCAGGAAATGAAGCGGGCGGGCTATCCCGACTGGCGCGCCCACAAGGAACTCCACGACCGCATGTATGATGTGGTGTTCTCGCTGAAATCCGACATCGAGAAGGGCGAGAAGGTGGACGCCAGGCGGCTGTTCGAGCTGATCCAGGACTGGCTGGTGACCCATATCCTGGGCGAGGACCGCAAATACGTCCCCTATCTGACCGATCCGGCGGCGAAGCCGGTGGGGCAGTGGAAGCGCTCCAACGGCCGCGACTGCTGAGGTGGGCCGAGTCGGGTTGAGCCCCTCTTCACTCGTTCGTCATGGCCGGGCCTTGTCCCGCGGCTGTCCGGACTTAAGTATCCCTCGCCCGCCTGCGGGCGAGGGGATAAGGCGGCGATCTCAAATTTATACCGGACAGCCGTGGGTTAATCCCGCGCATGACGGAGAAGGCCAAGCCCTGATCAGCGGAAGATCATCTTGTTGATCAGCAGATCGATGATCTTGTCGCCGCCGGGCTCCTTGCGCGCCAGGTCCAGCATGGTGGCCTTGATCATGGGGGCCGGGTTGGACGCCATGTATTCCTCGTAGGGGGTGGCGTTCAACTGGCGTTTCATTTTTTCCGACAGTTGCTTTTCCGCCAGCTTGGCGTCTTCGTGCACCAGCAGCAGCAGGTCCACCGACGACATGCGGAAATTGCCGTCCCTGTCCCACAGTTCCAGCACGATGGTGGGCAGACGGACATAGCGCTGGCCCTTGCCGGGAATGGGAAGCTGCCCCGGCTTCTTGTCGTCCTTCTTCTTTTCGTCCTTCTTGTCTCCGCCGCCGGAGGCGAGGGCGGGACGGGCGAAGGCGAGGCCGCAAAGGCCGAGAACGACGGTTCGACGCTGCATGATCAGTCCTTGTCTCGGGCGAGGATGACGGAGGCCTCGGCCAGTTCGGTGCCCATGGCGCGGATATTGCCCAGCAGGGCGTTGACGATGACCCGGACCCCCCGGGGGGCCTTGTCCATCTGCTGGAACAGGCGTTCCTTGCCGATGATGACGCAGGCGGTCTCTTCCAGTGCCTTGGCCGAGGCCATGCGGGGATGGTCGTCGATCAGCGCCATCTCGCCGAAGATGCCGCCCTGGTCAATCCGGCCGATGGGGATGGTCTTGTCGGCGACGGTCTTGTAGACCTCGACCTTGCCGGACTCCACCACATAGGCGGTGGTACCGGGTTCACCTTCGCTGAAGATCACGGTACCGGCGGGAAAGACCACTCTGCGGGCGACGTTGTCCATGGGAGAGCCTCAGGTGACGCGGCGGTTGGAGAAGGTCTTGGGCACCAGGATGGTGTTCTGGGGTGGCGCCACCGTATCGGGGGTGGGGAAGTCGATGGTGTAGTGCAATCCCCGGCTTTCGCGTCGCGCCAGGGCCGACTTGATGATCAGGTCGGCCACCATGGCCAGGTTGCGCAACTCCAGCAGGTCGTTGGTGACGCGGAAGCTGCCGTAATATTCGGCGATTTCGTCCAGCAGCAGCCGCACCCGGTGCTTGGCCCGCTCCAGGCGCTTGTTGGAGCGCACGATGCCGACGAAGTCCCACATGAAGCGGCGCAACTCGTCCCAGTTATGGGCCACTACCACTTCCTCGTCGGAATCGGTGACCCAGGTCTCGTCCCACGGCGCCAGTTCGGGAATCTCGGCGATGGCACCGGTCTTGGCGATGATGTCGCGGGCGGCCGCCGCGCCCAGCACCAGGCATTCCAGCAGCGAGTTGGAGGCCATGCGGTTGGCGCCGTGCAGGCCGGTGAAGGAAACCTCACCCACCGCGTAGAGATTATCCACATCGGTGCGCCCGGCCAGATCGGTCAGCACCCCGCCGCAGGTGTAATGGGCGGCGGGCACCACCGGCAGCGGCTCCCTGGTCATGTCGATGCCGAATTTCAGCGCCTCGGCATGGACGGTGGGGAAATGCGAGGTGATGAACTCGGCGGGCTTGTGGCTGATGTCGAGATAGACGCATTCGCAGCCCATGCGCTTCATCACGTCGTCGATGGCCCGCGCCACGATGTCGCGCGGCGCCAGTTCGGCGCGGGGGTCGTAGTCATCCATGAAGCGGGTGCCGTCGGGCCGCAGCAGCAGGCCGCCCTCGCCGCGCACCGCCTCGGTCACCAGGAAGGACTTGGCCTTGGGGTGATAGAGGCAGGTGGGGTGGAACTGGCTGAATTCCATGTTGGCGACGCGGCAGCCCGCCCGCCAGGCCATGGCGATGCCGTCGCCGGTGGAGCCATCGGGATTGGAGGAATAGAGATAGACGCGGCTTGCGCCGCCGGTGGCCAGCACCACCGTCTTGGCGGCGAAGCGGTGGACGCGGCCGTCGCGGCGGTCCAGGGCATAGGCGCCGATGCAGCGGCCGCGGCGGCCCTGGGGCAACTTCTCGCGGATCAGGTCGACGGCGTTGTGGAATTCAAACAGTTCGGCGCCGCTTTCGCGGATGCGGGCCTCCAGCGTGGTCTGGACGGCGCGGCCGGTGGCGTCGGCGGAATGGACGATGCGGCGGTGGGAATGACCGCCCTCGCGGGTCAGGTGCAGCCCGCCGTCCTCCTGGTCGAAAATGACGCCATTGGCTATCAGCCAGTCGATGGCCTCGCGCGCGCCTTCCACCACCGAGCGCACCGCCGGTTCGACACAGATGCCCGCCCCGGCGTTCAAGGTGTCGGCGATGTGGGATTCGGTGGAATCGGCGGCATCCAGCACGGCGGCGATGCCGCCCTGGGCATATTTGGTGCTGCCTTCCGACAGGTCGTTCTTGGACAGAACCGCGACGCGGGCCTTGGGTTTTTGGGCCAACACGCCCAGCGCCACCGAAAGCCCGGCCGCGCCGGAACCGATCACCAGCAGGTCATAGGGATTGGCCGTCTTGCTCATGTCAGTTCCAATCCAGGCCGATATCGACCGCCGGGGCCGATTGGGTGATGCGTCCCACCGAAACGAAGTCGACGCCGGTTTCGGCGATGGCCCGGATGGTGTCCAGGGTGACGCCGCCCGAGGCCTCGGTCTTGCAGCGCCCGGCCACCATGGCCACCGCCTGGCGCAGGGTATCGGGGGGCATGTTGTCCAGCAGCACGATGTCGGCTCCGGCCGCCACCGCCTCGGCCACCTGATCCAGGGTATCGCACTCGGCCTCGATATTGGGGCGCCCGGCCGCCTTGGCCATGCGCACGGCGGCGCCGACGCCGCCGCAGACGGCGATGTGGTTGTCCTTGATCAGCACGCCGTCATAGAGCCCCATGCGGTGATTGCTGGCGCCGCCGCAGCGGGTGGCGTATTTGGACAGCCGCCGCAGGCCGGGAATGGTCTTCCTGGTATCGAGCAGGGTGCAGCCGGTGCCCTCGATCCGCTCCACATAGGACCGCGTCAGGGTGGCGATGCCGGACAGCAGTTGCAGCAGGTTCAGCGCGGTGCGCTCGGCGGTCAGCAGGCCGCGCGCCGGGCCTTCCATCTCGGCCAGGACGCATCCGGTCTCGACCCGCTGGCCGTCTTCGACCCTGGGGGTGAAGCGGGCGTCGGGTACCACCATGCGGAAGACCTCGGCCGCCACCGGCATGCCCGCCACAACCATGGAATGGCGCGCCGCCATGACACCGGTGAAGCGCAGATCGGCGGGGATGACCGAGGCCGAGGTGATGTCTTCCCCCGGCCCGCCCTTGTCGGCGCCGGTATCCTCGGCCAGCGCCGCCGCGATCACCCGGCGGGCGTCGTCCATATCCAGGTCAGGCCGCATTGGAACCCGCTCCCGACATGGGCACCGACTTGCTCATCTCCAGCATGCGCTCCAGCGGCTTCAGGGCGGCCAAGCGCAACTCCTCGGGCACCGTGATGGCGGGGGCGTCGTTCCTGAGGCAGAGATAGATCTTCTCAAGGGTGTTCAGCGCCATGAATGGGCAGTTGGAACACGAACAGCCGCCATCGGCGCCGGGGGCCGGGATGAAGGTCTTGTGCGGTGCCGCCTTGCTCATCTGGTGGATGATGTGCTGCTCGGTGGCGATGATGAACTCCTTGGCCTCCGAGGCCAGGACGAAGTCCAGGATGGCGCGGGTCGAGCCCACATGATGGGCATGGGCCAGGATGCCCTCGGGGCATTCGGGATGGGCGGCGACCAGGGCATGGGGATGGCGCACCGTCAGCTTGACCAGTTCCTTCTCGGAGAACTGCTCGTGGATGATGCAGCTACCCGGCCACAGGGTCATCTGGCGGCCGGTCTTCTTTTGCATATAGGCGCCCAGATGGCGGTCGGGGGCGAACAGGATCGGCCGGTCGGTGGGCAACTGGCGGATGATGGTCTCGGCGTTGGACGAGGTCACGATCACATCCGACAGGGCTTTGACCTCGGCCGAGCAGTTGATGTAGGTGACGGCGATGTGGTCGGGGTGCTTCTCGCGGAAGGCCTTGAAGGCCTCGGGGCGGCAGCCTTCCTCGAGCGAGCATCCGGCATCCGCGTCGGGGATCACCACCAGCTTGGTCGGCGACAGGATCTTGGCGACCTCCCCCATGAAGCGCACACCGCAAAAGACGATCATATCGGCGTCGGTGGCGGCGGCCTTGCGGGACAGATCCAGGGAATCGCCGACGAAATCGGCAAGGTCCTGGATTTCGCCTTCCTGGTAGTAATGGGCCAGGATCACCGCGTTGCGCTCCTTGCGCAGCCGGTCGATCTCGGCGTGAAGATCCAGAGTCGGATCGATATCGGCCTCGGTCAAGGCGTTGGCGGATGGCATGATGATGGTTTCGGTCATGGAGGTCTGGCTCTCTATCGCCCCAGGAAACTTGGCGGAACTGAGTAAAGGACAAATTCCCCCGGCAACGCAACCCCGGGCTCCACCAGCCTAATGCATAAGATCGTATGACGACGGACCTGTTTCACCATTGAGGGAGTTCGAGCATAATCTGCGGTAGGTGGAATTCCCGGACAAATGGAATGGCTATTTTGGCGAGTCAGGACATGTCATCGCGTGCCCCCTCGGGCAGTGCTTCCCCGGTGATCGTGGTCATCGAGGACGAAGCCGTGGTGTTGGCCGGGTATCAGATGCTGTTCGAAAGCTGGGATTATCCCGTAGTCGCCGCTCAATCGGTGGATGAGGCCATGGCGGTCCTCGAAGAGGAAACCTCGGTTCCAGGCTTCATCCTGGCGGATTTTCGCCTGGGGAACGGCCATACCGGCCTGGACGCCATCGAGGCCTTGCGTAAAGCCTATGGCCGCGACATTCCCGGCGTGCTGGTGACCGGTGATACCACGGTCACCGTGGTCGGGCTTCGCGAAGCGGTGGAAGCCGGCATGCCGGTGCTGCACAAGCCCGTCAACGCACCGCAACTGCGCGAATTGCTGAACCGGACCCTCGGCGCAGGCAAGGCCTAGGCGGGAATCTCTCCCAGGGCCTTGATCCGCTCGGCCAGGGCGGCATCCTCGTGGAACAGGCGTCTGATCCACTGGGTCACCAGTTCGGCGGCGAGAAATTCCGCCCGTTCCAGGCTGCGGTCGACTTCGATGGCGATCCGCAGATTCTCCGTCAATTCCGCGGTCATGCGGTGGACGGCCAGGTGATGCTCGGCTGCGTCGCCGCCCATGCGGCGCAGCAAATCCTCCTCGGTGGAGAAATGCCCGGTCATGATGTCGATGAAGTCGGCCAGGGCATGACCGGCGGCGCCAAGGTTGCGCCCGTGCAGGGCCAGACATACATTGTCGAGGCCCGTGACCAACCGGCGATGTTCGGCATCCATGCCGGAAAGGCCGAATCCCATGGACTCTTGCCAGAATATTCGCATGGCGACCAGGCCGAAGCCCCCTCCATCGTCGCCCATCCCACTGCCAGGGATGGTAGTATGCGCTGGTTGTGAAATATACCTTCGAACTGTCGCCAACCACGACCAATTATGACGGAATCCATGATGCCTCCTTCCGACGCTCCGATCCTGGTCTGGTTCCGTCGCGACCTGCGCCTGGACGACAATCCCGCCCTGGCCGAGGCCGCCGCCACCGGGCGGCCGGTGTTGCCGGTCTATGTCCATGACGAGGACTCTGCGGGAGCGTGGGCCGAGGGCGGGGCATCGCGCTGGTGGCTGCATCATTCCCTGGCCCGGCTGGGGGAGGGGCTGAAGCGGTTGGGGGTTCCGCTGCTGCTGCGGCGCGGTCCGGCCGCCGAGATGCTTGCGGAGACGGCCCGCATGGTGGGGGCGGACACGGTGGTATGGAACCGCCGGATCGAACCCTGGGCGGCGCGGCAGGAGGCGGCGGTGGCGGCCCGGGCCGCCGGGGCGGGGCTTGTGGCGCGGGCGGTGGGCAGCCCGCTGCTGTTCGAGCCCGACAGGGTCACCAGCAAGCTGGGGACGCCGCTCAAGGTCTTCACTCCGTTCTGGCGGGCCTGCCTGGCCGCGCCGCCGCCGACGCGGCCCATCCCGGCGCCCGAACGTCTTATCCCTTGCGCCACGGCTCCGGCGGGGGATGCGCTGGAACACTGGCGGCTGCTGCCCAAGACTCCCGACTGGGCCGGGGGGCTGCGCGACACCTGGCGCCCCGGCGAAGCCGATGCCGCCCGGCGCTTGTCGCGCTTCCTGGCCGAGCGTCTGGACTCCTATGCCGGGGATCGCGACCGCCCGGCGGTGGACGGAACCTCGGGTCTGTCGCCGCATCTGCATTTCGGCGAGATCAGCCCGCGCCGGGTGTTCCATGCCGCCTTCGACGCGCCGCCCTCGGCCGGTCACGACCGTTTCCTGGCCGAACTGGGCTGGCGCGAGTTCTCGGCCCATCTGCTGATGCGTTCCCCCGACATGGACCGGGCGCCACTCAATACCGATTTCGCCCGCATGGACTGGCGAAGCGATCCCGAGGGGCTGGAGGCCTGGCGGCGGGGCCGCACCGGTTATCCACTGGTGGATGCGGGCATGCGCCAGCTTTGGCAAACCGGCTGGATGCATAACCGGGTGCGCATGGTGGTGGCGTCGTTCCTGGTCAAGGACCTGCTGCTGCCCTGGACGGACGGGGCGGCATGGTTCTGGGACACCCTGGTGGATGCCGATCTGGCCAGCAATTCGGCCAGCTGGCAATGGGTGGCGGGCTGCGGCGCCGACGCCGCGCCGTTCTTCCGGGTGTTCAATCCCGCTCTTCAGGGCGAGAAGTTCGATTCCGATGGCGGCTATGTCCGCCGCTGGTGCCCCGAACTGGCCCGCTTGCCCGACCGCTGGCTGCACCAGCCGTGGCGGGCACCCTCCCAGGCACTGGCCATGGCCGGAATTGCCCTGGGCCGCGACTATCCCCGGCCGGTGGTGGATCATGATCTGGCGCGCAAGCGGGCGCTTGACGCCTTTTCGCGGTTGCGGCAATGAACCGCCTGGGCCAAACTCCGCCCAGCCCTGGAGTGAGGAACAGCATGAAGACCCTGTCACCGGCCTGGACCTGGTTCGCCATCGGCACCGTGATCAGCTGCGTCGCCTCGGCGATAGGGGCTTATTCCATCGTCTCGGGCCGTCTGGCACAGGTGGGCGACGATCCCGCCCTGGCCCTTCCCGCCGCTATGGTCATCGCCACCTCGGTCATGAGCTTCTTCAGCCTGTTGGTGCCCATGCTGGCGCTGCTGGGGGTGGTGATCGTCATGATCGACGGCTTCACCCGTGGCCGGGCGAAGAAAGGCTAATCCCTCTCGATTCGCCCCGATCGGCCGCTCTTGATTTCCGAGCGCTTGCCCTTGCTCTCCAGCCGACGCTGTTGCGAGCCCTTGGTGGGCTTGGTCGGCTTGCGCTTAGGGGGAGGCGGCTTAGCGGCTTCCCGGATCATCTCCACCAGCTTGGCCAGGGCCTCGGCGCGGTTGCGCTCCTGGCTGCGGTGGGTCTGGGCGGTGATGACGATGATCCCGTCCAGGGTCAGGCGGCTCCCCGCCAGCTTTTGCAGGCGGATGCTCACCTCATTGGGCAGCGATGGTGAGCGCCGCGCGTCAAAGCGGAGCTGCACGGCGGTGGACAGCTTGTTGACGTTCTGCCCGCCGGGACCCGAGGCGCGGATGAAGCTTTCCTCGATTTCCTTCTCGTCGATGCTGATATGGTGGGTGATCTCGATCATGCGGGCTATATAGCATGGAGGCCATGGGACGGCGTAAGCGTTCCTTAACCATGGTAAGACACACTCGGAGCGATCTCAGGGCGGTGAGTGGAGAAGACTTTGCAGGACTTGGAGCGCGTAGCCCGCGCCTTGACCCTCTTGATGGATTCTTCTCCGGACCATATGGCGATCATGTGCCGGGTGGTGCCGGATGAGGAGAGCTTGATCGCCTTCATCGAAAAGACCCCGTGGTACAGCGGATTCGATGATGAGCAACTCGCGGCCCATTTTGGTCGCGCGCTGTTCCAGGCCCAGATCGACACTATGCGGGCCCGTGTCGATCCCGCCCGGCCGACCATCGGCCTCTATGCGCCGCTCAAGGCGTTCCGCAAGCATTTCGGCACACTGTCCGAGCGGCTCGAAGCGGCGGGGTACACTGTCTTCCGGCTTTACGGTCAGATTGCCGACGATGCTTTCGAGCAGGCCGACAACGCCTATTTCGCGGGGCTGGGCATGATGCACCAGCTTGATTTTCTTGATGCGGTGGTGATTACCACCCTGTGCGCCGATCTGCCGGACAGGCCGATACCCCGTGTGATCATGCTGCACGATGTGTTCGATTCCCCGTTGGGCGATCCCAGGGACTTCCTGGAACTGGTCCGGACCATGGACTACGTGTTCGTTCCTTCGGAGCCTTCCATGGCGGCCACCAAGCGGGTGTTCACCATGTTCGATCAGGCTGGCGTGGCGCCGCTGAAGCCGGTTCAGCTGGTTCCTATGGGCTATCCCCGGCTGGATGCCAACCGCCGGGCTTTCGCCGCCGTTGCCCGCGAGGAGAAGACCCTGGTCTACGCTCCCACCATGACCCTGGAATCGTGGCAGGAATATGCTTCTGTCGCGCGGTGGGGGCGTGGAATCATCGACACTCTGCGGCAGTCATTTCCCGATCACACCGTCATCTTCCGGCCGCATCCTAATTCCCACACCAATCCCGCCGTGGCTGCCTTGATGCAAGAGGTGGCCGACTTACCCGGCTGCGAGGTCGATGCCATTACCTCCGACTATATGACCACCTATGGTCGCGCCCGAATGCTGGTGACCGATATGTCGGGAACCGCCTTCACCTTCGCCTTCACCACCGGTCGCCCGGTGGTGTTCTTCTCCCCCAACGATGCCGCCGCACGGGCCGCCAATCCGGACGTGACCTATTTCCAACTCCGGGATCGGGTCGGCCTGGTGGCGGAATGCCTCGAGGACCTGCCGACCAGGGTCCGGGCCGCGATGGACCCGGCATTCCAGGCCCATGCCGCCGAATTATGCCGCCAGACCATCTACAATCTGGGGGCTTCCGAGGATCGCTTCCTCGATCTGCTGCCGACGGTGCTGCGCAAGGAAATCCTGCCGGGGGCGTTCCTGTTCGACCCCAACCAAGGCGGCCCCACATGGTGATCTGGGTGACCGGCCTGTCGGCGGTGGGCAAGACCACCTTGTGCCAGACCGTATTCGGGCGGCTGAAGCCGCGATTGCCGGAACTGGTGAGCGTGGACGGCGATCAGGTCCGCGCCCTGTTCGGCGGCGATCTCGGCCATGGCGAGGCCGACCGGGTGGTGCAGATCAAGCGCATCCAGTCCCTGGCCGCCATGCTCGACGCCCAGGGCCTAGTGGTGCTGGTGGCGGCGCTTTACGCCCATCCCGATCTGTTGGCCTGGAACCGGGCCAATTTCAGTGATTATGTGGAAGTCTATCTGGAGGCATCGGTGGACACCGCCCGCAGCCGCGATCCTCGTGGCCTGTATAGCCGCTATGATGCGGGCCAGACCCGCGATGTGGTCGGCCTCGATATTCCCTGGCGGGCGCCGGTTTCGCCCGATCTGGTGCTGGATGCCGCCTCGGGCACGCCGGACAGCCTGGCCGACCGGCTGATCGCCTTCGTTCCCCGTCTGGCGGGGGCCGCCTGAGATGGAGATCGCCCTTAACCGCGACCAGTATCTCGAGATGGAGAAGCTGGGCCTGGGCGCTTTCGCACCGCTGACCGGCTTCATGACCGAGGATCAGTTCGAATCGGTGGTGAACCGCATGCGGCTGCCAGATGGCCAGCCCTTTCCGCTGCCGGTGTTCCTGTCGCTGGATGCCGACCGGGCCGAGGCGATCCGGGGGCTGCCCCGCGTCGCCTTGACCTATCAGGGCGAGCCGGTGGGCGAACTTGTGCCGGAAAGCTGGTTCCGTCGCGACCGGCCTCGCGACGCGGCCAAACTGTTCGGCACCACCGATGCCGATCATCCCGGCGTGGCCCAGTTCCTGTCCGATGGCGAGGTGTTCGTGGGCGGGCCGGTGCGGCTGCTGAAGCGGGCGCGGCTGGATATTTCCGACTACGAGCTGACGCCGGAACAGTCGCGGGCGGAATTCGCCCGGCGCGGCTGGACCACGGTGGTGGGGTTCCAGACCCGCAATGTTCCCCATCGCGCGCACGAATACCTGCTGCGCCTGGGGCTCGAGGTCACCGATGGCTTGTTCGTCCAGCCGCTGATCGGCCGCAAGAAGGCGGGCGACTACACCCCGGCCGCCATCATCGCCGGATATCGTACCCTGATCGGCGGCTTCCTGCCGCCCGAGCGGGTGGTGCTGGGCGTGCTGTCCACCTCCATGCGCTATGCCGGCCCGCGCGAAGCGGTGTTCCACGCCATCATCCGCCGCAATTACGGCTGCACCCATTTCATCGTCGGGCGCGACCATGCCGGGGTGGGCAGCTATTACGGCAAGTACGAGGCCCACGAGATGGTGGCCCGCTTCGATGGCGAACTGGGCATCACCGTGCTGCGGCTGGCCGGTCCCTTCCACTGCGCCATCTGCGACGGTATCGTCACCGAGCGCAGTTGCGCCCATGTGGACAGCCATCCCGATGCCATCAGCGACCTGTCGGGCACCCGCTTCCGCGCCATGTTGCTGGGGGGCGAAACCCCCGATGCCCATTTCGTCCGCCCCGCCATCCTGAAGGCGCTGGCCGATGTCCCTTTGTTCGAGAAGAGCGAATAGCATGAACCGTACCCGCATCGTCGCCACCATCGGCCCCGCCACCTGCTCGGAAGAGGCGCTGAAGCGTCTGGCCGAGGCGGGCATGACCATCGCCCGGCTCAATGGCGCCCAGGCGACGCTGGACTGGCACCGGGCCACCATCGCCCTGATCCGCAAGGCGGTGCCCCAGGTGGCGATCCTGCTGGACCTGCCCGGACGCAAGGTGCGCACCGTGGACGTCAAGACGCCGCTGACCTTCGCGGTTGGCGATCGGGTGGTGTTCACCACCGACCGGGCCAAGCCCGCCGAGGGCCGCATCCCGGTGGATCATCCCAAGCTGACCGAACAGGTCCAGGTCGGCGGCATGATCATGGGCAATGACGGCCTGTTCCGCTTCAAGGTCGAGGCGATCGAGGGATCGGACATCGTCTGCCGGGCGGAAACCGCCGGAATCATGGGGGACCGCAAGGGCATCAACATTCCCGGCGTCACCCTGGGGGCGGCGCCGCTGCGCGCCCACGACCTTGATCTGGTGGCGCTGGCGGCGGAAACCGGCGTGGATTTCCTGGGCTTGTCCTTCGTGGAATCGGCGGGCGACGTGGCCCAGGTCCGCGCCAAGGTCGGCAGCGTCTTCCCCCGGCTGGTGGCCAAGGTGGAAACCCGTGCCGCCCTGGCCGATCTGGACGATATCGCCATTGTGGCCGACGGCTTGATGATCGATCGCGGCGATCTGTCCATCGAGGTCAACCTGGAAGAGATCGCCCTGCTGCAAAAGAAGATCATCGCAGCGGGCAAGCGCATGGGCAAGCCCACCATCGTCGCCACCGAGATGATGCATTCCATGGCCGAGAATCCCATGCCGGTGAAGGCCGAGATCGCCGACATCACCAATGCGGTGCTGGATGGGGCGGCCGCCGTTATGCTGTCGGGCGAGACCGCCATCGGCCGCTATCCCGACGAGGCGGTGCGTACCATGCGCCGGGTCTGCTCCGCCGCCGAGGGCTTTCTGGTGGACGGCCATGTTCCACCCAGGGCCAAGGCCGAGCGGGTGCCCCAAGCCATCCAGCAGGCCATCGCCCTGATCTGCCGCTCGCTGCCGGTGACCAAGATCGTCGCGGTGACCCGCTCGGGCTTCGCCGCCCGCCAGCTCAGCATGCAGGGTCTCGACCAGCCCATCATCGCGGTCAGCGACGATGCCCGGGCAGCGCGCTGCTTCGCCCTGTATGCGGGGGTGGAGGGGGTATACCTGGACATCCCGTTCCAGAAGACCGGCACCGACCATGTGGCCAAGTGCCTGGAGGCGTTGTGGCGCCAGGGCCGACTGGTGGACGAGGATCTGGTGGTGGTGACCGCCGTCACCTATCCCCGCTCGGGCAATCGCATGAACCTGATCCAGACCCACCTGATGAGCGATTTGCGGGAATCGTTGGGTTGGGAGTAGGGGAGCTATCCCACGATCTTGAAGACGTCCACATGGCGCCGGGTCCGGTCCTCCAGGTCCAGGCTGGTGCAGACGGTATAGCTCGCGATCCGCAGCAGGCCGGTCCTGGGCAGATAGGCGCGGCCGGGATCGGCCATCACCACCGTGGCGCCCTCGGCGGCCAGGCGCACCAGCCAGGGCCAGATATGGGCGGTCATGGGCGCCTCGTAGCAGACATCACCCGCCACCACCACGTCCCAGCGGCAGGGCGCGCCGACCACGTCGTCGGCCAGCACCTCGACCGCGACACCGTTCAGTTCGGCATTCAGGCGGATGGCATGACAGGCCATGTGGTCGATTTCGGCGGCTTCCACCTTGGCGGCGCCCCTGAGGGCGGCGCCGATGGCGCTGACCCCTGATCCGGCGGCGAAATCCAGCACCGTCTTGCCCGCCACCAGTTCGGGATTGTCCAGCAGCCAGCGGGTCAGGGCCTGGCCGCCCGCCCAACAGAACGCCCAATAGGGCGGCGGCAGGTTGACGCGGAGCAGCGCCTCCTCGGTGGCTTCCCACAGGGGGGTGACCTCGGTGGCGGTCCACAGCTTGATCTCGGGACAGGCGGGCGGGCTGTCGATCTCGGTATTGGCCTCGATGAAGGCCCGCGCGGTCTCGAAACAGGCGGAAACCGGGGTCATGCGCTCAGCCTTCCAGCGATGATGGCGGCCAGCACCAGCCAGCCGAAATGACGGTTGGACTTGAACTTGGCGAGGCAGTCGGCGGCATCGTGGATGTCGACCCGGACGATCTGCCAGACCAGATGCGCCCCGGCCAGGGCCATGCCGGGCCAGAAGGCCCAGCCCAGCCCGGCGCTCGCCCCTGCCGAGGCCATCAGCGCCAGGGCGGCGCCATAGAACAGCCACAGCCATTTCGGCGTGGCGTCGCCCAGGGCCAGGGCGGTGGACTTGACCCCGATCAGGGCGTCGTCCTCCTTGTCCTGATGGGCGTAGATGGTGTCGTAGCCCAGCGTCCAGAACGGCCCGGCGGCGTAAAGCAGCAAGGCGGGCAGGTCGAGATCACCCCGCACCGCCGCCCAGCCCAGCAAGGCGCCCCAATTGAAGGTCAGGCCCAGCCAGGCCTGGGGCCAGTGGGTGATGCGCTTCATGAAGGGATAGGGGAAGACCAGCAGCAGCGAGGCCACCCCCACCGCGATGGCGAAGGGGTTCAACTGGAGCAGCACCCCCAGCCCGATCAGCAATTGCAGGCCGAGAAAGGCCAGGGCCTGGCGCGGGCTGACGGCGCCCGATGGGATCGGCCGCGACGCGGTGCGGGCGACGCGGCCGTCGAAATCGCGGTCGGCCCAGTCGTTGAAGGTGCATCCGGCGCCGCGCATCACCACCGCGCCGAGGCCGAACAGGGCCAGCAGCCAGGGGTCGGGCAGGCCGGGGGCGGCCAGGGCGGCGCTCCACCAGCAGGGGAACAGCAGCAGCCATGTGCCGATGGGCCGGTCAAGCCGCATCAACCGCAGATAGGGGCGCAAGGGGGCGGGGACAAGGCGGTCGATCCAGTTGCCGACCGGGATGTCGCCCTTCAGGGTCTGGGCGGTGGACATGGACTATGCTTAGCCGAAAGGTCGGCCCGAGGAAAGGGGCCTATCCCTTGAAATACAAGAGTCCCTTGCGCCATTCCAGGGTGGGAGTCTTCCAGGCGGTGACGATGTCGTTGGTGGCCGGGTGCTGCGGTTTGCCGAAATACCAGCCCTGGCCAAAGCGCACCTTCAGCAGCTTCAGCAGATTGGCGGTCTCGGCATCTTCCACGTATTCGGCGGTGGTGGTGACGCCGAGTTCGGTGCACAACTGGACGATGGCCTTGATGAACGAGACGTTCTCGTTGTTCTTCATGGCGTCCTTGATGTAGCTGCCGTCGATCTTGACGTTGTCCACCTTGAGGGCGCGCAGATAATGGAAGGCGGCGTGACCGGCGCCGAAATCGTCGAGACAGACCTCGTGGCCTTGCTTGCGGATAGCCTGGATCACATCGTTGACGGCGGCGAGATCGCCCACATCGGCGGATTCCGTCATCTCGAATACCAGACGCTTCCGCAGGTCCTTGGTGGTGGCCAGGATGGCCTGCAGTTTCTTGACCACCGCCGGGTCCGACAAGGTGCGCCCCGACAGGTTGACGGCGAAGCGCAGGGACTCGGTATTGGCGACGGATGAGCGCATTGTGCCGATGGCGCGTTCCAGCAGGGCCATGTCCAGCATGCCCGCCATGCCCACATCCTCGGCGAAGGCAACGGTCTCGTAGGGCGACTTGTTGTCGTTGCCCTTGAAGCGCACCAGGCATTCGAAATGGTGGACCACATTGGTCCACAGATCGACGATGGGCTGGTACATCAGGTTGAAGTCGCCCGACGCCACGGTCTGGCGCACATCGTTCATCTGCTTGACCGTGGCCGACAGGCGCGGCTGCAAATCCTTCATCAGGTCGGCCAGATTGCCGCCATTGTTGGATTCGCGGGCGAAGGCGTTCAGGGTATAGGTCAGGGCCCGGGCGGCTTCCTCGGGCGGGATGTCGGCAACGTCCAGCACCAGGGTGGCCAGCTTGGCCTCCATGGGCGGCGCGTCGGGCATCACCACCTTGGCGGCCTGGGTGACCGACTGGCTGATCTTGTCGGGCGACACCGAGGCGGCATGCAGGACGCCGAACTTGCCGTCGTCCAACTGGCCGACCGCGTCGCCGCCTACTGACAATGATTTCAGCCGGGAGCCCAGTTCAGCGGCCAGGGCGGCCTGGGTTTCGGCGTCGGCCTGGGCGTCCGGCAACTCGACCAAGGTCAACTGGTAGGGCTCGTCCGGCGGCGCGGCTTCCAGCAGCGAGGCGGCCATGGCCTGGAAGCTGTCCTTGTCCAGCACTCCGGACTTGCCCTCGGCCCGCTTGCTGATCATGGGCGGCAGCCCGCCGGGATGGCTCAGCGCCACCAGCAGCCGTTCGGTATTGCCGGGATGGCGATAGCCCGACAGGGCGACGGCCGCCGCCTTGCCCTCGGCGGGCAGCAGCACCCGGATCATGACGTTGCGGACGCGTTCTCCCTTACCCATTTGGATAAGGGACTGGGCGAGAAGGTCCTGGTCGGAGGGGTGGATGATCTTCCTGAGCGGTTGGCCAGTCAGCGCCTTGGCGCCTCGGCCCAGCAGCGCCATGGCGGCGCCCACGGCGAAAGCCGTGTTGCCCTCGGCATCGGTTTCCAGCAACACATCGGCAGCGGCGAAGGCGAACGCCACGTAGACATCGCTGGACCGTCCCAGATCGTCCTTTTCAGCGGCCATGCCCATTCCCAAGATGCAGCCAGACTTACAGCCTAGGTGATAGGCAGGATGGCCGCAAGTGGGCCAATGGCATTACCAGTGCTTATCCAGGAAGACACCGATGAACAACACCAGCAGATAGGGCATGGAGGCGGCGAAGTTCCATCCCGCCCAGAATCGGGTGGGGGTCATCACCAGCCGGATGTTGAAACCCAGCAGCACCAGTCCCGTGGCGGCGGCGGTGAAGCCATAGACCGGCCCCAGCAGACCCAGGGACCAGGGTAGCAGCGACGACCCCACCAGGGCCAGGCTGTTGGCCAGGATCCACCAGGCGGTGCGCTGGTCTCCCACCACCACCGGCAGCATGGGCACACCCGCCTGGCGATAGTCTTCCTTCAGCAGGATGGCCAGCGCCCAGAAATGGCTGGGGGTCCACAGGAACAGCACCAGGGCCAGAACCATGGGCAGCAGCCAGTCGGTCTGGTTGACCACCGCCGCCCCCGCCAGGATGGCGAAGCTGCCCGCCGCGCCGCCCAGGATGATGTTGGTCCAGTGGCGGCGCTTCAGCCAGACGGTATAGACCGCCACATAGACGAAGCCGCCCAGGAACAGGTGCAGCGCCACGACCCAGTTGAAGGCGCTGTGGGCGACGGTCAGGCCAGCGACCATCAAGATGGCGGCCAGGGCGAAGCCCAGCGCCGGAGTTCCGGCACCGGTGGCCATGGGGCGCTTGGAGGTCCGGCGCATCAGACGGTCGATATCGCGGTCCCAGACATGGTTGAAGACGGCCGAGGCGGCCGAACCCAGCACCATGGCCAGGGTCAGCAGCAGCAAGGCGCCCAGGTCGACCTTGTCCACCACCGCGCCATAGCCGGTGACGGCGGTCAGCGCGATCATCAGTGCGATGCGCGGCTTCAACAGTTCGATGAATTGCTTGAATGTCACGTCCGCCTCCGCAACCGTCCCCGGTGCGGCCGGGGATTATATGTAAATTACATATAGCATAAGATACACGACGATGCCGGTCACAGATACGTAAACCCACACCGGCCAAGTCCATCGTGCCAGCCGCTTATGTTCGGTGAAGTTTTGCCGGGCCGCCTTGATCATGGTCATCCCGATCATGGGGGTGACCACGGCCGCCAGAAGAACATGGCTGATCAGCAGTGCGTAATAGATGGGCCTGACAATCCCCGATCCTCGAAAGACGAAGATCGGCGCGGTGAAGTGGTACCAAAGGTAAAAAACCAGGAACAGGGCCGAGGTCGCCACCGCCGCCAGCATGGCCCGCATGTGCAGGTCGCGGCGGCCCTTGCGGATGAAGGCATAGGCGGCCAGCAGGAACACCAGCGCCACGGCGTTGAGGGCGGCGTTGACATGGGGCAGGGTATTGGCGGTGGTCATCATGGCGCTACCACCCCATCCAGCCGCCCAGGCGCAGCCACAGAACCGCCACGGCCATGCTGGCCAGGGTCATGGGGATGCCCGCGCGGGCGAAGTCGCCGAACGACAAGCGGGTGCCGACCGCCTGGGCCCGTTCCGCGACGATGATATTGGCCATGCTGCCCACCAGCAGGAAGTTTCCGGCCAGGGTGGACAGCAGGGCCAGCCCGGTCAGGGCGCCGGGATCCGGGGTATGCCATACCGCCAGGATCAGCATCACGGCGGGAACATTGCCGATGGTGTTGGAGGCGGCGAGCGCCAGTGGCACCATCACCCCCAATGTCTCGGGGAACAGGCCGCGCTCGGACAGGGCTTCCATCCAGCGCCGCGCCAGATCGGTATCGGCGAAGGCGCCGGTGATCATGAACAGGCAGGCGAACAGCAGCAGCAGGTGCCAGTCCACCATGCTGATCATCTCGCGCGACGACATCTTGCGGCTGGCCAGCAGCAGTCCGGCGATGACCATGGCGCCAACCTCGCGGGGCAGCGGCGCGGTGAACAGCAGGGCCAGCATGGCCAGGGCCCCGATACCCTTCAGCGCCTGCCACTGGTTGAGATGGGGGGGATTCTCGTCGACGAGCGGGCCGGGCTCGGCATCCAGCTCCTTGCGCCAGATCAGGCACAGGGTGACATGGACGATCCCCAGCGACAGGATGGCGGGAACGGCACAGGCGGCCAGGAAATTCCAGAAATCGAGGCCACCCACCTGGCCGATCAGGATGTTCTGGGGATTGCCGATCAGGGTGGCGGCGCTGCCGGCATTGGCGGCGCCCACCAGACCCAGCAGATAGGGGCGGGGGTCGAGGCCCCGGCGGCGGATGCCCTCGACCACGATGGGCGTCATGGCGAAGCAGACCACGTCATTGGCCAGCACCGCCGACAATCCCCCGGCAGCCAGGATCACCTGGGCCAGCAGGCGTCGCGACGATCCCGGCGCCGCCGATACCCTCGCGGCCAAGGTGCCATAGACCCCCGCCAGCTGGAACTGGGCCGAGATGATCATCAGGGCGAACAGCAGCAGCAGGGTGGGAATGTCCACCGAACTGCCCATGGCCTTGACGCTCACCTTGCCCGAGGCGAGCAGCACCACCACGCCCAGCAAGGCGATGCCGGTGCGGTCGAGTTTCAGGCCCCTGACACTGCCAAAGGCCATGCCAAGATAGGTCAGCAGGAAGACGGCGATGACGAAACTGTCCATGCCTTCCGTTATGGCGCCTGGACCGATCCTCGGCAAGGGGAGTTGTTGGGTGAGTGGCGCCGGGTGTGGGCGTCGACCTCGCGGACCAACTGGGCCAGTTCGTCGTCGCTCAGGTCCTGGGACAGCGCCATGCCGACGCAACGACGCATCAACTCGTCGTCTGGTATGCCCCCCTCCATCCCGGCGGCGATCTGCGCCGCCAGACGGTTGATTTCGGTTCGCGTGACGTTGCCTGTTTCCCAGGTCATCGTATGGTCCTCCCAAGCGCGGAGGAGATAGCTCGCCCGGCCCCGGGCCGCAAGTGACTTCGCGGTAAGGAACGCAACTTTCCCTTCGCGCCGGGCTGGAAGGAATGGTATGGGCAGCAGCCATGGCGATACATCCTCGCAAGTCCGGCACCCTGCGCTCCGCCGCCGATCTGGTGGCGGCGGGTTTGTTGCCCCCTGCCGCCGCCGCCATGGCCGAGCGGGTGGGACAGGCCTATGCGGTGGCGATAACGCCCACCCTGGCGGCGCTGATGGACCCCGCCGACGCCGATGATCCCATCGCCCGCCAGTTTCTTCCCTCGGGAGCCGAGTTGGAAACGACGCCGGAAGAGCGGCCCGATCCCATCGGTGACGCGCCCCACTCTCCGGTTCCCGGCGTGGTGCATCGCTATCCCGATCGGGTGCTGCTGACGCCGCTCTTGGTGTGTCCGGTCTATTGCCGGTTCTGCTTCCGCCGGGCCCGGGTCGGCGATGCCGACGGCACGCTGGGGCCTGATGAGATGGAAGCCGCCCTTGCCTATGTGGCGGAGCACACCGAACTGCGCGAGGTCATCGTCACCGGCGGCGATCCTCTGATGCTGCCGCCTGGGCGCATCGCCGCGTTGGTCGGTCGGCTGGCCGCCATTCCCCATCTCGACACCATCCGCTTTCATTCGCGGATTCCGGTGGCCGATCCCGGCCGGGTGGGCGAGTCCCTGGTGGGGGCGCTGCGATCAGTGCCCGGCGGGCCTGCGGTATGGCTGGCGGTTCATGTCAACCATCCGCGCGAGTTGGGGGACGAGGCGCGGGCCGCCCTGGCCCGGCTGGCCGATGCCGGGGTGCCGCTACTGTCACAGACGGTGCTGCTGAAAGGCGTCAATGACCGGGTCGAGGTGCTGGAGGCGCTGATGCGGGCCCTGGTGCGCCACCGGGTGCGGCCCTATTACCTGCATCATCCCGATCTGGCGCCGGGCACCCGCCATTTCCGACCGACCATCGCCGAGGGCCAGGCGCTGGTTCGGGCCTTGCGCGGGCGGCTGTCGGGGATCGCCCAGCCCACCTATGTGCTCGACATTCCCGGCGGCGCGGGCAAGGTGCCGGTGGGGCCGGTCTACTGGAACGGTGCCGAGGCGACGGTCGTCGACCCCTGGGGCACCGGCCATTCCTATTCCGAATGAAGCGGCAGGGTGAAGCGGAAGGTGGTTCCGACGCCGGGTTCCGACTCGATCCAGATGCGGCCGCCATGGCGTTCGACGATCTTCTTGCAGATGGCGAGGCCGATGCCGGTGCCTTCCACCTGATCCCCGGTCACCAGACGCTTGAAGATGCCGAAGGCGCGATCGTAATCCTCGGCGGCGATGCCCATGCCGTTGTCGGCCACCGCCACCTCCGCCCGATCTCCCTCCTGCGTCCAGGAGACCTCCACCCGGGGTGCCCGCTCGGGCGAGCGGTATTTCAGGGCGTTGCCGATCAGGTTCTGGAACAGTCGCGACAATTCGCTGCGGTCTCCGGCAACCACCAAGGGTGAGCCAGAGACCACCAATTCGCCGCCGGCATCCTGCACCGCCATGTCCAGGTTGGCGCGGACATCGGCCAGGACATCGGCCAGGGGCAGGGGCTCGAACGGGATATCGCCGCGGCCGATGCGCGCATAGTCCAGCAGGTCGACGATCAGGGCATCCATGCGCTTGGCGCCGCCAACGGCGAAACCGATGAAATCCTTGATATCAGGGTCCAGGGTGTCGCCCATCCTGCGTTGGATCAGGGCGAGATAGCCGCTGACCATGCGGAGCGGCTGGCGCAGGTCGTGGGAGGTGACATAGGCGAACTGTTCCAATTCGGCATTGGAGCGTTCCAGATCCTCCAGGCCCTTCTGGATGGCGCGGGCGGCCTCGCGCTGTTCGGTGACGTCGCGCGAGAACACCGCCACCTGGACCACCTTGCCGCCGGGATCAAGGACGGGATAGATCCGGTTATCCAGATAAATGCCGTCGAGTTCCTCATGGGTATGCAGCGGCGTCTTCTCGGCTGTCATCTTCTGGAGCAACTGGCGCTGTGCCTCGGCCTGTTCCGGCGACAGCAGATCGAACAGCGTCTTGCCGACCAGGGAACCGGCCTCGGTGCCGAACCGGTTGGCCAGTGCCTGGTTGGCGGCCAGGATGGTTCCCCCCGTATCCATGAGCAAGGCGGCGTCGGCCGGGGCGTTGACCAGGGTCTTGGCCAATTCCTCGCTGGCGCGCAATTTTTCCTCTGCCCGCTTGCGCTTGATGATTCCGGCCAGGGTATGGGCGTAAAGCCGCAGGAACCGCTCCTCCTCCTCATCGCGGCGATGGCCCGGAGTGACATAGGTGTTGAGCACGCCCAGCAACTCGCCCCCGGCCATGATGGGGATGCAATAATGGCCGTGGTCCGGCATGCCCTCGTAGCGGACATGATGCCCGGAGTCGACACAGGCGGCATGGATGGTGTCACGCAAGGCGGCGGCCTTGCCGCACAGGCAGTGGCCGATATCGATGCTGGCGCAGCTCGCCACGATTTCCTGGGGAAGGTTCCGGCGGGCCGCCATGCGCAAGCGGCCGGACTCCAGGACAAAGATGCAGCCGCGATTCTCCAGGGTCAGCCAGGGCAGCCACAGCAGTTCCTTCAGGGCCAGGTCCAGCACCTGATCCAGCGAGATGTCCTCCAGCGACAGCCGCAGGCAGTTGCCCAGCACCTGGGTGGTGGCCAGGGTCCTGGCCGCCTCGGCCTCGGCGCGCTTGCGCTCGGTGATGTCGCGGAAGACGTTGACGGCACCGATGACCCGGTCATCCTCGACCACGGCGGCGGCGGTGTATTCCACCGGGAAGCCGCTGCCATCCTTGCGCCAGAACATCTCGTCACCCACATGCCGCACCAGCGGTGCCAAGGGCGATCCCGACAGAACCTCGCGCACCGGACAGTGTTCCGAGGGATAGGGCGTGCCATCGGCATGGTGGTGGTGGGTGACGTCGTGGAGGTCCTGGCCCAGCCCCTCGTCCTCGCCCCAGCCCAGCATGCGCCGGGCCGCCTGATTGACGAAGGTGACGCGGCCATGGGAATCGACGCCGCAGATGCCGTCGCCCACCGAGGCCAGCACCAGATCGCTGCGCCGCCGGGCTGAGTCCGCGTCGGCGCGGGCGGCGATCAACGCGGCCACGGAGCGGCGGATGGTCAGGGCGGCGGCGATGGAGCCCAGCAGGAACAGGGTGGCCAGGCCTCCAAGATAGGTGGCTTCGCGGCGCCATGCCGCCAGATAGTCCGAGGACGCCATGCCGACCACCAGGAACAGCGGGTGGTGCTCGACCTGACGGTAGAAGAAGATGCGCTCCAACCCGTCGACGCCGGATAGGGTGGTATAGGGTTGCGGCGGCGCCCTGGTCTCGACCAGGCGGCGGAGATCGGCCGAGGGCGTGGCGACGCCCGAACTTGGACCGGGAACCAGCGAGTGACGGGCCAGCAGCAGCGGCATGTCGTTCCACAGCCCGACACTGCCCGCGGGACCGACATCGACGGAGGAGAACATGGCGGACAGGGAACTCACCGCCACCGCCACATGGACGATGCCGCCGAACGATCCATCGGGGGCGGTTCGTTTGCGGGCGAAGATCAGCATGGGCTGGGGATTGAGGCGACCGATGATGGGCTGTGAGACGAACAGCCCGAGCTTCGGGTCGTCGCGATGGCGGGTGAAATGCTCGCGATCCGAAATATTGGCCTGGCTGGCGATGGTGGTATTGCCGACAGCGTATTCGATCATGCCCTTGGCGCTGACCACCCGCAGGCCCAGGGCCTCGGGCAACCGGGAATCATGCCGCGCCAGGAAGGCCTCCAGGGTGGGGCGGTGGATGCCCCCGGCCCGCTCCTGGCGCTCCACCTCGTCGGCCACCGCCATCAAGGTCAGGTCGATCTTGTCGACGAACCGCGACAGATTCTGTTCCAGCACATGGCTCAGGCTGGCGGCGGTCTGGGTCGCCTTGGTGCGTTCATGCTCCAGATGCCAGAACAGCACCAACCCGACCAGCGATATCACGAACAGGTTCAACAGAACGAACACGCCCGTTCCCCGGCGAAGTGGGCCGGACGGCTGGGGTGATCGCTGCTGAATTGAATTTGCCATGCTGATGGTTCTATGTCTTTGGACGTCTGGAATCCTATATCTATGTATGCAAATGGGCAAGGGGGCGGCCCGGCTTGCCTTCCGGGTGGCGACCTGTTAGGTTCCGCGCCTGATTTTCCGACAGCCCCCGGATCGCGCCATGAAGATCAACGCCAATTTGATTCGTCCCGGTAACATTCTCGAACACAACGGCCGCCAATACGCCGTGCTCAAGACGCAGATCGTGCAGCCCGGCAAGGGCGGCGCCTTCATCACCGTCGAGATGCGCGACATCCGTACCGGCAATAAGACCAACGAGCGTTGGCGCACCGCCGACACCATCGAGAAGTGCAACGTGGAAGCCAAGGAATGCACCTTCCTGTTCCGCGACGACTCCATCATGACCTTCATGGATTCGGAAAGCTTCGAGCAGTTCACTATGCCCAACGATACGCTGGGCGATACCATCGCCTTCCTGCAGGACGGCATGGTGGTCGAGGTTGATTTCGTGGAAGGTTCGCCGGTTTCCATCGCCCTGCCTGAAAAGGTGGTGATGAAGGTGGTCGAGGCCGACCCGGTGGTGAAGGGGCAGACCGCGTCTTCCTCCTACAAGCCCGCCAAGCTGGAAAACGGCCTGAAGATCCTGGTCCCGCCCTTCCTGGAGGAAGGCGAGGTCATCTGGGTCTCCACCTCCGACTGTTCCTATGTGGAACGCTTCAAGGGCTGATCGCCCCTGACAGGATAAGGACCTTGCCTTCGTGATCGTTCGTTCCGCCCTGCTCAACGTGATGATGGGGGCCGCCCGCAAGGCGGCGCGCTCGCTGGTGCGCGACTATGGCGAGCTGGAGCATCTTCAGGTTTCCATGAAGGGGCCGGCGGACTTCGTGTCGTCGGCGGATATCAGGGCCGAGAAGACGCTCCGTGCCGAGTTGAAGAAGGCCCGGCCGGGCTTCGGCTTTCTTCTGGAAGAAGGCGGCGAGATCGCGGGCGACGACAAGAGCCACCGCTGGATCGTCGATCCCATCGACGGCACCACCAATTTCCTGCATGGCATTCCCAATTTCTGCATCTCCATCGGGCTGGAACGGGACGGCGAGCTTTATGCCGGCGTGGTCTATCAGCCGCTGGGCGACGAGATGTTCCATGCCGAGAAGGGGGCGGGGGCCTTCCTCAACGAGCGCAGGCTTCGGGTGTCGGCCCGGCGCAAGATGGAAGAATCGGTGTTCACCACCGGCATTCCCTTCCATGGCCGCCCCGGGCATGAGCCGTTCCTCAAGGAACTGGCCGCCGTGATGGGGCAGGTGGCGGGCGTGCGCCGCTTCGGTTCCGCCGCCTTGGATCTGGCCTATGTGGCGGCCGGGCGGTGTGACGGTTATTGGGAATCCGGGATCAAGCCGTGGGACATCGCGGCGGGCGTGGTCCTGGTGCGCGAGGCGGGGGGCTATGTCACCGATTACGATGGTGGCGGCCGCATGCTGGAGACCGGCGATCTCGTGGCGGCCAATGATCATTTGCATCAGCCCCTGCTCAAATTGCTGAAGTCCGCGCGCGGCTGAGGATTCACAAGGTAGAAGGCGGTCAAAGCGCCTGTTGTCGTCGGAGTCCGCTTCGGCTAGACTCCCGCGCGGGCAGATTTTGGGAGTGGTGCGTAATGACGAGGGGGAGCAGGCTCGTGGTACTGGCGCTGGGGGCGGCGGCATGCCTTTCGGCGCCGTCCGTATCAGCCCAGGTGATCGTCGGCGAGACGCGCCCCGATGTGGTGGTCAACTGGTCGGTGCTCGACCGCCTTGGCCCCGAACCCACCCTTCCGGCGGTCATCACCCGCCGTCCGGCGCCGCCGCCCAAGGCCGCGCCCATCACCACCCGGACGACCGAGCCGAAATTCCATCCGTTGACGGCGCCTGCCCAGCCCCGCGCCGCTGCGGTCGAGCCCGCCCGGCCAACCAAACCGGCCAAGCCCGCCAAGATCGCCGCCGAAAGCGTTCCGGCTCCGGCCCCGGTTGCCGCACCGGTTCCGGCGCCTGTGGCCGCTCCCGCTCCGGCGCCGGTGGTGCCCAAGATGGCCGCCGTGCCCGCCAAGCCGGCCAAGCCGGAGATTCCCGCCGAGGTTCCGTTGCCGCCCAAGCCGGTGGTCGAGGCCAAGGCCCCGCCGCCGCCCGTGCCGGTTGCGCCGCCCGTGGCTGAGAAGCCTCCGGCCGCCGCCAGTGCCGTGCAATTCGTCAAGACTCCGGAACCCCCGGCGCCGCCGCCCATGCCGGTGACGGCTCCGCCGCCGCCCGCCCCGGTCAAGCCCGCGACACCGCCCGCTCCGGTGGTGGCTGCTCCGGCGCCGCCGCCCATGCCCGTGGCGCCGCCCATGCCCGTGGCGCCGCCCATGCCCGTGGCCCCGCCCGTCCCGGTGGTCGTGGCTCCGCCCATGCCAGTGGCGCCTCCCGCGCCGGTTCCGCCTCCGGCCCCGGTTGTGGTCGCTCCGCCGCCCACGCCGCAGGTGGCGGTGCTGCCTCCGGCCGCGCCCATCCGCAAGGGCGACAACGCCTCGGTGGTGTTCGTCGGCGAGGATGCCCGGGTGCCCGACATGGCGCGCGCCGAGCTTGACCGCATTGCCCAGCGGCTGGAACGCGACGAAGGCCTGAATCTTCAATTGCTGGCCTATGCCTCGGGTGACGAGGCCAATGCCAGCAAGGCCAGGCGTCTGTCCCTGACCCGTGCCCTGGAGGTCCGCAAATATCTGATGGAGATGGGGGTTCGCTCGACCCGCATCGAGGTGCGGGCCCTGGGCAACAAGATCGAGGGATCGCCCGCCGACCGGGTTGACGTGGTCTTGACCAACCGCTGAGGCCTCGCCCCAAAATCGCCATGATGGCGGGGCAGGGTGGGCCCCGCCCTTTCTCGGGACCCGGCAGCCATGACCCGTCCGAACCGCTTCCTGTTCCGCATGTTCGTCTTCCTGGTCCTGGTGGCCGGGGTGGCGGCCCTGCTGTTCGACGGCCTGCTGGCGGCGTTCTCCCATAATCCAGCCTTGAACGGCCTGCTGTTCGGGGTGTTCCTGTCGGGTATCATCCTCAATTTCCGCCAGGTCATGCTGCTGCGCCCCGAGGTGGAGTGGCTGGAAAGCTGGCGGCGCGGCCAGCCCGCTTTGTCGGGGCGGCTGCGGCTGCTGGCCCCCATGGCCAGCATGCTGGGCGAACGGCGCGACCGCATGAACCTGTCGGCCATGGCGCTGCGCTCGGTGCTGGATTCCATCGCCGCCCGGCTGGAGGAGCAGCGCGACCTGTCGCGCTATGTGGTGGGGCTGATGATCTTCCTCGGCCTGCTGGGCACCTTCTGGGGCCTGTCGCAGACGGTGGGCTCGGTGGGCGAGGTGATCGGTTCGCTGGCGGTTTCCAGCAACGATCCGGCGGCGGCCTTCGAGGGGCTGAAGGCCGGTCTGGCCAAGCCGCTCAACGGCATGGGCACCGCCTTTTCCACCTCGCTGTTCGGCCTGGCGGGCTCGCTGGCGCTGGGCTTCCTCGACCTCCAGTCCGGCCAGGCCCAGAACGCCTTCTATAACGAGCTGGAGGAATGGCTGGCCGGGCAGACCCGCATCGGCGGCAGCGGCGGGCCGCTAAGCCTGGGCGACGACCAGCAGCAGTCGGTGCCCGCCTATATCCAGGCCCTGCTGGAACAGACCGCCGACAGCCTGGACAATCTCCAGCGCGTCATCACCCGGGGCGAGGACAACCGCACCGGCGTCAATGCCGCCCTGACCCAGTTGACGGAAAAGCTCTCCACCCTGACCGACCATATGCGGGTGGAGCAGTCCCTACTGTTGAAGCTGGGCGAGGGCCAGATCGAGACCCGCGCCCTGCTGGCCAAGCTGGCGGAAAGCTCCGCCGCCGGCGGCGCCGATGACGCCACCCGCACTCATATCCGGGCCATGGACGGCTCGCTGAAGCGGCTGGTGGACGAGACCGTGGCCAGCCGCGAGGAGCTGGTATCCGAGTTCCGCGCCGAGATCCGCCTGCTGGCCCGCACCATCGCCGCCATCGCCGACGAGCCCATGGGCTGATCGCGCCATGCCGCTCGCCCGCCGCGTCCGCCGCTCCATCGACATCTGGCCGGGATTCGTCGACGCCCTCGCCACCCTGGTCATGGTCATCGTCTTTGTGCTGATGGTGTTCGTGCTGGCCCAGTATTTCCTGGGCGAGGCGCTGTCCGGGCGGCAGAAGGCGCTGGACCGGCTGTCGCGCGAAATGGCGGAACTGGCCGATACCCTCAATATGCAAAAGGCGGCCAATGCGGCCTTGCAGGCCGAACTGGTGGCCAGCAAGGCCGAGAAGGAGCGCATCGAGACCTGGGCTGCCGGGCTGGGGCACGACGTCAATGCCCTGATGGCGCTGAAGGACGAGTTGGAAGCCCGCATCAAGGAGCTGGACAAGGTGGTGGGCGCCAGGGAGGGGGAACTGGCTTCCGAGCGCAAGCTGTCCGAGGAAGCCCGCGCCCAGGCGGCGCTGCTGTCGCGGCAGTTGGAGGCCTTGAAGCAGGAAATGGCCCGGGTGGCGGCGGCCCTGGAAGTTTCGGAGGCCCGCGACAAGGAGCAGAAGGCCCAGATCGCCGATCTCGGCAAGCGGCTCAACGTCGCCCTGGCGGGCAAGGTGGAGGAGCTTCAGCGATACCGCTCGGAATTCTTCGGCCGTCTGCGCAAGGTGCTGGGCGACCGTCCCGGCATCCGCATCGAGGGCGACCGCTTCGTGTTCCAGTCGGAACTGCTGTTCGACAGCGGTTCGGCCGATCTGGGGCCGGATGGCCAGGAGCAGATCAAGAATATCGCCGTCACCCTGAAGGATATCGCCAAGACCATGCCCAAGGGGCTCAACTGGGTGCTGCGCATCGACGGCCATACCGACCGGCGCCCCATCACCTCGGCCCGCTTCCCCTCCAACTGGGAACTGTCCACGGCGCGGGCCACCACCGTGCTGCGAACCCTGGCCGCCAACGGTGTGCCCAAGGATCGGCTGGCGGCGGCCGGATTCGGCGAGTTCCAGCCCCTCGACCCCGCCGATACCGACGCGGCCTTCGCCCGCAACCGCCGCATCGAGATCAGATTCGACCAGCGTTAGGAGAGTGCCGCAATGGCCTGGATCATCCTGTTTTTCGCGGGATTGCTGGAAGTCGGCTGGGCGGTCGGCCTGAAATATGCCGAGGGCTTCACCAAACCGGTGCCCACGGTGCTGACCCTGGCTGCCATGGTCGGCAGCGTGGTGTTGCTGGGATTGTCGCTGCGAAGCCTGCCACTGGGCACCGCCTATGCGGTCTGGACTGGCATCGGCACAATGGGGACGGCGCTGCTGGCCATCTGGCTGTTCGGGGAATCCGCCGATCCGCTCCGCCTGCTGTGCATCAGCCTGATCGTGGCGGGGATCATCGGCTTGAAGCTGGTCTCTCCGGCGGCCTGAGGTCCCAACGGGTGGGCTCAGGCCGCGAGTGGGACGCGGGGGTCAGACGTAGGGATGCTCGATCACGCGGGTCGGGGCCTTTGCTCCGGCGTCGCGGCTGAACTTGGCGATCAGCGAGGCGATAAGGTCGATCAGAAGAAACATGGCGCCCTCCTGGGCTGATGTTGCAATGCAACATTGATAATCCCGGACGGGGGCGACGGGGTATGCAAAGGCGGAGTCCCGCCCATGCCGGGTGGGGTGCGCCTACCCGGCATGATGGGGTCAGTGACCGCGGGCCTGCTCGGCGGCATGGGCCGCCGCCGCCCGGGCGTGATAGCCCGCCACCATCTTGCGGATCACCACATAGAAGATGGGGGTGAACACCAGGCCGAAGCCGGTGACGCCCAGCATGCCGTAGAACACGGCGGTTCCCAGGCTCTGGCGCATTTCCGCGCCGGCGCCGGTGGCGATCACCAGCGGCAGCACGCCCAGCACGAAGGCCAGCGAGGTCATCAGGATGGGGCGCAGGCGGGTGCGCCCGGCATGGACGGCGGCCTCGATGCGGTCCATGCCCTCGGCCTCGGCCTGACGGGCGAATTCCACGATCAGGATGGCGTTCTTCGCCGCCAGCCCGATCAGGACGATGAAGCCGATCTGGGCCAGGATGTTGATGGACATGCCCCGGATGATCAGGCCGGACACGGCGGCCAGCAGGCACATGGGCACGATCATCACCACCGCCGCCGGAAGCGACCAGCTTTCGTACTGGGCCGCCAGCAGCAGGAAGACGAACAGCACCGAGGCGGCGAAGACCAGCAGACCGTTATTGCCCGCCAGCAGTTCCTGCAGCGCCAATTCGGTCCATTCGAAGCCGAAGCCGTCGGGCATGCGTTCGGCGGCGATGATCCGCATCTGCTCCAGGGCATAGCCGCTGGCATAGCCGGGCGCGGCCGATCCCTGGATTTCCGCCGCCGGGAACAGGTTGTAGCGCGGAATCCGGTAAGGGCCGGTATCGGTGCGGAACGAGGCCACCGAGCCCAGCGGCACCATCTGGCCCTTGTCGTTCCTGACCTTCAGGGTCGAGATGTCGTCCACGTCGTTGCGGAAGGGGGCGTCGGCCTGGGCGGTGACGCGGAAGGTCCGGCCAAGGAAGTTGAACTCGTTGACGAAGGCCGATCCCAGATAGACATGCAGCGCCTCATTGACCCTGTCGGCGGGCACGCCCAGCATCTGGGCGCGCACCAGGTCGATATCGGCCTGGATATTGGGGGTGCGGGTGTTGAACAGGGTGAAGATGCCCGACAGGCCCGGCACTTTGTTGGCGCTGGCGGCCATGTCCTGGGCCACCTCTTCTAGCGCCTTGGGGCCGCGTCCGCCCTTGTCCTGCAGCATCATCTTGAAGCCGCCCGCCGTGCCGATGCCTCGGACCGAGGGCGGGGCGATGGTGATGATGAAGGCCTCCTGGATGGCGCCCAGGCGCTTTCTCAGCTCGGCGGTGACCACATTGGCGGTCAGCCCCTGCTGGTAGCGTTCCTCGAACGGCTTCAACGGCGTGAAGATGGCGGCGCCGTTGGAGGCATTGGTAAAGGTGGCGCCGTCCAGTCCGGCGAAGGCGACGGTATGGGCGACGCCAGGGGTCTCGGCCATGATCTTGGCGGCTTGCCGGACCACGGCCTCGGTGCGGGACAGGCTCGATCCGGGGGGAAGCTGGATGACGGTGATCAGGTATCCCTGGTCCATCTCGGGGATGAAGCCCTTGGGGGTCTTGTAGAACTCCCAGCCCGCCGCTCCGATCAGGCCGGCATAGACCAGCAGCATGATGGCGGAACGGCGGATGACGCCCCGGGTCAGGGCGCCATAGCCCCCGGCCATACGGTCGAAGCCCCTGTTGAAGCCTCGGAAGAACAGGGTGAAGGGACGCGTCCAGGTGGTGTTGTCGTGATGGTCGTTGGGACCGTGGCCGCGGAACAGCAGGGCGCACAGGGCGGGCGACAGTGTCAGCGACACGATCAGCGAGATCACGGTCGAGGCGGCGATGGTGACGGCGAACTGGCGGAAGAACTGGCCCGAGATACCGGGAATGAAGGCGGCCGGGATGAACACGGCGCACAGCACCAGGGCGATGGAAATCAGGGCGCTGCCCACTTCGTCCATGGTCTGGTGCGCCGCTGAGCGCGAATTCATGCCTTCGCGCATGTTGCGCTCGACATTTTCCACCACCACGATGGCGTCGTCGACCACGATGCCCACCGCCAGCACCAGGCCGAACAGCGACAGGTTGTTGAGGGAATAGCCCATGGCGCCCAGCACCGCGAAGGTGCCCACCAGCGACACCGGGATCGCCGCCACCGGGATCAGCGAGGCGCGCCAGGTCTGCAGGAACAGGATCACCACCACCACCACCAGGACCACGGCCTCGAAGATGGTCTTGATGACCTCGTGCACCGACTGGGCGATGAATTTGGTGGGGTTATAGGCGATGGTATAGGTGATGCCGCTGGGGAAGGTCTTGGACAGTTCCTCAACCTTGGCCAGGATCCGCTCGGCGGTGGCCAGGGCGTTGGAGCCGGGCCGCTGGAACAGGGCCACCGGCACGGCGTTGTTGCCGTTGAGATAACCGCTGACGCTGTAGTCCTGGGCGCCCAGCTCGATGCGGGCGATATCCTTCAGGCGCACCACCCGGCCCGCCGGGTCGCCCTTGATGATGACCTCGCCGAACTGGCTGGGGTCCTTCAGGCGCCCCTGGGTCTGCACCGACAACTGGAAGGCCCCCTGGTCGGGCATGGGGGGCTGCCCCAGCACGCCCGCCGCCACCTGGATGTTCTGGGCCTGCAGCGCCTTGACCACTTCGCCCCCGGTCAGATTGCGGGCGGCGGCCTTGTCGGGATCGATCCAGACGCGCATGGAATAATCCCGCGCGCCGAAAATCCGCACCTCGCCGACACCATCAAGCCGCGCCAGCACGTCGATCATCTGCAGGGTGGCGAAATTGGACATGTAGAGCTGGTCGCGCGATCCGTCCGGCGAACTCAGATGCACCACCAGCAGCATGTCGGGCGAGTTCTTGGCCACGGTGACGCCGATGCGCTTGACGTCGTCGGGCAGGCGGGCGGTGGCGATGGCGACCCGGTTCTGCACCAGCACCTGGGCGGTATCCAGATTGGTGCCCAGCGCGAAGGTCACGGTCATGCGCAGATTGCCGTCGCCGGTGGCCTGGCTGTTGATGTAGAGCATGTTCTCCACACCATTGATCTTTTCTTCCAGCGGCGCGGCGACGGTGTCCGCCACCACCTGGGCCGCGGCGCCGGGATAGGAGGCGCTGACCACGATGGTGGGCGGCGCGATCTCGGGATACTGGGCCACCGGCAGGGCGAAGAAGGTGATGCCGCCGATGATGGTGATCAGGACCGACACCACCGTCGCGAAGATCGGCCGGTCGATGAAGAAGTGGGACAGGCGCATGATCGGCGTCCCTTATTCGATCTTGCCGGGTTGGCCGGTGACCTTGGCTCCGGGACGCGCCCGCATCAGGCCGTTGATGATGACCTGGTCGTCGGGGGCCAGACCCGAGCGGATCACCCGCAAGCCGTCCTGCAACGGGCCGGGGCTGACCACCTTGGGGGTGACGGTGCCGTCCTTGACGGTCATGGCCAGCTTGCGCGACTGGTCGGTGACGATGGCCGAATCCGGGATCAGCAGCGCCTCGTAGGGCGCCGAGGCGGCCAGCCGCACCTTCCCGAAGGCGCCGGGCGTCAGGGCGTTGTCGGCATTGGGCAGCACGGCGCGGATCCGGATGGTGCCCGACCCCTTGTCCAATTGATTATCGATGAAGTCCACCTTGCCTTCTCGCGGCCAGCCGGTTTCGTCCATCAGGCGCAAGGAGACCGCGCTTCCCAGAAGCCCCTGGGCGGGGTCGGCGGCGGCACGGCGCGACTGGGCCAGGAAGTCCGCTTCCGGGATGTCGAAGGTGAACTGGATGGGGGATTGGGAAACGATGGTGGTCAGCAGGGTGGGCGCGGTGACGGTGGCGCCGCCGATCACCAGATTGCCGATGCTGACCTGGTGGGCGCTGATGCGGCCCGCGATGGGAGCGGTGATGCGGGTGAACTGCAGGTTCAGCTCGGCCTCGCGCAGGGCGGCGCGGGCGGCGTCGGCCGAGGCGTTGGCGCCACGGGATTCCTCGGTGCGCAGGTCCAAGGTGCTTTCAGCGACGAAATCCTTGCGGCGCAGCTCGTCGGCGCGGGTCAACTGGCGCTTGGCGTATTCCCGACCGCCCAGGGCCTGGTCCAGCTTGGCCCGTGCCGCCGCCACCGCCACCTCATAGGGGCGGGGGTCGATGACGAACAGCAGATCGCCCTTGTTGACCATCTGGCCGTCAGTGAAATTGATTTCGGTCAGATAGCCGCCGACCCTGGCCCGGATCTCGACGGAATCCACGGCGGTGAACTGGCCGGTATATTCCTTCCAGTCGGTGACCTGCCGTGCGGCGGGGGTGGCCACCGTGACCGGCGGCGCCCCGGCTCCCGGTGCCGGCTTCGGTGCCTGGGATGAGGACGAGAATGAAACCACCCCCGCCGCCACGCCCGCCAAAGCCACGGCACCGATCAGGATCACGGGAAGGGACAGGGAACGGCCGCTGGGCTTGCTGGACATGGTTTCATCCGGCTGAACTGAACCGTTCGGTTTTACAGGGGGGGCAGCCCCAGGGTCAATGAAGACCAATAGCATAGGTGGAGACTTCGCCCCATTGTTGCAGCCCCTTAAATCCATTATACCTTTCAGCCGAGACGCTGATCCGGCACGACTCAAGGGACTGCGATGACATCGACTTCCGGCACGGTCGGTTCTGCGCCGCCCCGGGCCACCTGGCGGGCCCGCCTGATCGCCTTGATCGCCATTCCCTGCATTCTGGGGCTCACCGGCTGGCAGCTCTATGCCAGCTACCGCGATTCCCTGGCCGATTCCGAGGCCTTGGCCACGGCACTGGCGCGGGTGGCGGAGGAACATTTCGGCGGCAATCTGCGGACCATCACGCAGGTGCTGGAGGAGGCGACCGCCCTGGCGGATGCGGGCGGGCGGATCGACGTCGATGCATTCTCCGCCCTGATCGCCGGGCGGATGCAGCATTTGCCGTTCATCCGAAGCGCCTTCTTTGCCGGAGCGAACGGATTGGCGGTGGGCGGCACCCAGACCGGAATCGCGGGCATCGATATCGGCGACCGCGAATATTTCAAGGTCCTGGCCCGGCCCGACGCGCCTGCGATCTTCGTATCGTCGCCCCTGATCAGTCGGGTCCGGCGCGAGACCACCATCTACATTGCCGCCCGTATCCGCGATGCCGCCGGGCAGTTTGCCGGGGTGGCGGTAGTGTCGGTCAATCCAGACCTGTTCGAGGAGGAACTGCGCACCGTTCGCCCGCCCCAGGGGGGATTCGCCACCTTGCTCCGCCTGGATGGGACCATTCTCAGTCGGGTTCCCGATGGGGAGAAGCATGTGGGAAAGGTGGTTGGCGATGGCCCGGCCACCAGCGCCGCCCGCCAGCGGCCCAGTGGAGTCTTGTACGGTGCCGGGGCGGTGGACGGGGCGCGCCGCATTCTGGCCTTTCGCCGCGTCGGCGACACGGGGCTGGTGGTGGTCGTGGGCATGCGCGTGGACGGCATCCTGGCCGATTGGCGCAACGACGCCCTTATTCATGGGATGGTTGCCGGCGTCATGATCGTCCTGATGGCGGCCATGGCCATCCGCTCGGATCGCAGCCACGCCGAGCGCGAGCAAGTCCAACTGGCGCTTGAAGCCAGCGAGGCCCGCTATCGCCTGCTGATCGACCATTCCCCCCTGGGCATCGTCCACGCCGCCGCCGATGGCGAAACCCTTTATGTCAATGCGCGCTGGCTGACGCTGGCCGGGCGGCAGCGTGATCAGGTCCTTGGCCGCAAATGGTGCGAGCTTGTAGACGAGAGAGACCGGCCCGAGGTGGGGGAGCGCTGGCGGGGCATGGTCCGGGACGGCGACGCTTTCGCCGCCGATATGCGTCTCAAGACTCCGGATGGCAGTCTGCGCTGGGTTCGGGCCTTGGCATCGCCGCTGGACATGGTGCCGGGCGGCGGGGGCTATTCCGTCTCGTTCGAGGACACCAGCCTGGCTCGGATGGCGGAGCAAAGCCTGCGGCTGTCCGAGGAGAAATTCGCCAAGGCGTTTCTCGGCAGTCCCGACGCCCTGGTGATCTCCACCGAGGCCAACGGGCGCTATGTGGAGGTCAATGACGCCTTTTGCCGTCTGCTCGGTTATGGCCGCGACGAGTTGCTGGTTGCCGACTCCCTGAGCCTGGGCATCTGGGCCGATGCCCGGGATCGCGCGCGTCTGGTGAAAATGGTGGGTGAGCAGGGGCAGGTCGACGATTTCGAAACCATCCTGCGGCGTAAGGACGGCAGCACCATGGTGGTGCTGATCTCGGTCCAGCGTATTGTCGTCGCGGATGATCGTTGTCTGCTGTTCATCTGCCGAGACATCAGCGAACGGCGAGCCATGGAGGAGAAGGCGCGCAGCCTGGTGGCAAAGCTCAACGCCTCCAACAAGGAGCTGGAGCAGTTCGCCTATGTGGCCTCCCACGATCTGCAAGAGCCCCTGCGGATGATCGCGGGCTATGCCCAATTGCTGGAGCGCCGCTATCGAGGTCGCCTGGATAGTGACGCCGACGAATTCATCGAGTTCCTGGTGGACGGCGCGAAGCGAATGCAGGTGATGATTCGCGATCTGCTGGAATACTCGCGCGTCGATCGGCTTGGCGGCGCCTTCGTGGTCTTCGATGCCGCCGAGGCGTTGGAGGATGCGCGGCGCAATCTGCTGGCCGCCCTCCAGGACAGCGGCGCCCTGTTGAAGGTCGCTCCCTTGCCCGAGGTGCGGGCCGATCGCTCCCAACTTGTCCGCCTGTTCCAGAACCTGATCGGCAATGCCCTGAAATACCGCCATCCCGAGCGTCCTCCCGAAATCGTGGTCGGCGCGGTGCGTTCGGGAGACGACTGGGTGTTCTCGGTGGCCGATAACGGCATTGGCATCGATGCGGAATATTTCGAGCGCATCTTCCTGATCTTCCAGCGCCTGCACACCCGCGACCAGTTCGAGGGGACCGGCATCGGCCTGGCCATCTGCAAGAAGATCGTCGAGCGGCACGGTGGGCGGCTTTGGGTGGAATCGGTGCCGGGCCAGGGCAGCACCTTCTATTTCACGATGCCGTGCGTATCGACGGCGGCAACGCCAGCCTGACAGGTCGGCGCCTGATCCGACTCATCCTGTCATCCCGAGCGGCAGCGAGGGATCCCATCCTGGAACAACATTTCTTACGCCGACAGGTATGGCAGGTCGAACGCCAGCCTTTTTCAAAATACTTTCCGGTTTTCTGTCGCGGCTCACGTTCGATGGCTGTGTTGATGTATGCCTGCGTTAAAACGCCGCAAATCGATGTGCGCATACTGCAGTGATGATGTCTGTTGTATAAATATTGTTTGAAAAATTAGTTGTGCGTGTTTGGCTAAGTATTCAATTGTATTTTAAAATAATCTCGGGCTATTTCTGGTTTTGCTTCATTTTTGCTTTGACGAAACCTTGTCAGGTGAACGCTGTATATTGACGGCGTGTCCCCGCTACATGTAGTATGCACAGTGGTGAAGTGTACCCGCCCCCTCTCTGGGTTTGGCGGGTGCGAGGTGGTGCACACTGTTTGATGAGGGTGGAATGGCAGATAACGCCATCGGCAAGGTCCAGACGCTGAACGGCCAGGCGGAGGTCGTTCACGCCGATGGGAGCAAGGCCGAGCTCCATATGGGCGACAGCCTGTTCCAGGGCGATGTGGTCAAGACCGGCCAGGGTGGCGCCGTCGGCATGATGCTGGCGGACGGAACCTCGCTGTCGCTGGGCGAAAAGGGCAAGATGACCCTGGACGACCTCGCCTATGACCCCGCCACCAAGACCGGCGAAGCCCATCTCAGCCTGCAGTCCGGTTCCTTCGCCCTGGTCAGCGGCCAGATTTCCAAGACCACTCCCGACGCGCTGTCCATCAAGACTCCCACCATGACGGTGGGCATTCGCGGTACCGGCCTTACCGGCAATTCCACCACCGTCGCCATGATGCAGGAAAAGGGCGGCCAGGCGGGCGAAGTCTTCATCCGCACGTCTTCCGGCGCCGCCATGACTCTGAATCGGGCGGGGCAGGGCGCCACCCTGTCGTCCACCGGTTCCCTGACCAGCGTGACCCTGACGCCGACCCAGGTGATGCAGATCGGCGGCACCGCGTCCTATACCCTGCCCAACGCCAATAATCTGCTGTCCAACACCTACAACAGCGCCGCGCAGCAGGTGCAGCAGCAGAACCAACCCGCGCCGCAGCAGACCACCCCGCCTCCGCCGCCGCCTCCGCCGCCGCCGCCCTCCAGCAATGTGACGCCGCAGGAGAAGACCGCCCAGGAAAAGGCGGTGGCGCTGAGCACTGCCGTGGCCAGGGTCGCCGATAAGATCGCCATCGCGCTGGGCCTCAAGAACGAGATTCCGCTGACCGATCTCAGCAAGATCGGTGCCCAGGTGGAGCGGACCGCCGACGAAAAGGTCGCCGAGGCCAAGGAGGTGGTCAAGGAGGTCGAGGCCAAGCTGGAGCAGCGGCTCCAGGATTTGAACATCTTCCGGCCGCTGCAGCAATTGCTGGCGGAGCTCAAGGAGAAGGCCAACGAGCTGCCGCCCCGGCTCAATGAGATCATCCGCGATGTCATCGATCCCGCCGCCCAGGCCAATGCCGAGGCGGCCAACGCCCTGGCCGCCATCAATGCTCCGGCGGGAGCCGCGACCCAGACCTATACCTTCATCATCAATAACCAGCAGGTCATCGTCGCCGTGGATTCGGCGGGTGGTCTGCTGGTCAAGGCGACCGCCGCCGCCGCCGCCGCCGCTAGCGCCAAGACCCTGGCCACCACTCTGGTCAACCAGATGGTGGACGCGGTCCTGACCGGCGACCATACCGGTTATGCCAGCCTCGCGGACAAGCTGGCCGCCCTGTCGGCCCAGGTTGACGCCGCCAAGCTCACCGCCAGCACCCAGGCCGGTCTGGCGGATCAATACGCCGACCTTGCCGTTCTTCTGGCCAGCCAATATCCCAATGCTGGCAATGCCGCCCTGGCCACCCTGGCCCAGTCGCAGGCCGCCGCCGCCAGCTTCGCCTATGTGGACAGTGCCGAGGACACGGCCCATGCCATTCTGGCCAATCCCAACGACGTCAAGGCCACCGCCCTGTCCGCCTGGGAGAGCGGCGCCGCCGAGGCGGCGCTGGACGCCGCCGGGGATTCCGTCACCGCCGCCCAGGCCCTGGTCAACACCGCCCAGGCCGCCACCGATACCGCCGTTGCCGCCATCCAGACCCTGCGTGATGGCGAAACCTCGGTCATCAACTCCTATCTGCTGGCGGTGGCCAAGCAGGCCGCCTACGACACAGCCGAATCCGATGCCCTGGCCCTGAAGGTCAATGCCCAGAGCGCAGTGGACGCCTGGGGCGCGACCTATCGCGCCGATCTGGCCGCCGCCTCGGCCAAGCTGTCGGCCGCCGTCAGCGCCACGGCGGATGCGCGCGCCGCCCTGGTGGGCGATCTGCTGCACGTCAAGACCTCGACCGGCACCTTGACCCTGGATGGAAGCGGCGCCGGACTGGCCCATGTGACCGGCATCCTCGATGCCAACGGCAATATCCTGGCCCTCAACCAGACCAATTACGACGCGGTGGTGGTGGGAACCGCCCAGGATGCCGCCACCTATCTCTATCTGGCCGAGCGTCTGGCCCAGGCCGGTGCCGATACCGCCACCGGAGATGCCGCCGGTTCCTGGACGGTGGCCGTGGCGGTGGCGCAGGCGGCGCAGGCCGCCCTGGATAGCCTGACCACCTCCGACGACACGGCGGTCGAGGCCGCCTCGGTGATCGTGTCCCAGGCCTCGGCGGCGGCCGTCAGCCTGCAGACCTATTATTCCTCGCTCTACAGCGTCTACAATACCGCCTATGTGGACGCGGCGGCCGATGCCGACGCCCAGCAATTGCTGACCGACGCCGCCGAGACGGCCTTCAATAATTATGAAGGGCAGATCACGGCGGCTCAGGATCTGGCATCCCAGAAGCTGGCTGACTCGCTGACCCTGATGACCTCGCTGGGCGAGGCCCAGGCCGACCTTGCCGCCGCCCAATGGTACTACGACATCGCCCATACCGCCGCGGTGACCGAGGCCAATGCCGACATGGCGACCGCCGTGTCCGCCGCCTCCGATGCCGCCGATGATGCGGCCAATGCCGCCGTGTCCGCCTCCACCGCCGCCGATGCCGCCTATGCGGCCTATAATCAGGACCCCAACTATTCCTTCATCGACGACAGCCTGACCGGCGCCGCCCTGACGGCGGATGCCAACAAGACCAATACCTACAAGGGCTATCTCCAGGCGGTGGAGGATGCCTATACCACCGCCCAGACCGCCTATCAGACGGCGACCGCCCAGGTGCTGGCCGCCCAGGCCGCCATCGACGAGGCCCAGACCTGGAACGTCTATACCAGCGCCATGGATGCGGGGCTGGAGGCGGCGCAGAAATCCGCCGCCGCCGCCCAGAAGGCCCTGGCCTCGGTCTCTGCCGCCCGCGACCTGGTGATCCTGACCGATCCGGCGCCGCAGAATGTGGTGGACGCCGCCAATGCCTCGGCCAATGCGGTCGCCCAGGCCAATGCCAAGCAGCAGGCCGCCGCCGCCGCCGCCCAGGCGGCGTCGTCCGAGCAGAGCGCCGCCACCGCCCTGGCCGCCGCCACCAATGCCAATACCCTGTACGGGGGAGGCGCGGGCGACGCCACCACCTATGCCCAGTTCCAGGCGGCCCAGACCGCCGCCGCCGCCGCCACTGCCCTGTCGGCTTTGGCCGATGGATTCCTGGCCGATGCCAACGCGGCGGCCAATCCGGCCCTGGCCATGGCCAAGGCGGGCGATCCCCAGCATCTGAAGACCAACACCGGCACGGTGGTGTTCAATGCCGCCGGGGTGCAGACCAGCGGCGACCTCAACGCCACCCTGGCGGGAACGCCGCTGGATGCGTTCTCGGCCGCCTATATGGCCAAGCTTCAGGCCACCGCCGCCAGTACCGCCGCCGATGCCGCTGCCACGGCGGCCGTTGCGGTCGCCACCACCGCCGCCAATGCCGCCCTGGCCGCCGCCGCCCAGGATGTCATCGATGCCGCCACGGCGGCGACCGCCGCCCAGACCCAGTTGACCACGGCCAAGACGGCCCTGACCAATATGAGTCTGGCCAGCAATGCGGCGACGCCGGTGGCCACCGCCGCCGCCGCCGCCCTGACGGCCAAGGACGCCGCCGATGCCAAGCTGGCCGATGCCCTGGTGCAGTTGGCCGCCATCAAGGCCGCCGCCGATAACGCCACCAGTCTTGGCGATGGGGTGACCACCCAGTCCAAGGCGATTTCCGACAAGGTCGGGCAGTTGGAGGCCCATGTGGCTTCGCTGCGGAAATCGGCGGAGCAGGCCGCTACCTGGTCGGATCAGGCGCAGCAGGTGGCGACCGCCGCTTCGGTCAAGCATGACGTGCTGGTCAGCGCCGCCGCCGCCAAGGAGGCCGCCGAGGCCGCCGCCAGCGAGGCCGCCGCCGCCGCCCAGGCCACTATCGACGCCCAGGAGGCGGCCCGCCAGCAGGCGGAAACCCAGGCCCATACCCAGGCCGATTCCTATGCCGATGACGCCCTGGTCCAGGCGGGCAACAGTGCCAAGCTGTCCGTGACGGGAACCGGAGCCAGCAAGAACGGATTGGACATCGCCAACAAGACCTATTGGGTCGATGGCGCGGCGCAGACCAGCGTCACCGTGACCGATGCGGTGACCGCTGAAATCCAGACCTATCTGGATTTCTGGGCGGGCAATCTGGATAAGGTCGCCACCGACGCCACTTTGGCCAAGACCTATGCCACCGCCGCCCAGGTGGATTTCGACGCCGCCGCCGCCGTGGGGCAGGGCTATCAGTCCGCCGCCGCCGATATCGCCGCCGCCTCGACGGCATTGAAAGTCGCCAAGACCGCCAGCGCCAATGCCGCCGCCCTGGCGACCACCGCCTCCAACCTGGCCGGGTCGGCCGATGCCTGGCGGGCGGGCACCCTGATCTCCGACCGCATCGCCTCGCAAACCGCCTATACCACCGCCAGCGATGCCTGGACCAGTGCCAAGGCGGCCAATGACTCCGCCGCCACGGCGGCCGCCGAGGCCCAGGCCGACACCAATGCCCCGGCCGTGGCCAAGGCCGCCGCCAATGCTACCCTGGTCAGCCAGCAGGACTCGCTGCACACCGCTCTGTCCAAGTTCCTGGAATCAGTGGGGCAGACACCCGCCTCTTCCTCCACCGCCGACCTGATCGCCGCCGCCAATGCCTATGTGGGGGGAAGCTCGCTGACCGTTTCCTCCACCGAGGCGGCGATCCGAGCGGCGATCACCACCAAATGGAACGCCACCCCGGCCGATTCCGCCGACGTGGTGAAGGCTGCCTGGCACGACGGCTATGAAGGGGCCTACAACGCCTACGACAATGCCAAGACCGCCTCGGACCAGGCCGATTCCGCCTATGCCTCCGCCGTGGCGCGGGCCGCGTCGCTGCAGGCCGATGCCGATGCCGCCGCCGCCGCCTATACCGCCGCCCAGTCCAATCTGGCTTCGGCTTCCGCCAATCAGGCCGCCGCCGAGACCCTGGAAGTCCTGGGCGAGGCCACCGCCGAGAAGCAGGCCGCCACCTTGCTGGCCGAGGCCCTGGCCGCCATCGACGCCGCCCTGAATGACGGAACCGTCGGAGCCGCGCACGAGGCGACGGATGCCGCGACCCATGCCGCCACCGCCGCCACCGCCGCCGCCGATGCCGCCGCCGCCCTGGGCAATAGCGTCACCGTCGCCGCCAAGGTGACCGAGGCTTCCACCGCGACCGATCTGGCCGAATCCGATTACGACAATGCCGCCGCCGCGGTCACGGCGGCGGAGGCGGCTCTGGTGAAGGCCACCAAGGCTTTGGCCTGGGCGAGCACCAGCATCGCCAATCTCGCCGACGCCATTCCCCAGGCCAAGGATGCCTGGTTGCAGGCCCAGGCCCAGGCGGAAGCCGATTACGCCAAGGCCACCGCCTTCGCCGCCGAGGTTCGCCAGGATTCCGACCTGGCCTATGAGCGCTGGCAGGACGCGGAAAAGTCGCTGGCCCAGGCGCAGGTGGTGGCCGCCCAGCAAGCCGCCCAGGATGCCATCGACATCATTCCCGCCCAGACGGCCGCGGCGGATGCCGCCACCCAGGCGACGGCGGCGGTCACGGCGGCGACCAGCGCGGTGACCAGCGCCGCCAAGGCGGCCACCCTGTTGAACGGTGCCGCCGATGACGGCTCGGGCGTCACCGATGTGCTGAGCAAGTTCAATACCGCCTATTCGGACGGCGTGACCCGGCTGGGCAATGCCGTCACCACCATGAACAATATCTCGTCAACCGCCCAGGCCAGTTACGACCAGGCGGTGCTGGACCACTACAACGCCAACAACACGCCGTTCAATGGCAGTGTGGCGGCGTTCAAGGCGCTGAACGGGGGCGCGACCTATTCCGCCGCCGCGACCGCCGCGGAAACCAATGATCCCATCACCCAGGTGTGGAAGGCGGCCCTGACCGCCATCTCCAATGCCTCCGAAGTCTCCACCGCCTCGTCCGAGATCGGGGATGCGGCGGGAAGCATGAACGGCGTGGTCAATCAGATCGAGACCGCCGCCGGAACCCTGATCCTGAGCGGCAACGGCATCGGCTTCGCCAATGTCACCGCCATCAAGGACAGCCAGAATAACACCCTGGCCCTCAATTCGGGCAATTACGACACGGTTTTGGCCGGTGCCGCCTCCAATGAGTTGGCGACCGCCTACAAGGCGGCGGTGGCCGCTGCCTCGGCTTCCACCTCGGCGTCCACTTACCTGGCGACCGCCCAGGCCAAGGCGGGCGATTCCACCCATCTCAAGACCAGTGCCGGGACCATTACCCTGGATGGCTCTGGAACCGGTCTGGCGCATGTGGTTTCCATCGTCGACGGCTCGAACAATCCCCTTGCCATCAGTCAGGGCAATTTCGACACGGTGCTGGCCGGGACCGCCACCGACGCCGCCACCGCCAAGTATATCGCCGCCGCCACCTCGGATCTCAATACCGCCAAGGCCGCCGCCGTCCTGGCCTCCAGCCTGGCCAAGGAGGCCGCCGACGCCGCCTCCGCCGCTCAGGCCCAGGCGACCGTAGCGGCGGGCAAGGTCTCCGACGTTGCCGGTTTGCAGAGCTCCGTCGGCGACAGCGTGGGCGGCCTGTCGACCATGATCTCGGCCGCCGTCAACAAGGCGGTCAGCATCACCGCCATCTCCACCGCCGATGCCTCGTTCGAGGCGGCGACGGCTGGTCATGCCGCCATCCAGGAGGCGAAGAATTCCGTCGTCTCCTCGGTGGGCACCAGCGGCACGGCGGGGACCGAGGCGGCCAAGTTCGCCTCACTCACCGCCCTCTACAACACCTGGGTGGTCAACCAGACGGCAGCCAATTCGGCGGATGCCCAGACCCGGGCGCTGATCGAATCGCTCTACAAGCAGGCCAAGCAGGCCGACGACCTGATCACGACCTCGAAGGCGCTGGCGCTGGACCTGTTCGACAAGACCGGGTCTTCGCTGGATGCCGTCGGCCAACTGGCGGCGGCGACCACGGCCAAGACCGCCGCCCATGTGGCGGGTATTTCCGTCTCCGACGCGGTCAAGCTGGGGCAGGAAGCCGCCAATGCCGCCGCCCAGGTGGCCCAGTACAAGACCGCCGCCCTGGCCGCCAAGGCGGTGGTCGATGCCAATATCTCCACTGTCGACGTCAAGCTGACCGCCGCCCAGACGGCGGGGACGCTGCTGAGCACCGCGACCACGGTCAAGGGTTTCGCGACCACCGCCGCGCAACAGGCGGCCCTGGCCGCCCAGTACGAAGCGACCGCGACTGCCCAGGCCGCCACCGCCAAGTCGGAAGCCACCCTGGCGGCGGCCGATGCCATGGCCGCCTTCGCCGGAGGCCTGACCCAGACCCAGATCGACGCGTTGGTGGCGAGTTCCGCCGCCCATGCCGCCTTGGCTCATACCGCCGCCCTGGCGGCGGATACGGCGAAGGGGAATGCCCTTGGCGCCTATAATGCCGCCGTGACGGCGAAGAATTCCGCCTCGGATGCGGCGGGAGGGCTGTCGGGCGAGACCGCCATCGCGGCATATATCACATCCGCGACCAGTTCGGTCGCCACTGCCTTGACCTCGAAGGACAACGCGGCGGCCTCGTATAACGCCGCCGCCGCCGCCGATACCAAGGCGGCCGCCTCGGCCACCGCCGCCTCCAGCGGTGCGGATGCCGCGCGGGCCGCCGCCATCGACAATATCGAGACGGCCATTTCCGCCCAGGCGACCGCCTCCGAAGCGGCCAAGACCGAGGCCCTGGCCCAGAAGACCGCCGCCGATGCCGCCTATACCGATACCCATACCCGCCTCGGGACCATCATCGGCCAGATGCAGGCCTATATCTCGTCGCATCCCAGCATCGACACCAGCGTCCTGACCACCCTGATTTCCAAGGCGACGGCGCTGGACACGTCGGCCACCACGAAGTCCGGTGATGTCCTGGCGGCCTATAATGCGGTGGTTTCCGCCGATAGCGGCCTGGACCAGAATGTCATCGATATCGGTGTGCTATCCGCCATCGGAACTCCCAGCGCGGGCAACGTCACCTCGGCCCAGGGTGAGGGCAGCGCCTCGGACACCCTGGCGCAGACCGCGACCAACCAGTTGGCCATCACCAAGGCCGCCGCCCAGGCTGTCCTGGCGGCCAAGAGCAATGTCGCCGCCATCGAGAACGCCTTCACCCAGTTCCAGTCCCAGGTGAATCAGACCATCAAGGCGGCCAATGCCGCCGCCGTCCAGACCGCTGCCGCCAATGTCGCCGCCGTTGCGGTCAACGATACCGCCTCGGTGAACGAGAGCGTCGGCAACACCGTCAATTCGGTCACCATCAATGTGCTGTCCAACGACAAGCATCTGAGCGGCACCGCCTTCGGTCCGGGAAGCCAGGGTGGCGGAGCCACCATCACCTCGGAATCCGTGGTGCTGACGGCGGTGGGAACCGCCGCCCATGGCAAGGTGGTGATCAATGCCGACAACACCATCACCTATACGCCGGACAAGTATTTCTACGGCACCGAAACCATCACCTATACCCTGACCAATACCGCCGCCCTGAGCGTGACCCAGACCGACGCCGCGGCCGCCACCCTGAGCAAGGTCAGCTCCGCCACCGGCACCCTGACCATCACCGTCAACCACGTCAACGTGGCGCCCACCATCGCCAATGTCACGGTGGTCGGGCTGGAGAACACCTCGGGCTCGTCGGCGCTGTCCATCAGTGCGTCCACCTTCACCAACGCCTTCACCGACCTCAACCAGGGTGATTCCCTGGCCAAGATCAAGATCACGGCGCTGCCCTCGGAAGGCAGCCTGCTGCTCAGTGGCGTGGCCGTCACCGCCGGTCAGGAAATCGCCATCGCCAATCTCGGCAACCTGACCTATCGGCCGGTGCTGTATCACAACGGCAACTTCACCTTCTCGTGGCAGGCCTCGGACGGGCTGCTCTATTCCGCCACCGCCACCGCCACCCTGTCGGTCAAGCCGGTGGCGACGGCGCCCACCATCACCACCGTCAATGCCACCGGGGTGGAATACACCTCGTCGGCGACCCAGATTCCGCTCTCCATCTCGGTGAGCAATCCCGATACCAGCGACACCATCAGTTCCATCACCATCACGGGCGTGCCCTCGGGGGCCAAGCTCTACAGCGGCAATACCCTGCTGACCGCCAATGATGCCAATGCCTATGTGCTCAATCTGGCGCAGTTGAGCGGCCTCAAGCTTGAACCGGTCCAGTATTCCCATGCCGGTATCGACCTGACCATCACCGCCACCTCCACCTCGACCGGGGCGGGGGCCACCGCCACCAAGCAGGGGGTGGGGACCCTGCATATCGACGTGACGCCGGTGGCCAGTCCGGTCACGGTCACCCTGGCGACCATGTCGGTGACCGAGGGCGGCGCGGGGGGCCAAAGCTTCACCCTGCCGCTGACCTTCGACAAGCCGGACACCAGCGACACCTTGTCCTGGGTGAAGATTTCCGGCCTGCCCAGCGGGGCGAGTCTGAAGTCCGGCAGTACCACCCTGCTGCCCACCAACGGCACCTTCACCCTGTCGGCGGCCGATGCCGGCAAGACCCTGACCATGACCACGCCGGCCTATTACAACGGCACGGTCAATCTCAACGTGGTCGCGCTGACCACCGACGGCACCGATACCGAGACCGTCACCACCACCAAGAGCTTCACCATCGCCCCGGTGGCGACCGCCCCGACCCTGACCGCCAGTGGCCCCAACGGCTCGGAAGGCGCCAGCGGCACCACCATCCCCTTGACCATCAGCGCCACGACCCTCGACACCTCCGACGCGGTGGCGGTCAAGATCAGCGGCCTGCCCACGGGCGCCACCCTGTCCGCGGGCTCGCTGTCCAACGGCACCTATACCCTGACTCCGGCGCAGTTGAGCGGCCTCAGCCTTCACACCCCGGCCTATTTCAACGGAGCCATTAGCCTCAATGTGCTGGCCGTCGCCAGTGATGGAGCCGCCAGCCAGTCTTCGTCCACCAGCGTCAATCTGACGGTGGCGGCCAATGCCACCCTGCCCACCATCACCGCCACGGCGGCCTCGGGCAACCAGGACACCAGCATCCCGCTGTCGCTGTCGGTGGCCGATCCCGATACCAGCGATAGCGTCAGCGTCACCATCACCGGCATTCCGTCGGGGGCCACTTTCAGTGCCGGAACCCTTTCGGCCGGAACCCTGACCCTGACCCCGGCCCAGTTGTCGGGTCTGGTGATGACCCCTGCCTCGGGCTATTACGGCTCCTCGACCCTGACCATCCAGGCGACATCCACCGATGGTGGCGACACCGAAACCGCCACCCAGACCATGGTGGTGGATGTGCTGCATCCCAATGAGGCGCCGACGATCAGTGCCGATACCGGCATCGGCTTCAACGGCACCGCCGCCTCGGTGATCCAGACCACCCTGGCCAATCAGGTCGAACTGTCGGTGGGCGACTTCACCATCGAGGCCTGGATCAAGACCACCGGCGTCAACCAGGGCATTGTCACCAAGGGCGACAACAGCGGCACCTGGACCGAGGGCGGGCGCAGCTTCTTCATCGACGGCGGCGGTTATCTCAGCTTCGTCGGCTACGGCAATAGCTACATCGACGGGACCGTCACGGTGAATGACGGCCAGTGGCATCATGTGGCGGTGGTCTGGGACTATTCCGGCTCAGGCTCCGCCGGTGTCGGCAAGATCTATGTGGACGGTGTCGACCGCAGCTCGGGGTCCAACACCTACGCGGCGGGCAACGCCGATATCGCCACCGACACCATCCGCATCGGCCAGGGCAACTACTTCGAGGCTCCGAATAATTTCGCGGGCCAGATCGACGATGTGCGTATCTGGAACGTGGCCCGTAGCGGAAGCCAGATCACCGACAACCGCTTCCAGCAGATGCCGCTGGACACCAGCGGTCTGGTCGCCAATTTCCGCATGGACGAGACCAGCGGCACCCAGATCACCTCGACCAATGGCAGCTATACCGGCACCAGCACCACCGCCTTCAGCCGATTCGCGGGTGGTGAGGATGAGGCCATCTCACTATACGGCATTTCCGTCGCCGATTCCGACGCGGCCGGGTCCGACACGGAAAAGCTGACGCTGAGCACCACCCATGGCAGCCTGACCCTGTCCAGTTCCACCGGCCTGACGGTGACCAGCACCGCCCACGGATTGGAACTGACCGGCACCATCGCCAATTTGAACACCGCCCTTCAAGGCCTGAACTATCGTGGTGATTCGGAGTATTCGGGGTCCGACACCCTGACTCTGACCATGAATGACCTGGGCCATTTCGGCACGGGCGGCTCGAAGACCGCCACGGCCAGCTATGGCATCTCGGTCGTCTCGGTCAATGACGCGCCGACCCTGACGGGGACGGCGACTCTGACGGCCATTGCCGAGGATGCCAGTTCTCCGGCCGGGGCGACGGTGTCGTCGCTGTTCGGCGGCAATTTCACCGACCCCGACAGCACCATGGCGGGCGTGGCGGTGATCTCGAATGCCGCCACGGTGGCCATGGGCAAGTGGCAGTTCTCCAGTGATTCCGGCGCCCATTGGCAGGATGTGGGGACCGTGGCGGATGGCGCGACGGCGCTGGCGCTGTCGGCGGCCAGCAAGCTTCGCTTCCTTCCCGGTGCCGACTACAACGGCACGCCCACCGGGCTGGGCGTTCGCGCCATCGACAGCACCTATGCCGGGTCGTTCTCGGACAGCGCCACCAGTTCCGCCGTCACCGTCGATACCAGCGTGACGGGGGGCCGCACCTCGCTGTCGTCGGGAACCGTCGTGCTGGGGACCAGCATCACCGCCGTCGATGACGCGCCGACCGTCAGCTATTCCGGTGGCTTCGTCGCCAGTGGCAACCCCACCACCGCCCATCTCGCCAATGCCAACAACCAGGACTATTCCTCGGCGGCGGCATTGTCCGATGGCAGCTTTGTCGCGGTCTGGTTTGGCAATAGCAGCATTGCCGGAGCCGACACAAGCGGCATCTATGCCCGGCGATTCGCCGCCGATGGCACACCGTTCGGAACCCAGGAAACCCTGGTCAACGCCACCACGGGAGGATCCCAGGTGCGCGGCTCGGTCGCTGCCCTGAATGGTGGCGGTTTCGTGGTGACCTGGGACGATAGCTCCACTGTCTTCGCCCAGCGCTTCACCGTCGGTGGCGACGGCACGCCCAGCGCCGTGGGGCCCGAGATCACCGTTCCGACCAACCTGGTTGGAATGCAGGCCTATCCGGCGATTTGCGGCTTGACCGATGGCGGTTTTGTCGTGGCGTTCACCACCGCCGACCCGGCCACCGGGGACAGTGATAACGGCGTGGCTTTGCAGGTTTACAACGCCAGCGGCACCAAGGTTGGTGGCGAAATTCTCGCCAATTCCAACATGTCTGGCTCGCAATATATGCGTGCCGGGGCCATCGCGGCCCTGCAGGACGATAAATTCGTTGTGACCTGGGAGAGCAGCGGCGCCATCAAGGGACAGGTGTTCGCGGTGAGCGGCGGGACCGTCAGTCCGGTCGGCAATGAAATTACCGTCAACACCGCCGGTACCAATCTGGAACCGCGTGTGACCGGCCTGGCCGATGGTAGCTTCGTGGTTGCCTTCATGTCCGATGGTCAGCCGGGGGGCAACTGGATCGACATCGCCGTTCGCCATTACAGCGCGTCCGGCAACCCGCTCAATACCGTGGGCAACGGCAATACGGGTCATGAGATACTCGCCAATGTCTCGGTGACCGGTGAACAGAAGCCTCCAGCCATCGTCGCCCTACCGGATGGTGGCTACGCGGTGACCTGGATTACCACTGTCAACAGCGTCAACGAGGTTCATGGTCGGACGTTCAATGCCGACGATACGCCGCGTGGCGACGAGTTCACGGTGGGAAGCGGCGCCGAGTGGTTCCATACCATGGGGCTCGCCGCCCTGCCGGACGGCAGCTTGGCCGTCGTCTGGGATTTGGCCGCCAATGGGCGTGATATCATGGTCACCAAGCTGGGGAGCTCGGGCACCGCGGCCTCCCCGCTGACCGTGAACGAGGATACCTCCATCGCGGTCGGTGCCATCACCGTCGCAGATGTGGATGCCTCCGCCTCCGACGTTATGCAGGTGACGCTGTCGACCGGGCATGGTCAGGTGACCCTGGGGACCACCACCGGGCTGACTTTCACCACCGGCGATGGTGCCAGCGACGCCACCATGACCTTCACCGGCGCCAAGTCGGCCATCAATACGGCGCTGGCCACCGTATCGTATCGGGGCAGCCAGAATTATAACGGCACCGACCAACTTGTCGTCACCGTCAACGACCAGGGCCACACCGGCAGCGGCGGGCCGCTGAGCGGCACCGGCACCGTCAACCTGAGCGTCACATCGGTCAACGACGCGCCCGTCCTGGCGGCACCGGCGCAACTGACCCTGACCAATCTGGGGTCGGGGACCGCCACGGCCGTCGCCACCGATGTCGATAGCGGCGATACCCTGACCTATGCCATCTGGGATGGCTATAATGCGCTGATCTCGGGCATGACCAATGGCGGCAAGGGCTCCATTTCCATTAACAGCTCCACGGGCGCCTATACCTATGCGCCCGGTCCGACCTATGTGACCCAGTCCATCGGGTCGAGCTACACCGACAGCTTCCAGATCGTCGCCATGGATGCTCATGGCGGAACATCCAGCATTCAGACGGTCTCGGTGCTGGTGACGGCGCCCAGTACCGGCACCACTGGCAACGACACCTTCTACAGCGGCACCGGAAACGACACCGTCACGGGCGGTGGTGGGTCGGATACGGTGGTGTTTAGTGGCTTCACCAACGATTATACGATCGCGACCAATGCCTCTGGCACACTGACGGTCGCCGGAGCCTCGACCGGGACCGATACCCTGGTCGGTATCTCGACGCTGCGGTTCATCAACACCGACTTGGGCGTGTCCGGCTCGGCCGGGGCGCAGACCCTGACCGGCGGTGTCGGCGGTGAAGTGTTCAGCCTGGGCAGTGGCTTCAAGGGCGTCTTGCTGGGAGACGGCAATGACACCCTGACCGTGTCGGGAAGTGACCTGACCGCGCTCAACACCCTGATCGGCGGTGGCGGTAGCGATATCGTTCAGCTCAATGGCGGTACCGTTGCCGACGCAGCCTTCTCCCATGTGAGCGGCATCGAGACCTTGGCCGTCACCGGGGCGTCCACCCTGACCCTGGGGACATCCTTCCTGGCGTCGGGAATCAGCACGCTTGATCTCTCCACCTCCAGCGGACCGGTGGTGATCGATACCGGTTCCACCGGCCTGTCGCTCACCGGATCTTCCTCGGCCGACACCTTCACCGGCGGCGCGGGCGCCAATACGTTCGACGGCGGCACGGGCACCGACAAGGCGGTGTTCCATGGCGCCATGGCGGGATATCGGATCTCTGCCAGCGGCGGAACCATCACCGTGACCGACATCAATACCGGCGACGGTGATGACGGCACTGATACCCTGACCAATATGGAGACGCTGCAGTTCTCCGATGGGTCGCTGTCGGCTTTGGCCAGCATGGGGCCAACTTATTCCGGTGCGGCTAGCGCGCTAGACGTTACCGGTGGAAGCGGTTCCGGCGCCGTTTTGGTGAACAGTCAGACCAGTGCGATGACGCTGGAAACATGGGTCAAGTTTGACACCATATCTAGCGTGACTGGGACGAATGTGTTCAGTCGCGTCCCCGCAGCCAACTGGGATCAGGCCAACTTCGTTAATACCGCGGATTTCCATAGCCCGGCGGTGCAGATTGACCCGGCCACCCACAAGCTGGTCGCGTATGCATTTGATGGCGGCGGTATTAATCTTTGGGCCAGCGCCAGCGGCACCACGGTGCTACAGACCGGCCAATGGTATCATATTGCCCTTACAACCGGGCCGAGCGGCCTGACCTTGTTCGTGAACGGCGCCGTTGACGGCGCCACGACAGATGGTCGGACGGCCACGGACCTGTCTGGAACAGACCACTTTGTCATTGGCGCCGCCCTGCCGGGCAGCGGCCTGATCGGCGTTGACGGCGCGTTCGCTGATTTTGCCATCTGGAACGGCGTACGTACCTCTACGCAAATCGCTTCGGACATGACTACCAATCTGGGGCCGTCGCAGGCGGCTCAGGGATTGATCGGCTTGTGGAACCTGGGTACCGCCAGTGGCGGTGTCGTCGCAGACCTGTCCGGCAACAGCACTCCGACCACGGCGCTGGTGAACAACGCCACCCCGGTCGCCACCGGCACCCCGGTCGCCGAACTGACCGGCACCAGCGGTGCCGAGGTGATCGATGTGGGGGCTGGCCTTCTAACGGTGAACGCGGGTGCTGGCGACGACGTCATCAAGGTCTCGGCCGCCAATCTGATCACCATGACCAGCGTCATCGGTGGGGCGGGAACGGACGAGTTGGTCGTCTCTGGCGGCGGGACCTTGACCGACGCGGATTTCGGTCGGCTCAACGGCATCGAGAAGCTGAGCCTCGGCGGTGCCGACCCGCTGACCATGACCATGGGGACGGGAGCGGCTGGCTCGGGTCTGACCACCATCGACGCGGCGACCACCACCGGCAGCCTGACCGTCAATGCTTCCGCCGACCCGGCCGGGGTGACCCTGCTGGCGGGCGAGGGGCGGGTCTCCTGGAGTTCCGGCGCCGGAGCCGACCGGATCCAGGTGCTTTCCGCTTCCTCCGAGGCGACGCTGTCGGCCACCGGCGATACCATCACCGCCGCCTTCACCGGCGCCCATTCGGGGGCCAGCCTCAGCCTCTCTGGCGTCGAGGCCATCAGCTTCTCGGATTCCAAGACCCTGTCGCTGGCCTCGGGCGGCGGCGTGTCCACCGTGGCTGGCGGTTCCGGCAATGATTTCATCCGGGTTGCCTCTGGCATTGGCGTCATCGATGCCGGTACTGGCGGCTCCGATGTGCTGATCAATGCCGGGGCCATTCCTGTCACCTTCAAGCTGGGCAGTGGCCTCGACAGCACGGATACCGTGACCGGCGGCAGCGGCGCCGACACCCTTCAGATCAGTGGCGGTACGCTGCTTGACAGCGCCTTCGCCCATGTCGGCTCGGTCGAAACCCTGTCCGTGACCGGGGCGGCTACGGTGACCCTGGGCTCCTCGGCGACCTCGGCCGGGATTAGCCTGGTGGATGCGTCCACCTCCAGCGGCTCGCTGGTCCTTGACGCGGGCAGCACCGCCATGGGTGCCAAGGGCGGCAGCGGTGCGGACACCTTCACCACGGGGACCGGAAACAATGTCATTGATGGCGGGGCGGGCACCGACAAGGTGGTCCTGCATGGCGCCATGGCCGGATATCGCATCAGCACCAATGACGGTGCCATCATCGTCACCGACATCAATGCCGGCGATGGCAATGACGGTACCGACACGCTGCGCAATATCGAGACCTTGCAGTTCTCCGATGGCTCGCTGTCGGCCTCTCCGGCCGCTACGAGCATTGCCATTGGAACGGGAAGCCAGGTCAATGTCTTCAATGCAGGCGCTCAGGATGAGATAGCTGTTGCGTCCCTGGCCGATGGTGGCTGGATTTGCACATGGCGGACCCAGGGCCAGGACAATGTTGATGGCAACTGGGGAGCCATTGCCCAGCGCTTTGATTCCAACGGCGCCAAGGTGGGCTCTGAATTCGTCGTCAACGAGAGGCTGGCGGGCGAACAATGGGCTGCCAACTTCACTCAGTTGTCCGATGGCCGGATCGTCGCCATGTGGCACGACAATGGCCAGGATACCGATAGCTTTGGTGTCTATGCCCGCATCTACCCTTCCACCTGGCCCACCAGCGGCACCGCGGGCTCCGAGTTCCGTGTCAACACCACCACGCCCGGCTATCAGGCGTGGCCGGTCGTAACCTCCACCAATGATGGTGGCTTCTTCGCCGCCTGGGATGGCCATGGCGGGGCGACCGTCACCAGCCGATTGATCACGGGGCAGCGCTTTGATGCCACCGGGACCAAGGTGGGTAGCGAGATATCCATCGCGTCCGGCGGACGTGAGCCCACCGCTGGAGCGGTGACCTTGGCCGATGGCACCGTGGTGGTGTGCTGGGATGGGAGTGATACCAATGTCCAGGGTGTCTTCGCACAGCGGATCAATCCCTCGACCGGCGCTCTGGTCGGCGGGGTCATCCCTGTCAACAGCCTGACTACCGGCCAACAATTCGGTGCGAGTATCACCGCGCTGACCGGTGGTGGTTTCGCCGTGATCTGGCATGATTCCGTCAGTGACGGCGGCGCCAATTTCGGTGTGTATGCCCGCGTGTTCAATGCTGACGGCACGGCGGTCAATAATCAGGAATTCCTGGTCAACACCTCCAACGTTACCGGCTGGCAGGCCTGGCCCAGCATCACGAAACTAGCCGATGGTGGCTTCCTGGCGGTTTGGGACGATCAGTCTTCCGGCTCATTTGTGGTCAAGGCGCAAATCTATGGCGCCGATGGCCTGCAAGTGGGGGGGGAGCTGACGCTTACTTCCGCGAGCGGTATCGAGCATAAGCCTTCCGCATCGACCCTCGCCAATGGCGATGTTGTTGTCAGCTATCTGCAAAATGGCAGCGGCGGCCAAGACATCTTCGTGCAGCGTCTGACGGTCCTGTCTGGCAGAGCTAACCTTGTGGGTGACGCTGCCGCCAATATCATCGATGCGGGCGCAGGCATAGCCGCCATCAATGCGGGCGGCGGCAACGATGTCATTAAGCTGAACGCCGCCGATCTCGCCATCATGGCCACCGTCGATGGTGGCTTGGGCGAGGACCAGCTGATCCTGGCCAATGCGGGCAATCTTCCCGACGCCTTGACGGGAAAACTGACCGGTATCGAGACCCTGACCGTGTCGGGCTCGACGCCCATTTCCCTGATCTTGGGAGAATTCGGCCGCTATGCCGGCATCAATGTCATGGACATGTCCCTGACCACTGGTTCTCTGACCCTGGATACCGGCTATGATTTCCACAATCTGACACTTTTGGCGGGCGAGGGGAGGGTTTCCTGGAGTTCCGGTGCCGGAACCGACCGGATTCAGGTGTTGTCCACCGAGGCGGAAGCGACGCTGTCGGCCAGCGGCGATACCATCACCGCCGCCTTTACCGGCGCCCATTCGGGGGCCAGTCTCAGCCTCTATGGCGTGGAGGCCATCGGCTTCTCGGATTCCAAGACCCTGTCGCTGGCTGCGGGCGGCGGCACGGTTACCGTGACCGGCGGAGCCGCCAATGACGTGATCCGGGTCGGCAGCGGCATCGGCGTCATCGATGCCGGTTCGGGCGGCACCGATGTGCTGATCAATTCCGGGGCTGTTCCTGTCACCTTCAATCTGGGCTCTGGCCTAGACAGCACGGATACCGTTACCGGCGGGACCGGGGCCGATACTCTGACGATCAGCGGCGGCACCCTGACGGATTCCGCCTTCACCAACGTGACCCAGGTTGAAAGCCTGCGCCTGACCGGGGCCGCGACCGTGGCGCTGGGTGCCGAGGCGACCCAGGCCGGATTCCAGGTCATCGATGCTTCCGCCGCCAGTGGCACCGTCTCGGTCAATGCCTCCGCCATGAGCGGCGAAGTGAGCATGATCGAGGGCGCCGGGGCCGATTCCTTCATCGGTGGCAGCGGTATCAACCGATTCATGATGCAGAGCTCGAACCACACTCTTACCGTGGCGGGTGGCACCACCACCGTGACCGGCGGCGGGGCCAACGACACCCTGTCCGCCAACACCATGTGGATCGAGTACAATGACGGCGGCGGACATACCTCCATCAACAGCGGAGGCTCCTCGATCATCGGCGCTTCGGCCGACGAGAAGCTGGTGATCGGCACCGGTGTCACCTATGTGGATGGCAGCTTCGGCACCGACACGGTGACCTTGATGAACGGTGGCATGACCCTGGCGGTGGCCGGGGCCGAGACTCTGATCGGGGGCACCGGCAATGACCTGGTGACCCTGAATGATAGCTTTACCAGTAGTGGCAATATTGATCTTGGTTCCGGCACGGACACGCTGGTTCTGACAAGTATCGTCGGTAACACTGCTTTCGATATTTTCTTCTCCGACCTTCATAATGTGGAAAAGCTGGCCCTGTCCTCCGGCATGTCCGGGACCATCACCCTGGGGGCGCAGGCAATGGCGGCCGGGATCGGTGCCCTGGATGCCTCGGCCACCAGTGGCAATGTCACCGTCAACGCCTCGGGGTTCTCCTCGGGGCTGTCCGTTGCAATCGGTAGCGGCTACAGCAGCATCCTGGGCGGTAGCGGCAGTGATGTGGTCAAGGCTTCCTTCATGGCCATGACCACGACGCTGATGGGAAGTTCGGGGAATTTCTCCGCCAGCAGCGGCAGTTCCTATATCAGCATGACCGGTGTCGAGGAGCTGTATTACAGCGATTCCAGCCATGTTTCGCTGGTCTATGGCGGGGGCCTTTCCACCGTGGCCGGTGGGGTTGGGAGCGACTTGATTCGGGTCGGTTACGGTATCGACGTGGTGGACGCCGGCAGCAGCGGGAGCGACACCCTGATCAATACCGGATCGGGCAATGTCACCTTCAAGCTGGGCGCCAATCTCGACAGCATGGATACCGTTACCGGCGGTTCTGGCAAAGACACGCTTCAGGTCAGCGGCGGTACGCTGCTTGACAGCATCTTCGGCCATGTCAGCGGGGTCGAAACCCTGTCCGTGACCGGGGCGGCGAGCGTGATCATGGGCGCGTCGGGCGTCAATGCCGGCCTCACCATGGTGGATGCCTCCCTTTCGAGTGGTTCGCTGTTCCTCGATGCCGGAAGCACATCCATCAGTGCCAGGGGCGGCAGTGCCGCCGACACTTTCGTCAGCGGCACCGCCAATAACAGCTTCTCCGGTGGGCTCGGGACCGACACGGTCGCGCTTCACGGCGCCATGGCCGGATACCGCTTCAGCACCAATGACGGCGCCATCATCGTCACCGATATCAATACCGCCGACGGCAATGACGGTACCGATACTCTGCGCGATATCGAGACGTTGCAGTTCTCCGATGGCTCGTTGTCCCTGACCGGTGTGGTTCAGGGCTCTGGCATGGCCAATTATCCCACCGCCGCCGCTTTCAACGGTGCCGCCGATTCCGGCGCATCGGTCATCAGCGGCGTGACCAGCGGCACCATGACGGTGGAGACCTGGGTCAAGTTCGATACCCTGCCCACCAGCGGCACCAGTTTCGTCTTTTTCCGGATGAATGATGCCGACTGGAATTCAACGACCTTCACCGGGCCGAACAATGCCGGCCTCGCTTATACCGACGCGGTGTACTACGACGCCGCCACCGGCAAACTCGCTGGCTATGCCTGGGACAACACCAACCAGTGGACCTATGCCAACGGCACCAGCACCATCCAGGCGGGCAAGTGGTATCACGTCGCCCTGACCCAGGGTGGCGGTTCCATGAAGCTGGTGGTGGACGGTGTCCAGGAAGCTTCGGTGGCTTTGCCCAATGCCTGGGTTGGTCCGACCCGTTTCGTGATCGGCGATCAGAAGGGCTGGGGATATAATTCCGACGTGACCGCGATGGATGGGCAGGTCGCCAATTTCGCGGTATGGGACGGCGCTCGCACCCCGGCACAGATCCAGACCGACATGGCGACGGCCCTGGGAAGCGCCCAGGTCGCCAGCGGCCTCAAGGGCGCCTGGGAGCTGGGAAATATCACTACCAGCAACACGGTTGCGGACGTGTCCGGCGCATCGGGCGCCCAGACCATGGCCGTTCACAATGCGGTTCAGTCGAGCACGCCGTTGCCAATGCTTGTTGGCAGCGCTTCGGCAGACACGCTTGATGTGGGGACTGGTATTTATCAACTGGACGGCGGCAACGGCAACGACGTGATCAAGCTGACCGCCGCCGGTCTGGCGGCGGCAAGCAGCGTCAGCGGTGGCGCGGGCTTTGATCAGTTGATACTGACCGGCAGCACCAGCCTAACGGCCGCCGACTTCGCCAAACTGTCGGGAATCGAGCAGGTCGATGCCTCGGCCATGACCGGCGGCATCGTGGTCGACAATTCCGGCAGTTCCTTTGGTCTGACGCTGACCTCGGGCAGTGGGGCCGATACGGTGACCGGCGGCTCGGGCAACGACACCTTCGTTGCTGGCGCGGGCACTGACAAGGCGATCTTCCATGGCTCGCTGTCGGGATACCGCATCAGCAGCCTGGCTGGCGGCACCATCACGGTGACCGACATCAATACCGGCAATGGCGATGACGGCACCGACACCCTGGTGGGGGTCGAGACGCTGGCTTTCGCGGATACCAGCCTCACCGTTTCCCCGGTGGAAGTCCGGGTCAACACCACCACCACCGGCAATCAGTCCGCTCCGGCGGTGGCCAATCTGCCCGGCGGCGGCTATGTGGTGGTCTGGCAAAGCGCCAACCAGGACGGATCGGGCAACGGCGTCTATGCCCAGCGCTACAATGCCTCGGGCGTGGCCCAGGGCAGCGAGTTCCGGGTTAACACCACCACCAATCTGGCGCAGGAAGCACCCACGGTGGCGTCGCTGAGCGGCGGCGGCTTCGTGGTGGCTTGGCAGAGCATTGGCCAGGACGGGTCGGCGGAAGGCATCTACGCCCAACGCTACGACACCTCCGGCACCGCCCAGGGCGGCGAGTTCCGGGTCAACACCGTCGTCACCAATGCCCAGACCATTCCCTCCATCACCGCGCTGGCCGATGGCGGCTTCCTGATCGGCTGGCAAAGCAGTTACGAGGGCGGTGGGACTAACTGGGGCACCTACGGTCAGCGCTACAATGCCTCCGGCGTGGCCCAGGGCGTGGAAATCCATTTCAACACCACCACCAGCGGCTCACAGACCGCCGTCGCGGTTGCGGGGCTGACCGGTGGTGACATGGTCGCCACCTGGGTGAGCGATACCGGATCGGACGGCAACAACTTTGGCATTTATGCCCAGCGTTTCAATTCCTCCGGCACCGCCCTGGGCTCCGAGGTCCTGGTCAATAGCACCGTCACCAGTGTGCAGACTTATCCGACGGTGGTGGCCCTGACCGGTGGCGGTTACGTGATCGCCTGGCAGAGTTTGGCTACCGGTAACTATGATATCCAGGCCCAGCGCTATGATGCCTCGGGGACCCCTCAGGGCACGGAATTCTCCATCTGCTCTGTTTCCACTCACCAATCGGTACCGGCCCTGGCCGCCTTGCCCGATGGCGGCTTCGTGGCGGTGTGGGCGGATTGGCGCGGCGGCACCGGGACCGGTTCCCAGATCTATGGCCAGCGCTATGATTCCCTCGGCCAGGTGGTCGGGTCCGAGTTCCGGGTCAATGCCGCCCTCAGCGGTGAGCAAACTTTACCGTCGGTCGCGGTGCTGGCCGATGGCGGTTTCGTGGTGAGTTGGCAGAGCGAGGGCCAGGACGGGTCCAGCTATGGTGTCTATGCCCAGCGTTTCGATGCCCAGGGCAAGGCCCTTCATGCCGGTTCGGTGATGCTGACCGGTGGCTCGGCGGCCGAGACGTTCAATGTGGGGTCCGGCATCGCCGTGGTCGAAGGCGGCGGCGGCAACGACATGGTCTTCCTGGACAATGGCGGTGTCAGCGTGATCCTGACCGATGTTGAGACGGTGATCGGCGGTAGCGGCAATGACAGTGTCACCATCGACCGCGGCGTTCTCGATACCAATGGCGCCGGCCGGATCGTTGACGGCGGCGGCGGTTCCGACAATCTGAACATCCTGGGCAGTTGGAGCTATGGCCTGGATGCCACCGAGATGTCCAACATCACCGGCTGGGAGACCCTGACCCTGGGGGCGTCCTACGGCTATGGTTCCAATATCATCACCACCCTGACCCTCAACGACGCCAACAATACCAGCGGGTTGCTGATCAATGCCGCCGACACCTACCAAGCGATCATCGACGGCTCGGCCGAGACCTCGGCGGCGCTGACCGTTATCGGCGGTAGTGGGGCCGATACCCTGACCGGCGGCGCGGGCAATGACAGCCTCAACGGCGGCGCGGGCGCCGACAAGGTCGTGTTCCACGGCAGCATGGGCGACTATCGCATTTCGTCCGTGGCCGCCGGGACCATTTCGGTGATGGACAGCTATGCCGGTGACGGCAATGACGGCACCGACACCCTGATCAATGTGGAGACGGCAGAATTCTCGGGTGGCTTCGGCCTGACCCTGGGGACGGCGGCCGCCTCGGTGACCGGCAGTGCCAGCAATGATACGCTGGATATTGGCTATGGCTTCGCCAGCATCGATGGCGGACTGGGCGATGACGTCATCAAGCTGTCGGGAACCGATTACCTCGCCACTACCACGGTGGCGGGCGGTGCCGGGACCGATACCCTGATGCTGTCGAGCGGCGGCACCCTGACCGATTCCAATTTCGCCAAGCTGTCCGGGATCGAGACCCTGAAGATCAGCGGCGGCGGCACCCTGACCATGGGGGCTTCGGCCCAGGCGGCGGGCATCACCCAGCTGGACGGCAGCGGCTCCTCCGCCGCGCTGGTCATCGATGCCAGCGCCGATGCGGCCCTGACCACCATCGTCGGCGGCTCGGGGGCGGATACAATCAATAGCGGGACCGGCGGCGATACCCTCACCGGCGGCGCCGGGGCGGACAAGTTCGTGGTCGCGGCCACTGCCGGGGTCTTGGGCTCGCCCATGGTGATTACCGACTTCGTCAGCGGCACCGACAAGCTCGACCTGTCGGCGGCGGGAAGCGGCATCAGCTATACTCCGGGTGGAGCGTGGGCGGGCAGTCTGGCCAGTTCCATCACCGCCCTCAGCGGCTTGACGGGCGCCAATGCGGTCTTCGTCACCGATGGCACCGATGGGTGGATGGTCTTCAAGGGCGGCGCCATGGATGGCACCCTGGTGAAGCTGTCCGGCGTCACTTCGGCCCCGGCGGGGGGAGACTTGGCCGGTCCGACGGTCACCGTCATCAATCAGGCGCCGGTGGTGGTTCAAAACCCAAGCGTATCAACCGCCAATTATGGCTTCGAATCGACGACTGTCGGCCAGACCATCGTCGGCCAGGACGGCTGGGTGATGAACGACACCACCCAGGGGACGGTGGCGACCTCCACCTCCTCCGGGCTCTATACCTCCTCCAACGCCTTCTATGCAGGGTCGACCGGGGGCAATTACAATCGGGAAATTTCCCATGCCTCCGGTGGCAATCTGACACTGGCCACGGTCAGCCAGGGCGCGACCCTGACCTTCAGCTATGACTTCACCGCCTCGTATTGGGGCAGCTATATGCGCATCGGCGCCGATCTGGATTATGACGGCTCCACCTTTGCCCTCAGCTCCTATTCCGGCAATGGGCCGCTGGATCCGAACGAGAATTCCATCGGCATGGGCTATCGCCAGGAAGGCGGCGGGGTCTTGACCCTGTACAAGGCCGATGGCACCGCGCTTACCGCCACGGTGGGCAACCTGACCAGTTGGAGCACCCTGCAGATCACCCTGGATACCAGCGCCAATGGCGGCCAGGGCGCGCTGAGCGTTTCCTATCGCGATCTTGGCAATAGCGGCAATTGGGTCCAGGCCACGGGATTGCAGAACATCAATGCCGGGCTGTCCTGGAGCGGCACCACCGCCGCCAATCCGTATCTGTGGAACTCGGTCATGTTCCATGCCGAGGCGGATGCGGCCTATCTGGACAATATCAGCTATTCGGTCTCGGCCCCGCCCACCCCGTCGGTCTACACCGAGGGCAGCGTGGCGATGCCGGTGTTCTCCAATCTGAGCATTGCCGATTCCGACAACGCCACCCTGACCGGGGCCACCGTCACCATCACCAACAAGGTGGCGGGCGATGTGCTGTCCTTCACCAATGCCAACGGCATCACCGGCAGCTACAACAGCACGACCGGTGTGCTGACCCTGAGCGGTTCGGCGACCGTGGCCCAGTATCAGGCGGCCATCACATCGGTGACGTTCTCGAACAGTGGCGATGCGCCGGGCATGACACCCCGCACCATCACCCTGACGGTCAGCGATGGCAATGCGTCGAGCACCGCCCTTCAGACCACGGTGCTGACCTACGACATCAACGACGCGCCGGTCAGCAGCGGCGCCGTCACCCTGGCCGCGGGGACCGAGGATACGGCGGTCACCATCACCAAGGCCGCCCTGCTGGCCAATATCAGTGACCCGGATGGTGACTCGTTGTCCATCGCCACCATCTCGACGGCGCATGGCACCCTGGTCGAGCATGGCAGCGGCTACACCTTCACGCCCAACGCCAATTTCAACGGCACGGCGACGTTCACCTTCACCGCTTCGGACAGCCATGGCGGCACCGTCAATGGCAGCGCCACCATGTCGCTTGCGGCGGTCAATGACGCTCCGGTGCTGCAGGGTCTGACGGCCCGCAATACCGCCCTGTCCATGACAGGGGCGGCGGCCACCGTGGCGGGCAGCCTGCCCAGTGGGCAGTTCTCCGATGGAACGGCCACCCTGGAATGCGATGTCAGGGTGGACTCGCTGTCCCAGAGTCAGGAATTCATCCGCCTGGTCTCGTCCAGCAGCCAGAGCAACCACCTGGTGTTTGGTGTCAACAGCTCCGGCCGTCTGTATGTGGACAACGGGTCGGGTGTTCAGACCAGCACCAACTACACTCTGACCACCGACACCTGGCACCATGTCGCGGTCAACTACGCCCCCTCCGGGGTGAACATGGCCACCGCCAGCTTCGTGGTGGACGGCGTGGTGGTGGATACGCTGGGGCCGTTCAACTTCACGTCTTCGTTCTCGTCGCTCAACCGCATCACCATCGGCTGCGATGGCAGTGGTGGCGCGGTCGGAACCCTGGACGGCCTCATCGACAATGTGCGGGTGTGGAATGTCGCCCGGCCGGTGGCCGATATGATCGCCGAGGCGGGCAGCCCCTATACCGGGGCCGAGTCCGGACTGGTGGGGGCCTGGACCTTCGACGCCAATGGCGGCTCGACTCTTGCCGATGTCACCGGCTATCGCTCCTTGACCGTGTCGGGCGCCGCCTCGCTGGTGGCGCCGCCCTCCGAGGCCATTTCCCTGGTGGGGGCGGGGCGGGTCACCACCAATGCCAGCACCACCATGGCCTTTACCGACCACACCATCGAGACCTGGGTGCGGACCAGCGATACCACCACCGGATACCACTCGCTGATTTCGACCACCGCCGCCACGGCGAGCGACCAGTCCGTGGATGTGATGGTCAATGGTACCGGCAACCTCAAGATCCGGATCGGCACGGCCACCGATTACCGGGAATGGACTCCGGCCGGAACCGCCCTCAATGACGGCCAGTGGCACCATGTCGCCTACAGCTACGTGGCTTCCACCAACACCATGAACGTGTTCATCGACGGCGTGGCCATTGCCGCAGGGACGGGGGTGAGCACCGGTTCCCCCACCGCCTTCGTGGCGTCCGGCACCAAGATGCGCATGGGCGACAGCAGCGATCTCACCGCTCCGCTGACCGGCGATCTTGCCGATGTCCGGCTGTGGAGCACCGTCCGGAACGGCTGGGATATCGCCGCCGACATGAATCATGGCCTGACCGGGAGAGAGACCGGCCTGCTGCGTGAATTCGTGGTGGCTGACGGCTATATCATCGACAATACCTTCCATGACGCCGGGGCGGCGGTGGTGGGTACCGTCTATCTGGCCGATGACATGGAGCCCAAGGCCGGGGCCACCAGCTTTACCCTGCGCGAGGGCGGGGTCCTCAGCGGCAATGTCGTGGTCAAGGAGGTGGACGGCGACACCTATACCGTCGCCAAGGCGTCGGGCGGCAATCCGCGCAACGGTGCCTTGGTGGTGGACGCGGATGGGTCCTATTCCTATGCCCCCAATCCGGGGTTCTACGGCACCGACAGTTTCACCCTGACGGTGACGGATAGCAGCGGCCTGACCTCGACCAAGACCATCACCGTCAACGTGACCGACAGCACCACCATTTCCGGCCTGTCCGAGCGTACCGGCGTCCTGACCGCCAAGGGGACTGGCTCCGCGGCCATCGCCAAGATGGATACCGGCCAGTTCGGCGGCAACCAGGCCAGCCTGGAATTCGATTTCCTGGTCCCGACGGCAATCTCGGGCTCGACCCAGCGGCTGGTCAGCCTGATGAACAGCAGCAATTCCGCCCTGATCGGCGTCGCCATCGACAGTACCGGCCATATCATGGTCGGCCTGAACGGGACACCCGGCACCGGCCTCACCTCGGTGACGGCCGGGAGCTGGGCCCATGCGACGGTGACCTTCGACGGGTCCAGCGCCACCCTTTACCTCAATGGCCATTGGGCGGGATCGGCCAGCGGCGCCACCGTCAACATGCTGAGCAACCTGTCCAAGGTGGTCGTCGGCCCCGACAGCAATGCCACCTCGCTGACCGCCCAGATCGACAATGTCAAGCTGTGGAACACGGTGCTGTCGTCCCGCCAGATCAGCGAGATGGGCCAGTCCGAGTCGTCCAGCGACAGCGCGCTGGTGGGGCACTGGGCCTTCAACGAGGGCGGCAGCGTCGTCGAGAATCTGGCGGGTGGCGACTACACCGCCATGGTGGTGGGGACCAACGCCTTCGTGTCGGCGCCGCCTTCGCGGGCCATGGTGTTCCAGGCTGGTCAGTCCATCGCCGTGACCGGCCCGGCAAGCCCCATCACCGGCGACCTGACCCTGTCGGCCTGGGTCAAGTGGGACGGTGTCAATACCGGCGCTGGCGGCTTCATCGCCTATAACGGTGATGCCAGCAACAGCGGTTTTGGCCTGTATGTGGACACCACCACCGGCAAGCTGGGCTATATGTGCGGCGGCGTCGCGGCAAACCTCAGCACCACCGCCAGCCTGACGACGGGGCTGTGGCAGAACGTCGCCCTGGTACACGAGAATGGGGCCTGGTCCATCGTGGTCGATGGCGTGTCCCATTCCTCCTTCGCCGCTAGCAATACCACCGGCATGGGGGACTATGCCTCCTATCCGGGGCAGTTCGTCATCGGCAATGCCGGTGCCATCGGAACCGAGAACTTCCGGGGCGAGATCGCCGATGTCCAGTTGTGGAACAAGGCTCGCGACCTGAGCGAGATCCATTCCGCCATGCAGAACCCCATTCGGGGCGATGAAAGCGGCTTGGTGGGGTACTGGAAGCTGGACGAGGTATCCGGCTATGCCATCCACGATTCGGCCGACATGGATATGAGCCTTGTCACCAAGGTCGGTAGCGTGACCAAGGCGGCCCTGGGCGATCTTCCCATCATTGGAGATGCGTCTCCCTATCAGGGGGCGACCTTCAGCGGTACGTCCCTGCTCAAGACCGAGAATCAGTTCGAGCCCACCGGCAATTTCACGGTGGAACTGTGGATCAAGCCGACCAGCCTGACCGGGACCCAGATGCTGGTGGCCAAGGACCAGTCCGGAAACACCAACGGTTGGGCGCTGGTGAGCAATGGCGCCAGTCTGCAGCTTTCGGGGCCAGGACTGATCTACTTCAATGGAACCACATGGGTTCCCAACCTTGTGGCGACCAATGTCCTGACCGCCGACACCTGGCAGCACGTGGCGGTTTCCCGCTCCGGCCAGGATTACACCCTGTTCCTGAATGGTAGTTCGGTCGCGACCTACCACTCGTCCCAGGTGGACGATTTCGCCAACGAGATTCAGTTGTCCCTGGGCGGTCGCTTCACCCAGTACGACCAGGGAACCAGCGTGGAGTCGGGCACGGTCTATTCCGGTTCCATGTCCGATGTGCGCCTGTGGAACACCGCCCGGAGCGCGGCCGATATCTCGGCCACCATGAACAATCGCTTGGCGGGCAACGAGGCCGGTCTGGCGGATTATATCCCGCTTAATGATGCCGGGGGCATTGGCTTCGCTGAAATCAGCAATGATGGCCATGATCAGGCGAGCGCCAGGAATGTCAGTGCCAGTGCCGGAGCGGGCCTTGGCCTGAGCGCCGGGGAAGATGGCTCCAAGGCCGTCACCCTGGGCAGTGGCGGCGTCATCCAGGCCTCGACTCCCTATGATCCCGGAACCGGGGCTTTCACCATGGAAGCCTGGATCAAGCCGACGACTGTCGTGGGAGGGCGCGCTATCCTCAGCGAGGATCAGGCCGGCAATGTCAACGGGTGGTCCTTCACCATTACCAACGGCAACCTGGTTTTCGCGGGTCCCGATGGAGTGGGGGGCTATAGCGCGCTGGTCGAGACCACTAGCGGAGCCGCCATTGTCGCCGATACCTGGCAGCATGTCGCGGTCACCCGTTCCGGCAATGCCTTCACCCTCTATGTCAATGGCACACAGGTGGCCACCCATGATTGGGGCGGCCAAACCCCCAATCTGAACAGCGGCGATCCCCTGTTGATCGGCGCCAGGATCGGCGCAAATGGATATACCGCCGATAATTTCCTCGGCGACATGTCCGAAGTCCGCATCTGGTCGGTGGCCAAGAGTGTCGGCGCCCTGGCGTCCGGCAAGGACAGCCGCCTGACCGGGAGTGAAGTGGATCTGGTGGATTACCTGCCGCTGAACGATTACAGCGCGGGCAAGGTTGGCGAACAGGGCGTGGGACGCGGCCAGTTCACCCGCGATCTGGCCATGAAGTTCGACGGCACCGATGACGCGGTGACGGCGAGCGGCATCTCCCTGGCCAGCAATTCCTTCACCATCGAGTTCTGGGCCAACCGCGCCAGCAGCTCCACCGAGGACAATGCCATCTCCATGGGGACGGCGGGAGTTGGCGGGCAGGGGCTTCATATCGACTTCCAGCCCGTCAATGTCGGCAACCAGGTGATCTTCTCGTTCTGGGGCGAGGATCTGGTCTTCACCGATACCACCGATAATGTGGGAGTCTGGGTCCATTGGGCGGCCAGCTACGACGCCGCGACCAATACCAAGGTGCTCTACAAGAACGGCACCCAGGTCGCGACCTATACCGGCACCACGGATTTCACCGGCACCGGCACCTTCAGGATCGGTGACAAGTTCGATACCGCCGGCAGCAGCCATTACGACGGCCAATTGGACGATGTGCGGGTGTGGAACGTGGCTCGCACCGGCCAGCAGATTTCCGACAACTACGATATGGTCCTGAGCGGTACCCAGGGCGGAACGCTGATCGCCAATTATACCTTCAATGACGCCAAGACCACGGCAGTGACGGACATGGCGGGCGGTGACCAGAACGGCACCCGCGTGGGTGGGGTGGGCTACAGCCGCTATTCCAATTCCGAGGCGGTTTCCGTGTCCGAGGGGCATGCCGATGCCATGGGCGGCGGTGGCCAGAACACCGCCCTGACCTTCCGGGGTGGCGCGGCGGCCAATGCCGGCAATATCTTCAATGTCGGTGGTGGCGAATTCACCATCGAGGCCTGGATCAATCCGTCCGACCTGACCGGCGATCACATGATCGTTGCCAAGGACAGCGCCACCGTGACCAGCGACCCGGTGATGTCGCTGTTCACCCGCGACGGAACGCTGGTTTTCCATACCCAAGGATTCGACCTTGCCACCCCGTCGGTCCTGACGGCGGGGCAATGGGCGCATGTGGCGGTCAGTCGCGGCGAGGACGGCATCTATGTCATGACCGTCAATGGTCAGGCGGTGGCGGCGGTGGAAATGCCGCAACTGGATCTGACCAATGATTTTGACCTGCTGATCGGTGCCCGAGAGGGCAGCGGCAGCGGCGGCCTGGATACCGTGACCACCTTCAAGGGGCAGATCGCCGGGGTCCGGTTGTGGAATGACGGTCGCAATCCCGAGGACATCGCCGATACCATGTATCTGCGCGACCTGTCGGACGAAAGCCTGCTCGCGGATTGGAAGGGCAACAGCACCAGCGATGCCTCGGGTAATGGCCACGGCTTGACCCTGGAGGGGGCCACCGTCGCGGGCGTGCCCTTCCGGGCGGCCCATTTTGACGGTTCGACATCGATTGCCCTGAGCACCCCAGCGACCTTGGCCGCTGGAACCGCTGATTTCACCTGGGAAAGCTGGGTCCGCAGCTCCGATGCCTCGGGGAATCTTCAGTATCTGGTCGATGCCGGTTCAAGCACGCACAATGCCTATCTCTACCTGCTGAATGGCAAGCTTGGCTTCTCGGACGAGATCAATGGCCTGTCCTCCACCGCCACCGTCGCCGATGGCCAGTGGCACCACGTGGCCGTCACCGTCAAATCCGGGGTGGTGCAGCTTTATGTGGATGGCGTCGCCGATGCCACCCGCAGCGACATGCCGCCCAATATCCAGTCCAGCGGCGCCTTCGCGGTGCTTGGGGGAAGCCATTTCGGCACCGGCTATTTGCATGGCGACATGGCCGATGTCCGGGTCTGGAACACCGCGCGGACGGCCGCCGAGATCAGTGCCTTCAAGGACGAGATCCCCATGGGCTACGAGGGGGGATTGGTCGGCCTGTGGCGGATGGATTCCGCCGAGGGCGGCGTGGTGGCCGATGGCTCCGGTTATGGCAATGTCGGGACCGTGTCCGGCTCGGTCGGCATTGTCGATACCGGTGTGCCCACGGCACGCGAGGTCATCGAGATCGACAGCGGGTCGTCCTATCACGGAATGGTCCTGGCCTCGGACAACTCGGGCGCGGCGCTCAGCTATGGTGTCGAGGCCACGCCGCTGCACGGCGCCCTGGTGATCCATTCCGATGGCAGCTTCGCCTATACCCCGAGCGACGGCTATGTCGGGGCCGACAGTTTCGTCGTCAAGGTCAATGACGGACGCAGCGATACCTTCAAGTTGATCCGCCTGGACGTGCAGGGCAATACCGAGATCCTGGGGGCCAGCGAGCGCCAGGCGGTGCTGTCGTTCAACGGCACCCAGCGGGCGGTCGTGTCCAATACCGGCGATCTGACCACCCTGGGCTCCGGTAACTTCACCATGGAGACCTGGATCAACCTGACCGACGTGACCACCGAACAGGTCCTGTTGGCCAAGGAGTCGGCCGCCTATTCAGGCACATCGCTCCAGATGCGCCTCGAGGTCATGAACGGCAAGCTGATCTTCATGGCCCAGGACACTTCGGGCACCGGTCTTTACAACAATGGCTACGAGTTTCAGAGCGCCAATAGCCTGACCGCCGGGCAATGGGCCCATGTAGCGGTGACCCGTTCGGGCGATACCTTCACCCTGTATGTCAATGGCGAGGCCGAGGGCTCCATCACCCGGTCGCTGGGCAGTCTGACGGATGCCTCGGGCCTGGTCATCGGCGGCACCATTCTTGGCGGCACCTTCGACCATGGCGTCAAGGGAAGCATGGATGAGGTGCGGGTCTGGAACACCGCCCGGACTCCGTCCGAAATCGCGGCCGAATACAGTCAGCGCCTGGATGGCGGGACCGGCCTGATCGGCTATTGGAACGGCGAGGATTTCAGCGGCAATGCCCTGGATGACCAGTCCCACAACGGTCATTATATCGACCTGTCCGCCGCCAATTCACCGCGCGTGATCAATCCGCCCACCAATGCGCTGCACTTCAACCTGAGCCAATCGGTCAATCTGGGCTCGGCCATTGGCCAAGGAACTGGCAGCTATACCTACGAAGCCTGGATCAGGACATCCGATGTCTCGCAGGCGCAGATGATCTTCACCTCCGGCGTTAACAACGCCGAGCAGGGGCTGTGGATCTACTCCAGCGTCGACGGCAAGATTCACTTGTCGGTCGCCGGTGACGCCGGCTCCGTCGCGGGCAACGCGGTGGTGGCGGATGGGGTGTGGCATCATGTGGCCGTGACCTTGTCCAATCTGAACGCCACCACCGCCAGCTACACCATGTATGTGGACGGCAAGGTCGATGGGACCGGAACGGTCGGCAATTACAATGTCGCGGGCGCGGTCCGGCTGGCGACCTTCTATGATGGCACGACCGCCCAGTACAATGGCGATATGGCCGATGCCCGGCTGTGGAACACGGTTCGCACCGCCGCCGAGATTGAATCCCATATGAACGCGCCCCTGGCGGGGGGTGAGACCGGCCTGGTCGGCTATTGGCGCCTTGACGGGGTGAACGGCTCCACCGTCGCCGATTCGGCGGCGATCCCCCATAACGGCACCGTTTCCGGCACCCTGACCGTGGTGGACAATCAGGTTCCGGTCTACGATCAGGTGATCACCGCCGATTACGGCGCCCCCTATCATGGCGCCCTGGCGGCCGAGACCTCGGCCTCGTCGCTGGCCTGGTCGGTGGTGGGAGCCGCCCAGCATGGCAGTGTCACCCTGGCCATGGATGGCAGCTTCGTCTACACCCCCACATCCGGGTGGCATGGTGTCGACTACTTCACCGCCCGGGCCACCGGCTCCGACGGTTCCGTCACCCAGAAGGTCATCGCCATCGAGGTTCCCAGCCCGGTGGACCCCATCGGCGTCGGCGCGTCCGGCGCGGCACTGCAGTTCAACGGCAGCCAGTACGCCAAGTCGTCCGGCATGGCCCTGACCAACCAGTCGTTCAGCTTCGAATTCTGGAGCAGCCGCTCGGTCGTTGGCGTGGCGGAGACCGCCCTGTATCAGAACGGATCCATGTCCGTGGCCTTCGACGCCTCCAACAATCTGGTCTTCACCGTGGTTGGCGTGGGCTCGGTGACGATGGCGGCGGGCAGCACCGTCAACCAGTGGGGCCACTGGGCGGGCAGCTATGACCATGCGACCGGCGTCATCAGCCTGTACAAGGATGGTGCCCTGGTGGGCGTCAACGACGCGACACCGGTTTCGTTTACCGGTGCCAGTACCCTCTATGTCGGTGCCACCCTGAGCGACGACACCACGGTCACCAGCGGCTTCCAGGGCCAGATGGACATGGTGCGCCTGTTCAGCGACGTTCGCAGCGCCGCTGAAATCTATGACGATTTCCATCGCAAGGAGCTTGAGAGCACCGACCATATGCTGGCCGAGTGGGCCATGGATCGCCAACTCAACACCAGCCAGGGAACCACCTTTCCCTATATGCTGGACACGTCCTATTCGGGGCATGATCTGGTGCTTGGGACCGGCTCGGGCTATGGCTCGGCCATGCCGCAATATGTCAATACCGCGGGCCGGGTGGCGTCGTTCAACGGCAGCACCAGCGGCATCACCGTCGGCGGGACCACGGGTGCGCTCGCCACCCTGGGCAGCGGCGACTTCACCCTGGAGGCCTGGATCAATCCCGGTGCGGCGGCTTTGGGTAGCGAGGTGGTGCTGCTGTCCAAGCAGTTGAACCAGGGCATCGGCGTGCCGCAGTTGCGCCTTGGCCTGATTGGCGGCCATCTGTTCTTCCAGGCCAACAGCTCGGTCAACGGGGATGGGCTGTTCAGCTCGACCTACGACCTGCAGTCCTCGCAGACGCTGGCGGCCAACCAGTGGGCGCATGTGAGCGTCACCCGGGCGGGCGACGTCTTTACCCTCTACGTCAATGGCGTGGCTTCGGGGAGCATCACCTATCACTTCGACGCGGCGGTGGGCAGTTCCTCGGCCAATCTCGCCATCGGCAATTCGGTGAATGGCGGGACCGCCTCTCAGTTCTATACCGGCTTGATCTCCGACGTCCGGGCGTGGAGCACGGCGCGAACCCAGGGCGAAATCTCGTCTTATATGAACACCCGTCTGTCCGGTACGGAATACGGGCTGCTGAACAACTGGCGTCTCGACGATATCTCGGGCACCACCGTTCCCGACAGCACCAGCCATAATGGCGGCAGCGCCACCAGCGTGACCTCGGTCGGCGCCAAGGCCTCCATCTATGACGATGTGCTGACCACCCGCGAGGACACGGTCGCGCGCGGCTCGCTGTTCGCCATCGATCACGATGACGCCTCGGCCAGCCTGACCGTGACCCTCAGCCAGCAGGCCAGCCACGGCACCGTCACCATCAGCGGCAGCAACTACGTCTACACGCCCGATGCCAATTATGTCGGCAGTGACAGCTTCATCGTCGGCATCAATGACGGCAGCAATAACCTGACCTATGGCACTATTGGGGTCAGCGTGCGTTCGGTGCAGGACGCGCCGTTCCTGACCGGGGCGGGGGCCTTCACCACCAGTTCCTCGGGCAGCCACGTCCTGGCCATTTCCGTCAGCGATCCCATCGGCCAGAGCGGGCATCATCTCTATGAGCTGAAGCTGACCGCCGCCCATGGCACCATCCTGCTCAAGGACACCTCGGGGCTGACCTTCGGCTCGAGCACCGTCAACGGTTCCGCCACGGTGGTGGTATCCAGCGCCCTGGACCGCATCAACGCCGCCCTGGCCACCGCGGTCTATGTGGCCGATCCGGCCTGGAACGGTGTCGGCGGCGATACCTTGAACATCCAGGTCTGGGACAAGTCCGGCGATGGCACCGCCCATACCCTGGTGACCAGCCAGTCCATGGCGGTGACCATCGGCAACCGGGCACCGGAACTGACCTCGTCGGTTCTGGATCTGGACGCGGTGGCGGGAGCGGCCTTGACCGGGACCCTGGCGGCGGTGGATCGCGACGGTTCCTCCGTCAGTTATGCCACGGTCACGGGACCGGCGCAGGGGACGCTGACCATCAACTCCTCCACCGGGGGCTATACCTATACCCCGACCTCGGCCTCCATCACCGGCATCGACGGCTTCACCTGGCGGGCCAGCGACGGCACCCTGACCACCAGCCGCACCGAGCGGGTCGAGCTGTATAATCACCAGACCGCCGCAACCACGGCCATTGCCACCGATCTTACCGGTCTGGTGAGCCTGACCGGCACCACCATCACCCATTCCAGCGGCGCGGTGGAGGTGGCTGGGCTCAACCTGCTATCCGCCTCGCACTTGATGGTGGGCGGTGGCGCCATCACCGTCGATATCGGCAGTTCGGTGGCGGCCGGGTCCGCGTTGTGTCTGTCGGGGGGCACCCTGTCCCTGGGCGCCAATGCCATCTTGAAGTCCTCGGGCTCCTTGTCGATGAATGGCGGCACCCTGACCGGTTCCGGAACAGTGATCCAAAGCGCCGGAACCCTGAGCCTGACCGGGATCGGCAACCATATCGGCGCCGCCTTCCAGAACGCCGCCGCCACCTTGCTTCTGGTCGAGGCCATCAGCAGCACCGGTTCCGTGGGGGTGATCGAGCACAGCTTCGATAACCTGGGCACCGTCAATCTCAGCGCCGGGACCGGCAATGTCTCGAACTGGTGGTCGGCCCTGGAAGTGGAAGGCGCCCTGACCAATCATGGCACCATCCTCTCCACCGGCTCCATGACGGCGGGCACCCATGTCCTGCAAGCGGACAGCATCGACAATTACGGCCTGATCCAGGTCGGCCGCGACATGATCCTGGTCGGCGGGTCCTTTGACAATCACGGGGCGCTGACCATGAGCGGCAGCGCCACCCTGACCGTCGAGAGCTCAAGCAGTTCCACCCATTCGGATTTCGAGAACTGGGCGCTGATTTCCGGCGTCGGCAAGATCGATGTCCGCGATGCGGATTTCGTCAATCACGGCTATCTCAAGCCGGGTGACAGCACCACCGCCGGGACCTTGCAGATCAACGGCGACATGACCTTGGCCTCGGATTCCCATGTGGTCCTCGACCTGTCACTGGGCGGCAGCGGACCCGGCTATAACGATGCCATCAACGTCAACGGCCATGTGACGCTGGGAGGGGAATTGTTCCTCTACGCCCACGCCACTCCCACCGCCAGCACCAGTCTGATGCAGTGGACCGGCTATAGCGGCGCTTTCGAAGGCATCTATGGACTGGCCAGTGGCAGCGGCGGCTGGGTCCTCGACCCGGTCTTCAGCACCACCGGACTCAGCCTGACGGTGCAAAGCGGCGCCTCCGTGGCGGTCCTCAGCTCGAACACCAGCTTCATTGATACGGGTACGACCAGCAATTATGTCATCGCCACCGGCAATAACGACATCGCCCATCTGGGGTCGGGCTATGACGTTTTCGTGGGCATGGGTGGCTATAATTCGGTAGGGATCAGCGGCCACAACTTCCACTTCCTGGACGGTGGTGTTGGTGGCAACAACGAACTGGTCTGGGAGGGGGGGAACAACACCACCTTCAACATGAGCCAGCTGCAGACCAACGCCTTGCAGAACTTCGATATCCTGAACCTAAGCGGTTACAATTCCGGGGCCATGCTGGATGTTGCCCATGTTCTGGGCATGACCAACAACGGCAATGCGGTGACCGGCACCGCCAATACCTTGGTGGTGATCGGCAGTTCCAACAGCACCTATGTCAATTTCTCCGATAGTGGCTGGCATGCCGATGGCCAAGCCAATCTGACCGTGAATGGTCAGAGTGACAGTTATACCCAGTACAGCAATGGGGATGCCCATGTCCTGGTGGAGAACAACATCCACGTCGGCTAACGGATAGGCCAAAGGGGCGAGACGATGGGGGCAGGGTGATGGAAATCATCCTGCCCTTGTTGCGTAATCGTGGCTGAGTTAGGCGCCATCCTCATATGGTACTTCCCGTGTCTGGGTGCGCTCCATGTTGTGTGGGGTGGAGTCTGTGGTGGGTGGAAGTTTAGAATAGGTGTAGCTGTGTTGCCGCTTTGCGAATGTGTTGCGCGATTGCAACAATCGCCGCCGGAATGGGGGCGGATGGCTGGAAACGCTGAATCCACCTTGCTTGCCTAATATTGAGTCAGCTAGAAAAGCCTTGCTTAACAAAATGGCATGGCGGTTCTTTCGCGATATCGCGGAATCGAGGCCAGCCAAGCGACGCAAGGTTGGCATGTGCGTTGCTTTACGGATTTGCAATGTTGTCCCGTTCCGCAAGGGAGTTTGTGATGGTTGAACGTAATCTCCGGTGCCGCTGCCTGATTTCTGGCGCGATTCTCTCCGCCGTTCTCGGCTTCGCCGCTACCCCGGCCGCCGCCGATGTGTCGCTTTACGAGAATGGCGGCCTGAAGATCGATGGCGCCTTCACCGGCGGTATCGCGGCCTTCTCCTCGCCGGGTGCCCAGTTCGGCGCCGGTTCGTGGTCCAATAACGGCGCGGCTGCTCCCGGTAAGCGGATTTCCGGCCATCCCGCCTGGACCGAATGGTTCATCCATCCGGAACTGAAGGCCGCCTATGACACCGGCACCCACGGCACCTTCTACGGCGATGTCAGCGCCCAGGTGACCGCCACCGGCGGCGACGGCGACGCCAGCTTGGTTTCCACCACCTATGGCCGTCCCATCCTGCTGGAGCTGGAAAATCTGTATGGCGGCTGGAAGTCCGGCAATCTGGTTCCCTTCCTGGACGAGAACGGCCTCGACATCTCCGGCGGCCGTCAAAGCTTCCGCGTCGCCGACGGCTTCCTGATCAGCAACGGCGTCAACAACCAGGGTAAGCGCGGCATGTACTGGACCCAGTCCCGTACCGCCTTCGAGCAGACCGGCATCCTGAAGGCCGCCAGCGGCCCGGTGCGCGGCGACATCTTCTATCTGCAGAACGTGTCGGCCAACAGCAAGTTGGACCCCGGCCTGGTCGACAATGCCAAGACCCGCCTGATCGGTGGCAATCTCGAAATCTTCGAGAACCTGGCCAGCGAGGACGGCAAGCCCGCCAAGGACGGCGCCACCGTCTATGCCGACCGCAAGTGGTATGCCGGTATCACCTATTTCAAGGTGTTCGACGCCAGCAACGGCAACAACTTCGCCTTCGGCAATACCGGTAACGGCGGCAACACCACGGTCACCAATACCCTGACCTCCAACCGTGACGGCATGAACGTGTTCTCGGCCCATGTGGGCGGCAATGTCCTGCCGTTCCTGCCGGACTTCTCGCTGTACGGCAACTATGTCTACGAGAACAATTCCTCGAACAATAAGAAGGTGAACGCCAACGCTTGGTATATCGAGCCGGGCTATCAGTTCTCCGACCTGCCGATGACCCCCAAGCTGACCTATCGCTACGCGCATTTCAGCGGCGACAAGTCCCCGGGCGACACCACCAAGAAGGCCTATGATCCCTTCTTCTACAATGCCATCACCCGTGGCTACGGCACCTGGTTCATCGGCGAGATCATCGGCAACTACGTGATCTCCAACAGCAACGTGAACATCCACGAAGTGGCGCTGTCCATCAATCCGCTGGACAATGTCAAGCTGAGCGTGCTGGGCTTCACCTATAACTACGATCAGAAGACCCAGAATGCCGGTGTGACCTCCGACAATCTGGCCCGTGAAATCGACTTCACCGCCGAGTGGACCATCAATGACCACCTGCTGCTGACCGCGGCTTTTGGCATGGCCAAGGCCGGGACCGGCTACCGCGAATACCTGAAGAACAATGCCAATGGCTGGGACGCGGACAAGACCTGGTATCTGGGTGAGACCGCCCTGGTCGTGAAGTTCTAGTTTCCTGACCCCCAAGGCCAGCCCCGTCTCCCTCCGCGCGAGGGGGGCGGGGCTGAACTTTTTTAAGGGGGAAGATGGACAGAATGGGGCAGTCGGCCTAACCTGGAGGTATGCCTCACGGCCCCGAGGGGAAGACGGTGACTATGGATCAGAAGCTTGAAGGTGGGCTGGGGAACCGTACCTGGCAGCGGCAGAATTGCGGCACGGAAGGGGTGTTCACGGTAGACGCCTTCCAGTCCCGCGCCTTCATGGTGGATGCATCGCCCGGCGGCTTCAAATTGCGCTTCGAGCAGATCGAGGGGGCTATGGGATACTTGACCCCGCCCCCGGTCGATCTTCTGGTCACCAACAGCCATGGGACGGTGTTCTCCGCCACGGTGATGTGGGCCAAGGATGGCTTGGCGGGGGCCAGATTCTACGCCTATCTGTCGCTGGATGACGTGGTGACTCTGATGACCGGCAAATTCACTCTTAAGCTGGCGAAGCCGACGACGTGACCGGGCTGGGCGATTGTGACGATGCTTGGCGCCGCATGCGCTTATAGGCCAGGGCTTCCTCGCCCACATGCTTGAACACCCCGTGTTCGATGCAGCGATAGATTTCCAGGCAGGCCTGCTGGGCCTGCTTGAGATTCCTGATCTTGGGCACCAGCTTCTTGCACAGATCCACATAAGCCAGGCTGTAGGCGGCATGGGAGGCGATATGGGGGGCCGAGTCCGCCTCGGGCCGACCGTTGAGGAACTCCTCCTCGGCGGCGAAGGCGACCTTCATGGCCTTGAAGATGGCGCCGGTCCGTTCGGCCACCAGCTTCTGGTTGAGACCCGGATCGTCGACAATCTGGATGAAGTCCACCATGGCCTCCAGGAGCTGGCGACGGCCATGGTCGACGGCGGCGATACCGGTTTCCAGGGACATGTTCCAGTGAAGCATGGGACCTCCGGGGCTTACCTGCCTATCGTATGATAGTTAGGTAGCCGGACCCTGGAGGTCAAATGACAAGCCTGCGTATCACCCGCGTGAACCTCGGCGGCGTGAGAGTCCCTTTCCCCTTCCCATTGGCGCCGGGGCTTGCTAATCAATCGCTCTTCCGCCAGAAGGGATGATCCAGACACATGACGCGCAAGCTGTTCGGCACCGACGGGGTGCGAGGCACCGCCAATATCGAGCCCATGACCGCCGAAATGGCGTTGAAGCTGGGCATGGCCGCCGGGCGGCATTTCACCCGCGGTCCCCATCGCCACATGGTGGTGATCGGCAAGGATACCCGTCTGTCGGGCTATCTGCTGGAACCGGCGCTCACCGCCGGGTTCATCTCGGTGGGCATGGACGTCATGCTGCTGGGGCCGCTGCCCACACCCGCCGTGGCCATGCTGACCAGGTCCTTGCGGGCCGATCTCGGCGTGATGATCTCGGCGTCGCACAATCCCTATCAGGACAACGGTATCAAGCTGTTCGGCCCCGACGGCTTCAAGCTGTCCGACGAGGATGAGCTGACCATCGAGGCCAGCATGGCCAATGGGATGGAAGCCTATCGGGTGGGCTCCGACCATCTCGGCCGTGCCAAGCGTCTGGACGACGCCAACGGTCGTTATATCGAATACGTCAAGAACACCTTCCCCAAGGGCCTGCGGCTCGATGGGCTGAAGATCGTGATCGACTGCGCCAACGGCGCCGCCTACAAGGTCGCTCCCACCGTGCTGTGGGAACTGGGTGCCGAGGTGGTGCCGGTGGCGGTGGCGCCCGACGGCTTCAACATCAACAAGGATTGCGGATCGCTGCACACCGAAACCATGCGCAGTCAGGTGGTGGCCCATGGCGCCCATCTCGGCATCGCGCTGGATGGCGATGCCGACCGGGTGGTGTTGTGCGACGAGCATGGCACCTTGATCGACGGCGACCAGCTGATGGCCCTGATCGGCGATCTGTGGCGAAAGTCGGGGCAGCTCAAGGGCGGTGGCGTGGTCGCCACCGTCATGTCCAATCTGGGGCTGGAGCACTTCCTGGACCAGCGTGGCCTGGGATTGGCGCGGACCAATGTGGGCGACCGCTATGTCCTCGAGCACATGCGCAAGAACGGCTACAATGTTGGCGGCGAGCAGTCCGGCCATATCATCTTGTCGGATTATTCCACCACCGGTGACGGTCTGGTGGCGGCGTTGCAGGTGCTGGCGGCCCTGGTGCAGTCGGGCAAGCCCGCTTCCGAGATCCTGCGCCTGTTCCTGCCGCTGCCGCAGATTCTGAAGAATGTCCGGGTGGCCAAGTCCTCGGTGGCCGAGGTGCTGGCCGATACGACGGTGGTAGCCGCCATCGCCGAAGGCGAGGCCCGTCTGGCCGGGACCGGGCGGGTGCTGATCCGCAAATCGGGCACCGAGCCCCTGATCCGGGTCATGGCCGAAGGTAAGGACGACGCCTTGGTCGCCGCCGTGGTCGACGGGATCGTCGACACCATCCAGCGGGTGGCCGGGTAATTCGGTCGCTTCGGGGTCAGGCCGCCCGGGCGGCGAGTCCGCTGGCCCGTTCGATCACCCGGCTCATGGTCCTGGCGATGTCGGGGCACAATTCGCACAGGCGCTGCGCCAGATGGCGGGCGCGTTCGTGGTCGATGGAATGCCCGGCGGCCTCGGCCTCGAGGATTTCAGCAAGCTGATCGATTTCTTCCCAGCGATATTGCATCTTGGACCTCGTTCGATGGTGCGTCATCTTTCGTATAAGAAAAATCATACCTACGGCTGCTGCGCTGCACAACACGACTAAAGCTTTATTTAGTGGGTTGTTACAATAAATCACCGATATGTAGTTTGTGGCGCATTTGTGACGGAAAGAAAGGAACGGGAATGCTCGGACGGGTGCTGGCGGTGGCTGGATCGGATTCGGGCGGTGGTGCCGGAATCCAGGCGGATATCAAGGCGGTGACCTGCCTGGGGGGCTATGCCGCCACGGCCATCACGGCGCTGACCGCCCAGAACACCCATGGGGTATTCGGGATTTCCGAGGTGGCGCCCGACTTCGTCCGTCGCCAGATGGAAGTGGTTCTGACCGATATCGGCGCCGACTGCGTCAAGACCGGCATGCTGGCCTCTGCTGCCATCATCGAGGCGGTGGCTCAAGCCCTGGAGGACTTCGCCCCCCATGTGCCATTGGTGCTTGATCCGGTGATGGTGGCCAAGGGCGGCGCCGCCTTGCTGGCCGACAGCGCCGCCGGGGCGCTGGTCCGTCAGTTGCTGCCGCGCGCCAGGCTGCTGACCCCAAATATCCCCGAGGCCGAGGTCCTGCTCGGTCGACCCATTCCCGATCTTGCAGCCATGGAACGGGCGGTGGTCGATCTGCTGGCCCTGGGGCCGCAAGCCGTGCTGCTGAAGGGTGGCCATATGGAGGGCGACGATCTGGTGGATCTGCTGGCCGATGGCGAGGGCGTGCGACGCTTCGCCGGGCGACGGATCCCCGGCCGCTCCACCCATGGCACCGGCTGCACCCTAGCCTCGTCCATTGCCACCGGCATCGCCCAGGGCATGGCGATCGATCAGGCGGTGGCTCGGGGCAGGGACTATGTCCGCCGCGCCATCGAGACCGCGCCGGGCCTGGGCGGCGGCCATGGACCGCTCAATCACGGCCATACGGTCGTGATGCCCTGAACAGCAAAGGGGCGGCCGATGCCTCGGCCGCCCCATCATTCCCGACTCCGGTCCGCGTCTCAGTCGTAGCTGGCGGTGGTGGTATCGGTGTTCTTGTTGTAGCGGATGGTGATCTTGCTCACCGTGCACAGATCAATATCGTGCCAGACCGCGCTGGAATCATCGACGGTATAGACCACCTTCAGATCCCAGTTACAGGTCCTGCTGGCGCGGTTGAAATGGATATCGACTGTGCCGCCATTGGCCAGGGTATCGCGACCCATGACATCGCTGCCCCAATCCTCGGCATGGCTGGGCGACACATAGACGGCGTTCAATTCATAGCCGGTCCGGTTGACCAGGGTGAAATCCTGCTTGGCGTCCTGGGCGAGGGCGAGGGCGGGAGCGGCAATGGCAAAAGCAAACAAGCTTGCAAGAAGTTTGGTTCTCATAGTCATCCCCTGCATATTCATAACGTCATGCATTGTACTTGCTGTGGGATGTTATTCCGCCAAGTTTCAGAGTGCAAGGTGTCGTAATCAATCGTCACAATGTAACGCTGGGGAGTAATGCATTTTATTGCAGGTAAAGAAAGTGTCGCCAGTGCATGGCTTTGATCACTTCCGCTTCGTCTTTCCCGTCTTGGAAAGCGGCGGGAACCAGTCATGCAGGCGCGTGTCGGCAGGGAACACCGATTCCCCCCGCCACCAGGCCAGGGCGGCGTCGGGGCGGTGGATGATCGCCTTCAGGGCGGGAATGAAATCAACCCCGGGGCAGTCGTGGCCGGAGCGGTGGAAGGGCAGGGCCAGGCCGAACACCGCTCCGTCGAATACGTCCTTTGGAGGAATCTGGAAGTCGTGGCTGGGGGCGGGGCCGAACAGCGGCACGTCCATCTTGGCATAGGTGGTCATGCACCAGCGGGCATCCAACTGGTACAGGCCCCGGCATTTCAGGGGGCGCATGTCGTAGATGGAACAGGCGCCGTCCACCAGGAAGGCGCAAGCCCGCCCCTGGGGCCAGGCTTCCAGCCTTGCCAGCATCTCGTCCCGGGTGGGATGGGAGCGCAGTCGCTCGGCGATATGCAGCACTTCCACCGCCGCGGCGCCGACCCGCTGGTGGCAGCACCAGCCGCAGCCCTTGCCACAGGCGGCCTTGGGGGTTCCCAGGGCAAAAGCGGGGGTGGCGCGGGTCTTGGCCCACAACTCCTCGGCCACCGCCCAGGCCTTCGCCACGGCGGCAACCGCCGCCTCGGCTCCATCGGCCAGTTTGGGAGTCACCGCCGCCTGGACGGCGTCGAAGGCGGCATCGCGCAAGGGGCTGGTGCGGCCCGATCCCTGGCGGGGGGCGGTGATGGATTTGAGGGCGGACTCGGCGGTGAAGGGGCTGGTCATGGCGGGGAGGATAGCAAGCACAGCCAGCCGACGCCAGCCGTGCCGGGGAATCTTTGAAAGCCCCCAATTGCCTCGTTGACGGGCTGGCGCGCCCCCTCATAAACTCCCGCCGGGCCACGGCCCCCCAACGGGCCGCGTCCCTTCCTAAGAGGGAGGGTTACATCCTATGACCGATTTTCCGCAGCCGAGCCTTCGGCCGAATAATCCCAATTTCTCTTCTGGTCCCTGCGCCAAGCGTCCCGGGTGGACGGTGGATGCGCTGAAGGACACTCCGGTGGGCCGGTCCCACCGCGCCAAGATCGGCAAGGCGCGCCTGGAGGAAGTCATCACCCGTACCCGCGAGGTGCTGGGCATTCCCGCCGACTATCGCATCGGTATCGTTCCCGCTTCCGATACCGGCGCGGTGGAAATGGCCATGTGGTCGCTGCTGGGCGCCCGGGGTGTCGATGCCCTGGCCTGGGAAAGCTTCGGCGAGGGCTGGATCACCGACATCACCAAGCAGTTGAAGCTGGAAGATGTCCGGGTGCTCAAGGCCGGTTACGGCGAGCTGCCCAACCTGGCCGACGTGGATTGCGACCGTGACGTGGTCTTCACCTGGAACGGCACCACGGCCGGCGTGCGGGTGCCCAACGGCGACTGGATCAAGTCCGACCGCAAGGGCCTGACCATCTGCGACGCCACCTCGGCGGTGTTCGCCATGGACATGCCGTGGGACAAGCTCGACGTGGTCACCTGGTCCTGGCAGAAGGTGCTGGGTGGCGAGGGTGCCCATGGCATGCTGGTGCTGAGCCCCCGCGCCGTCGAGCGGCTGACCACCTACAAGCCCGCCTGGCCGCTGCCCAAGATTTTCCGCCTGACCTCGGGCGGCAAGCTGTCCGAAGGCATCTTCAAGGGCGAGACCATCAACACGCCTTCCATGATCGCGGTGGAAGACCAGATCGATGCCCTGAAATGGGCCGAGTCCATCGGCGGCCTCAAGGCCCTGATCGCCCGCTCCGAAGCCAATCTGGCGGCGGTGCAGGCCTGGGCCGACAAGTCCGATTGGGCCGCCAATCTGGCCGACGACGCCAAGGTGCGCTCCTGCACATCCATCTGCCTGTCCATCAAGGCGCCCTTCTTCGCCAAGCTGTCCGCCGACGATCAGGCGGCCGCCGCCAAGAAGATCGTGTCGATCCTGGAAAAGGAGAAGGTGGCCTACGACATCGGCGCCTATCGCGATGCTCCTCCCGGCCTCAGGGTCTGGGGCGGCGCCACCGTCGAGACCAAGGATATCGAGGCGCTGCTGCCCTGGCTGGACTGGGCCTTCGCCCAGGTCAAGGCCGAGTTCGCCGCCAAGGTCGCCTGACCATCCCAACAATAAACGCGGGCGCCGCCCTTCACCGGGGCGGCGCCCGAACTCCATGAGGGAAGATTCATGCCGAAAGTTCTGATCAGCGACAAGCTGAGCCCCGCCGCCGTCCAGATCTTCAAGGATCGCGGCATCGAGACCGACGTCAAGGTCGGCCTCGCCCCCGACGAATTGAAGGCCATCATCGGTGGCTATGACGGGCTCGCCATCCGCTCCAACACCAAGGTCACCGCCGAGATACTGGCCGCCGCCACCAATCTGAAGGTGGTCGGCCGCGCCGGTATCGGCGTCGACAATGTGGACGTTCCCGCCGCCACCGGCCGTGGCGTGGTGGTGATGAACACCCCCTTCGGCAATTCCATCACCACCGCCGAACACGCCATCGCCATGATGTTCGCCCTGGCCCGCGACATTCCCCAGGCCAATGCCAGCACCCATGCGGGCAAGTGGGAGAAGTCCAAGTTCATGGGCGTCGAGCTGACCGGCAAGGTGCTGGGCATCGTCGGCTGCGGCAATATCGGCGCCATCGTCGCCGACCGCGCCCAGGGCTTGCGCATGCGCGTCATCGCCTATGACCCCTTCCTGTCGCATGAGCGCGCCAAGGAGCTGAATGTCGAGAAGGTCGAGCTGGACGAGTTGTTCCCGCGCGCCGACTTCATCACCTTGCACACGCCGCTGACCGACGCCACCCGCAACATCATCGACGCCAAGGCCATGGCCAAGATGAAGAAGGGCGTGCGCATCATCAATTGCGCCCGTGGCGGTCTGGTGGTGGAAGAGGACCTCAAGGCGGCTCTGGACTCCGGCCAGGTTGCCGGGGCGGCGCTGGACGTGTTCAAGACCGAGCCCGCCAAGGAGAACATCCTGTTCGGCCACGAGAAGGTGGTGTGCACCCCCCATCTCGGCGCCTCCACCTCGGAAGCCCAGGAGAATGTCGCCCTGCAGGTGGCCGAGCAGATGGCCGACTACCTGCTGACCGGCGCCGTCACCAATGCGCTGAACATCCCCTCGGTCTCGGCCGAGGACGCGCCCAAGCTGCGCCCCTATATGCGTCTGGCCAACCAGCTGGGCAGCTTCGCCGGACAGCTGACCGAGACCGGCATCAAGGAAGTGAAGATCGAATATCTCGGCCATGTGGGCGGCCTCAACACCAAGCCGCTGACCGCCATCGTGCTGGAAGGGCTGCTGAAGCCCATGAACGAGGCCGTTAACATGGTCAACGCCCCGGTGGTGGCCAAGGAACGCAACATCAAGGTGTCCGAGGTCAAGACCGACAGCGAGGGCGATTACCACACCCTGATCCGCCTGACCGTGGTGACCGACCAGCGCGAGCGCTCGGTGGCGGGCACCCTGTTCGGCGGCGACAAGCCCCGCCTGGTCGATATCAAGGGCATCGCCATCGAGGCCGAACTGGGCCCCTACATGCTCTATGTCACCAACCAGGACAAGCCGGGCTTCATCGGCGCCCTGGGCTCGCTGCTGGGCCAGCACGGCGTCAATATCGCCACCTTCCATCTGGGCCGCAACGAGGCGGGCGGCGACGCCATCCTGCTGACCCAGGTGGATCAGCCGGTTTCCGCCGAGTTGCTGGACAAGGTCAAGGCGCTGCCGCAGGTGGTGCAGGCCAAGACGCTGAGCTTCTAAGACAACGGCAAAGAACGGCCCCGCCGGATCATGGTCCGGCGGGGCTTTTCATTGGGCGGCGGGGAAGCGCGGCGCCGTCATCACATCCACATGCTCGTGAATCTCCCACCGGGTGGGGCACATGCCGCAGATGGATTGAGGCGCGTAATTGGCGTTGAGAAAGGCGGCGTAATCGCTGGCCGAGGCCATGACGTCGAGACCGCCATAGGACAGATAGGGCTGCCATTCCGGCACCGAGTCCAGGCCGAACTTGGCGGCGACCAGCGGCAGGAAGGCGATGGGCGGGCATTTCCACAACCGGCCCCGGAACAGGGTGGTGCAGTACTTGCTGGTGCACAACTCCCATGACGCCGCCGGATTGCCCTCGGCATAGGGGCGCATGCTTGGACCCTCGCCCAGATAGGTCCGGGCGAAGGCGGCGTAGCCCTGGCGGATGGTGAGATCGACGCCGAACCGGCTTGCCTGTTCGCGGGCCTTGTCCATGGCGGGCTCGAATTTGGCGAGATAGGCCTGATCCAGGCTGGAATGGCGGCTGATGGCCAGCTTCGCCCCGGTCTCGGCCAGCACCCGCCACAGATCGGGTTGGCGGTCCAACAGCAGTCCGTTGCTGGCGACGATCAGGTCCACCTCGGGCCAGAGTTCGCGCACGAAGACGATATAGTCGCACAGTTCCGGGTTCAGGGTCGGCTCGCCGCCCAGCAACTGGAAATGCTTCGGGATCACCCGGCGCTTCAGGGCCGCCAGCCACGGCGCCGAATCCTTCAGCGGCACCAGTCCCTTCAAGCCGTAATTGGAGTAATGGGAACAGAACCGGCAGTGGAGGTTGCATGACTGGGCGATATCCATCTCGATCCCGAAGGGAAGGGTGAAAATATCGTCGGCCATGCGGGCACTCCGGAATCTTGCCGCTTTCGCGGCCTGGGCGTGGAGCATTGTGCGCCGAGGCCGAAAGGCCGGTCAATCGCCACGGATATCAGGGGCGGCCGATCGCCTGGCATGTTGAGCAATCAAATCTACGACTCAGGGAGTCGTTCCTTGATCAAAAGTTGCTGTGTCCTCTGCTGTAAGCAATAGTCAAGTCAATTCCATATATAAAAGGTATGCGCATCCAATTGTATGGTGACGCTGGTTGGGCTGATTGATATCGTCCGCCGAAAATTAGCGCTGGCCATGCGCGAAGTCCGATGGGGGTGTTATGTCCTGGCTTTTTTCTTCTCGAACCCAGACTTCCGTTGTGCCGGATAGCTCGCAAGACGTGAGCAATTCTCAAGAGATGCTTGCTTTCTCGCAAGTCGATGCCACCCTGGACCTGCTGCTGGCGGGAAAGTACCGCAGTGTTCCCGAGGGAAGTTGTCCGGTTTCGCGCAAGGTCAAGCAACTGGCGACCCTGCTGGAGGCCAAGGCGGGGGAGACCCTGCGGCTGGATGTGGATCTTTCGGTCAATATCAACGAGGCGGTCACCAAGGCGGCCTCCATGATGCGTGACGTCAACGAGGTTGATCGCCGTTCCCAGGCCATCGCCGCCGCCTCCGAGGAACTGGTGGCCAGTGTCGGTGAAATCGCCCGCAATTCCGATGCCGCCGCGCAGCAGGCACAGTCGGCGCGCTCGGTCGCCCAGCAGGGCCAGTCGGCGGCCAACCAGGCCATTGCGGCCATGCATGCCATCGCCGAGGCGGTGACCATGGCGGCGGCAAAGGTGGACAGCCTTGCCCAGGCCTCGGTGCAGATCGGCGATATCGTCAATCAGATCGAGGACATTGCGTCCCAGACCAACCTGCTGGCGCTCAACGCCACCATCGAGGCGGCCCGCGCCGGTGAGGCGGGCAAGGGCTTCGCCGTGGTGGCCAACGAGGTCAAGACCCTGGCCAATCAGACCGCCAAGGCCACGGTCGACATCCGTGACCGCATCGAGGGGCTGCGCCAGGACATGGACGAGATCGTGCGCACCATGCAGCAAGGCGCCGAGGCGGTGCGGACGGGCGAGGACGTCATTACCGCCACCAGCGACGGCATGCGCGACCTGACCGCCCAGGTGGAGGGAGTCTCGGTCAAGATGGCGGAAATCGCGGGCATTCTCAGCCAGCAGACCGCCGCCTCGCAGGACGTGTCGGAAGGCGTCGGCGCCATCGCCAATCTGGCGGCCGCCAATGTGGCTGCCATCACCGATGTGGTGGGAGAGATGGATGCGGCCTCGAAAAAGGTGGTCGCCACCTTGAATTCCATGGCTGATCTGGAGATCGAGGACTTCACCCTGCATGTGGCCAAGTCCGACCACATGCTGTGGCGCAAGCGCCTCGCCGACATGGTGGTGGGGCGAGAAGTGCTCAATCCCGACGACCTGGCCGACCATACCAAGTGCCGTTTGGGCAAGTGGTGCGGGACCTTGCAGGACCAGACCATCTTGCGTCATCCCGCCTTCGCGGCATTGGAGGAACCCCATCGCGAGGTCCATCGCCACGGTATCGAGGCGGCCCGCCGCTTCAAGGCTGGCGATCTGGACGGTGCCCTGACGGCGATCGCCCTAGCGGCCGAAGCCTCCAAGGGGGTGATGGCCAGCCTGGACCAGTTGGGCAATCGCAATCGGTTCTAGTTCGGCTCCCTCTCAGGGCGGGGCTGCCTCGTCCAAGGGCTTGGTGCCGCGTGCGACGGTGCTGGTGTAGCGGGCCAGCAGTCCCAGCGGGTCCACGGTTTCCAGATGGGCATTGACCAGCCGCGCGGCCGACAGCAGCGTCAGCGACGGCTCCACCCGCATGACCGCATGGACGGCACGGTTATACTGCTGGGCTTCCCCCAACCCCTGGTCTTGCGCCCGTTCGACCGCATGGGTGATGACATGCCACAGCGACGGGCTGCCGATGGGCTCGCGACCCTGTGTCCACCGCTTCAGGCGTTGTTCCGTCATGGCGCTACGGGCATCGTTGCTCTGAAATTCGGGCATCTCCCCCCTCCTGTCCGGCCGTTGGGTTTCAGTTCAGGTGCAGGAAATGGCGCGGCAACCCCGCCAAGCCTTCCAGCGCCGCCATCTGGGCATCGAACAGGCGCCGGGCCAGCCGCAGATTGGCCGCCGCGTAGCGCTCCATCTGGCCCAGGACCTTGGCGCCGTCCTGTTGCAGGGCGTCGTCACCGGGCAAAGCGGACGATGCGGTGGCGGTGATGGTCCGGTCGATCACGGCCTGCATGGTGGCGACCGTGTCGCTGGCGAGATCGAGCAGATCCTTGTGGTAGTCGCATTGGGCGGTGATGACGGCATTGGCGATGTCGCCGTCGATAATGACCATGTCGCAGGCGCAGCCGAGCATGTCTCCCTCGCCCAGCGGCGGCAGCGGCACGCTCCAGGGCGTCAGCGGTATGACATTGCTGGTCGGTGGCTCCGAGGCGGGCTTCCTCGGCTGAGGGCGAGCGGCGCGGCGCGGTGCCGTGGCATTGGCTGTTGTCACTCCGAAACTCCTTCCGAAGACATGGGCGAACATGATCAACCGAAGTCAGGACGGGCGCCTGCATCCGGCGGCCCCATGGAATGATTTCACGACGAGGACTGTACTCTGGGTTGATCGGAAGGCATAGAGCCCCTCTGTTTAGAGAGGCGACGCAAGGGTATTAGCTGCGCCGCAGCAAATTCTTCCGACTGTCCAGAGGCATCGGGCAAAGGAGAAACTTCTGCATTCTTCCCTTCCGCAAGCGGGAGAGGGAATCGGGTCCTTCATCCGATTGCCTGGCTTGCCTGTCATTTCCGTTTGCCGTTCCGCGCTAAAAGCGATACCTAGGCGGTTGCTCGATTCATCGGGCGGCAGGCGCCGCCCTTGTTCCAGGTTGCGACATCTCCGATGACCGATTTCGCCAATCGCGCCCTGCTTCCCGCCGGCCTGCGCGACATGCTGCCGCCCGACGCCGCCTTCGAGGCCAATGTGGTCAACCAGCTCATGAACGGCTTCGCCGCCCATGGCTATGAGCGGGTCAAACCGCCGCTGATCGAATTCGAGGAAAGCCTGCTGGATGGTGCCGGGGCCGCCACCTCATCCCATACCTTCCGGGTGATGGACCCTCTCAGCCAGCGCATGATGGGGCTGCGCGCCGACATGACGCCGCAGGTGGCCCGCATCGCCACCACAAGGCTGGCCCAGGTGGCGCGGCCGTTGCGCCTGTCCTATGGCGGTCAGGTTCTGCGGGTCAAGGGCACCCAGTTGCGCCCCGAGCGCCAGTTCGGTCAGGCCGGGATCGAGCTGATCGGCAGCGATTCACCCGCCGCCGATGCCGAGGTGCTGGTGCTCACCGCCGAGGCGCTGATCAATCTGGCGGTGCCGGGCGTGTCGGTGGATTTGGCGTTGCCGACCCTGATCCCGGTGCTGTTCGGTGAATTGGGCCTGACCGGCGCCCTGGCCGAGCGCATGCGCGCGGCGCTGGATCACAAGGATTCCGCCACCGTGGCCGAGGCGGGCACCGCCGCGCCGCTGTTGGCCCGGCTGATCGCCGCGGCCGGGCCGGCCGATCGCGCCATTGCCGCCTTGAAGGATCTGGCCCTGCCGCCCGCCGCCGCCGCCGAGCGCGATCGCCTCGCCCGGGTGGTGGAACTGGTGCGGGCCGACCTGCCCGGGCTGACGCTGACCGTCGATCCGGTGGAAAATCGCGGCTTCGAGTATCATACCGGTGTCGGATTCACCCTGTTCGCCCGTAATATCGGTGCGGAACTGGGCCGGGGCGGGCGCTATCTGGCGGGCGGGACCGAGCCCGCCACCGGCGCCACCCTGTTCATGGATTCGGTGCTGTCGGCCCTGGCGGGACCGAAACCCGGCCCCCGGGTCCTGGTTCCGGCCGGAACCGACCGCCAGCGGGCGAAAGCCCTGCGGGAACAGGGATGGATTACCGTGGCGGGGCTGGAGCCCGGCGATGGCATGAGTGAGGCGAAGCGTCTGGGTTGTGGGCATGTGCTCGGCCCGGACGGACTCTTGGACGTTCAATAGGTAGGGGTTGAGAATGGCGAATGTCGCGGTGGTCGGCGCCCAGTGGGGCGACGAGGGCAAGGGCAAGATCGTCGACTGGCTGTCGGAGCGCGCCGATGTGGTGGTGCGCTTCCAGGGCGGCCATAATGCCGGGCATACCCTGGTGATCAATGGCGTCACCTATAAGCTGTCGCTGCTGCCCTCGGGCGTGGTGCGGGGCAAGCTGTCCATCATCGGCAACGGCGTGGTGGTGGACCCCTGGGCGCTGCTGGACGAGATCGCCCGCATCAATGCCCAGGGCATCGCCATCACCCCCGACGTTCTGAAGATCGCCGAGAACGCCTGTCTGATCCTGCCGCTGCACGCCCATCTCGACAAGGCGCGGGAAGAGGCCAGCGGCTCGGCCAAGATCGGCACCACCGGGCGCGGCATCGGACCCGCCTACGAGGATCGGGTGGGGCGCCGCGCCATCCGGGTCTGCGACCTGGACGACCGTGCGGTGCTGGAAGCCAAGATCGAGACGCTGCTGCGCCATCACAACGCCCTGCTGCGCGGCCTCGGCGCCGCCGAGGTGGATGGCGGCGAACTTCTGGCCAAACTGCTGGACGTTGCCCCCAAGATCCTGCCTTTCGCCGATGTGGTGTGGAAGCGCCTCGACGAAATCCGCCATACCCGCAAGCGGGTGCTGTTCGAGGGCGCGCAAGGCGCCATGCTCGACGTCGATCACGGCACCTATCCCTATGTGACCTCGTCCAACACCGTGTCCGGCAATGCCGGGACCGGCGCTGGCGTGGGGCCGGGGCAGGTGGGCTATGTGCTGGGTATCTGCAAGGCCTACACCACCCGCGTCGGCTCGGGTCCGTTCCCCACCGAGCTGTTCGACGCCATCGGCGAGCGCATCGGCGATCGCGGTCGCGAATTCGGCACCGTCACCGGCCGCCGCCGCCGCTGCGGCTGGTTCGATGCGGTCATGGTGCGCCAGGCCATCAAGGTGGGCGGAATCAATGGCATCGCGCTCACCAAGCTGGATGTGCTGGATGGGTTGGACGAGCTGAAGATCTGCGTCGGCTACAAGTCCCAGGGCCAGACCCTGGCCCATTACCCGGCCTCGCAGTCCCGTCAGGCGGATGTGGAGCCCATTTACGAGGTCATGCCCGGCTGGTCGGAAAGCACCTATGGCGCGCGGTCGTGGAAGGACCTTCCCGCTTCGGCCATCAAGTATATCCGTCGCGTCGAGGAGTTGATCGAGGCGCCGGTATCGCTGTTGTCCACCAGCCCCGAGCGTGACGACACCATCCTGGTGCACGACCCCTTCGCGACGTGATTGTCGGGCGGCTCGCCTGTCTCTACACTGGCGAGGCGGTCGCCCCCGTGGTTTGACCGGCTAACGGATAAGGGTGATGGCGGACGCCGAACACGCCGAGGTCGAGCAGGAGGTCGAGGAAAAGGTCGAGGTCGTAAAGACCGCGAGCCCGCCCGGCATGCTGCGCGACCGCTACATGATCCGGTCGAACCAGCCGCTGCCCGACCTGTCGACACCGGGGGCCGAGGCCTTCGTGGCCGAGGACAAGCGTGACAGCAGCCGCGCCCTTTATGCCCTGATCTGCAAGCCGGAACTGCCGCCCCGCGTCACCGTCATGCGGGCGTTGAAGGGCGTCTCCGCCCCCGGCCTGCAGCAACTGGTGGAATGGGGGCCGTTGTTCTGGGCGCCCGCTGGACGCCAGTGCATGACGGTGGTCTACGAGCGTCCCGGCGGGCGGCGCTTCATGGCCAACATGAAGAGCGAATTCAAGCGCATCGACGAATACGAGATCATCAAGAAGGTGATCGAGCCCGTGACCGGGGCGCTGAAGGAAATGGCCTCGCGCGGTGTCACCCACCGTGCCATCCGCCCCACCAACCTGTTTGATATCAGTGGCAATGGCGACCGCCTGGGCTGCGGCGATTGCGCCACCACGCCCGCCGCCTTCGATCAGCCGGTGCTGTTCGAGACCGTCGAATCCGGCATGTGTACCCCCATCGCGCGCGGCTCGGGCACCTTCGCCGACGATTTCTATGCCTTCGGCGTCACCCTGGCGCTGCTGCTGCTGGGGCGCAATCCCTGCGGCGGGATGAGCGACGAGGCCATCTTGTCGGCCAAGATCCAGCAGGGCAGCTACAACACCCTGATCGGCGAGGAACGCCTGCCGCTGGCCATGATCGAGCTGTTGCGCGGCCTGTTGTGCGACGACGCCGCCCAGCGCTGGGAATTGGAGGACCTGGACCTGTGGATGAGCGGGCGGCGCATGTCGCCCCTGCAGCCGCGCGGTGAAAAACGTGCCAGCCGCGGTTTCCCCTTCCAGGGCAAGGAGTATTTCAACGGCCGCGAACTGTCGCAGGCCATGTCCAAGAACTGGGACCAGGCCATTCCGCCGGTGGTGGAAGGCAAGATCGAGCTGTGGCTGCGCCGGGCGGTGGAGGACAAGGACAAGGCCAATGTCGTCGCCGAGGTGGTGCGCATGGCGCTCAACGAGAGTGCCGACAAGAAAAGCGCCACCGACCTGATGTTGTGCAAGGTCCTGATCATTCTCGATCCCCACGCGCCCATCCGCTACAAGGGCTTCAACTTCATGCCCGACGGCTTCGGCGCCGCCTTGGCGGCGGTGATGGCCAATCGCAGCGACACCAGGCTGCTGACCGAGATCATCCTGCGCGAGGTGCCCAAGCTGTGGTTCGGCTTCAGGGGTGACTACCAGCTCGACAATTCTCTGATGGAGTCGAACTTCAAGGAATTGCGGGCCTATCTCGCCTAGACCGGCATGGGATTCGGGCTGGAGCGCTGCCTGTACGAGATGAACGACGCGCTGCCCTGTCAAAGCTCGCTGCTGGGCGAGGAATATGTGGTCGAGGTCAAGGAACTGCTGCCCGCCCTCAGCAATGCCGCGGCCAAGCGTTCCGACAGCAAGCACGGCCCCATGGACCGTCACATCGCCGCCTTCCTGGGCGCCCGCATGCGCTCGGATATCGACCGCAACCTGATGCAGCTCAACGACTCCAGCCAGGGCGCCGCCATGCTGGCGGTGCTCAACCTCTACGCGGTTCTGCAATACCGCTTGGGACCGGAATCCCTGCCTGGCCTGGCCGGGTGGATGGGAGCGGTGATGGCGCCGGTGGTGGCGGCCTTCCACGGCCGCCAGAAGCGCAAGGAGCTGGAAAAGGAAATTCCCAAGCTGGTGCGTAAGGGCTCCATCGTCGAAATCTACAACCTGCTGGAAAATATCGACGAAAAGGTCCGCGACGAGCACGAGTTCCAGTTCGCCCAGGCGCAATACCATGCCGCCGAGGAAGAAATCAGGCAGATCATTACCGAAACCGAGGAACGCGCCGTCGAGGCCGATCGCATCGGTCGCCAGACGGCGGCGGTGACCGGTATCATCATCGCCATGATCACCGCCACCATCTCGGTGATCTCGGCGGTATTCTGATCCTATTCCGCCAGGGGCAGCAGGATGTCGAAGGTTGCTCCCTCGCCCGGGCGACTGCGTGCCGCGATTGATCCCGCCATGCCCTTGATGATGCCCTGGACCACCGACAGGCCAAGCCCGGTACCCTGGCCCACCGGCTTGGTGGTGAAGAAGGGATCGAAAATCTTGGCCGCCAGTTGGGGGGGGATGCCCGGGCCGGTATCGGTGATCCGCAGCAACAAATAGCGGTAGCCGGGGGTGATGTCCGACAGGGGATTGATCGGGGTCTTGCCGTCATCGGCCACCAATGCCGCCAGTTCCCCGTCTGATGGCAGCGACAGTTCCAGGGTCAGGGTGCCCTCGCCGTTCATGGCATCGCGGGCATTGTTGGCCAGGTTCAGCAGGACCTGACGCAACTGCCCGGAATCGCCCATGATGACCGCCCGGTCTGTTCGGATATGGCGGACCACCTTGATGGCGGCGGGCAGGACTGATTCGGCCATGGCGGCGAAATCCTGTGCCAGTGGCACCATGTCCAGCGGCACCAGCGTCTTGGCCTCCTTGCGGCAATAGGCCAGGATGCTGCGGACGATGTCGCGGCTGTTCTTGGCGGCGTCGATGATGCGCTGGACCCGCTCGGCGTTCCGTTGGTCCAGTGGTGCCGTGCGGGCCACCATCTCGGCGCCCATCAGGATGGGGCCCAGCATGTTGTTCAGCTCATGGGCGATGCCGCCGGCCAGCCGTCCCAGCGCCTCCAGTTTCTGGCTTTCCAGCAACAGCAGTTCCAGATGTCGCCGTTCCTGGCGGATGCGGGTAGCTTCGGTGATATCGCGGCCGATGACGATCAGGTTCAGCTTGCCGTCGCGGCGCATCTCGCTGACCGTCATCTGGAAGGGGAAGGTTTCGCCATTGGGGCGGCGGGCGCTCAATTCGTGGCTGCCGGGGCGCAGATCGGGCGTCTCGACCAACTCGCCGAAAGGGTGTCCGGGCAGATGGTCCGCCTCCTGGCGGAAACAGTTCGCCGCGGCCGCGTTGGCCCATGTAATGACACCATCGCCATCCAGGATGAAGATGCAGTCCTCGGCGGCGTCCATCAGCATTTCATGCTGGTCCTGGGCGCGTTGCAGAAGGGTGTCGTCCATCCAGACGCCATCCCAGATCACCCGCCCATCCGGCAACTGGCGGGGATAGGAGGTGCCGGTCAGCCAACGGGTCTCGCCCTGGGCATCGATGATGCGGAAGGATTCGTGGCAGGGGTGCAGCGAGGCGGCCGATTTCAGGATCTCGCGCAGGTGGTCGTCGCGGTCGGCCCAATGGATGGGGTTCAGGGCGCCCTTGGCGTTCACTGTCATCTGGTCGGACTGAAATCCCAGGATGCGGTGCAGGGCCTCGGAAAACCACGGATAGGTGATTTCTCCCTCTGGGGTCATATGCCGCCGCAGGCCGATGCAGCCGATATCGGCCAGCAGGCGTGTCGCCACCGTGCAGAACGGCGACGTGGCATCATCACCGCCCGGGTGGAACTGGATACTTGACCTGTGCATGAAGCGCGCGCTTTCCGATGCTTTGGGTTTACCCGGCCCGGATAGTGTAGCATAGGGGAGGGGTCGGCAAGGCAGGAGAGGGAAGAACGCAGTGGCGGGACGCGCCCATGTGGTGGTGATCGGTAACGAAAAGGGGGGGTCGGGCAAGACCACCGTGGCCATGCATCTGGCCGTGGGGCTGTTGCGCCTGGGCTTCCGCGTCGGCTGTATCGACCTGGACCACCGCCAGCAATCCCTGGCCCGCTATGTCGCCAACCGCCTGTCCTGGGTCGAGCGTACCGGCGTCGCCCTGCCCATGCCCACCCAGGCGGTGGTGCGGCCTTCGGCCCTGGACCTGAAGTCGGAAGCGGTGGCGGAGGAACAGGCGGCGCTGGATGCCGCCCTGGCCGAGCTGGCGGGCGCCGCCGATTTCATCGTGGTGGACTGTCCCGGTGCCGACGCGCCGCTGTCGCGCCATGCCCATACCCATGCCGATACCCTGATCACGCCGCTCAACGACAGCCTGCTGGACCTGGACCTGCTGGGGCAACTGGACCCGGTCAGCCGCGAATTGAAGCGATCCGGTGTCTATTCCGATCTGGTCTGGGAACTGCGGCGGGAACGCCGGGCCCGCCACAAATCCGGCATCGACTGGGTGGTGACCCGCTCGCGCCTGTCGGCCCTGGCGGATCGCAACAAGCAGATGATGGCCGATGTGCTGCCGCAGATGCAGCGCATCCTGGGATTCCGTCTGGCCGAGGGCTTCGGCGAGCGGGTGATCTACCGCTATATGTTCCTGTGGGGGCTGACGGTGCTGGACGTGGAGCAGGCGGGCATCGGCATGGAACTGACCCGCTCCCACCATTCCGCCCGCGACGAGGTCTGCGCCCTGCTGGCCAATCTGTGGCTGCCCCGGGTGGCGGAGCGGCTGGACAGGCTCACAAAATCCCCATCGCCTTGAAGCTGGCGTGGCCCTTGCGGCCGATGACCACATGGTCGTGGACTCCGATGCCGACCGCGCCCAGTGCCTCCTTGACGGCACGGGTCATGTCGATATCTGCGCGCGACGGCTTGGGATCGCCCGAGGGGTGGTTGTGTCGTTAGCCGGTGACCTTTTATTTTCGCTTTAAAGAGCAAATAACCCAACACTTACCATATAAGCTGTAATTTTCCGAGTGATGCCCAAAATGTTGCGTCGCGAGGCCGTTGAAACCTGCCAATCCACCCTGTATGATTCGTCATCCATCTGGTGGTAAAAACACAAATGCGACACACGAAAAACGCTGAAAAAACAACGGACACAGTGCAGCACAGGGAACCGATCCTGCTCAACTTTACGCCCGCATCAGAGGGAACTCAGCAATTATATTGGCGTGGGGATCGCTGGTACTGCCTTTTCAGGAGACCAGGAGAGCGAGTACCGGTTCGCTTGACCACCGGAACCGCCGATGAGGCTGATGCTCGAAGAAAGGCCCAAGCTGAATTTATCAAGCTACAGACGAGAATCAGCAGTGGAAAGCCCCGGAAGGATGTGACCTTCCGCATAGTGGCCGAAAAATTAGCTGAAGAGCTTGAGGAAGAATTGAAGGCACGTAAGAAATATGGAGAGCGTGCCCCAAACGGTGATCGTCTGCGGCATCCTCAAACACTTGGTAAGAAAATTAATCACATACGCTCGTATCTGATCCCATTTTTTGCGGATAAGGAAATAAAGGATATAAGCGATGATGATATAAGGAGGGCAAAAACCCATTTCGCAACTTATTGGACTGAAGGGCCTGGGAAAAATATTAGTAAGTTGAGCTTTGTTAAGAATGGACGTGTTCAGGAAACTACAAGGCGGAAGCTCGGCGTATCCAATAGAAATACAATTAATCAATATGCAATGACAATCAATGAAGTTTTGCGATTTTCGAAAACACATTTTAGGACGGAGCATCGCCTCACAAAAACTGTCTACACGGATCGTCTAGATTCACCACGTTCATCCATCACAGCCGACCAATTTAAAGCTATTTGTGACTTACAGCAGAAAAGAATTAATGCTGAGAAACGGGACTATCACAAATGGAGATTGCGAAGGGTGATTTGTGCATTTGAGTTTGTGCTGTATTCTGGTTTGCGTGTTGCGGAAGTGCATAGTCTTAAGTGGGGTGATATTGCTGTAATTCCCGTTCAATCTGGGAAAACACTGCACATTAGCAATGTAAGGTCAAAACTGAAGCCGGTGCGATCTGTCGTTTGTCGGTCTGAAATAATGAATACATATGTGGAAATGCTCGCACACAGAAAGACTGAAGACCCACTTGAATATGTTTTTTCAAATGAATTTAATCCGTTGAAGCCATGTCACATTAATGATGGTGTCCAGGTTCTACTGCAAAAAGCTGGCCTGTGGAGTGATGGAAAGGGTGGTTATCGTACACTTGGTAGTATGCGGCATTCATACTGCCAATGGATGATACATAATATGACGCCATTTAACTTATACAAGCTTGCTGCAAATATGGGGACATCTGAAGTTCAAATCAGAAAGCACTATGCATCTGATATTAATCTGCGAGAAAATTTGGAGGCTCTTGCGGGGACTATCGATATCGGGCTGGCCGACGTATTTAAAGATGCTAAGGCGGGTGCGAAAAGAGAAATTAAAAACCCATTCCTTTCTGACGCCCGTGAATTAATACGAATATGGCAAGAGATTGGGGTGAACTGGATAGGCATGGACGATGAGTGTATTGGAAGTGAAATCAGGAATTTCCACGGTGAATACACATATAATAGCGTTGAAATGAGGGCGTTTATTGCGACAATTAAGTGTTTGTCTGATGCATCTCCTCCACCTCACGACACGCCTGCCTGACCAAGGCCAAGTCTCGTGGATCGCTCAGCCACACGATCACGGCGACGAAACCGATGTGGTTGATAACCGTCTTCCAATGCACCTCGGTCAAAGGGCCGCCGCCGTTATCGGTGAGCACCACCTCCCCCAGGCGATCCTCCAGGGCAGCGTCCAGGTAAGCTCGGCCCTCGTTATCAACAGCCAGCATAATTGACGATGGATATCGGGAGGACAGTTCCGCCAATCGACGCTCAATTGCGGCAACCAAGATCAGTTCTTCTTCAGATTTCATCATCAGGAAACTCGGCGGCTACAAAACAGTTATCGCAGATTATCTTATTTGTAAGAGTTATTAGGTAGTGTATTCCTCCACACTTTGGGCATGTTCTGGCGTAATGGTCCGGGTTTATATCTATAGTTTTCGTAAATAGAATTACGTTATTTGGCTTATCATGCATGACGCACCTCGCTTTCATATTTATTTAGGCTGCGAGTGCAGTCTTGTGTCCGAAATGGTGCAGGAACCATAGATTCCGGTGCCTGCACCATCAGTCCGTTCGTTATCAACGAGTGTTCAACGCCGCCATCGGGAGTGATGGATGGGAACGACCCATCGCCTGCGACTTTCGCCGCCGCTCTACGGTGAGCTACATCACCCATTGATCGTCTGCCTGTCGGCATAGGGTCACGACCAAGACCCAACCACGTACCCGTCCTTGTCAGTCACCACGTTGGCCTTCACCGTTGAGGACCAGCCCCGGCAGTCGTTAGGCTTGGCCGCCCGTTTATGGACGGTCTTGAGCTTGGATAGCTCCCGCCGCAGGCGAGTAAGCTCTTCCCACGATTCCTTGGCCTCCTTTTCCCAATCGATGGACGAACTGCCGATTTCGATGTCATCCGTCCTGATCGACAATTGGCTTGCGTGGATTCCTTTGGCGTTGAGGATTGCTGCAATCTTGCTCATGGCCGTCAGCCGTTCTGGGTCTGTTGCAGCAGGATCGACTGCGGCGGCGAGCAGTTTGATGATCTTGTCCATTTCTGCGACCTCCTTGGTCTCAATCGCCTAGTCTGACGCTGAAGTTCCAGGCCATTTCCTCACGGGCGACCCGAACCGAGTGCCAGCCCTCATGGTCGGCAAAGATCGGGTCGTGCTGGTTCTTGGCGTGCCAAACGCTTGGGGAGAAGGCCCAGACCCGCCCATCAATGGTGACTACGATCCTGGCGGCCCGGATTTCATGGCTTTGGCCGACAGTGTGTTGGGTGCCGATTTCCTTAGCGACCTTGGGCTGACCGCGTTCGGGGACCAGCAGCACATCGCCCTGGCGAATTCCCATTGCCAATTGGCGATTGGTCACCTTCCACATCCACCTCTGGGAAGCCAGAACTGGTGCTGTTGGATCGGTCGGATCGCGGCGGATTGCAGCACGAACAGCAGCGGCACCAACCGGGTGACGGAAAGGCTGCTTGGTTAATTCGTTGTACCCACAGAGGACGTAGGTTTTGTGCTGGTTGAGAAAGCCATTGCGGTAGCGGCGGAAGGAGTGCCGGACCTGGACCACGGCCACATCCTGTTCGGGGTCAACCCCATAGAGATCGAGGTTTAAGGCATCCCCGCGACATGCATTGTCGAACTTTACGAACCGCTCAGGGAGAGCGGCCTTGAAGTGATCCAAAATGCTGGTTGCGGGCTTCGAGTCGACAGTTTCGATCTGATCGAAACGTCCACGTTTAATATTCATCACAACTGCCTCCTGTTACGCATAAATCAAATGGCAATGTTATCCGAAATTACGGATCGTTCTGCCGTGTTATTTTGCGTACTACGGCCGCAATGTGGTGTTCGTCAACGCCAAAAATAACACTCATGTTCAAAATCATTCTTATAATATTATATCATCATGGTTGTATTCAGTCTGAAAATCACCTGATATTTAAATCAGGCTGATTTGCGGTTTCGCACACTTTTAAAATAATTGGCCGGTCTTTTTGGAACTTAAAGTGAACACTCTTGTCCTGGCCTATTTTCCCGCAGCGTATGGAAGTGTGCGGCCCGAATGTCACGGTTTCAAAAATCTTCAAATCTCGGTGCAGCGGCGGCGACGGAATGTCCGCTAAACGGACTCCACCATGCTTCAGGTGGCGTTCGTTCGTATCGCCATCACTGGGCAGATCATATTGAGCAGGGAGCATGGCTGGCGGCGATGTCGCACAGAAAATCTTCATGGTAGAGTGAACTGGTGACGGCCTGGAGAGCATTGATCTCATTGGGCTTGTCAAAGCCGATATCCCACCTGCGGGCACGACCAACGAATTGGAACCATAGGAAGTTTGATGGCTTCAAAGTTTCTCCGTGAATTGGAACTGATCAGCGGCACGGCGAAGGATGGCTGGGAGGTCAGGCTTGATCTTCTTGAGCAGATGCAGAACCTCATAATTCTCGTCCAAAGCCATCAAATCGTTTTCATCAATCCCGCAGGGCTACGCTGGCTTGGATACGAAAAATCTGTGCTTCTGGAATCTGAAATTGGTGGGCTCTTTCACCCTGATTATGCCGAGCTTGTCGGTCTGGGCCTTGAATTGCTTGCCGAAGAGCAGGTGATCCCCCTGAAGCTTCTGCATCGGGATGGCTTGGAAATTGATGTGGAAATGTGGGTCAACCGCCTGGGGATGCCCGGTGAAGAGATATTCATCATTGAGGCCCGTAATATCTCGGATCATCTGAAGTCCGCCCGTGCCCTACGGGCACGAGAGCAGTGGCTTGAAGGGATCATCAATACCGTGGCCGACGGTATCGTCACCGTCGATAAGAACGGCATCGTTCAGACCTTCAACCCTGCCGCTGAGCGAATTTTTGATTTCAAGGCTGACGAAGTTATCGGCAAGAGCATCCGACAATTGGTTCCTGATCCCGTTGACCCTCCCCCCGTGAATGGCTCCAGGTTGAATGTAATAATTCAACTGACCATGAAGGGGACATTCCATGCCGAAGAAGAGACAT
>NZ_LWQT01000097.1 GCF_001650715.1 Paramagnetospirillum marisnigri | reverse complement strand
GTCGAGCGCAAATTGGAGCAGCCCGTTTATGGGCCGCGTTCGGCGAAGCCCTGCCAAATCGATCCCTACCGCGACTACACAATATTACGGGCCGCAACAGCACGGGCCGTCTTGGGCGCAGGCTTTCATCCCTCTCTTGGCCTGCATCACCATAACCGGGGAAACCCCATGTGCCTTGTGGATGATTTGATGGAGCCATTCCGCCCCTTGGTTGATCTTTTGGTCGTGCGCCTGAATGAGAGCGGAGTTTCAACCCTGGACAAGGAAGCCAAACGCGCCCTGGTCGCGGTAACCGCCTTTGATTTGAACACATCGGCGGGCGTCACGCCCCTGGCCAATTCCCTGGAACGCTTGGCGCAATCCTTGGCCACCAGTCTGGAGGATGCAAAGCCCAGCCTCGACTTGCCCCTGGTCCCCTCCCCGCTCGATCTTTCCAGCATCGGGCGATGACGCAATGGCATCCCTGTCGGGATATCGCATGATGTGGGTGATGGTCCTGTTCGATCTTCCGGTCGGTACCAAGGCTGAACGCAAGCGGGCGACAGGGTTTCGTAACTTTCTTCTGGATCAGGGTTTTGCCATGGTTCAGTTTTCCGTCTATGCGCGATTTTGCGCCGGTAAGGAGCAGGCAGAGGCGCAAACCCGCGCTATCGAGCGCCAGATTCCCAAGTTCGGCAAGGTCAGCATTCTATTCTTCACGGACAAACAATATGAAAATACCATCAGCTTCACCGGACGGGAACGCTCGGCAGGTCCGAAAAAACCGGACCAACTCCTTCTGTTTTGACTCACGCAAGCCGAATTTTTCCATAGCACCGCACGAAAAAAACGCCCTGTTTCCAGGGCGTTATAAGTGGATCTAGTTTAGCCGATAGGGAACCGTGGTCCAGCCGCAACGCGCTGATCAGATTCGCGCCAAGGTGCTGCAGTTTAGCCGATAGGGAACCGTGGTCCAGCCGCAACCATCTGTTCGCGCTGGAAATCCTGCGTATAGTTTAGCCGATAGGGAACCGTGGTCCAGCCGCAACCGCATCGGACGGTCTGTGTCTATGGCAGCCAGTTTAGCCGATAGGGAACCGTGGTCCAGCCGCAACGATCTGCCCGAGGTTGACGCAGAAACCGGAGTTTAGCCGATAGGGAACCGTGGTCCAGCCGCAACTAAAAACATCCCGTCGTTGGCGTCGAACAGAGTTTAGCCGATAGGGAACCGTGGTCCAGCCGCAACGCCTTGGACGGCAGATCGATTCCCAGGCGGAGTTTAGCCGATAGGGAACCGTGGTCCAGCCGCAACAGGTGGAGGATGTCGTTGTCGGGCCAATCAAGTTTAGCCGATAGGGAACCGTGGTCCAGCCGCAACACCCGCGTTCAGTATCAAGGCGTCACATCGAGTTTAGCCGATAGGGAACCGTGGTCCAGCCGCAACAAGTCGCCATTCCTCTAGGCCATTTACGTTAGTTTAGCCGATAGGGAACCGTGGTCCAGCCGCAACGTGCTGAGAATTTGGCTTCGGCGGCTCCCTAGTTTAGCCGATAGGGAACCGTGGTCCAGCCGCAACGAATTCCTTAAGGCAATCGCCCCAAGAGATGGGGCGTCACCTCAAGGGACTGGATCTCCGAGCGATCCACTGGCTTGTCAATATCAGCGCCCGGTTTCTTTCCGCCTGCTTCCGCTGCGCTTCCGCAAGTAAAAACGGCTTAGCCTGATTAAGGGCTAAGCCGTTGATATATTTGGTTGCGGGGGCCTGAATCGTCAGACAGTTGACTCGATATTTTTCCGGATTTCGGCCCAGGGTAGCGGTGGGTAGCGATTCTTTGAACTCCTATTCCACGGGAATCGCGATACTCCTCCCAAACAACGTCTCGTACCCGTTGATCTTGCGCACGTCGTAACCGAGGGCCAACAACTTGCGTTTCAGGCGCTTGTCATCGACGACAGTCTTAACGCCCTGCTCCTTCAACCACTGCCGCATCACCCCTCTCAGGTTCCTCAACTGAACACGACCCTCCGGGTCGGGGCTGAGCATGGCGTCCATGCGCTAAATACCGTCAAACTGGCTCGACCCGCTCTGCGGGGAATGTCACGGTGACGGTGGTCCCGACGTCCATCACGCTGGCGATGGCGAGCGTTCCCCCGTGTAATTCTACGAGGCCCTTGGTCAAGGGCAGGCCGAGGCCGCTACCCTCGTGGCGACGGGCCAGCCCGGCGTCTACCTGACCAAACAGCGACAGTGCCTTGGCGATGCCGTCATCACTCATACCTATGCCAGTATCGGCAACAATGATCTCCATCCGACCCTCCGATGTGATGCGGGTTGAAACCCTCACTATTCCGTTCTTGAGGGTGAACTTCACCGCATTGGAGAGCAGGTTCAAAATAATCTGTTTCAATCGTCGCTCGTCGGCACGGAGGTGGGGGAAGTCAGGCTGGGTCTCGTAAACCACCGCCACTTCGCCCCGATCCGCCCTTGGACTAATCAACCGGATCGTCGCCACGATCACGTCCCTGACGCTAACGGTCTCCTCGTACAAGTCCAACTTGCCAGCATCGATGGCCGACACATCGAGAATGTCGTTAATGATGCGGAGCAGGTGCAGGCCAGCATTGTGAATGTCGTTTATGTATTCTGCGAACTTCGGAGTGGGTGGAGAGCCAAACATTCCGGTTTGCAGGGTTTCGGAAAAACCGATTACCGCGTTCAAGGGCGTGCGTAGTTCGTGGCTCATGTTGGTCAGTATCTCGGACTTGGCCCGATTGGCCGTCTCAGCCTCCATTTTGGATCGTAATACTGCCGCTTCCGCCTGCTTGCGCGAAGTAATGTCGCGCCCTTCCGGCACCAGATAAACGATGTTTCCTGACGTGTCATGGATCGGCTTTATAGAGAAATCCACATAGATCTGACCTTCTGGACCAGTATGAGTTGTTTCAAACCGCACGAATTCGCCCTTACCTGCCCGATCAATAGCGTCGATCAGCAGCTCGCGCCCCGCCGCATCATGCTCCCACCATGGCGTATCAGCGAAATGAACCCCAAGGAGTGTCCCTAGGCTGTCACGTCCGATAAAAGCCAAGGCGGTTCTATTGGCCTCCAAAAGTAACCCTTCGGAATTCAACAAGCCAATAAACTCGTAGGTATTATCAAAAATGGCCCGCATTCGCGCGTTGGAATCCTCGACCTCAAGGAGTTGTTGACTAATATCATTGAGGCTCAAGTTTGGTCCCCTTGAATGTCGGGCATCAACTCCTTCATTGCTCATGATGGCATTCCGACTGCACAATTCCTCTGCCTAATCCTAGGATCGGAAGGCAGGTGTTTATCGTGTGGCATTTGGGGGCATGTTGCCACGCAAAATGATCATAAATTCAGAGTTACCGTTTGGCTGCATGGGTCTGGGCCTACAGTTCTGGATCAACAGATGGAGTTTGACGCAAAGCCAACGCCTAAATTTCTTCGCAATTGAGACGGCTACTTCGGGTCAGCCTGCGCCGGTCGGCCGGTACGCTGCGGCCGACCGCTCTACCCCAGACACCCGTCGTTCGGCGAGAACGGCTGCGGCGGCCCTTGAGTGCCACAAGCCGTCATTTACTTACCCTGTTGGGGACTGTTGGCTTTTGGCATGGGCAGTACCAGCTGATGTGCTAGGCTAAATTCGTATGGCTATCTGCCATTTGGGGGAATGATGCCTATACTTCTGATCGTACTGTCAGCCTGTGGTTTCTTTGCCGTCATGGTTGGCGTGTCCAAACTGGCGGATCGCACCAAGGCGAAACCGGTCGCCAAAGATGCCCGGACCATAAACTTCCAGGGCATTGATGATGCCGGAAAGCTGACCCGACAGAAGGCGGAGCTTGAAGCTCGGGTCAAGGCGCTTGCTTCCAAGGAAGCATCCCTTATCGCTTCCATGCAGGAATTCGAGCAAGGCACAGATGCCCGCAAGGGGGCGAAGCTGGCTGCCGAGCAAGACGAAATCAATGCCGCCATTGCGGCTAGGAGCGCGGTTGAGGCGCGAGTTCACCA
>NZ_LWQT01000096.1 GCF_001650715.1 Paramagnetospirillum marisnigri | reverse complement strand
TCATATCCGCCCCCTGTTCCGTCATACGGATAGGGAATCACGAAACCCGAGCCGACGCCAGTTTCCGGAGGTGCCCACTTGGCAAGACACACTGCTAATAGGCAAACAGTATAGTGGATGCGCAGGAGGTTCAATCCTTGGACGCAGCAGCCCCGCCGAAACGATAAATTACGCCGCGTGCAGGGCCGCCTCGATCGCTGCCGGATTGTGGGCAATGACCATCAGATAGGCGCGATCTGGGCGGCGGCGTTTTGCTCCCAATCCTGCACGGCCCGCACGTCGAGGCCGAAACGCTGGCAGAAGGCCGGGCGGGACAGCCCCAGCCCCTTGCGGATCGATTCCACATCCACGTCATCGGGCACCATCACCACATGGCTGGTGGTGGGGCCGGTCTGACCCTCGGCATGGGCCAGCGCCTCTTGCAACGAAGTCTTCAACTCATCCGACAACTTGCCCATGACGGCGGCCCCACTCGCGCCTGCCCAGGGCAATCATAGCGCCGTCATTGCCGCAACCAAAGGCCTTCCCTGATCCGGTAGATACCCACTCCCCAGGAATGGTATAGTTCCGCGTCGGCTCATGCTGAGGCCCCGAGATGAAAACGGTTCAGGACATTCTGCCCCCCGATCAGGCCGCGCAGGTCGTCGCTTACAAGGCGGCGGTCGAGCGTGAATTGCCGGGGCGTGTGGCGCGGGTGGTTCTGTTCGGGAGCCGCGCTCGGGGCGACGCCACCGAGGACAGTGATTATGACCTGGCGGTGTATGTCCGCGACATGGGCGACCGCTTGGCCGTGGGGGAAACCCTGTCCGATGCCGCCTATGAATATGTCCTGCGGGGCGTCTTCATCCGCGCCATTCCGTTCCCGGCCTCCGAGCTGGAGCAGGAGCCGCATTCGGAGCTGGCCGAAAACATCGCCCATGATGGCGTCGTCGTCCAATGAGCAAGATCGCCAATGCCGCCGAGGCTTGGGACAAGGCCCGGACCAAGCTGCGTGAGGCCGAACGGATCGATCCGACCGCCGCCCCTGGCGCCATGGTGCATTCCGCCTATTACGCCATGCACCACGCCGCCAGGGCTGTTCTGCTGAGCGTGGCGGGAACCGCCGCCGTCCGACACGACAAGGTGATTCAGGAATTCGGCCTGCTGGCCGTCAAGCAGGACGACGCCGAGTTGAAGGATGCCGGGCGGGCCATCAACCGGATGATGACCAATCGGAACATCTGGGACTACGAGGCCGCCAATCCCACCGAGCAGCAGGCTAAGGATGCCGCCTCGGTCGCCCGGAGCTTCCTGACGGTCTGCGCCGCCAAGTTCGGCCTCCAAGCTCCCGACGCGATCTGATTCCCCCGCATTGCCTTGCCCGAAAGGCGGCCACTCGGCCTTGCCCTCCTGGCGCGATGCAGGAACGCTGCACACTCCCTGCCCAGGTCGCCTGCGCATGGGCTGGCCCGCGCGGATGGTCTGGACACCACCGCGCCGCTTCTCGCGTCCATGCCAAGCAACCTTCGCCTCATCGCCACTTTTCGATGATTGCCAGGGGGCGGTGGCTATCCCGGTGCAGTTCTCGGGCAAGGCGCATCAGTTCTTCGGCCTCCGGCAGGGGTGATCCCGACAGGCGTGCTTGGTTGGCGAGTCTGACGTACTGATTGATGTTGTAGGCGACGCCGACAAGGAGGCGTGTCAGCTCGTAATAGTCCCGGAGTTCGTCGGGTGTTGGCCCTGGCTGCTCGATGATGGCGCGGGCGACGGCAGCACGGAGGAAGTCCGAGATATCCGCGCCGTGTTTCTTCACCGCTTGCAGCAGGGCGGCGTCGGCCTCCGGGTCGAGGCGGAAAATCCGCCGATGATCCTTGTTCATCTTCCCTCCTTCCCGCCGCCAGAGGCGAGCGTGATCTGGCCCGCATGGTGGGCGGTTCCTTGCCGGATAAGGCAGCCCCAGCACGGCCGGACAGGCCCGCGAAGCGGGGTGTCAGACAAAGTGCGTATCCTGCCTTGTGTAGAGGGGGAGCGAATCCCGCAGAAACCTTGGAGATCGCAAGGCCCCTTGTGCAGCCGGTCGCGTCCACCGCTACCGTCGCGTGTTGTCGGTCGCGTCCAGGGAAGAAAATGCCGCGTCCAAGCGGGGTTTTCGCCCGTCCAAACCACGATTTGGAGCGTCCAAGTGGGCCGAAGGGCGTTGAGTACGAATCCGCGCAACCTGGGGTGGCTGGTCCCGCCCATCTACTTGGCCTCGTCCAGGTAGCGATACCGTTCGCGGGCCAAGGCCACCTTGTCGTCATGCTTGGCGTCGGCCTCGGCCACCGCAATCAGCCGGGGAAGCAGGAGGGCGGCAACCGCCTGGTTCCAGTGCCCACACCGCAACACCACGGCTGCCCGCAGAGTTCCGGCAAGCCCCTTCACCAACCTTTCCCCGATGACGTCGCGCGCCTCGGTCAGCCTTCGCCCAAGGGGCAAGGCTTGTTCCGCCTCTCCACTGTGGTGAAGCGCCGCGCACCACATCCAATGGAGCGGCCAGCGCGCCCGGTTGCTGTCCTCGGAGGGCACGCACAGGCGGCGGGTCAGCAGCGCCTCGGCCAGCAAGGCTGCCTGGGCCTCGACGTAGTCGGCCATGGTCAGGACCGAGCGATTCCGGAGGAAGTCCGAGCGGAAGCGGACTTCGATGCGCCAACAGTGCTCCTGGCGGGCAGTCCCTGTCCTGGTCCAGGCACCGGAGCGTTCCCACAGGGCGAGCATCCAGGTCTTGCCACTGGCCTCTTCGATTTCGCGGCCCTTGTCGTAGACCTGGATTTCCAATGGGGCGCGCTTTCCAATGGTCAGGGTCTCCAGCCGCCCGGCCTTGCCCCATATCTCGTCCGTCTCGAAGTCCCGGCCACAAATACCTTTCCGATTGACCTCGGAATGGGCAATGACCTGCCCTATCAGGCCGGGGCGCATTTCCGGAGTGAAGTCGGGGGCGTGGAAGTCGAAGGCCCGATGAACCTCGCTCAGGCGTTGCCAATCTGCGCCCCGAGGGCAGCCAAGCGCCCTGACGGCCCTTTCCGCCTTCTGGTGAAGCTTGGCATAGCCATGCTCCCACAGGCCCGCCGCCGAATAACGGACACTGACCGGGTAGCCCATCTTGACCGGGCGGATGCGGATGGTCAGGTCGTCATTCTCCAGCCGCCAACGGAGGCCCTTGCCGCGAAGGGCGATCATCTGAAACTCGACGCCGCCCAAAGTGAACACCTCCCGGCCCGACAGGTCTTCGGACAGGGCTTCCGCCCTCAGCCGTGCAGCCTCCAGCCGGTCGCACATGGTATCGGGTATGGCGATGTCGAACGCCTCCACCACCGTGTCGAGGCCGGAGGCGAGCAGGCTTGCCTTTGGCTGCCAGAAAGAGGGGTCAGGGATGGTGATTGCGGGAAAATCACGGGCTGTCCTGGTATCCCCGATCCCCCCTCTTAGTGGGTGGGGGGATCGGGGTTTGGATGATGCGGAAGAAGGCTTGTGTGCCGCCGCCCGGTGGGCGGCGCGGGGCGAGGTGTTCCCCCTCGCGCTCCCCCGCTCGCCGCATGGCAGAGGGGCAGGGGCGTTCCGTCCCTGCCCCTCTGGGGCGGGAAGCTTGGGTGTCGCCGCCCCGTCAAGGGTACGGGCCGACCGGCCCCCGTGCTCGCCATGCTCGCCCCGTGGGGGCTGTGCGTGGCTCTGCGCGGCCCTTGACCGGGCGTCATCGTGGGAATTGGACTGGGTCATGACGGAGCCTCCTGGTGAGGATCGCCACCAGCAAGGTAGTGGCGTTCGGAGGAAAGGGCTTTGCCCTTGTTCTCCGTTTGCCAGATGCCTAGATTCGGGAATGCAGAAGGAAACGAATCGAGGCTGTCATACCTAGCGGGATGGCGACCGAAGCGTTTTCCGTGACGGGCCGGTGAGGTGCAAACTCACCGGCCCGTTTCATTTCAGCCTCATTGGTCGCCGGATGTCGGCGGCCCTCGGCTGCTCGTCACCATCAGAATTAGGCCGACTTCCGGGGGCGGCCCCGACGCGGGGCGATCGAACCCGGTATGAGGTCATTGGGCAGCCCCTCAAGCCAAGCCAGCACATCGGCGCGCCTCCACCGCCTGCAGCGTGTCCCCGGAGGAGTTATTGAACGGGGCACGGCGGAAGGGTTGGTCATGTCCCGTCGAGTGGTGTAGCAGCTTTTGCCTGGGGATGATGGCGTAGGGTGCGTAGCGCCCGGAGGCGTCA
>NZ_LWQT01000095.1 GCF_001650715.1 Paramagnetospirillum marisnigri | reverse complement strand
TTCATCTGAGTTCCCCTGTTTCCTTCAGGTTACGGGAACTCACTCTCCGCGTGGACCGGATTTAAGGGGGAAGGTCACTTGGGCTGGCGGCTGAGAGCAACCTTGATGGCCAAATTGGCCATCAATTCCGCCCGTTCGTTGGCGGTATCAATTTCGTCCACGCTTAGCACCTTGTCAGTTGATGGCCGGCCCAGTAGATAATGCGAAAGTCTGGACGAACAAGGGTTTTGAGACGCGCTTGGAGCCTATTGGACGATGATGATCACGGTGGATAGCGAACCTGATCGAGAGGCGAAACTGGCGGAGATCGTCGCCAAGATCCGCCAGATTCTCGTCGGAGATGACCCACGGGGCATCGTTGAGACAGTCACGCCCGAACCGCCGCAACCTGTGCTGACCGGGATCAGTGTCGGCCGAGCCCATCGTTTAACCCTTTTGGCAAACCATGTTTTCGGCGATGAGGATAAGGCCTGCATCTGGTTGACGGAGCCGCAGGAGAGGTTTGGGGGCAAATCTCTGATGCAATTGGCCGAGAATCCCGCCGTTGCCGATCATATTGAGGAGGCATTGCGGCGGATCCATGAGGAACAGATTTTCAAGGATTAACCAGAAATACGCGCCAAACGCGGCCACATCAAATAAACAAATACTGTGAACAAATTTACCATGAATTCGAATTCAGAACAAAATAAAAGCGCACTTGATCAATGCTTTATAGATACAGTTAGGCATTTGCCACATATAGAGACGCCAGACAAGCTTGAACAAGTGACGGAATTGCTTTTGATGGCGGTTCTCTCGAGAGAGCCATTGAAGCCATTGCGGAATGCATTGGTTGCGTCCATCCGCCACACAATAAATGAAGTGCGCAATCGACCGTCAGGCCATGGAAGACGGAACGCCATGAGGCTGTCTGTGGTGATGTGCCGAAAAACTCTGCACGTGGCCAGGATCGCGTCAAAAGTGATCTGACCATACGAGGCATGATCTGGCTTTAACCTTGAACGCAGTGCGCACCACTCCGGTGGCGCCGAGGAACGGAGGGGGGCTGTGTAGCGCCAGGGCCAAGAATGCCACCTGGGCTTCCCGCAAATGGCAACGACGTTACTTTCATCTGCAGCTGCCGGTAACGCGTTACCAACCGGCCGGGGTGGCCACGAAGGCCAAGGCGTTGATGTTGTGTGAAGCGGGCTCGCGTCATAATGCGCAAGACCTCGTTCGGGGGGAATGTCTCGGCGCTCATGGAATGGAAGTTCTGGGCACACCTCGTTCGCACTGCCCGATTTTATCAAGTGCCGCTATTCAGCAGATTTCCGCCCATCGGCCAGAATCTACGATTTGTCGTGCCTGACAGGCTCACTGTTTGGTGAGCACTATCCTGCGGCTTCCGCTGCCAGGAAGGCGAGAGGGCGAGGATCCACGGCGGAATCTCTTATCCACCGCTTATACTGCATGTCCTCATTGAGAATGTGGTGAGTGAGCCATTTGATAACGAGGTCGGGAAGGTCGTCCGCCGCTGACTTGGTCCCACTTTGATAGGTTTCGGAAATCGCCCTCACCCTGGCTTGAAACTTACGGTGTTTATGGTGATGTTCAGAGAGTTGCGTATATCCGACCGCCTTCAGCGCCTTTTCCTCGCGAAGGAAATGCCCATCTACATACTCTTCCAGGATCAAGAGAGTGCTGGCGATGATCAAGCCCTGTTCCCGCTTATCGGCGAGCGAATCGTAAAGCAGTCGAGCAATGTCAAAAAATGCCTTATGGTCGGAGTCCAGCGTGTCATTGCCCACGGACATGTCGGGGGTCCATTCAGGGATTGCACCTCGAGCGCCATCACTGGCTTCCATTTTCGCCTCCCTAAAGTGGCTTTTGGCCCCAGGTAGTTCTGGTGCCGCTCAGCGAGCTGATTGTGCCAAACCATCCGCAGGTGATATGACCAATGCAACAAAGGCTCATAGCCGAAGGCCTGTCAAGGGAGGCTATCAGCATGGCCATCTGCATTAGCGGAAGTGGGCACAACTTCCGTGACAATGAGATCATCGTCAGCAAGACGGACCTTCAGGGGCGAATGACCTTTTGTAGTGACGTTTTTATTCGCATCTCAGGATACGCGGAAGCCGAGTTGGTCTGAAAACCACATAACATGATCCGGCATTCGACCTGGGTGAAGAATTCCGACGCCCCATTCACCCGGCTGGACTGGATGGGACGGGATCGCTTCGATGTCATGTGGCACCGGCATACCGGAGAGTGGCACTGCTTCTACCAGGGCCTGTCGCTGGCCAAAGCCTTGAACGTCATCGAGACGGATAACATGCTTCACCCGGTTTGATCCAAATGGCTTTCACCGGAGGGAAACATTCTATCCGAAGTCCGAAAATCTCTACACATTTTTCTGCCGGAGAGTGGCCTCGCCGTGGCGGATAGAGATTGCGGTGGGAGGCGGTCCTTATCCTGCTGGCGGCACCTGCGGGGCCGCGCCCTGGATGGCGAACCAAAAAGGTACAGACTGCTCCACCCCCGCCAACCGCCGCTCAAGGCGCAGGTACGCTATGGCCCCGTTGCGCCACTATCGGACCCAGACTGCTACCACCCCCGCAATAGCTGCCACCACAGCCAGCCACGCAAACCATGGCTTGGAGCGGCGGCGAATTGGCGGAGGCGCAGATAGACCAAAGTGACGCATGAGTGTTCCCAAAATGCAGATGGCCGACCGGGTGGCTGTCGAAGGCGGCCCGGTCGGCCTCGCGGGGGGGCCGAATTGGCGAAACTGCTCCCCTGAAGGAATTGTGCTCTATCTCCAAGATCCGTCAAGCAATTGATAGCGGCAGACAAGACACGCGTTGAGCCCGTTGGCAGCCGCGCAGCAAGTGATCGCTATGCCCCCAGGTTGGGCCTATCTTGGTTTCAATCTGTCACTTGATCAGGCCGTCATCAGTGTGCAATGAAACGCTCCCAAGGGGAGTGGGTCATGAAAGCTGTTGCCCTCGGCGATCTTTATCAGAGTGACGGTCGGAGCCGGACGGTTTGGTCGGTGGACAGCATCATCGACGTCCCGAAGTCGGGAACCATGGTGCGGCTGGCGAAGATCGATGGTTATGGTTCGGTAACCGTCCATGTGTCTCAACTGGGAGTCGGCAGCGGCTTCACCAAGATCGATGAGGCTCTCGTCCAGACCCGTTGATACGCCAATTGATGGAACTGCGTGTTGACAATGTGTGCCCGAATATCAAGGGGATCTGCATTATCAGGTGCATTCCGGACGGAATTGAAGCATACTTTGGACGTAACTCTCATATGGCCAATGGCGTGAAAAGTGGGCCTGGCAGTTCCGATGAAGATCCTTATTGCCGATGATCACCAGTTATTTCGCGAAGGTCTGCGTCACATCCTCACCCTGTACGCGGAAGCTTCGCACATTGTGGAAGCGAGCAGTTTCGCAGAAGTCATTGAGGCGGGAGAACGTGAATCGGGCATCGACTTGGCTCTGCTCGATCTGACAATGTCCGGTGGGCCTTGGCCTGAATGTCTGGGGAAGTTGCGTCATCTGCTTCCGTCGCCAGCGCACATCGTGATCGTTTCTGACGTCGCCGACAGGTCCGCCGTCAATCTTGCGATCGACCTCGGAGCGTCGGGCTTCATCACAAAAGCATCATCTAGCCAAGTTTTTCTGGCGGCGCTAAACTTGGTTGTGGCTGGCGGCATTTACCTTCCTGCGGAGTTTGCCGCTCCCGCTAATCAGCTGGTTACCGCCACAGTCGAGGCGCCGAATATTACTCACCTCACTCCGAGGCAGCGTGAGATTATCAGCCACTTAAAGACTGGAAAGTCGAACCGGGAAATAGCCACTGATCTTGGGCTGGCGGAGGGCACTGTGAAGCTTCATGTAACGAGCATACTAAAAGCTTTGTCCGTTCGATCTAGGACACAAGCCGCTTTGCTTGCTTAAAAATTGCCGCAATCTGTTCGCAGATGACTGCGGATTACCCGGCGTTGACGGCGCGGCCCGTGTGGAGTGCTGTCACGCCGAAAGGCTCCTTTGGGTCGATGGAGCGGTCGTGCTCAGTTAATGTCGTCGTCGATACTCGGCTCCCTTCAATCGAAACCAGCAGTGCTGGGGATAGGTCACAACCTTCCGCGGCACGAAAGGGGAGCGGGACAGACAGTGGAAAGATTGCCCCATGTGCGCCGATTACATTCCGCCCATACACTCAAGCAGCCGACGAGGCTGGGAGGATCTCCGCACACTCGAGCGTGACTACTTTCTGCTGGCGGCATTCGGCGGCCCGTCCGAATGGCAGCCAGTCATGGAAAACCTTGGTCTTGACCGGGTAGAGGCCGCTCGCATCGCCAATGCCATGTCTCCCCTAGCTGTGAAGTCTCAGGAGGTTGCCCACTCGATCTGAACCGAGGAAGCTGAAGTTGCGACACTTTGGCTAACGAGGGAGAGACCGAATGGGCATCCACAAGAATGCCGTTCTGACACCGACTGGTCGAGAGATTCTGGTGCGGCGAGTTCTCGATGAGGGGCAAAGGCCCATGTCGGTGGCCACCGACATGGGCCTTTGCGTTCGCACGGTGCGCAAGTGGGTTGCGCGGTTTCTGGCGGAAGGTGTTGCCGGACTTCAGGACCGCTCATCGCGTCCGCATCGTTCCCCGGCACAAACGCCCGCTGCCCTTGCCGAGCAAATCGCGGTTTTGCGGCGCCAGCGTCGGACGGGAAGCGAGATCGCCGCCATCGTGGGCCGGTCCAAGGCCACCGTCTTCCGCATCCTCGGCCGTCTGGGCATGAACCGGCTGAAGTCTCTGGAACCAGCCGAGCCGGTGCGCCGCTACGAACGTGATGCGCCGGGCGAGATGATCCACATCGACATCAAAAAACTGGGTCGCTTCAACAGGATCGGCCATCGCATCACCGGCGACCGTACCGGCCAGAGCAACAGCCGGGGCGTCGGCTGTCAACGGCGACCTAATTTTCCCCATTTCGGGCGGACGGAAATTCCCCAGGTGGAGGGATCGGTGATCAGCCGGAT
>NZ_LWQT01000094.1 GCF_001650715.1 Paramagnetospirillum marisnigri | reverse complement strand
CTCCGTCGCCCCTGGCCAGGCAACATCAACCATGCTTCACTAACATTCGATCTGGAGCCGCCATTGGGGGCCGGTCAGGAGGTGAAGGAGGCGGTTGTCTCCGCCCGCAACGACCAAGGCGAGGAAATCCAGCGGCCTTTCATTGTGGAGCAGGCGCCGGGCGAGAGCGGCCTGTTCAAGACCGGTGTCAGTGGGGAAACCGCCCGCATTGTCTTCATCCAGAAAAGCGACGGCTGGCAGTTGTTTCCCGATACAGTGACCCTGATCCTGACCGTCTTACCGACGCCCTTGTGCTGATTCACCGAACTCTTGGGGGGGTTCTCATGAATATTGACCGTCGCGCCGCCCTCGCCATGGGCCTCGGCATGCTGCTGCCTGTTCCCGCTTTTGCCTCGCCGACGGCGGAGATGGAAACCCTGCTGGCAGAAACGCCATGGGTCGGCGATGGCGAGCCAAGCCGGCGCCATGTCTATGTGGTATTCGCGCCGTGGTGTCCCGTTTGCAAACTGTTGTTCCAGCGCACCCGCTCGGCCCGTGACGGCGTCCAATTGCGCTGGGTTGCGGGGGGCAACCGAGACGATCACGCCATCAATCAGAACCTCAACGTCGTCAGCGACCGCTCGCTCGACGCCCTGGCCCGCGTCTTCCGGCAGGAGGCCATGGAGGATCTGACCAAGAACCTGCCGGCGGTGCTCCGCCTGACTCAGTCGGACATGGCCATCAAGGAGATGGCTAAACGGATCAACTTCATCGGATATCCCACCCTGATCTTCGCGGATAGCCGGGGAGAGCTTCAATCCATTGCCGGCGTGCCGGCCGATCTCGACGCCGTCTTCGCCCAGGTCGGTCCATGGGGCAAGGAGTAGGGCCATGGGCATTCCCCGCCGCGCCTTGATGGTCCTGGCCGCGCTGGCGCCATGTCTGGCCGCGCCCGCCCAGGCCCAGACGCGCGCCACCGGCGGCGTCCTGTTGCCGCCCGCAGAGTATGTCGCGCTGCCCAAGCTACCGCGCTATCGGGCATTCCTGCCGCTGGCCGCCGATCTGTCGCCCTGGTTTCCCGAGCCCGGCGACCAAAAGGGCCAGCCGTCCTGCACCGCCTGGGCCACGGGCTACGCCCTGCGCAGCTACTATGCGAACCGGCAATCCACGGCGGCGCCCACCCCCCTCAGCCCCTCTTTCGTTTATAATCAGCTGGCGGAACCGCGCGGCGCGTGCCGTTCCGGGATCACCATTTCGTCGGCGCTGACCCTGCTGCGGCAAAACGGCGTGCCGCCCCTGTCCGAGTTCAGTTATTCCCAAGCCAACTGCGACAGCCAACCCTCGGCCGATGTAAAGGACAGCGCCAGCCTGTTCCGCATCCATGACTGGCAGAGCTTGGAGGTGAAGAAACTCGACGATCTCAAGGGGCAGATCGCCAACGGCAATCCGGTGGTGGTGGCGATGCGGCTGCCCGCCAGCTTCTTCACCGCGTCTGGAAGCGCCACCTTTGACGATGTCGAGACCAAGTCCCTGGTCCACGCCATGGTGCTGACGGCCTATAACGACGAGCGCGGCGCCTTCCGGCTGATAAACTCCTGGGGCACGGGTTGGGGCGATCACGGCTTTCTCTGGATATCCTACCGCGCCGTGTCGGCCATGACCGCCGAAGCCTATGCGGTCACCCTCGACCGCCCGCTTCCGCCGCTTCACAGCGATGAGGTGCCACCAAAGCCCGAGCCGGAACCAAAGCCCGAGCCGGTGGTGGTGACACCGCCAAAACCGGATCCGTCGCCGCACCGGCCGACCATTGCCGAGGCGCAGGCCAAGCTTCGCAATCTGGTCCGCAGCCTGAAATGCGCCAAGGTCGAGAGCAGCGCCAAGGATGGGATCCTGACACTCGGCGGTTTCGTCTCCACCGAGGAAGACCGGAATAAACTAGTCGCAGCCTTGGGCGATGGCGGGCCGGCGTGGCAGCGCCACCTCGACCTGACGGTGGAGCCCTGGCCCCATTGCGAGGCCCGGCTGACCCTGGGCGGCGCGGTGGCCCAGTCTAGCGGATTGGCCGCTTCGATTGAGGGAGGCGCCACCATGAAGGAGGGGGAGGCCCTGACGATCGAGGTGGTCACTCCCAATTATCCCAGCCATCTCTATGTCAGCTATCTCCAGGCGGATGGGCAGGTGGCGCATCTGCGCCGCTATGGTGATGCCGGCTGGAAACCGATCCCGCCCAAGACCCGCCTGACCTTGGGCGGCGCGGGCGAATGGAAGGTGTCTGGCCCGACCTTTGGCCGCGAGTCGGTGGTGGTGGTGGCCTCGGCCTTGCCACTGCTTGCCTTGGACCGTCCAGCCACCGAGAGCGAGCGGGAGTATCTCACCGAGCTTCGCCTCGGCCTGTTGGCGCAACCGTCGGTCAAGGGGCGGAAAGCCCCCTCGGCGGTGATCGTCCCCCTGATGACCATGCCGAGATAGGAGGTGGAGATGAATGCACGCATTGTCGCGCTGATGGTTGCCTTTGTCCTGCTGCCTCTGATGGCGGCAGCGACCGAGCATCCCAGTGCGGAAGACATTGCCACCAAACTCGACGGCGCGGCCCGGTCCTGGGGCTCGGATCGCGGCATCACCGTAACCAAGGCCGAGCCCGACGGAGTAGCAGCCATCGACTTGACCATCAATTTCGAATTCAACTCGGCCGCTTTGACCTCGGACGGCGAGGTTCTGGTCGGAAATCTCGGCCGCGCCCTCAAGGACCCCCGTCTGGCCGGAAAACGCTTCCGCATACAGGGCCACACCGACGCCGTCGGCGGCGACGTCTTCAATCAACGGCTGTCCGAACAGCGGGCTGAGACGGTGCGTCGCCAGTTGATCACGGGGCACACCATTCCGGCCAGCCGACTTGATGTGGTGGGTTATGGCGAATCCCGCCTGCTTGACCCCTCGCAACCGACATCGGGCGCCAATCGGCGGGTTCGGGTGGTTAACCTGGGGGATGGGAGATAGTGCTGCGGCCAGATCTCCAGAAGGGAGTTCCTCCGTCAATCCTTCATGAAAAGGACGCAATCGGATGAAATTCTCTCTATCGTTCACTTGGCCACGGGGGAGGGAACCGATGGTGTCTCGGCAATGCATGCTTCTCGTTCTGGCGCTGGGCGCCATGGCATGGCCTGCCGGGGCCGCGGATTTGCTGTCCTGCCGCTCCGCAAGCGGATTCGAGTGCCGCGCCGGACTTTGCGAGCGGCAGAATCTGCACACGAACCTGACCGTCAATTTCGACCGCAAAGAGATCAGTTACTGCGTTGGTGAAGGATGCTACGGCGCGCGTGTCGCGATGGTCGGCGCCGAGGATGGCGGGGTGTCGTTTGCTTTCGATGCCAAACCCGAACAGGGGCGAAACGGCGGACGGACGGACGGGTTGGTCACCATCCATCCCGGCAGGAACGCCGCGACAATCGGCAACTTCCAAGCCGACGGCAGTGTGACATTCAATCTCATGGATTGCGGGGAAAGACCATGATCTCACGCCTTTTCGTCATCGCGATCCTCATTGCGGCAGGGACGCCCGCCGTCGCGCAGACAAGGCCGGATTGTCCGCCGCCATGCGGCGCCGATGCTCCTTCCGGCACTGTGGACGACAGGCTCAATCTGGACACAGGCAGTGCCGTTCGGAAACAGTCTCTGGATCGCGCCATGCGGACGAACGTGGCGGCGGAGCCTTTCGCCGGCGGAAGCGGCATAATCCAATTCGCGGTCGGCACTTCCAATCTCGGCAAGGACGCCAGAGCCAAGCTCGATCAGTTGATTGTCTGGCTGAAGGCTCATCCGGAACGCAAGGCCAGGCTTGCAGGCCATGCTGACGACCCCGGCGCCGATGAATACAATCTGGCCCTGGGGGACAAGCGGGCGAACAGCGTGCTGAGCTACATGGTGGCCCAAGGCATCAAGCCATCCCGGCTGTCCACCGTCACCTTCGGCCGCTCGCGACCGCTTTTCCCAGGCGCCAGCGCAAACCAGAACAGTCGGGTGGAAATTGGTCTCGGCCAATAGAAGGCGGAACGCAGATGACGCAGCGTCGATTGACCATGGCATTGAACAAGATCCTGCGCGAAGAATCGCGATACGCGACCGGGCTGGAGAAGGGAGGCGAACTGGGCCGGGCGAAGTTGGCTCGGGCGGCCATCGACGGAATCAAGCGGGCGATGAACACCGCCGCCGGTGCCGACGACGACTCTTTTGCCATGGCTTTGCACGACGCCCTGACCGAGAGACGGATGGAGTACCGGGAAGACTGGAACGATCCGGATGGAGTGGGAACATCGACCTTCTCTCGTGCCCTTGACCTCATCGAGGCGGACTTGCCATGACCCCCTACTTGCGCATGGCTCTCTCCATGCTGGCACTGTGCCTGGCCGGCTGCGTCCCCTTCGTGCTGGAGGGGCAAACCCGCCACTTCGCTGCAAGCGAGTACAGTTATCCCCTTGCCGACGGGCACTATGTCGTCGAGGGACAAGGGAAGTCATCGGTGAAACTGGTCGCGCGGGCAGATCACCTTGCCGCCACCGTGGTCGAGGATGGCCGCGAGACGATGACCCTGATCGGTGGCTTCATCGCGCTCGGCACCTCCGGCCATTTCATCTTCCAGGCCACCGATGCGACCGAGAACGGCAAGGCGGTCAGCAAGGCTCCGGACGAAACCACCTATCTCCCGATACGCGTCAAAAACAGCGACGAGGCGACCTGGTTCGCCGGTCCCGATCGTTGCGATGCCGAGTGCTCCCGATTGCTTTTGGATCACGGCTTTCATTTGGAGGGTGGCGACTGGAGGGCGCCCAAAGGCCTGTCCAAGGTGCAACTGATGGCGTTCTACGAGGCGTTGGCACCCTTGCTGGACAGGAGCGGGTGGAAGGGAACGACGATGTTGCGCATTGCCGGTTTATGAAGGGTCGCTAATGGGTGCAGGATTGCATGGTCGAGAACTATATCGGCGCACCGACTGATGGCAGCGCTGTATCTGGGAAAAATTCCTGCCCTCACGTCATCCGGGGCGGATCCTTCGATAGCTATCCATCGTTCCTCCGCTCCGCCGCCCGCAACGCCACGGATAGTACCGCAGGATTCCGCCTCGCCAGGACGTGGGCACCTCCGGAAACTGGCGTCGGCTCGGGTTTCGTGATTCCCTATCCGTATGACGGAACAGGGGGCGGATATGA
>NZ_LWQT01000093.1:2500-5566 GCF_001650715.1 Paramagnetospirillum marisnigri | reverse complement strand
CGACCTTCAGGTTATGAGCCTGACGAGCTACCGAGCTGCTCCACCCCGCGTGAGGTGTCATGAAGCACGAACACCGGCCTTATTGGGGCCGGTGTACGATGTCGTCGCGATAGGTTGGTTTCCTTTGAAGACCTGGCAGCGTCCTACTCTCCCATGCCTTAAGACATAGTACCATTGGCGCAGAGGGGTTTCACGGCCGAGTTCGGGATGGGATCGGGTGGGGGGCCCTCGCTATGACCACCAGGTCGTCGAAGGAAACCGATTATTTTCTGATCTGTAGGGTATCTTCGCGTGCACGTCTTATGCGTTTTGTGTTGTCGGGCTTGCCGCTACGCATGGGCGATCAAGCCGATCGAGCGATTAGTACTGCTTAGCTTCACGTGTTACCACGCTTCCACACGCAGCCTATCAACGTGGTGGTCTTCCACGGCTCTGATAGGGAAACCTGGTTTTGAGGGGAGCTTCCCGCTTAGATGCATTCAGCGGTTATCTCGTCCACACATGGCTACCCGGCGATGCCGCTGGCGCGACAACCGGTACACTAGAGGTGTGTCCATCCCGGTCCTCTCGTACTAGGGACAGGTCCTCTCAAGTTTCCAACACCCATGGTAGATAGGGACCGAACTGTCTCACGACGTTCTAAACCCAGCTCACGTACCACTTTAATCGGCGAACAGCCGAACCCTTGGGACCTGCTCCAGCCCCAGGATGTGATGAGCCGACATCGAGGTGCCAAACCTCCCCGTCGATGTGGACTCTTGGGGGAGATCAGCCTGTTATCCCCGGCGTACCTTTTATCCGTTGAGCGATGGCCCTTCCACTCGGGACCACCGGATCACTATGACCGACTTTCGTCTCTGCTCGACTTGTTTGTCTCGCAGTCAGGCGGGCTTATGCCATTGCACTCGACAGCTGATTTCCGACCAGCCTGAGCCCACCATCGCGCGCCTCCGTTACTCTTTGGGAGGCGACCGCCCCAGTCAAACTACCCGCCATGCAGGGTCCCGGCCCCGGGTTCACGGGGCGCGGTTAGATACCAGGAAGCAGAAGGGTGGTATTTCAAGGTTGCCTCCACACCGGCTGGCGCCGATGCTTCATAGGCTCCCACCTATCCTACACATCCACATCCTAGTACCACTGCAAAGCTGTAGTAAAGGTGCACGGGGTCTTTCCGTCTAGCCACGGGTACTCCGCATCTTCACGGAGAATTCAATTTCGCTGAGTTGATGTTGGAGACAGCGGGGAAGTCGTTACGCCATTCGTGCAGGTCGGAACTTACCCGACAAGGAATTTCGCTACCTTAGGACCGTTATAGTTACGGCCGCCGTTTACCGGGGCTTCAATTCAAGGCTTGCACCTCTCCTTTTAACCTTCCGGCACCGGGCAGGCGTCAGACCCTATACGTCGTCTTTCGACTTCGCAGAGCCCTGTGTTTTTAGTAAACAGTCGCCACCCCCTGGTCTGTGCCACCCCCCCCTGCTTGCGCAAGGAGAGGTACCCCTTATCCCGAAGTTACGGGGTCAATTTGCCTAGTTCCTTCAACATCATTCTCTCAAGCGCCTTGGTATACTCTACCAGTCCACCTGTGTCGGTTTCGGGTACGGTCTATACGCTGGCGTTATTTCCTGGACCTCCTTCACCGCACCTCCAATCCGATAAGGAGATACGATACACGGAGGCCGTCACGTCCAGCAGGCCCACGAATATTAACGTGGTTCCCATCGACTACGGCTTTCGCCCTCGCCTTAGGGGCCGGCTTACCCTGCGCGGATTAGCCTTGCGCAGGAACCCTTGGACTTTCGGCGACAGTGTTTCTCACACTGTTTGTCGCTACTCATGTCAGCATTCTCACTTCCGATACCTCCAGCGCCTCTCACGATGACGCCTTCATCGGCTTACGGAACGCTCCGCTACCGCGTGCATTGCTGCACACCCGCAGCTTCGGTGCATGGCTTGAGCCCCGGTACATTTTCGGCGCGAGACAGCTATTAGACCAGTGAGCTATTACGCTTTCTTTAAAGGATGGCTGCTTCTAAGCCAACCTCCTGGTTGTTTTGGCCGTCTTACATCCTTTCCCACTTAGCCATGACTTGGGGACCTTAGCTGGCGGTCTGGGCTGTTTCCCTTTTGACGATGGACCTTAGCACCCACCGTCTGTCTCCCGGATAGTACTCATCGGTATTCGGAGTTTGGTTAGGTTTGGTAGGTCTTTGGGACCCCCTAGCCCATCCAGTGCTCTACCCCCGATGGTATAAGTCCGAGGCGCTACCTAAATAGCTTTCGCGGAGAACCAGCTATTTCCGAGTTTGATTGGCCTTTCACCCCTAACCACAGGTCATCTCCGTCTTTTTCAACAGACGTGAGTTCGGTCCTCCAGTGGGTGTTACCCCACCTTCAACCTGCCCATGGCTAGATCACCCGGTTTCGGGTCTAATGCATGCAACTCGACGCCCTATTCAGACTCGCTTTCGCTACGCCTACGCCTACCGGCTTAAGCTTGCTGCATACACTAACTCGCTGACCCATTATACAAAAGGTACGCCGTCACCCCTCAAGGGGGCTCCGACTGCTTGTAGGCATTCCGTTTCAGGTACTATTTCACTCCCCTCGTCGGGGTGCTTTTCACCTTTCCCTCACGGTACTAGTTCGCTATCGGTCACTGAGGAGTACTTAGCCTTGGAGGGTGGTCCCCCCATGTTCAGACAGGATTTCACGTGTCCCGCCTTACTCGAGGATGTCGTGCGGTTTACCCCTACGCGGCTGTCACGCGCTATGGCGCTCCTTTCCAGAAGCTTCGGGTTATGTACACGACATCACTGGGCTGGTCCGCGTTCGCTCGCCACTACTAGCGGAGTCTCGGTTGATGTCCTTTCCTCGGGCTACTTAGATGTTTCAGTTCGCCCGGTTCGCCTCCTTCACCTATGGATTCAGTGAAGGATCACCTTACGGTGGGGTTTCCCCATTCGGATATCCACGGATCAAAGCCTGCTCTCGGCTCCCCGTGGCTTTTCGCAGAGTGCCACGTCCTTCATCGCCTCTCAGTGCCAAGGCATCCACGAAATGCCC
>NZ_LWQT01000092.1 GCF_001650715.1 Paramagnetospirillum marisnigri | reverse complement strand
AAACAGACCCGGAAACGCCGATCAACCGCAATTCACGCCCGGAACAACTCTCAAACCGTCAGAATGAAGAGGTTTCCGGAGGTGCCCAAGTGCTCCGTCCTGGGGCGAACGATCGGCTTTCATCCATTCAAGGCCTTCCACCATCAAGACATAGGTCAACAGCCCATGCTTGATGGAATTGCTTTCCAAGGCAGCGGCATCCGGCTGAGCACCTGCGAGAATTCTCATGCCTTTGTCATAGGCAAGTTGCCCAAATCCTTGGCTACCCACGCTATTGCCCGCCACGGATTTTAGTGAATACTTCAATAGCAAAAAAGTACACCAGCGCCAATGAAGGAAGCGCAGCAGCAATGTACCAATACTCAACTCTATGACGCCAGGTATTCGATATTGCGCGCCCGCCAAGGAAGCGGTGAATTTCATTTTGTATAATTAAAGATGATTCTGCCTTTATGTGGGGCTTAAGGTAGTAGCTCTTCGATAGAGTTATCGTAAAAATGACCAAGCCCAATGTGATCACGGCAAGTGCAGTGGATGCCTCAGCTTCATATCCAACCATTCGCAACAAAAACAATAGCGGCTGAGTGGCAACAACTCCCGCGAACCCACCTCCAATTATCCCAGCGACCAGAAACATTGCGACACCAACTGCAATTCCGCTATCGTATTTGATCTTATTTGTAAATTCTTTGAGGCGACCTATTTGATCGGCAGATGATTTTGTTGTATATTTATTGCTCATGACCATTAGTACATTTTGGCGGACGCTTGAAAGCCTGCCAAGCTCCCATGCCATCGCCTCAGATATATCACTGACGTCGATAACGGTCATTTTTGCAGATGAAATCAGGCGTTCAACCGCCTCCCTCCAGGTTTCGTTGGCTTCTGATACATAGATCGGCATCGATATAAAGGGATGGAGAAAACTCATTCCGATAAACCCAAGCAGAAGTGGGTCCCTGGATACCGCGCGGCATTTGGGGTCGGAGAGCATGACAATCGGCACGTCATCATGTGTGGCCTTTTGCAAGACACGGAGAATGGATCGATCTGCCCGCCCCGCAAAACGCCTGAGGAACAGAATGTACGCGCCACCTTTAAGCGTGGCACGCCGGGCGCGAAAGGACATAAGCGCAATGAATGCAAATATGATAATAGAAAACACATTTAAATATAAAATACTATCCACAGAAAATTCATCAAATCCGTTTGTTGCAGCAAGAGATATATAGAATGTATTTATGGAAATCGCACTGATACAGAGCCATGTTGCGATGATGAGGAGAAAAGAAATTCCTTTGACTGGATTGCGTGCGACCGCAGCGGGAAAAAATGACAACAAAAACCTTGAAAGGGAAAACGACGACAAAGGCGTAATGCAGAGAATATCGATCCAAGCGGTAACACCCCAGCCAGGATGTATCGCAAAACGGTAAGCAACTACAGGATAAATAACCGCCGCCAGAATAGTCCCAATAAAAAGATAAATTATTTGTATAATTGCAACGCCTGAAATAAAATTTAATACAGATGAGGCGATCATCATAATCATTCTCCTCAAAGATATTATTCTGGCAAAATACCTGCAATCGCCCTCACCGTATCTTCGAACCGTGCGGGCCCCACCGCCTCCATCGTGAACGCCACATCCGCCTTGGCCGCGTCAGTCAAGTTGATGAACAGCCGCTGCCGTGCGGCCTCGGGTGTACCCTTCAACGCGCAGATCAGGTTAAGCCGGTAGGTCGCCGCGATTAACCGGCGGATGTCGACACCAGTTAGCCCCACCAAGAAGGCTTCGAATGCGGCTACGGTGATGTCGGTGTTTGTATTCTCGGCCTCGACCGAACGCGGCGTCATTGATTGGTTGTTCGGCGCGGCACCCCAGCCGGGGCAAAGTTCCTCCATCAACTCGCAGGCGGGCCAGTGGATCAGGTCGATGGCCTGTTCCAGCAATTCGGCGATCTCCGCCTTGTGGCCGTCTGACGCGTACAGGCGAGCCAGACCGACCATGGTCTCGGGATCGTTGGTGGCAACGGCCAGCATATAATGCACCTCGGCACGGCCTGGATTAGCGGGAACGCCGATACCGTGGCGGTAGATGTTGCCGATCAGGCGGCAAGCGGAGGCATGCCAATCGTTGGCCGCGCGATCCAGATAGGCCAAGGCCGCCATACCGTCGCCCTTTTCCATCAACAACCGCCCGGCCCCGACCATGGCCTCTTCGTCGCCCTGATTGGCAGCTCGATGGTAGAGAGCGAGGGCGCTGCCGTGGTCGATGTCTGCTCCTTCGCCATTTTCCAGCCGCTGCGCCAGCAGGCGGCAAGCCTCGGCGTTACCGGTCTCGGCCGCCTGACGCAGCCAGGCGGTGGCTTGGGCGGGGTCGTGAGGCAGGCCGCGCCCGTAGATGTGGCGCATGGCCAGTTCGATCATTGCCTCGGCATTGCCTTTCAACGCCCGCTTGGTGATGGCGGTGACCACGACAGGGGCGTTCTGGGTCAGCATGTCCCAGGCATCCTCGGTATCCTGGGGTGGGGTGGCGAAGCCCTGCTCCAGAATATCCTTTGCCCTTTGCACGCCCAGTTCAGCCGCGCGGGCATACCAGCGTTCGGCCTCGGCGAAGTCCTGCCGGGCGCCGTGGCCCAGATGGTACATCATGCCCAGGCTCAATTCGGCATCGCCAAAGCGGCTTTGGCCGCGTTCGGCGGAGACGCGCAGCCAGTGGATGACTTGGTTCAGGTCATGGGGAACGCCGTCTCCGTCCTCGTGCCGCCGGGCAAGTTTCAATGCATCTAAGGTGTCGCCCCCTTCGGCGGCCAGCTTCAGGTAATGCAGCGCTTGGTCAGGACCGCGGGGGAACAGGGTGCCGTGCTCATAGGCATAGGCCATCTTGCTCCATCCACCCGGCCAGCCACCGTGCCCGGCGATGTCGAACAAAGCGACGGCGCGATCCAAATCCTGCTCGATGCCGGAAAACTCATCGCCGCCGAACAAGATCTCCCCCAGATAGCGGCATCCGGCGGGATGGTCCTGCGCCGCCGATGCCTCCAGCCAGCGGTACCCCGTGGCCTCGTCGGTATAGGGGAAGCCCCAGAACAGGTTGAAGCCAAGCTGGTACTGGGCCTCGGCATCACCGGCCTCGGCGGCGGCCACGATCTCGGGGGAAAGGGCGTGGTTGACCAGCCACGGCTCGGGCAGCGGCACCGGATCAGGAAGACGGGTAGCTGTCCCTAGGGTCGGATGCTCCACCACTGCGCCGGTTGCAGCCAAGTCGTAATCGTACACCCGTGACGCCGCCCGGCGTGGGGTGAAGACCAGGCGCAACGATACGCCATTGGGGGCGATCGTGCCGATCTCCTTCACCTCGCCCGGATCGACGCAGCAGGTTCCCTTTTCGGAAACGTAGTCACCGTAGAGCGCGGCCTGAATGTCTTCATCCGTGGTGTTCCACAGCCACAAAGTCGCGTCACGGCGCAGAATAGTGGGGGCTGTCATGGCGCCCCCAGGCGGCGAAGGATGAATGGCCCCAGCACCATGCCGCCAAGCCCCAGCCCGACCAGCACGAACACCACCGGCCACGGGTCGGCACTGACGGGGAACAGGGCACCACGGAAGCCATTGCCGATGGCGGCCAGGGCGCAGGGAATCGCCCACCACTGCACCTCGACCCAGAACACGGTGTGGCGGGTGCGCAGGATGACGGTTTCACCCGTCTTGGCGTCGATCATCGGATAGCCCTTGGCGGGGTCGTTCATGCGCCGTCCGATGATCCAGGTGGCAACGGCGGCGAGGGTGTAGCCAACGGCCACGGCGTGGGTATCTGATAGCCCCAGCGCGGTGCCGCTGACCAGACCGAGGGCAACCGTCACGGCAACGAGGAGGGGCAGGACATAGCCGTTGCCGGACCAGACGATCATGCTGCCGTCTCCCACAGGCTGTCGGGAAACATCAGCCGCAGCTCGGGCATCGTATCGGCACTGTCCAGTGCCGCCATCATGCGGGCGAGGTCTTCGTCGGGGACGAGGCAGAGATAGGGTCGGATGTCATGAACCAAACCCGGCATGGGGATGTCGCCGAAGCGATCCAGCGGACGCCCCTCATAGGCCAATCCCAGGGCGGTCAGCCACAGAAGCTCGATGTCGCGATGCTGGATGCCGTCGGGGAGGGTCTTGCTTTCCAGCCCGTGCAGGACAATGCAAATGGATTGGTCGCGCGGACTGGCGAAGGACGGTGCTTGCCCGGCGTCGAACCGGGTCTTGGTTTCCTCCGGGGAAAGGGCGGGATGGCCGGGCGGTGGGCCATGACGGTTGTTCCCCGCGACACCGGGCAGAAACCCCAGCTCGATCACCAGCCAGAAATTGGCCAGCGGGATGATGTTGAGGATAATCCACCACCAGGGTCGGTCTCGGTCATGCAATCGCTTGATCTGCACCGGCAGCAGGGTCAGCAGGACCACGGCCAGGATAAGGATGGGCACCGCCGCCATTACAGTCTCAGGTATCGGCAACAATGCCAGCGCCACCGAGACGAGGAACAACACTGCGATCCAGAACGCCGCACTGCCCCAATAGCTGGCACGCCCGATGCGTCCGTCGAACGACAGGAACAGGAAGCGCAGATAGGCTGCGCTGAGGAAGGGATGGTCATGGATGGCATGCGCCAGGGCAGTGCGATTGCTGTCCGACATCCATGCTCCCCCTTCATGGTAGAGGCTGAAGGTAGCATGATTGTTGGCAGCGCTCTACCAAGAGACCACGTCTGTCGGTTATTTGGCTTGACCGTAACGTAAGCCCCTCCATCCACACGGACTCGCCCCGGAGCCGCAAGACGCGCATGCTGAAATCATTCGGCATCAAGGGGGAAGGGATCAATGGCGAGACAGCGAATCCTCAGCGACAAACAATGGGACCAGTTGATGGCTGTCGAATACGACGAGCGGGCCATCCTTCGCCATTACACGCTGTCGCGTGATGATATTGATCTGATCGCGGCCAAGCGCGGTGACCACAACCGCCTCGGCTATGCCGTTCTGCTCTGCCGCATTCGACAGGCGGGCCGCCCACCCGCTGCCGGTGAAATGGTTCCGCCCGAGGTGGTCGCGTTTGTGGCCATGCAGTTGGACATCGACCCCGGTGTCCATACCCGGTACGCCCGCCGCGATGAAACACGCCGCGAGCACGTCGGAGACATTATCCGTCGGCTCAACCTGGTCTCATTTGACCGCAAGGTGACCAAGGCCCTGATTACCTGGCTGGTCGGCATCGCCACCAATGAACGCTCGCCGGTTCGACTGGCCGAATTGCTGATCCGGGAATGCCGATCTCGCGGCATCCTGCTGCCCCTGCCGGTTATGCTGGACCTCATCGTCCGGCCAGAGCCACGGAGATCATGATCCAGGCTCTGATCGGTGGCCTTGATCATGATCGGCAGGTGGCCCTGGATCAACTGCTGGAACCAATGGAAGAGAAGTCCCTCAGCAGGCTGGCGTGGCTGAAAATTACCGGTGCGGCGCCATCGACACGCAACATGGCCGAGATGATGGAACGGCTGAACTGTGTTCGCCAGATCGGCATCAGTCGCGACGTCGCCAAGCTGGTTCCTGCCGGTGTCAACGGCGACCTAATTTTCCCCATTTCGGGCGGACGGAAATTCCCCAGGTGGAGGGATCGGTGATCAGCCGGAT
>NZ_LWQT01000091.1 GCF_001650715.1 Paramagnetospirillum marisnigri | reverse complement strand
CTCCGTCGCCCCTGGCCAGGCAACATCAACCATGCTTCACTAACATTCGATCTGGAGCCGCCATTGGGGGCCGGTCACAGCTGCTGGAATTTCTGGGAATTTCCAGCCGCACTCTACAACGTCTTGATGCGCGCCGCAAAGGCCCCCCAAGGATTCGTGTCGGAACAACGACCATGTATCACATTCCTGCGGTACGCGACTGGCTTCTGGAATGTCAAGAGACGCCACACCGCAATCGGAGAACAAACTGATCAAGACTATCCCGGTATAATACAAGAATTTGTTATAGTTGAATTGCCACAACGAGAAACTGATATTTTAACGGACTGACATATTTAGATTTTTCCCTTTGTTATCATGCTGTCAGTTTAGACCTCTTCGATGCAGGATAGCTGTTCTGGTGCTTCTCCTTTGCGGGGGGGGGCTCGCCAGCATCAGAGCCTTAGGTTACCCGCTGAAAACTTGGGAGCCTTCGAAGCGGCAATCTGGACGGTCGCCCCAGTGCGCGGATTGCGGCCTTTCTTGGCGGCACGCTGGGCAACGCTGAACGAGCCAAACCCGACAAGACGGACTTCATCACCAGCCTTCAACGCAGCTTCGATGGCAGTAAAGACGGCCTCAACGGCCTTGTCGGCATGCGCTCTGGTGATGCCGACAGAAGCGGCGACCTTGGCAACCAAATCACCCTTATTCATTCAAACCTCCCGCCATATTACTTCAGTACGGATGGCATGGCTTGGAGTAGGCGTCAATCCGCTCCCTCCTTGTAGTCAGCGGATTTATTGGGACTTCGGCCTCCACTCGCGGGACAGCTTTTGTGCCTCGGCAATCTGCGTGGCCGTCATCTTGCTTCCAAGGTCATCCCGAGACTTCGTCGCCGTTGCATCACCGTTGCCGACAGCCAAGTTGAACCATTTGTAAGCTGTTACTGGATCCTGGGACACGCCAAGTCCGGCGGCATACATGCGTCCGAGACTATGTTGGCCACTGGCGTTGCCTTGATCAGCGGCCAGACGATACCACCTTGCTGCCTCGCCATAGTCCTTTTGCACCCCTTGACCGGAAAAGAACAGGAAGCCCATGGCAATTTGGCTCATGGCATCGCCCTGCTCAGCCAACGGTTTGGAAAGGCGAGCGGCGGCAGCGAAGTCTCCGCGCTCATAGGCTGCCTTGGCAGCTTCAAATGACGGTTCTGATGTCCGGGCCAATGCCTTCTGTGGAGAAGCATCTCCCCCGGCAGGTAATGGGTCTTCTCCAAGGATCAGTGCATGCTGCGTGTTATCGATTGACCAGCGCGGCAATTTCGACAGGAAACTCTGCCCGAGGAGAAGCGCACCGCCGTCCGGGGTGACGCTGGCCGTCACGTCCCTGACGACAACATTGCCGACCTTTAGCTCATGGAGGATGATCCTGGCACTTCGAATCGTGGAGCCATCGGCAAGGCCGTAGGTTTGAGCACCAATATAGTCTCGCTGCTTCACCACACCCTGACGCATCAGCTTCTGAACTACGTCCGGGGGCAGCGTCACGTCGGAGGCACCGCTGTCGAGGACGAACTTCAACGTCATGGCGCCGCCTATGTTAACGGGCAAGACGTAGATGCCGCTCTCTTGAACCAGGGGGACTGCCTCAGCTCGGACCGAAGACGGCAAGACGACGGTCAGCACCGTTGCTAAGGAGATTCTGAGAACCTTCCAAGGCATTGAGCGCATCTCCCTCAGCATGCGCCAATTGCCGGGTAGCAATGCCGCATCACCCAAAATGTTGACAAAAAAGCAACCCTCACAGCGCCGAAGCACTACATCGCTAGACGATTAGAGCATTTTAGATTCGGTGTGGCTGGCGTCGCAATAGTTGGCACGCCAAGGAAGACAGCTTCAGCAATCCTCACGATTTCGTAACTCAACCCCTCTCGGTATGAAATTCACACCGGCCGCCTCAAGGGCTTGTTTGATGGCCATGAGAGTTGCTGGCACGAGCGCCCTCTGTCCGGACTCAAAATGCGTGATGGTCCGCTTGCTGACACGGCTCATCTTAGCCAAGTCATCTTGCGACTTGTCCAGTAGCGCCCTCGCGGCGCGACACTGTGCGCTAGTGATATCCATGGGCACAGAATGCCGGAACCAGAAAAATTCCGCAATCTTGCGTATTTTATGCATTGCGCCAAAAGCGCACATGTGCGATATTAATTTCAGTCAGCCCGATGCGGTGTTCCAGCACCAGCACCGGGCCTAACGAAATCACACAATGGAGTGACCCATTATGTCTATCGCTACCCCATACAATATCAGCACCAATGCCGACCTGCCCAGCTTGTCGTCGATTCTTTCCAATCCCCATGATGTTCTTCCGCGTCTAATTCACGCCCAGACCAGCGGACTACCTCGCGCCCACCAGGACAGCGCCCTGCTGGCTGAGTCCATCGCAGGCGGTTATATCGCGGTCGACACTGTCGTCATCCCCTGGCGCCCAATGGTGACTGAAACGCTACTCGACGAAATCTTGGCCGATGAGCATGGCTGCAACGAATCAGACGACCACCGCGTCTTGAAGGTTCATGCACGTCTCCTTGCCGTTGCCGAAGATCCCCGTGGTCAGCTCGAGCCCGAAGCCGCAGCTACGTCCGGCCGCTATCCGCTGAGGGCTGACCTGATTGTCTGGCATGCTACTGGCGTATCTGAGTCGTTCGAGTGCGGCTCAACTGATGGCCGCTCCATCCTCGAGCAGCTGCAGGACGGCCAAGTCCGCGTGACCATCCTGCCCTTCTCTGGTCTGGCTACGCCATATATACAGGGATACTGCTTCCGCCTTGCTGCTAATCCCCCTCACCGTCCTTTGACCAAGACCGACGGTATGCAGGCTTGGGCACAGATCCTCGAAGCGCTTCCCGCGTCGCCCCCGTTTCTTCCCTCGATGCTGGCTTAATTGGAGGTCGCAATGAATTCACTCAACAAGAGTCCGATCACTGTTTCTACCATCACTACCGCCCAGGAGTTGTTGAATCTCAATGCAACAGACATGTCTTGGCTGCTCGGGGCGAGCTCCGCTAAGTGGGGTTCAATTCGACGCCACATGCGCCTCCAACCTGATCGCCTGGCAGATCCATGCCACGCCCTGATTTTGCGTTGGATGTTCTTTCATCCCAAGGCATCCCCAACGCTTCACGCCCCGGCAGCGGGAGAGCTTCTGGAGCAGCTCCGCGCTTCGGTGGGCCCGATCACCGCAAAACACTTTGCCCTGTCATTGGGCCGGGACGCTTCTGCTGGCCATCGTTGGCTTCAGGGAGCCCCCATTGGTCCGGCTGGGCGTCAAGCTTTATCCTTGATCCACGCCCAAAGCCAGGAGCGCTTAGCCGAAAATTGGGGGAAATGGCAGGCCAACGCACGTAAGGAAGCGGCATTGCGCAACATCGACTTCAACAAGGCGCTGGGCTGGACAGCCGCCCGCAATCGTCAGGTGGAGGATCCCGAGTGACCGCCAAAGCATCACCAAACATTACCTGACGCTCCGGCACTCCGTCTGGGCGCACCGAAAATCCGCCCATTGGAGGCAAAAATGAAAAATTCCCATCCCCCTACCACAACGTCGGGCTTCGCCAAGCTCGGCACTGACGAAGACACCGAATTTAGCGGTCTTGATACTGAGGCCAATCCGCCGCGCCCACGCGATCCCGGCGACTTGGCTGCGATCCACATGCTCGAGGCCGCATTTGCCGCATCCCCCGACATCAGGGATCTGGCGGGCCAAGGCAGTGCTGCCATTATCGTCGCAGTCCCTCCCCTTTGGGCCAAACCTGTCCAAAGTGCCTGGGCGTTCCTTATAATGCAGGATGGCCAGACCATGGCCAACGGCGACAACATCAATTCGCCGAGGTGGCGTGATAATGTTAAACCACTCCATATTGCATTCATAAGAGAAGACGCTGGGGATTCTAAAAAGATGACGGATGGAGCGGCCATTGTCGCCCTCGCCCTCGGCCATGGAGGTACCGCTGTCGGCTTTGCCCCCAATCCTGATGCAAGCCTTCCGACCGCCCTGCTGGCTGCCGCCGACGCGACGATTACACTTCAGCCTGTTGATGCGCGGCAGTTGGCCAATATCATCGAGGAGATCACCGGGACATCCCCCACCGACGTTATCGCGGATACAATCGCCACCAAGATTTCTCCCGATGATCTCAGGCTGGCGGTGCGAGCCGGCCAGGATGCCGACAGCGCGATCCGCCGTCTCAGCGCCATGATTGCCAAGCGGCAGGTTGTACCCGATATCACCCTTGCCGACCTGGGCGGGATGGATGAGGCCGTGACCTGGGGTAACTCCTTGGCAAAAGATCTCACGGAGTATCGTGCGGGTACGTTGACTTGGTCCGAGGTGGATCGTGGAGTGCTGCTCGGCGGTCCGCCAGGGTGCGGCAAGACGACCTTTGCCCGAGCTCTCGCAGGCAGCTGCGGCGTGCCGCTGATTGCATCCAGTCTCGGTGAATGGCAGGCGGCAGGCCACCTTGGAGACCTATTAAAGGCAATGCGCCGTACGTTTGAACAGGCTCGCGCAGCAGCTCCGGCAATCCTACTCGTGGATGAAATCGATGGCTTTGGCGATCGGTCAAATCTTAACTCTGCACACAAGGATTACTCGATCCAGGTCATCAATGGATTTTTGGAACTGCTCGACGGCGTCGTTGCACGGGAGGGGGTAATTGTGGTTGGCGCAACTAATCACCCCAGTAGCCTTGACCCCGCCATCACCCGTTCGGGGCGCCTGGATCGCCACATCACGATCGGGCTACCAGACGAGGGAGGCCTGACACAAATCATGCGCCATCACCTTGGCGGCGAACTTTCCGGCGAAGATTTGACCGCCGCAGCCAAACTGGCCATCGGGGGCACCGGAGCTGATGTGGCACGCTGGGTCCGCGGCGCAAAACGTCGTGGTCGACAAGGTAGCCGGGCCATGTGCATGGAGGATATCATTGCTGAAATCCGTGGCAATGCGCCGGACGTGTGCCCCTCGATGCTTCGCCGTTGTGCGATCCACGAGGCCGGTCACGCCATTGCCATTGCCCATCTTCAACCCAATACCTTACGCCATGTCAGTATCCGCCAGACGTCGACCACGGGCGGCGGAGTGATCAGTATGCGCCCCGAACTCGACCTGGCTACATCGGCCGATATCGATGAGTTGATTACGATCCTGTTGGCGGGCCGGGCCGCGGAGGAAATTGTGCTCGGTGCGGCTTCAAGTGGAGCCGGAGGTACCGCCGAGAGTGATTTGGCCAGGGCCACATTGTTAGCCACATCGGCGATTACGGCACTGGGGTTGTGTGGGGCGGCGACGCCTATCTGGTCTGGCATGCCGTCACCCGACACGATCGACATCCTGCTGTCGCGCCGTCCCGACATCGCCCGCCAGGTCGAGGCGCGTCTCGACAGGGCCTATGGCGCAGCCATGTCTCTGATCAACTCCCACTCAGCTTCCCTGCCCCGGCTTGTTGACCGGTTGATCGAAGCTGAGACTTTGAGTGGCGACGAGGTGCTGGCCCTGCTGTTGCCCGGATCGAGGTCGGCAGAGTTGGAGGCCTGCTGATGGGCGGCTTGGTCCCGAGCATCGTGGTGGTGGTCGCCATGACGCGTCAAATGACGACAGGGAGCGCCAGGTCGGCGCCTCCGGCCGCCATTTTTTACGGACACAGTACGGACACAGATTTTCCGTCGGCCACGGGCTTGGAATCAAAAAGCCCGTAACTTATTGAAGTTACGGGCTTAATTTGGTTGCGGGGGTAGGATTTGAACCTACGACCTTCAGGTTATGAGCCTGACGAGCTACCGAGCTGCTCCACCCCGCGTGAGGTGTCATGAAGCACGAACACCGG
>NZ_LWQT01000090.1 GCF_001650715.1 Paramagnetospirillum marisnigri | reverse complement strand
ATCCGGCTGATCACCGATCCCTCCACCTGGGGAATTTCCGTCCGCCCGAAATGGGGAAAATTAGGTCGCCGTTGACAGCTGTTGCAGACAGAAATGGCGAGACAAACACTGGCCTGAATACCTCCTCCATCGCCCTGGGAGCCGCCCTGAAAACCCTTCACTTTCTGTCACCCCAGGCGAAGCGGGATCTCGTCGTGGCTTTCCTTCAAGGCGACATCCGCTGTTTGGGGCGAAGGGGGGATCGAATGGGCGGAGTCCTCCTCGATGTCGAGCAGGTTCGGAAATTTCAAATGGACAGCCGAAGTGCGATCTTCCAGTCGGCTCGCTCGGCCGCAGAGGTGGCGGACCTGCTGCAGTGCAGCAGTCTCGTGGTGGCGTCGCTCGTGCATCAAGGGTTCTTGGAAGCATTACCCGGTATTGCCTACCTGCGCGTCACGGAAGCATCCTGTGCAATTTTTGGGGGGATGTATGTCTCAGCCAATGAGGTAGCCAAGCGCCATGCCGTGGGAGTCAGACGCGTACTTAGGGTGTGCGCGGCAGTTGGCATTGAGATGATCGCCGCCGAGCGATCCGGCGAGCACAGTGAGCAGCGCTTTATTAAGCGGAGTGATGAAACCGCAATACCGGCGGAAATGCTAAGGCGAAAAAATGAGGCCATCATAGTTCGTCAGAGGAAGGAAGTGGGTCGGGTCAACTCGCTTGAAAAATTAGAAAATTATCTGTTTGGTCTTCGGAAGACGGGAGCATTGTTACCCCGTCGAGCTGGGCTGCCGAATAAGGTTGTGATAGCGAAAGCCGCCGGTGTCGACCGCAATCTCTTTTATAAGAAGGAGTGCATAGCCCTACTCGAATCCTTCGATGCGGAAGACCGCAACCGGGCCTCAATCGAAAAACGCGACGATCTCGCGGCTTTCAAACGCTACCTCGTAGAGATCAGACGTCAGGGCATTTTATTGCCGCGGATGACTGGTGGGCGGCCCAACAAGTGCGTCATCGCGGAAGCCTGCGGGTTTCACAGGAACATTTTTTATTCAAACCCAACCGTCGCTGCGGCCTTGGAGGACTTTGCCCGGACCGAAAGTGCGAGTCAGCCTTAGTGGCAGGTTTGGCCGCGCCCAAATCCGAAAGGGGCCATCCGGCCCCCTTCGGGGTCACCTAACGAAAGTGCATACCTTGTACGCTAAGGCCGTACGAAACAGGAACTCATATGCGTGCAGGGATTGAGGCGGCCTTCAAAGCGCCTCCAATCTTATCTCTGCTCAATGTCCCCGTGGCCGGATATTCGGAACCTCGATGCCGAGTGTATCCGCCAGCGGTTTCCAGGCCGCTTCGGCGGTCAGCACCGGCAGCCCCAACGCCATGACGGTTGCCAAACAACAGCGGTCACCCAACGATAGCCCCGCAGATCTGGTGCTCGGGCGAAGCTGGCCTGCCTTCGCGGCGAGGCCAGCATCCAGTGAGACAACTTCGATGCCGAAAGACAGGCGACCGGAAAATCTCAGGGGATAAGCGTGCGGGAAAGGTGGATTGGCGACCCGGCCTTCGAGCCGGATGCTCTATTGCTTCCCTTGAATCGGCGCGCCCGATTTTTGCGAGTCCGTCCCCGGCACCGTTATCGTGGGGGGTAGCGGTAAGCCGTTGGGATGTCGCCCGGACCGGCCCGCAAGCTTTCCAACGTGGCGGTTTCGCCGTAGACTGCGGCCCCGTTGGTCTCCGCCGCCAGGGTGGGACGGGCGAGGGGGGATTTGCTGCCATGGCTGGGGAAAAGACGCTGCGGGTATTCATCTCGTCGCCGGGCGACGTTCGTCCGGAACGGCTGATCGCGGCCCGCGTCATCCGGAACCTGGACCGCGAGTTCCAGCATTATTGCCGGATTGAATCGGTGTTGTGGGAACGCCAGCCGCTGGCCGCCACCCGCAATTTCCAGGATGGCATCGACCCCCCGCCAAGCCGGTCCGACATCGTGCTGGTCATCGTGTGGTCGCGGTTGGGCACGCCCCTGCCCGAGACCCGCTACCGGGGCGCCAAGACCGGCAAGGCACCGGTTACCGGAACCGAATGGGAGTTCGAGGACGCGTTCGCCGCCGCCGAACTGTCGGGCGGCGCGCCGCATCTGATGGTCTATCGCAAGACCGCGCCGGTACTGACCCAGCTGGGCGGCGACACCGAGGAGGAGCAGAGGGGGCAGAAGGCCATGGTGGACGGCTTCGTCGCCCGGTGGTTCTCCACCACGGCGGACGGCACCCTGGCATCCCACGCCTTCCGGGAGCCGGCCGAATTCGAGGAGATGCTGGCCACCCAGCTGCGCGCCAGGATATTGGATACCCTGGGCGACGTGGACATTCCGCGCCGGCGCTATTTTGGCTCGCCGTTCCGCGGCCTGGAGTCCTTCGAGCCCGAACACGCCCAGATCTTTTTCGGACGCACCCGCGCCCGTCACGAACTGCGCGAGGCGGTGGCGGCGGGCCTGGGGGATCAGCGTCCCTTCCTGCTGGTCATGGGGGCGTCGGGTTCGGGCAAGTCGTCGCTGGTCAAGGCCGGGCTGCTGCCCGATCTGCTGCAACCCACCATGCTGCCCGGCGTCGGGCTGACCCGCTGGGCGATCTTTCGTCCCTCCGATCGCGGCAATAATCCCTGCCTGTCGCTGGCCACCGCCATCGCCGCCCCCAAGGCGCTGCCCGCCATCGCCATGGGAGTGGATGCCATGGCGGCGGCCGGGCCGGCGGAATTGGCCCGCGCGGTGGCGGACGCCCTGGCCGACCAGGCGCAGATCGAGGATCTGGCCGCGCCCTGGCGGCCGGCGCTGATCCTGGTCGCCGACCAGTTGGAGGAAATATTCTCCGAGACCGTGGCGGAGGCCGAACGGGCACGGTTCATCGATCAGGTCGGGGCGCTGGTCACGGCCGGTGGCGCCATCGTGGTGGCGACCATGCGCAGCGACTTTTTCGACCGCCTCGACGAAGTGCCCGGCCTGGTGGTCCTGACCGAGGGGCGGGGGCGGGTGTTACTGTTGCCGCCAAACGACGCGGAAATCGGGCAGATCATCACCGAGCCGGCCAAGGAAGCGGGTCTCAGCTTCGAGACCCGCCCGGTGTCGCGGCTGGCATCGGGGGGGATGGACCCCGACGGCGGGGTCCGGCTGGACGACGAACTGCGCCGGGCCGCCACCGCCCAGCCGGGGGCGTTGCCGCTACTTGAATTCACCCTGGAACAGCTTTGGCACCGCCGTACCGAGGCGGGAGACCTGACCTGGGACGCTTACAAGGCGCTGGGACGGCTGGAAGGCGCCATCGGCTGCAAGGCCGAGGAGGTGCTGGAGCGTCAGTCCGCCGAGGTGCGGGCCGCCCTGCCCCGGGTGCTGTTCGCCTTGACCCGGGTCGAGCAGGGAGAGAACGGGCGCACCATGGCCCGGCCGGTGCCTCCGGCGAGCTTCGCCGGGCACGGCCCCGACCTCGCCCTGGTCAACGCCCTCAGCGCCGCCGACGCCCGTCTTGTGGTGGCCGGCGAGGACGGGGTGCTGCGTCTGGCGCACGAGGCGTTGCTGACCCACTGGCCCCGCGCCCGTGAAATCGTCGAGCAAAGCCGTGCGGATCTGCAACTGCGTGACCGTCTGCACCAGGTGGCGGCCGAATGGGCGGCCGAATCGGGGCGGCAACGCACCGGGTTCCTGCTGCGCCAGCCGGTGCTAGGACAGGCGCGCGACCTGGTGGCCCGGCGCGGGGGGGAGTTGGACGGCGGGATCGTCGCCCTGGTCGCCGAATCGGAGCGTTACGACCGGCGGCAGCTGCGCCGGCTGCGGGCGGCGGTGGCCGCCTTCGCCCTGCTGGCGCTGAGCGCCACCGCCGCCGCGTTCGTCGCCAATGAACAGGCGCACGAGGCTAGGGTCCAGCGGGAATCGGCGGAAAACCAGTTGATGGCCAGCCTGTCGGCCCAGGCCATGCTGCAATTGGGAAAGCGGGAATGGGTGCCGGCCAAGAAATCGTTCATGAAGGCGATCCGTATCGCCCAAGGCCGGGGCGTGCATCCCTTGCCGTCGCTGCTGGGCTTCCAGACCGCCAATGCCAGTGTCCAGGAACCGTATCTGAGCCTCGACGCCGGCAATCCGGTCACCGCGCTGGCCGTTTCCAAGGACCAGGCCCTGCTGGCGGTGGGCGACGCCGCCGGAACCATCCGCCTAGTGGAGCGGCGGACCGGCGCGCGCCAATGGATGACGGCGCCCCTGGGGGGGAAGGTGGCGGCCGTCGGCTTCCTGGGCGCCGGGTCCGACATGGTGGCCCTGTTGCAGGACGGAACGCTGGTGGGGCTGGGCGGGAAGTCCGGCGCCGCCCTGTTCCGCAAGACGCTCGGCGATTCTCCGGTGGGGGTCGCCCACTGGGACGCGGCCACCCGTCGCATGCTGTGGATGGCCAAGGACCGTCCGGCGCTGCTGATCTTCGACACCGCCGAGAACAAGTTGCGGCAACTGACCCTGCCCAAGCGTTACCACGCGGTCCGGCAGCTGGGCCCCGACACCCTCCTGCTGGGCAGCACCGACGGCGCCCTGGTGGTGGAGGACGATTCGGTGACCGCCAACCTGTCCAGCACGGAGAACCACGCCCTGATGTTCGCCTTCCAGGTGACGGCGATGGCGGCCGGGCCGGATGGCCGCGTGGCCGTGGGGACCAGCGACGGCGTGCTGGAGATCTGGAGCCTCGCCACCCGCAAGCTTGTGCGCAGCCGGCGTCTGAAGCTGGCCGCCATCACGTCGGTGGCATTCGTCGGCACCGGGGCGTCCCAAAGCATCCTGGTGGGTGACGGCAACGGTGACGTCACCCTGATCCGCTCCAGCGACGAGGTCCGCGACCTTTACATCCACGACGGTCCGGTCACCATGGTGACCGGACTGGCGGACGGCACCGGACTGGCCGCCGGATGGGATGGCCGGGTGGTCGGGCTGGACTTGGGGGGCAACAGGCCGCCCATGGCCAGGATGCTCGACGCGGGGCTCAGCCCGACCTTCGGCATCGCGCCCGGCGGTGGGCTGCTGCTCGCCACCGGCATCCTGGAGCGGGACATCGTCTTTTTCGATCCGGTCACCGGAATGCGGTTGGGCAAGATCGCATTCGAAACCGAGGTGAGCCACGCCTCGTTCCTGGCCGACGGAAAAATGCTGGTCGTCGAGGACAATGGGCGGGTGCTGATCGCCGATGCCGCCACCGGCCAGCCGGAACGGGTGATCCGCGATGACCGAAACCGGTTCTCGTATTTCTCCATGTCGCGGAATTCCCGGTGGTTCGCCGCCGTCGGCGAGGACCACAACGTCTTTCTTCATGATTTGACGCGGGGGGAGAATTTCACTCTCCGGTATGCGGGGGCGCAGGCGATCGCGGTTTCGGACGACGGAACCGTCGCCCTGGTCGCCACCGGCGGCCTGGCAATGTGGGATCCCGCCAGGGCCAGGGACAAGGCTCTGTGGTCCCGCGAATCCGATGGCGGCGGCAACGTGTTCTCCCTGGCGGTTTCCGTCGACGGGGCCTTCATCGCGGCGGGGCACGACAACGGCATGCTCAGTCTGTGGGACGCGCGTACCGGACGGATGCAGAAGACATGGCGCGGCCATGACTCGACAGTACGCGGCATGGCGGTGTCTGATGACGGGAAGTACCTGATCTCGGGCGGATTCGAGGGGACGGTCCGAATCTGGGATGCCAGCACGGCCGAACAGATGTTTTCGGAAAGCGGCATCAAGCCCATTCAATCCATCACCGTCCGGGATGGTGTCGTCGCCGTCGGCGTGATGGGTGATTCGAGCGTCTATGGCGAGTATGACGGGGTCGTTTGGGATTCCGGGCGGATCGCCGATTATATTCGCACCCAGGAGAAGCTGAATGTTGCCGTCGCTGGCCCCATGGCTCCGGGGAGCGACCTGCTGCAGCACTGGTATGGCCTGCGTTCGAACTGGAAGGAAGCCGATGCCCTAGGCGAGGGCGACACGGGGGGGCGCGATCACCTCGCCAAGGCCATCGCCAGGGGAAACCGTCCCGAGGCGGAACAGGCCGTCGGACGCCTGAAGGCCGGCGCCCGGACCAAGGCCGAGGCGCTGGCCCTGCACTGGTGGGGGCAATACGTCCAGGGCATGGAGGACACGGACGCCGCGTTGAAGGAGTGGCAGCGCCTGCTGGACCAGAATCGCTGACCGGAAAACCCGGAGGCGACCCTAAGCCATTGGAAGCGCTTGGCGTAGGAAAGGAAACCGCCACCAAACTGACCTGCCATGGTAATCTTCCTCCAGTCTGAAGTAGGGGGCACCTAACGAAAGTGGGCACCTCCGGAAACTGGCGTCGGCTCGGGTTTCGTGATTCCCTATCCGTATGACGGAACAGGGGGCGGATATGA
>NZ_LWQT01000089.1 GCF_001650715.1 Paramagnetospirillum marisnigri | reverse complement strand
TCAGTGCTGACCCTCAGATACGAGACGAACTTACCGGATGCCATGCTGTCCTCCTGCGTCACAAATTGCCTAACGAACGTATGGCAATTTGATACACCCTCTCGCGTCACTGTCAAGGGGCTGACTGTTTGGCCCCCGAGGGTCTGAAGGGTGCGCCCCGATCATCTCGGGGCATCGAGGACAGGGGTGGGGGGGGCCCTCTCTTTCGCCTGGATCGTGTCCCAGGGGGCCAGGGTACGGGGGGACATCTATGTTCGTGGGGGAAGGGGTATGGCCTCGTAAATTCGGGGCAGAAATTGAAACGACCGTCTCATGCCCCCGTGACACGATGGCCAGAAGCTGTATTTTTCGAGACTCGAGCCCCCCGGACTTAAGGTCTTGTAGTAGGTTACAGCGTGAGGTACATTGGCCGCGCCTGTCGATGACATCAGCTTGTAATTACTGCGTTTCTTGCAACAGAATTCGAGTCCTGCCGGGCCCACCAAATCCCCCGTGATATCGGAGCGGCTTGGCCGATCCACCGATCTCCCCCATATTCATGGCATGTCCGACCTGCTCCACACCGTCGAAGCCAAGGGCGCCACCAGCCAGATGAATTTCATCGCGGGCCAGGAAGCGGCGTTCTGGGTGCGGGCGCGGCGCAACCGCTTGCTGGCCGACTGGTTTTCCGACCTGACCGACGAGAATGTGCAAAGCTATCTGCGGCTGCTGCTGGATGCCGACTTCGCCAAGGTGGAAAGCCGCGAGGCCGAGCAGTGGATTCTGACCAAGATCAGGAACGACCTGATGGGTTTCGGAATCTTTCTGACGCCCGAGCAGATGCGGGACCAGTTGCGCCGCTGCGAGACCCAGGCCCTGTTGGAGCGGGCGGGGTAGCGTCGACGGTAACGGTCACCTCAACTCGCGCTCCCCTCCCTGGGGAATTTTCCTTTTCCGTCATGCGCGGGCTTGTCCCGCGTATCCACGCGGCTCCGCCTGAACGCCGTGAAAAGCAACGAGTTCGGCGGATGGGCGTGGATGCCCGGATCAAGTCCGGGCAAGACGAGTCGAGAGAGGATTTTCACCTAAGCCGGATGAACCGTAGCCCCCTACTCCCCGTCGGCATCCTCGGCGTCGTCGGTTTCCACCCGATAGACCTCGCCCAGCCAGCGGTGCAGGTCCACATCGGCGCAGCGGGCCGAGCAGAACGGCCGGTATTTCCTGTCTTGTCCCGGCTTGCCGCAGATGGGGCATGGAGCGGCCGGGGTTTCGGTGGTCGGCTCGGTCATCACCGCAAATCCTCGATCAGCACATCGTCACGGGTCCGGCAGGCATCGGCCCTGATCCCCACCCCCCGACCCAATCGGCGTTCCACCTCGGCCATGGCATCGGGCAGTCGGGACAGGGCCGCCACCACCTCGGGCGCCGCCACCAGCCCCAGCCGCGCGCCGGGGCGCGCCTCGGCCTCGGCCAGCAGGCGGCGCAGCCCGGCCAGGGCCAGGGTCTCGGCGGTGGGTTCGCTGGCACGACGGCACATCACCTCGGCCAGGGAGGGGCGCAGCCGTTCCCGCACCACCTCCACCAGCCCCAGCTTGGATACGCCGAACACATGGGTGGGCGTGGGATCGGTGGCCACCACCCGCTTCAGGGCCTCGGCCAGCTTGTAGGGCGTGCCCTTGGGGCCGGAGACGAAGTCCACCACCACCTGACCGCCGATGCCGCGCAGGCGCAGTTGGCGCGCGATCTCGGCCACCGCCTGGCGATTGGCCTCGGCGGGCTTGGCCGGTCCGGAATCCACATCGACGGCGGTCAGCGCCGCCGTCGGCTCCATCACCAGCCGCCCGCCGCAGGCCAGCGGCACCACCGGCGCCAGGGCGGCCTCCAACTCCTCGTCGAGGCTCAGCCCCCGCTCCAGCCGGGCGGCGGGGAACAGGGCACGGGCCTCGGCCAGAGCGGCAGGGTCGCTGACCCGCAGTTCGGCGATACCGGGATGGCGGGCCAGGAGCAGCGCCAGAGGATGCGGCCGCTCCAACAACGCGGGGACCGGACCTTGGAAGGGAAATTCGGGGGCCGGGACCAGCTTCGGCCCCTTGGCCCCGGCGGACTCGGTCTTGACCCGCACAGCCACCGTCATGCCCTCGGACAATCCCAGCGCCTTGGCGCCGCCCAGGAAGCCGGGCCGATCCCCCGCCCCCAGATCGACGAAGGCGGCATCCAGCGCCGCCTCGACCCGGATCACCCGGCCGCGGAAGACGCAACCGGCCAGTTCCGTGGGACGGTGAACGAAAAGCTCCACCACCTGCCCGGCGACCGTCAGGCCGAAGCGGGAGTCGCCCGGCCCCCAGCACCAGAGGATGCCGTCAGCCGCCGCCATGGGCGAAGCCCAGCCCGTCCAGCAGGGCGGCGGTCTCGAACAGCGGCAGGCCGACGATATTGGAATAGGAGCCCGCGACACTGGTGACATACCGGGCGGCCAGCCCCTGAATGGCGTAACCACCCGCCTTGCCATCCCATTCGCCCGAGGCGGCATAGGTATTGATCTCGGCCGGGGACAGGCGCTTGAAGGTGACGATGGTGGTGACCAGCCGGGTGCGCGCCTTGCCATCGGGGGCGATGACGCAGACGCCGCCATGCACGCGGTGGCGTCGTCCCGACAGCAGGGCCAGACATTTGCGGGCCGTCGCCTCGTCCTCGGCCTTGGGCAGGATGCGCCGCCCGCAGGCCACCACCGTGTCGGCGGCCAGGATGAAGCAGCCGGGATGGCGCGGCGCCACGGCACGGGCCTTGTCCTCGGCCAGTCGGCGGGCATGGGGGGCGGGCAGTTCGCCCGGAAGGGGGCTTTCGTCGAGTTGGGCGGGATCCACCGATCCCGGAACGATGCCGATCTGACGCAGCAGATCAAGGCGTCGCGGCGACGCCGACGCCAGAACCAGCGCCGGGTTACCGACGGCTTCCACCATTTACTTGTAGCGGAAGGTGATACGGCCCTTGGTCAGGTCGTAGGGCGTCATTTCCACGTTGACCCGATCACCGGCCAGTACGCGGATGCGGTTTTTCCGCATCTTGCCCGAGGTATGGGCAAGGATTTCGTGTTCGTTGTCGAGCTTGACCCTGAACATGGCATTGGGGAGCAGTTCCGTCACTGTTCCCGAAAACTCGATCACATCCTCTTTCGCCATTGGTCCTCCGAACCGGGTTCTTTCGCGCGTCGAAAGTTGAGCGCTGGCAGGGGTTTGGTCAAGCCTTTTCGGCAGTATATGTTATGTCCTGATGATCGGACCCGATCATCAGGCCCTCAATCGCCGGGCGCGCGCCTCCGGCACGCTTGGCTTTCGCCGCACGAGCGGCGCGGCCGCGGTCGCGACCGTCCGCCTTTCGATGCGGGCGGCCATCGAAAGGCGGCTATTCCCGTGCCATGCCACCGACAGGGAATCGCTTGCGGATATGGGCCTCCAACTCGTCCCTGACCTTGCGATAGGCATCCAGCATGGTCTCGCGGTTGCCCTCCACCAAAGTGGGGTCGAAGGTGGGCCAGTACTCCACCTCGCAGGCATTGTGCCGGGTCAGGTCCACCGCCTTGTGCTGGGCCTCGGGCGACAGCGACACCACCACGTCGAAGCTGTCATCCTCCAACTCCTCGAAGATGCGGGGCTTGTGCTTGGTCAGGTCGACGCCGATTTCGTCCATCACCTGCACCACGAAGGGGTCGGGCTCGCCGCGCCGCACCCCCACGGAATAGACATAGATGCGCTTGCCGTGGATGCGCTTCATGATTCCTTCCGCCATGGGCGAGCGTACCGCGTTCATGGTACAGCAGAACAGCACGGCCGACGGCAGTTCCTGCAAGCCTACCCCCTGATATGCAGGACGCAGATAAGGGTGAACAGGCGGCGCGCCGTGTCGAAATCCACGTCGATCTTCCCCTCCAGGCGCTCGCGCAGCAGCTCGGACCCCTCGTTGTGCAGGCCGCGCCGCCCCATGTCGATGGCTTCGATCTGGGCGGGCGACGACTTCTTGATGGCGGAGTAATAGCTTTCGCAGATCAGGAAATAGTCCTTCACCACCGACTGGAACGTCCGCAGCGGCAGCGGCACCTCGGTGATGGGCTGCCCGTCCTGGGAGCGGATATCGAAGATCAGCCGGTTGTCTTCCAGGCGGATATGCAGGGCATAGGGACCGACGAAATCGCCGTGCAGGGCAAAATAATTCTCTTCCAGCAAGTCGTAGATGGCCACCGCGCGCTCGTGCTCCACCTCGGCGGCGCGCCGGACCATGGTCTTCTCATCCAGTTGCACATGAATCAGCTTCTGCCGATGCGGCATCACCGATCCCCTGGATTGAGTCTGATCGACACCGACAATCCGTGCGCCCCCAGCCCCTCGGCCTCGGCCAGGGTCACCGCCGCCGGGCCGATGGCGGCCAAGCTGTCGGAATCGCAGCCCAGCAAGGTGGTGCGCTTCATGAAGTCCAGCACCCCCAGGCCCGACGAAAAACGGGCCGAGCGGGCGGTGGGCAGCACATGGTTGGGACCGCCCACATAGTCACCGATGGCTTCCGGGGTGTAGCGGCCGAGGAAGATGGCGCCCGCGTTACGGACCTTGGCGGCAAGGCCATCGGGATCGTCCACCGCCAGTTCCAGGTGTTCCGGCGCGATGCGGTCGATGAGCGGCACCGACTCGGCGATGGAGGGCACCACGATGATGGCGCCATGGCGGTCCCAGCTTTCCTTGGCCATGGCGGCGCGCGGCAGGGTCTTCAGGTGGGACTCCACCGCCTCCACCACCCGGCGGCCGAAAGCGCGGTCGTCGGTGATCAGGATGCTCTGGGCGGCGGTATCATGCTCGGCCTGGCTCAGCAGATCGGCGGCAATCCAACCCGGATCGTTGGTGCCGTCGGCCACCACCAGGATTTCAGAGGGACCGGCGATCATGTCGATGCCCACCTGCCCGAACACCCGGCGCTTGGCGGCCGCCACATAGGCGTTGCCGGGGCCGACGATCTTGTCCACCGGCCGGATGGTCTCGGTGCCATAGGCCAGGGCCGCCACCGCCTGGGCGCCGCCGACGCGGTAGATCTCGTCGATACCGGCGATGCGGGCGGCGGCCAGCACCAGCGGATTGAGACGCCCGCCGGGGGTGGGCACCACCATCACCAGCCGCTCGACTCCCGCCGCCTTGGCGGGAATGGCGTTCATCAGCACCGAGGACGGATAGGCCGCCGTGCCGCCGGGGACGTACAGCCCCGCCGCCTGCACCGCCGTCCAGCGCAGGCCGAGGCGCACGCCGACCTTGTCGGTGAAGGCATAGTCCTTGGGCAGTTGCTTGGCATGGAAGGCATGGATGCGCTTGGCCGCCAGCTTCAGCGCCGTGATCAGTTCGGTATCGCAGGCGGAAACGGCCTCGTCCACCTCGGCGGTCGAAATACGCAGGGTGGCGGCGGTAAGCTCGACCCGGTCGAAACGGGCGGTATAGCCGATCAGCGCCTGATCGCCGCGCTTCCTGACATCGGCGATGATGGCGGCGACCTGGGAATCCACGTCCTCGTCGGTTTCCCGCTTCATGTCCAGCAGGGCGGCGAAGGCGGCCTCGAATCCGTCATCAGTGGAGTTCAGTTCCATCATGACGCACAGGCCTTGCGGAAAGCGTCGATCCAGCCCGACAACTCGTCGGGACGGGTCTTCAGCGCGGCGCGGTTGACGATAAGGCGCGAGGTCACCTCGGCCAGAACCTCGACCTCCTTCAAGCCGTTGGCCACCAGGGTGGCGCCCGACGAGACCAGATCGACGATGCGGGTGCACAAGCCCAGCGAGGGCGCCAGTTCCATGGCGCCGTTCAGCTTGACGCATTCTGCCTGCACCCCGCGCGCCGCGAAATGCTTGCGCGTCACTTCCGGGTATTTGGTGGCGATGCGGATATGGCTCCAGCGCGTCGGGTCGTCGGCCTCGGCCATCTCGACCGGCTCCGCCACCGACAGGCGGCATTTGCCGATGCCCAGATCCAGCGGCGCGTAGATTTCCGGATAATCGAATTCCATCAGAACGTCGTTCCCCGCGATTCCCAGATGGGCCGCGCCGAAGGCCACGAAGGTGGCCACGTCGAACGAACGAACCCGGATGATATCGATATGGGGATGGTTGGTGGCGAATCGCAACAGGCGGCTCTTGGGATCATCGAAGGCCGGTTCCGGCTCGATCCCGGCGGCGCGCACCAAGGGCATGGCTTCGTCGAGAATGCGGCCCTTGGGCAGGGCGATCACCAGTTTGTCTTGCAGCGTCACGGTCCTGATACTCGTTCCTTCGAGGGGTTGAAATATCTACAAGGTTTCGGCGCCGCATACCAGAGCGCTTACCGGAAGGGGTCGACGATGGTCACGCCGCAGGGCTCGAAATGCCGGACATTGCGGGTCACCACCGCCAAGCCATGCTCCAGCGCGGTGGCGGCGATGATCAGATCGGCGCCGGAATTGCCCAGCCGCGCGCTCAGACTTCCCCAACGCCGGGCGATGCGGGTATCCATGGGCAGGATGCGATCGGCGTAAAGGCTGACCGTCCGCTCCAGCCAGACCTCCAGGATATCGGCGAAAGCAGGGTCACGCCCGCGTTGTAGCCCGATGCCGCGCTCGATCTCGCCGATGGTGACCGCGCTGAGGAACAGATCGTCGGCCGCCACGTTCGTCAGCCAGGCCACCACGCCAGGATGACGGTCGCGACGGCGCAGTTCCGACAAAACCATGGTATCGAGCAGATACATTAGGGCGTAAACTCATAAATGGCGTGGTCGCGACACTGGCGATTTTGGCTTCCGGACAGGCGCCCGGCCCGCCGTGGACTGGCGGTCCACCAGGGGCGGGCAACGTATCCGGGGACCAAAAACGCCGTGTCCGTTCCGGCTGCGGACAAAATGGCGGACTGGTGCGTCGAAACGCTCGCCCATAGTCCCACTATGCCCATCGCGTTTCTCCTGCCATTCCGCCATTTTGTCTAGCAGCGCGTCTCGCGCTATTTATGAGTTTACGCCCTAGCACTACTTTGGCACTTTAGGCTCCGCAGCATCCGCAAGGAGCCTGTCACAGTGAGGGCATCGTCTGGGTGGAT
>NZ_LWQT01000088.1 GCF_001650715.1 Paramagnetospirillum marisnigri | reverse complement strand
GTCTTGCCGTGGTCAACGTGACCAATGGTCCCGACGTTGCAGTGCGGCTTGTTGCGCTCGAATTTAGCCTTAGCCATTTTTCAACCCGTCTGATCGCGGCGGCTGCCGCCTTGGTTCATGCCATGCTTCCGGGGGTCACGACGGGCGGGAGATTTGGAGCGGGTGAGGGGAATCGAACCCCCGTCATCAGCTTGGAAGGCTGTTGCTCTACCATTGAGCTACACCCGCCAGATCGTCCCGCACGGTCGCACCGCCTGGCGCTCACCTTAAGAAGAAATCGTTCTTCCGCCACCCCGCCCCGAAAAGGGGGGATGATGGTGGAGGGGGGGGGATTCGAACCTCCGTAGACTTTCGTCGGCAGATTTACAGTCTGCTGCCATTAACCGCTCGGCCACCCCTCCACACCGTCATCCGACCATCGGCCGTGGCGACGGGAGGGCTGTACTTATGGGAATTTGGCGGAGCTTGTCAATCCGAAAAGAGAGGGCTAAACCCATCCCAGCACAAGGAGCCCCCATGAAGAAGCGTGACAGCCGAACCGACCCCCGTACTCCCAGGCGCGGCCCAGACCAGCGCGGCCCAGATCATCGTGGGCCGGGGCCACGTGGTGGTGGTGGCGGCGGCGGCGCCTCCTACTGGATCTACGGCACCCATGCCGCCCTGGCCGCCCTGGGCAATCCCGATCGCCGGATCAGGCGCATCCTGGCCACGGCGGAGGCCGCCAAGGGGCTGGAGGGCCGCCGCCTGCCCCTGGCCCTGGAACCGGCCGAGCGCGCCGAGATCGACCGCCTGCTGCCCGCCGGGTCTGTGCATCAGGGGATCGCCGTGCTGGTGGAGCCGCTGGAGTCCCTGGGCATCGAGGATGTGGGCCGCCTGGCCTCTGAACGTGCTGCCGCCGTGGTGGTGGTGCTGGATCAGGTCACCGATCCCCACAATGTGGGCGCCATCCTGCGCTCCGCCGCCGCCTTCGGCGCTCTGGCCGTGGTGGTGCCCGACCGCCATGCCCCGGAGGAGACCGGGGCGCTGGCCAAGGCGGCCTCGGGCGCGCTGGAGCGGATGCCGCTGGTCCGCGTCACCAATGTGGTACGCGCCCTGGAGGAGTTGAAGCAGGCGGGATTCTGGATCGCCGGACTGGACGCCGATGGGCCGAAGACCCTGGCCGAAGCGGCGCTGTCCGGCAAGGTGGTCATGGCCCTGGGGGCCGAAGGCGAAGGCCTGCGCCGCCTGACCCGCGAGCATTGCGATCATCTGGTGCGCCTGCCCATGACCGAGGCGGTGGAGAGCCTGAACGTCTCCAATGCCTGCGCCGTGGCGCTTTACGAACTGCGTCGGGGCGGCTAACTTTGCCCCCGCGCCGGTTTAGCTCAGATGGTAGAGCACCTGATTTGTAATCAGGGGGTCGCGGGTTCGAGCCCTGCAACCGGCACCAGTCCCATCCCCCCTACTCCGCCTGATGGCGGAGGTCGCGGACCCTGACCGCCTTGCCCTGGGAGCGCGGCAGTTCGCCGGGCAGGCGCACGATGACCTCGCAGGTGACGCCGATCAGCGACTTGATGTGGTGGCGAAGCTGCTGGGCGAGATGGACGCGGTTCTCCTCGCGCTCGGGCGCCGAGGATTCGGTCTCCACCGTCAGATGGTCCAGCGAGCCCTGGCGGGTCAGGGTCAGTTGGTACTGGGGCGCCACGCCGGGGAAGCCCACCAGCACCGCCTCGATCTGGCTGGGATAGACGTTGACGCCCCGGATGATCATCATGTCGTCGTTGCGACCGGTCACCCGCTGGATGCGCAGATGGGTGCGGCCGCAGGCGCAGACCTCGTCGGTCAGCCGGGTGATGTCGCGGGTGCGGTAGCGCACCATGGGCAGCGCCTGCTTGGTCAAGGTGGTGATGACCAGTTCGCCCTGTTCGCCCATGGGCAGCGGCTCCAGGGTGTCGGAATCCACCACCTCGAACAGGAAATGGTCCTCCCAGCCGTGCAGGCCGCAACGATGCTCGCATTCCGCCGCCACGCCCGGCCCCATGATCTCGGACAGGCCATAGGTGTCGTGGGCGCTGATGCCGAGTCGCCGGTCCAGTTCGGCCCGCATGGTCTCGCTCCACGGCTCGGCGCCGAACACGCCGATGGCCAGGGGCGAATCCGCCAGGTCCTGCCCGGTCTGGGCCGCCACCTCGGCGATGTTGAGCGCATAGGACGGCGTCGCCGCCAGCACCCTTGCCCCGAAATCGCGGATCAGGGTGATCTGCTTTTCGGTATTGCCGCCCGACATGGGCACCACCGAGCATTTCAGCCGCTCGGCGCCGTAATGGAAGCCCAACCCGCCGGTGAACAGGCCATAGCCATAGGCGTTGTGCACCACGTCGCCCGGCCGCGCGCCGAAGCCCACCAGGGAGCGCGCCATCAGATCGGCCCAGACATCCAGATCGGCCTCGGTATAGCCCACCACGGTGGGCTTGCCGGTGGTGCCCGAACTGGCATGGATGCGGACCACCTGTTCACGCGGCACCGCGAACAGGCCGAAGGGGTAGTTGTCGCGCAGGTCGGTCTTGACCATGAAGGGGAAGCGGGCCAGGTCCTCCAGATGGCGGATCTGGTCGGGCGCCACCCCCGCCGCGTCGAAGCTGCGGCGGTAATGGGGGATATGGGCATAGGCATGGGCCAGGGTTACACGCAGGCGCTCCAGTTGCAGCCGACGCAACGCCGAGCGCTCCAGCCGTTCCACCTCGGGCGCATACATGAAGTCCGCCGCCATTGTCCCTCTCCCCCCTCGACCTGACAGGGCCGGGATGGTGACGGCGAAGCGGCCTGGACGCAACCGGGAAAATTAAAACCTATGTCCTGGTCCGGATGGCCTCGGCCGCCAGCCGCGCCTCGGTATAGCGGGCCAGGGCGCGGACCGCGCGGGCGCAATTGCGGAAGATGCACACGCCCTGGTCCATCAGCCGCGCCGCCATGGCGTCGTAGAGCGGGCCGCCGTCGATGACGCCGATAATGGGCTTGGGCGTGCGCTCCACCAACGGCGGCATCAGATGCACGCTGCTCTTGGGGTTGTTGATGTCGATGCCGGGGCGCAGCTTGCTTTCCTCCAGCGCCATCACCGATGGCGCCGTGGGGTCCATGCCCACCACTACCGCGTCGATATGGGGATCCTGGGCGAAGGCCTCGACGATCTGGAGATGGCACTCGTCGTCGGCACCGGGATTGATGTCGATGGAGTTGCGGACCTCCACCAGGGCGTCCAGCTTCTTGGCCACCAGGATGTCCTTGACCTTGGCGACGGTGGCTTCGGTCAGCTCCCCCATCTCCAGGGCAAAAGTCTCGGTGACGGTGGAATCGGCCATGCCCACCGCCTCGAACCCGGCGCCCGAGATGCCGCCCAGCCGGTTGCCGGTGATCGCCTTGTGGTGCAGGGCGCCCGCCATGTAGAACAGGTCGTCGAAGGCGTCCAGGTCCTCGGCCACCATGGCGCCCGCCTGGCGCACCACCGATTCGAACAGGTCGAGCTCGCCCGCGATGGAAGCGGTATGGCCCATCACCCCGGCCTGCCCCGCCGGAGTCTTGCCCGATTTGTAGACCACCACCTGCTTGCCCAGGGTGACGGCGCGGCGCACCGCACGGGCGAAGTCGAGGCCGTCGCCGTCCTTGAAGCCCTCCACATAGACGCCGATGGTCTCGATCTCGGGCCGTTCGGCGAAATAGCTCAGCATGTCGCCGTGGGTCAGGTCGGTCTGGTTGCCCAGCGCCAGCATATAGGCCGGATCGAGCCAGGGATTGCGCGACAGCCGGGTGATCATGAAGGCGCCGCTTTGCGACAGCATCACCGAGTTGCGTTGCGGCTTCTTTTTCGGCTTGGGCAGGCGTTCCAGCGGAATGAACCAGGAATCATAGCCGCCCGCATGGGAGACCACGCCGAGGCAATTGGCCCCCAGGAACACCGGCCCGCCACCGGGATTGCCGTGGGCGGCGTTGATGCGCGCCGCCAGGGCGGCGGCCGGTTCGACGCTGGTCTTGGTCTCGCCCAATCCGCCGGGGATCAGCATCACCGACTCGACGGCGTCGGTGGCGATGATCTCGTCCACCAGGTCATAGACCGCGCCCGATGGCACCGCGACGATCAAAAGGTCGAGCTTGCCGTCCAAATCCTTCAAGCTGGGGACGCAGCGCACCCCGTCGATCTCGGTCTCCTCGGGGCGGATCACCAGCAGCTTTTCCTTGGCATAGCCGCTGCCCATCAGATTCTTCAGGATGATGCGGCCGAAATTCATGCCACTGGCCGAGACGCCGACGATACCGATGCGCGAGGGATGAATCAGCTTGTCGATCTTGGCGATGGGCCGGGCCAGTCGCCGGGGCGTCGGCGCGCGGTAGGAGCAGGCGACCTCGCCGCCGCCCAGGCTCTCCGCCGCCGCCAGATCAAGGGTCAGGCGCTCCAGGGTGACGCCGGGCGCCAGTTCCCGCTCGGCCACCAGCCGCCCCAGGGCGATCAGCCGCTCGAAACAGGCCAGCAGGGCGGCATCGGGGGCAGCGTGCCCGGCCCGGCGGGCCTTGGCCGCCAGACTCTGATAGGCGAAGGTGCGGCTGAATTGGGCCAGGAAGCCCCCGGCATCGGCCAGCGCCACCGAGGCATGGACCTCGGCGCGGTCGCGGCGGAAATTGCCCCGGGCCAGTTCGGCCTCGACGCCGCCCACCCCGGCGCTGATCACCACGCCGAATTCACGGGTATTCGCCAGGGCGAAGCGCAATTCCACCGCGCCCGCCCCGGCCGTGCCGCCCAGCCCCAGCGCCGCCCGCAAGCGTGCCGCGTCGGGCGCCTTGCCCTCGGCGGCGGCGGCACACAGGATCGCCCAGCCGTCAGCGGCCGGAGATGTCGCACTCCCCATTCCTGAACCCTCCTCCCTACGCCCGGTTTATCCCAGGTCGTTCAGTCCTTCTTCGTCTTGCGCCAGCCCGGCTTGAAGCCGGGGCCGGGCTCGCCCGATCCCCGCGCCGGGGCATGTTCGATGGAAAAGCCCTGGTTATGGGCCGCCTTGGTCACGATGGTGATCTTCATGGCCCAACCGCCGATCATGGCGGCCAGCCCGGCGGCGGGCAGCGCCGCCACCGCGATGTCGGGCTGCAAGCCGGCGCCGATCATCATGACGATGGGCATGACATTGCCGCCCAGGGTGAAGGGACCGGAAAAGGCGATCAGCACCGCCGCCGCCGCCACCGGAGCGCCGCCATCTACCATTTTGCGGCGATAGAACATCCACACGAAGATGCGCCCGGCAAGGGCCGCCATCAGCACGCCCCCCACCCATTCCGGGGCGGCGCCGGTCTCGAAGGCCAGCGGCGCCAGCAGCAGCAAGGCGCCCGCCCCTTCCACCAAGCCGGTGACCAGGATCAAGGGCAGGATCAGCGGCGAGCGCCAGGTGGGAATGCCCTTGGTGGCTTCCAGGATACGGGCCTGGCAGTAGAGATATCCGGCCGCCGGAGCCCAGACGATCTTCACCAGTTCGGGAAAGACCAGGGCGGCGGCGCCCAGGGGGAACAGGATACCGGCGGTGATGGCTTCACGGGTCATCCAGCTGCGCTTGCCGCCGAACAGCACGTTCATGGCGCGAAGCGGGCGACCGATTTCCAGGAAGACCGAGAACAGGCCCAGACCGACCAGCGCAAGACCGGCGACCAGCAACAGCTTGCTCTGGATGCCGTAATAGGCCCCGGCGGACACCAGGATCAGCAGCCCGGTGCCGGTGCCGCCGCCGATGAAATTGCCCGCCGCGCGCAAATCCCAGGCGGTCTGGAGCCAAGGGGACAAACCAAGATGCCGCATCTGCGGCTGGCCTTCAAAATCCTCGCTCACTCCTCGGTCTCCCACAAATAATGAATGTTGGGACCGGTTCCGAGTTCCTCGTGCATCCGAAACGACTTGTTCTTGTTCAGCAGCGTACTGACATTGCTGTCGGGGTCGTCCAGATCGCCGAAGGTCAGCGCCTTGGCAAGGCAGGCATTGACGCAGGCGGGGGTAGCCTCGGGATCGATTCCGGGCTTCAGCCCCTGGGCCAGCCCGGAATCGACACGGTCGACGCAGAAGGTGCACTTCTGCGCGACGCCGAGCAAGCGTTCATCGTAACGCTTGGTCTCGTTGGCCGTGGCCTGGTCCTTGAAAGCGAAGGTCGGCTTGGTGACCTTGTAGCGGGCCTGATAGGGACAGGCGAGGATGCAATAGCCGCAGCCGATGCAGATGTCGTAGTCGATCATCACCATGCCATCGGCCCGCTTGGTGGTGGCGGTGGTGGGACAGACATCGCGGCACGGCGGCTCGTCGCAATGCATGCAGCCCACCGGCACAAAGACCCGGCGCACATCGGGGAATTCGCCGATCTCCATGTCCAGCACCTTGCGGTACTGCACGCCCGGCGGCGTGTTGTTGGCGTGGCGGCAGGCGGTGGTGCAGGTCTGGCAGCCGACGCAGCGGCCCAGATCGGCGGTCATGGCCCATTTGGTCATGACGTCCTCCCTGCCACCTTGCGCACCGCCACCCGGGTCAGGTCGGCGGCCGAGCCGGTGGCGTCGGTCAGGGTCATGGACATGGCGGTCAGCTTGTTCATGCTGGGCACGTCGAAATCCTTGGCCACCGGCGTCGCCCAGTGGTCGAACTGCGACAACATCAGCAAGGTGTCGGGGCGGATGCCCTGGCTGAGCACGACGCGGCCCTGGACGCTTTTGCCGATGGGGGAGGAAACCTCGATACGGTCACCCTCCTCGACCCCCAGTTTCGCGGCGGCGGCGGGGTTCATCACCACGCCGTCATGGCCCTTCACATTGCCCGAGACCTCGCGCATCAGCGGGATGTGCATGTTGGAGCCCCAGGCGTATTGCATGCTCCGCGCCGTGACCACCCAGAACGGGAAGTCGGCGACCTTGGCCCCGCATTCGACCACATGGCTTTCCCAGATGCCGGGGAAGTCGTGCCAGTCGAACAGCGGCCGGTATTCCTCCAGCTGGCGATCCCACCAGGTGATCCCGGCCTCCTTCAGGCGATTGGCCAACTGGCGGCCGATGCGGGTCAGGCGCTCCTGATAGGGCAGTTCGTAGCGCAGCCCCTTTTCCACCAGGGCGGGGGTCAGGAACCAGTTGCTCACCGGGAAGGGGATGGTGCGGAAGCCGTTGGTCTTCCACCAGTCCAGCCCATGGGTCTCGGCGCCATCGGTCAGTTCGGCCGAGGCGGACCGGCACGAGGCGTCCCAGATCTCCTCGGCGCTATGGGCCTTGTCCACCGGCAGCGAGAAGTCCCAGTTGGGACCCTTCAGCGCTACACCGTGGGAGCCGCGATTGATGGCGGCGTTGTACTTCTCCAGCAGGCCGGTACGCGCCGCCAGATCGGTGGCGATATCGGTGAAGTCGCGGGAGTCGCCCCGGCCCTTGACCGAGGGTTGGCGCAGGGCGAAGCCCTGGCTGTCCCAATACTGTTCCTGGAACTTGGTGCCGCCGATGCGGATCAGCTGCAGGCCTTCCAGGTCGGTGCGGTCGGGCAGCAGGATATCGGCGAAGTGATTGGTCTCGTCGCGGGTGACGGCGAAGCAGACCACGAAGGGCATGCGCGACACCACGCTGGCCACCCGGTCGGTGTCCCAGAACGAGATCACCGGATTGGTGCGGTAGACCAGCAGGAATTCCGGGAAGGTGGCGCGGGGCAGCTTGTCCTGGGGCTCGTCCAGGAACATGTAGGAAAACTGGGTCGGCCCCAGGGCCGGGCTCCACGAGGAATTACCCACCAGCGGCACCAGGGTGGAATAGGCGTTGCGGATGGAGGGCTTGGCCTTCCAGGTCTCGCGGTCGGTGGGGTTGAAGGGATAGTCCATGAAGCCGTCGATAGTGGCCTCGAAGCTTTCCAGCCGGTTGGACACCGGCCGGTTGATGCGGATGGTGGTGCCGATGGTGCCGCCCGGCACTTCCAGCGCCCCCACCAGCACCGTCAGCATGGTCCTGGCCCAGCAGCATTCGGCGCCGCCCCAGCCGTTGTTGACGGTCTTGCCCAGGGTCACCGCCACCGGGCGATAGGGCATGGTCTTGCCCTCGATCTCGATGGTCTGGCCGACGCAGGCGGCGGCGATGAATTCATGCGCCACCTTGCGGATGCGGGCGGCGGGCACGTCACAGACCTTTTCCGCCCAGTCGGCGGTGTATTGGGCCATGTGCTCGGCGAATTTGGTGAAGGCGGTGACGCCTTCCACCCCGGTCTGGTCCCAGCGTTCCTCGTCGGCGCCCAGCTCGAAGGCGCTCGCGACGGGAAAGCGGCCCTCCAGGGCGGGCACCGCGCCGGGAGTGTCGTGGGGAACGGCTTGGCCGCTGGCCTCGTCCCACAGCAACGGTTTGCCGGTGGCGGGATCGCGCAGATAGAAGCCGTGCGGTCCCACCAGATAGGGACTGGAGGTGCGATCGCGCAGGAACGGCAGGTCGAGCCGGTCGCGCGGGCTCTCGAACACCATGACATTGAGCAGGGCGAACAGGAAGGCGGCGTCGGTCTTGGGCTTGATGGGCAGCCATTCCGAGGCGCAGGCGCCGGTGACCGACAGATGCGGTTCCACCTGTACCTTCTTCATGCCGCGTCCGCGCGCCTCGGCATGGCGGTAGACGCCGCAGACCCCGGCCGAGGCCTCGGAATTATTGCCGCAGGAAATGATGTAGTTGGTGCGCGGCGTATCGGGCGTGATGACATAGCCGCGATGCCAGAACTCGCCGTAGAGGTGCTCCGAGTGGTAGCACTTGACGCCCTGGCCCGAGCCGAAGCCGAAATCGATGGGGCCCCAGGCCGACAGGAAGGCGGTCAGCGAGCCCATATACTGGGTCGGCGTGCCCGCCCCGCCGAACGATGCCGCCACCTTGGGATAGCCCGCCTCGTCCAGCAGGCCCTCGGCGCGGATGGCATTCAGCTTGTCGGCGACGATGGTCATGGCCTCGTCCCACGAAATGGGGACGAAGCCGGGGTCCTGGTCCTTGCCCTTCCTCGGGTTGGTCCGCTTCATGGGCGTCAGGATGCGGTGCGGCGAATAGGCCTTCTGAATCAGCCCGAACGCTTTGACGCAGACCTTGCCCTCGGCGGGATGAACCCCCTTGGCCTTATGGTTGGGCTCCACCTCGGTGGCGATGCCATCCACCACCTTGACGGTCATGAGGTCGGGCCCGGCCACGCACTGATAACAGTAGGTCGGAACCCGTTCCACCACCCCGCCAGCCTTGGCCGGGGGCGGGCTCATTTCGCCGCCTTGACCTTCTCGGCCTTGGCCAGCAGGCGACCCTTGGTCTGCTCCAGACCGACCACGAAGCGCTTGTGTACGCCCTTGCCGATATTGTCCAGCGAGTCCTTGGCGGTGAAGGAGAAGGTGACCGACGGCCCCTTGACCTCTTCCACCGTCACCGTGATTTCCACCCACTGGCCCATCAGGGTGGGGGCCATGTGATCGACCTCGACCCGGGCGCCGACGGAATCCTCGCCCTCGTCCGAATGCTGCAGCAACAGCTCGCGGCAGGTGACTTCCATGTCATAGATCAGGGCGGGGGTGTTGTAGACCCGCACATCGTCGCCAAGGAAGCTGATGGTGCGCCCCTCATCGACGTCCCAGCGGCAGGTGTGGCTCAACCCCGCGACCAGCGAGCTTTTCATAGGTGTTCCTCCCGGATGATGGTGAAGCGGATTGGTCCGCCCCGATTTTCCTTTTTATATTACAGCAAGCGTCTAAGTGTCAAGTTTTCTGTATCACTAGCGTGCGCTGTGACGTCCACGCACCGCGCAAATCAACGATAATTCCCACAATTATAATGTCACAATATGACGTGCGAATATCGCCATGCCGCCTTGCAACATGAGAAAGAACACCCAGGAACAAGCCAAGGAATCCAAGATGCCTATTGAAGTAAATCAGTACTGTTTTGCTTATTTTGTGCGGGCGCCCGGCCCTGCCGATCGCGAGGCGCCGTTGTGATTCCAAGCCCGCCATGAGCGGCCCCACACACGGAAAGGCTATGGACCGGCAGACTCGACCCAACCAATATTGGCGTCCGGACGGAACGGGGATGCGTTCCGGCATCAGGCGCGGAGACTGAAGAGACATGCTCAAGCTCGACGTGGGCACCCTGGCCTTTTCGTCGGCGCTGGTATCCCTGGCCACCGCCGCCACCATCCTGGTCATCGGAGGCACACGGCGCCGCGATCTGCCATGGAGGTACTTTGCCGTGTCCGCGGCCCTTTACGGGATAGGGCTGCTGCTGATCATCTTTCACCCTCCGGGATGGCTGGTTCCGTTCGTCACGGGCGGCAACATCCTGGTCATGCTCTCCACTCTTGCCGCCCATGCCGGAGCCTGCGTCATCGCGCGGCGAAGCATCCCCGTCATGGTCTATGGCATTGCCACCCTGGGTCTGGCTGCCGGTTACTGGACGGCCTACAGGATTTATCCCTCCATCGACTCGCGTATCGTCCTGATTTCGCTGGCGCGCCTGCCATTCTTCGTCCACGGAGCCATCATCTTGCATGGCTGCTGGAGGGAACACCGATCACGCAGCACAGCACTGCTCGAGGCCTCCTTCATCGGCTGGATCGGACTCCTGGCCGTGCGCATCGGCGATGTGGCAATCCGCAAGAGCCATATCCCGCACTTCGTCAGCCTGGACGGCTTTCAGGCATTCTATTTCCTCTTGGCGCTTCCTTCCCTGGCGGCCCTGGGCATCGCGGTCCTGCTGATGGATGTGGAGCGGGAGGAGGACTTCCTGCTGGCCCGGATCAACTCCATGACCGAGGCCTTGCGCAGGGCCAAGGAGGCGGCCGAAGAGGCACTGGCCTCCAAGTCCCGGTTCCTGGCGGCCACCGGCCATGACCTGCGCCAGGCCGTCCACGCCCTGCGCCTTCTGCTGGCGGCCATGACCAGCGGAACCGCGGATCGCAGCCACGATCAGAAGGATGCCGAACTGTTTCTTCAGGAGATGGACGGCGTGATCAGCGGCATGACCGAACAGTTGAACGCGCTGCTGGAGTTGTCGCGACTGGAGGCCGGAGTGGTGGTCCCCGCCATTTCGGACTGCGCCATCCAGACCATTTTCCAACGGGTCGAGGGACAGTTCCGGCGGAGCGCCACCGCCGCCGATGTCGACCTTCGCTTCATGGCCTCCTCTTGCGTGGTACGAAGCGATCCGGCCCTGCTCTGCCGGATTCTCGGCAATCTGGTGGCCAATGGCATCCGGTTCGCCCCCGGCGGACGTGTCATCGTGGGATGCCGCCGCCAGACCGGCCATGTCCTGATCCAGGTCCATGACGACGGAATTGGCATTCCAGGGGAAAAGATGGATGAGATTTTCGAGGAATACCGGCAACTCGATAATCCGGCTAGGCAGCAGGTGAAAGGGCTTGGCCTCGGACTGGCGATCATCAAGCGGCTGGCGGGTCTGCTGGATCACGGAATTTCCGTCATCTCCACCCCCGGTGTCGGAACCATGTTCTCCGTCCGGATTCCAATATCGACGGATGTGGCGAATTGAGTCGAGACGCCGTTAGACGTTGCCGCCCCTACCATCGCATTGAACCCTCGGCATCACATCCGCCGCCATGAAAAACGGAGAGCAGATGGAAGAGACAGATGTGGGAGGGCAAATCCTGCGCTTCCGGAAGGAAGCCGGATTGAGCCAGCACGACGTTGCTGCCTTTCTGGGAGTGGGCCAGCGAACGGTGTCGCGCTGGGAGCGTGGCGTCGATCATCCCAGCACCGCGATCCTGTCCCGTTTGCAATCCCTTCTGGGAGGGGCGGAAGGAAACCCCTTGTCCCTGGCCTATGAAGCCGTGCGGCGGGCCGCGGTGCCCGTGGCTCTTATCGATGGCAAGGGAAAGGTACTGGTTGCATCGGCCAGCTTCGAGACCTCCGCCCGGGGCATGACGGAAACTTCACGCTCCGCCCTGCCGACGGTTCTGGTGGTCGAGGACGACGAGTCCATCCAAAGAGCAACCCGCGCGGTCCTGAAGCGGTGGTCATATTTGTGCGTCGAGGCGACAAAGGGGGAAGCGGCCATCGCCATGGTGGCCAAGCGGGAAGTCCGCCCCGACATCGCCATCATTGACTTCCTGTTGCCCGGAGGCATGGACGGTGTCGATACCGCGTCCTATCTGCGGCAGATCATCCCCGACCTTCCCGTGCTTCTGATCACGGGCGAAGCCACCCCTGAGCGAATGCGCAAGATTTCCGCCAGCGGCTTGCCGCTGATCACCAAACCCGTGGATATTGAAGGCATGAAACTGGCCCTGGAAGCCCTCGCCCCGAGATCGGCGCCTTAGACGGCGAAGGGTTCAGTCGGCGAACCAGCGGGCGAAGAAGGTATCGTCGCCCTCGGTGCGCAACCCCATGGTGGGGGCGCCGGTGTCGTCGATCAACTCCATGGCGCGCAGCCAGCGCACCACCTTGCGGAAATGGGCGATATTGTGGAGGCTACTGCCACCTTCCAGCCAGTTCTGCTCCAGGAAGGCCAGCACGGCGGGCTGGCCCAGTTCGGCCTCCCACAGGATGCCCAACAGGGAGCACAGCCCCTCTTCCACATCGCGTTCGGGCAGGAACAGCGACTGCACCGCGTCGGCCTCGGCCTTGCGGCCGGTTTCCGGCCCGGCGCCCAGGCCGAAATCCAGTACGGCGCGGCGCTCAGGCGCCGCCAACTGGTAATGGGCGACCTCGTGGATCAGCACGCTGGGTTCCAGATGGACCGCCACCGCCTCGCCGTCCCAGGTGAAATGCTGCTGCGGGCTCATTTCCAGGATCTTGAAGCCGAAGCGGCGGCACAGTTCCACGGCGCCCCGATGGTGGTCGGGATCGGTGGACAGGCTCAGCAGATCGCCCTCGGGCACCAGATGGGTGACGCGCCGAAACACCGCCCGGGCCAGCGGATCATCCGCCAGGGCCTGGTCGAACTCGGCCTTGAGGCCGCCGAGGATGCTGTGGTCGATGGGCGTCAGGATCATGGGCGGGTGTATTAGCCCATGATCCTGCCAAAGGGAAGCCTATCCCGCGTGGCGGACGCTGTCGTGCACCACCCGCACCAGCACCTGCTGCAGCGTGGCGATGGCCGACGAGACTTCGCCCGCCATGGCGCGCACCTGGGCGGCGTGGCCGCCGGTCTGGGATGCCTCGTCCGAGACCTCGCCGATATTGGCCGAGACCTCCTGGGCCGCCGAGGTGGTCTGGACGATATTGCGGGCGATTTCCTGGGTGGCCTCGCCCTGCTGCCCCACCGCCTCGGCGATGGTGGCGCTGATCTCCTCGATCTCGGTGATGGCGGCGATCACCTGCTTGACCGCCGCCACGCTGTCGTCGGTGACGGCGCGGATTTCGGCGATCTGGCGGTTGATCTCCTCGGTGGACTTCGAAGTCTGGTTGGCCAGGTTCTTGACCTCGCCCGCCACCACGGCGAAGCCCTTGCCCGCGTCACCGGCCCGGGCCGCCTCGATGGTGGCGTTCAAGGCCAAAAGATTGGTCTGCGACGCGATATCGGCGATCAGCCCGGCCACGTCGCCGATGCGGGCCACCGCCTTGATCAGGTCCTCCATGGTGGAGCGGGCATGACCGGCGGTATCCACCGCCCGACGGGTGACCTCGGTGGAATGGCCCATCTGCCCACGGATCTGATCGATGGAGGCGGTCAGTTCCTCGGCGGCGGCGGCCACGGTCTGGGCATTGGCCAGGGACTGCTGGGCGGCGGCGGCGACGCTTTGCGCCTTGGCGTCGACCCGGCGGGCCGACACTTCCATGTCATCGGCGCGTCCCATCACCGCCTGGGTGCGGGCGGTGACATTGCCAACGGCGGCATCGGCTTCGCGCTCCACCGTCTCGGCCATGGCCTGAAGGGCGCCGCGCTTGGCCCGTTCGGCCTCGGCGGCCATGCGCCCCTGCTCCGCCCTCAAACGCTCGGCCTCCAGTGCATTGTCGCGGAACACCTTCAGGGCGCGGGCCATGGAACCGACCTCGTCGCGGGCCTCGGTACCGTCTACCAGGGTCTCCAGATGCCCCTTGGAAATAGAGCGCATGGCCTGGATCTGGTGTCCCAGCGGCCCGGTGATGCTGCGCACCACCAGCAGGATCACCGAGATGAACACGCTCATCAGCACGGCGGTCAGAATCCAGAACCGCCGGGCGGCCTCGTCGGCGGCATCGCGGGTCTTCTGCGCCGCATCCACCGCCCCCGCCTCGATCATGGCCTGGGTGGCGTCGATCTTGGCCGCCATCTCGGCCAGTTGCTTGTCCACATGGCTCATCAGCGGGATGGCGATCAGGCGGTCGCTCTGGGCCATGTCGTTCATCTGGGCCACCGCCTTGGCGTAATTGGCCAGGCGGGTCTGGATATCGGCCATGGCCTCGGCCACGCTGGGATCGGATTTCAACTTGTCGGCCAGCCCGCCCGCCTTGGCCAGATTGGCGGCGATGGCCTTGCGCATGGACTCCAGTTTGGCTTCCGAGGTGCCGGAATCCACCAGGGCCAGATGACGGGAAACATCGGAATGGGTCTGATAGACCACGGCGATCAGCGCATCGGCCTGGATGCGCCGTTCGGCGGCCTGGACATGGATGGAGTCGATGGCGGACAGGGCCGTGCGGGCCTGCCTGTCCGCCATGACCAGCAAGAATGCGGTCAGCGCCAGGATGATGAACGGCGCCACCGTGATGCGGGCGGCGAGCGGCGTATGACGCAGCAGGGCGATCGGTCGCTCGAACATGCCCGCCTCCTCTTACTTATAGATGCCGGAATAGACGATCAGGTCCTTGCCCGGCACCCGCTTCACATAGGTCACCTTGGGCTGGATGGTGTTGGTGGCCGGGTTCTTCCAGCGGTATTCGGTCCAACCCTCGCCCTTGAGGCCGGTGTTCAGGATGTCCTTGCCCAGTTCCTTGCCGTCCTCGTCGACGAAGTTCAGCACGCTCTTGCCCTTGTTCTCGGGCTTGGGCGGGAACACGACCCAGTTGCCCTGGGTGTCGATGACGTTGATATAGACCTCGCCATACTTGAAGTCGCCTTCGGTGGTGAAGACCTTGGCGGCCTCGTCGATGCCCTTGGCGGCGACCAGTTCGGCGGCCTTGAGGGTCAGGGCCTTGACCTCGTCCTGGGTCGGCTTCTTGGCCTGGGCCTGAGCCATGCCGATGGCGGCGACCAGGCACAGCGCGGCGGCCATGGCGGTGCGGAAAATGTTCATATGCGTTTCCCCTTGTTTCATGGATGCCGCGGAAATCCTTGATTTCCCCTGGCACCCCCCTTCCTTGGCGAGCATCGTCGAACGAAACTCACGGCAAACATATCGCACCGCAACATTAACCCCGAGTCAAATCGCAAAAATTCTAATCTGCCATGCTTGGCCGCCGACCTTGACCCGGACATCGGCGGCGGGCTAAACGAGGCATCCCGTTTCTTCAGGACACAAAGCGCATGGACAGGATCCGCATCCACGGCGGAACGCCGCTCAAGGGCACCATCACCATCGGCGGCGCCAAGAACGCCGCGCTGACCCTGATGCCGGCCTGCCTGCTGACCGACGAAACCCTGTCGCTGGCCAATCTGCCCCATCTGGTGGACATCACCACCATGGCCAATCTGCTGGCCCAGCACGGGGCGCGGATGATCCTGAACGGCGACGCCAAGGACGGCGGCCATACCGGCCGGGTGCTGGAGCTGACGGCGGCGGAGATCACCAACACCACCGCGCCCTATGACCTGGTGCGCAAGATGCGGGCCTCGGTGCTGGTGCTGGGGCCGCTGCTGGCCCGCTGCGGCCAGGCCCGGGTTTCCCTGCCCGGCGGCTGCGCCATCGGCACGCGGCCGGTGGACCTCCACCTCAAAGCGCTGGAGCAGATGGGCGCCGTCATCGAGCTGGAGGAGGGCTATATCGTCGCCCGGGTCAATGGCCGCCTCAAGGGCGCCCATATCATCTTCCCGCAGGTCACCGTGGGCGGCACCGAGAACATCCTGATGGCCGCCTGCCTAGCCGAGGGCGAGACCGTCATCGCCAATGCGGCGCGCGAGCCGGAAGTGGCCGACCTGGCCCATTGCCTGGTGGCCATGGGCGCGAACATCGACGGCATCGGCAGCGGCACGCTGCGGGTCCAGGGTGTCGACCGTCTGCACGGCGCCCGCTATTCGGTGGTGCCCGACCGCATCGAGACCGGCTCCTATGCCGTGGCCGCCGCCATCACCCGGGGCGATATCGAACTGGTGGGCGCCCGCTTCGACCTGATGGAATCGGTCAACAAGGTCCTGACCGAATGCGGCGTGCTGGTGGAAGAGACCCCGCGCGGCATGCGGGTCTCGGCCGAGGGCCGCGACATCCGGGGCGTCGACATCATGACCGAGCCCTATCCCGGTTTCCCCACCGACATGCAGGCCCAGTTGATGGCGTTGATGGCGACCTCGTCCGGGGCCTCCATGATCACCGAGACCATCTTCGAGAACCGCTTCATGCATGTGCCGGAAATGACCCGCATGGGCGCGCGCATCAATGTCCACGGCGCCTCGGCCATCGTGCGCGGCGCGCCCCGGCTGTCGGGCGCCCAGGTCATGGCCACCGACCTGCGCGCCTCGGTCTCGCTGATCCTGGCCGGGCTCGCCGCCGAGGGCGAGACCATCATCAACCGCGTCTACCACCTGGATCGCGGCTATGAGCGGGTCGAGGAAAAGCTGGCCGCCTGCGGCGCCCGCATCGAGCGGATCAAGGACACCGCCGCCGAATAGGCGGCGCCTACCCAGCGCCGCCGGTCGCCGCCGCCCACAGCCGGGCGATGACGCCGAACTTCCACAAGGCGCCCGCCACCGCCACCACCGCCACCAGGAACACGGCGGTGCGCCACGGCGCCTCCTTCTCGGCATAGGGATCCTTCAGCGAACGTTGGGCACCCTCGGGCAGCTTGGCCAGATGGGTCAGCGCGGTGCCGAACGGAATATTGATGCGGGCATGGGTGTTCACCGCCCAGCCATTGGCATCCAGGATCGGCCCCAGATTGCGCTGGCGCAGCTTGAACCAGGCGATCAGCATGCTCGGCCCCGACACCAGCAGCAGCACGCCACCCAGGGCCAGCGGTATCTGCCACCACGGCAGCGACAGAAAGCCGGTGACCACCGATGCCAAGGCCGTGCCGATGGCGCCTACCGCGAGGCCCAGGGCGGCGAAGATGCCGGCGAAGCGTCCGGCGTCGAAGGGCGGCGGCGCGGCGGCGGCGGGAGCAGCGGCGGCAGGGGTGGCGGCGGGCCGGGGCGGCGGCGCGGTGGGAGCGGCGGCAGGGGCAGGCATCAGGGCCACCACCGGGGCGGCCGGGGCGGCGGCCTTGGCGGCGGCCATCTTCTCGACCTGCTGGCCGATCATCTTGCCCACCTTCTTATAGGGCGCCCAGAAGGATTGGCGGATGCCGATGGGATGGTCGATGATCTTGACCACGGTGGCGTCCCAGTCGCCGCCCTGGCGGTCGTAGAACACGCCGTTGCGCCCCACCATCAACTGATCGGAATCGCCATCGGTGACGGCGGCGGCGATGAACATCTTCTCGTCGGACTCGCCGCCTCTGCGGGTGCAGTCGCAATAGACCAGATAGATGCGCGACAGGCTGGCGACGGCTGCGTGCTTTTCCGGATCATTCACCTTGATGCACAATTCGCAGGACCGGCCGTCCAGATAAAGGGTGCCCGCCTGGAACACCGCCTTGCGCTTCCTGGTATAGAAGTCGCGGAAAGCGACGAAATTGTTGAGCAGAGTCATCAGGTCGCGGCAGCAGCGCAGCAGCCGGTCCACCGAGGCGATGGCCTTGGCCTCGGCCTCCAGGGCCAAATCCTTTTCGATCAGGTCGAGGATGGCGACCTTGGCGCCAGATGCGAGAATTTCGCGCAGGCGCGCCGCGCCCAGTTCACCCACCGGTCCGACCGGGCGTTCCGCCCGCCAGGCATTCCATGCGGCGAAGCGAGCCTTGATCCCGGTCCAGTCCTCGGCGGACAGGGCGTCGCGGCTGCCCAGCAGCGGCACCACCACCAGGGAGGTGAACGTGGTCATGGCCGAGGCCCAGGCCGGATTGCCGCCCAGGCCCAGCGGCAGGTCTCCGCCCGCCGTGACGCAGGCCAGGGGAAAGGCGGCGAGGCTTTCCTCGGCGGGCGACAGCAGCTTGCCGGACAGCGCCACCCAATCCTCCTCCGAGCGGTTGAGCGGCCCAGCGGCGCGGGGATCGAAGGCGGCCAGGGCCGAGCGGGTGAACCAGTCCTCGATCTTGTCGGACACCGCCGCCAGGGCCTCGGCCGCCGGGTCGGTGGCCTCGCCCAGGGGCTGCAATGCCGAATCAGATGCCGCCTTGTCGGCCCAGGCGACATAGGTCTCGGCCGCTTCGAAAAAATCGTCCAGCTTGGCACGGGTAATGCCTTCAAGGCCGCTGCGGTCGATCTCGCCGCCCAGGGTCTTGACCATGTCCTCGATCACCGAGCGCAGCGCGGGCTCGTCGACGATTTCCGGCGGCACCACGCCGTCGCCGTTGAAGTCGTTGGCCGAGAACACCTCCTCGACCCCGGCGACATCGGCCAGGGTGATGACCTCGGCCCCGGCCTTGCCACTCTTGGCCAGGATGCGCCGGGCGGCAGCCAGCACCGCCCTGCCCTCGTCCTTGCCGTCATCGATGGCCTCCAGCGGCAGCGAATCCTCGCGCTTGAGCAGGATATCCGGGTCCTTCAACTGAGAGCAGGCCCATTCCACCGCCGCGATCACCTCGCCCGCCCGGATGCGGCCATCCTTGTCGGTATCCAGGATATCCAGGGTCCGAGGGTCCATCTCGATCCCCCGCGTCGGGCAGCTCAGCACCGCCCACAGCTTCTGGTCCAGCGAGCCCAACGCCGCCAGCGAGACGCCGGTATCCAGCCGCACCTGATCGAACCCGCCCGCGCGGAAGAATTTCCACTGGATCGCCGCCGTCATCACCGCCCCCTGTCGCTGTCCGAACCCCAGATGATGCCCGAAGCTCCCGAAAAGGGAAGTTACCTTGTGTTACGAGAGCCGACATCACCCTGTTACCGGCGGATGATCAAATGGCCTCATGGGAAAAAGAGATGCTTAAGGAGGTCGCCATGAAGACCATGTTCAAACTGATCGCCGGTCTCGGCCTGATCACCATCGTCGCAGCCTGCACCGCCCAGGCCGCCGACCCCACTCCCGCCCAAAGCTGGACGCCGGGATGGCGCCATGAACAGATGGTCAAGGCCATGCAGGACGGAACCTTCACCCCCGGCCAGGGCTTCGGCCCCGGATACGGGCGCGGACAGGGCCCCGGCTATGGCCGTGGCATGGGCGGCCCGGGCTTCGCAGCCGCCATCGGCCCCGATGGCAAGATCGACCCGGACAAGCTGCCCGTGGGCTGCCCCATGCGCCAGGCCGCTGCCAAGTAGCCTTCAACCCCCCCCCCCTCCCAACCTCCCCCCGGCCAAGCCGGGGGGAGGTTGGGAGGGGGGGGCATGAACCAGCCATGACCGTTCCCCCGGCTTGACAGCCGGGGGTGGGGGTTCGATCCTGTCCCGGCGTTCCAACCCCGGGAGACTCCCATGCGCCGACTGCTTGCCTCCACGCTGCTGGCGACGCTGCTGTCTTTTCCGGCCCAGGCCCAGACCAAGGACGAACTGGTGATCGGCATCACCCAGTTCCCCGCCACCTTCCATCCCTCCATCGAATCCATGCTGGCCAAGACCTATGTCCTGGCCTTCGCCCATCGCCCGGTCACCGCCTATGATCCGAACTGGCAACTGGCCTGCCTGCTGTGCGAGACCCTGCCCACCCTTGAGAACGGGCTGGCCAGGCAGGAGACCCTGCCCGACGGCAAGAAGGGGATGGCGGTCACCTATACCCTGAAGGCCGGGGCCAAATGGGGCGACGGCACGCCGGTGACCAGCGACGACGTCGCCTTCACCTGGACGGTGGGCCGCCATCCCCAGTCGGGCATCGCCAGCGCCGAATTGTATCGCCGCATCCCCCGGGTGGAGATCAAGGACGCGCGGACCTTCATCCTGCACCTGGATCGGGTGACGTTCGACTATAACGCCATCAATGACCTGCGGCTGCTGCCCGCCCATCTGGAGCGCCCCCGCTTCGAGGCCGCTCCGGCCGAGTACCGCAACCGCACCGCCTATGACCAGGACACCACCAATCCCGGCCTGTACAACGGCCCCTATCGCATCGCTCAGGTGACCCAGGGCAGCCATGTGGCGCTGGAGCCCAACCCCCATTGGACCGGGCCGAAGCCCGCCTTCAAGCGGGTGGTGATCCGCGCCATCGAGAACACCGCCTCGCTGGAGGCCAATCTACTGTCGGGCGGCATCGACATGATTGCGGGCGAGTTGGGCCTGCCGTTGGAGCAGTCGCTGGCCTTCGAAAAGCGCCACGGCGCCCGTTTCAATGTCATCACCAAGCCCAGCCTGACCTACGAGCATCTCGACCTCAATCTGGGCGCCCCCGCGCTCGCCGATCGCCGGGTCAGGCAGGCACTGCTGCTGGGCCTCGACCGCGAGTCCCTGACCCGCCAACTGTTCGAGGGCCGCCAGCCGGTGGCCCATTCCCTGGTGCCGCCGCTGGACTGGGTCCATGCCGACGACATCGCCAAATACCCGTTCGATCCAGCCCGGGCGGGCGCCCTGCTGGACGAGGCGGGATGGAAGCCCGGCCCCGGCGGCATCCGCGCCAACGCGGCGGGCGACAAGCTGGCATTGGAGTTGGTCACCACGGCGGGCAACCGCTCGCGCGAACTGGTCTCCCAGGTCTTGCAGGCGCAATGGCGCAAGATCGGCGTCGAGCTGCGCCTGAAGGCCGAGCCGCCGCGCGTGCTGTTCGGCGAGACGGTGACCAAGCGCAAATTCCCCCACATGGCCATGTTCGCCTGGTATTCGGCGCCGGAAAGCGTGCCGCGCTCGACGCTCCATTCCGACTCCATCCCCACCGCCGGGAATTCCTGGTCGGGGCAGAATTATACCGGCTATGCCAACCCGGCCATGGACGCCTTGCTGGGTGCCATCGAGACCGAGTTGGACCGAACCAAACGCAAGGCGCTGTGGCGCCAGTTGCAGGTGCTCTACGCCGAGGACCTGCCCGCCCTGCCGCTGGTGTTCAAGGCGGATTCCTTCATCCTGCCCAAGGCGCTGAAGGGGCTTGTCCCCACCGGCCACCAGGACCCGTCGCCCTATTGGGTGGAGGCCTGGCGGTGGGAGTGACGGGTCTCGCCCCCTCCCCAACCCTCCCCCGGCAAAGCCGGGGGAGGGAGCCGCTTGACGTCCCCCTCCCCCGCGCGGCGCGTGGGGGAGGGCCGGGGTGGGGGCCATGATCGGCATCATCTCCCGTCGCCTCCTCCAGTCCGCCCTGGTTCTGCTGGCCATGTCCTTCGTGGTCTACGGCCTGATGGGGCTGATGCCGGGCGATCCCATCGACCTGATGATCGCCGCCGATCCCCGCCTGACCGCCGAGGACGCCCTGCGGCTCAAGGCGCTCTACGGGCTGGACCAGCCCTGGACCGAGCGCTGGGTCCGATGGCTGGCGCAGGTGGCCCGGGGCGAGTTGGGCTATTCCCGCCTTTATGCCCGGCCGGTGGCCGACACCATGGCCCCGGCCATGGTCAATACCGCCCTGCTGATGCTGACCAGCCTCGCCCTCGCCCTCGCCCTGGGGCTGCCGCTGGGCATCCTGGCCTCCTTGCGCCCCGGATCATGGACCGACCGGCTGGTGACCGTGCTGGCCACCGCCTCGGTATCGGTGCCGGTGTTCTGGCTGGGGCTGATGCTGATCGTGGTCTTCGCCGTCACCCTGGGCTGGCTGCCGGCCGGTGGCATGGGCGAGACCGGCGGCGGTGGCCGCCTGATCCACCTGATCCTGCCGGGAAGCGCCCTCGCCCTGGCCGGGCTGGGGCAGTACGCCCGGCATATGCGGGCCGCCATGCTGGCCGAGGCCGGAGCCGACTATATCCGCACCGCCCGGGCCAAGGGCTGCGGCCCCGCCCGGGTGCTGCTGCATCACCAGTTGCGCAACGCCCTGATCCCGGTGGTGACCATCGTGGCGCTGGAACTGGGCGGGCTGTTTTCCGGCGCCCTGATCACCGAGACGGTATTCGCCTGGCCCGGCATGGGCCGCCTGATCTATGAGGCGGTGATGGGCAACGACTTCAATCTGGCGCTGTCGGGCCTGCTGCTGGCCACGGTGATGACCCTGCTGGGCTCGGTGCTGGCCGACTTCGCCTATTGGCGCCTCGATCCCCGGGTGCGGGTCCGATGAGGGCCGGAGCCGCCCTGCTGGTCCTATTGCTGCTGGCGGTGGCGCTGGGGCCGCTGGTGCTGCCCGCCCCCGAGGCCCTGGACCTCGCCGCCCGCTACGCCCCGCCCTCCTGGGAGCATCCCCTGGGCACCGACGAGCTGGGCCGCGACCTCGCCGCCCGACTGCTGCATGGCGGGCGCGTCTCACTGGCGGTGGCCGCCGTCACCGCCGTGCTGGCGGCGATCATCGGCACCGGCATCGGCCTGCTGGCGGGGTTCCATGGCGGATGGGCCGACGCGGTGCTGATGCGTCTGACCGATGGGGTGATGGCTCTGCCGCTGCTGCCGCTGCTGATCGTGCTGGCCGCCGCCGATCCCGCCCGGCTGGGCCTCGACCCCGAACTGGCCGCCAGCGAGGGCTTCGCCGTGGCCCGCCTCGCCGTCATCATCGGCTGCGTCGGCTGGACCACGGTGGCGCGGCTGGTGCGGGCCTCGGCGCTGTCGCTGCGCTCGCGCGACTATGTGCGGGCGGCGGTGGTGGCGGGCGCCAGTCCCGGACGCATCATGCGCCGCCACATCCTGCCCAATATCGCCTCGCCCGTGGTGGTCTCCACCACCATATCGGTGGGCCACATCATCCTGATCGAGAGCGCGCTGTCCTTTCTCGGCCTTGGCATCCGCCCACCGCTGGCGTCCTGGGGCAACATGCTGACCGGCGCCATGGACGTGGTGTGGAGCACCCCCGCCCTGGCGGTATGGCCGGGCGCCGCCATCTTGCTGACCGTGCTGGCCTTCAACCTGCTGGGCGACGGGTTGCAGAAGCGGCTGGACCCGAAGCTGGTCAGTACCTCCACTTGATGGAGCACCCCATGCAGGGCACCTGCTCCGTGGGCGCCATACCGGTTTCCGCCACCTGGCGCATGGCCTCGAACAGCTCGCGCCGCGCATCCGGCGCCCCGGGCAGGCGGCCCGAGGCGTCCAGCCGCCCGCGATAGCAAAGCCGCAGATCCTTGTCATAGCCGAAGAAGTCGGGGGTGCACACCGCGCCATAGGCCCGCGCCACCTCCTGGCTTTCGTCATGGAGATAGGGAAAGCCCAGGCGATGGCGAGCCGCGAACTCCTTCATGGCGGCGAAGGAATCCTCGGGATACTGGATGGCGTCGTTGGCATTGATCGCTACCACGCCGATGCCCAGGGTCGACAGTTCGGCGGCGTCGCGCGCCAGCCGGTCGATGATGGCCACCACATAGGGGCAGTGGTTGCAGATGAAGGCCACCAGGGTACCGCGCGGCCCGGCCTTATCCGCCAGGGACCACATTTTGCCGTCGATGCCGGGCAAGGTGAAATCCGGGGCCGTCTGGCCCAGTTCGCCGCAAGGTGTCTCGACCGCCATTGTCGTCCTCCCCGATGGGCAGAAACTGCCCATTGATTCCGCACCCCACGAGTCACAGAATACCCTGGAAGCAGGTTCAAGGATCATAGAAATGATCGGGCGTTACGCCGTTTTGGCATTGGTTCTGGTCCTCGGTGGGTGCGGCTATGTCAGCCGCGCCGGAATCGGCGACGCGCCCAAGCCCCTGCCCAATCCCTACACCTTCTTCCAGTTGGAGGCGCTCAGCCTCATCAACACCCACAAGACCATCGGCGACCACATCATCGGCTGGATCGCCGACAAGGATTGTTCCAGCCCGCGCGCCGAGCGGGGCGAGGAGTATTGCCGCGACTGGCCGGGCAAGCCCGCGCCGCCGCCCCAGGTCTATTGCTACACCACCCTGGCCAGGCCCAGCTGCTATTCGCAGCCCTATAACGAAGGCAATGATCACCTGATCGGCTTCGTTCCGGCCTCGACCCCCATCCGCTGACGGGCGGGCCGGTCATGTCCACCCTGGTGCGCATGGCCGAATACAAAGCGAAGCCCGGCTTCGTCCGCTTCGAGAAATCCGAACTCAGCCAGATCCTGGCGCTTTACGCCGGGCGGGTCGCCAATGGCGACTGGCGCGACTACGCCATCGATATCGGCCCGGACGAGGCCGCCTTCTCGGTCTATCGCCATACCCTGGAACGGCCGCTATTCACCATCGCCAAGGACCGCCGCCGCAAGGGCTGGGTGGTACGGTCCGGCGGGCGCGAACTGGCCCGCGCCGACCGGCTGGCCGACATCCTTCCCGCCCTGGGAGGCAAGCCGAGGGGGGTGTGACCCCAGGCGGCAGGAACGGCCGCGCTTCTATAATTGAGGTGAGGCCTGAGCGGGCATCCTGCCCGCTCAGGCGGCCTTCTTGTCGTCCGCCCGGCCCTGCTCCTGGTAGTCGTCGTCCTGCCGGCCCGCGATGCCGTGCAGGAAGGTCTTGCGCGACTTCCAGAAGAATACCAGCGCCTGGATCGGGGTGATGTTGAACAAGATCAGGTCCTGGATGTGCTGCACCAGGATCAGCCAGCGGAAATACCTGGACCAGCGGCTGGTCAGGATGGGCTTGGCGAAATGGATCAGGCCGGGGATCACCACCAGCAGATAGCCCGCCCACAGGATGTTTTCCAGATGGGGATGGCTGCCGTCCACGTCGCGGGACTTGTAGGTGAATTCGCCCTCGGCCTCGCACCAGTTCTTGGCCAGGGCCTCGTCGGCCAGCTTGGTGCCCTTGTACATCTTCAAGATGCAGGTCTTGGTGCCCAGCGGCTTCAGTTCGCGGTTGAACTTGATGCTCTCGATGGCGTGTTCCAGCGTCTCGTTGGGCAGGGCGAACATGATGTTGGAGACGTAGTGGATGCCGTATTTGCGCAACAGGCGGCAGGTCTCGAGATAGGTGGCGTTGGGGATCGGCTTGCTCAGCGTCTTCATGCGGGTCTCCTCGACCCCCGTCTCCAGGCCGAACACCACGCCGCGGCAGCCCGCCGCCTTCAGCGCCGCCACCAGCGGCTCGTCGATGATCTGGACCGAGATGTTGCACGAGAACGGCAGGCCGATGGCCTGTTTGTAGCGGGAGCAGAACTCGTGCACCCACTTCTTGTTCAGGTTGAAGGTATCGTCGGAGAAATGGACCTGGCGGGTGGGGTACTTGGTCACCGTCGCCTTGATTTCCTCCAGCACCAGATCCACCGAGCGGCGGCGCACCAGCTTGCCCTTGCCGTCATACATGTCGGCCATGGCGGGCTCGAAGCAGTAGGAGCACTTGTAGGGGCAGCCGCGCTGGGTCATGAAGCGCTTGACCCCCATGCCCGCCAGCAGCGGATAGCGGTCGTAATACAGTTCGCGGTCGGGCGGCGGATACTGGTCCAGCGGCTCCAGGTTGCCCACCGGGTTCTTCTGCCAGGCGCCGTCCTCGCGGCGCGACCACAGCCCCGCCACGTCGAGGCAGTCGCGGCCCGAGCCCAGCCGGTCCATGACGTCGAGCAGGGCTTCCTCGCCCTCGCCGATGCAGATGTAGTCGATGCCGGGATAGGTGGCCACCTGCTCGGTCATGAACATGCAGTGCGCCCCGCCCCAGATGATGGGCAGGCCCAGCTTTTCCTTGATGACGGCGGTCAGCGGCCGGAAGGCCTCCACCTGCGGCGTCATCACCGAGAAACCGACCAGATCGGGCTTGGACGCCCGGATATGGGCCAGCACCGACTCGGTGGTGGGATGGTCGGTGAGCATGGTGAGATCGACGGCGTGCCCCTTGGCCTTGACGTAGGAGCTGAGCGACATGATGCCCAACCCCTCGTTGAGCAGGTTGTCGCTGATGAACAGAATCTTGGCCACGGCCACCTCGAAGCAGGTTGGAAGTGATCGAAATACCCCGGCGGCGGGCCAAAAAGCAATAAAGTCATGCCCCGCCCCGCCGAAGCGGGTGGCGAAGGTTGAAAAGCCCGCCCCCATTCCCTACAGTGCGCCCGCGCTTTTTACGGGTCTGGGTCGGCGGTTTGACATGAAGTCGGATTTGGTGTCCATCATCCTCTCGTTTCGGAACGAAGAGGACAATCTGCCGGAATTGATCCGCAGGCTGACCCTGATGGCCGATTCCCAGCCCGAGGGCTATGAATTCATCTTCGTCAACGATTGCTCGTGCGACCGTTCGCGCGAGATTCTTGTCGAGGCCCGCGCCAAGGACCCCCGCGTCAAGTTCCTGACCACCGCGCGCCGGGCCGGGCCGTCGGAAGGTGTGCTGGCCGGGCTGGCCGCCGCGACCGGCGACGCCCTGATCTACATGGATTGCGACCTGCAGGACCCGCCAGAACTGCTGCCGACCCTGCTGGCCCATTGGCGCGACGGCTGCGACGTGGTCCATACCCGCCGCATCGCCCGGCATGGCGAGGACCCGGTGCGCATGTGGCTGACCCGGCGCGCCTACCAGATCATCAACTGGACCTCGCGCGGGCAGATGCCCATCGAATCCGGCGATTTCAAGCTGCTGTCGCGCCGTGCCGCGCAGCATCTGCTGTCCCTGCGCGAGCATGACCCCTATATCCGTGGCCTGGCGGTATGGCTGGGCTTCAAGCAGGCCTTCGTTGACTACGAGCGTCAGGCGAGGCATTGCGGCGAAAGCAAGTTCACCGGCCTGCACCGCAACGCCTTCAAGGCCACGGTGGCGGGCATCACCTCCTTCTCCTTCCTACCCATCTACCTCACCCTATGCGCCGGACTGGCGGGCTCGGCCCTGGTGCCGGTGCTGCTGCTGGCCGCCCTGGTCGCCTGGGGGCTGGGGGGCGGTGTCTCGGGCTGGCTGATCGCCGCCCTGGCCTTCTTCCTGTGGGGCAGCGTCATGACCGCCCTGGGGGCCGTCGGCCTCTATATCGTGCGGATCTACAAGGAAGTACGTGGTCGGCCACGCTGGATCGTCGCCGAGGCGGAAGGCCTGGACATCGTCCCCGACCGCGCCGTGATGGGGCCGTCATGAGCAAGGGCCTCGACGGCATCGACGTCATCGTCCTGGCCGGTGGCCTGGGCACCCGTATCCGGGGCGTGCTGGGCGATACCCCCAAGGTGCTGGCCCCCATCAACGGCCGTCCCTTCCTCGACCATCTGCTGGATCATCTGGCCGCCCTCGGCGCCGGGCGGGCGGTGCTGTCCCTGGGCGTGGGAGCCGGACAGGTGATCGACCACCTGAACCAGCGAATCTATCCGCTGCCGGTGGTGCCGGTGGTGGAACCGGCGCCGCAGGGGACCGGTGGCGCCGTGCGCCATGTCATGCCTTCCCTGACGGGCGAGCCGGTGATGGTGATGAACGGCGACACCTGGCTGGAAGCCGATTTCGGGGCGTTCCTGGCGGCCCACCGCATGGCCGGCCGACCGATATCGCTCTTGTGTGTCGCCGTGGACGATGTTTCACGCTATGGTCGGGTGGAGATGGAGCCCGATGGAAACGTCACCCGCTTCGCCGAGAAGGACCCGGCCCTGGCCGGTCCGGGTTGGATCAATGGCGGCGCCTTGCTGTTGTCGGCCCAGGCGCTGCAGCGCCTCGCCGCCGGAACCGGCGCCTCGCTGGAACGCGACTTCCTGGGCGAGGCTCCGGACGGGTGGATCTTCGGCTGGCGGGCCGAGGGCGCGGCCTTCATCGATATCGGCACCCCCGACAGCCTGGCCGAGGCCGGCGGCGTGCTTCCGCAACAGACGACCCCGGCCGCAGGAAAGCCCAAGGCATGATCATCAGCCGCACCCCTTTTCGTGTATCCCTGTTCGGCGGTGGTTCCGACTACCCCACCTGGTTCAAGCAGTTCGGCGGTCAGGTGGTGGGCTTCGCCATCAACAAGTACTGCTACATCACCCTGCGGTCACTGCCGCCCTTCTTCGCCCACAGGCACCGCATCGCTTATTCCCAGGTGGAAAACGTCAACGAGATTTCCGAGATCCAGCATCCGGCGGTGCGCGCCGTTCTGGCGGAAATGGGAGTGGATTCCGGTGTCGAAATCCACCATGACGGCGATCTGCCCGCCCGCTCGGGCATGGGCTCGTCGTCCTCCTTCACTGTCGGTCTGATCAACACCCTGCTGGCCAAGCAAGGTCGCATGGCCACCAAGAAGCAGCTGGCCGAGGAGGCGATCCGCATCGAGCAGCAGGTGATTGGCGAGAATGTGGGATCGCAGGATCAGGTCTGGGCCGCCTATGGCGGCATGAACCGCATCTCCTTCCTGCACGACGGCAGCTTCGACGTAGCGCCACTGATCATCGCCACCGAGCGCCGCAAGGCCATGATCGGCTCGCTGATGCTGTTCTTCACCGGCTTCTCGCGCTTCGCCGACAAGGTGGCGGCCAAGCAGATCGCCAATATGGACAACCGCCGCGCCCATATCCACAAGATGGCCGCCATGGTGGACGAAGCCATTTCCATCATGAGCGCCCCGGTCGACCGGCCGCTGGACGACCTGGGCAAACTGCTGCATGAAAGCTGGCTGCTGAAGCGGGAACTGGCCGACGCGGTCAGCACCCCGGAGATCGACGAGATCTATCAGGCGGCCATGGACGCGGGCGCCATCGGCGGCAAGCTGCTGGGCGCGGGCGGTGGCGGCTTCATGCTGTTCTATGTGCGCCCCGAGAACCAGGCCAAGGTGCGCGAGCGCCTGAAGAACCTGATCCACGTGGATTTCGACGTGGACACGTCGGGTAGCAAGATCGTGGTCTACGAGCCCAACGGCCTGGAATACAGCTGATCGGCGGCAGCGGTCAGCGCCAAGAAAAAAGGCGGTCCCTTAGGGGGCCGCCTTTATCCTTTTGCCCTTGGGCCAGACTTACTTGGCGCCGTTGATGGCCAGGTAGCTGATGCCGCCGGTGGCGCCGATGCCGATCTGGCCACCCAGGCCGATGGGAACCAGGGTGATATCGTTGCCGATGCCGGCCAGACCCGCCTGGGCGGCAATGCCGACACCCAGGGTCGCCGAAGCCTTGGCGCCGACGAAGTAGCCTTCCAGGCTGTTCTTGTCCTTCCAGGTGCCGCCGAGCACGAGATAGCCCATCACGGCCTTGTTCTCGATTTCCAGGTCGATACCCAGCAGGATGCCGTCGATGCCGGTATATTTCTGCGGGCCGCCGATGCCGTCATAGGTGCACTCGACGGGGTTGCGGGAATGCAGGACATAGGTCGTCCCGGTGCCGGTCTTGGAGCAGCTCAGGATACCGAGAACACCACCACCTTCGGCCTTGGCCTCCCCGCTCAGTCCAACCATGGCGGCGGCGGCGATCAGGGCCGGAGCAATCCACTTCTTCATTAATCCCTCCTGTGGAAATCCATCGCCGACAGCCCGCAGACCACCCGCCCGGGACCAGCAGCCCTGCAAGAGTAGGACAGGATTGCCATCAATGAAAGGGGGAAGGTTGGAAATCCGCACAAAGCGCACCACAGCATTGCCTTGCTGCATTGCAGCGTAACTTTTGGGGCGCCCAGGCCAGAAGAAAATGCATATGAAAGTTTTGCCAGACTTACTGTCCTTTTCCTTGCACGATCCATGCACCCCCTGGCCTTGCCTGGAAGCGCAGCCAGTCGCGACATGCCGCCGACTGTTCGCTCCCTTCCGGCGGCGCCCATGCGGCAAAGTCGGATTCCGGCGTTGGCGCATAGGGACCGGCCTTGACCTCCAGCATCAGCGCTCCGCTTTTGCCCGCCACCACCGTATGCCAGCTTCCCGCCGGGAATTCGACGATGCGCGGACCGGTCGCCCCCGCCTCGATCCGCTCGGCGACCCTGCCCTGGTCATCAAAGGACAACAGCGAGGCGGTTCCTTCCAGCAGAACGAACATCTCGAACTTGCCGGGATGGCGGTGCGGCCGGATATAGGTGTCGGGCTCCAGGGCAATGAGCAGGCGGTTGATGGGCTCATTGGTGTCGTCATGGATGTTGAGGTGGGCGCGGCGACGCGGCGCGCTTCCCGCGGCGGCGACCAGGGCGGCCAGACGGTCGGATGAAAGGATCTTCAATTGGAACATTCCTTTACCAGAACTTCAGACTCTCGCATCAAAATGCTGAAATGGCTTACAAATGCAATCCCCTGAGGGAGGGGACGTGTCCAATTCCAGCATCCTGAAGCGTCTGGCGCTCACCACTACCGCCCTGGCCACCCTGTCGGGCTGCTCGGTGACGCCCCCCGATCTTGGCGAAATCCGTCAGGAGCTGAACCGGCATGCCGAGGCCATGCCCCAGGAACGTCTGCAAAAGCCGCTGACCGTGGATGACGCCATCGCCCTGGCGGTGGCCAACAACCTGGATGCCCGCGTCAAGGAAATGGAAGAGGTGCTGGCGGCGGGCAAGGCCGACCTGTCCCAGTTCGCCATGCTGCCGGAACTGGCGCTGAAGGGCGGCTGGACCAAGCGCAACACCAAGAAACTGACGGCGTCGCGCGACACCAATACCGGTTCCATGGGCAATTTCAGCGTGGGCGAGGACCAGATCAGCCGCACCGGCGACCTGACCGCCACCTGGAATCTGGTGGATTTCGGCATCGCCATGCTGCGCTCGGACCAGGAGGAAGACCGGGTCAAGCTGGTGATGGAAAAGCGCCGCCGCGCCCTGCATCTGCTGATCCAGGATGTCCAGGCCGCTTACTGGAAGGCCGTGATCAACGAGTACGCGGAAAAGAAGTACATCTCGCTGGAGCAACGGCTGATCAAGTCGGTGGCCGATGCCGAGGAGGCCGAGCGCAACCGGGTCGGCGACCCCATGCAGATGCTGGCTCACCAGCGCGCCATCGTCGACACCATGCGCCAGATCGCCGAACTGCAGCGCCAGACCGCACCCGCCCGGGCCGAACTGGCGGGACTGATGGGGCTTCCGTCGGCCTCCGGCTACCGGCTGCTGGAGTTGAAGGACGATTCCTTCCTCAACGTGGTCGAGGCGGCGGAAGCCGTCGAGGCCATGGAGATCACCGCCCTGGCCAACCGGCCGGAACTCCGGAGCGAGGAAGCCCAGTTCCGCATCGATGTGAAGGATGTCCGCACCGAACTGCTGAAATCCCTGCCCGGCATCGGCCCCTTCATGGGCGGCCACTACGATTCCAGCACCTTCATCAAATACAACGCCTGGGCCGATGCGGGCCTGCACATGGCCTGGAACCTGATCGACATGATCAGCACCCCAAAGCGCATCGGCCAGGCCAAGAACGTGGCCGAGGTCACCCGCGCGCGGCGTCTGGCCTTAGGCATGGCGGTGGTGACCCAGGTGCATGTGGCCGACATCCAGTATCGCCATTCCCTGAAGGAATACCGCCTGACCGAGCAGATGGCCGCCATCGACCGCCGCATTTCCGGTCTGGCGTCCAAGTCCAAGCAGGCGGGCAGCGGCAGCGCCATGGAGGAAATCAAGGCCGAGGCGGCGGGCATGCTGTCCACCCTGCGGCGCTTCATCCTCTATTCCGATCTCCAGGCCGCCCGGGCGCGGCTGAACTCCGCCATGGGCATCGACCCGTCCCAGCCCAAGGACAAGGAAAAGGAGGCCGAGGCGGCGCCCGCGACCTCCCCGCCACCGGCTCCGACGGTTCCACCGGCCCCGCCCCCCGAAGCCCAGCCCATAGCCCTGCCGCCCGAACCGCCAGCGGTGGAAGTCCCGTCCGAGTCTTCCACCGACGCCCCAGCCGAGCCCAAGGCCGAGCCGAGGGCGGAACCACCCGCCGAGTCGCGCCCCCTCCCCGAGCCCGCCGCCGATGCCACGCCCGCCACAGGCTGAGGCCGCCATCATCGAGGCCGAGGCCAGGGCCATTTCCGCCTGCCTGCGGGGCCTGGGCCACGCGGTGGCCGCCACCGCCCTCAAGGATTCCTACCGCATGGCCGAAGCCGATGGCGCCGCCAGTCCCTGGCTGGCCGCCCTGTCGCGCTATGGCATCGCCGCCCATATGGAACAGGGAATCAACCCCGCCACATTGGGAGCCGACCTGTTTCCCTGCGTCAGCCTGGGACCGGACGAGCCCCGCGCCCTGACCCTTGCCCCGCGCGAGGCCGAGCCCGCCACCGTCTTGTTCCTACGCCCACGGCTGGACCGCGAGGCCCAGGCGCTACCCACCTCCTGGCCCGCTTTGCTGTCGTCATGGAAGCCCATGGTGGTGCGCGCCGGACTGGCGGGCATGCTGGCCAATGTCCTTGCACTCGCCGGTCCGATCTTCTCGGCCCAGGTCTATGACCGGGTACTGCCCCACGGCTTGCTGGATTCCCTGGTGGCCATGGCGCTGATGTTCCTGGGCGCCGCCCTGTTCGAGCAGGTATTCCGCCGCCTGCGCGCCCTGTTCGTGGAAGACGCCCTGCACGAGGGCAATGTCCGCCTCGCCATGGACATGCACCGCCGCATCCTGGAAACCCGCTTCGATGGCGCCTCGGCCCCGTCCGGCCACCTGATGCGCATGCTGCAGGACTTCGATTCCATCCGTGACGGCTTCGGCGCGGCGGCGGTGTCCTTGCTGGCCGACCTGCCCTTCATGCTGCTGTTCCTGCTGGGCCTGTTCCTGTGCGATCCGCTGATCGCCCTGGCCATCCTGGTCATGAACCTGCTGATCGCGGCCGCCACCCTGATCTCCATCCACCGCCAGCGCCTGCTCTACAAGGAGCTGTCGCGGGCCGCCACCAACCGCGCCCAGGCGGCCCAGGAAAGCTTCATGGACCCGGAGACCGTGCGCCGGGTCGGCGCCGGAGCCTATCTCCAGGCCCGCTTCCGCCACGGAACCGTGCTCTACGCCGCCGCCGCCCGGGCCATCCGCACCCTGTCGGCGGCGCGCGGCAACCTGTCCATGCTGGCCCAGAACGGCGCCATGCTGCTGGCGGTGGGCCTGGGCGCCTGGAAGGCGGTGGACGGCGGCATGAGCGCGGGCGTTATCCTGGCCGCCACCATGCTGGCCACCCGCTTCACCGGCGCCACCATGCAACTGGTGTCGGTGGTGCCCCAGACCCTGTCGGCGATCGCCTCGCTGGACGCGCTGAAAAGCGTCACCGGCCGCCCCACCGAGCGCCCCGAGGGCACCGCCCTGATCCACCGGCCGGTGGCGGCGGGGGCCATGGCGGTGGAAGGCGTCGAGGCCCGCTATCCCGGCTCGCCCCATCCGGTGCTGGACGGCATCGACCTCGTCCTGGAGGCGGGCGGCCGCCTGGCGGTGGTGGGACCATCGGGATCGGGCAAGACCACCCTGGAAAAGGTGCTGACCGGCGTCATCCGCCCGGCGCGCGGCCGGGTGATGCTGGACGGCGTCGACATTTCCCTGATCGACCCCGCCGATCTCCGCCGCCATATCGCCGTGTGTCCCCAGACACCACCGCTCTATTCCGGCAGCCTGCGCTCCAACCTGTCCTTCGACGGTACCGTGTCCGACGAGGATATGGTGCAGATGATGAACGCGCTGGGCGCGGGCGGCGTCATGCCGCTGGGCATGGGGCTGGACTTCGAGGTGATGGAGGGCGGCCGCAACCTGTCGGGCGGCCAGCGCCAGATGGTGGCCCTGGCCCGCGCCCTGTTGAAGGCCGCGCCGGTCACCATCCTGGACGAGCCCACCGCCGCCATGGACGACGCCACCGAGAAGCGGGCCATCGCCGGTATCCATCGCGCCGTGGGACGGCGCAGCCTGATCGTCATTTCCCATCGCCAGGCGGTGGTGGCCCTGGCCCAGCGGGTGGTTCAGCTTGACCGGGGCAAGGTGGCGGGCATCACCCAGCGCGTCCAGCCGCAACCGGGAGGCGGACGATGATTCGCCGTCCCGACCCAAAGGAGCAGGCGGTGGACGCCTTCCGCAGCCCCATCCACGGCATCGCGCCCAAGCTGACGCCGCCCTCGGCCTCGTGGCTGCTGGCCTGGTCCACAATCGCCTTCGTCGTGATGCTGGGCGCCGCCGCCCTGCTGGAACTGGACGAGGTGGTGACCGCCCCCGCCCGCATCGAGCCCTCGGGACAGGTTCGCCATGTCCAGCATTTCGAGGGTGGCACCATCCAGGAGGTGCTGGTCCACGAGGGTACCTTCGTCGGCGTCGGCGATGTGCTGGTCCGCCTGATCAATTCGCAAGGCGCCGGCGACCTTGCCGACAAGCGCGCCCGCTGGTCCGCCTTCCAGGCCCGTGCCGCCCGCCTGAAGGCCGACCTGGACGGTACCCGCGACATCGCCTGGCCCAAGGGGGTGGAGATCGACGCCGAGACTCGTCGGCGCGAGATCAGCACCCATCTGGAACGCCTGGGCCACAAGGCCGAGCAGGCCAATGTCATCGCCCGCGAGATCGAGCGCCGCCGCCGCGAGGTCACCGAGATCGAGACCAAGTCCACCGGCCTGACCCGCGCCCAGGCCAAGGGCGTCGAGGAGATGAAGATCAAGCGCAAGGCCTATGAGGCCGGGGTGGTGGGCAACCAGGAGATCGTCAAGCTGGAACGCGAGGTGCTGATGCTCGATACCGAGGTCAGCACATCGCGCGATACCATCGCCCGGCTGCGCGCCCAGTCGCGCGAGGCCGAGGCCAAGCTGGCCGAATTCGAGTCGGGCTGGCGCGCCGGGGTGCTGGACGAGATCGGCAAGGTCGAGGCCGAACTGGCGGCGCTGAGGGCCACCATGGAAGTGGCCAGCGACCGCGAATCCCGCTCCGAGGTGCGCTCACCGGTCCGGGGCGTGGTCAAAATGGCGGCCATTACCAATGTGGGACAAGTGGCGCGGCCCGGCGACACCTTGATGGACATCGTGCCGCTGGACGACGCCCTGGTGGTGGAGGTCAAGGTGCCGCCCCAGGATATCGGCCATCTGCGTGAAGGTCTGCCCGCCTCCATCCGCCTGTCGGCCTATGACCAGTTCCGCTTCGGCCATCTCAATGGTCGGGTGATGATGGTCGGCGCCGATTCCATCGAGGAAACCCGGGGCAATGCCAGCACCACCTATTACAAGGTGCTGATCCATTCCGAAAAGGGGGCGCTGACCGACGCCAAGGGCAATACCTATCCGGTTCGATCCGGCATGGCGGGAACCGCCTCCATCGTGGTGGGTCGGAAGTCCATCCTTCGTATGGTGCTCGACCCTGTGCTGCGGAATGAAATGATTTTTTCACTGAAATCGTTCACACTGAACTTTCCCGGTGGACTGGACTTGCCCCTGCCGGGACGAACGACGCCCTGAAATACGGGCCTTGGGGTTTAAGCCATGGATGTCAGAATGACAAACATACCCCCCGCCAAGTCCGTCGCGACCTCCGTCGCCGATGGTGCGCCCACCCAGCTTGCCCAGGCCGCCGATTCTGCTCCGGTCGAAGCCAAGCCCACCGCCTCCACCAAGGTGATCGGCAAGGTGGTGACCGTCCAGGGCGAGGCCTGGGTCATTCACAATGGCCAGAAGATACCGGCCAAGGCCGAGATGGCGGTGACCGAGGGCGACACGGTCGAAACCAATGCGGGCGCCCAGATTTCCCTGGTCTTCGCCGACCGCTCCACCTTTGCCCTGAAAGACAAGGGCAAGGTGTCCATGGAGGAATTCTCCTACGACCCCGCCAGCAAGACCGGCCATGAAAGCTTCAAGGTGGACGAAGGCGGCTTCAGCTTCGTGTCCGGCGACATCGCCAAGACCCAGCCCGACGCCGCCCGCATCGCCACCCCGGTGATGACCATGGGCATCCGGGGCACCACCGTGGCCGGAACCGTCGGCTCCGATGGCAATACCTCGGTGGCCCTGTTGCCCGATCCCGGCTCCAACTTCGTCGGCGAGATCGCGGTGTCGCGCCCCGGCGGCGGCGAGGCCGTCACCATCAATGCCGCCGGGTCGGGTATCGTCGGCGCCACTTCGGGCGGATCCTGGTCGGTGGCGTCCAATGCCGGAGCCTCGGTGGCCGCCAGCATTCCCGCTCCGCCGCCGCCGCCCGCCACGCCGCCCGCCCTGCCCGCCGCTCCCGCCGCCGCCCCTGCCGGAACCGGAGGCGCCGCCGCCGGAGCCAATGCCCAGGCCGCCGCCGCAGCTCAACCGGCGGCAGCGGCAGCCCAACCAGCGGCCGCCGCCCAACCGGCCGCCGCCGCCCAAGGCCCGCAGACTGCGGCGCAGCAGACCGGACCGGTGGATGCCGGCCCGCAGCAGGTGGTCGCGGCTGAACCGCCGCCCCTGCCCAAGATCGCCGCCGCCAATGATGGCGGCGCCAAGACCGGCCCGGCCGATGGCGTAGGCGCCGGAGGAACCGGCGGTGGCGGAACCGGTGGAACCGGTCCCGGCGGCCAGGGCAATACCGGCAACGGCTTCGGCCAGGGTAACACGGGCACCGGCAATACCAATCCCGCCCAGCAGAACCGTGACCCTTCCACCAATCATGTAACCCTGTCGCCCGGCTCCGAGGATACGGCGCGGATCATCACCCCGTCGCAACTGCTGGCCAATGCCACCGACCCCGATGGCAATCCGCTGACGGTCCGGAACCTTGCCCTGGTCAACCCCGCCCACGGCACCCTGACCCAGAATCCGGATGGCAGCTACACCTTCACCCCCGCCGCCGATTTTCACGGCCCGGTGGCCCTGACCTATGTGGTGGAAGACGGCAAGGGCGGCCATGCCGATGGAACCGCCACCCTGGGCATCGCCGCCGTCAACGACGCGCCCATCAATTCCGGCGCCGTCACCCTGACCAACGGCAGCGAGAATGTCGCCCAGATCATCACCAAGGCGGCGTTGCTGGCCAATGCCGACGATCCCGCCGACAACGATGCCCTGGACGTGACCGGCGTCACCTCCAACCACGGCACGGTGGTGGACAACAACGACGGCACCTTCACCTTCACCCCCACCGCCAATTACGACGGCCCGGTGGCCTTCGCCTACACCATCATCGACGGCAACGGCGGCACGGTCCCCGGCACCGCCTCGCTGACCCTGGCCAATGCCTCCGGCCCCCTGACCCAGAGCGGCTCCGCGCTGCATTCGACCAGCGCCACCAATCTGGTGGACGCGGATTTCACCGGGTTCACCGGCGTCGATTCCCTGATCTTCGATGCCGCCACCGGGACCCAAGGCGCCGTGCTGGGGGCCAATGCCACCGCGACCGGCCTGTTCGCGGTGGATGCCTCGGGCACCACCGGCGGCGTCACCATCAGCGCCAGCGGATCGAGCCAGAACCTGACCGTCACGGGCGGCAGTGGCACCGACATCATCACCGGTGGCTCCGGGGCCGATACCATCACGGGCGGAGTCGGCGGCGATACCCTGACCGGCGGCAGTGGTTCCGACATCTTCATCTATACCTCGCCGTCCCAGTCCCTCGATGCGATGGGCGACCGTGACAAGCTCATGGATTTTGTCACCGGCACCGATCATCTGCGGATATCCCTGACCGGAACCCATGTGGATGTGTCGGGGTTTTCCGTGGTGGGGAGCTACAATGCCGGACAGACGGCCATTTCCAGTGGCGGAGTGCTGGCGGGCGAGGGCTTCTATTCCACCTTGGATGATGCCTTCTATATCTACGTGACCGGCGGGACCGCCAACATCAACGCCACGAGCGACTATGTGATCGGCAGCGCCACCGACATCAACGCCGCCGACCTGGATTTCGAGATTCTCGGCACCGCAGGCACCGACACCCTGGTGGGTGGGGCGGGCCGCGATACCCTGGACGGCGGTCTCGGCGGTGACACCCTGACCGGCGGCGACGGCAACGACAGCGTGATCGGCGGAATGGGAACCGATATCGCCATATTCTCGGGCAATGCCGCCAACTATTCCGTCATCTCCAGTTCCGGCACCCTGACGATCACCGCGTTGAGCGGTACCGACGGCACCGATACCCTGACCGGTATCGAGACCTTGCGGTTCAGCGACGGCGATATCACGGTTTCCTCCATCGCCCCCGTGGCCCATCTGACCGGCACCTTCGCGCCGTCGCTGATGGGAACCCATGTCCAGGCCCCGTCCTCGTCGGACTCGACGGGCTTCGCCGCCGACTTCAACGGTGACGGCCTGACCGACATCATGTTCACCAATTCGGTCTCCGGCATGGTGCTGGGGCTGAACAACGGCAGCGGCTTCGGCCCCAGCGGCTTTTCCTATTCCACCGTCTCGGCCCATACCGGCCGCTACACCGTCGGTGATTTCGATGGCGACGGCGACCAGGACATCCTGACCATCAATACCACCTCGGAGGTGGATACCATCCTGACCAACAATGGGTCGGGAACCTTCACCGCCACCGCGAACACCATCGCGCGGACCTATGCCCCCTATGCCGCCGTGGGCGACGTCAACAATGACGGCTATGACGACATCCTGGTGCTGCGCAGCACCGGCTATGCCCATGAACTCCACCTGGGCGGGGCTGGCGCCGTTCTAACCGCCGGAAGCACCCTGACCGCATCGGGAGCCACTTCAGCCACCTTCACCGATCTCGACGGCGACGGCGACAAGGATATCGTGGTGGGCAACTGGGGCGGCGCCGCCCAGGTCTACATGAATGACGGCACCGCCAGCGGAACCTTCTCCCTGAGCCAAAGCCTGAACGTCAACGGCATCGCGGTCCCCGGCGATGTGGGCTCGACGCTGGAAGTGCATGTGGGCGACTTCGACAATGACGGCGACACCGACGTCTTCCTGGCCAATCGCTATACCGAGAGCATGGTCTATCTCAACGACGGCACTGGCGCCCTGACCAAGCAGGCGGCGGGCTATGGCGCCAGCAGCGGCAACCAGACCATCCGCTCGGGCGGTGCCGTGGCCGACGTCAACAATGACGGCAACCTGGACATCATCCTGGCCACCGAGGGCAATGACGAAATTCTCCTGGGTAATGGCGACGGCACCTTCGTCATGCACGGCGATACCCTGGACACCAGCTATAACACCGACATCCTGGCCGCCGATTTCGACAAGGACGGCGACGTGGATTTCGTCGATCTCAGCAATAACGGCGCCAATACTAAGTTCTACCTCAACACCATGCTGACCGGTCCCAGCTATACCGAGAACGGCGCGGCGACACCGCTGTTCACGGGCCTGTCGGTCACCGACGCCGACAGCGCCAGTCTGGCCTCGGCCACCATCAGCCTGACCAATTTCCAGTCCGGCGATGTTCTCGCCTTCACGGATCAGAATGGCATCACCGGCAGCTATAACGGCACCACCGGCGTGCTGACCCTGTCCGGCGCCGCTACCCTGGCCAACTACCAGACGGCGGTGACATCGATCACCTATGCCAATACCAACCCGGCCATGAGTTCCGACGACCGGGAGGTATCGCTGACCCTGAGCGACGGCATTTTCCACACCACCGCCCTGACCCAGACCATCCAGGTCAGCGTCCTGGACAATACCCTGACCGCCACGGGTGGGGTGGACACCATGGACGGCGGCGACGGCTCCAACACCTATGCGGTGGCCCCCTCGACCTTCGCTGCCGGGGACAGCATCACCGATACCGGCAATGATCCGGGCAATGTGGACATCCTGTCGCTCGGCACCACCGGCACGGTGGACCTGGCGGCGGGGACCATCAGCGGCATCGAGAAGATCGTGATGTCGGCCAGCGGCAATACCGCCATCCTGGGCGGCGGCGCCGATCCGCAGCAATTCACCTCCATCGTCGGCGGCGCCGGGACCGACACCATCGCCCTGACCGACAGCGGCAGCCATCTCGACCTGACCGGCATTTCGCTGACCTCGATCCAGACCATCTCGCTCGGCGCGGGCGTGGCCGATTCCGTGGCCTTCGACGATATCAGCGCGCCGGGCGCCGCCATGATCGTGGATGGCGACGCCGCCAGCGGCGACAACGACGCCGCCATCTTCTACTACCAGACCCAGGGCGGCACGCTCGACATCAGCGGCGTGTCGACCAGCTATATCGAGAGCATCGTGCTGCAGGCCGCCGACGACGTGGCCGCGAATCCCGCCTATACCGGCCTCAACCTCACCTTCATCGGCAACAACCAGGGCAACAGCTTCATCGGCGGCACGGGCAACGACACCATGATCGGCGGCAGCGGCGCCGATGTGGCGGTATTCGGCGGCAACGCCGCCGACCATGCCTTCCTGGCCTCCAACGGCGCCATCGCCGTGGCCGATCTGGTCGGCACCAACGGCACCGACTCGCTCAAGGGTATCGAGACCCTGCGCTTCGGCGATCGGGACCTGACGGTATCGGGCGGCTCGGCCAATGCCGAGACCCTGGTCAACACCTATGCCACGCTGGACCAGAAGGCTCCCAAGATCACGACCCTGAGCGATGGCGGCTATGTCATCGCCTGGCAGTCCAACGGCCAGGACGGCGACAGTTGGGGCGTCTATGGCCAGATCTTCGAGGCCAACGGTAATCCGCGCGGCACGGAGTTCCGCCTGAACTCCACTGTCGGCGGCGAGGAGTCCGACGTCACCCTGGCCGCCACCGCCGATGGCGGCTTCGTCGCCACATGGCTGCAATGGGGCTCTGGGGGCGCGGGCCAGGACGGCAGCTATGGCGGCGTCATCGCCCGCAAATTCGATTCCACCGGCAGCCCGGACAGTTCCGAATTCATCGTCAATTACACCACCAGCGGCGACCAGAGCGACGGCAAGGCGCTGGTTCTCGCCGACGGCAATATGCTGTTCACCTATAATGTGGACGACGCCAATTATTCGGGAGTGAGAGTCCGTATCTTCACCGCGCCCAACACGGCGACCACCGCTTCGGACGTCCAGGTCAACCAGTACACCAACCAGCACCAAAGTGAGTCCGATGCCGTCCAACTGGTCAATGGCAACGTTGTCATCGTCTGGCGCTCGGATACCCAGGACACCGGCGACAGCAGCCGGGCGGTGATGGGCCGCCTGATGACCAGTTCCGGCACCTTCCTCGGCGACGAGTTCGAGATTCCCTCCATGGTCACCGGCGATCAGATCTCTCCCTCGGTGGCGGCGCTGGACAATGGCGGCTTCGTGGTGGTGTGGACCTCGGCCAATGTGGATGCCAGCAATGCCGTCTGCGGCCGGGTCTACGACGCCAGCGGCACCGCCCAGGGCAGCCAGTTCACCATCAACACCACCACCGCCGGGGATCAGCAGTCGCCCCAGGTGACGGCCCTGGAAGGCGGCGGCTTCGCCGTGGTCTGGCAGGATTCCACCCAGGATGGTTCGGGCAATGCCGTGGTCGCCCGGGTCTTCGATGCCAGCGGCAACGCCCTCGGCACCGAGCAGCTGGTCAACTCCACCACCTCGGGCAACCAGGAATCGCCCGCCATTTCCGCCTTACCCGATGGCGGTTTCGTGGTCACCTGGCAGTCCAACGGCCAGGACGGCGACCTGCTCGGCATCTATTCCCGCCGCTTCGACGCCAATGGCTTCGCCACCGAACCCCTGACCCTGGCGGGCACCGCCCTGGATGACACCCTGGCGGTGGCCTCGGGGGTGGGCACCGTGGATCTGGGCGCCGGAGCCGACATCCTGGCCATCAGCGGCTCGGCCACCAGCAACTGGATCACCACGGTCACCGGCGGCGCGGGCAATGACAGTATCGCGATCGGCAACGGCAACCTCGTCATCGATGGTGGCGCCGATTTCGATACGGCCAGCTATATCACCGCCGCCACCGGCATCACGGTCACCCAGAGCGGCACCATCACCCTGGTCGATCACGGCAGCAGCGGTGTCGACCAGATCACCAATGTGGAGGTGCTCGAAGCCACCGACCACGACGACAGCATCGCCTTCGGCGGTGGCACGGTGACCACCGTCATTGCTGGCGCCGGCAACGATACCTTCAGCCTTGCGGAACTTCCCGGCAGTGACCTGGTGATCGATGCCTCGACCAATACCACCACCGCCTTGACCATGGCCATCACCGGCCGTGGCGCCGAATCGGTCATTCGCGACATGGCCTGGTCCGGCACCAATCTGGCCATGACCATGCAGGGCGGCAGCACCGTCACCGTCCAGGGCGCCGCCGACATCACCATTGGCGAGGGAAGTCAACTTCAGCATGTGGTGGCCGCCGGGGGCGCCAGTTCGGCCGGGGTCGGCTACATGGTGGTCGGCCAGGCGGGAGACACCACCCTGACCGGCAATACCGGCGACGACACCTTGCTGTGGATCTCGGGCGTCGTCGATATGGATGGTGGCGCCACCGGAACCGACACGGCGGATTTCCGCCATGCCGCCACCGCCGTGGTCGCCGACCTGTCCAATGGAACCGCCACCATTTCAGGCACCACCATTAACCTGTTCGACATCGACGCGGTGCGCGGCGGCAGCGGCGACGACACCCTGATTGGCGGCGCCGGCTTCAATTCGTTTACGGGTGGCGATGGCAACAATACCCTGGACGGTACCGGCGGCTTCAGCACCGCCTCCTACGCCGACCAGTTGGCTGGCGTCACCGTCGATCTGGGAGCCGGAACCGCAACCCACGGCGCTTATACCGACAGCCTGACCTATATCCGCGGTGCCATCGGCTCGGATTTTGCCGACATCATTACCGGCGGCACCAATAACGATGTGATCTATGGCATGGGCGGCGCCGACACCCTGAACGGCGGCGCGGGCACCAATACACTGGACTACTCCCGCGACGACGCGGGGGTGACGGTCAACCTGACCAGCGGCACCGCCACCGATGGCGGTGGTTCCACCGACAGCTTCAGCAATTTCACCTATCTGAACGGATCGAGCCACGCCGATACCATCACCGGCGGCACCGGTTCGGAAAGCATCAACGCCGGATCGGGCAACGACACCGTCATCGCCGGATCGGGCTCCAATATGGTAACCGGCGGCTTGGGCGACGACCTGTTCATGATGCATGCCAGCGGCGGCGTCACCACCGTTACCGATTACGGCACCGGCAGCGACAGCATCGGCCTGTCCGATGCCCAGTTCTCGTTCGGCAGTTCGGGGACCTTGTCGGCATCCGACTACGCCGAGAGCGCCACCGCCATGTCGGCGTCATCGGTGGATTACGGCGGCGGCAATACTGGCAGCGGCATCATCGCCATCGATAATGGCGGGTCGGTGGAACTGTGGCACACCACCGCCATGGAAGCGGCCACCACCGCCAATTCCCATCAGGTCGCCACTTTGAGCGGCGTCAACACCTCGGCGCTGGACAATACCGCCTTCCATCTGGCGGTTTGACACCAGCGGCAGACGTATGAAACGACCTGTCATCCCGACGACCACCGGAAGGAGGGATCTCCGCCTGGAATGCCGGTTTCAGGCCGGAAAAGTCGTTCCAGGATGAGGTCCCTCGCTGTCGCTCGGGATGACATGACGCCTCGGATCACCCGCCGCGCGGTATCATACTGAGAAAGGGGCGGCGAACCGCCCCTTCTCGTCCGGATCAGGCAACCTTCTTCAGGTCGCCGCGCAGCACCCGGCCGCTATGGACCGCCTTGGCCATGATGACGATCATGTCGACCACGTCCTCGAAGTCCTCCATGCGGTCGGTATTGACCGTGATGTCGAACTGGCTGGCGTCGGACAGGCGGGAATGGAACACTTCCCACACGAACTTGCCGCGACGGTGGTTGACCTCGCGGGCATGGGCCAGCAGGTCGGCCTCGCGGCCGTGTCCCGACGCCGCCATGCGGTGGGCGCAGACCTCGGGCGTTCCGGCGATGCGGACACGAAGCGCGCATTCCTCGGCCAGGATCACATGGGCGCCACGGCCGACGATCAGGCCGCCCAGGCGGCCCAGGCTCATCACCACCTTGACCAGGGTGTCGCGATAGGCATCGGGGCTGATGTCCTTGCCCGAGAACAGGCGGTAGAGCCACATGTCCTTGGCGCGGCCAAAGCCTTCGTCCAGCAGGCGGACGATGGCCGGGTCGTCCTGGAGACGCGCCGCCACCTGACGCAGAAGATCCTCGTCATACAAAGGCAAGTCGAGGCGCTGGCACAGGCGGGTGGCGATCACGTCACCGCCCGAACCGAAGTCGCGCGACAGGGTGATGACCGGTTGACGAGGGTGAAGATGCTCACCCTGGCGTGGCACGGTCGCCACTTCGGCCAAGGCGGAGATGACTGTCAGGATATTGGTTGTCATGGCGCTCTCCCATGGGATGCCGCCCCATATCCGTGATGATACTCCCGGTGGCCGTCGCCCGCCAGCCCCACGCAAAGCAGCCCCGCCCCGGAAAAAACGCGCTCCTGCCCTGCATGGCTGGCAATTCCGACTGGCGGAACTCGGTTCCGCGTCTTGTTGACAGGCCGAGCCTCGCCATGGTTAGGTCGCCTCCCCCTCCCCTGTTCGCCAGACACCGCCATGACCGATGCCCCGCGCCACCGCGATGAACTCGCCCAGGACCGCCGTTTCGTGGTCGCCCTGGCCCGTGGCCTCGACGTGCTGCGCTGTTTCCGGGCCGAGGACTTCGTGCTGGGCAACCAGGACATCGCGCAGCGCACCGGCCTGCCCAAGCCGACGGTGTCGCGCCTGACCCATACCCTGACCCGGCTGGGCTATCTCGACTACCTGGAGCGCCTGGGCAAGTACAAGCTGGGCAGTGGGGCCCTGTCCCTGGGCTATACCGCCCTGGCGGCCATGGATATCCGCCAGGTGGCGCGGCCGCTGATGCAGGATCTGGCGGATTATTCCGATGTGGCGGTGTCGCTGGGCAGTTTCGACCGCGACGCCATGATCTATGTGGAAAGCTGCCGGGGCAAGGGGGCGCTCACCATCGGCCTGTCGGTGGGCTCGCGTCTGCCGGTGGCCACATCGGCCATGGGCCGCGCCTATCTCGCCGCCCTGCCCCAGGCGAGCCGCGCCCCCATCCTGGACGAGCTTCGCCGTCGCCACGGCAACGGCTGGACCACCATGGCCACAGGCATCGACCAGGCGGTCCTCGACCTGGGCCAACACGGCTTCGTCCTGTCCCTGGGCGACTGGCACGGCGATGTCCACGCCGTGGGCGTGCCGGTGACCCACCCCGCCACCGGCGAGGTGATGGCGCTGAATTGTGGTGGCGCCGCTTTCCTGCTGCCGCGCCAGCGCCTGGAACAGGACCTGGGGCCTCGGCTGGTGTCGGTGGCGCGAAGGATCGAGCTGGCGCTGGGAGGATTGAAATGAGCCGCGACCTGCTGGATGGCGAACCGAAGTCAGGTTTCCAGGAACTGCTGGACTACCATCTGAGCGAATGGTCCCAGGACCGGGCGGTGCTGGAGCTGAGCATCGAGCGGCGCCACTGCAACCGGGCCGGTCTGGTGCATGGCGGCGTCCTGGCCACCCTGATCGACACCTCCTGCGGCTTCGCCGCCACCTTCTGTCCCCATCCCGGACGGGTAAGACGGGTAGTGACGCTGCAACTGACCTGCAGCTTCACCGGCCAGGCCCGTCACGGCACCCTTCGCGCCATCGGTCACAAGAAGGCGGGCGGCAGCAAAATCGTGTTCTGCTCGGCCGAGATTCTGGACGAGGACGGCCGCCTGATCGCCATGGGCGAGGGCAGCTTCCGCTATCGCACCGGCAGCGAATCGCCTGAAGGCGTCCTGCTCGCCCCTTGACAGTAACGGCAGCGAAAGAGCATCTGACGCCATGCCGGTTCCCGATCTCATCCTGCCCGCCTGGCTGCCCTGGCCCCTGCCATTCCGTCTTGGACTCGCCGTCCTCGACGAGCCCCGCTTGGCCGGTGACATCCATTGGGGCCTGGGCTGGGCGGCGGCGGCCCTGGTCCTGGCGCTGGCCGCCCTGGCGCCGCTGCGCCGACGCTTTCGCCTCGGCCTGCTGGCGGCGGCGGCGCTGGTCGCGGCCCTGCTGGCCTGGCCGCGCATCGACCTGCTGTTCGTCCCGGCCTATCCCACCAGTTTCCGCGCCTCGCCCACCGGGTTCTCCGCCGCCGCCATCGCCCGGGGCGAGGGGATCTATGCCCGCCATTGCCAGTCGTGCCACGGCGCCGAAGGCCATGGCGACGGCCCCGAGGCCGCCAGGCAGCCCATCCCGCCCGCTGATCTGACCGCCGAACATCTGTGGGATCATCCGCTGGGCGAAATGTTCTGGTGGATCAGTCGGGGCATGACCGCGCCCGACGGCCGTCCATCCATGCCCGGTTTCGCCGACCGGCTGAGCGAGGTCGAGCGTTGGGAGCTGATCGACTTCCTGCACGCCAATGCCGCCGGGGCCGATCTGGTTCAGATCGGCTTGTGGACCCATGTCATCGATGCCCCCGATCTGGTGGCGGTCTGTGGCGACGGGCGGCGGGTTCAATTGCGGCAGTTGTCGGGCCAGCCCGTGCATCTGCTGGTGGCCGACAAAACGCCGTTGCCCGAGGCGGGAACCAATCCCGCTTTTCGGATTGGCGGTGGCCCGGCCACCGACCCGGCTTCGCCCTGGTGCGCGGTGGAAGACCCGGCCTCGGCGCGCACCGCCTATTCCATCGCTTCCGCCCAGTCCCCCGAGGGATTGGAGGGCAGCCAGTTCCTGGTGGGGACCCAGGGCCATCTGCTGGCCCATTGGACCTGGGGCACCGCCCCTGCCGCCGATACGCTGGTTTCTCTGGCGCAGTCCCTGGGCAGCGTCTGCCTGGCACCACGCGGTGTGGATAGCGCCACGCGTCATGCCGCCCATCGAGACCGCTAATACCTCGCCACGCGTGATCCAACTCGCCATGTCATCCCGAGCGACAGCGAGGGACCTCATCCTGGAACGACTTTTCCGGCTTGAAACCAGCACTCCAGGCGGAGATCCCTCCTTCCGGTGGTCGTCGGGATGACAGGTTATTTCATCCGTCGGCCGGTATAATTCACCTCAGCGTTCGTGCAGGGCGGTATCGGCGGCGCCGATGAAGGGCTCCAGGATATAGGCCAGCACGGTGCGCTGGCCGGTGCGGATATTGGCAATCACCTGCATGCCGGGATACAGGCGGTAGACCTGGGCATTATGGCGGAAATGGTCGCTGGCGGTCTCGATGCGCACCTTGTAAAAGGCGCTGCCCTTGTCGGTGAGGTTGGTATCGGCCCCCACATGGATGACGGTGCCGTCGATGCTGCCGAACCGCACCGAATCCTGCGAAGCCAGCTTGATCTTGGCCGACTGCCCCACCGAGACATAGCCGATATCGTAGGTGGGCAGCCGCGCCTCGACGATCAGGCGATCGCCCGCCGGGACGATATCGACCACGGTGCCGCCGGGCTTGACCACGCCGCCCTGGGTGGCGACGTAGAGGGTCTTGACCACCCCGTCCACCGGCGAGCGGATCACCGTGCGGTCCAGATTGTCGCTGATCTTGCTGAAGCGCTGCGACAGCTCTTCCAGGTCACGCCGGGCCGAGGCCATCTGCTCGCCCACCTCCTGGCGATAGGCCTGCCGGGTGGTCTCGATCTGGGCTCTCGCCTCCTTGATCCCGGCCTGGGTGCGACGCAGCCCGGCCTCGTCCTCGTCGATGCGCGAACGCAGGTTGGACTGCTCCTTCAGCAGCGCCAGATGGGTATAACGGTTGGACAGGCCTTCGCGGATCATGGACTCGCTGATGGAAACCTGCTCGTTGAGATGGGTTAGGGTATTGCGGGCGTTGCGCAGCCGCGCCTCCACCTCGCCCACCGCCTGCTCGCGCTGGGTGAGCGCGTTCTGCAAGCCGCCCAGGGCGGAGTCCAGGCGCGAACGGCGCGAGCGGAACAGCGCCTCGGCGGCATCCACCAGATCGGGATGGGCCTGGACCACATCGGCGGGATAGGCGGGCTTGGAACTGTCGGCGGCCTCGGCCTCCAGCCGGGCCAGGGCCACCCGCAAAGTGGCGAGGCGAATGGACAATTCGTTGAAATCGGCGCCGCTGGCGGTGGATTGCAGCACCACCAAGGGCTGGTCACGGGTGACGGCTTCGCCCTCGCGCACCTGGATTTCCGAGACGATGCCGCCTTCCAGATGCTGCACCGACTTCAGCTGGCTGAACGGCACCACCTCGCCGAGCGCCTGGCTGACCACGTCCAGCACGCCGAAATGGGCCCAGACCAGGAAAGCGAGGATCAAGCCGCCCGCCAGGCGCACGAACAGATGGGTGGCCCTGGACACCGGGTCGATCTCGGGCGGGACGGTCTCAAGCTCCGCCATCGGCCGCCTCCCGCTTGAGCGGCCCGGTCAGGGCCGGAACCGGCTTGACCCCCATGTCCAGCATCCAGGTGGCGCCCCGGATCACCAGCGCGTCGTGGGAGAAGACGATGATGGTACGCCCCTCCTTGGCCAGTTCGTTCATGGCCACATAGACGGCGGCGCGCCCCTCGACATCCAGGGATTCGGTGGGCTCGTCGAAGATGACGAAGCGGCCGCCGGTGGCCAGGGCGCGAGCCAGGGCGATGCGGCGGCGGACGCCAAGCGCCAGATTTCGCCCGCCATTGCTGATCGCCGTGCCCATGCCATCGCGCGAGGAATCCAGCCAGCCCCGCAGCCCGGCGGCGCGCATCACCCGGTTGAGTTCGTCCTCGCCCATATCGGGATTGGCCGAGCGCACCACCTGTTCGATGGTCCCGTCCAGCAGTTCCGGTTCCTGCGGCAGGTATGACACCTGCTTGCGCCACCATTCCATGGACAGCTGCCGCAGCTCGACGCCATCCACCAGGATCTGGCCGCGCGCCGGCTCGATCAGCCCCATCAGCAGCCGGGCCAGGGTGGTCTTGCCGCTGCCGTTGGGGCCTGACACCGCCAGCACCTGCCCCGGATCGAGCCGGATGGACAGATGCTCGGCCAAGGGGCCGCTGGAGCCGGGATGGGCGAAGGCCACGTCCACCAGTTCCAGGCGCCCGGTCACCGCCTTCAGCGCCATGCCCGATTGCTGTTCGCGCGGCAGGCGCATGAAGTCGTGCACCCGGCGCAGCGCCAGATCGGCGCGGGCGAACATCTCGGCCATGCCCGCCAGCCGGTTGATGGGACCCAGCGCCCTGGCCGCCAGGATATTGGCGCCCACCAGCCCGCCCACCGACATCTCGCCCTTGACCGCCAGCACGGCGCCGACGGTGACGATGACGATGCCCTGCAGCACGCCCACGGTCTGGGTGATGGATTGGACCAGGCTTTGCCGCTCGCCCAGGCGTCGCCGCGCCGCCAGGACCCGCGCCCGCGCCATCCGCCACAGGCCGAAGGTGCGCCCGGCGGCGTTGAAGGCCCGCAGGGTATCGGCGCTGTGAATGGCGGCATCCAGGGCGGCCTGCACCTCGGTCTCGCCCTCGGCGGCACCGCGGACCACATCCTTCAGCAGGCGATCCCCCACCAGCACCGTGGCCACCGACAGCCCCATGAAGAACAGGGCGATGGCGGCCAGAAGCGGACTGAGGAAGGCCAGGGCGATCACGGTCAGGACCGCGAAGGGCACGTCCAGGGCGGCGCAAAGATTGGAGGGCGTGAAGATGCGGTCGATCTGGTCGAGACCGCGCATGATTTCCTGCAGCAATCCCCCGGGCAGGCGCTCCAGCACCGCTACCCGCGCCTGGGCCAGGGCGGAAAAGGCGCTTTCGCCCCGCAGCGCCTCGGCCGGGCCGGTCACGGCGGCGGCAAGGCGGATACGGGCCTCGCGGAAGCCGAATTCCAGGGCGCAGGCCAGCAGCACGCCGGTGGTCAGGGTCACCAGGGTGGCGTCGACCGCATAGGGGACATAGCGGTTCAGCACCAGCATGACGAACAAGGTGGAGGCCAGCCCCAGCAGGTTGATGAACAGCGTGGCCGCCAGCAATTCGCCCAGGATTACCGGATGGGCGAACAGACGACGCAAAAGTTCATTCATCGAAGCCGCCCCTTGCCTTGCGTCCCCCTTATCGAACGGCGGGGGGCTCCAGGGCGCCGATGACCGCCAGCACGGTATAAGACGCGATCACCACGTCGGCCTGGGCCGAGGCGGCCTGGCTCTGGGCGCCGATCAGGGCGGTTTCGCCCGCCAGCACGTCGATCAGCGAGCGATTGCCCAGCGAACGTTCCTTGCGGGCCAGTTCCAGGAATTCGTTGGCCAGATTGGCCTGATTCTTCAGCATCTCGGCGCGGGCCTTCTGATGCATGTAGTTTTCCCAGGCATTGCCCACCTGCTCCTCGATCTGGTCGCGGCCCTCGGCCAGGCGGCGTTCCGACGAGACCACCGAGCTTTCTGACGCCTTCAGGCTGTTGACGGCGGTGAAGCCCAGGTTGAAGGGCATGGACACCTCGACCTTGGCCAGGAATTCCTGCTGGGTGCCCATGGTGCCGCCGACATTACGCTTGTTGCGGGCCTCGCCCACCGCTTCGACCTTGGGCATGAAGCCCTGGGCGCGGGTGGCTTCCATCTGGCTGCGGGCGGCTTCCACCGCGAAACTGGCCGCCTTGATAGAGGGGCTGTTGGCCCGTGCCGTGACCAGGGCATCGGCCAGGGTGGCGGGCAGCATGTCCACCGGGACCTTGGGCAGCACCATGCTCTTGGCATCCTGCATGGGCTTGTTGAACACGTTGCGGAAGCGGTTCTGGGCCTGGGCCAGGGAGAATTCCGCCTGGATGCGGTTGGCCTGGGCACCCGCCAACTGGGTCTTGGCCTGCAGCACGTCGGACGACAGCCCCGAGCCCAGGTCCACCTTGGCCTCTTCCAGACCGGTCTGCTTGCGGATATTGGCCTCGGAGTCGCGGGCGTATTTCAACTGCTGCAGGGTGCGGACCAGATTGGTATAGGCGCTCAGCGCCTCCAGCATCAGGCTCTGGCGGGTGCCGTCGCGGACCGACTGGCTTTGCTGATGGGTGGCGGCGGCCTTGTCGATGCTGGCGTTGGTAGCGCCAAAGTCCCAGACCAGTTGCTTGAGAGACGCGGAGTATTCGTTGCGGTAGGCGGCGGTATCCTGGGAGAAGCTGGGCTTGTTCTGCTTCTCGTAGCCATAGTTGACCGTGGGAGTCAGGGTCGGATACCAACCGCCGCGCGCCACTTCCAGGGAATTGCGGGCGCCTTCCACATCGGCATCGGCGGCGACAAGGCGGTCACTGCTCTTTAGAAGGTCATCGAGAAGCATTCTCAAGTCGTCGGCTTGGGCTGAAGTCACCCCCACAGAGCAAAACAGCGCCGCCGCCAAGGCAAAAGACTTCCCGGACGTCATGGAGATACCCCCTTCGATTCAGTACGCCAAGATGATATATTGCGATTGCGAGATTTACCATAGGTAGATGCCGCAGATCGGCATCCCGCTGCTGGCGGGGCTAGCCATGGTCAGGGGAAGAAGATGCGGACACAGTCGGTGATGACAGAGCGTGGGGGCTCGGCTCCCGTCGTCGTGGATGGAGCTTCCGGCCCGGTATTGACCATGCCCGATGGCTTTGGCCTTGCCGCCGCCGACTTTTCCCGCTTCGGCCCCAACCTGCTCATCACCGCCCAGAATGGCGCCCAGGTGGTGGTCAGCGACTTCTACGCCCTGCCCGCGCCGCCGACCCTGGTCACCCCGGCGGGGACCATGATCCCCGGCGATCTGGCCATGCGGCTGGCGGGACCGCTGGCGCCCGGCCAGGTCGCCCAGGCCGCCACCACCGCCAGCGATGCCGCCCCCGCTGGCCCGGCTCCCATCGGCGAAGTGGACAAGGCCACCGGCACCGCCCAGATCCGCCACGCCGACGGCACCAGCGAACCCGCCGTCAAGGGCATGGCGGTGTTCGAGGGCGACATTGTCACCACCGGCGGCGGCGGCAGCGTCGGCATCGTCTTCATCGACGGTTCCACCTTCGCGGTGGGCAACAACGCCCGCGCCGTGCTGGAACAGCTGTCCTACGACCCGGCCACCAATACCGGCACCAGCACCCTGGCCATGACCAACGGGCCGTTCAGCTTCACATCCGGTGAAATCGCCAAGACCACGCCCGACGCCATGACGGTGAAGACGCCGGTCCTGACCATCGGCGTGCGCGGCACCACCGTGGCGGGCCAGGCCGCCGCCGAGGGCGGCAACAACACCGTGGCGCTGCTGCCCGATGCCAGCGGCACCGTCGGCCAGGTAGCGGTCAAGACCGGCGCGGGCACCCAGGTGATCAGCCAGCCCAACCAGGCCATCCAGCTGACCAGCTTCAACCAGGCGCCGCCGCCGCCGGTGGTGATGAGCCCGCAGCAAATCCAGCAGAATTTCGGCAGCGCCGTCCAGAGCATGGCCCCGGCCCAGCCGCCGTTGCAGCAGCGCACCGAGCCCCCGGCCTCGCCCCAGATGCGCCAGCAGCAACAGCAGCTACAGCAAAAGAGTGAGGCCGCCAAATCCATGACCCCGGCCGAGGCCGCCAAGGCCGCCGCCGATGCCAAGGCCGCCGCCGCCGCCAAGGTCCAGACCGAGGCCGCCAAGACCGGCACCGCGCCGCCCCCCGCCGCCCCCGTGGCGCCCACCGGCCCCGAAGGGGCGCCGCAAGGCCAGGGAGGGCCGCAAGGACCGGCCGGGCCGCAGGGCGAGACCGGACCGCAGGGGCCTGTCGGTCCACAAGGCCCCATCGGGCCTCAGGGTCCCCAGGGTCTGCTGGGTCCCCAGGGACTGCTGGGGCCGGGAACCGAATCCGGCCAGGGCCTGTTCGGCCCGACCAACGCCATGCTGAATCAGGCCACCGCCCTGCTGGGCGGCGAAGGAGCCAATCTGTTCGGCCCCAACGGCGCCAACAACGTGGAACAGGCCATCGACACCCTGATGAATGTGGCGGATGCCTTCGCCAACGCCCTGAACAACGCCTTCGAACAAGGCCAGTTCGGCGAGCAGTTGGCCCAGACCCTGCTGGCGCAGCAAGACGCCATCTTCAATGCCTTCGAAAACGCCATCCAGCAGCAGATCGACCGGGAAGTCCAAAACATCATCGAGCAGGCGCAGCACCAGGGGACCGTCACCCATCAACTGACCCATGGCGCGGAGAACGTCACCACCACCTCGGGCGTCAACGACAGCATCGTCGGCACCATGATGGGCAACACCGTCACCGTCCTGGGCAGCATGGGCGCGGGCGACGGCATGATCGATTTCGAGAGTTCCGACGCCGACAAGCTGATCCTGTCCAACGGGCCCAACATCTTCTACGCCGCCAATGTGGAAACCATCGACCTTCAGGCGACATCCGACAGCAACAACATCGCCATCGGCAGCTATGGCACCACCACCATCATATTGAGCCCCAATGCCGATGACGACATCACCTCGCAGCCGATCACCGGCTACGAGACCCTGATGTCGGCCGGAAGCGGCGCCCAGACCTGGAACATCGTCGGCAATGTGGCCAGCGGCGACGCCTTCGACATGGGCGGCGGCACTGACACTCTCAGCCTTCAGACCAGCGGATCACATACCCTGACCCTGACCGGGGTGGAAGCCCTGACCCTGGCTCCCAGCGGCACCGACATCACCTTCCAGCACTCCCTCAACGGGCTTTCGGTGACGGGCGGCAGCGGCACCGACATCCTGCGCTTAGCCAGCGTCTTCAATTCGCTGACCGTTTCCTCGGTGGAAACCGTGATCGGCGGCAGCGGCAACGACTCGGTGGTATTGCAGACCGAAGCCCTGGGCAGCGGTCCCTACGAGGTTGATTTGGCGCCCACCCTGACCAGCGTCGAGACCTTGACCATCTTTGCCCATCCGGGCAGCGGAGCCGGTTTCGGCTCGCAGACCACCCGCCTGGATGCCAGCAATTTCAGCAGCGACCTGACCACCCTTTACATCACCGGCGGCGGCGCGCTGCAGACCATCACCGCCGCCCTGCCCACCAGCGTCGCCACCATCCAGGTTCTGTCCAGCTTCAACGGCGAGACCGACACCAGCACCACCGACAGCAACGCCGCCTCCGTCACCGTCCCCTTCGCCGACACCGACATCACCGTGCTGGCCTCGGCCGCCACCTTGACCGTCAGCGGCGGGGCGGGCAGCAATGATTCGCTCACCCTGACCAATGGCACCCATAGCCTGACCAGCAGTGGTGTCGATACCATCACCATGAGCAGCGGCGGCACGCAAAACACTCTCGTTTTCAACGCCTCGCTATCCGGTGCCACCGTGACCGGCACCGGTGCCGCCAATGACCGGATTGATCTGAGCAGCGGCGGCAACTCGCTGACCGTCAGCAGCATCGAATTGATCAACGGCAACAACGGCGCCGACGTCGTCACCCTGGGCGGCGCCATCACCGGCACCACCATCGATCTGGCGGGCGGCAGCGACTCGCTCACCCTGGCCAACGGCGTCAACTCCATCACCGTCAGCAATGTGGAAGCGGTGACCGGCGGCACCGGCGCCGACACCATCACCCTGAACGCGGCCATCTCCGGCGGCACCATCGACCTGGCGGGCGGCACCGACATCCTGAACCTGGGCAATTTCACCAACAGCCTGACCGCCACCAATGTCGAATCCATTGTCGGCGGAACCAGCGGCGACACCGTCACCCTGGGCACCGCCTGGACCAGCGGCTCCATCGATCTGGCGGGCGGCACCGACGCGCTGATCCTGGGCAATTTCGCCAATACCATCACCCTCGCCAATATCGAATCACTGACCGGCGGCACCAATGCCGACACCATCACCCTGGCGGGCGTGGTCAGTGGCGTCAGCATCGACGGCGGCGCGGGCGTTGATGTGCTGTATCTGGCCAACGGGGCCAACACGCTCTCCGTTTCCAATGTCGACACCATCTTCAACAGCACGGGCGCCGATACCATCACCGGAGGCACTGGCGAGAATTTCATGAGCTATGCCAATGATACCGCCGCGATAAATATCAATTACAGCACGGGCAACTACACCGACGGATACTCGTCGGCCGACTATCTTTCCAACGTCTCGCGGGTGATCGGTTCAAACTACAACGATACTTTCACCCTGGCGGCAAACGCCTATACCGTATTGGCCGGTTCGGGCAATGACACCTTCTTGTTCAGTGGCTTTGGCGGCTCCACCTCCATCGACGGCGGCATCGGCACCGACCTGATCAATCTGAACAACCTGCCGGGCGCCACTGTCAACTTGACCAGCGGGACGGCGAGCCAGAATGGCAATGTCATCACCCTGTCCAACATCGAGAACGTAACCGCCCACTCCTCGATCCATGCCAACACCATCACCGGAAGTTCGGGCGTCAATGTCATCACCACCTATGGCGGCGACGATACCATCAACGGCGGCGGCGGCGCGGATTCCATCTTCAGCGGCGGCGGCGCCGACGTCATCACCGCCGGAGCGGGGCTGATCACCATCGACAGCGGCATTGGCAGCGACACCATCACCCTGACCGGGGCGGTGACCGGCGCCAGCATCGCCATGTCGGCTGGCACGGATGTCCTGACCCTGTATGACGCCACCAATTCCCTGAGCGTGAGCGACGCGGAAACCATCACCGGCGGCACCGGCGCAGACACCATCACCCTGAGTGCCTCCCAGACCTCGGGCACCATCGACCTTGGCGCCGGAATCGACATATTAACCATGGCCGCCGGGGGCAACTCCTTCACTGTCACCTACACGGAAACCATTACCGGCGGGACCGGAGCCGATACCATTACCCTAGGATCGGTTATGACCAGTGGAACCCTGGATTTGGCAGGCGGAAGTGACTGGCTAACATTGGCCAATGGTGTCAACAACCTTACCGCTAACAATATCGAGACTATTACCGGGAGCACCGGAAACGATACGGTTGTACTTGGAACCAACGTAACCGGCGGCGTTTTTGATTTTGGCGCAGGATCTAGTGACGTCCTAGCATTCAATGCAGGAGACAACTCAGCTTCAATTTATAACATAGAGTTGATTGGGATACAGGCACCTGGCGCAACAAATACACTTACAATCCAGAACTCCATTTCAAATGCCCAGGTTTCAGGATCAATCGGTGGCGGACATACCGAGGTATTGGTGCTCGCGAATGGTGGAAACACTATTTCTGTCGGCGCCTGGGAGACTATTATTGGCGGCACTGGCGCCGACACGCTGTCAAGATACCTTACAAATGGAACATTAATTGGCGGAGAGGGTCACGATACCTTTGAAACTGGAAATGGTGAGGTAATTCACTATTCCAGCGTTTCAGAGGTAACAGCAGTCGGCAACGTTAACTCTGATACCATCAATTACTTCAAGCAGTACGCTTCTGACTACCTTCAATTCACCACCGCATTTACTACTGACGCCACATCAAACATCCTAAATGCAAGCGACTTTGTGTCCGGGGCTGGACTTACAGCGGATGCCACGCGTCACTTTGTTTACAATACGACAGATGGCACTCTCTACTATAGTGCCACCCCTGATGGCAGCACATCCTCTGCCGTGGCTGTCATTCACAGCAATACGAGCACTCCGGCAACGGTCACAGCGGCCGATATTCATATCGTCTGACGAACCCGCCGGGTGGCGGGGCCTTCAAATCCCGCCGCCCGCTGATATAGTCGGGCCATGATGCTGCCGCGCTCGCTGGTGTCTCGCTATTTCGTCGTCTCGCTGGTGGCCGCCGTGGTGCCGCTGGCGGCAGTGGGCTATCTCTATGACAGCTATGCCCAGGACATCCTGCGGGCGCTCACCGGCCAGCGCCTGTCGGCGCAACTGACCGCCACCGCCTCGCGGCTGGGCTCGTTCTTCGACACCCGCATCTACCAGTTGGACACTTTGTCCAACTATCCGTCGCTGGCCTCCTATGTCGGCCGTCCCGATCGCGACGATCCCGAGATCAGCGCCCTGTTGCGCATCGAGGCCGACGTGCCCGACCTCTACGGCATCTGGTTCTTCAATGCCACCGGGCGGCTGGCGCGAGTGATCGCGGGCCAGGCGGCGTCGGGTCCGCCCTATTGGGGCGGCGAGGCCCCCGACATCTCGCGCCTGCCCCGGGTCAAGGTGGGCGGCACCGAGATCATCGGCCCGGTGGCGCCCAGGGACGGCGCGCCCGGCTGGTTCCTGATGCGTCAGGTGCTCCGCGATCCCCGTAGCGGCGAGGACAGCGGCACCATCGCCTTGCATGTGCGGCTGGCCTCGGTCACCGAACTGATGGGCGCCCCCGAGATCGGCAGCCTGATCCAGCCGGTACTGACCACCCCGGGCGGCGGCGTGTTCGACACCGTGGGCCATGTGGCGCGGATGCGCGGCGAACTGATGCCCGGCCCCGAGATCGCGCCGGGCTGGCAGGCGGCGCTGGTGATCCAGCCCGACGCCTTGCTGGGACCGTTCAATCAGGCCCGGCACTGGCTGTACATGCTGGTCTTCAGCTCGGTGGCCGCCGTGGCGATCCTGTTCCTGCGGCTGTCGTCCAAGCTGCGCCGCCGCCTGCGCCAGTTGGTGATCGGCGCCGACGCGGTGTCGGCCGGGCAGTTGGATTATCGCCTGCCCGAGACCGGCAATGACGAGATCAACGTGGTGTCGCGCGCCTTCAACGGCATGTCGCGCAAGCTGTCGCAGATGATCGAGCGTACCGTCAGCATCGAGAAAATGGCGGTGCTGGGTAAGTTCGCCACCGGCGTCGCCCACGAGGTGCGCAATCCCATGGCCACCATCAAGACCAGCGTCCAGGCCCTGGCCCGCCAGGAAGGCGACCTGGAGCGGCTGGAAATCCTCAACGGCGTCAGTTCCGAGATCGACCGCCTGACCCGGGTGATGGAGGACCTGCTGGAATACGGCCGCCCCCGCCCGCCCGAGACCGGGCCGGTGCCGGTGCGCGACCTGTTCCGCCGGGTCAATGCCCTGGTCAGCCCCGAGGCCGAGCGCCAGGGGCTGCATCTGGGCGTCATGGGCAGCGCCGATCTGGTACTGCTGGCCGATCGCGACCATGTCATGCAGATCCTGATCAATCTGGTGGTCAACGCCATGCAGGCCACCGCGCCGGACGGCGCCATCACCCTGCTGGCCCGTTCGGAGGACAATTGGGGGCTGATCGAGGTCTCCGATACCGGCGGCGGCATCGCCGACGACGACCTGCCCAAGGTCATGGACCCCTTCTTCACCACCCGGGCGCTGGGCACCGGATTGGGCCTCAGCATCTGTCGCCAGTTGACCGAGGTGAACGGCGGTGACATCCATATCGCCAGCGAGCCGGGCAAGGGCACCACCGTGACGCTCCGCCTGCCGCTGATGCGATCGGGAGACCGCCTTGGCTGACATCTCCGTCCTGATCATCGACGACGAGGTCCAACTGGTGCGTTCGGTGGTGTTCGCCCTGAAGGGAGAGGGAATCGCCGCCTGGGGCGTCCATAGCGGCGCCGAGGGGCTCGACGAGATCGAGCGCCGCCCGCCCGATCTGGTGCTGCTGGACCAGCGCCTGCCCGACATGCTGGGCATCGCGGTGCTGGAGCAGCTGCGCAAGCGCCAGTCCACCCTGCCGGTGGTGATGATCTCGGCCCATGGCGACACCAGGGCGGCGGTGCAGGCGGTCAAGGCGGGGGCGTCGGACTACCTGACCAAGCCGTTCGAACTGGACGACCTGATCCATGTCATCCGCACCACCCTGGAGCGGGAAAGGCTGGCGGCCGAGGTCGCCTATCACCGCAAATCCGTGGTGGGCGGCGACGGCGTCATCGGCGACAGCCCAATCATGGCCGACCTGATCGCCACCGTGGCCCGCATCGCCGCATCCAGCGCGTCGCGGGTGCTGCTGCTGGGGGAATCCGGCACCGGCAAGGGACTGGTGGCCCGCTCCATCCATAACCAGAGCAGCCGCGCCCGGGGCGCCTTCGTCGAGGTCAACTGCGCCTCGCTGCCGGAACAGCTGATCGAGGCCGAGCTGTTCGGCGCCGAGAAGGGCGCCTATACCGGGGCGCATCAGCGCCGGGTCGGACTGGTGGCCCTGGCCGATGGCGGCACCTTGTTCCTGGACGAGATCGGCGAGCTTCCCCTGGCGCTGCAGGCCAAGTTCCTGCACTTCCTGGAGAATGGCAATTACCGCGCCATCGGCGCCACCCAGGGCAAGACCGCCGATGTGCGTATCGTCGCCGCCACCAATCGCGACCTGGCCGCCGACGTCAAGGCCGGGCGCTTCCGGGAAGACCTCTATTACCGCCTCAACGTCATCCAGTTGCGCCTGCCCGCCCTGCGCGAGCGCGGCGGCGACGCCCTCGACCTGGCCCGCTATTTCGCCCGGCGCTACGCCGCCGAGAGCGGCTGTCCGCCGGTGAGCTTCGCCCCCGAGGTCGAGCGCCTGTTCGCCAGCTATTCCTGGCCGGGCAATGTGCGCGAGTTGAAGAACCTGATCGAGCGCCTGACCATCCTGCATCCCGGCCAGACCGCCACCCCCGCGGAACTGCCCGCCGACATGGCGCGGGAGCCCCGCATGGCAGGCGGTGACGACCGGCGCCAGAGCCTGCCCGACAGCCTGGACGCCAGCGAGCGGGTGCTGCTGACCGAGGCCCTGGCCCGGGCCGGGGGGCAGAAGGGCCGCGCCGCCGAACTGCTGGGCATCTCGCGCCACGCCTTCAAGCGCCGCCTCCAGCGCCTGGGATTGATGAGCGGAAACCGCTCATCATCGTGAGCGGTTGTGAGCGGTTTCCGCGCATGAGCGCCGCTCACTATCGGAAAACCACAATGCCCTCCTGACTCGATCCGCTGGCATGGGGGTTGCAGTTTCATGATCCGATAATAAATGCGACTGGAACACGGTCGCGCGGGGAAACGTCGAGGATGCCGAAAAGCCTGCCCGGACTCTGTCTGCACGGCCTTGCCCGAGCCGCGTTCGCGCTGCTGGGTCTGGCCACGCTGGCGCCCGCCGCCCAGGCCCGCATCGAGTTGGGCGCCCCGGCGGCCGAGGCCGAGGTCACCATCGGCTGCATGTATCCCATGTCGGGCCGCGCCGCCATCTACGGCAAGGACAGCGTGGCGGGGATCAAGCTGGCCCTGGCCGACCTGAAGGCGGGCACGCTGGGTCCCAAGCCCCCGAAGCTTCGCATCATCGTCGAGGACGACCGCTCCAAGGCCGCCTATGCCGTGCGCATCGCCGAGGACTTCGTGCGCCAGGACAAGGCCAAGTTCTTCTGCGGCATGGTCAGCTCGGGCGTCGCCCAGGCGGTCAGCGAGGTGGCCCGCACCCAGAAGGTGATCATGGTCGGCACCGACCATGCCTCGTCGCGCCTGACCATGGATGCCCTGCACCGCTACTATTTCCGCGTCAGCAACGATTCCTGGACCTCCAACGCCGCCGGAGCCCGCTATCTGGCCGAATTGCAGAAGGAAACCGGCTGGAAGCGCATGGCCTTCATCGGTCCCGACTACGATTACGGCCATGCCTCCTGGACCGATCTGCGCGAAAGCCTGCAGTTGCTGGGTGTCGCCTACGACAATGTGGGCGAGTTCTGGCCCAAGCTCTATGAGCCCGACTATTCCGCCTATATCAGCGCCATCGTCGAGACCAAGCCCGATATCGTGGTCACCGCCCTGTGGGGCGGCGATTTCGTCGCCTTCCTGCGTCAGGCCGCCACCACCAGCTTCTTCGAGTCCTCCCGGCTGGCCAATTTCGACACCGGCGGCAATTACGAGGTGATGCTGGCCCTGGGGTCCAATCCGCCGCCGGGGCTGATCTTGTCGGCGCGCCACCACAACAACTGGCCCGAGACCGAGGGCAACCGCGCCTTCGTCACCGGCTTCCATGCCTCCGAGGGACGCTACCCCACCTATGCCGCCGCCGGGGCCTATAGCGGCATCATGGCCATCGCCAGCGCGGTCACGGCCAGTGCGCCGCGCCACGATGTCGAGGCCATGGTCGACGCCCTGGAGACCCTGCGCCTGAAGCTGCCCAAGGACCCGGACGGCTTCACCTCCTATATCGACAAGTCCACCCATCAGATCGTCCAGCCCATGGCCATCGGCAAGGTGGTGCCCAATGCCGCCTTTCCCCCCGCCAAGGTCATGCTGGCCGACTGGCGGGTCTATGCCGCCGAGGACCTGATTCCCCCGCCCGAACTGGTGCGCAGACGCCGGGCCGTCATGGGCGGGAAACCGTGAGTACCCGAGTTATAACAAGCACAAGGGAGTGAAACCGTGAAGATGACCCAATCCTCCATCGCCCGCCGGGCCCTGACCGCCGCCGTGGCCACCGCCGCCCTGGCCTCGGCCACCACCGCCCAGGCCGCCGAGAACGGCAAGTTCCGCGTCGGCATCGTGACCTTCCTGTCCGGCGCCGCCGCCGGTCCGTTCGGCGTTCCCTCGGCCCATGCCGCCGAGACCGTCATCGACGCCCTCAACAAGGGCCAGTTGCCTGCCCCCTATAACACCAAGGGCATCAACGGCATGGAGATCGAGGCCGTCATCATCGACGAGAACGGCGGCGCCACCAAGCAGGTGGAAGAGTTCCGCAATCTGGTGGAGCGCCAGAAGGTGGACGCCGTCATCGGCTATATCTCGTCGGGCGACTGTCTCGCCATCAGCCCGGTGGCCGAGGAACTGAAGATCCCGACCATCATGTATGACTGCGGCACCTCGCGGCTGTTCGTCGAGAACAAGGCCCCCAAATACGTCTTCCGTACCGGCCTCGACGCCGTGGTCGACAATGTGGGCGCCGCCCGCTATCTGGCCGACACCCGCCCAAAGATGGCCAGCTTCGCCGGTATCCAGCAGAACTACGCCTGGGGCCAGGATTCCTGGGTCGACTTCGTCGAAGCCATGAAGCATGTCAAGCCCACCGCCAAGGTGGCGGCCGAACAGTTCCCCAAGATTTTCCAGGGCCAGTACGGCGCCGAAATCTCCGCCCTGTCGGTGGCCAAGCCCGACGTCATCCATTCCAGCTTCTGGGGTGGCGACATGGAAGCCCTGGTGCTGCAGGGCGGCGCCCGTGGCCTGTACGACGGCAAGACCCTGGTGCTGACCTGCGGCGAGACCGGCATCGAGCGCTACAAGGGCCAGGCTCCCAACGGCACGGTGATCGGCGGACGTGGGCCGTTCGGCGCCTTCGCCCCCAAGAACGCCCTGTCCGATTGGCTGCGGACCGCCTATCGCGCCAAGTGGAGCGATGAGCCCATCTATCCGTCGTTCAAGATGGCCCAGGCCATCCTGGCCCTGAAGACCGCCGTGGAAAAGGCCGCCCCCGCTGGCAAGCAGCCGAGCTCGGACCAGATCGTCGCCGCCATGACCGGCATCACTTTCGAATCGCCCTCGGGTACTGTCAAGATGGCCCGCGCCAGCGGCCATCAGGCCATGCAGGGCATCGCCTATGGCGAATACCACTATGAAAGCGGCCGGGCCGTTCTGAAGAACGTCAAGTCCTACGCCGACACCTGCGTCACCCCGCCGGATGGGACCAACGGCCAGGAATGGATCAAGGCGGGCATGCCCGGCGCCAAGTGCGATTGATCCTTTGACCTCTCCCCGGCGGCGGATATGTCCCGCCGCCGGGTCCTTGCCTGAGCGGAGCTTTCCATGACAACGCTTCTCGCCATCCTGGTGGACGGGTCCATCTACGCCTCGTGGCTGTTCCTGGTCGCGGCCGGACTGACCGTGATCTACGGCGTCATGCGCATCCTCAACATGGCCCATGGCAGCTTCTACGCCATCGGCGCCTATTCGGCCGCCTCGCTGGTGGGCTGGTGGTTCACCGGAGTGGGCGGCAATCCTTACGTCAGCTACCTGCTGCTGGTGGGCGCCGCCCTGGTGTCCGGCCTGGTGGTGGGACTGGTGGTCGAATTCGCCCTGCTGCGCCGCATGTATGGCAAGGACGAGATCCTGATGGTGATCATCACCTATGCCCTGCTGCTGATCCTCGAGGACGCGGTCAAGCTGGTGTGGGGCGTCGATCCCTATTTCACCTATCAGCCCTATTCCCTGATGGGCCGCTCCACCTTCGGCGGCCTGACCTTCGCCATCTACGACCTGGGCCTGGTGGGGGTGTCGCTGGCCATCGGCATCAGCCTGTGGCTGATCCTGAACAAGACCCACAAGGGCAAGCTGCTGCGCGCCGTCATCCATGACCGCGAGGTGGCGGTGGCCATGGGCGTCAACGTCAAGGCCATGTTCGCCGTCACCTTCGCCGTCGGCGCCACCCTGGGCGCCCTGGCCGGAGCCCTGACCGCGCCGGCCATCTCGGTTTCCCCCGGCATCGGCGTCGAGGTCATCGTTCTGGCCTTCGCCGTGGTGGTGGTGGGCGGCATGGGCTCCATCGGCGGCGCCGCCGCCGGAGCGGTTCTGGTGGGGCTGACCCGGGCCATGGCGGTGCATCTCGCCCCCGAGCTTGAACTGTTCGTCATCTACAGCGTCATGTCGCTGGTCCTGGCGGTGCGCCCGCAAGGGCTGTTCGGCCGCACCCTCGTGAGGAAGATCTGATCATGCGCCTCGATCGAACCGAACTCTGGCTGCTGGCCTCCGGCGTGGTCTTGGCGCTGGGTGTCTTCGTCCTGCCCAACTGGCTGACCTTCCTGCTGACCATCGCCTTCGCCAAGGGACTGGTGGTCCAGGGTGTGGTGGTGCAGATGCGGGCCGGACTGGTGTCCTTCGGCCAGGGCCTCTACTACTGCATCGGCGGCTACACCGTCGGCATGGGCGGGCAATGGCTGGGCGTCCACGACGCCTTCGTACTGCTGGCGCTGTCCATGGTTGCGGCGGCGGTGGTCGCCATGGTGCTGGGGCTGCTGCTGACCCGCTATCGCGAGATCTTCTTCGCCATGCTGACGCTCGCCTTTTCCATGATCCTGTATGGGGTCCTGGCCAAGAGCCAATCGCTGGGCAGCACCGACGGCTTCAACGTCCACGGCATCACCGCGCTGGGCTGGACTCCTGGTTCCAGCGGCAAGATGTTCGTCTATGTGCTGACCTGCGGTATCGCGGCGGTGGCGGCGGTGTTCCTGCACCGCCTGTCCAAGTCCAGCGTCGGCTATGTCTGCGAGGCCATCCGCGAGAACGAGGTCCGGGTGGAATATCTGGGCGCCTCGCCCCGTTGGACGCTGTATTCCACCTATGTGCTGGCGGCGGCGGTCTCGGCCCTGGGCGGCGGGCTGACCGGCATGGCCACCGGCCATGTGGACCCCGAGATGGCCTATTGGACCACATCGGGCGAGTTCGTCTTCATCGCCCTGCTGGGCGGCATCGGCCATGTGGCGGCGCCCTTCGTGGCCGCCAGCCTGTTCTCGACGGTCCGCACCTATGCCATCCAGTTCGTTCCCCATTCCTGGCAGATGATCCTGGGCTTCGTGCTGCTGGGCATCATCATCTTCCTGCCCAAGGGATTGTGGAGCCTGTTCAAACGCACCAGGAAGGCGGAGGCCCGGGTATGAGCCAGACCCCCATTCTCGAATCCCGCTCGCTGCACCGCACCTTCGGCGCGGTGGTGGCGGCCAAGGACATCAATGTCGCCATCCATGCCGGCGAGGTGGTGGGCGTGATCGGCTCCAACGGAGCGGGCAAGACCACCTTCATCAACATGGTCACCGGCTTCCTGCCCCCCAGCGCGGGCGAGATCATGTTCAACGGCCGCTCCATCTTAGGTCTGGCGCCGCGCAAGATCACCCGCATGGGCATGGCCCGCTCGTTCCAGGTGGCGCAGCTGTTCCCGGAACTGACGGTGCTGGACAACATGCTGGTGGCGCTGTCCATCGCCGAAAGCCCGCTGCCGTCCTTCCTGCGCCCGTTGCGGACGCCTGAGCGGGTGGAAAAGGCCGAGGCCACCTTGAAGGAATTCGGCGTCGCCGCCTTCCGCGACCATCAGGTGACGGCGGTGCCCCAGGGCACCCGCAAGCTGGTGGACATCGCCATGGCGCTGATCGCCAACCCCAAGATGCTGCTGCTGGACGAACCCACCAGCGGAGTGGCGGTGGAAGAGAAATTCCCCCTGATGGACAGCGTCATGGAGGTGGTCCGTCGCCACGGCGTCACCGTTCTGTTCGTGGAGCACGACATGGAGATCGTCGCCCGGTATGTCAGCCGTATCCTGGCCTTCTATGCGGGCGAGGTCATCGCCGACGGCCCGCCCGATCAGGTGCTGGACGATGCCAAGGTCCGCGAACTGGTGGTGGGCCACGGGCACGGCGGCCACGGCCGCGCCAGGAGGTCGTCATGAGCCTATCCATCGCGGCGCTGGACGTCGCCATCCACAAGATCCCGGTGCTGCGCGGCGTCAGCCTGGAGGTCCCCGACGCCACCATGGTCGGTCTGATCGGCCGCAACGGCGCGGGCAAGACCACCCTGATCCGTTCCATCATGGGGCTGCTGCCCGCCGAGGCCGGCGCCATCAGTCTGGACGGCGCCGATCTGATGGCCCTGCCCGGCCACAAGCGCGCCGGGCTGGGCATCAGCTACATGCCCGAGGATCGCCGATTGATCCCCGCCCTGACCGTGGAGGAGAACATCCTGATGCCCGCCTGGGCCAACGGCATCAAGGATGCCGCGCCCCGGCTGGAGTGGATCTATGAGATCATGCCCGAGGTCGCGGTGTTTCGCGACCGCCGCGCCCTGCAACTGTCGGGCGGCCAGCAGAAGCTGGTGGCCCTGGCCCGCGCCCTGATGCCGGGGCGCCGCCTGCTGTTGCTGGACGAGCCGTTCGAGGGCGTCGCCCCGGTGCTGTCGCGCCGCCTGACCGAGGTCATCGCCAAGCTGCGCACCGAGGGCCTGTCCGTGATCCTGTCCGAATCCGACGACACCCATTCCGCCGATCTGGTGGACCGCGCCTACCGCATCGAGCGGGGCGTGGTCACAGCGGGCTGAACCAGGAGATTCCGCCGTGAGCAATTTTATCTTCGAGACCACGCCCCGCATCATCTGCGAGGACAAGTCCTCGGCCCGGCTGGCCGAGTTGTCGCGCGAACTGGGCATCACTCACGCCCTGATCGTCACCGATGCCGGGCTGGTGGCGGCCGGTCTGCTGGCCCCCGCCCTGGAGGGCTTCAAGGCGGCGGGCATGCAGGCCACCGTCTTCACCGACGTCAAGATGGACCCGCCGGAAGCCTCGGTACTGGACGCGGTGGCGGCGGCCAAGACGGCCGGGATCGACGGCGTCATCGGCTTCGGCGGCGGTTCCTCCATGGACACCGCCAAGCTGGTGGCGCTGCTGGTGGGCAATCCCCAGGCCCTGCCCGATATCTATGGCATTGGCCTGGCCAAGGGGCCGCGCTTGCCCCTGATCCAGGTGCCGACCACCGCCGGAACCGGCTCCGAGGTCACCCCCATCGCCATCTTCACCACGCCCAGCAACGAGAAGAAGGGCGTGGTCAGCGGCTTGCTCTATCCCGATCTGGCGCTGCTGGACGGGACCCTGACCTGGGGCCTGCCCGCCCGCATCACCGCCATGACCGCCATCGACGCCATGGTCCACGCCATCGAGGCCTATACCACCCGCCACAAGAAGAACCCCATTTCCGACAGCATGGCCGTCAAGGCGCTGCAACTGCTTTACGCCAATATCCGCAAGGTGGTGAAGGACGGCGCCGACGCTCCGGCGCGGGCCGCCATGCTGCAGGGCTCCATGCTGGCGGGCATCAGTTTCGCCAATGCCCCGGTCGCCGCCGTCCATGCCCTGGCCTATCCCATCGGCGGCCATTTCCATGTGCCGCACGGGCTGTCCAACGCCCTGGTGCTGGTGCCGGTGATGGAATTCAACATGCCCGCCGCCGAGGCGTTGTATGGCGAGTTGGCCGCCGCCATCCTGCCCGGCAAGTCCAAGGGCGCCGACCTGCTGGACGCCATCGCCGAACTGGTGGCCGAGATGCCCATGGAGCAGCGGCTGCACGATGTGGGCATCAAGGAGGCCGACCTGCCCATGCTGGCCGAGGACGCCATGAAGGTGCAAAGGCTGTTGGTGAACAATCCCCGCGACGTTGCCTATGATGACGCGCTAGCCATCTACGCCAAGGTGTACTGAAAGGTCTTTTGCCATGAAGCTCAAGGATTCCTCCCTGCTCAAGACCCTGGCCTATGTGAACGGCGCCTGGACCGGCGCCGCCTCGGGCGCCAGTTTCGACGTGACCAATCCGGCCACGGGCGAGGTTTTGGCCTCGGTTCCCGACATGGGCGCCGCCGAGACCCGCGCCGCCATCGAGGCCGCCAACGCCGCCTGGCCCGCCTGGAGGGCCAAGACCGCCAAGGAGCGCTGCAACCTGCTGCGCGCCTGGTACAACCTGATCATGGCCAACCAGGAGGACCTCGCCGTCCTGCTGACCGCCGAACAGGGCAAGCCGCTGGCCGAGGCCCGGGGCGAGATCGCCTATGGCGCCGCCTTCATCGAATGGTTCGCCGAGGAGGCCAAGCGGGTCTATGGCGACACCATCCCCGGCCACGGCCCCGACAAGCGCATCATCGTGCTGAAGGAGCCCATCGGCGTGGTCGCCGCCATCACGCCGTGGAACTTCCCCAATGCCATGATCACCAGGAAATGCGCCCCTGCCTTGGCGGTGGGCTGCCCGGTGGTGATCAAGCCCGCCGAGGACACGCCGCTCTCCGCCCTGGCGCTCGCCGAGCTGGCCGAGCGGGCGGGCATTCCCAAGGGCGTCATCAACATCGTCACCGCCGCCCACGGCGCCGGGATCGGCGGCGAACTGACCGCCAATCCGCTGGTGCGCAAGCTGTCCTTCACCGGCTCCACCGAGGTGGGCAAGTTGCTGATGGCCCAATGCGCCAAGACTGTGAAGAAGGTCAGCCTTGAGTTGGGCGGCAACGCCCCCTTCATCGTGTTCGACGATGCCGATTTGGACGCGGCGGTGGCGGGCGCCATGGCGTCCAAATACCGCAATGCCGGTCAGACCTGCGTTTGCGCCAACCGCCTGCTGGTGCAAGACGGGGTCTATGACGAGTTCGCCAAGCGCCTGGCCAAGGCGGTGGCGGGACTGAAGGTCGGCCCCGGCCTGACTTCCGACGCCACCCAGGGGCCGCTGATCAACCAGGAAGCCATCGAGAAGGTGGAGCGCCTGTTGGCCGACGCCCTGTCCAAGGGCGCCTCTATCGCCTGCGGCGGCAAGCGCCACGACTTGGGCCGCACCTTCTTCGAACCCACCATCGTCACCAATGTCACCAAGGACATGGCCATGGCGAGGGAAGAGATTTTCGGCCCCGTGGCGCCGCTGTTCCGCTTCCACACCGAGGCCGAGGCCGTCGCCATGGCCAACGACACCGAATTCGGCCTGGCCGCCTATTTCTACGCGGGCAATGTCGCGCGGGTGATGCGGGTGGCGGAAAAGCTGGAATACGGCATCGTCGGCATCAACGAGGGCATCATCTCCACCGAGGTGGCGCCCTTCGGCGGCGTCAAGGAATCCGGCATCGGCCGCGAGGGCAGCAAATACGGCGTCGAGGACTTCCTGGAGATCAAATATCTCTGCCTCGGCGGCATCAAGGAGTAGTACCGGTCGGCGCCTGATCCGACTCATCCTGTCATCCCGAGCGGCAGCGAGGGATCCCATCCTGGAACGACATTTCTTACTTGGCGTCCGCATTCCAGGCAGAGATCCCTCCTCCCGATGGTCGTCGAGATGACAGGTCATTTCTTACACCGACAGGTATAGGGAGTAACCCCCATGTCCTTCGTCTTCCAAAGCGTGCCCAAGCTGGTCTGCGAGATCGGCGGGCTGGCCCGGACCGGCGAGCTGATGGCCGGTCTGGGGGCACGGCGGGTAGTGGTGGTCTGCGACGCGGGCATCCGGGCCTGCGGCTTCGCCGCCAAGGCCGCCGCCAGCCTACGTGATGCCGGAATCGAGCCGCTGATCCACGACGGGGTCCAGGCCGATCCTCCGGTCGCCGTGGTGCTGGCGGCGGTGGACGCCGCCCGGGAATTCGGCGCCGACGGCGTGGCCGGCCTCGGCGGCGGCTCCAGCCTGGATACCGCCAAGCTGGTGGCCTTGCTGCTGCGCTCGGAGCAAAAGATCGAGGAGATGTTCGGCACCGACCTCGCCACCGGCAAGCGGTCGCCGCTGATCCAGATTCCAACCACCGCTGGAACCGGGTCGGAAGTCACCTGGGTCTCGGTGGTCACCAATGCGGCGGGCGAGAAGAAGGCGGTCTATTCCCGCCAGTTGCTGCCCGACATCGCCATCCTGGATGCCGAGCTGACCGTGGGCATGCCGCCCAAGGTCACCGCCGCCACCGCGCTCGACGCCATGGTCCATGCCGTCGAGGCCTATACCAGCCGCACCCGCAAGAATCCCATCGCCGATTGCCTGGCCCTCAAGGCGCTGGACCTGCTCTGCGGCAACTATGCCAAGGTGCTGCGGAATGGTCACGACATGGCGGCCCGCGCCGCCATGCTGCAAGGCGCCATGCTGGGCGGCATGGCCTTCATCAACGCCTCGGTGGCCTCGGTCCATGCCCTGGCCTATCCGCTTGGCGCCCGCTTCCACGTGCCCCACGGCCATTCCAACGCCCTGGTGATGGGGCCGGTGTTCCGCTTCAACCTGCCGGTGGCGGCGGGACTTTACGCCGAACTGGCGAGCGCGGTACTGCCGGGACAGGGCTTCGCCAATGCCTCCGCCGCCGCGGAAGCCTTCGTGGCGGAGCTGGACCGGCTGGCCGCCCTGGGCGGGCTGGAAATGCGCATGGGCAAACTGGGAGTGAGCGAGGATGACATCCCTTCCATGGCCCAGGAGGTCACGGTAGGCATCCAGCGCCTGCTGGCCAACAATCCCCGCGACATGACCCAGACCGACGTGGAGGAGCTGTACCGCTCGATCTTGTAGCCGATCTACTTCCCAAGGCTGCGGGACAATTCGTCCAGCAGCAGATGAAGCTGCTCCAGACGCTCCGCGCCAAAGGCCTGGGCGATCTGGTCGTAACGTAGTTCGGCGCCGCTGCTCACCGCCACGACCAAGGCGTGGCCCGCCGGGGTCAGCGACAGCAGAGCGGCGCGCTGGTCGCGCTCCTCGGCCCGGCGGCGGATCAGCCCCTGGGCCTCCAGGGTGCGCAGGATGCGGGTCAGGCTGGGCATGCTGATCAGGCTGGCCCGCGCCAGTTGGCCCGCCCGCATCTCGTCATGCTGCGCCAGGGCCTTCAGCGCCCGCCATTGCTGCTCGGTCAGGCTGTGGGCGCGCAGATTGGGCCGAAATCCCGCCATCACCTCTTCCCGCGCCTTCAGCAGCGCCATGGGCAGAGAGCGCGAGAACGCCCGCAGCCGCCCCAGATCATCCGAGGCCGAGGAAGAGGCAGGACTGTCTTTGGACTCCGACACGCGACTTCCGGGGGTATGGGCGAGGACTGCACGCGATGATGTCATTGCCGACCGGTTCCGTAAAGCTTGGGTGCCAGACCTTGACACATTCCCGACCGCCATGTAAGGAATATATTAGCAATTAACTTGTTAAATAAACCGGGAGGCCTGCCGTGACCGCAATCGACCCCACCCTGATCAAGTCGCAGGCCTATGTGGACGGCGCCTGGGTCGATGCCCAGGACGGCCGCCGCTTCGATGTGCTGGACCCCGCCAGCGGCGAGGTGCTGGGCAGTGTTCCCGACATGGGCGCCGCCGAGACCAGGGCGGCCATCGCGGCGGCGCAGGCGGCGTGGAAGGGCTGGCGCTCGCGCACCGCCAAGGACCGCGCCGCCGTGCTGAAGGCCTGGTTCGACCAGATCATGGCCAACAAGGACTCCCTGGCCCGGCTGCTGTCGGCGGAACAGGGCAAGTCGCTGGCGGAAAGCACCGGCGAAATCGCCTATGGCGCCTCGTTCATCGAATGGTTCGCCGAGGAGGGCAAGCGCGCCTATGGCGACATCATCCCCACCACCGCCAGTGACCGCCGCCTGCTGGTGATGAAACAGTCCATCGGCGTGGTGGCGGCGGTAACGCCGTGGAACTTCCCCAACGCCATGATCACCCGCAAATGCGCCCCCGCCTTGGCGGCGGGCTGCCCGGTAGTGGTCAAGCCCGCCGAGGACACGCCGCTATCGGCCCTGGCCCTGGCGGAACTGGCGGAACGCGCCGGATTGCCCAAGGGACTGTTCAACGTGGTCACCACCCGCCAACCCGGCGCGGTGGGCGGCGAGATGACCGCCAATCCGCTGGTGCGCAAGCTGTCCTTCACCGGCTCGACCCGGGTAGGCAAGCTGCTGATGGCCCAATGCGCCGAGACGGTGAAGAAGGTCAGCCTGGAACTGGGCGGCAACGCGCCCTTCATCGTGTTCGACGACTGCGACCTGGACGCGGCGGTGGCGGGCGCCCTGGCCTCGAAGTTCCGCAATTCCGGCCAGACCTGCGTCTGCACCAACCGCTTCCTGGTCCAGGACGGCATCTACGACGCCTTCGCCACCCGCCTGGCGGACAAGGCCGCCGGTCTGGTGGTGGGCCACGCCCTGAAGGGCGTGGTGCAGCAAGGCCCGCTGATCAATGCCGCCGCCGTCGCCAAGGTCGCCGCCCATGTGGCCGACGCCAAGGCCAAGGGGGCGCGGGTGCTGACCGGCGGCCGCCCCCATGCCCTGGGCGGCAATTTCTTCGAGCCCACCGTGCTGGCCGACGTCACCCCCGCCATGGCCTGCTTCCGCGAGGAGACCTTCGGCCCGCTGGCGCCGCTGATCCGCTTCCACAGCGAGGACGAGGCGGTCGCCCTGGCCAATGACTCGGAGTTCGGCCTGGCGGGCTATTTCTATTCCCGCGACATCGCCCGGGTGTTCCGGGTGGCGGAAGCCCTGGAATGCGGCATGGTCGGGGTCAACGAGGCGCTGATCTCCAACGAGGTCGCCCCCTTCGGCGGCATCAAGGAGTCCGGCCTGGGCCGCGAGGGCTCGAAATACGGCCTCGACGACTTCATGGAGGTCAAATATGTCTGCGTCGGAGGCCTGTCATGAGGGAGGAAGACGCCCTGGCCGCCGTGCAGGCCGCCATCGCCCACGCCCGTGACCAGGACTTGCGCATCACCGTGGCGGCGGTGGATGCGGGTGGCCACCTCAAAGCCCTGATCCGCATGGACGGGGCACCGTTCCACGGCGTCACCCTGGCCACCGACAAGGCGCGAACCTCGGCCGGATTCGGCACCCCCACCGCCGTGTGGAAGGATCGCATCGGCGCCCGCGCCCATCTGCTGGAAGGCCTCAACGGCCGCGACGGCTTCATTCCCATCGGCGGCGGCCATCCGGTGTTCCGCGACGGCGTGCTGGTGGGCGCCCTGGGCGTGTCGGGCGCCACCGAGGATCAGGACTGTGATATCGCCGCCGCCGGGGTGGCCGTCATCCGCTGAAGCTGGCGCAGGTCCGGTCGATGATGGCCAGGGCCTGATCCACCTCGGCCTCGCCGATGATCAGCGGCGGCACCAGCCGCACCACATTGTCACCCGCCCCCACCGCCAGCAGGCCGTTCAGGAACAGCCGCCCGTTGACCTCGGTATTGAGCGGCACCGTCTTCAGTCCCAGCATCAGCCCCTTGCCGCGCACCTCGGCGACGACGCCGGGATGGTGGGCGGCAATGTCGTCAAGGCCGGCGCGCAGCCGCTCGCCCATGGCGCGGACCCGCTCCAGGAATCCGGACTCCTGCACCACGTCCAGCACGGCCTCGGCCACCGCCATGGCCAGCGGATTGCCGCCGAAGGTGCAGCCATGGGTTCCGGCGGTCATGCACGATCCCGCCCGCTCGCTGGCCAGCACCGCGCCCACCGGAAAGCCGCCGCCCAGCCCCTTGGCCAGGGCCATGACATCGGGCGCCACGCCGCTGTCCTGGTGGGCGAACAGGGTGCCGGTGCGGCCGATGCCGGTCTGGACCTCGTCCATCAGCAGCAACAGGCCGAATTCGTCGGCCAGCGCCCGCAAGCCGCGCAGATATGCCGGATCGGCCGGACGGATGCCGCCCTCGCCCTGCACCGGCTCCACCAGCAGCGCCGCCGTGGCCGGGCCGATGGCGGCCCGCGCCGCGCCCAGGTCGCCGAAGGGAACATGGTCGAAGCCCTCGGCGACCGGGCCGAAGCCTTCCAGGTATTTGGCGGTCCCGGCGGCGGCCAGGGTGGCGATGGTGCGGCCGTGGAAGCTGCCGGTGCAGGCGATGACGCGATTGCGTTCCGGCCGCCCCGCCACATGGTGGAAGCGCCGGGCGATCTTGATCACCAGTTCCATGGCCTCGGCGCCGGAATTGCAGAAGAAGACCGTATCGGCGAAGGAGGAATCGGTCAGCCGCTTGGCCACCCGCTCCTGTCCCGGCACCCGGTACAGGTTGGAGCAATGCCACAGCTTGTCCGCCTGGGCGTCCAGCGCCGCCACCAGCCGGGGATGGGCATGGCCCAGGCTGTTGACGGCGACTCCCGCGCCGAAATCCAGGAAGCGGCGGCCATCGGTGGCGGTCAGCCAGGCGCCTTCCCCACTCTCGAAGGCGATGTCGACACGATCGAAGACGGCAAGCAGATGGGCGGGAAACATGGGCTCTCGACTCACTTGGCGGGCAGTTTGACCAGGGGAATATCGGCGCCACGCAACACGGTCAGGCGCTGAAGCACCTCGTATAGCTCGGCTGTCTGGCGTTCGCCGATGACATTTTCGAGAAGGCGGTATTGCTCGGCGATCAGCGGCAGCGCCTCGTCCACCAGCGCCCGGCTGCGGGGGGTCATGCGTACCAGCACCCGGCGATGATCGCTTTCCACCCGCTCCTTCACCACCAGCCCCATCTCCTCCATGCGGGCCAGCACACCCGCCAGGCTGGGGCTGAGGAACAGGCAGGTCTCGCAGATCTGCTTGGGTTCCAGCGGCTCCTGGGTGCGCAGCACCCGCAGGATGCGCCACTGCTGCTCGGTCACCCCGAAGTGATTCAGGATCGGCCGGAAGCGGGAAATGATCTCCTCGCGGGCCTGGGCCAGCAGCAGCGGCAGATTGGGATGGGCAATGATTTCCTGGCTCAACGGACACGTCCCCGAAAAAGGTCGCCGCCATGGTTGCCCCAGGCGCCCCCCCGGGTCAACTCAACTTCACGGTTGACTCACTAACATGATAGTGACATGGTGTTTGCTAACATGTTAACTACATATCGCATGTTAAATAATTCGCCAGAGGCCCGGGCCATGCACCCGGACCCGGTCGACGGCAAAACACGGAGGAAACCATGCGTATCAGGACCGCTGCCATCAGTCTCGCCGCCCTGGCGCTTTGCGCCGTCACCGCCGCCCCCCGGGCCGAGGCGGCCGATGAGGTGGTGCTGAAATTCGCCCATTTCCTGCCCCCCGTCGCCCCCGCCCATGCCCAGGTCATCGGCCCGTGGTGCGACAAGATCGCCGCGGAATCCGCCAATCGCATCAAGTGTCAGATCTTCCCGGCCATGCAGTTGGGCGGCACGCCCTCGCAGCTGGTGGATCAGGTGAGGAACGGCGTCGCCGACATCGTCTGGACCGCGCCGGGCTATTCCGCCGGTCGCTTCCCCGCCATCGAGGCGCTGGAGCTGCCCTTCATGGTGGCCAACGCCCTGGACGGCAGCCGCATGACCTGGGACTACTACACCCAGTTTGCCAAGGATGAGTTCGCCGCCTACAAGGTTCTGGCGGTGCATATCGATGGCGGCGGCCTGTTCCACACCGCCAATACCGACGTGAAGTCCCTGGCCGAGGTCAAGGGCCTGAAGCTGCGCACCCCCACCCGCCTGGCCGCCAAGACCTTGCAGTCCCTGGGCGGTGTCCCGGTGTCCATGCCGCCGTCCCAGGTGGCCGACGCCATCGCCAAGGGCGTGGTGGATGGTGGCCTGCTACCGTGGGAGCTGATGCGCCCCACCAAGATCGACGAGGTCACCAAGTTCCACATCGCGCCGCCCACCGGTCGCCCCTTCCCGGTGGCCACCGTTCTGTCCGTGCTGATGAACAAGGCCAAATACGACTCGCTTCCCGCCGATCTGAAGGCGGTGATCGACCGCAATTCCGGCCCGGTGCTGGTGGAAGCCTTCGGCAAGGTGTGGGACGACGTCACCGCCGCCAATCTGAAATACGCCGCCACCATTCCCGGCACCACCGTCACCAATCTGGAGCCCGCGCCCTATCAGGCCATGCGTGACGCCGCCAAGCCGGTCGAGGACGAGTGGGTGAAGGACGTTTCCGCCCGCAATCTGGATGGCAAGGCCCTGGCGGCCGGGGCGCACGCCCTGTCGGCCAAGTACTTCCCCGCCCAGAACTGACGGCTGGCGGCCTAGGCCGCCAACCCTTCTTTCGCGAAGGAATCGTCCCATGACGGAAATGCTTTATCCGCCCGCCGAGCGGTCGGCCCACGACGTCATCGACGCATGGCTGAACCGTACCGCCGAGGCCATGGCCTGGACCGGAGGCATCACCCTGATGGCGCTGGTGGTGATGTCCCTGGTTTCCATCATCAGCCGCAAGCTCGGCTTCCAGCCGGTCAACGGCGATGTGGAACTGATGCAGATGGGCAGCGCCATCGCGGCCGCCGCCTTCATCCCGCTATGCACCCTGCGCGGCGACCATCTGCGGGTGGAGTTCTTCACCGAGGGCTGCCGCCCCGAGGTGAAGCGCAAATTCGACGCCGTGGGCGATGCCCTGCTGGCCCTGGTGCTGGCGGCATTGGCCTGGCGCACCGGCTTCCAGGCGCTGGACGGCCGCACCACCGGCGAGGTGTCGCCATTGCTGGCCCTGCCGCTGTGGATCCCGGTGGCGCTGATGGTGCCCAGCCTGGCCCTGACCGGCCTGTGCGCCATCTACCGCACCATCGTGGAATTCACCGTCGGCCTGGAGGACCCCAAATGAGCGGAACCGAGCTCGGCCTGATCGCCTTCGGCATCCTGATGCTGATGCTAGTGGTCCGCATCCATATCGGCGTCGCCATGTTCCTGGCCGCCACCGGCATCTATCTGGTGATCAACCGGGGCGACACCAACGCCTTGCTGTTCACCTTGAACAATCTGGTCTATGCCCGGCTGTCCAATTACGACCTGGCGGTGATCCCGCTGTTCATCCTGATGGGCCAGTTCGCCACCCATGGCGGCTTGTCCAAGGCCCTGTTCCATGCCGCCGGAACCCTGATCGGCCATTTCCGGGGTGGGCTGGCCTATGCCGCCACCGCCGCCTGCGCCGCTTTCGGGGCCATCTGCGGCTCGTCCCTGGCCACCGCCGCCACCATGGGGCAGGTGGCGCTGCCGGAGCTGCGCCGCCACAACTATTCCGGCCGTCTGGCCACCGGCACCCTGGCGGCGGGCGGAACGCTCGGCATCCTGATCCCGCCCTCGGTGCCGCTGGTGATCTATGCGGTGCTGACCCAGGAAAGTATCGGCAAGCTGTTCGTGGCCGCCGTCATTCCCGGCGTGGTCGCGGCGCTGGGCTATATGGCGGTGATCCGCATCATCGTCACCCTGGACCCCAAGGCGGGCCCAGCCTCCGAGCGGGTGCCGCTGAAGCAGATGCTGCTGGCCCAGATCGGCATCCTGCCGGTGCTGCTGGTCTTCCTGGTGGTGATCGTCGGCATCTATGGCGGCTGGGCCAATCCCACCGAGGCGGCCTCCATCGGCGCGGCGGCCTGCGGCATCATCGCCGTGGCCTCGGGCGGCATGAAGCTCAAGGACGTCAAGCAAAGCATCTTCGGTACCGCCATCGCCACTGCCATGATCTTCATGGTGCTGATCGGCGCCGATCTGCTGAATTCCGCCCTGGCCCTGACCCAGATGCCCACCGAACTGGCCAATTGGGTCAAGAACAGCGGCATGCCGCCGGTCCTGGTCCTGTTCACCATCATCGGCATCTATGTGCTGCTGGGCTGCGTCATGGACTCGCTGGCCATGATCCTGCTGACCATTCCCATCTTCTATCCGGTGGTGCTCGGCCTGGAATTCCACGGCATGAGCCTGGAAGACAAATCCATCTGGTTCGGCATCGTCGCCCTGATGGTGGTCGAGATCGGCCTGGTCCATCCGCCGGTGGGCATGAATCTCTACGTCATCAACAAGATCGCCAAGGACGTGCCGCTGAAGGAAACCGCCCTGGGGGTGCTGCCCTTCCTGGCCTCGGACTTCATCCGAATCCTGGTGCTGGTGTTCTTCCCGCCGCTTTGCCTGTGGCTGGTCCATGTGACCGGCTGAACCCAAGGATCATGACCATGCGTCTGGCACGTATCAACTTTCCCGGATCGACGGCACCGCTGGTGGCGCCGGTCACCGATGACGGACAGGGCCTTGACCTGGGCGGCCGCGTCGTGGCCATCCCGGATGGCGGCTTCGCCCCCGCCGTCACCGGCTGGATCTATGGCCCGCTGCTGAACGAGTCCGCCACCCTGGACCGCTTCGGCCCCCAATTGCACGACAAGCCCTATGTGGCACCGCCCACGGTGCCGGTGCTGTATTTCAAGCCCCGCAACACCCATCTCGGCCATGGCGGACGGGTGCGCCTGCCCGCCTACTCCGAGCGGGTCGAACTGGGCGCCAGCATCGGCATGGTGTTCCGGCGCTCCATCGGCCGGGCCGATCCCGCCACCGCCCTGGACGCGGTGGGCGGCTATACCATCGTGCTCGACCTCTCCGTGCCCAATGCCAGCGTCTATCGCCCGCCGGTGCAGGAGAAGTGCTTCGACGGCGCCTGCCCGGTCGGCCCCTGGGTGGTGGATGCCGCCCGCATCGGCGACCCGGCCAAGCTGGTGGTGAAGACCTATGTCAACGGCAGCCTGGTGGCCGAACGCCGCTTCGACGATCTGGTCCGCTCTCCCTCCCGCCTGATCGCCGACGTCACCGACTTCATGACCCTGGCCGAGGGCGACGTGCTGACCCTGGGCCATCCGGTCGGCGCCGTTCCCACCGCCGGGCGCGGCGATTCCATCCGCATCGAGGTCGATGGACTGGGCGCCCTGGACTGCACCATCGAGGAGGGCTTGGCATGAAGCGCGCCCGCGTCGCCTATAACGGCGCCATTCACCACGCCCGGGTCGAGAACGACCAGGTGATCCTGGCCGATGGCCGCGCCGTGGCGGAAGATCGGGTGGTATGGCTGCCCCCCGTCGAGCCCGGCACCACCTTCGCCCTGGCCATCAACTATGCCGACCACGCCAAGGAGCTGGCCTTCAAGGCGCCGGAAAAGCCCCTGGCCTTCCTCAAGGGGCCAGGCACCTATGTCGGCCACCGCGCCGTCACCCGCAAGCCCGCCGATGCCGAGTTCATGCATTACGAATGCGAACTGGCGGTGATCATCGGGCGCACCGCCCGCGAGGTGAAGGCCAAGGACGCCTATGACTTCGTGGCGGGCTATTCGGTGGCCAACGACTACGCCATCCGCAATTACCTGCAGAACTACTACCGCCCCAATCTGCGCACCAAGAACCGCGACGGCTGCACCGTGCTGGGGCCGTGGATGGTGGACAGGGACGACGTGGCCGATCCCATGGCCCTCGACATCCGCACCTTCGTCAACGGTGTCCAGGTTCAGGCGGGCAATACACGCGACATGGTGTTCGGCGTGCCCGCCCTGATCGAATACCTGTCCTCGTTCATGACGCTGGCGCCCGGCGACGTGATCCTGACCGGCACCCCCGACGGCATCGTCGACGTCAAGCCCGGCGACCAGGTGGTCACCGAGGTCGAAGGCGTCGGCCGACTGCTCAACACCATCGTCGATGACGAAACCTATTTCCAGCGGAGCTGATGCGATGATCAAGCACCTGATCAACGGCCGTTCGGTCGAAAGCCCGACCACCATCGCCAATCTCAACCCGTCCAACAACGAGGTGATCTGCGAGATCGCCGCCGGAGGCGAGCGCGAGGTCGCCGAGGCGGTCGCCGCCGCCAAGGACGCCTTTCCCAAATGGGCGGGCCTGCCCGCCGCCCAACGCGCCAGGCTGCTGCGCAAGGTCGGCGACCTGATCAACCAGCATGTGGACGAGATCGCCAAGCTGGAAAGCACCGATACCGGGCAGTCCTATTGGCGCACCAAGAAGATGCTGGTGCCGCGCGCCGCCGACAATTTCTACTTCTTCGCCGACACCTGTTGCCATGTGGACGGCGAGACCTATCCCACCAACGACCACCTGAACTACACCTTGTACCAGCCGGTGGGGGTGGTGGGCCTGATCTCGCCGTGGAACGTGCCCTTCATGACCGCCACCTGGAAGACGGCGCCCTGCCTCGCCTTTGGCAACACCGCCGTGCTGAAGATGAGCGAGCTGTCGCCGCTGTCGGCCGACCGGCTGGGCCAGCTGGTGCTGGAAGCCGGCATTCCGGCGGGGGTGTTCAACATCGTCCACGGCTATGGCGCGGCGGTGGGCGAAGCCCTGGTCAAGCACCCCGATGTGCGCGGCGTCTCCTTCACCGGCTCCACCGCCACCGGCAACCGCATCATCCAGGCGGGCGGGCTGAAGAAGTACTCCATGGAGCTGGGCGGCAAGTCGCCCAACATCATCTTCGACGACTGCGACTTCGAGCGCGCCCTGGATGCCGCCATCGTCGCCGTCTATGGCAATAACGGCGAAAGCTGCACCAACGGCACCCGCATCCTGGTGCAGGACTCCCTCTACGACCGCTTCGTGGCCGCCCTAGCGGCGCGCACCGAGAAGGTGGTGGTGGGCGACCCGCTGGAGGAGGCCACCAATGTCGGCCCCATGATCACCCGCGACCACTGGAAGAAGGTCACCAGCTATATCGAACTGGGGATCAAGGAAGGCGCCCGGGTGGTGGCGGGCGGATTGGGCGAGCCGCCGGGCTTGGCGTCGCATTTGAGGAACGGCAACTTCGTCCGTCCCACCGTCCTGGCCGATGTGGATAATTCCTGGCGCGTCGCCCAGGAGGAAATCTTCGGCCCCGTCGCCTGCGTCATCCGCTTCAAGGACGAGGCCGAGGCGCTGCGGCTGGCCAATGCCACCACCTACGGCCTCGCCTCCTATGTCTGGACCGAGAACGGCGCCCGGGCCATCCGCATGGCCGAGGGTATCGAGGCCGGACTGGTCTTCGTCAATTCCCAGAATGTCCGCGACCTGCGCCAGCCCTTCGGCGGCATCAAGGGCTCGGGCACCGGCCGCGAGGGCGGCCACTACTCCTATGAGGCCTTCCTGGAGGTCAAGAATGTCTGCGTCTCCAAGGGCAGCCACCACATCCCCCGTTGGGGGGTGTGAATAACCGGTCCCAAGACCGGATCCGTCAGCAACAGAGCTTCACGAGAGAGGAGAGTTCCCATGGGTAAGCTGGTTTTCGCGGCCAAGGTCGCTCACGTCCCCACCATGTATCTGTCCGAGCAGGACGGCCCGTTCAAGGGCTGCCGCCAGTCCGCCGTCGACGGCCATCGCGAGATGGGACGCCGCATGAAGGAATTGGGGGTCGAGACCGTCATCGTTCTCGATACCCACTGGCTGGTCAACAACGCCTATCACATCAACGGCAATGCCCATTTCAAGGGGGTCTTCACCTCCAACGAATTCCCCCATCTGCTTGCCGACATGCCCTATGAGCATGTGGGCAATCCCGAGATGGCCGATAAGATCGCCAAGATCGCCACCGAGGAGATGGGCGTCACGGTGCGCTCGCACCACATCGACAGCCTGGAGCTGGAATACGGCACCCTGATCCCCATGTGGCTGATGGGCGCCAAGGAATACGGCTTCAAGGTGGTGTCGGTGGCCTGTCTGTGCACCGTCCACGACCATATGGAATCGGCCACGGTGGGCAAGGCCATCCGCAAGGCCATCGAGGAATCCGAGGGCAACTACGCCATCGTCGCCTCGGGCTCGCTGTCGCACGCCATCCATCCCAACACCGCGCTGAAGACCATGGATCACTTCTTCACCATCTCCAACGAGTTCTACAAGCAGGTGGACCTGCGGGCGCTGGACCTGTGGAAGGAAGGCCGTTTCAAGGAATTCACCGCCATGCTGCCGCTCTACGCCAAGACCTGCCACGGCGAGGGGCTGATGCACGACACCGCCATGCTGCTGGGGGCGCTGGGCTGGGACAGCTATGACAAGAAGGTCGAGATCGTCACGCCGTATTTCGAGGCGGCGGGTACCGGCCAGGTCAACGCGGTCTTCCCCGTGGCGGCTTGATCCCCCCTGTCTCCCTCCCCCGCCTTCGGTGGGGGAGGGGAACGCCGAGGCCAGAAGGACGACAAGCCATGCCCCACTTCATCGCCGAGTACACCGACAACATCAAGGACCGGGCCGATATCCGGGGAATGCTGAAGAAGGTCACCTGTGTCCTGCTCGACCAGGGCGGCATCTATCCCATCGGCGGCATTCGGGCCAGGGCCATCGAGCTGCACGACTATGTCATGGCCGACGACCAGGAGGACTATGCCTTCGTCCACGCCACATTGAAGATCGGGGCCGGGCGCAGCGAGGCGGTCAAGAAGAAGACCTGCGACGAGTTGTTCGAGATGATGAAGGATCATTTCGCGCCGCTGTTCGCCGCCGGATATTTCGCCCTGTCCATGGAGCTATACGAGTTCGACGAGGGCGCCACCTACAAGCACAACAACGTCCACGCCCGTTTCAAGAAGGCCTGATCCCATGCCGCTCTCGCCCGACCAGATCGCCACCGCCGCCGCCCGCCTGCATCAGGCCGAACAAAGCCGCGTCCAGTGCGGCCAGATATCCCTGGACCATCCAGACATGACCATCGCCGATGGCTATGCCGTCCAGAAGGCCTGGGTCGATACCAAGATCAGGGAAGGCCGCGCGGTGATCGGCCACAAGATCGGCCTGACCTCGCGGGCCATGCAGCAATCCTCGCAGATCGACGAGCCCGATTACGGCACCCTGCTCGACGACATGCTGTTCGCCGACGGCACCGATATCCCGCTGGAACGGTTCATCCTCCCCATGGTGGAGGTGGAACTGGCCTTCATCCTGAAGCACCGGCTGGAAGGCGAGGCCGTCACCCTGCCGCAGGTGCTCTCCGCCACCGACTATGTCATTCCGGCGCTGGAGATCATCGACGCCCGCTGCCATCGCATCGATCCCGCCAGCAAGCGCCCGCGCAAGGTGTTCGACACCATCGCCGACAACGCCGCCAATGCGGGCATCGTCATGGGTGGACGGCCGGTGCGGCCCATGGACGTGGACTTGCGCTGGGTGGCCGCCATCATGTATCGCAACGGTGTCATCGAGGAAACCGGAGTCGCCGCCGGGGTCCTCAACCATCCCGGCAACGGCATCGCCTGGCTAGCCAAGCGCTTCGCCCCCCACGGCATCGCCCTGGAGCCGGGTCAGGTGGTTCTGGCCGGATCCTTCACCCGGCCGGTACCGGCGCGGGCGGGCGACACTTTCCATGTGGATTACGGGCCGCTGGGCGCCATCGCCTGCCGCTTCGTGTAAGGAGAAGAACGCCCATGCCGCCCGCCGCCAATCCCTTCAAGCGCGCCCTGGCCGAGGGCCGCCCTCAGATCGGCCTGTGGCTGGGTCTGGCCAATGCCTATACCGCCGAACTGTGCGCCGGGGCGGGGTTCGACTGGCTGCTGCTGGATGGCGAGCACGCCCCCAACGACGTGCCGCTGCTGCTGGCCCAGTTGCAGGCGGTGGCGGCCTATCCCTCCCATCCCATCCTGCGGCCGGTGATCGGCGACGCCGCCCTGATCAAGCAGATGCTCGATATCGGTGCCCAGACCCTGCTGGTGCCCATGATCGAGAGCGCCGAACAGGCCGCCGCCACCGTCGCCGCCATGCACTACCCGCCGCGCGGCATCCGGGGTGTCGGCGCGGCGCTGGCGCGGGCCTCGGGCTGGGGCCGGGTGGGCGACTATCTCAAAACCGCGTCGGACGAGCTGTGCCTGCTGTTGCAGATCGAGACCGCCAGGGGCCTGGACAATCTGGAGGCCATCGCCCTGACCGAGGGCGTCGACGGCATCTTCATCGGCCCGGCCGATCTGGCCGCCTCGCTGGGCCATCTCGGCCAGCCTTCCCATCCCGAGGTCCAGGCCGCCATCGAGACCGCCCTGGCCAAGCTGAAGCAGCTGAAGGTGCCCAGCGGCATCCTGTCCGCCGACGAGGCCTTGGCGCGCAAATATCTGGCGGCGGGGGCCGGGTTCGTGGCGGTGGGCATCGACACCATGGTGCTCAGCCGGGGGCTGGCGGCGCTGGCGGCCACGTTCAAGGATGTCGCCGCCCCCGCCCCGGCGGATCGCGGTGGTTATTAGCCTTCCCAAGACCTTCCGCGCCCTGGAGGCGCCGCGTTACCGCCGCTATTTCCTCGGCCAGGCGGTGTCGATCCTGGGCACCTGGATCCAGAGCGTCGCCATGAGCTGGCTGGTCTATCGCCTGACCGGCTCGGCGGCGCTGCTGGGGGTCACCGCCTTCCTGACCCAGGCGCCGCAACTGGTGGTCTCGCCCCTGGCGGGACTGATCATCGACCGTTTCGACCGTCGCCGCCTATTCCTGGCGGTGCAGGCGCTGATGATCACCCAGGCCGCCGCCCTGGCGGTGCTGACCGCCCTGGATATGGTCCAGCCCTGGCATCTGGTGGCCCTGGCCGGGGTGTTCGGCGTGCTGAACAGCGTCGACACGCCGCTGCGCCAGACCATGCTGAGCCAGTTGGTGGACGACCGGTCACATCTGCGCAACGCCATTGCCCTGAACGCCTCACTGTTCAATTCCGCCCGCTTCGTCGGGCCGCCGCTCGCCGGTCTGATCCTGGCCCTGACCTCGGAAGCCGCCTGTTTCGCCATCAATGCAGCCTCGTTCCTGGGCGTGGCGGCGGCGGTGGCCCGGCTGCCCTCGCCGCCCCGTCCCGCCACCAGCGGGGGGCTGATGGAGACCTTGCGCGAAGGCATCGGCTTCGCCCGCTCCAGCCTGCCCATCCGGGTGCTGCTGGCCAGTGTCGCCGCCATCAATCTGACGGGTTCGGCCTATCTGGTGCTGATGCCGGTACTGGCCAAGGAGGTGTTCGGCGGCGATGCCCGCACCCTCGGCTGGCTGCTGGGCGCCACCGGCGGCGGCGCTCTTGCCGCCACCATGCTGGTGGCGTCGCGCCAGGGCATCCCGCCGCTGCTGAGACTGGTGCTGGCGGGCTGGGGCATCTCCACCCTGGGCCTCGCCGCCCTGGCCGCCACCAGCCGTCTGGACCTGGCCCTGGTGGCCGCCTTCGGGCTGGGCCTGGGCATTTCCTCGGTCAATGTTTCCACCAACGCCATCCTGCAATCCCTGACTCCGGATCGCATCCGGGGACGGGTCATTTCCTATTTCACGGCGCTGCGGTTCGGCATGGATGCACTGGGCGGACTGGCGGCGGGTGCCCTGGCCGCCGCCTGGGGTACCGGCCTCGCCTTGGGGCTGGAGGCGGTCCTGGTCCTGGCGGGGGCCGGCTGGATGGGCTGGCATTCGGCCGATCTGCGCCGCGCGGTGGCGGCGGGGGAAGATCACGGCTGAGGGATCAGGCGGGGAACTCGGCCATCACCCGGGCTTTCGGCCAGGTGAACGTGACACAGGTCCCCTCGGCCCGGTCGGTCTCCACCCGGATGCCGCCGCCATGGCGCTCCACGATCTTCTTGACGATGGCAAGGCCAACGCCGGTTCCTTCGAATTCATCGCGGGCGTGCAGGCGCTGGAAGATACCGAACACCCGTTCGGCATGCTCGACGGGAATGCCGATGCCATTATCCGTGACGCTGATCCGCCAGGCGTCCTCCAGGTCGTGGCAGGCCACCACGATCTCGGGCGGCCGCTCGGGGCTGCGGTACTTGACCGCATTGCCGATCAGATTGAGGAACAGGCGTTCCATCTCGCTCTGATCGCCCATCACCACCGGCAATTCGCCATCGGCCCGTACCCGCGCCCCCGATTCCTCGATTTCGAATTGCAGATCGGCGGTGGCCGAGGCCAGGGCCTGTTCCAGGCTGACCTGCTGGTCGGTGGCGATACGGCCGACGCGGGAATAGGTCAGCAGATCATTGATCAGCCGGTCCATGCGCCGCACGCCGTCCCGCACGAAGCCCATATATTCCTGGGCATCGCCGTTGAGGTTGCCCTGAAGCTCCTCTTCCAGCAGCGAAACATAGCTGCCCACCACCCGCAACGGCTGGCGCAGGTCATGGGAGGCGACATAGGCGAACTGCTCCAGCTCTTCGTTGGAGCGCCACAACTCGCGGATCAGCCCGTCCAGCTCGTCTTCCAGCCGCTTCCTTTCGGTCACGTCCTGGATGATGGAATCCAGCCGGATCGGCGTCCCCGCCGCATCCACCTCCACCTCAGCCCGGCCGTTGATGATACGGATGTCGCCATCGGGGCGGATGATGCGGAAATTCCGCTCCAGCCGCCGCCCTTCCTTCGCCACAAGCTCCAGCGCGGCCTCGACCTCGGCGCGGTCCGAGGGATGGACGCAGTCCAGGAACAGCGACATGGACGGCTGGACCTCACCCGGGGTCAACCCCAGGATGGCATGAAATTCATCGGACCAGAGGGATTGGCCGCTTCTCAAGGAGCGCTCGGCGATGCCGAGCTGCGCCACCCGCTGCACGCTGGCCAGCAAGGCCTGGCTGCGTTCCTCGCTGCTGGCCCTGCGGTTCCGGTGGCGCCGGTCCATGGCCGCACCGGCCACCGCCCCCAGAAACGGAGACAGGCACAGGCAACCGAGCACCAGCGGTGTCGGTCCCGCTGCGGCCCACAGGGCGGCCCCCGACGGCAAGGCCACCAGCGCAGCCAATGCCGCCCCTTTCAGCACAGTCGCCTGGGCGCTTGACGTGATCTGAGTGATTATCCGCATCCTTACCGAAGGGTCACCTGGGCTCAAGCTTAGTGTTCCCATACCAATGGTCAAGTTGATACGAATGACAGGCCCTACGGCCAGGGCCATAGTCATGACTTTCAGTGAGTGTCGTTCCGATGCCCAGACAATACCCGTCCCATCCCCTGCTCGGCGTCCTGGCCCTGGTCACCCGCGACGACCGGGTTCTGATGGTCTTGCGGGCCAAGGAGCCCGACAAGGGCAAATGGGGTTTTCCCGGCGGCTTGGTGGAACTGGGCGAGACGGTGCTGGCCGCCGCCCTGCGCGAACTGTCCGAGGAAACCGGCCTGGTCGCCGAGGCGGACAAGGTGGTGGACGTGTTCGACGTCATCACCCCCGATGCCGGGGGCCGCGTCCGATATCATTTCGTGCTGAACGTGGTGGCCTGCCGCTGGCTGGCGGGCGAGGCGGTGGCGGCCGATGATGCCGCCGATGTCGGCTGGTTCAGCCTGACCGAGATCGATGATCCCGGCCTGGTCTGCAGCAGCAATGTGGGGCGGCTGGCCCGCATGGCCCTGCCGCCCCGATAGACCGAGACCTATCCCCGGGCGGCGGTGCGGCCGCCACCGGGCAGACCCTTGAAGCCCGGCTTGCCCTGGGGCTTGCCGCCCTGGGCCGGACGGGATGAGGACTGGGCCGGGCGACCGGCGCCGCCATGGCCATGCCCGCCGGGCTTGGCCGCATGGGCATGCTCGCCATGGGGGTTGCCGCCGCGTCCGGCCTGCGGCCGCGCCTGGGGCGGACGGGGAGCCTGGACGCGGGGCTTGGGCTTGCCCGAACCGCGCGACGCGATGTGCGGCGCATGGAAGGCGTGCTCGTAATCCACCGGCACCGCTTGGCGGATGGTCTTCTCGATGGCCCGCAGATACGACACTTCCTCGGCGTCGCACAGGCTGAGCGCGATGCCGCTGGCCCCGGCGCGGGCGGTGCGCCCGATGCGGTGGACATAGCTTTCCGGCTCGTTGGGCAGCTCGAAATTGATCACATGGGTGACGCCGTCCACATCGATGCCGCGCGCGGCGATGTCGGTGGCCACCAGCGCCTTGATGCGGCCGTCACGGAAATCGGCCAGGGCCTTCTGGCGGGCGCCCTGCGACTTGTTGCCGTGGATGGCGTCGGCGGTGATGCCTTCCTTCTCCAGCAGTTCGGCGACCCGGTTGGCACCGTGCTTGGTGCGGGTGAAGACCAGGGCGCGGCCGACGCTGGGGCAGCCCAGCAGCTCGGCCAGCAGGGTGCGCTTGTTCTCGCGGTCAACGAACATCACCTTCTGGTCGATCTTTTCCACCGTGGTGGCGGCGGGGGTGACTTCCACCTTGACCGGACGGTGCAGCACGCTATCGGCCAGGCCAACGATGGTTTCCGGCATGGTGGCCGAGAACAGCACGGTCTGGCGCGACTTCGGGATGGCGGCAACGATCTTGCGGATGGGCAGGATGAAGCCCATGTCCAGCATGCGGTCGGCCTCGTCCAGCACCAGCACCTCGACCGAGTCGAGACGGATGGCGCCCTGGTTCATCAGGTCCAGCAGACGGCCGGGGGTGGCGACCAGGATGTCGACGCCGCCCGCCATGCTCTTGATCTGGGGGACCATGCCGACGCCGCCGAACACCAGGGCGTGGCGCAGACGGTAGTGGCAGCCATAGGTCTTGAAGCTTTGGCCGACCTGCACCGCCAGTTCGCGGGTGGGGGTCAGCACCAGAACGCGGGTGCTCTTGGGCATGGCGCGCTGCTTGATCTGGTCCAGGCGCTGCAGGATCGGCAGCGCGAAGGACGCGGTCTTGCCGGTGCCGGTCTGGGCCAGGCCCAGCATGTCGCGGCCTTCCAGCAGATGGGGGATGGTCTGTTCCTGGATCGGGGTCGGCGTGGTGTAACCCTCGGACTCAAGGGCCTTCAACAGGGGTTCGGCCAGGCCGAGTTCGGAAAACAACGTCATCAGGTCTCTTTCTTCAACAAGGCGTCGTGATCGCGCCAACCCCTTGGGCGGCGGCGGACGACAGCGGGATAAACCCGCGGGCTGCGGGTCCGGATCGTTCCCTGGGCGCGCGGCCATGGGGCTATGGGCAAGGGAGTCTGGGCTCGGGACGGAAGGCGGCCGGTCTTTGCTAGGAGACCATGTGGCGCCGTGCGCGCTGTCCTCGAGCAGCCGAACGCGGATCGTCCGGAGCGAGGCGACCCTGCGCTACTTGCGGTGCAAAGTCAAGCGCCGCCGCTCCCGCCAGCATGCGAATCGCTATCACCCAAAAAATATGTTGGAATCCGTGATGCGAGTCATTATCATGCTCATAGTGACGTTCGGGACCCTACCGGAGAGTTCGCCATGTATGTCTGCCTCTGCCACGGATTCACGGACCGTCAGGTGCGCAGCGCCGTAGCCGAGGGCGCAGGCAATCCCAGTCAGGTGTTCCGGCAGTTCAACGCCAAGCCCCAATGCGGCAAATGCGTTTCCACCATGCGCGAACTGGTGGACGAGTCCAAGGGCGGCTGCGGCAAGACGGCGGGCTGTCCCTGCGGCAAGCGGAACTGAGTTCCGCCGCCCCGTCTCCCACACTTATTCGTCGTCGAAGCGCCCGGGACAAGGCGGCAGGTCGGGCAACAGCTCGTTGCCGTCCAGTTCCGCCACCGCCCTCGCCTTGAGCGCCCGCCGCAGGATCTTGCCCGTGGAGGTCTTGGGCAGTTCGGCAATGAAGTGAATTTCGCGCGGCGCCAGGGCGGCACCGAGTTCCTGGCGGGCAAAGGACAGCAGTTCGGCCCGAAGCGCATCGCCCGCCTCGAAGCCGGGATTGAGCGAGGCGAAGGCCACCGGCACCTCCCGCAGCAGCAGGTCGGGCTTGCTGACCACTCCCACCTCGGCCACCGCCGGATGGTCCATCAGCATGCCTTCCACCTCGAAGGGGCCGATCTGCTGGGCGCCGCATTTGATCATGTCGTCGGCGCGCCCCACGAACCAGAAGAAGCCATCGGCATCGCGCCGGACGAGATCGCCAGTGAAATACCAGCCATCGCGGCAGCATTTGCCGACCCGGTCATCGCCGCCGATATAGCGCGAGAACATGGCGGGCCACCCCTGGCGCAACGCCAGTTCGCCGACCGTATCGGCATCCGTCACCATCTGGGCCGCGCCGTCCTCGCATCGAACCACGGCGGCCTCGACCCCAGGCAGGACGCGCCCCATGGAGCCGGGGCGACGCCCCTGGCCGGGAGCGTTGGCGATGATGATGGCGCCGGTCTCGGTCTGCCACCAGGTATCCAGGAAGGGCACGCCCAGGGCCTTGGCTCCCCAGCTCACCGCCTCGGCGTTCAGCGGCTCGCCCACGCTGGCGGCCACCCGCAGGCTGTTGTCGCGATAGGAGCGGGCCAGGGCGGCGCCGAAACGCATCATGGTGCGGATCGCCGTCGGGGTGGTGTACCAGGCGGTCACCTTCTCGTCGTGCAGGATGCCGTACCAGCGCCGGGGCTCCACATCCGCTTCATCCACCAGCAAGGTGGCGCCGCAGACCAGCGGGGCGATGACGCCATAGGCGGTGCTGGTGACCCAGCCGGGATCGGCGGTGCACCAGAAGACATCCGCCTCGGTCAAGCCGAATACCGCCCGCCCGGTCATCAGATGGCCGAGAACCGCGCCATGGGCATGGACAACCCCCTTCGGGGTGCCGGTGGTGCCGCTGGTGAAATGCAGGAAGGCGGGATCTTCGGCCTTGGTGGAATGCGCCGCCATGGGCGTGGCGCCATCCACCAGGGCCTTGAAATCGAGGCACCCTTCGGGCAACGGACCCGTCGCATCCTCGGCGCGGACCAGCAGGACCTGGCGCAGGCCGTCCAATGCCGCGCGGCTGGAAACCAGCTTACGCAGATATAGATCTTCCGAGGCGATCAGGATACGGGCCTGCCCCACATCCAGCCTGGCCTTCAGCGGACCCGGGCCGAAGGCACCCGACAGCGGGCAATAGACACCGGCGGCTTTCCAGATTCCCAGGGCCGAGGCATAAAGCTCGGGGACGCGATCCAGCAGCACCGCCACGCTATCCCCGTGGCCGAGCCCCAGTTCGGACAGAACGGCGGCGATCCGGCCGGACCAGGCCGCCAGTTCGTCATATCCGATATTGCGACGGTCCTGGTGGCGGCCAATCCAGCGGATTGCCACGGCATCACCGCGTCCCGCCGCCACATGGCGGTCGGTGCAGGCAGCGCCGAGATTTAACGGGCCGGATGCCGATCCCGCCAGTTCAACCGCGAATTCATCCCAGGAAAAGCCCTGGGCAATGTTCTTTTCCTCGCTGGTCTTACCGGACTTCGCCGAAGCCATGCGTCCTCCCGAAACCTGTGCGGCGGTGGATGACTGCCGGACCTCCCCAGGCATCCTGCTCCCCACCTTCGCCGTCATATTGGGTCAAGCCCCGCCTTGCGCGCAACCACGCGTAACGCAGACCACCGATGCAGCATCAAAAAAGCTCAGCGCGGCGCCAGCATGCCGCCGTCCAGAATGGCCGAGGCGATGCGCTCGCCGATCAGCCTATTGAAACGCGGTGAATAGTGCACAGTGTCGATATAGGCATTGGCATCGGCGGGCTCTTCCTCGGCCAGCCACAGCAAGCCCTTGTCCCACAGCCGCCCCTCGGACTTCATCAGCGCCATCTTGGGATACCCCCGCGCCGAGTTCATGTGATAGCCCAGGGCCTCCTCCTTCACCGGGAACGGCCGCTTGCGGTTATCGTAGGTATAGGTCGGCACCGGCTGCTGCACGAACAGGGTCTTGAATCCCAAACGCTCGCCCGCCGCGTCGATCAGGCGGCGGTTGGTGTCCAGCCGGGTGATGACCTTGTCCACATCGGCCTCGGTCTCGCAGAAGCTGCCCCATTCGCGCACCATCACCGACTTGTCTCCGCCCAGATGGCGGGCCAACTGCACCACCGAGGACCGGTGCGACAATTCCAGGGCGATGGGCATGCGGGACCGCGCCCGGGTCAACTGGGTCAGACGCTCGTTCCAGGCCGAGACGTCGGGAATGGTGCAGTAGTAGAAATCGTTGAGGCCATCGACGAACACCGCCACATCGGGCTTGACCCCGGCGGTGAGCTGGCGTTCCAGGGCGATGCGTTCCTGGGTCGAGAAATACGACACAACGGCGAAATTGAACACCTGGACATCGTCGCGCCCGGCCGCCGCCAACGCCTTTTCCACCTGCGCCGGAATGGTTTCGTCGTCGGCGACGCCGATACCCATGGCGGTGGAGCCGCCATAGACGAAGACCTTCGGCCCGGCCGCCGCCAGTTCCTGGCCCGCCCGGCCATTGGAGCGATAGCCATCCTCGGCGATATTGAAATGCTTGCCCTTGTAGGGCGTCATCTTGTACTCGACGAACGGGCTGTAGACGGTATCGGACTGGCGCCAGCTTTCCGACATGATCTGTTCGTAGCGGGCGACATCGTCGGTATCATACAGCTTGCGGATATCGTCGGGGGTCCAGCTGATGGCGAAGGACGGGCGTTTCGCCCGCAGCATCTTCAAGGCCCAATTGGAGGCGGTCTCGGCGATGGTGATGCCGATCACCGAGCATAGCAGGATCACCGAGACCGAAACGAACAGGCGGCCCAGCGGATTCGATTGTTTCCGACGCATCCGGCAAATACCTTACGATGGCGAGGCCTTGGTGATACCGCGATTGCGCCAAGGGAGCAATGAGGAGAAATCAGGCATGTTCGTCCTTCATCCCAGACTGGAGGCAGATACCATCGCCATCACCGACTGGCCGCTGTGCCGGGTACTGCTGATGAAGGACGCCAACTACCCCTGGCTGGTGCTGGTGCCCCGCCGGGATGGAGTGAACGAACTGACCGATCTCGGCCCCGAACATCGGGCCGCCCTGATGGAGGAGGTGACCCGCGCCTCCGAAGGCCTGCGCGTCCATGCTCGCCCCGACCGCATCAATGTGGCCGCCCTGGGCAACATGGTGCCGCAACTGCATGTCCACGTCATCGCCCGCTTCACCACCGACGCCGCCTGGCCGAAGCCTGTCTGGGGCGCCGCCCCGTCCCAGCCCTATACCGACGAGGCCCTGACCAATCGCCTGATGGAACTGCGCGACATCCTGAAGTGAGGCGGTGCGGCCGAAAATGAAAACGGCGCCGGATCGCTCCGGCGCCGTCATTCATGGGATGGACCAAGCCTATTCCAGACGGCCCAGCGAACGGGCCAGCACCAGATAAAGCTTGCCCACCTCGGACGAGGTGAAGGTTCCGGTCAGGACGTCCATGTGGTCGGAGTTGCGGGCCTGGCTCAGCAGGGTCTCGAACTCGGCCAGATAGCGGGTGACGTATTCGCGGAACTCGCCATCGTCCTCGAACTTGTTCTTGATGGACGACATCTGGTGCTTGTCCAGATTCTTGAGAATCTTGCGCACGAAGATGCTCTGGTCGCCGGCATGGAAATCGCGCCAGGCCTTCTCGTCGATATTGGCGTTGAAGATGCGTCCGATATCCACCGACAGGCTCTGCAGCTTCTCGACGATGAAGGCGGCGTTCTGGAGGAAATGCTCCACCGAGGCCTGGGCCCGCTTCTCTTCCATCTGGCCGGTGCGCAGTTCCGCAAGCTTGGAGGCATTGACCAGTTCGTCGATCTGGCGCGCGAAGCTGTTGGAGAAGCTTTCCGCCTGCTGGGCCAGACGATCGCCGGTAATGCCGAGATCGTTGGACTTGGTGCGCACCATCTCGAAGGCGGCTTCCAGCTTGGCGCTGGTGCGTTCGGTGGCTTCCTGCAGGTCCGAGGCATGACGGCGCAATCCGTCACCCGCCGCCCGGACCTGGGCGGTGATGCGTTCCGACGAGGCGGTGAGGTCGCGGATACCGGCGCGCAGCATATCGCCGGCGGCGGTGACCTGGGCGGCGGTCTTGTTGGAGGCTTCCTCGAAATCGCGGCTGATGGTGCGCAAGGCATCGCCAGCCGTCTGGGACTGGGCGAACACCTGTTGGGCGGCCTCGCCCAGTTCCACCGCGTTCTGCTGGATGGCGGCGCCGAAGGCCTTGAGCACATCGGTGGAATCGTCGGCCACCCGGGCCAGGGACTGGGACTGCACCCGCAGGCTTTCGCCGACGCCGCCCACCGAGGCCTCGGCCTGGTCGGCGGAAATGACCACCTGCTCGGTCTGCTTGCGCAGCACTTCGGTGGCGGCGCGCACGCGCGATCCCAACTGCTCGGCCACATGGCCCAACTGCTCGGACCGCTTTTCCAGCACCTCGGCGACGCTGGTGGTCTCGGCCTGGGCGCGGGCGGCGGCGGTGCCCACATCGGTGGTGCGCTGGCGCAACGCCTCGCCCACCGCTTCCAGTTCGACGCCGACGCGGGACGACATGGCGATCAGGTCGTTGGTGTTCTGGCGCAGCGTGTCGGCGATGCCCTTGACGCGGCCCATCACCTGATCCGAGGTGGCGATGAGATGACGCGACTGCTGGTTCAGCGAGGCTTCCGACAGCTTGGACTGGGTCGAGACCACATTGGCGGCGTCGGCCAGTTCGTCGGCCTGCTTCCGCAGCGACTGGCGGATGGCCTCGGCCTGGGCGGCGGCCCGTTCGGCGCCCTTGTTGAGGTCCTCGATATGCAGACGCAGGGTCTCGGCCACTTCGCGGCCGCGCACGCTCATCTGGTCCGAGGCGGCGGACAGGGCGCGGGTCTGGGCCTGGAAGCCCTCGCCCACTTCGCGGATGCGGCCGATGGCCCGTTCCACGGCGGCGTCCACCTCGTCGCGGCGCTGGACGAAGACCTCGCCCACCGCGCCCATCTGGGTCGAGGCCTCATCGGCGGAAGTGCGCAGGTTGTCGGTATGGCGCGCCAGCACTTCCTCGATCTCGCGGAAACGGCCCATGGCCTGATCCGAAGCCGAGACCAGCTCGCGCGACTGCACGCCCAGCGCTTCCTCGACGATCTTGACGCGCGACAGCACGCGTTCGGTGATCTGGTCGAGGCCGGTGGCCTGCTGCTGCAGCGAGGCGGAGATGCGACTGGTCTGTTCCGCCAGCCGTTCGGCGGCAAGATCGAGATCGGTATTCTGGCGGGTGAACAGAGTTTCCAGCGCATCGACCCGTTCGGCGAGCGCGGTAGCCACCACTTCGGTGCGGTTGGTGGCCTGCTCGGCCGAGCTGCCCAGACTGGCGGACTGGCGCTCGAACATGGAAACCACCTGCTCGGCACGCACCACCGCGTTCTGGGACGTGCGGTCAAGGGCCTCGGTCTGGCCGCGCACCTGTTCGACCACGGTATCGGCGCGGGCAGCGGCACGGGCGCTGGTGGCCTCGATGGTCTCGAACTGGCCGCGCAGCAAATCGCCGAAATCACGGATACGGGTGGCCGAGGTCTCGGTGACGGTGTTGAGATCCTGGGTCTGGACCCGCAGCAGATGCTCCATCTCGCGCGCCCGGGCGGTGGCGGTATCGGCGGCCTTGGTCAGGCTGTCCACTTCCTGGCGCAGCGCCTCGACGGCGGCCTGGGCCTCGCCGTTGACGCGCCCCACCACCGTGGTCATGGCTTCCACCTGGGCGGCCAGCATGTCACGGATGGCCTCGCCCTTGCCCGAGGCCTCGGCCGAGGCCTGCAGCAGATGCTGGGCCTGCGAGCGAAGCGACTCGGCGATGGCGGCGACCCGGTGCTCGGAGCCTTCGGCCGGATAGGTCAGGCGGGACAACTGAAGACGGATATCGGACGAGACCGCCCGCAGCTCGCGGGCGCGGTCGAGATAGGCGATCACCAGCCAGAGGAAGGCCAGGGGCACGAAGGCGGCGCCGGCCAGCCCTCCCACTTCCTGGGGCTGCATGAAGATCAGGTTGCTCCAGCCCAGCGACGAATTGACGTAGCTGCCGCAAAAGCCGATCCAGGCCAGCGACAGGACCACGGCGACGATCTGGCCGAGACGTCCTCCACCTCCCCCCGAAGGCGGCGCGGACGGGACCAGGGGCTCAGACCGCAGAACCGGCAGAGGCGGGGCGGACACGGGGTCCCTCTCCGGGGTATCGACCACCGGAGCGGGCTTCGCCCCCGGATCCTCAGCCTCGGTCTCGCCTCTGGTCATCGTCGTGTCACCCATGAGTCAACCTTGAACGTCTGGAATTGCTGGCTCGCCACCGCCCGCAACCTGTCGGACGACAACGGATGAACCCTCGCCCCGCCAACGCGACGCACACGCGGACAGGACACCGGCTATCACCGGATGGTGTTCCAAGACATGGGCGGAAACTGCTCCCCCGCCCCCCCCGGACCTTGGATAGCGCCTCGCAGGATGCCTTTTTCATCCGCGAAAATCAAACACTGATCCCGTTGCTACATTTCGCGAAATGTCACGATTCGGCAGGCGTCCGCAGCCGTCGGCGGCGGGGTCTTCGAACCTTGGGCAGGGCAAGCTCGGGCCGCTTGCCGCCCGATGACTTCGCCGCCTCCGGGCGGGGTGGCGGCTGGCGCAACCGGGCCTCGCTGGCGGCGTCGTGGAAGCGGATCTGATCGGGGTCGAGACCGGCCAGCAATTCGGCCAGATAGGGCGATGGCGCCGCGCGCTTGCGCCGCTCGGCGGCAAAGCTGAGGACCAGCCAACGCTTGGCCCGGGTGGCGGCCACATACATCAGGCGGCGCTCCTCCTCCAGGTCGGGAGAGGAGTCGTGGGGCATCAGATCGGCCTCGCAGCCCGCCACCACCACCGCCGACCATTCCAGGCCCTTGGCACCGTGAATGGTGGACAGCACCACCGCATCGCCCCCGGCCTCGGCGTCGCGCAACGAGCGGCGCTGTTCCTCCATCAGCCGCAGGAAGGCCGCCAGCCCGTCGCATTCGGCGGCCAGATCGGCAGCGGTGAAGCAGAGGTCGCGCCACTGTACCCCTTCCTCTCCCGGCGGCCGGGCGGTGGACGAAACCAGGCGCCCGACCTGACGGCACAAGGCAGGCCAGGGCGCGGCGGCATCCACCTTGTCGGGGGCCTGCTCCATCAGCTTGTCCACCCGCTTGCCGTGGCCCAGCAGGGCGCGGGCGTCCAGGTCGCGGGGATCGAGCAGCAGGCGGATCATGCCCACCACCAGACGGACCGGCGCCAGTTGCCAGAATTCGCCCGAGCCCCGCACCACCACCGGGATTCCGGCCTCGGCCAGGGTGATCTGGATACGCGAGCCCACATGTCCGGCGCGGTAGAGTACCGCCATCTCGTGCCAGGGCATGCCGCGTCCAGCCAGACCGCGCACCACGCGGAGCACATAGGCGGCCTCGTCCAGGTCGTCGTCCAGCCCGGCGATGGTCAGGGCGAGGCGCGACGGGTTATGCGGCACCTGCTCCTTGGCGTGGCGCTTGCGGTTGCCCCGGATCAGCGCCCCGGCCGCCCGCACGATAGTGGCGGTGGAGCGGTAGTTGCGCCCCAGCCGGTAGAGCGCCGGATCGGGCCAGGCCCGTTCGAAATCCAGGATATAGGCGGGATCGGCCGAGCGCCAGGCATACAGGCACTGGTCGTCGTCGCCCACCGCCCACAGCCGGGCGCCGCCCGAGCGCAGCAGCCGCAGCATGCGTTCCTGGGCGGGATTGATGTCCTGGTATTCGTCGATCAGCAGATGGTCGAAGAATCCGGCGATGCGGGCGCGGTAGTCGGGATGGGCTTCCATGGCCGCCACCAGCGCCATGATCAGGTCGCCGAAATCGAAGCCCCCTTCCTCGGCCAGCGCCCGCTGATAGGCGGCGTATTTCTGGGCGGCCTCCAGCAGGTCGGTGTCATTTTTGGCCTTGGCCTCGGCCAGGGCCGCCGCCGGGTCCATCAGGCGGTCCTTGTAGGCGCCGAACACATCCAGCGGCTTCTTGTTCTCGTCGGACAGATACAGCCGGTGACGGGCGACGATGCGGGCCGAAGCCCGTTCGTCGAAAATGCGGAAGGGCGGACAGCCGGGCGGTGGATTGCGCCCCAGCAACCGGGCGGCCATGCCGTGCAGGGTGGCGATGGGCAGGCGGCGGAACTGTTCGGGATCGGGGGCCTGACCGGTCTCCTCCAGGCGGGCCTGGATGCGAAAGCGCATCTCGTCGGCGGCCCGCGCCGTGAAAGTGGACACGAAGATGCGCAGCGGCACCGCCCCGCCGTCCAGCAGATGGAGATAGCGCCCCACCAGGGTGGTGGTCTTGCCGGTTCCCGGCCCCGCCAGCACCAGGACGGAGGCGGCCGTCGCCTCGGCGGCGGCGCGCTGGTCGGGATCGAGGGGATTTTCGGGAATGGGGGCCGGGGCCGCCGCCGGGATGGCTGTCATGGGCGGCAGAGTATATGGTCGAGGGCGTTCCACACAATAGGTTGGTGCCTTTCGGCCCCAACCTATCTTCATCTAGCTAAAATCGCCCTCAACCGGCGGCCCCCTGATCGGCGCGCATGGAGTCCATGAAGGTATGGATTTCGCTTTCCAGGCTTTCGGCCTCGGTGCTGAGACGTCCGGCGATGTCCTGCACCCGCTCGGCGCTGCCCCCCGCCTCGGCGGTGGCGGCGGAAAGCTCGCCCAACACGGTGGTCACTTCCTGGGTGCCCGCCGCCGCCTCCTGGACATTGCGGGCGATCTCGGCGGTGGCGGCGCCCTGCTCCTCGACCGCCGCCGCGATGGCGCCCGCGATCTCGTTCAGGGTGCCGATGATGCCGCTGATGCCGCGGATGGCCGCCACCGCCTCGTTCGTGCGGGCCTGCACCGTCCCCACCTGGGAAGATATCTCCTCGGTGGCCCGCGCCGTCTGATTGGCCAGGGTCTTGACCTCGTTGGCCACCACCGCGAATCCCTTGCCCGCGTCACCGGCGCGGGCCGCCTCGATGGTGGCGTTGAGCGCCAGCAGATTGGTCTGCGACGCGATATCGTTGATCAGGGTCACCACCTCGCCGATGCGGCCCGCCGCCTCGGCCAGCCCCATCACCAGCGCGTCGGTGCGCTCGGCCTCGGCCACCGCCTGACCCGACATGGAGGACGAGCGGTGGACCTGCTGGGCGATCTCGTGAATGGAGGCGGACAATTCCTCGGCGGCGGTGGCCACCGTGCCCACATTGGCCGAAGCCTGCTCGGCGGTCGCCACCACACCCGCCGCCTGATCCCCGGCGCTGCGGACCGCGCCCGAGACGATGCGGGCGGCATCCTCCATATCCGATACCGCCGCCACCAGCACGTCGGACACCCGCTTGATGGACGCCTCCACGTCGTTGGCCAACTTGAGCCGCGCCTCGCGCCGCTGAATGGATGACCGCTTGTACGCCTCCTGCTGCTCGGCGCGGACGGCGTCGAGTTGGGCGGCCTCGTCGCGCAGCACGCCGATGGCGCGGTTGAGGGTGCCGATCTCGTCGCCTCGCGACGTCCGCTCCACATCGACGCTGAAATCATGCTGGGCCAGACGCTGCGCCACGTCCACCAGATGGGTGATGGGGGAAACGATATTGCGGGCCAGCAGGGTGACCAGCACCAGCGCCACCAGGGTAACCACCAGGGCGATCAGGCCGAACCGCCAGGCGGCGGCGCGGAATTCCGCATCCAGATCGTCGAGATAAAGGCCGGTTCCCACCACCCAGGACCACGGCGCATAGGCCATGGTCACCGAAACCTTGGCGATGGCCTCATCCGAGCCGGCACGGGGAAACTTGTAGAACACCCGGGCGGTGCCGGACTTGGCGCCGTCCACCAGCTGACGGATGAAGGGAATGCCATCGGCATCCTTCGCTTCCATCATGTTGGTGCCCTCGCGCTCGGGGCGGGGCGGCAGCAGGACATTGACGCCCTGGTAGTCGTAGATGAAGTAGTATTCCTGCCCCTGATAGCGAACCGGACGCAGGGTCTCGATGGCCTGGGCCTTGGCGGTGGCCTCGTCGAACTCGCCCGCCTTGGAACGGTCGTGGAAGGATTTGACGGTGGCGCGGGCCACTTCGGTCAACGACTGCACCTTGGCGATGCGTTCGTCGAGCATGGACTGGCGCAGATGGCTCAGCGCCACCCAGGACAGAACGATGAATCCCACCAGTGCCAAGGCGGCGATGGACAACAGCTTGATCAGAATACCCGAACGCCCCATGGCCCACGTCTCCCCCCCCTAAGCGGAACCCAGGGGAGAAGCGTACACCAGGGACAAAACTATCGCCAGCGGCGAAGAATCAGCGCGCCGCCGCCCGTGCCTTGGCCCGGGCCTGCACTCTCTCGTCCTTTAGTTGCTCGGCGATCAGGAAGGCAAGTTCCAGGGCCTGGGTCGCATTCAGGCGAGGATCACAATGGGTATGATAGCGATCACCCAGGCTTGCCTCGGTGATGGCGGTCATGCCGCCGACGCATTCGGTGACGTCCTGGCCGGTCATCTCGAAATGGACACCACCGGCATGCGATCCTTCGGCCTTATGGACGGCGAAGAAAGCGCGCACCTCTTCCAGGATGGTATCGAACAGGCGGGTCTTGAAACCGCTGGCCGCCTTCACCGTGTTGGCATGCATGGGGTCGCAGGACCACACCACCGAGCGGCCTTCCCGCTTCACCGCCCGGATCAGGCCGGGCAGGGCGTCGCCGATCTTGGCCGAGCCCATGCGGGTGATGACGGTGATGCGGCCTGGGATATTGGTGGGATTCAACTGGTCGATCAGGCGCAGCAGATCATCAGGGGTCATGCTCGGCCCGGCCTTGAAGCCCAGGGGGTTGCCGACACCGCGCAGGAATTCCACATGGCCCGCGTCCAACTGGCGGGTGCGCTCGCCGATCCACAGCATGTGGGCCGAGCAGTCGTACCAGTCGCCGGTGGTGGAATCGACGCGGGTCAGGGCCTGCTCATAGGGCAGCAGCAACGCCTCGTGCGATGTGAAGAAATCGGTCTCGCGCAGTTGCGGCGTGGTCTCCGAGGTCAGGCCGCAGGCCTCCATGAAGGCCAGGGTCTCGTCCAGGCGGGCGCACAGATCCTGGTAGCGGGCCCCCTGCAAGGTGCCGGCGACGCAGGACAGCGTCCACTGATGCACCTTGTGCAGGTCGGCATAGCCGCCCTGGGCGAAGGCGCGCAGCAGGTTCAAGGTGGCGGCCGACTGGTTGTAGGCCCGGATCATGCGGGCCGGATCGGGAATGCGGGAGTCCGGCGTGAACTCGATGCCGTTGATATTGTCGCCGCGATAGCTGGGCAGCGTCACGCCGTCGATGGTCTCGGTATCGGCCGAGCGCGGCTTGGCGAACTGTCCGGCCATGCGGCCGACCTTGACCACCGGCATGGCGGCGCCATAGGTCAGCACCACCGCCATCTGCAGCAGGGCGCGGAAGGTGTCGCGGATGTTGTTGGCGCGGAACTCGACGAAGCTTTCCGCGCAATCACCGCCTTGCAGCAGGAAAGCCTTGCCCTCGGCCACCTCGGCCAGGGACGCCTGCAGCCGCCGGGCCTCGCCCGCGAAGACCAGGGGCGGGAAATTGCGCAGGGTCTCCTCGACCTCGGCCAGGGCGGCCGCGTCGGGATAGGTGGGAACCTGATGGATCGGCTTCGCGCGCCAGCTTTCCGGCGACCAGTTCTCGGACATGAAAGTCTAAGCCCTAAACGGTAAAGAGAGAGCGGTTCATATACGACTCCCCGCGATATATTTCCAGTCCAACCTAAACCCTGTACCATATCGCCTGATGAGCGAACGCAAGACCCACTGGCAGAGTGTCTGGACAACCAAGGACCATGAGGAGACCTCGTGGTTCCAGGACGACCCCACCCCGTCCCTTGAGATGATCGAGGCGGCATCCTTGCGCAAGGACGCCGCCATCATCGATGTGGGCGGCGGCGCCTCGCATCTGGTGGACCGCCTGCTTGAGCGGGGATGCGTGCATGTGGCGGTGCTTGATGTCGCCGAGGCCGCCCTGCATCAGGCGGCGGAGAGGCTGGGGCCGATGGGAGACGATGTCACCTGGATCGTCTCCGACGTGCTGGACTGGCGGCCGGTGCCGGGGCTGTTCGACCTGTGGCACGACCGCGCCGTTTTCCACTTCCTGCGCGATCCCGGCGAGCAGGCCGCCTATGTGGCGGTGATGAAGCGCGCCCTGGGGCCGGAGGCGACGGTGATCATCGCCGCCTTCGCCCCCGATGGGCCGGAGAAATGTTCCGGCCTGCCCGTGGTCCGTCACGGCGAGCAAAGCCTTGCCCGCATCCTGGGGCCGGAATTCCGCCTGGTGGAGCATCGCCGTCAGGAGCATCAGACCCCCATGGGCAATATCCAGCACTTCACCTGGTGCCGCTTCGTCAGGGAATGATCCCACCGCCTTCGGCCGCCGCCTGCGCCCGGTCCAACTCGGCGGCCAGGGCTTCGTCCCGCTCGCCTTCCCAGCGATCCAGGCTGACCAGATCGGCCAGGGGAAGGCGTTTGCGCCAGCCCCGGCTTTCCAGTTCCGGCTGGGCGAAGAAATGACTGACCTTGCCGAGGCAGAGATAGGCCACCGGCACCACCCGTTCCGGCAGCCCGAGAATCTCTTTCAGGGCCGGTTCCGAGATGATGCTGACCCAGCCCAGCCCCAGCCCTTCGGCCCGCGCCGCCAGCCACAGATTCTGCACCGCGCAGACGGTGGAATAGAGATCCATGGTGGGAATATGGGTGCGGCCCAGCACCACCGGCCCCACCCGATCGCGGTCGCAGGTGACGCAGATATTGAGCGGCGCCTCCAGGATGCCTTCCAGCTTGAGCGAGCGGTAGACCGCCGCCTTGTCGCCGTCGAACATGGAAGCCGCCTCGGTATTGGCGGCCTCGAAGGCGGCCTTGATGCGCCCCCGCACCTGGGGCGAGCGCACCAGGATGAAGCTCCAGGGCTGCATGAACCCCACCGAAGGCGCGAAATGCGCCGCCGTCAGCACCCGGGCCAGCACGGCGTCGTCGATGGGATCGGGCAGGAACTGGCCGCGCACGTCGCGGCGCGACAGCAGCACGCGATAGAGCCCCAGGCGATCGGCCTCGGCCAGCGCGTCGTCCCCCTGGATGGCGGCTTCGTGTTCTGTCATTCTTCCGTCCCCTCCCGCTCGCCCTGGCGTGCGCCACCTTATATACAACTCGATGCCCCATGACCACGGAACGCGACCTTTGGGTATTCGGCTACGGTTCGCTGATGTGGCGCCCCGGCTTCGACTACGACGAAATCCGCCCGGCCCTGCTGGAGGGATGGCATCGCGATTTCTGCGTCTATTCCCGCCACTGGCGCGGCACGCCGCAAAAGCCCGGACTGGTGCTGGGCCTTGATGTCGGCGGATCATGCCGGGGCCTGGCCTTCCGGGTGGAAGCGGCCCGCCGGGCGGCGGTGATCGACTACCTCAACGAACGGGAACTGATCGGCTATGCCTATGTGGCACGCACCCTGGATGTGCGCCTTGACGATGGTCGAGTGGAAGCCGCCTATACCTTCGTCGCGGATACCGACCACCACCATTATGCCGGGCATCTGCCCCTGGAAGACGCCGCCGCCATCATCATGGATGCCGAGGGCTGCGCCGGGCTGAACCGCGACTACCTGATCAACACCATCCGCCAGTTGGAGAAGGACGGTTTTTCCGAGCCCGATCTCCACGCCTTGCTGGTGGAGGTCGAGCGTCAGACCGGCATCATCGAGGCCGGATCGGGCATCTGAGCCCCTCTTATATTGCAACGCAACATTCAAGCCGCCGTCATCATATCCACGGGGTGGATGTGGCATACCCTGACCATCCGACACTGGCCGGGAGTTGCCGCCATGAAATACCGTTGGGACGAAGTCAATCAGATGCGCGACATCCTGGAGGCCGAAATCCGCGGCCACCACTTTGACCGTGAACACGCCCGCCGTCTGGCCGTCACCCTGGCGCGCATGTTTCCCGACTGCGCCCAGAGCATGGGCCGCGTCGCCGAGCGCATGGCATCGGGCACCGGCTGACATCGGGATACGCTGAACCGGATCAGGCCCGCTTCACCAGGACGGTGAAGCACGAGCCCTTGCCCGGAACCGATTTGAGGTCGAGACCGTGGTCCAGCAGCACCGCCATGCGGCGGACCACGCCCAGGCCGAGGCCGAGGCCCTTGTTGCCCTTGCGGTCCCTGATGGCGTCCAGCCGGGTGAAGTCATCAAACACCGCCTGAAGCTTATCGACGGGAATGCCGATGCCGGTATCCCAGACCTGGATGGCCACCATGGCATCGCCTCGACGACGGCAGCCGATGCGAATGCCACCGCTTTCGGTGTAGCGCACCGCGTTGACCAGCAGGTTCCGCAGCATGCGTTCCAGCAACACCGGATCGCTGACAACCTGCGCCGAAGTGGTGATGGCGCCGATGGACAGGCCCTTGACCGAGGCCTCGGGCTCCATCTGCTCGGCCAGCCGGGCCAGCAAGGGCATCAGGTGGAACGTGGCGATATTGGGCTTGATCTTGCCTGCTTCCAGGGTCGAGACATCCAGCAGCGAGGTCAGCAGGGAATTGGTGGCCTCGATACTTTGGCGCAGCTTGTCCACCACCATGATCTGGCTGGGCTCGGTAACGCGCGAGGACAACACTTCGGTGAACATGCCAGCCGCCTGCAGGGGCTGGCGGAGGTCATGGCTGGCCGCCGCCAGGAATCGGGTCTTGCTGTCATTGGCCTGGCGCGCTTCCTCGGCGCGCTGCTCGGCCTCAAGGGTCCGCTGCCGCACCGCCGCCTCCAGGCCCCGCGCGATGGCTTCCTCGTTATCGATGGCGCGGAAGGCCATCCGGGCAACGCCGGACAGGCCGATGGCGATCACCAGGATGCCTCCCCCCAGGAAAAGCGCGGTCCGGCGCCAAGGGGCCAGAACCTGGTCAACCCCCATTCCCGCCACCACCACCACATTGAAGACCGGCAAGGTGCGATAGGAAATGATCCGTTCGATTCCATCGGTTTCCAGGGTGATGAACGTCGTCCCGTTGGGTTCGGCCGCCGTTGCCTCCGCCAGGGTGCCGCCCACGAAGGGATTGTCGACGAAATCCTCGGGCCTGGGCTGGCGCAACACGATCTGGTTATTGGTGCTGGCGGCGACAAAGCCATCGCGCCCCAGCACCAGACTGCGATGGTAATCGGCGAAGATCCCGACATCGATTCCGACACTGACCATGCCGGCGAAACGGCCGTGGGCATCGGTGACGGGACGGCTGACGGTGAAAATCAGGCGTTGATGGATGCGGGCGCGGAACATGGGCCCCACCACCACCGGTGCTCCGGCCGCCACCGCCTGGAACCAGGGCCGCGCGGCCAGGCTGACGCCGCCGGCGCTTTCTGGGGCGGCGGTGCTGTTCACCACCAGGCCCTTGGCATCGGTGGATACCAGGGCGCCGCGTTCCGGCAGGGTGGTGACCAGTTCCTGGAACCGGCGCAATTCCTCGGCGGCGGTGATTTGCCCGTCGAGCCGGGACCGGGAGATCTCGGCGGCCCGCATCAGGATGGAATCCGCGCCGCTCAGCATCCGGCTGAGATGCTCGTCCAGCAGGCGGGCCACGCCCTGGGTCCCGGAGGCGGCCTCCTCGATATCCGCCTGCCGCAAATGGATGATGACCGCGCCGACACCGCCGATCATCAGCACCAACACCAAGGCCACCAACAGCCGCAGCAGGCGACGGACCTGTTCCGGGGGCCTGGGCTGTCCGGCAGGGCGGCAGGTGGCAAGGGTTGGGGTCGGCGCGTCCACGGGAGAATGCCCAGCGGTTGAGTTTCGGTCGCAAGCCTACATGGTTGGCGTCCGAGACGAAAGGTCTATGCCTGGGGCTAGGCCTGCGCCTGGGCCGCCTCCAAGGCCTCCTGGGCCTCCAGCCAATGGATTTCAGCGGCCTCGACCTTGCGGGCCAGCTCCGCCTGCTGCAAGCGCAGCTCCGTCAGCCTGGCGGGAGGGCCGTTGTACAGGCCGGGATCCGCCAATTGCCCATCCAGGGCCGCTTGCTTGCGATGCAGCTCTTCCAGGGCTTTTTCCGCCGCCTGGGCCGCCTTGCGCAACGGCGCCAACTGGGCCCGGACCTCGGCGGCGGCCTTGCGATCGGCCTTGCGCAGCCCGGCATCGCCGGTCTTTTCCGCCTTGCCGCCGCGCCGGTCCTCGCGGGCCTTGTCCAGCAGCAGCTTGCGATAGGCGGCCAGGTCGCCGTCGAACGGCCGCACGCCGCCATCGCCCACCAGCCACAGATTATCGACGGTCAGCTCGATCAGATGGGGATCGTGGCTGATCAGGATCACCGCGCCGTCATAGGCGTTCAGCGCCGCCACCAGCGCCTCGCGGGCATCGATGTCCAGGTGGTTGGTGGGTTCGTCCAGGATCATCAGATGGGGGGCCTCGCGGCTCATCAGCGCGAACAGCAATCGCGACTTCTCGCCGCCCGACAGGCTGGAGACCTTGACATTGGCGCGCTCCTGCTCGAAGCCGAAGCGGCCCAGCTGGGCGCGGACCTTGGCCTCGGGCAGCCCCTTCATCAACTGGGCCATATGCTCGAACGGCGTCTCGTCCAGCCGCAGTTCCTCGGTCTGGTGCTGGGCGAAATAGCCGATCTTCAGCTTGCCCGGCTTGCGCAGCTGGCCGCCGATCAGGTCAAGCCGGTCGGCCAGCACCTTGGCCAGGGTCGACTTGCCGTTGCCGTTGGCGCCCAGCAGGGCGATGCGGGCATCCATGTCGATGCGGATGTCGAGGCCGCGGAGAATCACCGTATCGCCATAGCCCGCCACGCCGTGGTCGATGGCGATGATGGGCGGGCTGAGCGGTTCGGGGTCGGGGAAGTCGAAGGATAGGGCGCGGTCCTCCACCACCGGGACCACCAGTTCCATGCGTTCGAGCATCTTGACCCGGCTTTGCGCCTGGGCGGCCTTGGTGGCCTTGGCCTTGAAGCGGTCGATGAAGGACTGGATCTTCTTGCGCTGTTCCTGCTGCTTGACGAAGGCCTTGGACTGCAATTCCATGCGGGCGCGCCGCGTCGCCTCGAAGGCGTCGTAATTGCCGCCATAGGCGTTCAGCTTGCCGCCTTCCAGATGGATGATGCGGTTGGCGACCTCGTTCAGCAGTTCGCGGTCGTGGCTGATCACCACCAGCGTGCCGGGATAGGCCGCCAGATGGGCCTGCAGCCACAAGGTGGCCTCCAGGTCCAGGTGGTTGGTGGGCTCGTCCAGCAGCAACAGGTCGGGACTGGCGAACAGGGCGGCGGCCAGGGCGACGCGCATGCGCCAGCCGCCCGAGAAGCCGGAGACCGGCCGCGCCTGGGCCTCGGCATCGAAGCCCAGACCCGACAGGATGGATGCCGCCCGCGACGGCGCCGAATGGGCGTCGATGGCCAGCAGCCGCTCGTGAATCTCGGCGATGCGATGGCCATCGGTGCAGGACTCGGCTTCCTCGAACAGGGCGGTGCGCTCGGTATCGGCCGCCAGCACGCAGTCGATCAGGCTGGTCTCGCCCTCGGGGGCTTCCTGGGCAAGTCGGCCCAGCCGGGCGCGCGGCCGCAGATTGATCTCGCCGCCATCCAGATGGAGTTCACCCAGGATCAGCTTGAACAGCGTCGTCTTGCCGGTGCCGTTGCGCCCCACCAGGCCGACGCGCTGCCCCGCCGCGATATGCACCGTGGCTTGCTCGAAAATGGTCCGGCCGCCATAGCGGAACGTGATGTCGTTGATATGAAGCATGGCGGCGTCTTTACCACGCCCGCCCAAGGGTCACAAACACCCCGTTGCTCTTGGGCGTGGTTGGCGTTATAACCCGCCGTCCCCCGAGCGCCCGGCCGCCGGGGGCGAACGCGGCCGCTCGCCTTGCAGTGGCGACGCGGCGCGAGCAACCGCCGAAAGGAATTTCACGAATGGCTACCGAACGTACCCTGTCGATCATCAAGCCGGACGCCACCCGGCGCAACCTCACCGGCAAGATCAATGCCCGCTTCGAGGAAGCCGGCCTGCGTATCGTCGCCCAGAAGCGGGTCCAGCTGACCAAGGCCCAGGCCGAGCAGTTCTACTCGGTCCACAAGGAACGCTCGTTCTTCGGCGAGCTGGTCGCCTTCATGATCTCCGGCCCGGTGGTGGTCCAGGTGCTGGAAGGCGAAGGCGCCGTCGCCCGCAATCGCGAGATCATGGGCGCCACCAATCCGGCCAATGCCGCGCCGGGCACCATCCGCGCCGACTTCGCCGAATCCGTGGAAGCCAATTCGGTGCACGGCTCCGACTCGGCCGAGAATGCAGCCATCGAGATCGCCTACTTCTTCGCGGGCAGCGAAATCGTCGGCTGATCATCCGCGAGCAGCGGTTCTTTCAAACCCCCCGGAGCGGTCGCTCCGGGGGGTTTCGTCTTTTGGGACGCGCGAAAAGAATTATACTTCGAAAGAGAGAAAATAAACAAACAGCGTATCTTCTGGTTGTAAGATAGTTGAGGTTGCTACTTGAACGTCACTCTGCGGCGGGTAGAATTGGCGCAATACAACTTGTGCGGATGTCAATTATGCCTAGTTCCCGCCTGCCAAAAAGCCGCCACAATTCTTCCGGGCAGCCTAATCCCGTCGATGTTTATGTGGGAGCCCGCCTCCGTCTTCGCCGATCCCTGCTGGGATTGAGCCAGGAAGCCCTGGCCGCCGCCATGGGCCTGACCTTCCAGCAGGTGCAGAAATACGAACGCGGCGCCAATCGCATCGGCGCCTCGCGGCTGTTCGATCTGGCCCGCGCCCTGGGGGTGGGGGTGGACTATTTCTATCAGGACATGGGCGAGGAGGTGGCGGCAGCGGGAGCACGGCGCATGACCCATCATGTGGAGGAAGCCCCCCTGCGCCAGACTAGCCTGATGGACAGCAGCGAAACCCGCGACCTGGTCCAGGCCTATTACAGCATCGGCGACCCCCGGGTCAGGCGTCGGGTGCACCAACTGGCCAAGGCGCTAGCCGCCGTCTCCGGCCAATAGGCGGGACGACGGCGGTTCCCGGCCCGCGGGCGTGATCAGTCGAGGACGGCTTGCGGCTCGGCCACGCCCGCCGGGTCCTGGTGGATGATGACCTCGAAATTGGGGAATTCCGCCAAGATGGCGTGCTCGACCTCGTCGGCGATGCGATGGGCGTTGGCCAGGGTCAGCTCGGCGGGCAGTTCCAGGTGAAGCTGGATGAAGCCCTGGCGCCCCGAGGTCCGGGTGCGCAGATCGTGAAAGCTCAGGACCTCGGGATGGGACTGGGTGATGGCGCGGATCCGCTCGCGATCGGTGTTGGGCAGTTCCTTGTCCATCAGGGTGTCCAAGGAGCCCAGCATGATCTGCCAGGCATTCACCAACAGCCAGCCCCCGATGCCGATGGCGAAGATCGGATCGGCGGCGGACCAGCCGGTGGTCATGGACAGGGTCAGCGAGACGATGACGCTGGCATTGATGGCGACGTCTCCGGCGTAATGCAGCGAATCCGCCGAGATGGCGGTGGAGCCGGTGCGCCGGACCACATGACGCTGGAACATCACCAGGGCGACGGTGGCCAGGATGGAGAACACCATGACGGCGATGCCCCATTCCCCGTGGGATACGGGTTCGGGGCGCATCAGCCGCCCCGCCGCCTCGATCAGCAGCAGGCCGCCCGATCCGGCGACGAAGGTGGCCTGGCCCAGGCCGGCCAGCGCCTCCGCCTTGCCATGGCCGAAGCGGTGGTCGTGGTCGGCGGGCTGCAGCGCGTGGCGCACCGCCATCAGATTGAGGGCCGAGGCCCCCAGATCCAGGGTGGAATCGATCAGTGTCGACAGCAGCGACACCGACCCCGTCGCCGCCCAGGCCGCCAGCTTGACGGCGATCAGCAGCGCCGCCACCGCCGTCGAGGCATAGGTGGCCAGCCGCATCAGCCGACCATGCCCCAGGGGGTCGTCCTGGTTCACGGATACAGGTGTTGCAGCGCCCATTCCCCATCCTTTCGCGTATAGACGAAGCGATCATGCAGCCGGAACGGCCGATCCTGCCAGAACTCTATCCGATCGGGCACCAAGCGGAAGCCCGACCAGTGGGGCGGACGCGGCACCTTGCCCAGGCCGAACTTGGCGGTGAATTCCGCCACCCGCATCTCCAGTTCGAACCGGCCCAGCAGCGGCCGCGACTGCACCGAGGCCCAGGCGCCGATCTGGCTGGTCCTGGCCCGGCTGGCGAAATAGGCGTCGGCCTCGGCCTCGGTGACGGGCTCGGTGAGCCCCTCCACCCGGATTTGGCGCCGCAGGCTTTTCCAGTGGAAGCACAGGGCGGCGAAGCGATTGGCCGCCAGTTCCCCGCCCTTGCGGCTTTCCAGATTGGTATAGAACACGAAACCGGATTCGTCGGCGCCCTTCAGCAGCACCATGCGCACCGACGGCCGTCCGTCCGCTCCCACGGTGGCCAGGCTCATGGCGTTGGGATCATTGGGCTCGGCGGCCTCGGCCTCGCCCATCCAGGCATGGAACAGCGACAATGGATCGTCGGTGGCGGCGGACATGGGCACAGGCCCTTTCGCTTTTTTGAACTCAGGCGTAAAAATGCCTTAATTCAAGCCTATCTGTACAGGCGTTCAACCCCTTCATCCCTGCGAGCATCCCATGTCCAAAACACTCGGCAGATTTATTCCGGCCCTGGTGGCGGCCTCGCTGCTGACCGCCTGCGCCGAGGCCCCGACCAAGCAGACCATGGGCACCGGCATCGGCGCCGTGGGCGGCGCCCTGATCGGATCGCTGTTCGGACGCGGCATGGGCAATATCGCCGCCACCGCCGCCGGGGGCCTGCTGGGCGCCTGGGCGGGTTCGGCGGCGGGCAAGGCCTGGGACAAGGCCGACAAGGAAAAGGCCGACGAGGCTTTCGAGAAGGCGCATGCCGCGCCGGTCGGCCAGCAGGTGGCCTGGAGCAATCCCGAGACCGGCAATTCCGGCACCGTCACCGCCACCCGCGAGGGCAAGGACGAGACCGGCAATACCTGCCGCGAATACGAATCCAGCATCACCGTCGACGGCCAGGACCAGACGGTGAAGGGAATCGCCTGTCGCCAGACCGATGGAAGCTGGGCCGCGAAGTGATGGAGCCACCGAGGAATCTGGTGCCTTTGGTCCAAATTCCGTAACATGCGGCCTTGGATGGAAGAATCGAGGGCGCGGTGAAGGATCCCTATCAGGTCTTGGGCGTGGCGCGGACATCGTCCGACGAGGACATCAAGAAGGCGTACCGCAAGCTCGCCCGCGAACTGCATCCCGACCTCAACCCCGGCGACCACAAGGCCGAGGAGCGGTTCAAGGAGATTTCCGCCGCCTACGACTTCCTGTCGGACGCGGCCAAGCGCGCCCAGTTCGACGCGGGCGAGATCGATGCCAGCGGCGCCCAGAAGCGCCGGGCCTGGCGCGGCCATGGCCCCGGTGCCGGAGCGGGCGCCCGGCGCGGCGGCGGCCCGTTCGGCGATAATGTGGACGATATTCTGTCCGAGCTGCTGCGACGCAAGGAGCGCGGCAAGGCCCAGGCCAAGTCCGGCGCGGCGGGCGGCTTCGGCGGCGATGGCGATCTTCGCGTCTCGCTCAGCGTCGGCTTCACCGATGCCTGCGCCGGAACCATGCGGCGCGTCACCCTGGATCGCGGCCGGGTGGTGGAGGTCCGCATCCCGCCGGGGACGGTGGACGGCCAGACCCTGCGGCTCAAGGGCCAGGGACGGGTGGGCTTCATCGGAGTCGAGCCCGGCGACGCCTATGTGGACATCAAGGTCGAGCCCCATCCCCATTTCACCCGCCGCGACCGGGACATCCTGATCGAGATTCCGATCTCGGTGCAGGAGGCCATCCTGGGCGGCAAGATCACCGTGCCCACCATCGACGGCAAGGTGACGGTGACGGTGCCGCCCGAGTCCAATACCGGCTCGGTGCTGCGGCTCAAGGGCCGGGGCATCGCCGCCGCCGATGGCTCGCGCGGCGACCAGTTGGTGACGCTGACGGTGGTGCTGCCCGAGCATGACGCCGAATTCCGCAAGCTGGTGGAAAAATGGGGGCCACGCCATGGCTACGACCCCCGCGCCAAGTCTGGCCTCTAAGAGATTGTTCCCATGACCCAGTTCAGTTTCGAGCTTCTGGCCGAGGACGGCGCCGCCCGCCTGGGCCGCGTCCATACCGCCCATGGCGCCATCGACACCCCCGCCTTCATGCCGGTGGGCACCGCCGCCACCGTCAAGGCCATGCTGCCCGGCTCGGTGGCCGCCACCGGCGCCCAGATCGTGCTGGGCAACACCTATCACCTGATGCTGCGACCGGGCGCCGAACGGGTGGCGCGCCTGGGCGGGCTGCACAAATTCATGAACTGGCCGGGGCCGATCCTCACCGATTCCGGCGGCTTCCAGGTCATGAGCCTGGCCAAGCTGCGCAAGCTCGACGAGGACGGCGTCACCTTCCAGTCCCATCATGACGGATCGAGGCACCGGCTGACCCCGGAAAGCTCCATGGACATCCAGCGCCTGCTGGACGCCGACATCACCATGGCCTTCGACGAATGCACCCCCTTCCCCGCCACCCCGGAGCAGGCGGCCGTGTCCATGCGCCTGTCCATGCGCTGGGCGGCGCGGTCAAAGGCCGCCTTCGTGCCCCGTCCCGGCTATGGCCTGTTCGGCATTGTCCAGGGCGGCGTCTATCCCGAGCTGCGGGCGGACTCCGCCAAGGCCCTGCTGGAGATCGGCTTCGACGGCTATGCCGTGGGCGGGCTGGCGGTGGGCGAGGGCCAGGAGGCCATGTTCGCCACTCTGGAGGTCACCACGCCGCTGCTGCCCCGGGACAAGCCCCGCTATCTCATGGGAGTGGGGCGGCCGTCCGACATCATCGGCGCCGTGCTGCGCGGCGTCGACATGTTCGACTGCGTCATGCCGACGCGGTCGGGGCGCACCGCCCAGGCCTTCACCCGGCGCGGCACCGTCAATCTCAGGAACGCCCGGCACCAGGACGACCCGAGGCCGTTGGAGGAGGGCTGTTCCTGTCCCTGCTGCCGCGACCATTCGCGGGCCTATCTCCACCATCTGATCCGCTCCGAGGAAATCCTCGGCCCCATGCTGCTGACATGGCACAATATCCAGGCCTATCAGGACCTGATGCGATCCCTGCGCGAGGCCATCGCCGAGGGCCGGGTGGCGGAGTTCGCCGCCGAGGCGGCGCGGCTGGAAGCCCTGGGCGATATCGAGGTGTTGCGACATGCTGGATGAAACCGACGGACTTCCCCTCGACCTGCCCGACGCCGCCTTTGCCGCGCTGAAGGCGGCGGGGGCGGCATGGCATGACGAGTCACACGCCGAGGTCAAGGTGTTGGAGGCCCTGGCCCTGGCGCCCGACGCCCTGGCGGCCCGCATCGGCGCCTATAAATTCTATTTCTACCGCCACCGGCTGGATGAGGCCCTGCCCCACGCCGAATCCTGCGTGGATTTCGCCCTGGCCGCCCTGGGCCTGCCCGGCGACTGGCGCCGGGTGACGCCGGGTGATGCCGCCTTCGTCGGCACCGCCGTGACCCTGGCGCCGCTGCCCAAGCTGCTGATGCAAACCCTGATGGCCACCGGCTATGTCCTGGCGCGGCTGGGCCGCATCGCCGAGTCCGAGGAAGCCCTGTCCAAGGTGGTGGAACTGGATCCCACCGACCGCCTGGGTGCCGCCCGCCTGCTGGCCACCGTGCGCCGGGGCGGCGTCGAGGAGGAAGACCCGGCGTGAGCGATCACGCCCTCTACGCCCTGGCCTGGGCGGTGTTCGGCCTGTCCCATTCCGCCTTCGCCGGGCGAGGCTGGTTCGGCCGCTGGTCGCGGTTGGCCTACAACGCCGTGGCCGTGATCCTGTTTCTCGGCGTCGGCGCGGCGGGCGCCGCCCTGCTGGGCGATCGCCCGGTCTTCGACCTGCCGCTGGCGGTGCGGTGGGGAATGGGAGCGCTGCATCTGGCCGGATGGGGGCTGATGATCTGGTCGGCGCGCTTCTACGATCTGGGGCGCCTCGGAGGCCTGAGCCAGCTCCGCCATCCCGAAGCCGCCGCCGACGAGCCGCTTCGCCTGGACGGCCCCCATGGCCGGGTGCGCCATCCACTCTATGCCAGCGGCTTCCTGATCCTGTGGGGCGCGGCGCTGTCGCCGCTGGGTCTCGCCACCGCCATCTGGGGCAGCCTCTATCTGCTGGTGGGCACGGTTTGCGAGGAACGGCGGCTGCTGCGGCTTTACGGCGAGGCCTATGCCGACTACCGCCGCCGGGTTCCGGCTTTTATCCCGCACCGATAGAAAATATCACATTTGCAATATGCTCGAATACGGCATGGACCGTATTGTGGCGAGAAGTGTCGTGATGTAGAAATTGAATCGCATTGTCGCATATGCGCCTGCATTCTGTGCTTTGCGAGGTTGCGGTGATTACTTAGTCACGGCGGCAACTTCCATCGGGTAGAAACCCTACAGCTTTCGAATAGAAAGGCCCTTTTCCCAAAGGAGGAAATGGCCGTGGGGATATTGTCTGCGATGACGATGTCGTGGCGGGACAGCCTGTCCGTTGGCCTGGCCGAGGTGGACGAGGATCATCGGGCCATGTTCGCCCTGGCGGGGGTGATGGCGGCGGCGGTGGAAGCCGGGGATCTGATGGCCCTGGACCGGGCCATGCAAACCCTGGTGGGAGGGCTGGCCGATCATTTCAGCCGCGAGGAACGCATCCTGGCCGCGCGGGGCGACAAGCGCCTGGCGCGCCACCGCGCCAGCCACGACACCACCCTGGAGCGCTTCATTCTGTTGCGCCGTCGCTTCATCCTGGCCGAGGCCGCCGCCGACAAATGCCGCGTGGCCGCCGAGGCCCATGACTTCCTGACCGGCTGGCTGGTACCGCACATCGCCGCCGAGGATACCGATCTGCGCGCCGCCGCACGCGCCACCGAGATCGAGGCCCCCGTCTCGCTGCCGGTGCCCCCCTCCCCCAGGGACACCCGGGCGCCGGAAGGCGATATCGACTACGACCTGCCGCCCCATCTGGCCCATCTGCTGCGCCGGGTGGCCTTTGCCGTGCCACGACTGGGACCGCCATCACGGGAGTTCGACAGCTTCGAATCCCTGTGCGCCGCCGCCATCCGCCGCCGTATCGACCGGGTTCTGGTGTTCTTCCGCCGTCACGGCCCCCAGGTGGTCCGCGACTTGCCGCCGCCCTTCTTCGCCTCGGAGGCTTTCGCCCAACGCTTCGGCGAGGCGGTGGAGCGGCTGATCGTCCCAGCCATGCTGCAAAGCCGCCAGTTGCGCGGGCTTGCCGCCCATCTCGACTGGCGTTCCGCCGATGCCGACAGCTTCTGGTCGGCGGTGGAGCGGCCGCTGGCCGAGGACATGGCCAGCCGCTGGCGCGCCGCCTGGGACGAGTTGATGCTGGTGGAAAAGCTCCGCGACGATGGCAGCCGGGTGTTGATGGTCAAGGAAGCCACCAAATGGCTGCGCGAGATGCTGAAGCCTCCCAGCCTCCGCGACTACGACCTGCCCCGCATCGGCAATACCGAGATCGCGGCGTTTCGCTCGCTGTTCGATCCCGCCGCCGATCCCCTCCCCGATCTGGAGGCCGCCTGGCGCAAGTGCCACGACCTCTATGAACAGGAGCTCGATCCCCGGGTCTACCAGCAGCGGGGCAGCGATGGCGCCTTGCGCGACCATCTGCTGGCGCTGCATGCCAGACTTCCCGGCCATTGGGGCGAATTCCTGGTGCTGACCTGCCACCGGACATTCCGCCGGGTCAACACCCGCTATCTGGAACGCTTCACCGCCAGTGTCGGCCGCACCGCCGAGGAGCGGCTGCGCCACATGCCATTCCTGATGGGCTATCTGTCGCAACTGGCCGGGCATTCCCATATCCGGACCCAGGAACGCGACGACGAGGACAGCTGGAAGGCCGAACGCCAGGAGTTACAGAAATTCCTGCGGGGGATCGGACCGGAAGTGGCCTGAGAAATCCTGCCCGGCTGTCCGCTTCAAATCCGGCGATCCGATTCGCTGGCGACCATCAACAGTCGTCATACGCGGGCTCGTCCCGCGCATCCACGCCCATCCGCCAACCCCAATATGCCCAACAATGTTCGGGCCGATCCGCGTGGGTGGCCGGGACAAAGCCCGGCCATGACGGTACCTTCTACGCCTTGGCCTGGTAGTAGAGATTCTGGACATGGGTCCCGGCGGCGAAGAACACCCAGCGTTCCGCCAGCAGCCCGATGAACTGGCAGGCGAAGGCTAGGCAGGGCAGCCCGGCCGCCAGCAGGGCGGCGGGGGCGGCGAATCCCGCCAGCAGGAAGAACACGGTCAGGCCGCGCACCGTCTCCGGCCCGCCGGGGGCAAAGAACTCCACGGTATTGAAGCTTTGCCCCATGAAGCCCTGGGTCACCTGGCGGATCTGGCCGTGATGCACCCCGATGGCGGTCTTCATGGAGGATCGCGACTTGGCCGTCGCGTTCAGCCATACCTGCCACGACCGGGCCGCCAAGGCACCCAGGGTCAGCACCAGGGCCGCCGATGTCAGGAAGCCACGCAGGGCGGAGTCCATCAGGGTGGCGAAAGCGGCGGCCAGGGTGAAGCCCGAGGCCAGCCCCATCAGCAGGTAATTGATCACCGTCCAGCCCGAGGCCCATTGGCGGATGAAGCGGACGCAGGCATAGACCATGCCGGTGGCGACGAACAGGGCCAGTGACCCCGCCACTGCCAGCAGGCCCAGCGCCATGGCCAGGTCGAGGGTCTTGCCATTGCCGAAACTGGCCACCACCGGCGACCAGCCCAGGGCATGGACACCGCCATAAAGCACGGCGAGGCCGCAGACCAGCGGGATCAGGATGACTTCGCGCGACAGCCACGAGGTCCGCCAGCGGGTCGCCGCCCGCCAGCCGCGCTGGGGATTGGCCAGATGGAATATCGAGGCCACCAGCCCCAGGCACAGCAGCACCAGGGCGACCAGGGCGCCGATGGCGTAGAAGCTGCCCGGCGCGGGTTTGGCGCCGGTCCCGATGGCGTCATAGATCTGGCCACTGGCCAGGGCGATCAGCAGTCCCTGGCCCGCCCCGATCAGGGTGGTCAGGAAGACGACGGAAAACGCGGGTTTCATGATGCTCGCTCCTTTCCGTCTACCAGCTCGACACGCCGTCGATGGTGGGCGTGGTGAAGGCTGGCCGCGGCTTCTCGCCGTCGGCCTTCAGCGGATTGTCCACCCGCACCAGTTCATCGGCGTGCAGGGTGGTGGTGGTCTTGCGGCGCGGCAGATAGTGATTGGCCGGGCTGGTGCCCCATTCCGGCATCAGCTGGAAGCCGCCAGCGTCGCGGATGGCCTTGGACGCCTCGGACTCCGGGTCCTTGACGTCGCCGAAGATGCGGGCGCCGGCCGGGCAGGCCAGGACGCAGGCGGGTTTCCGGCGCTCCTCCTCGATGGTCTTGTCATAGATGCGGTCGACGCACAGCGTGCATTTCTTCATCACCCCCTGGACCGGGTCGAATTCCCGGGCGCCATAGGGGCAGGACCACGAGCAGTATTTGCAGCCGATGCACTTGTCGTAGTCCACCAGGACGATGCCATCCTCCTCGCGCTTATAGCTGGCCCCGGTGGGGCAGACCGGCACGCAAGGGGGCTCCTCGCAATGCAGGCAGCTCTTGGGGAAATGGATGGTCTCGGTATTGGGGAAGGTGCCGCATTCGAAGGTCTGGACGCGATTGAAGAACACCCCGTTGGGATCGGCGCCATAGGGATTGGTGTCGGTCAGCGGACCGGCCCAGCCCGAAGTGTTCCATTCCTTGCAGGAGGTCACGCAGGCATGGCAGCCGACGCAGACATTGAGGTCGATGACCAGGGCGAGCTGCTTGGTGCTCATGACTTCCTCCCCGCCAGGAAGGCGCGGACCTTGGCCTTGAACCCGATGGTCTGGCCGGGCAACGGCACCATGGGCTTGAATTGTGGCCAGCTCTCCTCGGCCTCGCCGGGCTTGCAGGCGGTGACCTTCAGCTTCAGGTCGTACCATGCCGCCTGGCCGGTGACCGGGTCGGAGTTGGAGACATGGCTCCCATCGGCCAGCATGCCGGGCAGTTCCTCGGAGATCAGGTGATTGAGCAGGAAGCCCTTGCGCGACTCATTGGCGTCGGCGTCCAGCGCCCAGGCGCCCGAGGCCTTGCCGATGGCGTTCCAGGTCCAGACCGTGCCCGGCTCCACCGCCTCGGTGAACTTGGCCTGGCACTTGATCTTGCCCCAGGGGCTTTCGGCCCAGACCCAGGCGCCGTCGCCGAAATTGCCCAGCGCGCCGACCTTGGGATGCATGAACAAGACGTTGCTGGTGTGGATCTGACGCAGCCAGGCATTCTGGGAATCCCAGGAATGGTACATGGCCATGGGCCGCTGGGTCAGGGCCGACAGCGGATAGCTGGCCCCGTCCGAGCAGCGCCATTCCAGCGGCGTGTAGAAGAAGGGAAGCGGGTCGAAGAAGGTTTTGACCCGTTCGCGCAATCGGTCGGGGGGCTGCTTGCCCTTCCACTTGCCCTCGGCGGCAAGGCGGAACTTCTGCATCACCTCGGAATAGATGTGGGGCATGATGGGATCGGTGAACCGCACCAGCCGGTGGCGATAGGCCCATTCCAGATAGCCCTTGTTCCAGTTGCGCATGTACTGGAAGGACGGCGGCAGGTGGTGGTGGTAGTGGTTGTTGTTGCGGGCGTACATTTCCCACTGATTGGGATTGGGTTCGCCCACCATGGACTTCTCGCCCGACTTGCCGCGCCAGCCCGACAGGAAGCCGATGCCCGATCCCGGTTCGGTCTCGAAATTGACGATGAAGTCGGGATAGTCGCGGAACTTGCGCGATCCATCCTTGTGGGTGAAGGCGGGCAGCTTCAGCCTTGTGGCCAGTTCGATCACCACTTCCTGGAACGGCTTGGAATCGCCCAAGGGCGGCAGGATCGGCACGCGGACCGAATCGACGGGTCCGTCGAATTCCGAGATGGGCCGGTCCAGGATGCTCATGACGTCGTGGCGTTCCAGATAGCTGGTATCGGGCAGCACCATGTCGGCGAAGGCCACGGTCTCGGACTGGAAGGCGTCGCAGACCACCAGGAACGGAATCTTGTATTGGCCGGATTCGTCCTTGTCGGTGAGCATCTTCCTCACCTCGGACGTGTTCATGGTGGAATTCCACGCCATGTTGGCCATGAACAGCAACAAGGTGTCGATGGGGTAGGGATCACCCCGCCAGGCATTGGTGATGGCGTTATGCATCATGCCGTGGACCGACAGCGGGTATTCCCAGGAAAAACCCTTGTCCAGGCGGATGGGCTCGCCATCGGCATCCACCGACAGGTCGTCGGGATCGGCGGGCCAGCCCAGCGGCGTGCCGGTCAGGGCCTCGCCCGGCTTGATGGCCTGCGGCCCCTTGGGCGGCTTGGGGCAGGGCGGGATCGGACGCGGGAACGGTGCCCGGTGGCGGAAGCCGCCGGGCCGGTCGATGGTGCCCAGCAGGGTCATCAGGATGCCCAGCGCCCGGATGGTGTGGAAGCCGTTGGAATGGGCAGCCAGGCCGCGCATGGCGTGGAAGGCCACCGGATTGCCGGTGATCTTGTCGTGCTCGTTGCCCCAGCAGTCGGTCCAGGCGATGGGCAGTTCGATGGTCTGGTCGCGCGCCGTCACCCCCATTTCGTGGGCGAGGCGGCGAATGGTATCGGCGGGAATGCCGGTGATACCCTCGGCCCATTCCGGGGTGTAATCCTTCACCCGCTCCTTCAGCAACTGGAAGGACGGCTTGACCGGAGTACCGTCGGCCAGGACGAAGCTGCCCATCAGGCGGCCCTCGGTGCCCTTGCTCCGGGCGATCACCGGCGCATTGGAGGCCCGGTCCCACCACATCTTGTCGGGAGTCTCGAAGGTGTCGGGCCGCACCGGCACGCTGCCCTCGCGCACGAACAGGCCGTGATCGTCGGAACTGGCGTCCTGGTTCACCAGTTCGGCGGCATTGGTGTACTGGACCAGGAAGTCGCGGTCGAACAGACCCAGCTCGATGATCTCGCGGATCAGGGCCAACAGCAGGGCGCCATCGGTGCCGGGACGGATGGGAACCCATTCGTCGGCGATGGCGGCATAGCCGGTGCGCACCGGATTGACGGCGATGAAGCGGCCGCCGCCGCGCTTGAAGGCGCTGAGTTCACGCTTCAGCGGATTGGAATGATGATCCTCGGCGGTACCGATCATGATGAACAGCTTGGCGCGTTCCAGATCGGGACCGCCGAATTCCCAGAAACTGCCGCCAAAGGTGTAGATCATCCCGGCCGCCATGTTGACCGAGCAGAAGCCGCCATGGGCGGCATAGTTGGGGGTGCCGAACTTGGCGGCGAACAGGCCGGTCAGGGCCTGCATCTGGTCGCGGCCGGTGAACAGGGCGAATTTCTTGGGATCGGTGGCGCGCAGATGGGCCAGGCGCTCGGTCAGGGTGGCGAAGGCCTCCTCCCAGGTGATGGGCTCGAAGGCGCCCTCGCCCCGCTCGGCGCCGTCCTTGCGCTTCAGCGGCTGGGTAAGGCGGGCGGGCGAATACTGCTTCATGATGCCCGAGGCGCCCTTGGCGCACATGATCCCCTTGTTCAGGGGATGGTCGGGATTGCCCTCGATATAGCGGACCTCGCCATCGCGCAGATGGACGCGGATGCCGCAACGGCAGGCGCACATATAGCAGGTTGTGGTTTTGACTTCCGATCGCCCGATTTCGGAATCGGGAATGGACACGGGATCCCTCATGCCGACCTTACCCCCCTGGAACTCTTCTTTATCCCCGGCCCTCAAGGGGCCTTTAAGGGCACTCTACTTTAGGAGGCTCTAATAAGGCAACCGGGAAAGGGGGCCGGGGACGGGAGGCGTCGGCAGCCTTGGCGACTCAGCCAAGCCTGGCCTTGATCTGGGCGACGGCGTCGCGGGAATAGAAGCTGCACACGCCTTTCTTGGCGGCGGGCTCGATGCCCAGATCCTTGATGGCTTTCTTCACCTTGGTGTCGGGGACGCCCAGTTCCTTGGCGATGTTACCGGCGGAGATCACTTCCTGTTCGGCCATGGCCGTCTGCTCCTTGCATGGGAATGTAACGCCGCCATGATAGCCAAATCGACAGACGGCGCCACCGACACCGATTGCCCCGGCGCCGGAATTGGGGCATCACGGAAGACTGGGCATACCGGCGGGACATGGGCATGGATCGGGACAGCAAGGATTCGGACGGTCTGGACCTCGCCGTGGTGGCGGCGGTGGCCGGCGGCTGGATCGAGGCCGAGGCTCCGCCCGAGACCCATGACATGCTGTTCACGGCCTTGGACGAATGGTCGGCCGAGCCCCGGCGGAGCGCCGCCAGGCTGTGGCTGACCCTGCTGGACCGGCTGGGGAGGGATTTCCGCTTCGACGCGGTCGTGTCGGCCTGCCGGGTGGCCCTGTCCCTGATGCCGTCACAGCATTGCTTCCGCTTCCTGTTGGCGCGGGGGCTGTTTCGGGTGGGCGAGGTGGACGCCGCCCTGGTCGAGCTGGAGCCGGTGGCGGCCCTGACCGCGCATAACCCCGAACAGATGCTGCTGCGGATCGAGATCGCGGCGGCGCGGGGCGAGGACCCTGAACCGCTGCTGGCCCTGGTTGAGGCCTGGCTGGCGGCCAATCCGAACTGGAGCGGCCAGCACGCTGCCCTGCTGCGGGGGCTGATCACCCTGGGGCGGAGCGAGCGTATCGGCCCCCTGCTCGCCCCGTTCCTGGCCGAACCCACCGAGGACATGGAAGCCCTGGTCGACCAGGCACGCCTCGCCCTGATCGGCGGCGATCCCCTGGCGGCGCGGACCCGGTTCGAACCGCTGTGGTCACGGGCCGATCCCGCCCTCGATCTAGTGGTCGGCCGCTTCGATGGCCGGGTCAGGCCCTATTCCGCCGAGATCGAGGCCGCCATCCTGGAGCGGATCGCCACCACCCCGGATGTGGCCGATCCGCCCGACGATCTGGGCGGCGACGAGCCCTTGCCCCCCTGCCGGGTGCTGCTGGTGGGGTTCGAGTCCTCCATCTTCCCCAACGACGTGGTCCATCATCTGCGCGAGTCCTGCATCGCCGCCGGGCTGGAGACGCATCAGATCCTGGACGACGCCCTGATCCTGGGCTGCGACGTCCGCCTGACCGATGCCGCCATCGAGGCGCGCATCGCCACCTTCGAGGCCGAGGTGGAGCGGCTGCGCCCCGAACTGGTGCTGATCGAATGGTGCTCGCCGCTGACCTCGCGCGGCTTGCGCCCCGACATCATGGCCAGGCTGAAGCAGCGGCTGGGCTTCCGGCTGATCGTCTCCATCCGCGATGCCCACGCCCCCGCCCTGGCCTGCATGACCGGCTGGCTGGAGGCGGCGGACACCCTGCTGGTGTTCCACCCCCTGTCGCCGATCCTGACCACCGGGGATGGCCGCTTCGCCGACCGGGTATTCTCTGGCTGGCACGCGGTGCAGCCCATGGCGCCGCCGCCGCCCTTCGAGGGGCGGCCGATCAATCTGAGCTTCGTGGGCAGCGTCTTTTTCACCATGCGCAACGCCATCTTGTCGGTACTGCTGACCGAGGACCTGCCCTTCACCGCCATTTTCGGCGACCAGCGCGCCATTCAGCTGCCCGACATGGCGGCCTATCTCGGCTTCCTGGGACAGTCGCGGGCGACCTTGAACATTTCCGCCCATACCAATTCCGAGCATCTGATCACCGGGCGGGTCTGGGAGGCGGCGGCGCTGGGGACCTTGCTGCTGGAACAGGACAATCCCTGCACCCGCCTGTTCTTCACGCCGTGGCGGCACTACCTGCCCTGGACCACCCTGGACGACATCGCGCAGCTTTGCCGCTTCGTCCACCGCAATCCCGGCGTGGCGGCCGAGATCGCGGGCCGGGCGCGGCTGCGGGCGGAGCGGCGCTATTCGGCCAAGCGGCTGTGGCGGGGCCTGCTGGCCCATGCCCGGCGCTGACGGGGAGCCCCACGGATGGATATCGTCGTCAAAGCCTTTTCGCGCCCCTTCTACCTGGACCGCTGCCTTGCCTCGATCCGGGCCAATCTGGACAATCTCGGCCCGGTCACCGTGCTGGATGACGGATTGTTCCCGGCCATGCGCGAGCATCTGGAACGCAAATACCCCGAGGTCCGCTTCGTCCGCTCGCCCTGGTGCGCCGTCAAGCCGCTGGCCATCCGCGAGCGCCTGCGCCAGCCGCTGCCCGACGATGCCGACCAGTTCGCCGGGCTGCGGGCCGATCTGGAACGGGTGCTGATCTGGCCCGGCGACATGGACCCACTGACCTTCTGGCGCGACGCCATCGGCGATCTGACGGGCGAATTCATGCTGCTGATCGAGGAGGATGTCTGGGTCTCGGACCATCTCGACCTCGCGGCGGTGGAGGATGCCATGCGCCGCCATGGCCTGCTGACGGTCTCGGCCTTCTATCAGGGCTTCCAGGCCTTTGGCGCCGTCCGGACCGGCGAGGAGGCGGGCGAGACCGCCCGGCTGGAGGTGATGGAGGTGCCGTGGCCGCCGCGCCGCGACATGGCCGACACCTATTTCCCCGTCAGTCTGGCCTTCTTCGACCGTCGCTTCTGGCTGGACTGCCATGCCACCGCGCCCGGCTGGATTCCCGAAGGCCCCATCCACGACCATGCCATGGAGGTGATGGCGGCCATGATCGGGCGGGGCGAGACGCCGGGCTTCGGCCGTATCTCGCCGCAGGTGCTGCATCACGGTTTCTCGCTGTCCACCAGGGTGCCCATGGCGCAATACGGTTCGGAGGTGACGCTCTACGACATCTCGGACCTGCTGTCCGTGGCCTGGCTGGAGGGGCGGCTGGACCCCATGCGGGACTTTCCCGCCGATTTCTCGGAAGACTACCTGTCGGGGCTGATCGCGGCGGCGCTGGGCGGCGACGCCGCCGGGGAATGGCAGCGTCTGCGCCGGACCTACGAGGCGGGGTATAGCCTGGGTCTTCACCTCAAGGCCGATCAGGTCAAATCTGCACCGCCGCCTGTCCCCCCACCGGCAAGCGAATCGTGAACACCGCGCCCTCGCCCGGCTTGCCGCCCACCACGATCTCGCCGCCATGCTTGGTGACCACCACGTCATAGCAGATGGCCAGCCCCTGACCGGTGCCCTTGCCCACCTCCTTGGTGGTGAAGAAGGGATCGAAGATGCGGTCCTTGATGTCGTCGGCAATGCCCGTGCCGCTGTCGGCGATGCTGATTTCCACGACATCGCCGCGGGCGGCGGTTTCCACCACGATGGTTCCCGGCAGGGGCTTGTCTGAAGCTTCGATGGCGTGGGCGGCGTTGACGATCAGGTTCAGGAACACCTGATTCATCTCGCCGGGATGGCAGTTGACCAGGGGCAGCGCCGGGTCGAAGCGGGTTTCGACACTGGCGGAATGCTTCCAGCTATTGCGCGACACCACCAGGGTGCTGTCCAGGGCCCGGTTGATGTCGACCGCCGATTTCTGGCTGGTGCCGGGATGGGAGAACTCCTTCATGGACAGCACGATGCGGGCGACCTGGGCGACACCTTCCAGCGACTGAGTCACGGCCAGGGGGGTCTCGTCGAGCAGGAAGTCCAGGTTGGCGGGATCGATCCGGGCTAGGAAATCCCGTCCGGCCTCGGGCCCTGCCCTGCCCTGCTCCAGTTCGGCGGCCAGCTTGCGCGCCTCGCCCACCAGGGGGATCACCTCGGCGGCGACGTTCTGGATGAAGTGCAGGTTGTCGCCCACATACTGGATGGGGGTGTTGATCTCGTGGGCGATGCCCGCAGCCAACTGGCCGACGCTGGCCAGCCGCGAGGCGTGCAGGGCTTCGCGCTGCGCCTCCTTCAAGGCCTCGGTCCGTTCCGCCACCAGACGTTCCAGCTCGGCATGCTGGTCGGCCAGGGCGCGCTGGTACTGGCGACGGATGGTGATGTCGCGGAACACCAGCACGGCGCCCACCACCTGCTCGCCCTCGATCAGCGACGCCACCAGATATTCCACCGGCATGGGCGGCTGGTCGGCGCGATGGAACAGGGCATCATCCATACGCTCGGCGACGCCGTCGCTGATGGCGCAGCCAATGGCGCGGCGGTCGGCTTCCGAAGCTTCCACCAGGGCGGTGAAGGCTTGGCCGATCATGGTGTCTGGATCGCGTTCCAGCATGGCGGCGGCCATGCGGTTGGCGAAGGTGACGGTGCCATCACGGTCCAACCCGACGATGCCGTCACCGGCGCAGTCCAGGATCAGCTGATAGCGGCGCTTCAACTGGTCCAGATCCTGCTCGCGGCGCTTGATGTCGGTGATGTCGGTGCGCACCCCCACCACGCCGCCATCGGCGGTGCGGTATTCCCGGCACAGCAGCCAATGACCGGTGGCGAGATGCATCTGGAAAGGCTCGCCGGTGGCCTCGCGGTGGGTGGCCAACCGGGTCGCGGCCCATTGGTCGAAGCTTTCGTCGTTCACCACGAAGACATCGCGATGGCGCCCCGCCATGATCAGATCGCGGAACGGAACACCGGGAATCAGCAGGTCCGACAGGGGTTGGAAAATCTTGTGGTATTCCCGGTTGCACAGCACCAACCGGTCCTGGTCGTCGAACACGGCGATGCCGTCGTTGATGCTTTCGATGGCGTCGGCCAGTTGCTGTTGGGCCTGGCGGGCGCGCTGTTCCGCCCGCGCCTCGCGGGTGATATCGGCGCCGATGCCGCGATAGCCGATGAAGCTGCCGGTCTGGTCGTAGAAGGGCATGCCGCTGATGCGGATGATCTTGCCGTCCTTGCCGCCCTCCGGGCCGATATGGAACAGCAGGTCGCGGAATGGGCGATGGGCGTCCAGATCCTCGGCGTGGACCTGGGCGAGGCCGGGGTCGTAATCGGTCAGGCCCAGCTCGAAATAGCTGAAGCCCAGCACCGCCGAGGGCTTCACGCCGAGGATATTGCCGATGCGTTCGGACACGAAGGTCAGGCGGTAGTCGATATCGGTCTCCCAGAACCAATCCGAGGCCGATTCCGCCAGGTCGCGGAAGCGGCCCTCGCTTTCCTTCAACTGCTCCTCGGCCCGCTTGTGGACGGTGAGGTCGGCCACGGTGGCGACCACCATGCGGGTGCCTTCCACCTCGACGGTGGTGGCGGTGACGAAGGCGGGGAAGCTGCCGCTGTCGACCCGGAAGGCCTCCATCTCCATGCCGTGGCTGGCGCCCAGCGGGTCGTTGGGGATCAGGGCGGCGATGTTCCAGCCCGCCACCATGTCGAGGGTGGCGGTGAACATTGTTTCGGCTGCGCGATTAATGGTCAGGATGCGGCCCTGGCCGTCCAGGGTCAGCACCGCCTCGGCGGAATTGTCGATCACCGCCTCCAGGCGCCGCTCGCTGCGCCTGAGATCGGCCTCGCGGCTGGCAACGGCATCGCCCATGGCCTGGAAGGCCTTGACCAGTTCACCGACCTCGTCGGAGGACTGCCGGGGCAGGACCACATCATAGCGGCCCTCGGACATCAGACGGCTGGCCTCGGCCAGACTGCGCAGCGGCGAGATCACCGAGCGGCTTTGCAGCCCCACCACCGTCAGGGTTCCGAAGACCAGGATGGCCGACACCACCAGCCCCATGCGCTCCACCAGGCTGAGGGCCGGCGCCACCTGGGCGTCGGCATCGAAGGCGACGCTGAGCCGACCGATGGGGCGCCCGATCAGGGTAACATCGGCAACCCGCGAGGTCAGCCCCATGACCTTGGATGGCTCCGCCAACGGATAGAGGCGTGCTCCGTCCCGGTTCAACAGGGTCAGGCCACGCCACCACGGATGGCGGAGCGCCACGCTGTCCAGGGTCTCGTGAATCTTGGCGAGATCGCCCGCCATCAGGTCGGGCACCATGGCCAGGGCCACCAGTTCCAAGGCCCGCTGCTCCGCCTCCAGCCGCTGGGTCAGCAGGGTCTGCTTCAGGGCGGCATAGGCGACGAAATACAGGGCCGCAAGGGTCATGGCGGTCAGCAACAGCAACGGCACAAGGAGTTTGGCTCGGATGCTCATGGCTCGACGACGAAGGCCTCCAACCCCAGGATGCGGAGGGAATCATAATCGCTATCGGCAGCTATGCCGATAGTCTTAATGGGGATGGCCGCCAGCAACGGAGCCATGGCCGGGTCACGACCGATGTTCAGCATCTCCGCCTTGACCCTGGATACCAGATCAGCGGAAACGCGGGGATGCGCCGCCAGGGGATGGGGAGTATAGGCGGCGGTCTCGTGGACCACCCGCAGCATCTCGCGGATTTCCGGCTTCTGGCGTTCGAAGGTGGCGCGAATGCCTCCGGCCGCATCGGCCAACCCCAAAACCACGTTGAGATAAGCGGAATCGTGGGAGCGGACATAGGACTCGGTGATCTGGATGCCGAACTTCCGCACGAACTCCGCCCGGGGGATCAGGGCGGCGCCGAATGCGTTGGGGGCGGGAAAGGCCACCTTGCGGCCATTGAGCGCCTTGACGTCGGTGATTCCGGAATCCTTGCGCACCACCACCAGCCCCGACAGCGGAGTCTCGGTATCGCGGACCAGGGCGGCGTAGCCCTGCCTGCGGTTGGCGAGCACGTAGTGAAACGGATTCATGTAGGCGAAATCATAGGCCCCGGCATGCAGGCCCTTCTCGAACAGGGGAATGCTCTGTTCGGTCACCAGCACGAAGCGCACCCCTGTTGATGCTTCAAGCCGTTCAATGATGGGGCGCCACGCCGATTCCAACTGCCGCAGGTCGAACTGGGGCACCACCGCCAGGGTATAGGTGGGTGGCTCGGCGGCCCGCAGTGGCAGGGGTGCCGTGGCCGCCATGGCCATGATCATGCTCAGGACGGTGCGTCGACGCATGGGAGGAGATCCTCAAGGGTGGTTCGCTTAGTCACCACTGTTTCAAAAGATCGGGCTTGGCCCCACCCCCATATGGGAGTGCCGCCCGCCCCCGATCCTGGCAGGTTCGATTTCCTGGACCGGGACGCTTAGCGCCGCCCCTGATCCGTGCTATGACCGGCCAGGATCAAGCGATGGGCGGAGCATGAGCGAAGCGGATTGCGACAAGCCCCTGCGGTCGGGCTGGACCACCGGCGCCTGTGCCACGGCGGCGACCCGGGCCGCCTGCGCCGCGCTGTTCGGCGACGGCTTTCCCGATCCGGTCACCATCCGCCTGCCGCGTGGCGAAACCCCCAGCTTTCCCCTGGCCCTGGCCGAGAGCGGCGACGGCTGGGCGCGGGCCGGGGTAGTCAAGGACGCGGGCGACGACCCCGACGTCACCCATGGCGCCAGCATCATCGCCACGGTTCGCACGGGATCGCCGGGCGGCGGCGTGGTGTTCCGCGCGGGCGCCGGGGTGGGCACCGTGACCCGGCCCGGCCTGCCGCTGGCGGTGGGCGAACCCGCCATCAATCCGGTGCCGCGCCGCCTGATGATCGCCGAGGCGGTCGAGGCGGCCAGCCGTCACGGCCGCGCCGCCGATCTGGAGATCGAGATTTCCGTGCCTGGTGGCGAACGCATCGCCCTGGGCACCTGGAATCCGCGCCTGGGCATCCTGGGCGGCATCTCCATCCTGGGCACAACCGGCGTGGTGGTGCCCTATTCCTGTTCCGCCTGGATCCACTCCATCCAGCGCGGCATCGACGTGGCGCGTGCCTGCGGCCTGATCCATGTGGCGGGCTGCGCCGGCAGCACCTCCGAAAAAGCGGTGCTGGCGCTGCGCGGCCTCGCCCCCGAGGCCGCCGTCGACATGGGCGACTTCGTCGGCGGCATGCTGAAATATCTGCGCCGCCATCCGGTCGCCCGCCTGACCATCGGCGGCGGCTTCGCCAAGATGTCGAAGCTGGCGGCGGGGCATATGGACCTGCATTCCGGCCGCTCGCAGGTGGATAAGGGGCGGCTGGCCACCTTGCTGGAAGGCCTGGGCGCCTCGGCCGAATTGGTCGCCAGCGCCGCCAGCGCCCATACCGGGCTGGAAGTTCTGGACCTGGCCGAGGCCCATGGCCTGCCGCTGGGCGACGCGGTGGCGGTCGAGGCGGCAAGGGTGGCGCGAGGGGTGCTGGGGGATGTGCCGGTGGCGGTGGATGTGGTGGTGGTCAACCGCCAGGGGCGGGTGGTGGGTGATTCCCTGACCCGCTGATCCAGGCCAGGGCCTCCTCGATCCCGGCGACGGTGGCGGTTTCGGGCCGCCGGGGGCGGCGGCGCATCACCACCGTCAGGCCCAACTGGCGAGCGGCGACCAGCTTGGCGTCGTCGCCGCCGCTGTTCTTGCAGACCACGGTGTCGATGGCGCGATCTTGCAGCAAGGCGGCCTCGTCGGCGACGCTGAAAGGGCCGCGCGCCAGCATCGCCTCGGCCTGGGCGAAGGCGGGCAGCGGCTCGGGCGCCTCCACCGAGCGGATCAGGAACCATATCCGCTCCAGGATCGCGAAGAGCGCCACCTCCTGCCGTCCCACCGCCAGCAGCACCCGACGGGCAGAGTCCCGCAGGGCGGCGATGGCCTCGTCCCAGTCCTCGACCTCGTGCCAGCGATCCCCCGCTTGCGCCACCCAGGCGGGGCGCTCCAGACGCAGCAGCGGCACTGTGCAGGCTTGGCAGGCCTGAAAGGCGTTAAGTCCCATGCGCGCGGCGAAGGGATGGGTGGCATCGATTACGGCGGTGATGGCGTTTTCCCGCAGAAAGGCTTCCAGCCCTTGCGGGCCGCCGAAGCCGCCGATGCGGACCTCCCCCGGCGGCAGGCGCGGCGCGCGGGTGCGCCCGGCCAGCGACACCACCACCGCCAGCCCTGGCCGCCCGGCCAACCGTTGAGCCAGGGCATTGGCCTCGGCGGTTCCGCCCAGGATCAGGATGCGGCGGGTCATGGAACAGGCTCCGGGAGACGGAAAAGCTCTGGGCAGCATGCCTTTGGCCTGGGGACCAGGCAAGCAAGCCATGCCCGGGCGTCCGGGCGCCGGATTGACAGTACCGGGGGCTTCCTGTATCTCAAACATGAGAATCGATCGCAACAGCCAGCCTCAACAGGGAGTTGGCGCCGCCGAATCGTTATAGTATAACATTTTTGCTCGGCCCGAGCATCTGATGCCGCATTCGTGACCGCAAGGGGAATTCCATGACCGTCCAAGATCATACGCGCCGCCCATGGCGGCTGCTTGCCGCCGTCCTGGCCTTGCCCTTGGCGGTGGCCGCGCTTCCCGCCCTGGCGGACGAGGCGCCCGGCGAGGAGAAGGGCTTCTGGGAGCGCGAGAAGCTGACCGGCGATTGGGGTGGGGTGCGCTCGGACCTGGCCGACCGGGGGGTCGAGCTGACCGCCACCTATACCGCCGAAACGCTGGGCAATCTATCGGGCGGCATTCGCCGTCGCGCCGTCGCCGCCGGTCTGCTCCAGGGCGATCTCGACATCAACCTGGACAAGCTGGTGGGCTGGCAGGGCGCTAAGATCCACGCCACCGCCTTCCACATCCAGGGCCGCCAGTTGACACCGAATTTCATCGGCGGCCTGATCCCGGTCAGCAGCGTCGAGGCGGTTCCCGCCACGCGTCTGTTTTCCTTGTGGATGGAACAGGCGGTGCTTGACGACAAGGTCTCCCTGCGGTTCGGCAGCGTGCCCATGCAGGAGGAATTCTACACCAGCACCTACGCCACCTATATGGTCAACAGCGCCTTCGGCTGGCCCGCCATCTACGCCGCCAATCTGCCCTCGGGTGGCGGTGGCTACCCCCTGTCCAACATGGGCACCCGGCTCAAGGTGAAGCCCACCGACGAGATCAGCCTGATGGCGGCGGTGTTCACCGGCAATGTGGCGCCCGGCACCAATGTGGGCAACGATGCCCAGCGCCGGAACCGCAGCGGCGTCGATTTCAGCTTCGACAGCCCACCCATCTGGTTCGGCGAGGCCAGCTATTCCATCAACCAGGACAAGGATTCCACCGGCCTGCCCGCCACCTTCAAGCTGGGCGGCTTCTATTACAACGGCAAGGTCGCCGACCAGCATTACGACGAGACCGGCCTGTCGCTCGGCAGCGGCGCCACCACCAATATCGCCCGCAATCATCGCGGCAACTGGGCGGTCTACGGCATCGTCGACCATATGCTGTGGAAGCGCCAGGGCACGCTCGACAGCGGCGTCGCCGCCTTCTTCCGCACCACCGTCATGCCCGAGGACCGCAACCAGATGAATTTCTGGCTCGACACCGGCCTCAGCCTCAAGGGCACTTTCGAGGGCCGCGACGACGACATCGCCGCCATCGGCTTTGCCTATGGCAAGATGAGCGATGAACTGGCCGCCCGCGACGCAGACGCGCGGCGCTTCGGCACCGCTACCGCCCCCGACCATGATTTCGAGGCGGTGATCGAGGTCAACTACGCCTATGCCGTGACCCCCTGGTGGACCCTGACCGGCTTCGGCGAATACCAGTTCCATCCCGGCGGCAGCGCCACCCTGCCCACCAATGGCGCCAAGGCCATTCCCGACGCCACCGTGCTTGGACTGCGCACCGGGTTCAAGCTCTAACCCATTCCCCATGGGTGTCGGACGGCCGGACGGATTTACCCGTCCGGCCGTTTCCATGTGGATTTCACGCAATCTTCACCGGACAAGTCCGCCACCAATCCCTTAGCTGGATGGTCGCAATCCGATCTTCGGGGGATCACCGTCATGTCCGCTTCACGCATCGCCGCCGCCGCCCTGGCCCTTTGCCTGCCCGTCGCCGCCCATGCCGCCGCCGCAAAGGTGGTGTCGGTCGGCTTCACCGAAACCCCGGCGCCGAGTTCTGACGCAGACATGCTGCGCACCTACACCACCTCCAAGGCGGTGGTGACCTATGCCGATGGAAGCAAGGTCGACTATCCCCTGTCCTACAATGTCCTGTTCCGCAATATCGACAAGGTCGGCGCCGCCCCCCACGAGGCCGGACGCCTGTTCGATATGGACGGCAAGCCGCTGGTCGACCCCAATGGCGATGCGGTCATCGCCGAGACCCCCGACGCCAATTCCCTGCTGAAGGTGGGCAACCGCCTGTTCCTGGTCACCCATTGGGAATACGACTGGCTGCTGGGCAATGGCCAGGACACCGAGAAGGCGCCCGGCTGGCATGCCCGCATGCCCATGGGCATGACGCTGACCGACATCGCCCAGGACAAGGCCAGCGGCGCGCTGAAAGCCACGGGGCAACGGAGCATCGACTTCGCCCCGGTGGGGGGCTTGTGGATTCCGTGCTTCGGCTCGCAGACGCCGTGGAACACCCATCTGGGCTCGGAGGAGGACTACGACCTCTATTTCCTCCCCGCCTCGGGCGACAAGCTGAACCGCAAGGCCACCGATGGGCTGAAGGCCCTGAGCGAGGTCTATTTCAAGGGCCGCAAGCAGGCCAATCCCTATGACTACGGCTATCTGGTCGAGGTCAAGGTGAAACCCGATGGCTCCACCGCCGTGACCAAGCACTACGCCATGGGCCGCGCCACCTGGGAGATGGGCAAGGTGATGCCGGACGGCCGCACCGTCTACAAGGGTGACGATGGCGACCATACCTATCTGTCCATGTTCATCGCCGACAAGGCGGGCGATCTGTCGGCGGGCACCCATTACGCGGCGCGCTGGATCCAGGAAAGTGCCGAGGGCGGCGGCAAGGCCCGGCTGCAGTGGATCCGGCTCGGCCATGCCACCAATGCCCAGGCCAAGGCGCTGCTGAAAAAAGGCGTCACCGCCGACGCCATCTTCGACTTCACCACCACCGACAAGACTCCCGACTGGCAGGCCCAGGGCTTCCACCAGATCATGGCCGGGCATGGCGGCATCGAGGTGCTGCGCGTCAGGAAGGGCATGGAACAGGCGGCGGTGATCTTCGAGCCGCGTCGGCTGGCCGCCATCCGGGGTGCCACCACCGAATTCAACAAGATGGAAGGCGTCGCCGTCGACACCCGCGACCGGCAGCTTTACATCGCCATGTCCTATATCGAAAAGGGCATGACCGCCGAGCCGGGCGCACCCGCCGACCACATCCAGGTGGGCAAGGTCACCGCCGGGGGGACCTATCAGGTCGCCCTGTCGGCCAAGCAGAAGGACGAGCGCGGCCGCGCCATCGATTCGGCCTGGGTCGGCACCGTCATGCATGTGCCCCCCGCCCTGCTGGGCGAGGACATCAAGGCCGACGCCAAGGGCAATGTCGCCCATGTGGACAAGGTCGCCAACACCGACAACGTGTTCTTCTCGGACAGGATGCGGACCCTGTTCATCGGCGAGGACTCCGGCACCCACGTCAACAATTTCCTGTGGGCCTACAATGTCGACACCAAGACGCTGACTCGCATCATGACCTCGGCCTCGGGGGCCGAGAACACTGGCCTGCAGGTGGTCGACAACCTGAACGGCCATGGCTACATCATGGCCAACGCCCAGCACCAGGGCGAATGGATCAAGACCATGCCGAAGGAAGTCAAGGAGCGGCTGGCCGCCAAGGCCCGCGAGTTGCACGGCGTCAACGCCAAGGGCGCGCTCAACTACCAGCAGATCGCCCCGGTGGGCTATCTGGGCGGGCTGCCCGGGCTGTGACACGACGGGGCCTTGCCGTCCTGATCCTGGCCGCCGTCCTTCCCCTGGGATGGGCGGCGGGCGAAGGGCGGCTTCCCCTGCTGGGCGAGTATGTGGACCGCTCCATCCTGCCCAATCCCTATGCCCACATCCCCGCCCAATGCCATATCGAGACCTCGGGCGGCTTGCAGAACGCCTGCCGCTACTGCCACACCAACGGCCCCGCCGCCGCCGGTCTGGGCAATAATTCGCCCCAGGCCGGGGCCAGCCTCCGCCTGGGCAATCTTCAGGAAGACTACAGCTTCGTGGCGCTGCGCCATCCCTTCGTGGTCAATGGCAGCGTCAATCCCTGGACCAATACCCTGTTCCCCGCCACCCTGCGGGCCGAGTTGGACCGACAGGGACACAGGCCCGAGGACTGGGACATGGACGCCTGGATCAGCCAGGACAACTGGACTCCGGCCTTCGCCAAACGGCCGGGATCGGTCCGGGACTGGGACGCGGGGGTGGCGCATCCCCTGCGGCTGTTCCCGGCCCTCGATCCCGCCGACCTGCCCGCCTCGCCCCAGGACGGCTTCGTGCGCAGCCGCAAGCCCGGCAACGGGCTGTTCCAGGACGGGCAAGGCTTCATCACCGGCTGGCGGGCGGTGAATTTCTTCCCCTATGGCATCTTCACCCCACGCACCGGCAGCGTTTCCGGCATCTATATCCGCCTGCCGGAACGGTTCATGAAGGATGGCGACGGCCGCTTCGACCTGGGCGTCTACGCCGCCAATCTCGAACGCCTGCGCCGCGCCATCCAGGACCGGCTGGGGCCGGGCGAGAGCCATTACCTCGGCGCCGCCGCCGGAATTGCGGTGGAGCGCGGCCTGTATCCGCTGGGCACCGAGTTCGCCCATCCGCTCCATTACGTGGAGATCGGCCCCGGCGGGGCCTTTCCCGGCACCCGGGCGCGGCGGGTCAAGGAAATCCGCACTATGGTCAAGCTGCGGCCGTGGTCGCCCGATTATGGCGGTCCGGAATTCAAGGAAGAGGACGCCCCGGTCTACGGCAACGGCGCCGAGGGCTGGGTGGACAACGGCACCGGTTGGCTGATGTCGGGCTATATCGAGGACCGCGACGGCGCCTTGCGGCCCCAGACCCTGTCGGAACTGGTGCAATGCGTCGGCTGCCACAGCGGCAATACCCGGGCGACCGAGAAGGGCTACGCCGCCTTCACCGCCGGGACCGGCAACACCATCGACTCCACCTGGGCCCTGCCCCGCGCCCTGGACGGGGCGAGCGGCTGGCGCGAGATGGATTATCTCGGCTATGTGGCCGAGGGCGAGGCCGGGCGCGCCAGTCTGGGCGACCGTCTCAACCGGGCCAGTGGGCAGGGCGAGTTCCGCGCTTTCCTGGACAACGTGGTGGGGCTCAGCCTTTACGGCGACATACCCGAGGGCATCGAGCGCTTCCTGGCCGCCACCATCCGGACCCAGGCGGGCTATTCCCGCGACTGGCCGAAGCTCGATACCTCGTCCTCCGAAGCCTTCCTCGCCGCCCAGGCGGCGCGGCGCTCGCTGCTGCGTGAATTGACCGCCCTGGGCGGCCATCTCGCCCCCGACGGCACCCTGCGGGGCGAGCTACTGTATCCGTCGCGGGCCGAGGCGCTGGCGGCGGCGACCCGCTATCGCCAGGTGGTGGCGACCCAGCGCTATGATTTCGGCAAGGACGTCTTTGCCGACACACCCGTGACCTTCCGCCATTTCCGGCCGCGCGGCAGCGAATTGGCGCACCAGGACGGCCGTCCCTATGGCGAGGGCGAGGTCGTGACCGACCGCCCCATCGACACCGACTCCGCCAGCTTCACCTATGGCATCGGCATCGCCAAGACCCTGATTACCCCCGAGCCCAGCTACCTGCCGCTGCTGGGAGGCCCGCCAACGCATTGAATTGTGCGAACAAATCCTAATTTCACCTGGCGCGCCGAATTTAGATTTTCTCCACAAAGCCTTGCGGTTTTGATGATTTTCATCCAGCTTCTCTCCCGGGGGGCTTTTGTGGTTCGGGGTTCAGTGTGGAAGAGAAGGACTGTCACGACATCTTGCTGGTGGAGGATGACGCCGGAGATGCCGGTCTGGTGCGTATCGCCCTTCGCCGCTCACGCCATCCCTGTCGACTGCATCATGTCAAGGACGGCCGCGAGGCCATGGCCTTCCTGCGTCGGGGCGAGGGCCACGACCAGGCCCCCAGGCCCGACCTGATCCTGCTTGATCTCAACCTTCCCGGCCGCACCGGGCACGAGATTCTCGAGGAAATCCGCGCAGACTCCTTGTTGTGCAGCATCCCGGTGGTGATTTTGTCCACCTCGGGGGCCGAACGCGACATCAAGACCGCCTATGCCCTTGGCGCCAGTTCCTATGTTTCCAAGCCCATGGATGTGGAGGACTTCACCGCCGCCATCCATTCCATCGAGGATTTCTGGTTCGGCACGGCGCGGATTCCGTCATGAGTTCCCCCATCCGTGTCCTGCTGCTGGAAGACGATCCGGCCGACGCAAGGCTGGTGGGGCAGATGCTGCGCCGGGTCAAGACCACACCGTTCGAGGTGGCGGTGGTGGGACGCCTGTCGGAAGCGATCGACAGCCTGACCCGCAATCCGGACGGCTTCGACGTGGTTCTGGCCGATCTCAGTGTTCCCGATTCCACCGGCATCCATACCCTGGACCGCCTGACGGCGGTGGCGCCCCACCTGCCGGTGGTGGTGCTGACCGGCAATGACGACGACTCCGTCGCCCTGGATGCGGTCAAGCGCGGAGCCCAGGACTATCTGGTCAAAGGCATCGGCGACGCCTTCATCCTGTCGCGGGTGGTCCGCTATGCCATCGAGCGCAAACTGGGCGAGGCGGCGCTGCGCGAGGCCCGGGACAAGGCCGAGCAGGCAGCGCGGGCCAAGTCGGTATTCCTGGCCATGATGGGCCATGAAATCCGTACGCCGCTCAACGGGGTGCTGGGCATGGCGCGGCTGCTGCAGGAGACGCCGCTGGACCATCGCCAGCGCTCCTTCGCGGAGACCCTGGTCTCTTCGGGCGAACTCTTGCTGGGCCTGGTCAACGACATTCTGGATTTCGCCCGCCTGGACGCCGAGGGCATGGGGCTGGATACCGAACCCTTCGACGTCATCGACGCCATCGAGGAAGTCAGGCTGGTACTGGCGGCGCGGGCCGAGGAGAAGGGGCTGATCCTGACCACCGCTTTCGCCCAGGGTATCCCTCGCGTCGTGGAGGGGGATCGTCTGCGGCTGCGCCAGATCCTGTTCAATCTGGTGGGCAACGCCATCAAGTTCACCGATCACGGCCACGTCTCCATCCAGGTGGAACCGCTGCAGCCCTTTGGCCTGCGCATTTCTGTGGCCGATACCGGCATCGGTATCGACTCTGCGGCCATTCCCAACCTGTTCACCGAATTCTGGCAAGGCGACAGCGGCACGGCGCGGCGTTTCGCCGGAACCGGCCTGGGTCTCGCCATCTGCCGCCGCCTGGTGGAGCTGATGGGAGGCGATATCGACTGCGACTCCGTTCCCGGCCAGGGCAGCACCTTCCGGGTCAACCTGCCCCTGGCATCGACGGACCTTCCCGTCCGTCCGGGCGGCGAGGGGGCGGCGCGTCCGGCGCCCGGCCCCTGCCGGGTGCTGCTGGTGGACGACAACGAGGTCAATCTGGCGGTGGCGACGGGCCTGCTGGAACAGCGCGGCCATTCGGTGACCACCGCCTCCGACGGCATGGCCGCGGTGGCGGCGGCGCAAGCGGGCGACTTCGACGTGATCCTGCTCGACATGCGCATGCCGGGCATGGACGGCATCGAGACCGCCCGGGCCATCAAGGCCCTGCCGGGTGAGGCGGGCAAGGTCCCCATGTTCCTGCTGACCGCCAATCCCGTCCGCGAGGACGAGGCCCGCAGCCGCGAGGCCGGCATTCTCGGTTGCCTGGCCAAACCGTTCCGGGTGGATGATTTCGGCCGCATGCTGGCCGGGCTGGCCCTGGGGAGTGGCGAAGCCAAGGCCAAGCCCGAAGACAGGCCGCTGCTGTCACTGGCCGATCTCCGGGCCGACATGGAGGTCCTCGGGCGCGACCGCATGGTCGGTCTGGCCGATCTGTACTGCCGCTCGTCGGCGGCGGATGTGGCGGCGCTGGAGGCCGCCTGCGCCCGTCCGTCCTGGACCGATCTGGTCCAGACCGCCCACCGCATGGCCGGGGCGGCTTTCAGCCTTCATCTCGGCGGTTTGGCGGCCGCCTGTCGCTCGCTGGAGGATGCCGCCCGAACCGAACGGGCGGATTCGACAGCCCAGGCCGCCCAGGTCAAGCTTATCTGGACCCGCTCGCTGGCGGCGCTGGAAACCGCGCTGAAGGAGTAGCTCAGCCGCCGACCAGGCGATAGCCGACGCCATGCACCGTCAGGATGATGGTGGGATGACGGGAATCGGCTTCGATCTTGCGGCGCAGCCGCCCCACCAGAACGTCGATGGTGCGGTCGATCACCGCCTCGCCATCGTGCTGGGTCAAATCGAGCAACTGGTCGCGGGTCAGGGCACGCCCGGCATTGCGGGCCAGGGCGGCCAGGACGTCGAATTCACCCCGGGTCAGACGGACCGCCTCGCCGCCGGGCGAGGTCAACTGGCGGGCGTCGCAGTCAAGACGCCATCCCGCGAAGGAATAGATGCCGGTGGCCGAGCGTTCGGCGGCCATGGACGGCGCCACCCGGCGCTGCAGATTGCGGACGCGCACCGCCAATTCACGGGGATTGAACGGCTTGGTGATGTAATCGTCGGCACCGATCTCCAGGCCGACGATGCGGTCGGTCTCGTCCTGGCGGGCCGTGACCAGGATGATCCCCACCGATGACTTGGCCCGCAATTCACGCGCCAGGATCAGGCCGCTTTCATCGGGAAGATTGATGTCGAGCAGGACCACGTCGGGCAAGGCACGGGCCACGGCGGCCTTCATGTCCTTGGCATCGGCGGCCTCGCTGACCTGGAACCCGTCAGCCGTCAGATACGCGGCCAGCTTGGCGCGGGTGACGGGTTCATCTTCAACGATCAGGATATGGGCCTTCGTCGACACCGTGTTCTCCGGGTCAATGTCAGTGTTCATTGTTCATTTACAGGGTATTGGCGGCCAATTCAACCGCCGCCGTAATTCCATTACCAAGGGATCTGTATAAGAGACAGCATGATCACTGGGGACCGGCAGCGGAACAATGCCGGAAAACGGGGCAGCGGCAAAGTGACTGAAGACACATCTTTCCTGCAGCGTTTCGACGACGGTGCGTCCGCGCGGCTGGCCCTTCCCATCGGCGGGCTGCTGGTGGTGGTCGCCTGGGTCGGCGTGTGGTGGGATATGAATGCCGCATGGTCCTTCATTGTCGGCGCCTTATCGCATTTTCCCGGACTGGGAGAATGGGGTCAGGTGGCGGTCGCCGTCCTGGTGGTGGGCGGCATGGCGGCCATGGGCCTGTCCTGGATCGCCATGCAGCGTCGCCTGACCCGGCTTGCCGCCGAGCTTCGCGCACGGGATACCGAACTGGATGAAACCCGATCCCGGCTGCGGCGCCATGTGGCCGACCTTGAGCGGGTCGCCGAAGTCGCCTCGCATGACCTGCAGGAGCCTTTGCGCCGACTGGTCGCTTATGCCCAATTGCTGGAATCGCACCAGCGGGGCGAAGGGGACGACGAGGCCCGGCTGTATCTGACCCATGTCATGGACAGCGCCCGGCGGATGACCGCCCTGATCAGCGGGTTGCGCGCCTTCGTGGCGGTGGACAGCCATCAGCCCTCGGGCGAGATCACCTCGGCAAAGGACGCGATGATGACGGCGCGCAAGCGGCTGAGCGGAGTGCTGACCGCCGCGGACGCGGCGCTGGTGGTCGATCCGCTGCCCGAGGTATCCGCCGACCGCGCCGCCCTGGTGGAAGTGTTCCTGCAGCTGATCGACAACGCGGTTCGCTTCCGCGCCCCCGAGCGACGGCCGATCGTGCGGGTTTCCGCCCATCGCGAGGGACGGATGGTGCGCTTCGAGATTCGTGACAACGGCATCGGCATTGACCCGGCGCGGGTGGCGCGCATGTTCGAAATTTTCTACCGCCCCCATGACGCCAGGAATTCCTCGGTGGCCGGGATCGGCATGGGCCTCGCAGTGGTTCGCCGCCTGGTGGAGCGGCTGGGCGGCGATGTCTGGGTCTCCTCTGAATTGGGCAAGGGCAGTTGCTTCGGCTTCTCGCTGCCCGCCGTGATCGAGGACGAGAATACGGATCAGGAGGCCATGGCCGCCTGATCCGGCCGGTGCGTCCATCCGCGGCGATCCCCGAACCCCAAGGCCGCGGGTGGAATAAAAGGAGGGGAGAGTGCCCCCAACGCTCTCCCCTCCCGCACTCAGGACGTTCCTCCGTGGCCATCCCCGAACCCCAGCGCCACGGAGGGGCTTGGAGAGGGAGCGACCCCCAAACGCTCCCTCTCCTTCATTTTCTCACTGGCGTGACGCCATGAAAAAACCCCCGGCCCATCGGCCGGGGGTTGTTCTCGTCAGCAGCCTTGGCGTCAGGAGGCGCCGTGGCAGTGCTTGTACTTCTTGCCCGATCCGCAAGGGCACGGCGCGTTGCGTGGCGTGCCCCCCCAGGTGGCGGGATCATTGGGATCGACGATGGTGCTGCGGGGGCCGGTCGTGACGGTGGCCATGGCCTCGCCGGTGCCCAGTCCGGCGAAAGCCGGGTCCTCGCGGGTCTCCATGGTCCGTGACGGGCCGCGCGGCTCCAGCGCCTGTTCCGGGTCCTCGTCGCCGAAGCGAAGCTGGACATGGGCCAGCACCGAAGTCACCCGTTCGCGCAGGTCCAGCAACATCTGCTGGAACAGGTTGAAGGCTTCCCGCTTGTATTCGTTCAGGGGATCGCGCTGGGCATAGGCGCGCAAGCTGATGCCCTGGCGCAGATGATCCAGTTGCAGAAGGTGGTCCTTCCAGGACTGGTCGAGCAGTTGCAGCAGCAGGCTTTTTTCCACCATGCGCATGGTCTCGGCGCCGTAATTGGCCACCTTCTCCGCCATCTTGCGGTCGGCATGGTCGATGAGGCGGGCGCGGATTTCCTGGTCGGCGATGCCTTCCTCCTTGGCCCAGTCGGCGATGGGAAGATCCAGGTTGAAGACGCGCAGCACTTCCTCGTGCAGCCCGGCCACGTCCCACTGGTCAGCATAGGCGCGCTCGGGGATGCAGCGGGCGACCATGTCCTCGATGACCTCGTGGCGGAAGGCGACCACTTCCTCGGCCACCTCGTCGGCGGCCATCAGGTCCTTGCGCTGCTCGTAGACCACCTTGCGCTGGTCGTTCATCACATCGTCGAACTTCAGCAGGTTCTTGCGGATGTCGAAGTTGCGGGCCTCGACCTTCTGCTGCGCCTTTTCCAAGGCCTTGTTGATCCAGGGATGGACGATGGCCTCGCCCTTTTCCAGCCCCAGCTTCTGCAGCATGCCGTCCATGCGCTGCGAGCCGAAGATACGCATCAGATCGTCTTCCAGCGACAGGAAGAACTTCGACGCGCCGGGGTCGCCCTGGCGTCCGGACCGGCCGCGCAGCTGGTTGTCGATGCGGCGGCTTTCATGGCGTTCGGTGCCGATGACGTAAAGACCGCCCGCGTCGCGCACCTTGCCCTTGTTGACCTCGATCTCGGCCTTCAGCGCCTCGATGCGCTTGGCGCGCTCGGCCTCATCGGTGATGTCGGCCAGTTCCATGCGGGTGCGCATGTCCAGATTGCCGCCCAACTGGATGTCGGTGCCGCGACCGGCCATGTTGGTGGCGATGGTCACCGCGCCGGGCACGCCCGCCTGGGCGACGATATAGGCTTCCTGCTCGTGGTAGCGGGCATTGAGCACCTGATGGGGGATCTTCTTCTTCTTCAGCAGGTCGGAGAGATGTTCCGACTTCTCGATGGAGGTGGTGCCCACCAGAGCGGGCTGCATGCGCGAGCGGCATTCCTCGATCAGGGTGACGATGGCGTCGTTCTTCTCGGCGGCGGTGCGATAGACCTCGTCGTCGGCGTCCTTGCGGCTGACCGGCAGATTGGTGGGAATCTCCACCACTTCCAGGCCATAGATCTCGTGGAATTCGCCCGCTTCCGTCATGGCGGTGCCGGTCATGCCCGCCAGCTTGGGATACATGCGGAACAGGTTCTGGAAGGTGATCGAGGCCAGGGTCTGGTTCTCGTTCTGGATGGTGACGCCTTCCTTGGCCTCCAGGGCCTGGTGCAGCCCTTCCGAGAACCGCCGGCCGTCCATCATGCGGCCGGTGAACTCGTCGATGATGATGACCTTGTCGTTCTTGACGATGTAGTCGACATCGCGGGTGAACAGCTTGTGGGCGCGCAGCGCCTGATTGACGTGGTGGACCAGGCTGACATTGCCCACGTCGTAAAGGGCGCCCTTCATCAGACCGGCCTCGGCCAGCAGCTCTTCCACATGCTCGGTGCCGCGGTCGGTCAGGGTGACGGCGCGCTGCTTCTCGTCCTTCTCGAAATCCTCGGCCACCAGCGACGGCATGATGCGATCGACCAGGCGATAGAGGTCGGAATTATCCTCGGTGGGGCCAGAGATGATCAGCGGCGTGCGGGCCTCGTCCACCAGGATAGAGTCCACTTCGTCGACGATGGCGAAGTTGAAGCTGGCGCGATGGCACATTTCCTCCAGCCGGAACTTCATGTTGTCGCGCAGATAGTCGAAGCCCAGCTCGTTGTTGGTGGCATAGGTGACGTCGCAGGCATAGGCCTGCTGGCGTTCCAGATCGTTGAGGCCGTGGACGATGACGCCCACCGTCAGGCCGAGGAAGCGGTAGATCTGCCCCATCCAGTCGGAATCGCGCTTGGCCAGGTAGTCGTTGACCGTGACCACATGGACGCCGTTGCCCGACAGCGCGTTGAGATAGACCGCCAGGGTGGCGACCAGGGTCTTGCCTTCGCCGGTCTTCATCTCGGCGATGCGGCCCTGATGCAGCACCATGCCGCCCAGCATCTGCACGTCGAAATGGCGCTGGCCCAGGGTGCGCTTGGCGGCCTCGCGCACGGTGGCGAAGGCCTCGACCATCAGGTCGTCCAGGGTCTCGCCCGCGGCGACGCGCTGCTTGAAGATCTCGGTCCGTGCCCGCAACTCGTCGTCGGAGAGCGCCTCCAGCAATGGCTCCAGGGCATTGATGGCGTCGATGTGCTTCTTTAGCGGCTTGAGAATACGATCATTCGCGGTTCCGAAGATCCGCCGGGCAATGGCGCCGAACATAAGCTTCCTCGACGTGAGTGGCCGAGACCCCCGGATGGAGGCCCTTCGCGACCGGCAAGAGATAGAGGCAGGGCCGCATTCTGTCAATCTTCGCGGGCTGCCGGACCAGGGCAATCGGGTGAAGGAAACACATCCGTTTCCCCCCTCTCCCGCTTGCGGGAGAGGGTCGGGGTGAGGGCCTGAGGGCCGCGACTTGATGTCGAATGGCGCGCCGACGCACGCACCCTCACCCGTCTCGGCTTCGCCTCGCCACCCTCTCCCGCAAGCGGGAGAGGGAATGTCATCGTTCAGGCGGCGCGCTTCAGTGCTCCCGACATCTCTTCCAGCAGGTCGAGAACCTCGCGCGAGGCCTGGTTCAACCGCTCGACCTCGGCCATGGCGCCCTCGGTATCGCCCTGGGCGTGCAGATCAAGGGCGCGCTTGCCATGGGCATGCACCCGCTGGTGCGGCTCCTGCAGCGCCGTATAGGCGGGCAGACGGGTCAGGCGCTCGTCGACCAGATTGTCATACCACTTGCCCAGGCGGCAGGTGTGATGGTCCGACAATTGGGATGAGGTCAGGCTGTTCAGCCCCAGGATGCGGTCGAGGATAGAGCGCTTGAACCGCACATGGTCGTTCTTGGCCACCTGCAGCAATGTCTCGGCAGTGCCCATCTTGGCGAAATCCTCGGCCCGCTTGTCCAGGACCGTGGCCGCCTCGGCCATGGAGCCGATCACCTTGCTGATCTCCTCCAGATTGGTCTGCGACACCGTGGCGATGCTGGCCGTGGCCGACGACACCTCGGCGGCGGCGGCACTCTGCTGCCCCAGGATGGTGGCAATCTCGTGCATGCGCTGGGTGACACCGTCGATGCGCCCGGCGATGGCCTCCAGCCCGCCGGTGACCTCGCCCACCGCCCCCATGCCCTCCTCGGCGGCGGCGCGCGAACGGCGCATGGCGGCCTGGGCTTCCCCCATTTCAGTGGTCAGCCCCTGGATGCGGTCACGGATGTCGACGGTCGCCTTGGCGGTCTGGTTGGCCAGGGTCTTGACCTCGCCCGCCACCACGGCGAATCCCTTGCCCGCCTCGCCCGCCCTTGCCGCCTCGATGGTGGCGTTGAGCGCCAGCAGGTTGGTCTGTCCGGCGATGGCCTCGATCTGGTCGATGATGGCGGCGATCTGCCCCGAGGCCGCGCCCAGAGACTCGATCTTGTCGCCGACGGCCGCGACCGCACCGAGCAGCGAGTCCATGGCATGGCGCGCGGCGGCGGTGGCGGCGACGCCGCTCTTGGCCGCATTCTCGGCGTCGGAGGCTTCCTGGGCCGCGATCTCGGAGGATTCCGAGATGGTGTGAACCGAGGCCACCATCTCCTCGATAGCGCTGGCGATGGACTGGCTTTGCTCGGAGGACTGGCGGATCGAGCCAACCATGCGGGCCAGGACCACCCCCGCCTCGTTGCTCTGGATGGCGGCCTCGACCACGCCCTCAAGCTGCAACTGCATGCCGTCGCGCAGGTCCTTCTGCCCCGCTTCCAACTGCTCCATGGCCCGGGCCTGGGCCTCTTCCAGGGCGACGGTGCGGCGAACCTCCTGCTGCACCACCTCGACGGCGCGGGCCATGTGGCCAATCTCGTCGGCACGGTCCAGGCCGTGGACATCCACATCGAAATCACGTTTGGCGATGCGGTCCATGGCCGAGCTCATGGCCAGGATCGGCCGGGTGATGTTGCGGCTGAGCCAGGTTCCCACCGCCAGGGATACCAGAACCGCGCCCACCAGCAGCATGGCCATGATGCGATGGGCCTCGGCCAACTGGCTGGCGTAGTGGCTGGCATCCATGGCGATCTCGGCCACGCCCAGCGGCTTGCCGCTGTAATCCTTCACCGCCCGGGCCAGGACGGCGATGCGCCCGCCTGACGCATTCTCCTGCGCCTTCAAGACATCGCGTCCCTCCATGGCCGCGATGATCTCGGCCTCGGTCAGGTTGGAGGTGGCGATGGTCCCGGCGAACGGCTTGAACCCGTCCTTGCCCTTGACGTGAAGGGCGACATCGACGCCAAACGACGCCTTGAAGTCGGCGAAGAAGGGCTGGCCGAAACTGAGGCCGAATTCCACCGACCCCACATGCCGCCCCTCATCCATCAGCGGCATCAGCCCGCGCACCCCCAGTCCGGCGACCCCGTATTCCAGCCCCTTGGTCGATGTCCTGGTGGTGTTGGTCTGGACCACGGTCTGACGGATGGCGGACAGGTCGTCACCGAACTTGGCAGGGGAATGGACCCGCAGGAACGAGGTGGCGGGCGGCAGATGGAACTGGAACTGCTCGATGCCGAATTCCTTGGCCATGGCCTTGAACGGCGGCACCATCTGGGCGGCCAGGACGTCGCGCTGGCCACTGGCCACCAGATGCGGGACTCCGGGCAGATTGGCCACCAGCGCCGCCATGGCCCGCGCCTGGGAAGCCGATCCGTCGATGGCGTCCACCAACTGCTCGAAGCGGCCCAGCAATTCGCGGTGCTCCGCCTGTTCGATCAATGACGCGGCATGACGACTGGTGACCCATCCCATCAGCGCGGCGGTACCCACCGACATGGCGACCAGGGCGGTTCCAAAACGAGCGGCGATCCCCATCAGTCCTCAAGCCCCCTCGGCGTGGTATTTCGGCAAATCCGCAGTCCGGACCTACGAACATAGATTGAAATCACAAAGCTAAAGCTATCATTGGGACAATAATCACCAACCAATAGCCGTGCGCCTGGATCATTAGAAAACGCACATGCATTTTAATCAATAAAAAACTTATGTAATTGGTATCGGCGCCAGATCCGAGGGCTGAGTTGAAGCGCAAGGCTTGGGGAGTGGGCCTGGCTGGGGTATAAGAGGGCGCTTCCCAGCCCCCGGCCCCTTGGCGGAACTGGTAGACGCAAGCGACTTAAAATCGCTCGCCTTCGGGCGTGCCGGTTCGATTCCGGCAGGGGCCACCATCCGCACGGGATGACATGCGGAAAATAGACTCTGCCTCTATTTCCCACGCTCTCCGTGAACATCAAGCCGATCCACTGTCCGGTGAGCGGGCTTGATATTAAAGACCATTTGGTCCATATATTGAGCATGACACAGCAAACCTCACCGCGGATGCCGCGCGGCCGGCCCCGAGAGTTCGATACAGACGCTGCTATCGAGCGCGCCATGGGCGTATTCTGGTCGTGCGGCTACCATGGCACATCGCTTCCTGATTTGCTTGAGGCGACGAACCTCTCGCGTGGGAGTCTCTATGCCGCTTTTGGCGACAAGCACGGGCTCTTTTTGCGCGCCCTCGATCGCTATATTGACGATGCTTTGGCGCGGCTCGATAGCGAACTCGGTCCACGGGACAATGCCTTGACGGGTGTGCGAACCTGTTTGGCCGGTTATGTCGATCGCACCAGCGGCGTGGCCGGCAAGCGCGGATGCCTAGTGGTGGCAACCGCCATGGAATTGGCCGCCCATGACATCGAGGTGGAGCAGCGAATTCGCCGGTTCTTCAAGACTATGGAGACGCGGCTGACAGGGGCACTGGCGCGCGCGCAGGCAGCAGGACAACTGGCCGATGGCGTCGAGCCCGCGAGCGTCGCCCGCCTGCTGCTCTGCCTGGTCGAAGGCATGCGTGTCGTCGGCAAGACAGATCCCGACCGAGCGGCGTCGCAAGCCGTGGTCAAGACCCTCATCGACCGCTTCGCGAAGTAGCGCATCACATGGCCAGAGCATTGTTCGGGCACGCCTATATATGGACCAATCGGTCTCGAAAGGAATCCCCATGACTCCGACCCAAATCGCTTGCGCGGTGCTCGTGCCCCTGTTTTGGGGCGTGCAGTTCGTCGTCATCAAAGTCGGCCTGACGGCGTTTCCTCCCCTGTTCTTCGTGGGTCTGCGCTTCGCCGCCGTCGCGGTGATTCTGCTGCCGTTCGTTGGGCGACCGACCCGGCGCGAACTCGGGCCGATGATCGCCATCTCGGTCTTCTTCGGCGGCCTGAACTTCGCGCTGTTCTTCGTCGGGCTCGGGCAAGGACTGGCCAGCGTGTCGGCCGTCGCTCACCAGCTCTCAACACCCTTCACGGTTCTGCTTGCCTGGTCGCTTCTCGGTGAGCGGCCCACAACGCGCGTCATCATCGGCGTTGCTCTGGCATTCGGAGGCGTGGCGCTGACCGTGGCGGAGCCGAATGCCTCGGTAATGATCGTGCCGACCTTGCTGGTCATCGCCGCGGGCTTCGCCTGGGCGATCGGCAGCGTGCTCACGAAACGGCATGGCCCGTTCGAACCGCTGAAACTGATGGCCTGGATGTCGCTCTTCACCGTCCCCCAGGTCATGGCGACCTCCCTCGTGATCGAGCATGGCCAGCTAGCATCGCTCCATACGGCCAGCCTGACGGCTTGGCTGGCCTTCGCCTACACTGTCTTATTCGGCGCGGTGATCGGCTGGGGCCTTTGGTTCTGGCTGATCGCCCGGTGCTCGATGACGCGCATGGCGCCCTTCGCGCTGCTACAGACCGTCTTCGCGGTAGTCGCTGGGGTTGTGTTCCTGCACGAACCCCTGACCCCAACGCTCGTCGTGGGCGCCGTCATCTGCATCGCCGGCGTAGCCATCACCCAGAGCCGATCCTTCGCCCAGGCTAGCCCGCCGACAGCACCCCGCGCACCGATCGAGCCAATCCAAGAAGAATGTCTGTGAGCCGGTAATCTCCCTGTCAAGAACGGGAGGATTACCCACTTACGTGATGTAAGTTGGGGCCCGCGCTGGCGCAAAAAAGCGCGACGCAGCAACGACCGTGCAAACACAGAACCGTACACAGCTTGATCTTTGCGCAAATTTCTCTTGCAAAGACAACGTATTATATAAACACAGTTAACTTAAAATCGCTCAACTTCGGGCGTGCCGGTTCGATTCCGGCAGGCGCCATTCCCGCCGAGATGGCAAGCAAATGGGCTTCCCGGTTCATGATCCTATTAGATGAACACTGCGACAGCCGCCGAGCGGTGTGGGCGCGGTCGAGGGCTGGAATGATGCCATGTCCCTGCGTTCGGGCAAGACGCCCTATTCGGCCTCGATCCTGTCGCGCCCAGCTTCCTTGGCCCGGTACATGGCACAATCGGCCCGGGCCAGCAGCACGTCGCAATCGTCGCTGTCGCGGCGCAGGCTCGTCACGCCGACGCTGGCTGAATAGCTGAACCCGCCCTGATCTGTGCTGATTTCCTGGCTGCGGATCGCATCGAGAATGCGCGTCGCCACCTCGGCAGCCTGAGGCAAGGCCGTGTCAGGCAGCAAAACGAGGAATTCCTCGCCACCGAGCCGGGCCAGCAAATCCGACGCGCGCAACTGACCTTGGGTCGTGCGCGCAAAATTGACCAGGGTATCGTCGCCGGCGCCGTGCCCCCACCGATCGTTGATCCGCTTGAAATGATCCAGATCCACCGCCAGCAGAGACAGGGGCGAGCCGGTCCGTTGGGAGCGCAGGATCTCAACCGCCAGACACTCCATGAAATGGCGGCGGTTCGCCAATCCGGTCAAGGGGTCGGTGCGAGCCAGCTGTTCCAGCCGTCGATTGGCCTGTTCCAACGCCTGGGTGCGGTTCTGGACCTGAAGCTCCAGGCTTTGGTTGACCTCGAGCAGGGCGGCGACATGGGTCCGTCTTTCGCGGTCCAGGGTCTCCAGCATGCGGTTGAAGGCGTCTTGCAGCCTGCTCAGCTCGTTTTCCTCGGTCTGGTGCAGGTCGACGCGCCGATGACCCAGCGAATCCAGGTCGATGGCCGCCACGGAACCGGTCAAGTCGCGCAGCGGCTGGCCCAGCCTGCGACGGAAGGCCAAGATGAACAGGGTGGTCAGCGCCAGACTCTTGATCACAGCGCTAACCATGATCATCTGGAACCCCACCCTCAGACGCTGAAGAACAACGGAGTCGGCGGCAGAAAACGTGACACGGGCCAAATGAATGTCTTCGCCCGAAAAGTGGTAGGACACGTTGAAGGCGTGTTCGATGGTGGCCCCGATCAGCCCGGTATCATGGCCACGCCTGATCTCGCGCCCCGACTTGTCGGCGACCCGGACCGATGAGATCAGCGGAAGATCAGTGACGCCCAGCATCAAGGCGTCCAATTGCTCGCGGTTCAGCTCCCACAAAGCCCTTGCCAGGGCAGGATAAAAAGTTCGCTCCGCCCCTTCCAGTTCCTGTTGCACCATGGTCCTGGTATGGGCGTATTCGACGGCCATCTGGGTCAGCGTGACCAGTACGGTGATCGAGAAATAAATGGATAACACCGAGCGCAGCAACTGCCAGGACAACTTCTTCCTGTTAATCATCGCTTGATCTCGAAATACCGATCAATATAGCGCCGGTAAATGGCATCGTAGGTGCCGTCCTGGCGGATGGCGACCAAGCCACGATCGAAGTCGTCGCGCATCTTGGGATCGACGAAAGCGGTCTTGTAAGGGGTCGGCTCAAACAGATTGAAGGCTTCGTACTCGACCTTGCGATCGATCCGCCCCTCGGCCACCAGCTTTTCACGGTAGAACCGGAAGATGCCCTCGTCCATCACCGCCACGTCGATGCGGCCCAGCAACAGCATCAGGGCCTGGGTTTCCTGGTTGGCGATTTCCTTGTAGTGCGGGTTATTGACCATGGCCGTCCCGAAAGCCCCGCCGATATACTTGCTGGCGTTCTGAAAGGCGACGACCGTCTTATCCCCGAGATCCTCCACCCCCCGCACGCGCAGGTTCCGCTCCTTCAGGGTGAAGGCGAAATTGTGATACTGCATGAAATCGGCGGAATAATTGGCGGTCAGGCCCGAGTTCTCGCGGATGATCGCGGTGCCGTCGACACGCTTCTCGGCGAACATCTCGAAGCCCCTGCCAATCGGGACGTAAACCGGAGTGACGGTATGGCCGGAACTCTTAAGCGCCGCCTTGACGATGTCGATGACAATGCCTTCGCCACTTTCAAACACATAGGGTGGCGTGTAGGACGAAAAGATGATTTTGAGGTCGCGGGCCGAGGCCACGGCTGGCCAGAACAAAACCAAGCACAGCCATCCAACCACGACACGAAAAGGCATGCACACCTCCGAATCTAGCGGGGCACGCCCGCCCCCCTGCTTTTGGCTAGAAAGCCCGCCTTGAAAACCCATATCCGCAGACAGGGATTTATATTTGTAGGTCCTGATGTTCAGGCCGGCAAGCTACGACAAATTCTAAATTGAAACATTGTGTAAGACTCGCGCATTGGCCAAACACCCTTGAGTTCCCCAGAAACCGCTAAAGGATGAATTCCGCTCACCCGTCGCCACGGGCTTCTCGTTTGTCGCCGATCCCTCGGCCCGCCACTGTGGGACATCACCATGGAGGTCGAGATGACGGACAATCCGCGAAACAATCGCCCGATGATCCTGATGGGCGCGCCCCTCCCGGTTCCGGCGTGAGATCATGGAAGCCATCACCATCCCTTGCTGCGACGGCTACGACCTGCATGGCCATGTCTGGCACCCGGCCGCCGACCGGCCAAGAGCAGCGGTCATCATCAATCCGGCCACCGGTGTGCTGGCGCGTTATTATCACCGCTATGCCCGGTTCCTGAGCGGAGAGGGCTTCGCCGTCCTGACCTATGACTATCGCGGCATCGGCCTGTCGCGGCCCGAGCGGATGGCCGGAAGCGGGTTTCGCTGGCGCGACTGGGGCGAGTTGGATTTCGACGCCGCCGTCACCTGGACCCGCCACAGTCTGCCCGACGCCGATCTGATGGTGGTGGGCCACAGTATCGGCGGCTTCCTGCCAGGATTTGCCCCCGCTTCCCGCCATCTCCACCGCATGCTCACCGTGGGGGCGCAATACGCCTATTGGCGTGATTACGCGCCGGGCAAGCGGCTGGGCCTGGTGCTGAAATGGCATCTGGCCATGCCCGCCCTGACCGCGCTGCTGGGCTACTTCCCGGGGCGCAGGCTGGGCTGGCTGGAGGATCTTCCCGCCGGTGTCGCCCATGAATGGAGCTTTCGCCGCGCCCGCATGGAGGCCAGCTATCCCAACCGCGAGCGCCCTGCCCTCCTGGATCGCTTCGCGGCGGTGCGCGCCCCCATCCTGGCGGTGGGCATGGCCGACGACGAGTTCGGCACCCCCCAGGCGATCCGCAGGGCGCTGGGCTATTATCGGGGCAGCCAAAGGCGGCAGGTCCTGCTGGCGCCGTCCGACCTGGGCTTCAACGCCATCGGCCATTTCGATCTGTTCCATGACCGCCATCGCGACGGATTCTGGCGCCAGAGCTGTGCCTGGCTGCGCGATGGCCTCTGCCCCTGGTCCGTTTCCGCCTTGCTGCCGCCCCACGCCATGGTCGGATGAATCCACACGCGATGTGCGGCTTTGCGCCAGACGCGGGGCCATCATGCTTCGGTAGGGGGTGGACTCGGTCAGTCTCTTCATCATACCGTCCAGCCGGTACACCAACCGTCCGGACGGTACAGCTCCCATGGGCACCAGTGAAGACATCATCGACGCCGCCATGGCCATTGTCCGCGAGGACGGAGTGGCCCGGCTGACCCTGGACGCCGCCGCCAAGCGGGCGGGGGTGAGCAAGGGCGGCGTGCTGTACCATTTCAAGAGCAAGGACGACCTGATCCGCGGCATGGTCCAGCGCCTGATCGACCAGTGCGACCAGTTGAACCGGTCCTATTACGAATGCGAACCCGAAGGCCCCTATCGCTGGGCCCGTACCCTGGTGAAAGCCTGTTTCGATCCCACCGGCCCGGCCAATGACCCGGTGGGGGGCGCCCTGCTGGCGGCCATCACCGTCAATCCGGTGCTGATGGAACCCATCCATGCCATGTATGCTCGCTGGCAGGACCGTCTGGCGGGCGACAGCCCCGATCCTACCCGGGCGGGCCTGATCTGCTGCGCCATGGACGGATTGTTCTTCCAGCGCCTGATGGGCATCCGGCTGGGAGACGAGGCGGCACAGGAGCGCCTGAAGCTCCACGCCCTGAATTTGCTCACCGACACCGAAGGAGGCCGCCCGTGAAGGCCAAGCGTATGATCATCATGCTGGTGGCCAGCGCCGTGATTTTCGGCGGCGTCTTCGGCTTCGTCAGCTTCAAGAACGCCATGATCAAGCAGTATTTCGCCACCATGCCCAAGCCGGTGGTGGCGGTGACCGTCGCCCCCGCCCGCCAGGAGACCTGGCGCGGCGCCATTCCGGCGGTGGGCAGCCTGCAGGCGGTCAACGGCGTCGACATCGCCGCCTCGGTTTCGGGCCTGGTCAAGGACATCGCCTTCCAGTCGGGCCAGGAGGTCAAGCGCGGTCATGTGCTGGTGCGGCTCGACACCGATGTGGAGATGGGCGACCTGCGCAGCGCCGAGGCCGAACTGGCCCTGGCGCGCACCAGCAACGACCGCAACACCGCCCTGCTGCGCTCCAATACCGTCAGCGTCGCCGCCCTGGAAAAGACCCAGGCCGAGTTGAAGGTGCGTCAGGCCAAGGTGGGCGGCCTGCAGGCCCAGATCGCCAAGAAGTCGGTCACCGCCCCCTTCGACGGCACCCTGGGCGTGCGCAAGATCGACCTGGGCCAATATGTCCAGCCCGGCCAGGTCATGGTCAATCTCCAGGACCTGTCGCTGATGCTGTGCGACTTCACCGTGTCGCAGAAGGATCTGGCGGCGGTGGTGCCGGGCCAGCCGGTGCGCATGAGCACCGACGCCTATCCCGGCCGCAGCTTCGACGGCACGGTGGCGGCGCTGGAGCCGCTGGTGGACGCCAGGACCGGCATGGTGACGGTCCAGGCCAAGTTCCCCAACGACGAGCGCATCCTGCGCCCCGGCATGTTCGCCAAGATCGAGATCGACAAGGCGGGTGCCGAGCAGGTGGTCACGGTGCCGGTCTCGGCGGTCTCCTACAACCTGCACGGCGACGCGGTGTTCGTGGTCCGCGACGGCGCCGACGGCGCCAAGACGGTGGAGCGCGCCGTAGTGCAGTTGGGCGAGCGCAAGGACGGCATGGTGGTCGTGCTGCAGGGCGTGAAGCCTGGGGAGCTGGTGGTGACCTCGGGCCAGGTCAAGCTGGAGAACGGCAGCCTGGTGCAGGTCGCGGCCGAGGACCCGCTGAAGCCCCCGGCCAAGACGGTGATGCAGTAGCCCCTTTCCCGTCATCACCGGGCTTGACCCGGTGATCCACCCGACGCGATCCGGCATGGATGCCCGGATCAAGTCCGGGCATGACGGCGAAAAATGGAATGGGCGGCCCCGCCGCCCGGGAGTATCGGGATATGTTCGACATCTTCATCAAGCGGCCGGTGATGGCCTCGGTGGTCAGCCTGCTGATCCTGTTCATCGGGCTGCGGGCGCTGTCCAGCCTGCCGGTGCGGCAGTATCCCGAGATGACCAATACGGTGATTACCATCACCACCACCTTTCCCGGCGCCGACGCCGACCTGATCCAGGGCTTCGTCACCCAGCCGCTGCAAAAGGCGGTGGCCACCGCCGAGGGCATCGACTACCTGACATCGAAGTCGTTGCAGGGCGCTTCCATCATCAAGGCCTATGTCCGGCTGAACGAGGACCCCGAGACCGCCATGACCGAGGTCATGAGCAAGGCGGGCGAGGTCCGCGCCGTGCTGCCCAAGGGCATCAACGACCCGGTCATCAAGAAGGAGACCGGCCAGAGCTTCGCCTCGGCCTATCTCGCCTTCTCGTCCGACCGGCTGAGCCAGCAGCAGATCACCGACTACGTCATGCGGGTGATCCAGCCCAAGCTGGCGGCCGTGCCCGGCGTCGCCAACCCGGAAGTGTTCGGCGGCCAGAAATTCTCCATGCGAGTCTGGCTCGACCCGGAAAAGCTGGCCCAGTACGGATTGGGCGCCGAGGACCTGCGCGCCGCCCTGATGTCCAACAACTTCACCTCGGCCTCGGGCTCCACCAAGGGGTCGTTCGACGTCATCAATACCCAGGCCGCCACCGACCTGAAATCGGTGGACGAGTTCCGCCAGTTGGTGATCAAGCATGACGGCACCCGGCTGGTGCGGCTCGGCGACGTGGCCGAGGTCAAGCTCGGCCCCGAGAACGATGATATGAGCGTGTTCGCCAGCGGCGACCGCGCCATCTTCGTCGGCATCTACACCACGCCGGAAGCCAATCCCCTGACGGTGATCCGCCAGGTGCGCGAGGAGGCCCTGCCCGCGCTGCAGGCCCAGCTTCCCCCCGGCCTGACCGCCAAGGTCGCCTATGACTCCACCTTGTTCATCGAGGCCGCCATCCACGAGGTGATCGTCACCATCCTGGAAGCGGCGGTCATCGTCATGGTGGTGATCTTCTTCTTCATGGGCTCGGTGCGCAGTGTCGCCATCCCGGTGGTGACGGTGCCGCTGTCGCTGGTGGGCGTCGCCACCTTGCTGCTGGCGCTGGGCTTTTCCATCAACCTGCTGACCCTGCTGGCCATGGTCCTGGCCATCGGCCTAGTGGTAGACGACGCCATCGTGGTGGTGGAAAACATCCACCGCCATATCGAGGAGGGCCATTCCCCTGTCCAGGCCGCCCTGCTGGGCACCCGCGAGATCGCCGGGCCGGTCATCGCCATGACCATCACCCTGGCCGCCGTCTATGCCCCCATCGCCTTCATGGGCGGCCTGACCGGGTCGCTGTTCAAGGAATTCGCCCTGACCCTGGCCGGGTCGGTGATCGTGTCGGGCATCATCGCCCTGACCCTGTCGCCCATGATGTGCTCGAAGATCCTTAACCACGACGACGACAGGAAGGGGCTGCCCGCCCTGATCGACCGCACCTTCGAGAGGGTGCGGAGCCGCTACGAGCGCTGGCTGGCCGCCTCGCTGACCGACCGCCCCACCACGGTGATCTTCGCCCTGATCGTCATGGGCAGCCTGCCCTTCCTGTTCCTGGCGGTGCCCACCGAACTGGCACCAGAAGAGGACCAGGGCGTGGTCTTCACCGCCTATACTGGCCCGGCCTCGGCCAATACCGACTTCATGGAGGCCTTCTCCCACCAGATCGACCACAAGCTGCGCGCCTTCCCCGAAACCCGCGACAGCTTCCTGATCAACGGCATGGGCGGCATCAACCAGGGTTTCGGCGGCACCGTGCTGACCGGCTGGGACGAACGCAAGCGCGCCGCCAAGGAGCTGACCGCCGCCTTCCAGCTGGCGCTGAACGAGGTGTCGGGGGTGAAGGCTTCGGTGTTCCCGCCGCCGCCGCTGCCCGGCGTCGATGGCCTGCCGGTGCAGTTCGTGGTCTCGTCGACCTCCGACTACCGGCAATTGCTGGACTTGCAGGGCGAAATCATCCGCCGCGCCCAGACCTCGGGCATGTTCGCCTTCATCGACGGCGACCTGAAATTCGAAAGCCCCCAGACAAGGGTGGTGATCGACCGCGACAAGGCCGCCGCCTACGGCGTCACCATGCAGCAGATCGGCGACGCCTTCGCCACCATGACCGGCGGCAATTACGTCAATCTGGTCAATCTGCAGGGCCGCTCCTATCAGGTCATTCCCCAGGTCAGCCGGGAATTCCGCCTGGAGCCCGCCCATCTCGGCCGCTTCCATGTGCGCGTCAGCGACGGCACCGCCATTCCGCTGTCGTCGCTGGTCAGCCTGGAGCCCGGGGTGCGTCCCGATTCCCTCAACCAGTTCAACCAGTTGAACTCGGTGACCATCTCGGCCTTCCCCATGCCGGGCGTCACCCTGGGCCAGGCGCTGGACCTGCTGGCGGGCATCGCCCGCGAAGTGCTGCCCCAGGGCGCCACCGTCGACCATGCCGGACAGTCGCGCCAATACGTCCAGGAAGGCAACGCCCTGGTGCTGACCTTCGTCTTCGCCCTGGTCATCATCTTCCTGGTGCTGGCGGCCCAGTTCGAGAGCTTCCGCGATCCGCTGGTGATCATGGTCTCGGTGCCGCTGTCCATCTGCGGCGCCCTGATCCCGCTGGCTCTCGGCGTCGCCAGCATGAATATCTATACCCAGGTGGGGCTGGTGACCCTGATCGGCCTGATCACCAAGCACGGCATCCTGATCTGCGAGGTGGCGCGCGAGCGCCAGGAGCAGGACGGCCTGAACCGCACCGAGGCGGTCAGGATCGCCGCCGGGCTGCGCTTGCGCCCCATCCTGATGACCACGGCGGCCATGGTCACCGGCCTGCTGCCGCTGCTGTTCGCCAGTGGCGCCGGGGCGGCATCGCGCTTTTCCATCGCGGTGGTGATCGTGGCGGGCATGACCATCGGCACGCTGTTCACCCTGTTCGTGCTGCCGGTGATCTACACCTTCATCGCCACCGAACGTCATCGGGTCGAGGAACAGGCGCCCCACCCACAACCGGCCACCGAGGCCGAAACCGCATGACTCCGGAGGAGTTGGCCGCCCGGGTGCTTTACCGCGACGGTGGGGTGCTGATCATCGACAAGCCCGCCGGGCTGATGGTCCATGCCGGGCCCAAGGGCGGCGACCATCTGGGCAATTACCTGGACGGTCTGCGCTTCGGCCTGAAGTCGTCGCCCGAACTGGCCCATCGCCTGGACAAGGAGACCTCGGGCTGCCTGGTGCTGGGCCGCACCCGCAAGGCGCTGGCCCAACTGGGCGATCTGTTCGCCAAGGGCCAGGTGGACAAGACCTATTGGGCGGTGGTGGTGGGCCGCCCGCGCGAGGCCGAGGGCGTCATCGACCTGTCGCTGAAGAAGCGCGAGCGCAGCCATGGCTGGCGCATGGAGGTGGACCGCTCCGGCCTGCCTTCCGTCACCCAGTGGAAACTGCTGGGCAGCGACGGACGGCTATCCTGGCTGGAATGCCAGCCGCTGACCGGCCGCACCCACCAGATTCGCGCCCATTGCGCCGCCATCGGCCATCCCCTGGTGGGCGATCCCATCTATGGACGCGGCACTGGCACCCTGGCGGGCGACCGCCTGCTGCTGCATTCGCGCGGCATTTCCCTTCCCGTTTATCCCGGCAAGCCTGCCGTGGCCGCCACCGCCCCGGTGCCCGAGCACATGCAAAGCTACCTCCTGGCCTGCGGCTGGGATGCTTTGGAGACTGTCTGAGGTTGGTGGAGCCGGCATTGCCTTTCGTCACCCTCGGGCTTGACCCGAGGGTCCATGGATGGCCGGGTCTAGCCCGGCCATGACGAGTGGAGAGAAAGCTTCCACCCAAGCCTGACAGACTCTAATTACGCAATCCGTTACCGAATTACGTAATTTCGCTTGACGCCGGACCCGTCCGGCGGTGAACTATGCTGACCGGTTCAAAACAAAATAGTCCGGGCAGGGTGGCGTTCATGAGCATCAAAGACATTCTGGTTCACGTCGATGGCGACGAGAGCACGCGGGCGGGTTTGGCGTTGGCTGTTTCCCAGGCCAAGCGATTCGGGGCACGCCTGACCGGGCTGTTCGCCCGGCGCGAGGTCCATAGCGCGGCCATGGTGGCGCACCGCCCCAGCGATACGCTGCTGGCCGAGGCGGCCAAGGCGCGCGACATCTTCGAGACGGCCGCCCAGGGCCTGGAAACCCGCTGGTGGCAGATCGAGCACGGCGCCGAGGACGAAATGGTCGCCGAGGTGGTGTTCTGCAGCCACTATGTGGACATGGTGGTGATGACCCAGCCAGTGCCGCATACCGGCCACGTCCCGGCCACCATGGTGGAGCAGTTGATCCTGGATTCCGGCCGCCCGATCCTGGTGGCCCCGGCCGTCGGCAAAGGCGAGCCCATCGGTGAGCGGGTGGTGATCGGCTGGCGCTCGGGCAAGCAGGCGTCACGCGCCCTGCACGATTCGCTGCCGCTGATCAGTGGCGCCAGGGAATTGCTGGTGGTCTACCGCCGCGATCTCGTGGCCCGCGACACTTCGACCCCGCCGGTCAACATCATCGACCACCTGATCGCCCACGGCCTGCCCGCCACCGGCGAAAGGGTGATGACCGAGGGGCTCGGCGTGATGGATACCCTGCTGTCGCGCGCCTATGACGTCAATGCCGACCTGCTGGTGATCGGCGGCCATATGGGCAAGATCCTGTCCTTCCGCGGCAAGGCCGGGGCCGGTACCCGCCACATCCTGGCCCATATGGGACTGCCGGTGCTGTTCTCCTGCTGAACGGAACACGGCTTCAACGGCAACGGCCGCCCCTCGGGGCGGCCGTTTTCGTTCCGGATCGTCACGGCATCACGCCTCGCGGATACCGTTCAGGAAGCGATCGACCTCGGCCCGCAGCGTGGCGGCCTGCTGCTGCAGCGCCTCCACCGCGTCCAGCACCTGCCGGGCGGCGCGGTCGGTTTCGTGGATGGTCTTGGACACACCGGTAATGTTCTCGTAGACGAAATTGGTCCCCGAGGCGGCGTTGTCGATATTGGCCGCGATTTCCTGGGTGGCCGAACCCTGCTTCTCGATGGCGGAAGCGATGGTGGTGGTGATGCCGTCCATGGACGAGATGGTGGTGCCGATGCCACGGATGGCGCGCACCGTCTTGTCGGTCTCGTCCTGGATGGTGTTGACCTGATTGGAAATCTGCTCGGTGGCGCCGACGGTCTGGCGGGCCAGATTCTTGACCTCGCTGGCCACCACGGCGAAGCCCTTGCCCGCCTCGCCCGCCCGGGCGGCCTCGACGGTGGCGTTGAGCGCCAGCAGATTGGTCTGTTCGGCGATGCCGGTGATCATCTCGATGATCTCACCGATCTTCTCGGCCGCCCCGGCCAGCCCCTGGACGCGGGTATTGACGGTGTTGGCCTCGCGGGTGGCGGTGGCGGCCACCTGATTGGACATGCCCACCTGCTGGGCGATCTCGTTGATGGACGAGGTCAGATCCTCGGCGGCGGCGGCCACCATGCGCACATTCTCGTTGGCCTCGGAGGCCTGGGCGGCGGCGGAATTGGCCCGTTCCAGCGCCTGATCGGCGGAGTCCACCATGCTGCGCGCCGTCAGCGTCATCTGCTGCGACGACGACGCCACCGAATCCAGCACGGCGGTGACGGTGCGATCAAAATTGGCGATCAGGTCTTCCAGGCGATGCATGCGCGCCTCGCGCGCCGCGGCGGCGGCGCGGGCCTCGTCCTCCATCTTGTGCTTGGCGATGGTATTGTCCTTGAACACCTGCACCGCCCGGGCGATGTCGCCGATCTCGTCCTGGCGCTCCAGCGCGGGAACCTCGATGGAGACGTCGCCCGCCGCCAGTTGGTTCATGCGCCCGGTCATGTCGTGGACCGGATCGGCGATGATGGCCTTGAGGCTCCAGCGCACCCCCAGCACAGCCAGGATGGTGGCCGCGATGCCGCCCAGGGTCAGCCAGGTCAGGATGCGTTTAAGCTTGGCCTCGGACTCCTCGGTGGACAGCGACGACGACAGAACGGCGATGACATCGCCGTCCTTCATCCCCATGGCACCGTGACAGGCGTGACAGACCTCGTCCTTGGCCCCTTCGGTGACGCCCAGCACGATGGGAAGGGAATAGCGGAAAAATCCGCTCTCAAAGCGGCTGACCGGCACCTTGGCGGCCATGGCCTCGCGGTCAATGTCGTCCATGGGCAGCTTGGGGGCTCGGTTAGGCTCGAGTTCCTTCATATAGGCAACCACCTGCGGCCCCCAGGCACTCCAGACCTTGCCGGGATAATGCACGTTGCGGCTGTCGAACCAGTTGTTGAAGACGGCAATGCCGATGTTGTCGCCATCCTCGGGCCGTTTGGCCATGACATTCTGGATCAGCGCATGCAGCGAGGTCATCTCATTGGCCGACAGTTGCAGCAACTGCCGTTCCATCTCGGACCGCTCGAAGCGGGCGATGGTGAGAACCACACTGGCGATAAGGGCGATGACGCCAAGACCGACGATGACCATGAAGCGGCTGGACAGCCGCATATTACGCCATACGTGCGACACGAACACTCCACCCGCTAGGCGACGGCCCCTGACCAGTCGCGGCGCCCAATGACTCTCCCCATCGGCAGACTATTACGAACGGATAAAAAAGAAAATACCGTCCATCATTGCCGGGCAAGGAAATCCCTTGGGTGCCGCGCTTTTTAATTCGTCAGGATCGCACCAGGGAATCGTAATCACTGATCAATTGGCGGGTTATTTCGCCCGGGGTGAAGGAATAGGCGCCAATCTCGCGCACCGGCGTCACCTCGGCGGCGGTGCCGGTCAGGAAGCACTCGCTGGCCTTGCCCATCTCCTCGGGGAGAATCGCCCGTTCCACCACCGTAATACCACGCTTCTTGGCCAGATCGATCACGGTCTGCCGGGTGATGCCGTTGAGAAAACAGTCAGGAGTCGGCGTATGCAGCTCGTTGCCGAATACGAAGAAGATATTGGCGCCGGTTGCCTCGGCGACTTGGCCGCGCCAATCGAGCATTAGGGAGTCCTCATACCCATCCGCCTCGGCCTTGTGCTTGTTCATGGTGGCGATCATGTACAGACCGGCCGCCTTGGACTGGGTGGGAGCGGTTTCGGGATGGGGACGCTTCCAGGCCGCCATGTTGAGACGAATGCCGCGCATGCGGGCCTCCGGGCTCCAATAGCTGGGCCAGGTCCAGGTAGCGACGGCGACGCGGATGCGCGACGACTGGGCGGCGACGCCCATCATCTCGGAGCCGCGCCAGGCCACCGGACGGACATAGCCGTCGACGATATTGTTGGCCTTGACGGTGGCCAGGGTGGCCTCGTCGATCTCCTCGACGGTGAAGGGCACCTCGAAGCCGAGGATGCGGCCCGAATCGATCAGGCGCTGCGAATGCTCGCGCAGCTTGAACACCTTGCCGTTATAGACGCGCTCACCCTCGAATACGCACGAACCGTAATGCAGGCCATGGGTCAGCACATGGATGCCGGCCGAGCGCCATTCAACCAGCTTGCCGTCGAACCAGATGAAGCCGTCACGGTCGTCGAAGGGGAGAACTGCCATGGGAGTATCCGTCCTGAGAAGATAGGGGCCCCGGCGGGGCGGCGAAGAGGAAAGCGCGACTGAAAATTACCGTTCGCACTTGCAAGACGTAACATTTTAAGGTCATATATGTCAACATGACTGACGTAAAAACCGGATTCAATCCCCTCTTCCTCCGTGAGGAGGAACTCCGCCAGGGCATCGAACTGCTGTTCTTCGCCTATCGCGACTTCACGGCCGAACCGGATGCCATCCTGGCCGATTACGGATTCGGTCGCGCCCATCACCGGGTGATCTATTTCGTCGGGCGCCACCCGGGCATCACCGTCAGCGACCTGCTGGAAATCCTGCGGATCACCAAGCAAAGCCTGTCGCGGGTGCTCGGCCAGTTGGTGATGGAAAAGTTCATCACCCAGCGCCCGGGCCTGCGCGACCGCCGCCAGCGCCTGCTGGAGCTCACGGAAAAAGGCATCGAGTTGGAGCGCCAATTGACCGAGCGCCAGCGCGCCCGCATCGCCCGGGCCTATCGCGAGGCCGGGGCCGAGGCGGTGGACGGCTTTCGCAAGGTGCTGCTGGGACTGGTGGAAGAAGCCGACCGCGCCCGTTTCCCGTCGCGTTCGCCCCATCGTCGCGGGGGATGACGACGGTGGACGACGCCCATATCCTGGTGGTGGACGACGATCGCAGGCTGCGCGAGCTGCTGCGCAAATACCTGGCCGATAACGGCTATCTGGTGGCCACCGCCGCCGATGCCGCCGAGGCGCGATCACGCATGGCGGGGCTGTCTTTCGATCTGATCGTGCTGGACGTGATGATGCCGGGCGAGGACGGCATGGCGCTGACCCGATCCTTGCGGGCCGAGGGCAACCGGGTGCCCATCCTGCTGCTGACCGCCCGGGGCGAGGTGGACGACCGCATCACCGGCCTGGAGGCCGGGGCCGACGACTATCTGTCCAAACCGTTCGAACCGCGCGAGTTGCTGCTGCGCCTGGGCTCGATCCTGCGCCGAGCCCCGCGGGACGAGCCGAAGCCGAAGCGCGAGATGGGGCTGGGAGCCTTCACCTGGGACCTGGAACGCGCCGAATTGCGCCTGGGCGAGACACCGGTCCACCTGACCCAGGCCGAGCGCGACCTGTTGGCGGTGCTGGCCGAGGTGGCGGGCCAGGGCGTCTCGCGCGATGATCTGGCGGCCCGCACCGGCAATTCGGCCAATCCCCGCACCGTGGATGTGCAGGTCACCCGCCTGCGCAAGAAGATCGAGGACGATCCCAAGCTGCCGCGCTATCTTCAGACCGTGCGTGGCATCGGCTACATGCTGCGGCCGGATTGACAGGGAATTTTGCCCCCTCCCTCCCGCTTCGCGGGTCCCTCCCTCCCCCGGCTTGGCCGGGGGAGGGTTGGGGTGGGGGCACGGGGCACGAGGGAACCGAGCCATCATGATCTCGCCCAGCCAGTGGTTGAAGCGGCTGCTGCCCCAGGGACTGCTGGGCCGGTCGCTGCTGATCATCATCATGCCGCTGGTGATGCTGCAGATGGTGTCCATCTATGTGTTCTACGGCGCCCATTGGGAGACCGTGGCCAAGCGGCTGGCCAAGGGACTGGCCGGGGATATCGGCGCCGTGATCGAGGCCACCCGCGCCTTCCCCGACCCCGAGGCCCAGGCCGTGACCCTGGCCATCGCGGCGGCCAAGATGGAACTGGACATCCGGTTCGTGCCGGGCGGCATCCTGCCCAACGAACCGCCACCGCCGCCGTCCAGCTTCCTGGAGCGGGCCATGGCCGAGGCCATGGATGAGCGGGTCCAGCGCCCCTATCGCCTGGATGCCGACGCCTTCGAGCGCGAGGTGGTGATCAAGGTCCAGCTTTCCGACGGACTTCTGGAAATCTACGCCCCCAAGAAACGGCTGTTCAGTTCCACCACCACCGTCTTCATCCTGTGGATGCTGGGCACCGCCATGCTGCTGTTCGGCGTCGCCACCGTGTTCATGCGCAACCAGGTCCGCAGCGTGCGCAAGCTGGCGGTGGCCGCCGACCGCTTCGGCAAGGGCCTGGACGTGGCCAATTTCAAGCCCGAGGGCGCCACCGAGGTGCGCCAGGCCGCCCAGGCCTTCAATATCATGAAGGGCCGCATCCAGCGTCAGATCCAGCAGCGCACCGAGATGCTGGCCGGCGTTTCCCATGATCTGCGCACGCCGCTGACCCGGATGAAATTGCAGTTGGCCATGATGGGTGATGCCGAGGGCCGCGCAGATCTGGAAGAAGACGTGGCCGAGATGGAACGCATGGTCGAGGGCTATCTCGCCTTCGCCCGGGGCGAGGGCAGTGAAAAACCCATACCGGCCTCGCTGCCCGATCTGGTGGACGAGGTGGTGGGCCGCTTCCGCCGCCAGGGATCCACCATCGACCTGCACAGCGAGGGCAAGCTGGTGCTGGCGCTGCGCCCCGACGCCCTGTCCCGGGCGCTGGGCAATTTGATCGGCAACGCCATCCGCTATGGCGGCCATGTCTGGGTGCGGGTGGGACAGCGGACCGACGCGGCCGAGGTGCTGATCGACGACGACGGTCCCGGCATCCCCGAGGCCAGCCGGGAAGAAGTGTTCAAGCCCTTCACCCGGCTGGAGGAATCCCGCAACACCGGCACCGGTGGCGTCGGCCTCGGCCTGACCATCGCCCGCGATATCGTGCGGACCCATGGTGGCGACGTGCTGCTGGAGGATTCTCCGCTGGGAGGCCTGAGAGTGCGGGTGCGGCTGCCGCTTTGAGATGATACCATCCGGCCAAGAAAACGGTCAGGCGGGAGACGGCGGATGAAGACGGTTCTGGTGGGCAATATCAAGGGCGGCTGTGGCAAGACCACCCTGGCCACCCATATCGCCGGCGCCTTCGCCGCCCAGGGACATGCCACCGCCATCGGTGATTGCGACCGCCAACGCTCCAGCCTCAACTGGCTTCGCCGCCGCCCGGAATCCCTGCCCTCCATCACCGGTCTCGACTGGTCCAAGGATGTGGGCTCGCCGCCCAAGGGGCTTGACCGGCTGGTGATCGACGCTCCTGCCGCCATGCATCACAAGGATGTGGAAGACCTGATCGACATCAGCGAAATCGTGGTGGTGCCGGTGCTGCCCGGCGCCTTCGACGAGGACGCCACCGCCCATTTCCTGGAACGGCTCGCCAAGGTCAAGGCCGTGCGCAAGAACAAGCGGATCGTCGCCGTGGTCGGCAACCGCCTGCGGCCCGGCACCCGTGCCAGCGATCATCTGGATGGATTTTTTGGCGGGCTTGGGTTTCCGGTGGTGGCTCGCCTGCGCGACAGCCAGATCTATCCCACGGTCGCTGCCCAGGGGGCCACCGTGCTGGAAGGAACCGACCGCCGGGCGCGGTCCTACGCCGTCGAATGGGAACCACTGCTGGAGTTGCTGGAGCGATGACGGCGCCCCCCTTTCGGCAAGGCGGCTCCAGGACCATCCGCAAGCGCCTGACGCTGCTGGCGGCGGCATTTTTGATCCTGCTGGATTGCGGCACCGCCACCTGGGTGGTCACCGAACGCAACGAGGCCATTACCATCGCCACCGGCTCAACGGTCAATACCGCCCGCCTGTTGTCCTCGGTGATCGAGGCCGAATTGGGGGCCATCGACAAGATCCTGGTGGGGACGGCGGAAGTACTGACCTTCCATCCGGAACCTGATCGCTGGGCCAATCCGGCCATCCTCGACTTCCTCCGCCGTCAGGCCAGATTGGTCCCGGGAGCACGGGCCATCCTGGTGACCGGCCCAAACGGCATGACCCGCTATGCCACCAATCTGACCGACCCGTTCCAGGCGGTGGATCTGTCCGACCGGCCTTACCATGCCGCGCATATGCGGCCAGGACCTTCGCGCCCCTATCTGGGCCAACCCTCCGTCAGCCGCAATGACAGCGCCTGGATCATCGCCATCAGCCGCCCCCTGACCAATCACGATGGCAGCTTCGGCGGCGTGGTGGCCGCGACCATCGATCTGCGGCAATTGGCCATCGCGCTCGCCATCGCCACCCCCAATCCCGGCGATACCGCCGTTCTGGTGGACGAGGAAGGGAGCATCATCGCCCGCGTCCCCGATCATCACCTGTTCGTTGGACGCTCCATCGCCGATATGCCGGCATTCCAGGACAGTCGCGACAAGCCGGTCTTCAGTGGGCAGGTCACCTCGCCACTGGACAATCGAGAGCGGTTATTCGGCAGCGCCAAGGGGCAGCAGTTCCCCATGATCGCGGTGGTATCCCGCGATATGGCCACGGTGCTGCGGGATTGGCAGACCCAAAGCCTCACCCTGGTGGCCGTCACCGTGCTGATCAATCTTGTGGGGGCGCTATTGGTGGCCGGGTTGCTGCGCCAACTAACACGAGTGGAGCGCACCCTGGCCGACCTGGCGGAGGCCCAGGCGGTGGCAGATACCGCCAATCAGGCCAAATCGGCTTTTCTCGCCAATATGAGCCATGAATTCCGCACCCCGCTCAACGCCATCCTGGGATTTTCCGACGCTCTGCTCGGCGGCATCCCCGGCCATGCCTGCCTCCCGCGCTGCACCGATTACCTCGGCCATATCCAAAGCTCTGGCCGACATCTGCTGGCACTGGTCAACGATATTCTGGATCTGTCCAAGATCGAGGTCGGCAAAGCCGAACTGGAGCGTGAGGACATGTCCCTGGGAGAGACCGTCCAGGACTGCATCTGGCTGCTGCGCCCCAAGATCGAGGAGAACCAGATCTCCGTGATCCATCACGGATTGGATCAGCCCCGAACCATCTCGGCCGATCCCCGGAGAATCCGCCAGATCGTCTTGAACCTTCTGTCCAACGCGGTGAAATTCACCCCGCTCGGCGGCAGCGTGACACTGACCCTGTCGTTCTTCCCCGAGAGGGCCTCGCTGTCGGTCAGCGACACCGGCATCGGCATGACCACGGACGAAATCGTCGTCGCCATGACCCCGTTCGGCCAGAACATCTCCGACATTGCCCGCGCCGAGGCGGGAACCGGCCTGGGCCTGCCGCTGTCCCGCCGACTGGCGGAAATGCATGGCGGCAGCCTGATACTGACCAGCGTCAAGGGTCAGGGCACCACCGCGACCCTGGACCTGCCGCTGGTGTCAGGGAACTGATCAGACCGCGAGGCGGTTCGCGCTGGCGTCCGGAGGCAAGGCCTGGCCATAGGCTTCGCGGCGACCGATATGGTCGATCCAGCCACGCCCCAGCGACAGCAGCGTCGAGCGGTCGATCACCGGCAACTCGCCGGAATGCCAGTCGCGCAGCAGCCGCTCCACCCGCGCCTGATAGGCCATGTGAGTCCGGACCGGACCATCGGCGGATGCGTCGCGGGCGAAGTGGCGCGACACCGCCCTGACCAGGGCTTCCAACGCCTTTTCCACCACCACCCGCGGCGCGGCGACGGCGAACACCACGTCCAGCTCGTTAAGAAGATTCAGCACCAGCCGGTGCTCGGCATCGATGCCGGCATCACCCACCGACAAGCGATTATCCCAAATGGCGATCATGCCAACCCACTCCCTGCCTTCCACGCTTCGCAATTTGCATTGCGGCGCAAAAAAAGGGCAGACGAGCAAAGGGATACCTACAAGAGAATTAGGGCTACCACCCTAGCCCCCCTCCTCGGCGATCAGCCACTCGACGGTTCCCCTGCCGCTTTGGGGGGCCAGCAGCCCGGCCAGCCAGGGCAGCATCTCGGCCAGAGACTCCTCCAGCCGCCAGGGGGGATTGATGATCACCAGGCCGCTGCCATTCAGCCGGAAAGGGTCGTCGTCGGAGCGCAGCAACAGTTCCGCCGCCAGCGTCTTGGCACCGCCCTCGTCGCGGACGGCCTGATGGAAGCGCCGCACCGTCTCGCGGCCCTTGATGGGATACCACGCCACCACGATCCCGGTGGGCCACAGGCGACGGATTCGCCGCAGCGTGACGCGCAGACGCTCCAACTCATCCTTGACCTCGAAGGGCGGGTCGATCAGCACGAGGCCCCGGCGCTCGTGGGGCGGCAGCAGCCCCTTGGCCGCCATGTGGCCATCCATGTGGTGAACCCCGACCCGGCGATCGGCGGCGAAACGCCGCCGCAGCATGTCGGCGTCCTCGGGATGCAATTCCACCAGGGCCAGACGATCGTCGTCGCGCATCATCTGGCGCACCACCTCCGGAGAGCCGGGATACCAGCGCAGGGTCCCATCGGGATTGAAGGCACGGACCATGCGGAGATAGGAATCGAGCGAGGGCGGCGCGCTGGGCTGGGCCAGCACCGGGGCGATGCCGCCCAGGAATTCACCCGTCTTTTCCGCCGCCACCGAGGCCAGGTCATAGGCGCCGATTCCGGCATGGGTATCCAGGACGAAGAACGGCTTGTCCTTGCGGCACAGCGACTCGACCACCAGGGCGATGGCGGCATGCTTCATCACATCGGCGAAATTTCCGGCATGGTAGGCGTGGCGGTAGTTCATGCGTCCTCGTCCGTGGCTGCCCGCACCTTAGTGAGTAGGCGGCGGGATGGCAACGCCACCAGTTTTCCCCAGGGTTGCCCTCCATGTATAGACATTCTATCTGGATGATTTTTTAAGAAGTCTAATTTGCGTGACATCCCAGCGGACACATTAAGACGAAATTCTTTGTATTTCCGTCAAAGGTTGACATTTTTTGACCTTGGCAATTTTCATCGCTCATTAATATGTTTTCGCGTACCATCGAATTTGTATTAGCACTATCCTTTCGGGTAGCCACCCATTTGCTATCCTCTCTGTGGGGAGAGACATGAAGACATCGGGCATATACCTTAGCGGCGTGGAGCGGACATTCGGTTCCGACGAAATCATTGTCAGCAAGACCGACACCAAGGGCCGGATCATCTATGCCAATGAGGTGTTTCTGCGTTTGGCCGGGTATTCCGAAGCGGAAATCCTGAACCAGCCGCACAGCATCATCCGCCACCCCGACATGCCGCGTTGCGTCTTCAAGCTGCTGTGGGACACCATCTCGGCGGGCAAGGAAATCTTCGCCTATGTGAAGAACCGATCCAAGAACGGTGACCACTACTGGGTCCTGGCCCACGTCACACCCACCTTCGACAAGAACGGCTCCATCGTCAGCTACCACTCCAACCGCCGCTCTCCCCGGCCCGAGGCCGTCGCCAAGGCCGAGGGCCTTTACAAGCAACTGCTGGCCATCGAGCAGGGCAACCCCGACCGCAAGGCAGGGATGGACGCGGCCTTCCAGGCCGTTGTCGCAACATTGCAGACCGCCGGAGTGCCTTACGATGAATTCGTCTTCTCTCTCTAAGGCCCTGATCGCCTGCCTGGTCGCCGCCGGTCTGTGCCTGATCGGCGCGGTGATCACCCTGACCCGTGGCGCAGCCCTGGACGCCGCCGCCATTGCCACCGCCGCCGTCAGCGCCCTGGTGGCGCTCTATTGCATCCATCAGGCCCGCACCGCCGTGCACCGGGCCTGCACCGTGCTGGGCGAGGCCGCCTCGGGGCGGCTGGACGCCCGCATCGTCGGCATCACCGAGGCCGGGGTGCTGGGGCAGTTGGAGCACACCATCAACCGCCTGCTCGACCTGACCGAGGTCTTCACCAAGGAGGCCGACGCCGCCATGGCCCTGACCTCCGAGGGCCGCTACTTCCGTCACATCCTGACCGATGGCCTGGTGGGTGAGTTCGCCGACCATGCCCGCCTGATCAACCGCGCCCTGACCGAGATGGAAAACCGCGCCAAGGCCTTCACCAGCGAGGCCACCGGCGTCGGCGAGACCATCAAGCACGTCACCGGCGTGGTCGCCGCCACCGCCACCGAGCTGGAAGCCACGGCGCGGCAAATGTCGGAGATCGCCAACCAGACCAGCGACACCTCGACCCGGGTGGCCGACGCCGCCAATGACGCCTCCACCCATGTGGAGACCGTGGCCGCCGCCGCCGAGCAGGTGGCGGCGGGCATCCGCGAGGTGGCCGAGCGCATCCAGTATTCCGCCACCATGGCCCAGGAAACCGTGCGGGTGGCCACCGAGACCGACGTGGCCATCAACGGCCTCAATCAGGCTGCCCAGAAGATCGGCGAGGTGGTCAACCTGATCACCGAGATCGCCAGCCAGACCAATCTTCTCGCGCTCAACGCCACCATCGAGGCGGCCCGCGCCGGCGAGGCGGGCAAGGGCTTCGCCGTGGTCGCCAACGAGGTCAAGCATCTGGCCAACCAGACGGCGCGCGCCACCGACGAGATTTCCAGCCAGATCGAATCCATGCGCAGCGCCACCCACCACGCGGTGGACGCGGTGCGCAACATCGCGGGCAAGATCAGGGACATCAACGACAACGCCACCGGCATCGCGGCGGCCACCGAGCAGCAAAGCGCCGCCGTGGCCGATATGAGCCGCTCCATCCGCAATGTGGCCGCCGATGTCCAGACCGTGGCCGACACTATCGGCGATGTGGCCTCCACCGCCGGAACCGCCACCGATGCCGCCGGTCAGGTGCTGATCGCGGCGGGCGACCTGGCCGCCCGCACCGTTGCCATGAACGACGATATCGACGCCTTCGTCTCGCGGGTCTGCTCGGGCATCAAGAAGGGATAAGGGAATGCGGGCGAGAGGGGCAGCGCTCCGGCGCCCCCTCCCGCGCTCCTTATCTCACCTTGAAAACCGGCATCACCGCCGGGCAGGGCAGCCGTTCCTCCAGCCTGCCCGTCGCCAGTTCCGCTTCTACCTTGGCCAGGGCCACGTCCCAGGCGGTCAGCACCCGGTTGATGTCGGCGGCGTCATGGGCGTAGCAGACGTTATGGCTGGCCAGGAACAGCACCCCGGCCCGCAGCATCTCGCGGGCAAACAGGGTCTTGATGGCTTCCTTGCGGGCCTTGGCGTGGTCCTGCACCGCCAGGATCTTCCACGGCGCCCGACCCACCAGCGAAAAGACATCGGAAAGGCCGTGGGCGGCGGTCAGCTTGCCCACCTCGTCGGCCAGGATGGTGCCGGTGCGCCAAAGGCCCTCGATCACCGGCTCGCGCTTCATCTTGTCGATCACCGCGATGGAGGCGGCCAGCGACAGCGCCTCGCCGCCGAAAGTGCCGGAGATGAACACCTCCTCCATCTCGCGCATGATGTCGGCGCGGCCCATCACCGCCGAGATGGGCATGCCGTTGCCCATGGACTTGCCGAACGAGGCCAGGTCGGGCGTCACCCCGAACAGGGTCTGCGCCCCGCCGAGATGGTAGCGGAAGCCGGTGATGACCTCGTCGAAGATCAACAGGGCGCCATGGGCATGGGCCAGTTCCTTCAGCCCCTCCAGGAAGCCGGGCGCCGGGTCGACGGCGTTCATGGGTTCCAGGATCAGGGCGGCCATCTCGCCGGGATGGTCGATGAATAGCTGCCGCGCCGAATCGAGATTGTTGTAGGCGAAGGTGTGGGTGAGGCCCTGCACCGCCTTGGGCACCCCCTTGTTGCGGGTGGTCGAGCCGATATACCAGTCCTGCCAGCCATGATAGCCGCACACCGCCACCCGATCGCGTCCCGTGAAGGCGCGGGCGAGGCGGATGGCGGCGCTGGTGGCGTCGGTGCCGTTCTTGCCGAAACGCACCGATTCGGCGCAGGGGATCAGCTCCACCAGCCGCTCGGCCAGTTGGGTCTCCAACTCGGTGGCGAGGCTGAAGGAGATGCCGTTGGTCAACTGGGCGCGAATGGCGGCATCCACATCGGGGTCCTGATAGCCCAGCACCACCGGCAGCAGGCCGCAGACCATATCCACATAGGAATTGCCGTCCACGTCCCATACCCGGCCGCCCAGGCCGTGGGTGAGGAACATGGGCGAGTCCTCGGGATACTGGATGCGGCTTTTCGAGAAGGTCTGGCTGCCCAGCGGGATCACCGCCTCGGCGCGTTCCAGCAGGGCCTTGCTGGTGGCTGCGCCGTTCCAGGGGGGCAGCGCCTCCTTGGCCAGGGACTTGGCGAAGCCCTCGTTGCGGGTGATGCGGGCGTTGATCCGGCGCAGTTCTGGCTCGGCGTCCAGCACCGCCAGCACGTCGAGATAGGAGCGCCGCTGGCCCAGTTTCGCGGTGACCGCCTCCAGGAAGTCCAGGTCGGCGGGCTCGTCCAGGGTCCAGCGCTCGGCATGCAGGCCGGGCAGCGGGCAGACCAGCGAGGCCTGCGGGAACCGGTGGCGACGGTCGCGGATGAAGACGGTGACATGCTCGCGGTCGGCGGGGCGGGTGGCCTCGCGCGCGGCGGCCTCCAGGGCGTCCATGGTGAAGGCCTCGCAGTCCAGCCCGTCGGGCCAACTGGCGGGGCTGGCATTGGAGGCATAGGCCAGCTTGGAGCGCTTCAACAGCGCCAGCACCTCGCCGCAGACCTGGGAGTCCAGCAGCGGGCAATCGGCGGTCAGCCGCATCACCAGATCGGCGTCCTGGGCGCGGGCCGCGCCGACGAAGCGGTCCAGCACGTCGTCCAGCGCGCCACGATGGCAGGCCACCCCGGCGCCCTTGGCCCAGGCCTCGACGGCATCGTCGTCGGGCTGGTCCGAAGTGGCGACCACCACCGAATCGCTGCCGGGAATGGCGCGGGCGGCATCGACCACCCAGTCGAGCACCGGGCGGCCCCGCAGCGGCAGCAGCACCTTGCCGGGCAGACGGGTGGAAGACAGGCGGGCCTGGATGACGGCGACGGCTTTCATGACGGTAATCCGGCTAGGGTGCGGGCCTTGATGACGCTGTCCAGCACGGCCAGGGCCTCGCGCCCGGAGCAGACCGGCGGGGCGCCCTTGACCGAGGCCAGGAAGGCGGACATTTCGGTGACATAGTCATCGGCATAGCTGCCGAGCAGGGTACGGTCCACCCGGTTCTCGCCCAAGGCATCCACATGGCGGAACTGGCGGCGGTCCAGGTCCACATGGATCTGTCCCCCCGTCCCCACCAGATGGAAGCCGCGCAGGCGCGGCCGGGTGACATAGTCCACATGCACGGTGGAGGTCACGCCGGTCTCGTGGTGCAGGAAGGCGTCGGCCATGTCCTCGGACTCGAGGCCCAGACTGCCGCTTTGCCCGGCGATGCAGGCCAGCGGCCGGAACTGGCCCAGCAGATGGGCGGCCAGGTCGAATTCGTGGATATAGTCGAAAATGGCGCCGCCGGTGCGGGGGTCGTTGGCATAGCCCTGGCGCCAGTCCTGACCGGGCCGCCAGTCGGGCAGATAGAGGGCGGCGAGGAAGCGGCCCCACAGCACCTTGCCAATCACGCCTTCGGCCAGGGCCATGCGGGTCATCTGGACGCAGGGATGGACCCGCAGATTGAGGGCGGCGGCCACCACCAGCCCGGCGGACTCGGCCTTGTCCAGCAGTTCGGGAAGGCGGCCGAGACGATGGCCCAGCGGCTTTTCCACCAAGGCATGGCGCCCGGCCTCGATGGCGGCGGCCAGATCGTCCTCGTGCCGATCCGAGGGGCTGGCGATGACCACCGCCTTGCACTTGGCCAGGGCCTCCTCGCGGTTGTCGGTGACCGCGCCACCCGCCGCCTCCAGCAGGGCACGGCGCTGGGGCGAGGGGTCGAAGCCTATCACCGTCTCGCCCAGATCCATGACGTTGCGGGCATGGCGCAGGCCGATGCTGCCCAGGCCGAGCACGGCGATCATGACAGCACCGCCTTCAGCGCCGCGACCACCCGTTCCACCTCGGCATTTTCCATGCCCACGAACAGCGGCAGAGTCAGGCAGCGGTCGTAATAGGCATCGGCGCCGGGCAGGGCGGTGTCGGAATAAAGGGCGCGGTAATAGGGCTGGCGATGCACCGGCAGATAATGCACCTGGGTGGAAATGCCGCGCTCGGCCAGGGCGCGCATCACCTTGGCCCGATTGGTTCCGGCGGCGGCGAAGTCGATGCGCACCACCTGGATATGCCAGGAGGGGACGCAGTCGGGACGGCGCCCCACCGGCTGGACCAGCGGCGCCAGCGGTGCCAGGGCGGCGCCGTAGGCCTCGACCAGCTCGGTGCGCCGGGTCTTGAAGCGGGCCAGCTTGGCCAGTTGGCTGGTCCCCAGGGCGCAATTGATGTCGGAGGCGCGGTAGTTGAAGCCGGGCCGCGCCATCTCGTAATACCAGGGATTGGGCTGCCCGCCGGCATCGAAGGCCTCGGCGGGCTGCAAGAAATCGGCGGCCTCGCGGGTGATGCCATGGCTGCGATACAGCCGCAGCCGCTCCGCCAGCCGGTCGTCGGCGGTGGTGACGGCACCGCCCTCGCCCATGGCCACGGTCTTGACCGGGTGGAACGAGAACACCGCCATATCCGAGGACGAACAGGCCCCGGTCAACCGTCCGCCCTGGACGCTGCCCAGGGCGTGACAGGCATCCTCCACCACGAACAGGCCGCGGCGGCGGGCCAGTTCGCCCAGTTCCGCCATGCCGACGCATTGGCCATTGAGATGAACGGGAAACACCGCCCGTGGCCGGGCAGTCCCGCAGCGCTTCAGCGCCGCCTCCAGATGCTGGGGCTCCATCAGGCCGGTGGCGGGATCAACATCGGCGAACACCACCTCGGCCCCCACATAGCGCGCCGCGTTGGCGGTGGCCACGAAGGTCACCGAGGGCACGATCACCGCGTCGCCCGGCCCCAACTCCAGGGCCATGGCCGCCAGATGCAGGGCGGCGGTACCCGAGGAACAGGCCACCGCGTGGCGCGCGCCGGTGACGGAGCGCAGCGCGGTCTCGAAGCCGGTGACGGCGGGGCCGCCGGTCAGGGCGTCGGAGCGCAGCACCGCCACCACGGCGGCGATGTCGTCGTCCTCGATGAGTTGGCGTCCATAGGGCAGCGCGCGGGTCATGATCTCCCCCGATTAACACACCGGATCGGACGTGGCACGATCGCCCCAAGCGGAGATCCCTCGGCTCCGCCTCGGGATGACAGCCCGGGATAGGCAGCGCCGCCCCCGGTCATAGCTCCAGCCGAGAGATCATGCCCAGCAGTTCGTGCTCGCTCAGCCACCAGGTATTGGTGTTGCTGGCATAGCGGAACTCCTCGGGCACCGGTTCACCCTCGCTGTCCTGGTCCTTGGACCAGAAGGAGAGCATGGGATGGATGACGTAGCGGTCGGCCAGTTCGCGGGTGGTGCGGGCCTCCTCCTCGTTGACCATGACCTCGTGCAGCTTCTCGCCGGGGCGGATACCCACCACCTTGATGGGAATGTCGGGCGCCATGGTCTTGGCCAGATCGGTCATCTTCATGCTGGGAATCTTGGGGATGAAGATTTCGCCGCCCCGCATCATGCACATGGAGGACAGCACGAAATCGACGCCTTGCTGCAGCGTGATCCAGAACCGGGTCATGCGCTCGTCGGTGATGGGCAGGAACTCGGCGTTCTTGCGGATCAGGTCGCGGAAGAACGGCACCACCGAACCGCGCGATCCCACCACATTGCCATAGCGCACGGCGCCGAAGCGGGTGGCGGACTTGCCCGACAGATTGTTGGCGGCGATGAACACCTTCTCGGCCGCCAGCTTGGAGGCGCCGTAGAGATTGACCGGGCTGACCGCCTTGTCGGTGGACAAGGCCATCACTGTGCCCACCCCATTGTCGATGGCGGCGCGCACCACGTTCTCGGCGCCCCAGACATTGGTGCGCAGGCATTCGGTGGGGTTGTACTCGGCCAGCGACACATGCTTCTGGGCGGCGGCGTGGATGACGATATCGACGCCGCGGAAGGCCATCTGCAACCGCTCCAGGTCGCGGACATCGCCCAGGAAATAGCGGATGGCGGGGTAGCGGGTGTCGTTAAATTCGTGCTGCATGTCGAAATGCTTTTGCTCGTCGCGGGAAAACACGATGAGCCGCTTGACGCAATCCAGCCCCAGCACGGTGCGGATGAACTGCTTGCCGAACGATCCGGTGCCGCCGGTCACCAGGATGGACTTGCCCGCCAGCTTGTCGCGGATGTCTTCACGCCGAAAGGTATTGAGAAGGGTCACGATCAGGGCTTCCTTGGCAAGAAATCGCACCCATCAGGGTGGCGTCAAATGGTTAAGATAATGCTTCCGGCGACCCATTGCGGGTCAGCCAAACGTCACCTGGGCCCAGTCATGGGCGGCGGCGCCCTCGGCATCCAGATCGGCCTCGGGCCTTGGCCGGGCGGCATGGCCCAGCATGGCGCCCCACACCGCCCTGGGATGGTAGTGCCGCAAGGCCCAGGCATGGCCCTCGGCGGCGATGCGGGCCGCCAGATCGGGGTGGCGTTCCATCAGCTTGGCCAGATGGACGATGTCGTCGAGGCTGCCCCAGGGCAGGTAATGGCGCCAGGGCGCGAGATAGGCCGCCGTGCCGGGATTGTCCTGCTCCACCAGCACCGAGCCCACCGCCAGGGTCTCCCACACCCGGCCGGTGACCAGATGGTCCTTGGGGGTGTGCAGCGAGATGTTGAGCACGCCGCGCGCCTCTCCCAGCACCCGGGCATAGGATGCCATGTCGGGCGCCAGATGGCGGCGGGCCTCGCCATAGATGGCGCGAAAGCGGATATCCTCGGTCATCAGCACCGACAGCAGGGCATGGCGGGCGAGGAAATTGACGCTGCCGATGAACACCAGCCCATCGCCTTGGGGCGAAGGCTGAAGGAACGGGCCGTGCTGCACCGGCACCACCAGCGGCAGGGTCTTGGCCCCCGTCTCCTCGGCATGGATGGGCGACAGGATGTCGGCCACCAGCGTGTCGCAGGCGGGCAGCCAGGCACGCACCAGCGGCATGGCATAGGGATGGGAATCGCGCATCAGGCACAGGACGCGGAACCCCAGGCGCCGCTTCAGGTCGAAGATCATGGCGGGATTGATGCCGCGCATGATCAGGGGCGAAACACAGTCCACCACCAGCACGTCGGGGCGAAGCCGCGCCATCTCGGCCTCGAACGCCCGGATGCGCCGTTCCACCTCGGCATCGGAACCCCGGAACTCCCGCGGCAGGGTCAGGGCGGAATCGGCATAAAGGTGAATGTCCACCCCGGCCAGCCGGGCCGTCTCGCCATAGTGGACGGCGAAGTCGTTGACCAGGGCGCGATCGCCGAAGGTCAGGAACACCACCCGCTTGCCCAGCGCATCCGGACCGAAATCGGGCAGCGCCACCCGGGGCAGCTCCGATTCCGGCAGGCGGAAGGCGGCGTCGATCCGGTCCAGCAGTCGCGCCTCGGCCCCATCGTCATACGAGGCGACGGCGCCGTGAAACTTGCCCAGCATGCGTTCCTGGTCCTCGCCGCCCGCTTGCCACAGCGGCTCGAACAGGGCGCAGGCCTGGGCCGGACGCCCCAGCAGCATGGCCATTTCACCCATATCCATGATCTGGGCGGCACCGATGGACCAGCGCCCGGTCCAGGCGGTCAGGAAGGCCTCGGCGCGCGCCGTCATATCGTGGGCGAGCAGGGCCTTGACGAAGCCCTTGTGAAGGCCACCCCAGCCGCCATCCTCCAGCAGCAGGCCTTCCAATTCGTCGATCACAGCGGCACGGCTATCGGCCAACTCCGCCAGCAGCAACAGCAGCGCCTCGGAGCGGATGGCGGCCAAGCCCACCAGCCCGTCCAGGGCGAGGCGGGCCTCGTCCGGCCGCCGCACCCGGATCAGGCAGCGGCCAAGCCGCAGGCGAAAGCTGGGCTGCAACGGCTCCAGCGAGATCATCATCTCACAGGCGGCCAGTTCCAGATCATAGAAGCCGCAATTGGACAGAGTCTCGGCGATGGGATGCCACAGCCCGCCCAGCGGCAGATGGCCGTGATCGCGCCACTGCCCCACCCGGCGCAGCAGCCCGTCCTGGAGCAGGTCCGGCACCTCGTCCAGAATCCAGCCGGTGGCCACCGCCGCCATGGTCTGCATCTCGGCCGGGGTCATGGCGGCGGCCTGCGGAAATAGAGGACGCCATCGGCGGCATCGGACTGGCGGAAACCGCAAGCGGTGAAGATGGACTGGCTGGCGGCGTTGGATTCGCGGATTTCGGCGACCATGGCGCCCGGCCCCCGCAGCCGTTCGATCCGTCCCACCGCGAAGGCCAGCAGAACCCGGCCCAGGCCGCGACCGCGCGCTTCCGGCGCCACCGAGATGGACACCCGCCATTCCCGTTCGCCCATGGTGTCGAAGCGGACCATGCCCACCTTGCCCTCGCCCCGCTCGCCCACCAGGATCAGGCGCTGGGGATCGGCCAGGACACCGGCCAGCCAGGCGAAATGGCCATCGCGCGCCACCTGCCCGGTTTCCAGGGAATTCTCGCGGGTCAGCGGATCGTTGCGCCAGGCCAGCAGGTCCTCGCCATCGGCCAGGGTGGCGGGGCGCAGCTCCACCGCCATCAGATCGGCCAGCCGGGCGGCGCCGTTGCCATCGCACAGGGCGCAGGCCTTGCGCGCCATCCGCCGCCGGGCCTCGTCGTCGCGGGCAAGATCGGCCAGGGCTTCGGCAATGGCGTCGGCGTCCAGGGCCACCAGCCGCGCCGCTCCCGCCCGCTCCAGCCCCGCCGCCACCTGGCGTTGATTATCGGCGATCACCACCGTGACGGTGGGCAGGGCCATGCGGGCGCGTTCCAGCGCCGAGGTTCCCGCCGCTCCCACCGCCAGACCGCAAGCCGCCATCACCCCGGCCATGTCGGCCACATCGGTCAACACCCGGGCGGGGGGCACAAGCCGGGCGGCGCGGTCCTTGACGCTGTCGAGATGCGGCGCCGCCCCACCCAGCACCACATCCACCGGCAGGCCCAGCCCGGCCTTGGCCAAGGCGTCCAGCGCCAGACCGGTGGCGTCGGCGGGGTCGGTGCCGCCCAGGGAGACCAGGATACGCCCCAACTCGCGGCCGGGATCAGCGCCGGTGAAGCCCGGCCGCAGCAAAGCGAAGCGCGGACCGGCCAGCGCCAGGGTGGCGCTGCCCACCCGCCCGTCATAGTCGGAGGCCTGCCGCCCTACCGTTTGGTCCAGCAGCAGGTCGCATTCATGGGGGCGGTCGGCGAGATCGTCGATCACCAGGATGCGCCCGGCCCAGGCGGCCAGCGCCCGTTCATAGGCGGCGTCGAGTCCGTAATGGTCCACCACCAGCCAATGGGGCGCGGGCATCTCCAGCAGGGCGGCGGGGTCGGTCTCGCGGCCTGGGGGAAGCTCGATCACCTCTCCCGGCCAGTTCTCCAGGGCACGGGCGGCGGCACGGGTCCCGGCGGCGCAGGCGAGGCGGCACGACCAGCCGCGCCCGGCCAGTTCCCCGGCCAGGGTCAGGCAACGCATGGCATGGCCGATCCCCAGGGCAGGGGAAGCGTCGGCGCGGAAAAGAACGGTTCTCGGCTCGCTCGGCATGACCCGATCATCGCCGCAAAGCCTGATGCGATCAACGCCGCGATATCGTAAGCTTGCCCCATGGACAGCATCATGATCGACGGCCGCGCCATCGGACCTGGCCACCCCCCCTATGTGGTCGCCGAGATGTCGGGCAACCACAACGGCGACCTTTCCCGCGCCTTCGCGCTGCTGGAAGCGGCCAAGGCCGCCGGGGCCGATGCGGTCAAGCTGCAGACCTACACCGCCGACACCATCACTATCGACCATGACGGGCCGGGCTTCGTCATCGAAGGTGGATTGTGGGCGGGGCGCAAGCTGCACGAATTATACGCCGAAGCCCACACCCCGTGGGACTGGCACAAGCCGCTGTTCGAGCGTGCCCGCGCCCTCGGCCTCGGCGTATTCTCGTCGCCCTTCGACGCGACGGCGGTGGATCTGCTGGAAAGCCTGGACGCCCCCGCCTACAAGGTGGCCTCGTTCGAACTGGTGGACCTGCCGCTGATCCGCCGCATCGCCGCCACCGGCAAGCCCATGATCATGTCCACCGGGCTGGCCCATCTGGGCGAGATCCAGGACGCGGTCGCCTGCGCCCGCGATGCCGGATGCCGGGAAATGATCCTGCTGCATTGCGTCTCGGGCTATCCCACCGCCCCCGAGGACGCCAATCTGCGCACCATCCCCCATCTGGCCGAGGCCTTCGGGGTACAGGCGGGACTGTCGGACCACACCATGGGCACCGCCGTCTCGGTGGCCGCCGTGGCCCTGGGCGCCACCTTCATCGAGAAGCACTTCACCCTGGCCCGCGCCGATGGCGGCCCCGATGCCGCCTTCTCGCTGGAACCAAGCGAACTGGCCGAACTGGTCAGCGGCGCCCGCACCGCCTGGGCCGCCCTAGGCCGGGTGTCCTACGACCTGAAGCCATCGGAAAGCGGCAATCTCCAGTTCCGCCGCTCGCTCTACGTGGTGGCCGACATGGCGGCGGGCGAGGCGTTCACCGCCGCCAATCTCCGCTCAATCCGCCCCGGCTTCGGGCTGGCCCCCAAATACCTGCCAGAGATCATCGGACGGCGGGCCTCGCGGGCGCTGGGACGCGGCACGCCCCTAGGCTGGGACATGATCGAGTCCTGACGCCCTCCTCCCCACCTCCCCCCGGCTCTGCCAGGGGAGATTCCTTATCTTTCCCCCTCCCCCGGCTCTGCCGGGGGAGGGTTGGGGAGGGGGCTTTGGTTCAGCACCGCCGACCAGAACCGACGGCAATCATAGTGCCGGTCCAGCCAGGACCGCGCCTCGGCGGCCATGCGCCGCGCCACATCCGGATTGCGTTCGACGAAGCGGCAAAGCTGGACGATGTCGTCCACATTGGTCCAGGGCAGGTAATGCCGCCAGGGAGTGAACAGCGCCGCCGTCGCCGCATTGTCCTGCTCGATCAGCACCGCGCCGCAGGCCATGGCCTCGAACACCCGGCCGGTGATCAGGAATTCGGTGCGGGAATGGGCGGCGACATTGAGCACGGCGCGGGCCCGGCGCAGCAGCCCGGCATAGGCGTCCAGATCGGGCACCTGGGCGGCGCGGACCTCGCCGGTAATGGCGGTGAAGGGAATGTCTTCGGTCAGCAGCACCGACAGCAGCATGTTGCGCACGCCATAGGTATTACTGCCCAGGAACAGCAGCCCCAGGTCACGTTCGCCCTCCCCCCTTTCCAGATGCTGGGCTGGCAATACCGCCACCACGATCCTGGCATGCAGATGGGAGTGTTCCGGCCGCAGCACCGCCGAGCCGGGATCGAAGATCACCATTGTGTCGGCCACGGCGCCCCAGGCTTCCAGGAAGGCCAAGGTCGGCTCCATGGCGTCACGCATCATGCAGACCAGACGGAAGCCCAGCCGGTCGGCCAGGTCCCGCATGCGGGCGGGGGCGAGGCCGCGTAAGGTCGGCATATAGGCGCAATCCAGCGCCACCACCTCGGGCCGTCGCCGCTCCACCTCGGCCTCGAACGCCTCCACCCGTCGCCGCACCGTATCGTCGTCGCAGCGGGTCTCGGCGGGATAGACGATGGCGGAATCGAGATAGAGATCCAGGGCCACTCCGGCCGCATCGGCCGAACGGCGGACATGTTCCGCCAGATCATTGGGGAAGGTCAGGCGGTCGAAACCGACGAACAGCACCCTTTGGCTCGGCAGCGGCGCCTGGGGCAGGTTGAGCCGGGCCAGATCGGCGTCCGGCAAAGCGAAGGCGGCGTCTATGCGTGCCCGGATGGCCTGCTCCATCTCGGGAGTATAGGGCGGCACCGTGCCATCGAAGCGCCCGGCCACCGCCCGGATGTCGGGATCATCCTTGGCCCACAGGCGTTTGAACTGGGACCGCGCCAGGGCGGCGTCACCCGCATGCATGGCCAGCCAGCCCAATTCCAGCAGCAGGCCGCCCTGGTCGGCGGGATGGGCTGTGACCCAGTCGGCCAGAAAGGCGCGGGCGGCGTCAGTCCGGCCCCGAGCCACCAGGGCGCGGATCAGCCGGTGATGGGTACCCTGCCAGGCCGGAGCTGCCGCCAGGATGGGAAGAAGTTCGGCGATGCAGGCCTCCACCTCGTCGGTCGGGGTCGCGGCCAGGTCCAGCCGCAGCAGCAGCGCCGACGGCCGGGCGGGATGGCCGGGGGGAATATCGGCCAGGAGAGCGCGGGCCTCGGCATCCTCGCCACGCAACTGATGGATTTCGGCCAGCCGCACCCGTATGGACGGCTCGGAGGGAAGCAGCCCGGACAGGGCACGCCAACAGGCCAACTCGGCGTCGCGGCAGCCTTGCTCCCGCAGCAGGGCGGCGACGGTGCTCCACAGGTCGGGAATGGGCCGCGTGCCATCGGCCTGCCAGGTGTCCAGCAGGTCGAACAGGGCGGCTTGCAGGGGTTCGGGGGCCTGGTCCTCGATCCAACCGGCGATCACGGCGGCGTGAAGAGTGCGCTCGGCGTCAAGGGAACCGGCCAAGGCGCGTCCTTCCATCACGACGGGTTGATCAATCCTCGCGGTGGGTCCGTTCCAACCGTTCGTGGCGCTCCTGCGCCTCGATGGACAAGGTGGCGATGGGCCGGGCCTCCAGCCGACGGATGCTGATGGGCTCGCCTGTTTCCTCGCAATAGCCGTAGCTGCCGTCGTCGATGCGCTGCATGGCGGCGTCGATCTTGGAAATCAGTTTGCGTTCGCGGTCGCGGGTGCGCAGTTCCAACGCCCGGTCGGCCTCGGCCGAGGCGCGGTCGGCGATATCGGGTTCCTGCATCCCGCCTTCCTGGAGGTGCTGCAAGGTCTCGTCGGATTCCCGCAGCAGCTCGGCCCGCCAGCGCAACAGCTTCTGGCGGAAATACTCCTTCATGTTTTCGTTCATGAAGATTTCGTCGTCGGCAGGACGATAATCCGGCGGCAGCGTGACGGTCATCCACATCCCTCGATGTCACGGTCGGGCTTGTGGCAAAAATCCAAGATCCGCCTTGCTGGGCAAATCATATATTTTTACCACAATTCAATCAGTTGGGGGCCGTTTCACCAGACGCTTGGGGAACCAAGCCTCTGGATCGGACCACCCGGTCGCGACGCAATATATGGATAGGGCAGCACCCCCGCAAGCGCAATCGCGCCGGATCACTTACGCCACCATCTTCGGGAATAAAAAGCTAAGCCCGCGACAGCTTGGCCAATTCCACCTCGACCCGCAGCTCAATCTCGTCGAGCAGGGCGGCCAGGCGGGGGTCGCCGCAATTCTCGCGCCGGGCGCGGACGCTTTGCGCCAATACGGTCATCTTGTCCTTGGGGATTTCGCCCATCAACAGCCCGTGACGCAATTCCTCGAGCCCGTCCAGCAGTTGCTCGCCCCGCTTCACCAGACGACGGCGGGCCTCGCGCTCGGTGGCGTCGTCCATCTGCTGCACCATCAACAGGGCATCGACCCGGGTGACGCCGATGGGTGCCTCGACGGCATGCGCCTCCTCCATCGAGTCCATGGACTCGATGAGCGCCTGGCGAAACTCGCCCTTGCCCTGGGTCTTTTCGGTCTTACGGGGGCCTGTGGCGCCCCCCTTGGGACCGACTCCGGAAATCTTCATGGGTCCACGATACCCTAAATCACCGCCCGGAACCTAGTCCCGCGCGCCGGAGGCTATTTCGCCAGAGCCGGGCCTTCCGGTCAACTGGGCAGGAATTGCCGGGGGCAAGGGGACGGAACTGCCCCCGGGGGGCGAACTTTACCGGCCACGGAGCCGAAAACCCTTGGAAATCCGCCAATTGCCGCCTGGCATGACTTTCGCAACGAGTTTGGCGCACGACCATGACCCGCTTGACCAGGGTGAAAGTACCATGAGCCGCATCGACGTCACCAAAGCCACCTTCGCCGCCCCCGTTCGCGCCTTCCTGCTGGCCGCATCGCTGGTGGCCGCCACGCTGGGCCTGATGCCGTCCGACGCCTTCGGCGCCTCGCGCATCAAGGACATCGCCGATTTCGAGGGCGTGCGCGACAACATGCTGGTGGGATATGGCCTGGTGGTCGGCCTGAACGGAACCGGCGACTCGCTGACCAACGCCCCCTTCACCAAGGAAAGCCTGGTCGGCATGCTGGAACGGCTCGGCGTCAACATCCGCGATTCCAGCGGCGCCATCACCTCGGTCAGCCCCAAGAACGTTGCCGCCGTCATGGTCACCGCCGTACTGCCGCCCTTCTCGCGCCAGGGATCGCGCATCGACGCGCAGATTTCCGCCATGGGCGACGCCAAGGACCTGCGCGGCGGAACGCTTCTGGTGACTCCGCTGATCGGCGCCGATGGCGAAGTCTATGCCGTGGGCCAGGGCCAGGTCGCCACCGGCGGCTTCTCCGCCTCGGGCGCTTCGGGCACTTCGGTGGTCAAGGGCGTCCCCACCGCCGGGCGCATCGCCAACGGGGCCATCGTCGAGCGTGAGCTGCCCTTCGAGATGGCTCACCTTGAAGCGGTGAAGATCAGCTTGCGCAATCCCGATTTCACCACCTCGCGGCGCATCGCCCAGGCGGTCAATTCCTATCTGGGCGGCGACATGGCCCGTCCGGTCGATCCCGGCACCGTCCAGATCGTGGTCCCCCCCAATTACCGCGGCAACGTGGTTGGCCTGCTGACCGATGTCGAACAGCTTCGGGTCGAGCCCGACCAGGTGGCCCGCGTCATCATCGACGAAGTGTCCGGCACCATCGTCATGGGCGAGAATGTGCGCATCAGCACCGTGGCCATCGCCCAGGGCCAGTTGACCATCCGCATCACCGAGACGCCGCAGGTATCGCAGCCCTCGCCCTTCTCCGACGCGGGCACCACCACCACCGTGCAGCGCACCGACATCCAGGTGGACGAAGGCGCGGGCAACAAGCTGGCCGTGGTCCCCCACAAGGTGACGCTGCAGGAACTGGTGGAAGGCCTGAACAGCCTTGGCATCGGCCCGCGCGACCTGATCACCATCTTGCAGGCCATCAAGGCCGCCGGCGCCCTGCAGGCCGAGCTGGAGGTGATGTGACATGACCGCCATCGCCGCCGCCGCCGCCAACGCCTACGACGCCTACCAGGCCGCTCCCAAGGCACCCAACATGGCCCAGACCGCCAGCAAGAGCACCGCCGCCAAGGTCGGCCGCCAGTTCGAGACCCAGTTCGTGTCGCAGATGTTTCAGCACATGTTCGCGGGCATCAAGACCGACGGCCTGTTCGGCGGCGGCTCGGGCGAGGAGATGTTCCGGTCCCTGCTGATCGACGAATACGCTAAAATGGTCGCCAATCGCGGCGGTTCGAACGGAAATGGCAGCGGCTTCGGGATCGGCTCCGCCGTCCAGAAGATGCTGCTGAAGCACCAGGAGGTGCAGTGACATGACCCACGACGATCACGACGATCACGTCCCCGACTCCTCGCCCATCATCGCCTTCGACGACCTGATGTTCGCCTGCACCAATCTGTGCGAACTGCTGGAGATCGAGAACGACGCCCTGGTGAGCCATGACGCGGAAACGGTCAAGATCCTGACCGAGAACAAGGTGGCCCTGGCCCGTCTGTACGAACAGGCCATGGAGCCCCTGGTCAAGAGCCCGGAACTGGCCGAGACCCTGGAACCGGAACAGCGCGAGCAGTTGATGGAGATCGGCCTGAAGCTGAAGGAACTGACCCGGATCAATGCCCTGCGCCTGGAGGCGGAAATGGAGTCCTATCAGCGGGTGATGGACATCCTGGCCGACCGCGCCAAGCAACGGACGGTCAGTGCCACCACCTATGGCCGGGCGGGAACCTTCGACGACGGCGGCGCCACCAGCGCCTCGCTCGCCTTCAACAAGTCGCTCTGACGCCAGAATGGCGGGGAGAACATCATGAGCATCACCCTGGGCCTGTCCACAGCACTTTCGGGACTTCTGACCAACCAGAAGGGCCTGGACGTCATTTCCCAGAACATCGTCAACGTCAACACCAAGGGCTATGTCCGCAAGGTGATGACCCCGGAATCGGTCACCGTCGGCGGCGTCGGCGCGGGCGTGCAGACCGGCGAGATCACCCGGACCGTCGACGAAGGCCTGCTGAAGGATATCCGCCGCCAGACCTCGACCCAAGGGCTGCTGGACAGCCTGCACGACTATTATCCCCGCATCGAGGACATGTTCGGCCAGGTGGCCAACAACGATTCCATCGCCCATCAGCTGATGACCATGAAGAATTCCTTCGAAACCCTGGCCGACCGTGTCAGCGTTTCGTCGTTGCAGACTTCGGCGGTGACCAGCGCCATGGACACCGCCCAGAAGCTGAACCAGACCACCGAGCAGATTCAGAATCTGCGCCTGGAAGCCGATCGCGCCATCCAGGACACCGTCAGCCAGGTCAATCAGCAGATCGAGAACATTTTCGACCTTAACCAGAAGATCGTGCGCGGATCAGCCATCGGCGCCGATGTCGGCGACCTGCGCGACAAGCGCGACCTGTCCCTGACCGAAGTCTCGAAATATATGGACATCCAGTATTTCGAGCGCGGCGACGGCTCGATCGGCGTCTATACCAAGACCGGCAAGACCCTGGTGGACAAGGGTCCCGCCACCATGACCCATGTGGCCACCACCGTCACCGCCGCCTGGATGACCCGGGCGGGCGGCAATTTCAACGCCATCACCCTGTCCACCTCGGCCGAACCCAACACCGATATCTCGGGCGACCTCCAGGACGGCAAGATCCGCGCCCTGCTCGACCTGCGCGACAAGGTCCTGCCCAATCTGCAGTCGCAGATGGACGAGTTGGCGGCCAAGATCAAGACCAACGTCAACCAAGTCCATAATCGGGGCACCAGCTTTCCCACCACCCGCTCCGAGATGACCGGCACCCGCCATTTCATCGACCCTAACAACCCCACGGTCAACGGCGGCCTGATCCCGGCATCCATCGATGCGAATCCGCAGAAGATGTGGCTGAGCAGCGGCGACACCACCATCGCCCTGTTCGACAGCAATGGCGACGAGATCGCCAGCACGACGCTCAAGACCATCATGAGCAGCACCGCCTATAATGACGCCGCCGGAGCCGCCACCTCCATCGACATCTCGTCCTCTGCCGCCACGCCCGGCGTGCAGTTGACCGATGTCGCCGCCAAGATTCAGAATTGGATGCGGGCCCAGTCCTATCAGAACAACCAGCTCAGTTCGGCCACCGCCAGCGTCGCCAACGGCGTGTTCGAGCTGAATACCGCCAATACCGCGGTGACCCTGTCCTTCCGCGACCAGGTGTCCACCACCAAGGGCGCGACCGCGGGCGACGCCACCATCAAGTTCGACGTGGACGGCGACGGCAATGCCGACCAGACGGTGGAGGGCTTTTCCAATTTCTTCGGCCTGAACGACTTCTTCACCATGGAATCGCCCAATTCCATCAGCGAATCCATCATCCTGCCCAGCAAGTTCACCCTGAATAACACCCGAACCTTCCGGCTTTACGACCCGTCGGGCCAGATCGGCAATTCCATCACCGTTCCGGCGGGATCGAATCTGGAAACCATCGCCGCCACCATCAATGCCAAGAGCCAGACCAGCGAGTCCAACATCCTCAACAGCGCGGCGCTGACCCTGACCGGCAATGCCACCTTCACGGTGGCCGATTCCAACGGCAACATCACCGGCTTCCCCATCACCTTGACCGCCGCGACCATCGACAACATCAACGACATCGCCGCCGCCATCAACAATGTGGGCGGCTCGATCCTGGCCAAGGTGGTGCAGAACGCACCCAACAGCTTTCAGCTGCGGGTCTGGGACAGCCGGGGCGTGGAGCTGACGGTTTCCGCCAGTGGCGGCACCGTGGGCACCGCCAGCCTGGACAATTATCTCGGGATGCGTTCGGCCAATCTGATCGAGGCCACGGTCATTCCCGATGGATCTGGCAAGCGCCTGCGCATCCGTCAGAACAGCGACAAGGAACTGTTCATCGGCGCCGACCCCGATACCCAGACCCCGCCCGGCAGCATCCTCACCGATCTGGGGATGCATGCGGCGGCCACCCGTTCCGCCTCCAGCCTGACCATCCGCGACGATATCCAGGGCTCGCCGTCCCTGATGGCGCGCGGCTCCGTCCGCTATAACGCCGATCTCGACAAGTACTACCTGTCCGAGGGTGACAACACCACGGCCACCGCCATCGCCCAGACCATGGGAAACAAGAACGCCATGGCCACGGCAGGTGAAATCTACGCGGGCAATTACAGCTTCGATGAATACGCTTCTGCAACCATTTCCGTGGTAGCCTCCAATTCGGCTCATACCGAGGACCGGCGAACCTACCAGACCACCCTGGGCCAGGCCCTGGAGCATCAGTACAGTTCGCTGAGCGGCGTGAACCTGGATGAGGAAGTTGCTAACATGATCACCTTCCAGCAGGCCTATTCCGCCTCGGCGAAGGTCATCTCGACGTTGCAGGATATGCTCGACACACTGGTCAACATCGTTCGTTAGGGAGGCCGATCATGACGAGAATCGGCACGCTTGGGGCCAATACCGCCTATGTGAACCGCATCTTGGACATTCAGGTCCAGATGCAGAAGGATCAGTATCAGTTCACCGAGAAGATCAAGAGCCAGTACTATTCCGGCATCGCGACCGAAACCAACTCGCTGCTCAACTTCGAGAACGAGAAGGCAACGGTGGATCAGTTCCTGACCAGCAACACTTCGGCCAAGACCAAGCTGGACACCATCGACATCTCGTTGACCGGCATCGAGAAGTCCCTGAAAAACTTTCGCGACCAATTCAGCAACTTCTATTCCGGCAACACCACCGACCAGAAGCGGGTCGAACAGATCCAGGAATTCGCCTTCCAGACCATGCAGGCGATCCAGACCTATCTGGGCGAAAGCAACAACGGCGAATATCTGTTCGCCGGTGGCCGCGTCACCACCGATCCGGTGCAGTTGGGCGCCACCACGCTGACCCAGTTCCAGACCACCTACGACGGCAGCACCCGAACCTGGCCGACCACGCGCGCGGCCCAGTTGCTCGACAGCTTCGTCGGACGCGCCGACACCACCAAGCTGTATTTCAACGCCACCAGCGGCACCATCCAGGCCGCCGACGCCGACAGCCTGGCCCCCCTGGCCAGCACGGCATCCATCTCCATCACCAACAGCGTCTCCAACAACCAGACCTTCCAGATCCGCAGCCACGCGGCCATGAATGTGGGTGGTTCCGCCATGGCGGAAACCAATGGCGCGGGCTCGGGTTCGCCCACCATCAGCTATGGCGCCACGCCGACCCAGATCCTTCCCGCCGCCACCGGCGACCTGAACTTCGCCTTCGCCGCCAATGGCAACCTGAAGATCACGCCGACCACCGCCAACTCGCTGTCGGCATTGTCGGCGGGAAGCACCTTCACCATCAACGGCTCGACCGGCAACGCCTGGGACGGCGCCTTCAAGGTGGTCAGCAACACCAACGGTGTGGTCGAGATCGCAACCGACACCACCAAGGCCAAATCCGAAAGCATCCTGCAGACCGGCGCCACCGCACCGCTCAGCCTGTCGCGCAACTATGGCGCCGCCACCTCGCTGACCACCGGCACGGTTACCTTCACCGCCACCCCCCAGGCGACGCCGCCCGCCCTGACCGGTTCGACCCTGGTCACCGTCACCTCGGCGGGTAATGATCTTGGCGCCTATAGCGCGGGCGACACCATCTCCATCGGAGGGTCTTCCTATCACAACGGGACCTTCACCGTGGCCTCGGCCAGCGCCACCACGGTCAGCTTCTATGTCAATACCGACGCGCTGCGGGTCAGCCAGTTCATCCCCCAGAGCGGCCGCAATGACGTCACCATTGATTTCGACGTGGGTCCGGGCGAGACCAACGACCAGTTGATCGCTGGCGGCGGCACCAGCGGCAATACCGGCTACGGGACCCTGACCTTCAGCCCCACCGGCACCACCGGCGAGCGCATCACCGCCTCGGGCGGCGCCACCTCGTTCCTGGACGGTTCGGGCAATCCCTATCCGGCGGTGGGCCAGGTCATCCACCTGTCCAGTTCCACCGGCGTCAATGACGGGACCTACAAGATAACCGCCAACAACGGCAATTACATCGAGGTCGAAAGCACCCTGCTGACCACCGAATCGGTCAGCACCGCCGATATCGAGGCGTCGTCCTGGTACAAGGGCGACACCATGCAGATCCAGCATCGCGTCGACAACGACCGTCAGGTGGACATGGGTGTCTACGCCTCGGACCCGGCCTTCGAGAAGGCCTTCCGGGCGCTGGGCCTGATCGCCCAGGGCAAGTTCGGCACCGCGGGCGGCCTGGACCAGAATCAGGGCCGCATCTCCCAGGCTCGCTACCTGATCACCGATTCGCTCGAATCCCCGGCGGCGGGAACGCCCCCCTTTGGCGCCGAACTGCGCGGCGACATCTCCATGGTGCAGCAGCGCGTGGGCTTCGTCGCTTACGAAATCAACACCAAGACCCAAAGCCTGAAAAGCTTCAAGGGCTTCCTCGACACCCGCATCGCGCAGATCGAGGTGGTGGATGACGCCTCGGCGGCGGCGGCCCTGCTTGCGGATACCAACGCGCTGCAGGCCAGCTATCAGTCCCTGGCGAAGATCCAGTCCCTGAGCCTCCTGAACTATCTGAGCTAGGATTGACCGCGTGATCGATATCGAGTCTGAACTGCGCCAGGGCATCGAACGGCAACAGGCCGGGGACATGGCCCAGGCGGTGGGACATTACAAGGCCGTCCTGTCCGCCGAGCCCAACAACGTGGACGCGCTCAACCTCATGAGCGTGGTGGCCTCCAGCCTGGGCGACTTCAACACCGCCGCCTCGCTGGCCTATACCGCTATCGCCGAACAGGGCGACTGGTTCCTGTCCCACCTTAATTTCGGCAACGCCCTGATGGGGCTCGGCCGTCCGGCCGAGGCAGTGGATGCCTACCAGAAGGCGGTGACCCTCAATCCGCAATCGCCCGAAGCCTATGTCAACCTGTCCGATGCCCTGGTCCAGTCCAACCGTCCGGCCGAAGCCGCCGACATGGCGGTCCAGGCCATCATCATCAAACCGGAAATGGCCGATGCCCACGTCAATTTCGGCAATGCCCTCTTGGCGCTCGACAGCCCCGGCGAGGCGGTGGAGGCCTATATCAGGGCTTCCATGATTGACCCCGAGAATGCCCTGGCCTGGATGAATCTGGGCAATGCCTATATCAAGCTGGGGGTGATCGACCCGGCGGTCGATGCCTATCGGCGCGCCATCGCCCTGTCCGACGGCCCCATCAAGCGCCTCAATCTGGGCAGCGCCCTTTACGGCGCCGGACGTCTGGCCGAAGCCGCCCAGGCCTATCGCGACTGCCTGGCGCTCGACCCGAAATTCCTCGACGCCCATATCAATCTCGGCGCCGTCCTGCGCGACATGGGGGCGCTGGACGAGGCCGAGGCGACGGTGCGCGCCGCCCTGGCCCTGGCCCCCGACGAGCCCGAACTGCATTGGAACCTGGCGCTGGTGCTGTTGACCAAGGGCGACTACTCCCAGGGCTGGCAGGAATACGAATGGCGCTGGCAGACGCCGCATTTCGCCCGCTTCGTGCGCGAGTTCCACCAGCCGGAATGGCAGGGCGAGCCCCTGGAGGGCCGTTCCATCCTGATCCATGCCGAACAGGGATACGGCGACGCGCTGGAAATGGCCCGCTACATCCCCCTGCTGTTCGACAAGGGGGCGGCGGTCACTCTGGAATGCCGCCAGGGACTGGGACGCCTGTTCTCCACCTTGCATCCCGACCTGACGGTGATCGAGGTGGGCGACGGCCCACTTCCCCGTTGCGACTTTCACCTGCCCATGATGTCGCTGCCGCTGGCTTTCGGCACCACCTTGGAAACCATCCCGGCCAAGGTGCCCTATCTGTCGGTGCCCAAGGGCGCCGCCTCCTTCGCCGATCTGGCCGATCGTCCAGGCCCCCGGATCGGCGCGGTGTGGAGTGGCAGCGCCGGGCGCCGCGACAACCAGCCCCGCAGCTTCCGCCCCCACGACCTGATGGATCTGGTGGACGCCCCCATCTATTCCCTGCAGAAGGGTGATGTCGCCGCCACCGCGTCGGACCTGTTCGACCACGGCCTGATGGTCGATCTCGGCCCCCGGCTGGAGGATTTCGCCGACACCGCCGCCGCTATCGCCGCCATGGACCTGATCATCACCGCCGATACCGCGGTGGCGCATCTGGCGGGCGCCCTCGGCAAGCCGGTGTGGATTTTACTGCCCTATCCCAGCTCGGCTTTCCTGTGGATGAGCCAGCGCACCGATACGCCGTGGTATCCAACGGCACGGCTGTTCCGCCAGACCAGCCCAGGAGACTGGAGCGGCGTCATCGCCGAGGTGCATCAGGCCTTGGCGCCTGGGCTCTTGGCGTAGCTTTCCAGCACCTGCGCCTCGTGCTTCAGGAGCTTGCGAGCCAGCTTCAGCGCCTTGTAGTACTCGCTGGAGGCCACGGCGGCCCGCAATTCCTCTCCGATGGGCGCGGCGCTGAGGCACGAGGCCACATAGTCGTTGAGGCAGCGTTCGAACAGCCCCAGATACTTGGCGCGGCTGCCGGGGAAGATATAGGCGTTCTGCACGAAGAAATAGACTCGCCCGGCCGGCGTGATGTTGTCGCCGTCGGCGATGATGTCCTTTTCCCGCAGGATGTTGGAATCGTTCAGCACGCGCAGCTTGGTGGAATGCCCGGCATTCTCCACCACGGCGCCGTTCACGATCACCTTTTCGCCGGGCTTCAGATCGATCAGCAAAGGCACGTCAATTCTCCCTAGAGCCGGATGCTTTGAGGTTGCTATCTCCTCAAAGCTGAATCCGTCTCTACTTAATAGGTTAGAGGGCGATTCAGACTTCAGAACGTCGCTTGAACGCGCCGATCTGAAGTCATCGCGCTCTAGGCGTCGGCCCACGCATTGGTTTTATCGGGCGCGAGGCGCCCTGGCAACTACCAGCCGCCGCGCTTGACCCAGTCCTCGACCATGGCCATGCGATCGGCGCCCCAGAAACCCTCGCCATCCACCAGGAAATAGGGCGAGCCGAACACCCCGGCGGCGATGGCGGTCTCGGTCTCGGCGCGCAACCGCTGCTTCCAGGTCTCGTCCTGGATCGCCAATGCCAGCACATCGGCATCGACACCGATCTCTCGGCCGATCTCGGCGGCGACGCCCGGATCGGAAATATCGCGTCCATCGGCGAAATAGGCGTGGTAGACCGCCTTGGCATAGGCCTTGGCCTGGACCGGATCGCCATCGGCCAGCCACCAGAAGGCCCGCGACGGCGCCAGGGTCGGGATGGGGAAACGGTCGGGCAAGCGATAGGGCACCTGCAACAGGCGGCCCATCCGCTCCCAGTCGTGGCGGGAATAGGCGCCCTTCAGCGGTTGGTCCACCAGCGGCTTGTTGCCCGAGGCCTTGAAGGCCGAGCCCACCATGATGGCCTTCCACTCCACCGCGCGCCCCGTGCGCCGTTCCAACTCGTCGGCCTGCACCGCCGCGAAATAGCCATAGGGCGACGAGAAATCAAAATAGAAGGCGATGGTGGAACCCATGACGTCCTCCCTACCAGGGCAGCCTGCGGCCATCGTAATGGATCAGCGCTCCGCTGTCGGCAGGTTTCAGCCCATCCAGCACCGCCTTCATCCCGGCGATGGCCTCGGCCGGGGACAGCGGCGCCGAGGGGCCGCCCATATCGGTCTTCACCCAGCCCGGAGACAGCGCCACCGTGGTGACGCCCCGGTCCTTGAGGTCGATGGCGAGGCCCTTGATCACCATGTTGAGGGCCGCCTTGGCGGCGCGATAGGCGTAGGAGCCGCCCGAGCTGTTCTCGGCCACCGACCCCATCAGCGACGAGACGGCGGCGAAAATCTTGCGTCCGTCCAGATTGTCCACCAGCGCCTCGGCCAGCTTCAGCGGCGCCAGGGCGTTGATGCGCACCACCTCCAGGAATCTCTCGGGATCGACCGAGCCGAACTCCTGATGTTCGCCATAGATGCCGGCATTGTGCAGCACCACGTCCAGCTTCACCCCGGCCAGGGCGGAGACCAGTCTGCGGACGGAAGCGGCATCGCCCACGTCGCAGACATAGATTTCCGCCCCCGCTTCGGACGGCGCGCGTCCCTTGGCGGGATCGCGCACCGTGGCCAGCACCCGCCAGCCATCGGCGGCATATTGGCGGACGAATTCCAGGCCCAGCCCCCGACTGGCCCCCAGGATCAGGATGGTCGGCATGACAGGGCCTCCTTCGGGCTTACTGCTTCAGGGCGGTGACTTCGATTTCCACCTTCATGCGGGGATCGACCAGGCCGCAGACGATGGTGGTGTTGGCGGGGCGGATGCCCTTGAAGGCCTTGCCCAGCACCGGCGCGATGGTCTCGAAGAACGAGGCCTCGGTGATATAGGCCTTGACCCGGACCACGTCGGCCAGGGACGAGCCCGCCTGTTCCAGCGCCGCCGCGATGGTGGCGATGCACTGCTCGGCCTGGGCGAGAACGTCGTCGGCGATCTGGCCGTCCTTGAAGCCCGAGGTGCCGGAGACGAAGACCCAGGGGTCCTGCTGCACGGCACGGGAATAACCGGCCACTTCTTCGAACGACGAACCGGAGGAGATCAGGCGACGAGTCATGAAGGCGATCCTTATCAACCAGGAATGAGGAGCCTTGAGTCATAGCCGATTCCCGGCGCCTCGCAAAGGCTGGGCGAAAAAAAGGCCCGCCCGGAGTTCCCGGAGCGGGCCTGAAAGTTCAGCGCGGGCGGGGCGTCACCCCGCATGGACCGCAAGCGGTCAGTTGGCCTGGCGACGCAGGAAGGCCGGAATGTCCAGATCCTCGCCCGAGCGCGGCGCCTCGCGACGGGTCTCCATGCGAGGGGCCGGAGCCGGAGCCGCTTCCTGGGCCCGGGCCATGGCCGGAGCGGGCGACACCGCCTGACGGCCGCGATTGACCAGACGGTCGATCAGGCTGCCCACCCGGCGGGTTTCCGGCTGGGGATGCGGCGCCATGGGCGGGGTCACGTCATGGTGATGACCGGTATCGGTGATATCCGAGAGGACCTTGTGCATGTCGCCCATGTCCGGCTCGCGCTCGGAGGCATAGGCCGCCGGGCGGCCCAGGCTGGGCTCGGGGCGCATCTCGGGGTCGAGACGCAGATGCGAATCCGGCCGAAGCTGCGGCTCGGGGCGCATCTGGGGCTCGGGGCGGGGAGCCGGTTCGGGAACCCGGATGTCCAGTTCCGGCTCGCGCTGGGCCCGCAACGCCGCCGCGCTGGCCGCCGCGCTGGCGGTGGCGGTGGTGGCGGTGTGGCCGTGGCTGGGCTGGTGGGAATGGACCTGGGCGGCGGCGACCGCCGCCGCGACCTGGGGCTGGACCTGGGGCTGGGCCGAGGCGACGGCGGGCGGAGCCACGCTGGCGGCGGCCTGGGGCCGGAACTGGGGCTGAACCTGGGCAGCCGCCGGCATGGGCGGACGGGCCAGGGGCGCGGCGGCCTGGGGCTGCCCCACCAGCGAGATCACCGTGGGCTTGGGCTGGGTCGCGGCTTCGCAGGCGATGCCGGTGGCCACCACCGACACCCTCATCTTGCCGGTCAGCTTCTCGTCGAAGATGGCGCCGAAGATGATGTTGGCCTCGGGGTCGACCTCGTCGCGGATACGGTTGGCGGCCTCGTCCACCTCGAACAGGGTCATGTCCTGGCCGCCGGTGATGTTGATCAGAACGCCCTTGGCCCCCTTCATGGAGGTGTCGTCCAGCAGCGGATTGGAGATGGCGGCCTCGGCGGCGTCGATGGCGCGCTTGTCACCCTCGGCCTCGCCGGTGCCCATCATGGCCTTGCCCATCTCGCTCATGACGGTGCGGATATCGGCGAAGTCCAGATTGATCAGGCCGGGCATCATCATCAGGTCGGTGACGCCGCGCACGCCGGAATACAGCACATCGTCGGCCATCTTGAAGGCATCGGCGAAGGTGGTTCGCTCGGTGGCGACCCGGAACAGATTCTGATTGGGAATGATGATCAGGGTGTCGACGAACTGCTGCAGTTCCTCGATGGCGCCCTCGGCGGTGCGCATGCGGTGCGCGCCTTCGAAATGGAAGGGCTTGGTCACCACGCCCACGGTCAGGATGCCCTGCTCGCGCGCGGCGCGGGCGATCACCGGCGCGGCGCCGGACCCGGTACCGCCGCCCATGCCGGCGGTGATGAACACCATATTGGCGCCGTTGATCTGGCCCAGGATCTCTTCCAGGCTTTCCTCGGCCGCCGCCCGGCCCACATCGGGACGCGATCCGGCGCCCAGGCCCTGGGTGACCTGATTGCCCAGCTGGATGCGCCGCTCGGTGCGGCTTTGCCCCAGCGACTGGGCGTCGGTGTTGGCGACGATGAATTCGACGCCTTCAAGCCGGGACAGGATCATGTTGTTGACGGCGTTGCCACCGGCGCCACCGACGCCGATCACCGTGATACGTGGCTTGAGCTCTTGATGAGCCCCGGGAAGAAAAGTCAGCATTGTCATAGTCCTCCGCGCTGTTTCGGCCGTTTCGTTGTCGGCCATCCGTTGATCTCAAAAATTCCGTTTCAACCAGGACCCCAAGCGGCCCAGGCCCGAGCCCGAGCCATCCCCCGCCCCGGCGGCACGCTTGCCCCGCGCGGGCGCGGGGGCGTGGGCCAGGGCGTAGCGAATCAATCCGCCGCAGGTGGAAAAGGCCGGGCCGTTGGTGGCTTCCGGCAGTCCCTGCAGCCCCACCGGCCGACCGAGGCGTACCTGCTTGTCGAGCACCAGCCCCGCCAGTTCGCGCACGCCCTGCATCTGGCTGGCGCCGCCGGTCAACACCACCCGGCGCCCGGCCATCTTGTCGAAGCCGCCCTGTTCCAGATGGTTGCGCACCAGTTCGAACGTCTCTTCCAGCCGGGGCTGGATGATCTGGATCAGCATGCTGCGCGGCACCTGGTTGCTGGCGCCGTCCTCATCCTCGCCCACCAGCGGCACCTTAAGGATCTCGCGGTCGTCGCTGGGGCTGGGAATGGCGCTGCCATACAGGGTCTTCATGCGCTCGGCATGAACCAGCGGCGTCGACAGGCCACGGGCGATGTCGCTGGTGACATGGGCACCGCCCACGGGAATGACGTCGGTATGGACCAGTTGGCCGCCCAGGAACACGGCGATGGAGGTAGTGCCGCCGCCCATGTCGATGCAGGTGACGCCCAGTTCCTTCTCGTCATCCACCAGGCAGGCCAGACCCGAGGCATAGGGGCTGACCACCCGGGCTTCCAGGTCGAGATGGCAGCGGTTGACCACGGTGGCGAGATTGCGCACCGGGCCGCTGCCCGCCGAGATGATATGGATGGCGACGCCCAGGCGGTCGCCGAACATGCCGCGCGGGTCCTTGATGCCCTCGTTGCCGTCGATGGTGTAGTCCACCGGAATGGCGTGGATCAGCTCCCGATCGGGGCTCTCATGATGGGCGCGGCCGTGTTCCAGCATGCGGCGGATATCGGCCTCGTTGACGGCGTGGCCGTTCATGGCCACCTCGACCTTGACATTGGCCGAGCCGGGATGGCCGCCCGAGATGTTGACCGCCACCATGCGGATGCGCTCGCCCGCCATTTCCTCGGCGGCATCCACCGAGGCGCGGATCGAGGTTTCCAACTCCTCCATGTCCACCACGGCGCCGTTGCGCATGCCGCGCGCCAGTTGGTGGCCGATGCCGAGAATGCGCGGCGCCCCGTCGTCCTGGACCCGGGCGATGAAGCAGCAGACCTTGGTGGTTCCCACGTCGAGGGCGGCGATCAGACCGTTGCGCTGGGCCATGGTCAGTCCTCCTTCCCTGGCTCGGCGACCGGTCGGCGCTCGGCCGATTGCTGCGGATCGCTTTTCAGGATCAGGCGCTCGGGTACCCGCAGATCGACCATGGTGACCTGCTTCGAGCTCAGGCCCCGCTTCTTCTCCAGTTCGGCCAGCCGACGCCAGGCCTGGGGGGTATCCAGCTCGGGCAGGCGGACTTCCAGGCCGCGCTCCACATCGTCCAGCTTGACGGTCCAGCGGCGGTTGCCCACCCGGATGGCGGCCTTGACCCGCCCGGCCAGTTCCGGCTCGGCGGCCAGCAGCGCGAACAACTCGTCGGTGCGCTGGGGTGCGCCATCGCCGACGATCAGCGGCAGGTCCTCGAAGCCCTCGATGGCGCCGGGAATGCGGTGGCCGTCGCGGTCCACCAGCACGAAGCGGCCCTCGGTCTGCCACAGGGCCACCGGCTGGCGCTCGACGATGGAGACATGCACCGCGCCGGGCAGACGGCGTTCCACCGCGGCGGCGCGCACGCTGGGCAGCGCCTCCAGCCGGGAACGGGCGGCGAAGATGTCCAGGCCCAGGATGGGATCGCCGTGATGGGCGGCAAGGGCGGTGACCACCTGATCGGTGGGGGTGCGCCGCCGACCCGATACGGTGATGTCGGTGATGCGCAGCCCCAGATCGGCGCTGAGGGACAGGGCGGCGGCGGCGGTGTCTCGCGCCAGGCGTTGCGGCCGCCCCGAATGCCAGATCACCGCGCCGGTCACCAGCACGGCGGTCACCGCCACGCCCAGCGCGGCGAATTTCTGCAACGGCGACAGGTCCAGACGCCAGCGCGCCGTCTTGCGCTTGGGCTGACGCTTGGCGGCGGGCTGGCGCGGCGGCTTCGGCGATGGCGGGGCGGAACCCGGCAGCCGGTCGTCGGCGGTGATGACGATGTCGCTGGCGCTTATGCGTCGCATCGCGCCTCCTCCACCATCCACCGCACCAGGGCCGGAAAGTCGATGCCCGCATGGGCGGCGATTTCCGGAACCAGGGAGGTGGCGGTCATGCCCGGCTGGGTATTGACCTCCAGCACGATCATCCGGGGCGGACGGCCCGGCACGGTATCGTCGTAGCGCAGGTCGGTGCGCGACACGCCGCGGCAGCCCAGCACCCGATGGGCCTCCACCGCCAGGCGGCAGGCCTCGGCATAATCCGCCGCCGGAATGGGGGCGGGCATGATATGGCGCGAGCCGCCCGGCGCATACTTGGCCTCGTAGTCGTAGAAGCCGCGATCGGAGGTGATCTCGAGCGCGCCCAGGGCCTTGTCGCCCATGACCGCCACGGTCAGTTCGCGGCCGGGGACGAATTCCTCCACCAGCACCACATCGGCCTCGAACGGCCAGTCGGCCAGCGGATCGCGGTTGTCGCCCGCCTGCAGGATATAGACCCCCACTGACGAGCCTTCGTTCAGCGGCTTGACCACATGGGGACGGGGCAGCGGCGAGGAATCGCCCTTGCGCACCACGACGCCCTTGGCCACCGGAATTCCGGCGCTTTCGAACATGGAGCGGGCGAAGGCCTTGTCCATGGCGGCGGCCGAGGCCAGCAGGCCGGAATGGGTATAGGGAATGCCCAGCAGATTCAGCACGCCCTGGACGCAGCCATCCTCGCCGAAACGGCCATGCAGGGCGTTGAACACCACATCGGGCCGGGTTTCCTCGATGGCGCGGGCCAATTCCAGCACATTGCGCCCGGCATCCACCAGGGTGACTGCGTATCCCGCCTTCTCCAGCGCCTTGGCGGCGGCCTGGCCGGACCGCAGGGACACGTCGCGCTCGGCCGAGGCTCCCCCCATCAGGACGGTGACGCGCTTTGCCTGGCTCATGACTCTTTCCTCATGCCGATGCGCTGGATTTCCCAGCGAAGCTCGATGCCACTGGTTTCCATCACTCGGCGCCGCACCTCGTCGCCCAGATCCTCGATATCGGCGGCGGTGGCTTCGCCGAGATTGAGCAGGAAATTGCAATGCTTCTCCGAGACCTGCGCGCCGCCCTTCACCAGCCCCCGGCATCCGGCGGCGTCGATCAGCTTCCAGGCCGAATGACCCGGCGGATTGGCGAAGGTGGAACCGCCGGTACGCGCCCGGGTCGGCTGCGCCTCCTCGCGCCCCGCCTTGATCTCGTTCATGCGGGCCGCGATCTCGGCGGGTTTGCCCGCCCGGCCCTTCAGGCTGGCGGCCAGGAAGATCCAGGCGTCGTCCAGGGCGCAATGGCGATAGGTGAAGCCCAGATCGTCCAGGGTCAGGATGTGCAGTTGGCCGGACCGGTCCAGCGCCTCGGCGCTGGCGGTGACGTCCTTCATCTCGGTGCCGAAGGCGCCCGCATTCATGCGCAGCGCGCCGCCGATGGTGCCGGGAATGCCCGACAGGAATTCCAGCCCGGCAATGCCCTCTTCCTGCGCCACTCGCGCCACGGTCAGGTCCAGGGCGCCCGCCCCGGCGGTGATGGAATTCTGGCTGACGGCGATCTCGGCGAAGGGGCCGGTCAGGCGGATGACCACGCCGGGCACACCGCCGTCGCGCACCAGCAAGTTGGAGCCCACCCCGATGGTGGTCACCGGTATCTCCGGCGGCAGGTCCACCAGGAAGGCGGTCAGGTCGTCCAGGTCGGCGGGGCGGAACAGCACCTCGGCCGGTCCACCCACCCGGAACCAGGTATAGGGCGCCATGGGCGCGTCGAAGCCGATCCGCCCCCGAACCGGGGGCAGGCCGTCGCGCCAGTCATGGGTGCGCCGCTTGACCATCATTCAGCGGGCTCCGGAAGAATTGCCAGCTCGCCCGGCAGGGCATGGGCCCAGCCGGTGATGTTGCCCGCCCCCAGGCAGACCACCATGTCGCCCGGTCGGGCAAGGGTGTTGACCAGCGGCGCCAGTTCCTTCGGCCCGGCCAGGGGAACGGCGTGGCGGTGGCCGTGTTCCTGCAATCCCTTGACCAGCCCGGCCTTGTCGAAGCCCTTGATCGGGCTCTCGCCCGCCGCGTAGACATCGGCTACCACCACGGTGTCGGCGTCGTTGAAGCAGGTGCAGAATTCAGCGAACAGGTTGGACAGGCGGGTGTAGCGGTGGGGCTGCACCACCGCGATCACATTGCCGGTGGTGGCGCTGCGGGCCGCCTTGAGCACGGCGGCGATCTCCACCGGATGATGGCCGTAATCGTCGATCACGGTGACGCCCTTGGCCTCGCCGGTCTTGGTGAAGCGGCGCTTGACCCCGGCGAAGCCGCCCAGCGCCTTCTTGACCACGTCGTTGGGCAGGCCCAGCTGGTCGGCGCAGACCACGGCGGCCAGCGAGTTCAGCACGTTGTGCTCGCCGAACATGGGCAGGTGGATATCCTCGATGCAGCGCACCCGCTCGGTCACCCGGTCGGTGATGATCACGTCGTAGCGGGCGCCATCGGGACCGGTGCGCAGATTGCAGGCCCGCACCAGCGCTTGGGGGCTGAAGCCATAGGTAACGATCTTGCGGTCGGGCACCTTGGCGATCAGCGCCTGCACTTCCGGATGGTCGATGCACATGGCGGCGAAACCATAGAACGGGATGTTCTCGACGAAGGTGCGGAAGGCGTCGCGCAGCCGGTCGAAGCTGCCGTAATAATCCATGTGCTCGGGGTCGATATTGGTCACCACCACGGCGGTGCTGGGCAGCTTGATGAAGCTGCCGTCGCTCTCGTCGGCCTCGACCACCATCCAGTCCGAGGCCCCCAGCCGGGCATTGGTGCCATAGGCGTTGATGATGCCGCCGTTGATCACGGTGGGGTCCATATGGGCGGCGTCGAGCAAGGCCGCGATCATGGAGGTGGTGGTGGTCTTGCCATGGGTGCCGCCGATGGCGATGGCGGCTTTCAGGCGCATCAGCTCGGCCAGCATCTCGGCGCGGCGCACCACCGGCACCAGCTTGGCCCGGGCCGCCAGAACTTCCGGATTGTCGGGCTTGACCGCCGAGGACACCACCACGACGCGGGCCTCGCCCAGCGCCTCGGCGGCATGGCCGATATGGACGGGAATGCCCTTCTTGCGCAGCCGCTCCACGTTGTAGTTGTCGGCGATGTCGCTGCCCTGGACCGCGTAGCCCAGGTTGTGCAGGATTTCGGCGATGCCGGACATGCCGATGCCGCCGATGCCGACGAAGTGGATGGTGCCGATGGAGAGAGGCATGTGGCGCATGGGTCAGAGCCTCCTGTCGGCGGGGATGAGACCGATCACCAGATCGGCGAGACGGGCTGCAGCGTCGGGGCGACCGGCGCGGGCGGCGCATTCGGCGGTACGGGTCAATGCCTCGGGCTGGCCCAGCAGCGAGTCCAGGCGGGCCGACAGGGTTTCGGCGGTGAAGGCGTCCTGGCCGATCAGCCAGGCGCCGCCGCTGTCCTCCACCGCATGGGCATTGGCGGTCTGGTGGTCGTCGATGGCGAAGGGATAGGGCACCAGGATGGCGGGGCGGCCCAGGGCGGTCAGCTCCGCCACCGTCGAGGCACCGGCCCGGGCGATCACCAGATGGGCACCGGCCAGCCGTTCGGGCACGTCAGAGAAGAAGCTTTGCAGAGTGGCGTCGATACCGCTGCCCTCATAGGCCTTGCCCACCGCCTCCAAATCCTCGGGGCGGCATTGCTGGGCGATGCGGATACGCCGCCGCAGGCTCTCGGGCAGCCGCATCAGCGCCGCCGGAACCACCTCGGACAGAATCCGCGCCCCCTGGCTGCCGCCCAGCACCACCAGATGGATGGGGCCGTCACCGGTGATGGGGGCATAGGGGACATGGCGCTGGGCGTCGATGGCGGCGCGCACCGGCATGCCGGTATGGACCAGCTTGGCCGCCAGCCGGGCGTCGATGTGCTCGACCTCGGCGAAGGAGGTGGCGATCCGCGCCACCTTGCCCGCCAGCAGGCGGTTGGCGCGGCCCAGCACCGCGTTCTGTTCGTGCATCACCGTGGGAACCCCGCCCAGCACGGCGGCCACCATGCCCGGCACCGAGGCATAGCCGCCGAAGCCGACCACGGCGGCGGGCATGATGCGCTTGATCAGGCCGTGGGCCTGGAACACGCCGATGGTCAGTTCCGCCATGGCGCGCAGCTTGGCCAGCCGCCCGCGCCCGGCGATGCCGCCCGCCGAGATGCGGTGGGTCTCAAGGCTGCCCAGGGTGCCGCCATAGGCGGCACCGCGCTTATCGGTGATCAGCGCCAGGCGATAGCCGCGCTCCAACAAGGTCGAGGCCAATGCCTCGGCCGGGAAGACGTGGCCGCCGGTACCACCGGCCGCCAGGGCGATCAAGGGCGCGTTCATGCGTCGTGGCCCTCCCTGCCGTAGCGGGTTCGGGTCAGCGCCAGTACCATGCCCATGCCGAGCGCCAGCGCCACCATGGACGAGCCGCCATAGGAGATGAAGGGCAGGGTCATGCCCTTGGGCGGCATCATGCGCAGGGTCGAGGCCATGTTGACCATGGCCTGCAGACCGAACTGCACCAGCAGCCCGGCGGTGGCCAGCACCACGAAGAGATTGTCTTCCTTCAGCACGCGCGAGAAGCCGCGCAGCACGATGAAGGCGAACAGCGCCACCACCAGCAGGCACAGCACCACGCCGAATTCCTCGCCGCCCACCGCCAGGATGAAATCGGTATGGGCGTCGGGCAGCGACAACTTGACCCGGCCCTCGCCCGGCCCCTTGCCGAACAGGCCGCCGTTCTTGAAGGCCTTCATGGCGGTCTCGACCTGATAGCCGCCATTGCCGGCGGGATCGAGGAACTTGGCGACTCGGTTCTGGACATGGGGGAAGGCGTAATAGGCGCCGAGCGCGCCCAGCGGCGCCGCCAGACCCAGTCCGATCACCCAGCCGATGGACAACCCGGCCAGGAAGAACTGGGTGGCCCAGATGGCGGTGACGATGGCGGTCTGGCCCACATCGGGCTGGATCAGCAGCAGCACCGCCACCAATCCGAACAGGCCGGTGGCGATGAGACGGCCGGGGAAACCTTCCTCGATGCGCGCCGAGGCGAACATCCAGCCCGACACCACCGCGAACATGGGCTTGACGAATTCCGACGGCTGGATGGACAGCGGCCCCAGATTGAGCCAGCGCTTGGCGCCCTTGATCTCGGCGCCCAGCAGCGGCACCAGCGCCAGCAGCACGATGGAACCCAACAGGCCGATCACCGCCATGCGGCGGATCTGCTTGGGGCTGAACAGCGACACCCCGATCATGATCACCAGGGCCGGGGCCAGGAACATGAACTGGCGCCGCACGAAGTGGAAGCTGCTCTGGGCATTGATGCGCTCGGCCACCGCCGGGCTGGCGGCCATGGTCAGCAGCAGGCCGACACCCACCAGCAGGAACAGGGCGGCGATGGTCCAGCGGTCCACCGTCCACCACCAGCGGCCCAGGGTCGAGGTATCTGTGCGTCCGAAGCTGATGGTCATGATGCGAACTCCATGACCAGCTCGCGGAAGCTGTCGCCGCGATGCTCGAACGACTTGAACTGGTCCCACGAGGCGCAGGCGGGCGACAGCAGCACCACCGCGCCGGGGATGGCGTCGGACACCGCCAGATTGCGGGCGGCGGCCACCGCCTTCGCCAGGGTGCCGCAGCGGGTGAAGCGGACCTTGCCCTCCAGGGTGGCGGCGAAGGACTCGGCGGCCTCGCCGATCAGGAAGGCGTGCTCGATCCGGCCGAAATGCTGTTCCAGCGAAGCGATGCCGCCTTCCTTGGCCTGGCCGCCGATGATCCAGTAGACATGGTCGTAGCAGACCAGGGCCTTCTCGGCCGCGTCGGCATTGGTGGCCTTGGAATCGTTGATCCAGGCGATGCCGTCGACCTCGGCCACCAGTTCCTGACGGTGGGCTAGGCCGGGATAGCTTTCGAAGGCGGCGACGATGGTCTTGGCGGCAATGCCGTCGGCGCGGGCGGCGGCGTAGACGGCGCAGGCGTTCTGCCAGTTATGGGCGCCGGGCAGGCGGGGGAAGGACTTCAGGTCGCAGACCGGCTTGCCATTGTCCAGCAGGATGCCGTCAGGGGCGGACACGCCATCGGCCAGGGCCTCCCTGACCGAGACCGGCACCACCCGGACGCCGAGGCGGGCCAGTTCGGCAGCCATGGACTTGCAGGCGCCGTCATCGACGCCCACCACCGCGACACCGCCGGGAGTCAGGAAGTCGAACATCCGGCGCTTGGCCGCCACATAGCCCGCCATGCCGCCATGCCGCCCTAGATGGTCGGGAGTGATGTTGAGCAGGATGCCCACCGACAGCTTCAGGCTGTCCACCAGTTCCAGCTGATAGGAGGACAGTTCCAGCACATAGCGGCCGTCGCCGGGCAGCACCGGCAGGTCCAGGGCGGCGGTGCCGAGATTGCCGCCCGCCGCCACCGGCGCGCCGGATCGTTCCAGCACATGGGCCAGCAGGGTGGTGGTGGTGGATTTGCCGTTGGTGCCGGTCACGCCCAGAAAGCGATGGTCGGCCAAGGCGCGGGCCAGCAGTTCCACGTCGCAGACCAGCGGCACGCCCGCCGCCCGCACTTTCTCCGCCACCGGATGGGGCTTGGGATGGGTATGGGGAATGCCGGGACTCCACACCACCAGATCGGCCTTGGTGAAATCCTTGACCATGGGATCGCCGATGGGCAGCGCGCTTTCCGCGCCCTGGCGCCGGGCGCCCTCGTCGTCGTCCCAGGCCATCACCCCGGCCCCCGAGGCCAGCAGCGCGCGCGCCGTGGCGGTCCCGGACTTGCCGAGACCCATCACCGCGACGCGCTTGCCCTTGAGGAAGGGGACCGGAATCATGCTCGGACTACCTCAGCTTCAGGGTGGACAGGCCGATCAGGGCCAGGATGGTGGCGATGATCCAGAAGCGGATGACCACGGTGGGCTCGGCCCATCCCTTCTTCTCGTAGTGGTGATGCAGCGGCGCCATGCGGAACACCCGCTTGCCGGTCAGCTTGAACGACGCCACCTGGACGATGACCGAGACGGTTTCCAGCACGAACAGGCCGCCGACGATGCCCAGCACCAGTTCATGCTTGGTGACGATGCTGATGGCGCCGAGCGCCCCGCCCAGGGCCAGCGAGCCGGTATCGCCCATGAACACCATGGCGGGCGGCGCGTTGAACCACAGGAAGCCGAGCCCGGCCCCCACCAGGGCGCCGCAGAACACCGCCAGCTCGCCCGAACCGATGACGTAGTGGATTTGCAGGTAGTTGGCGAAGACGGCGTGGCCCACCAGATAGGAGATGATGGCGAACACGCCGGCCGCGATCATCACCGGCACGATGGCCAGCCCGTCCAACCCGTCGGTGAGGTTCACCGCATTGCCGGCGCCGACGATGATGAACACCGCGAAGGGCAGGTAGAACCAGGACAGCTGCAGCAGCACGGTCTTGAAGAACGGCACCGCCAGGGCGCCCGACAGCGGCTCGCGCTGCAAGGCCATCACCCAGATGGCGGCGCCCAGGCCGATGGCGATCTCGCCCACCAGCTTGGCCTTGCCGGGCATGCCCTTGGGGTTCTTCTTCGAGACCTTCAGATAGTCGTCGAGGAAGCCGATCAGGCCATAACCCAGGGTCACCAGCAGCACGATCCAGACATACTGGTTGCGCAGATCGGCCCACAGCAAGGTGGAGACGCCCAGCGCGATCAGGATCAGGAAACCGCCCATGGTGGGGGTTCCCTTCTTGGTCAGCAGATGGCTTTCCGGGCCGTCGGCGCGGATGGGCTGGCCCTGCTTCTGCCACTTGCGCAGGGAGTTGATGATGGTCGGACCCAGCAGGAACGACACGATCAGCGCGGTCAGCACCGCGCCACCCGTGCGGAAGGTCAGGTATTTGAACAGGTTGAAGACCGGGATCTGGTCGGCCAACGGAAAGAGGAGGTTGTAGAGCATTGCTTCCTATTTCTCCTCTGCCAGGGCCTGGACCACCCGGCCCATGCGGCTGCCAGCCGAGCCCTTGACCATCACCACGTCGCCGGGGCGGATGGCCTGGCGCACCAGGGGCGCCAGGGCGTCGGAGGTTTCGGCATGGGTGCCGCGCCGGAAATCCGGCAGGGCGTCGTGCAGGTGGCGCATCAGCGGACCGGCGGTAAAGACCAGATCGATGGTCCAGGTGTCGATGGTTTCGGCCAGACCGGCATGCAGGGCCGGGCCGGTCTCGCCCAGTTCCAGCATGTCGCCCAAAACGGCGATGCGCCGGGCGCCCTTGGCGGGCTTGGCCGAGGCCAGGGTGGCGATGGCGGCGCGCATGGACACCGGCGAGGCGTTGTAGCTTTCGTCGATCAGTTCGACGCTGCCATCGGCCAGGGCGATCTTGCGGCGTTCGCCGCGGCCCTTGGGGGCGGTCATGGCGGAAAGGGACTTGGCGGCGGCATCCATATCGGCGCCCAGGGCATCGACCACCAGCAGCACCGCCAGGGAATTCATCGCCCACTGGCGGCCGGAAATGCCGATGCGATAGGACAGGGCGCGATCGCGCACCAGGGCGAAGACGGCGGTGGACGCCGGATCGATGCCGCAATCCAGCAGCCGGGCCGTGGCCTCGATATGGCTGCCGAAGCTGCGCACCCCATGGCCGCCGGCGGCATCGGCCAGAAGTTGGAAATGACGATTGTCGCGGGGCAGCACGGCGATGCCGCCGTCTTCCAGCCCGTCCAGGATTTCCGCCTTGGCCTCGGCGATGGCCTCGGTGGAACCGAAGAATTCCATATGCACCGCTTCCACCGTGGTGATGGCGGCCACATGGGGGCGGACCAGACGGCTGAGCGGGGTCAACTCGCCCGCATGGTTCATGCCCAGCTCGAAAATGCCGAAGCGGGTGTCGCTGGGCATGCGAGCCAGGGACAGCGGCGCGCCGAGATGGTTGTTGAGATTGCCGGTGCTGGCATGGGTGGCGCCCTGTTGCGACAGGGCCAGGCGCAGCATCTCCTTGGTGCCGGTCTTGCCGACGCTGCCGGTGATAGCGGCGATGGTTCCCGGGCAGCGGGCGCGGGCGGCGGCGGCCAGGACGTACAACGCCTCGACGGTGTCCTTGACCAGCAGCAGCGGCGCGTCACTGGCGACACCGGCGGGCAGGCGATGGACCAGGGCGCAGGCCGCCCCCTGGGCCAGGGCGGCGGCCACATGGTCATGACCGTCATGATTGGGACCCGCCAGGGCGATGAACAGGTCGCCGGGCTGGACGGTGCGGCTGTCGATGGATACGCCCGAGGCCTCCCAGGCGAGGCCGGAGGGAGTCCCGCCCACGGCGGCGGCGGCTTCGGCGCTGGTCCAGAGCGGGGAGTGCTCGCTCATGACAGCCTCCCATCGGCGCAAAGCACGGCGGCGCGGGCTTCCTCGCGGTCGTCGAAGGGAATCACGCTGGCACCGACGATCTGGCCGGTCTCGTGGCCCTTGCCCGCCAGCAGCAGCACGTCGCCCTTCTGCAAACCGGCGACGCCGATACGGATGGCCTCGCGGCGGTCGCCGATCTCGATGGCGCCGCAGCAAGCCGACAGAATGGCGGCGCGGATGGCATCCGGGTCCTCGGAGCGGGGATTGTCGTCGGTGACGATCATGGCGTCGGCCAGACGGCAGGCTACCGCCCCCATCTGGGGCCGCTTGCCGGGGTCGCGGTCGCCGCCGCAGCCGAACACCACCACCAGACGGCGCCGGGCATGGGGCTTCAGGGCGCGCAAGGCGGTTTCCAGCGCGTCGGGGGTATGGGCGTAGTCCACATAGATGGCGGCGCCATTGGCGCGTTCCGCCACCCGCTCCAGGCGGCCGGGCACGCCGTCCAGCCGTTCCAGGGCGGCGGTGGCGGCCTCGGCATCGGCCCCCGAGGCCAAGGCGAGGCCCAGGGCGGCCAGGGCGTTCATGGCCTGGAAATCCCCCGCCAGGGGCAGCGCGACGGTGACGGCGCGGCCCAACACCTCGAGGCGCAGTTCCTGGCCGAAGGGACGGGGCGAGGACTCCACCAGCCTCAGCTCGGCGCCGTTCCGGCCATAGCCCAGAACCTTCAGCCCATGGGCGGCGGCGGCTTCGGCGAAGCGCGGCGCCTCGGGGCTGTCCATGTTGATCACCGCCACCGCGCCCGGCGGCAGCAGTTCGGTGAACAGCCGCAGCTTGGCCCGGCCATAGCTCTCCATGTCGCCGTGATAGTCGAGATGGTCGCGGGTCAGATTGGTGAAAGCGGCGGCGGTCAGGCGCACGCCGTCCAGCCGGTATTGGTCGAGGCCGTGGCTGGAGGCCTCGATGCAGGCATGACTGACGCCGAGGTGGGCCAGACGGGCCAGGGCGTCGTGCAGCGCCGCCGGATCGGGGGTGGTCAGGCCACCCCGGTTGTCCCAACCGCGCGCCAGGATGCCCAGCGTGCCGATGGCGGCGGCGTGATGGCCCAATTCCTCCATCAGGCGGCCATAGAACACGGCAGTGGAGGTCTTGCCGTTGGTGCCGGTGACCGCCACCACGCTCTTGGGCTGGTCGCCATGGAAGGCGGCGGCCAGTTGGGCGAAACGGCGCCGGGGATTGGCATCGGTGATCTGGGCGACACCGGGCGGCAGGTCGAGGTCGGAACCTTCCGGCGCCAAGACCGCCGAGGCGCCCGCCTTCAGCGCGGCGGGCACGAAGTCGCGACCATCGGCCTTGGTCCCCAACAGGGCGGCGAACAGGAATCCGGGCGCGACGGCACGGGAATCGGCGGTAATCCCGGCGATATCAACGTCCATGGCGAGCGTCGTTCCCATCATTTCACTCAACCGCCGCAACTTCCCGGCTCCTTCCGGAGGTGTTGACATTGGACTTGGCCACCGGCGAGGCCGCCGGAACCACGGTCTTGGGCATCAGCCCCATCAGGGGCGCGATCTGGGCCACCACCCGGCTGACCACCGGCGCCGCCGTCCAGCCCGCCGTGATGAAGCCATAGGTCTCCTTGGTGCCCTGGGGCTCGTCGATCATGATCAGGATGGCGTAGCGCGGCGCATCCATGGGGAAGGCCGCCACGAAGGACGACAACACCGCCTTCTTGCGATAGCCGCCATGGCCCGCCTTTTCGGCGGTGCCGGTCTTGCCGCCCACCTCGTAACCCGGCACGTCCGCCTTCTTGCCGGTGCCCTCGGTCACCACCATGCGCATCAGCGAGCGCATCTGGTCCGAGGTCTTCGGCTTGATGATGCGGATGCCCGAGATCTTCTCGTCGGGAGCACGGGCCAGCAGGGTTGGCGGGTGGTATTCGCCGCCATTGACCAAGGTGGCGACCCCGCTCACCAGCTGCAAGGGCGTCACCGACAGGCCATGGCCGAAGGCGATGGTGATGGTATTGATCTCGCGCCAGGGGCTGGGAACCATGGGAGCGCCCACCTCGGGAAGTTCCAGGGCGGGCGGCGCCAGCATGCCGATGCGGGCCATGAAGGCGCGCTGGCCCTCGGTGCCCACGTCCAGCGCCATGCGGGCCGAACCGATATTGGAGGAATGGATCAGGATTTCCGGCACCGTCATCCAGCGGTTCTGGGCATGGTCGTCGTGGATGGTGTGGCCGCCGAACACCAGCGGCTTGGTGGCGTCGAAGCTGGAATTGAGGTTGATCCGCCCCGAATCCAGCGCCATGGCGGTGTTGAACAGCTTGAAGGTGCTGCCCATCTCGTAGGCGCCCTTGGTGGCGCGGTTGAACATGGACGGGTCGGTGGGCGGCGGCGGATCGTTGGGATCGAAGTCGGGCAGGCTGACCATGGCCAGCATCTCACCGGTATGGACGTCCATCACCATGCCGGTGGCGCCCACCGCCGAGAATTCCTGGACGGCGCGGGCCAGTTCGTTGCGCACCACGGTCTGGACCCGGATGTCGATGGACAGGCCCAGCGGCTCGCGGCTTTCGCGGATGGCGTTCTCGAACCGCTTCTCGATCCCGGCGAGGCCCTTGTTGTCGACGCCGGTCATGCCGACCACATGGGACACCAGATTGCCGTGGGGATAGATGCGGCGCTCGCCCTTCTCGAATTGCAGGCCGGGAATGCCCAGCGCGTTGACGTCGTATTGCTGGCGCGGCGTCAGGTTGCGCTTCAGGTAGACGAAGCTGCGGGCCGAGGACAGTTTCTCGATGGTTTCCTCGATATCGAGATCGGGCAACACCGCCACCAACTGGGCGGCGGCGCCTTCCACATCGACCTTGGCCGCCTTCAGCTTTTCCGGCTCGGCGAACAGCGACATGGTGGGCAGCGACGAGGCCAGCAGGGTGCCGTTGCGATCCGAGATGTCGGCCCGTTCCATCTCCAGGCCGTCGGAACGGGCGCTGGGCGCCGCGGTCGGCTTGGCCGGGCGGGTGTCGAACAGCGACACATCGATCATGCGCAGGGCGATGCCGATGAAGGCCAGCAGGAAGACCAGCGAGGTGAAAACCAGGCGGGAGCGGCCGGTCTCGATGGCCTGCATGCGCACGCCGTCCAGCCGCAGCGCCGCCCCGGCCTGCAGATCGTCGCCGGCATGGAAGCCGGGTTGATGACGCTTGGCCTGGAAAAGACTCATCGGCCGCCCCCGTCGTTTTGCTGCGCCAGGGACGGCGATTTGATGATGATGGCCCGTCCCCCGGTGGCGGGGGCAGGCGCGGCAGTGGGCGGGGGTGTCTCCGTCTTGGCCATGGTGACGCTGCCGGGCTTGGACGGCTGCGGCTTGGGCGTCGGCTTGGCCGCCTCGGAGGACGGCTTCTGCCTGGACGGACCATCGGCCAGCTTGACCGGCTGCTTGTGGAGCGGTTCCACCGGTTTGGCATTGGGAGGCGCCAGCACCGGACGGGGTGGCGTCGCCGCCGCCAGCATGGTGGAGGGCAGGCCGTTCCGCAGAACCGAGTCCAGGGTGGCCACCTCGTTCGCCTTCACCGGATGCATGCCGAGATGCTTTTCCGCCAGGGCGCGCAGGCGGGTGGGATCGTTGAGATAGCTCCATTCGGCGCGCAGGATATGGATGGTTTCCTGGTTGCTCTGGATCTGGCTGTTGAGCGCGGTCAGTCGGCGCTCCTGGTCCTTGACCTCGTGCTTGACGAAGAACAGGAAGACGCCGATGCAGGCGGCAACGCTGGTCCACAGGATGGTGGCGAACAGGCCGCGCTTCATGATGCCCTGCCTTGCCCGGCCCAGGCCGGAGCATCGGTGCGGATGGCGGCCCGCAGCTTGGCGGAGCGCGCCCGGGGATTGAGGCGGGTTTCCTCGGCCCCCGCCTTGACGGCGCGGCGATGCAGCAGGGTGAAGCTGGCGGCCGGGCCGGATGCCGCCTGGGGCAGATGGCGCGACGGACGCGCGGCCTCGCCGCTGCGATCCTTGAAGAAGCCCTTCACCACCCGGTCTTCCAGGGAATGGAAGGTCACCACCGCCAGGCGGCCACCGGGAGCCAGCAGCCGCTCGGCCGCCGCCAGCCCGCGCTCCAGCTCGCCCAGCTCGTCATTCACCGCGATGCGCAGCGCCTGGAAGGTGCGGGTGGCCGGATCGATGCCGTCGGCATGCTTGGGCACCACCCGGCGGATCACCGCCGCCAGTTCCGAGGTGCGCTCGAACTTCTTGTCCTTGCGGGCGATGACGATGGCCTTGGCCACCCGGCGCGACAGCCGCTCCTCGCCATAGCGGAAGATGATGTCGGCCAGCGCCTCCTCGGCGGTGCCGTTGACCAGATCGGCGGCACTGGGGCCGGACTGCTCCATGCGCATGTCCAGCGGCCCGTCCTTGCCGAACGAGAAGCCGCGTTCGGCCTCGTCCAACTGCATGGAGGACACGCCGATGTCCAGGGCGACGCCGTCTACCTGGTTGACACCCCGGGCACGCAGAAGCGCGTCCATGTCACCGAAGCGGCCTTCGATCATGACGAAAGCGCTGCCCCGGGCGGCTTCCAGCCCCCGCCCCCGCGCCACCGCGTCGGGGTCGCGATCGATGGCGTGGACAGTGCAGCGGGCGGCGTTCAGCACCGCCATGGAATAGCCCCCGGCGCCGAAGGTGCCATCCACATAGATGCCACCGTCGCGGGGCGCCAGGGCCTCGACCACTTCGGACAGCAGGACCGGGATATGGGCTTGGTCGGCCATGGTCAGCCTCCCGCCGGAATCTTGGGACGCAGCGCCAGGGTCGGCCGCTGGGCCAGGGCGCGGGCGCGGATATCGGCCTCCACCGCCTTATAGGCTTCGGGCTCCCATATCTGGAAGGTCTGGCCCTTGCCGACGAAGGCAACGGCATCGGTGATGCCGGCATGGGCCAGGATATCCTCGGGCAGGCTGATGCGGCCTTCCGGGTCCCAGGCCAACTGACGGGCGTCGGCGAAGATCAGCGAGGCGAGGCTGTCCTGCTCGGGGCTGAAGGCGTCGAAATTCTGGGCGCCGTCGGACAGGCGCTCCATGAAGTCCATGCCGCAGCCCTCGATGCACGGGCCGGTGAACGAGCGATAGGCGACGATTCCCTGGAATACCCCAGACGCCAAGGCCGAGCGGAAGGTGGCGGGAACCGAGGTCCGCCCCTTCTTGTCGATCCGATTGACGAATGTGGAAAGAAACAGCGCCACCCTCGTCCGCCTTGCCAGAGATGTTTCCGATCCCACCCTCCCGACACACTACGCCCCTGGCGCCGAATAGTGGGTCTTAATGGGATAACATGGGAAAACATGGGCGTCAATGGAATCGGATAGTAAAAGTTTGGGACGGAGCAGGGTTTGCTTAATGACGAGGCACTTTTACTAAAGTACTCGAGGAAATGCCCGCAACTCGCTGATTCTACCGCAGCTTTTGCGAATACGATGTGAATGGAGATATGATCTGTTCACGATACGAACCATGAACCGATGCGCCGGGGCGCGCCAAGGGGGCCTGAACGGGCCATTTGGGACCAGATGGGAAATCCGTGCGGAAAAAGGCGTCAGACGGCCTGTAAGCCGGGTTCTGTCCCTTCCGTCCCATGGTCTCCCATGGCACGAAAATAGACGGCCATTCATCTGGGACGCCCGTTACCGGACGCCTCTCGCGACCGACCCGGGCGGCTACGCGGAAACGCGTTTCGGCCCTCCGAAGAGGACACATGCCGCCCCTATTTGGTCTTGCTCCCGGTGGGGTTTACCGTGCCGCTTCCGTTGCCGGTCGCGCGGTGCGCTCTTACCGCACCCTTTCACCCTTACCCGCTGCCTGGAACAGGGAGCGGGCGGTTTGCTTTCTGTGGCACTTTCCCTAGGGTCGCCCCCGCCGGACGTTATCCGGCACCGTGTTTCCGTGGAGCCCGGACTTTCCTCCCCCCGATTGCTCGAAGGGCGGCCGTCCGGCCGTCTGACGCGGGGGGACTTTGGCCCCTGGGGGGGGGCCACGTCAAGCCGCATCGCCGGAAATGCAAGAGCCCCCGGCGGGCGGAGGCTCTTGTCGAAGCAATTTAAATAAAAACCAGGCGAATACCTGATAAATACTTTGGAATAGCCGATCAGCCGAACAGGCTGTCGATCTCGGCCTGGCTGATTCCCTTGTTCTCCAGCTGCGGCCCGTTGAGCAACTTGGAATCGTCGTCGCGATGCTCCTCGAAAATCTTGGGAGAGACATCGGCAATGTTCTCCGGCCCCCAGATCTCGATCATGGCGTTGATGCGATCTTCCACGTATTTCAAGGTCTTGACCACCTTGGTGATGCGCTGGCCGGTAATGTCTTGGAAGTTACAGGCCTCGAAGATGCTGCTGACGGTATCGCCGATATCCTCGACCAGCCGCGAGACATAGCCATCGGCGGCATGGGCCTGGATTTCCTTGCCGATGGACTCGATCTTCTCGGCGGCCTCGAGGATCTGCTCGGTGGCGCGCTCGGTGGACGAGACAATGGCATCCAGTTCGAAGGTCACCGCGATCAGTCGGTCGTCATCGGCATCCTTGGGCTTCAAGGCGGCGATCTCGGCCTTGGTATGCTCGATGCAGACGGCCAGGGCCCGCAGCTCGGTCTTCAGCATGGAGACCTCGGCCGCCTTTTGCGGCAGCGCCTCGTCGGCGGCCGAAGGCGGCGGCGGCGGCGGCGGAGCCTCGCCATGCAAAATCAAATGCTTCAGGTCGTCGCGCAGTTCGCGGATGGCCTTCAGAACCTCGGAATTGGTGGCGTTGGGGGTGGCTTCGCCCCGCTGCTGCAGGCGCTTGATCTCGGCCGTGAACAGTTTCCGCTCGGTAGTCATGATGCGCCCAAGCCCCTTTTCTCCATCACCGGCGGGACAGGCCCACCGTCTAGTGCCCGTTCCACCCACGGCCTGTAAGAGTTATCCGAAACCAGGATGTGTCCGGTCAACCACTTCTTCAGCAAATCGACCACTTCGTCTCCCAATCCCCGCTTATTTCCATGGCGATAATCATCGCGTATGCGGTTCACCTTGGCAGCGAGTTCCCGGTGTTCACGTTGATGGGCCTCCAACTGGGGAAACCCTGCCGCCGCCATGATGGCCTCTTCGCGTTCGAAGTGGTGTTCGACATATTCGGCAAGAACAAACAGAACGTTTTCGATGACATCGCGGCTTTGGCCGGTTTCAGCCGCGTCGAACAGTTGATCAAGCAGGCTGATCAAGACCCGGTGATCGGAATCCAGCATGGGATGGCCGACGTCATAGGCACTGTTCCACCCCAGTTCGGCCATTTCTCCCGTCCCCGGCTTTCTCCCCTGCGATCACTATACCCGAGTGCCGACCGGGCACAAGGCGCAGGCTGATGGGGCTCGCCCGCGATGGCGCGGCTGGGTTAGACTTGGTCCATGACGCTGCGCATCGCGACCTTCAACCTGGAAAACCTCGATGACCGCCCCAAGGGCGCCATCGCCTTCGAGGACCGACTGCGGGTGCTGCGGCCGCAACTGCGCCGCCTCAGGGCCGACATCCTCTGCCTGCAGGAGATCAACGCCCACCCCGTCACAAAGCACGGCCCCCGCCTGCTGTCCGGCCTGGACCGGCTGGTGGAGGGCACCGAGCTCGAATCCTTCCATCGCATCGTCAGCCTGAACCGGGGCGGCCGTCACCCGTCCGACCTGCATAATCTGGTGATCCTGTCGCGGCTCGAACCGCACTCCCACCGTCAGGTCTGGCACGATCTGGTGGAGCCCTGCCACTGGCGCCCCAACCATGCCCTGCCGCCCCAGGAGCAGGCCAGCCCGGCCGAATGGGACCGGCCGGTGTTGCACGCGGCCTATCCCCTGGGCGACGGACGCCAACTGCATGTGATCAATGTCCATCTGCGCGCCCCGCGCGCCGCCTGGCTGGCCGGGCAGAAGGAGCCTCACGGCCGCTGGCTGTCGGTGGCGGGCTGGGCCGAGGGATTTTTCCTGGCGGCGGTCAAGCAGGCGGGCCAAGCGCTGGAGGTGCGGCTTCTGGTCGAGGAGATCCTGGATGGCGACCCGGATGCCCTGGTGGCGGTCTGCGGCGATTTCAACGCCACCGACCGCGAGGCGGTGCTGCGCATCGTGCGCGGCGACGAGGAGGATACCGGCAATGGCCATCTGGCCATGCGCATGCTGGTGCCAGTGGAACGGTCGCTGCCGGAAAGCGCCCGCTTCTCGGTCATTCATCACGGCCATCCGGTCTTGCTGGATCACATCCTGGTGTCACGGCCGCTGCTGGGCAGCTTCCTGACGGCCGAGCTGCATACGGAAACCCTGGGCGACGAACTGGTCTCCCCCGCCGGAATCAGCGGCCCGCCGGAAAGCTATCACGCCCCCATGGTGGCGGAATTCAATTTGCCTTGAGCATGTAGGGCTTATAGGCCATGTCCTCGGCCTTGATATGGCGCAGCAGCCAGTCCGACAGGAACTCGAACAGTTCCTCCGCCAGGAGGCTGCCTGGCTCCTGATCATAATCGGCCTTCATGGACAATACCGCGCCGGTCAGAGCGGCATGGGACTCGCGATGAGCCTCCAGGCGGGGAAACCCCACCCGCCGCATGCACTTCTCCTCCTCATCGAAATGAAATTCGGTATAAGCGAGAAGATCGGCCAGCACCTGCCCCACGGCGGTGTTGGCATCGACCGTGCGCATGACCGCGTGCAGGCGACAGAGCATCTCGAGCAGACGACGGTGATGCCTGTCCATTTCCTCATCGCCCACGCTCAACGACTCGTCCCATTCAATGACCGGCACGCCCACCCCCCAAAAGTCATAATTCATCACACCCTATCAGCAATGCAAACAACCGGCAAAGACATGTGCGAAATATGATGCAGGGGATATGTGCCGGGTGGCGCCAAAAAGTATGGCCCGCTATAGTGATGGTGGTACAGGGGAGAGCCAATGCGGGCGTGGTTGCAGGGACTGATTGCCGAAGGGCCATTTCCGCCCAGGCGGGCGGTATTTTTCCGGTCGGCCCTGGTGGTCTGCATCGTCGTGTCCACCGCCATCGCCATCCTGGACACCTCCGAGGGCATCTGGGGCCAGCACGAGGAGTTGGCCCGGGACTTCAGCGCCCTGTTGCTGCTGGTCCTGACCGCCGATTATGGCCTGCGCCTGCTCACCGCGGGCTTTTCGCCCCAGGAAGGCGAGACGGCGCTGAAGGCCCGGCTGCGCTACACCCTCAGCCTCTATGGTATCTTCGACTTCATGGCGGTGGTGCCCTTCCTGGTGGGCGAGGCCTTCGACCTGCCCCGGGACGGCGCCACCATTTTCGGCATCCTGCGCTTCCTCAAACTGGCCCGCTACTCCCCCGCCCTGGAAACCCTGGGCGTGGTCGTGTTGAACGAGCTGCGCCCCCTGCTGGCCTCGCTGTTCATCATGCTGCTGATGGCCATCGCCTCCTCGACCCTGCTCTATTTCGCCGAGCGCAGCGTCAATCCCGGCTTCAAGTCGGTGTCGGACGCCATGTGGTGGTCCATCGTGACGCTCAGTACGCTGGGCTATGGCGACGTGGTCCCCACCACGGTCCTGGGCAAATTGCTGGGCAGCGTGGTCGCCGTGCTGGGCCTGTGCATGTTCGCGCTGCCGGCCTCGATCCTGGCATCCGGATTTTCCGAGGAGATGCGTCGGCAAAACTTCGTTTCCACCTGGCATCTGGTGGCCAAGGTGCCGTTCTTCGCCCGGCTGCAGGCCAACCAGATCGCCGAGATCGCCAGCCTGCTGAAACTGTCCCGCGCCATCAAGGGCGAGGTGCTGATGCGGGAAGGCGATACCGGCGAGTGCATGTATTTCATCGTCAGCGGCCAGGTGGAGGTCAAGGGCAAGGGCGGTACCTTCGTCCTGAAGAACGGCGACTTCTTCGGCGAGATCGCCCTGATCGAGCGCTGCCCGCGCACCGCCACGGTCAAGGCCATCAGCCGCTGCCAGTTGCTGGTCCTTGACGCCCGCGACTTCCATAAATTCGTCGCCCATGACCACGCCCTGCTGGAAGTGATCTGGGAGACCGCCCGCTCGCGCATGGCCATGGACAATATCCAGCCCAGCGGCGGCGGCCTGCCGCCGGTGCCCAAGGCGTGAGCGAACCCCGCCTCAAGGCTCGGCTATGGGTTCATGCGGCTATCCGCCAATGCGGCGTATTGGCCATCCCCGCCTTCGTGGTGGCCAAGGGCGACGAGGACGCGGGCGCCGTGCTGGTCAAGCTCAATCGCGGCGCCGCCGGATGCGAGGTCTTCACCCAGGTGCGCGACGGTACCGGCCAGGCGGCCTGGCTCCCCGCCACCGGGGCCGATCCGGTGCCCGAGGCCAAGGCCGACGCCTATATCGCCCGCCAGCGGCAGTTCGACCCCGACCTGTGGGTGCTGGAGGTGGAGGATCGCGCAGGCCGCCTGCCCTTCCTCGACCATATCCTGAAATAGGGTATCAGCCCTCGGCGCCCGCCGACAGATCCATCCAGACCAGGGCCAGGGTCCCGCCCGTGACCGCCATGGCGAGATAGCGCACCGCCGCCGCTCCGGCATCGGCCAGGGTCAGCCCGTCCAGCAGATCGACCTGGGGCAGCCACAGCACCCCTTCCAGCAGCAGATTGGCGGGCAGCCAGGCCAGCAGCACCGCCACGCTCACCGCCATGCCCCCCTTCATCACCAAGTCGGGCAAACGCCAGCCGACCCGGCCCGCGCCGGGCTCCAGCGCCGCCTCGGCCGCCAGCAGATAAGCCACGCCCAGCAGCAGATGGGCCAGGGCCAACATGGGCATCAGGGCATCGTCCACCGACAGGCCGGTGGCCATGGACAGCGAGGCCGAAATCACATGGGCGGGAAAGGCGACGAAGGTCTCCGCCAGCATCCAGCCCAAGGCCACGAACACTTCCCGCCGCCCCAGGCGGAAATAGGCCAGCCCGAGCGGCCGCTCGCCCATGGCCACCAGCCGCATCCAGACGGTGGCGAAGACGCCATGGGCCATCAGGTCGGCGATGCCGCCCAACAAGGGGTGGCGGGCAGAGACCGCCAGACTGAGCAGGCTGACCGCCAGGCAGAACCAGGACAGCCGCAGGAAGGTGGGAAATTCCCGGGCCAGCAGGCCGATGGAGCGCACCACGAGAGGACTGAAGCGGAATATCCGGGTCATCGACGCCTCCGCCTCCCGCCTAGTGTCCCGATTCTGAAATTCGCAGCATATTATCCAAGCTCCTTTCGAATTTCAGAATCGATCAGGACACTAGCAACCTGTTGTTTCTAGTGTGGCTCACGAATTCGAAGTTCCTAATGACGCGCGCGGCGAAAATGATAGGAACTTCGAATTCACCACACTAGCGGGCCGCCTCGAAATGGCCCCGTACCAGATTGATCTGGCGGATCAAGTCATCGGCGGAGATGGGCTTGGTCAACACCTTGGAAGCGCCCACCTGACGGGTGATCTCGTGGGCTTCCTCGGATTTGTCGCTGGTCAGGATCAGCACCGGCTTGCGGCTGTTGACATTGGCCTTGTCGCTGCGAAGGGTGCGCAGGAACTCGATGCCGCCCATATGCTCCATATGCAGGTCGCAGATGATGATGTCGGGCTCGCACTCGCCCGAGCGCAGCATGTCCAGCGCCTTCAGCCCGTCATTGGCCTCGGAGACCTGGGACGGGTTGGCCTTGGTCAGCAGCTTCTTGATGATGCTGCGCATGACCTCCTGATCGTCGATGATCAGGATATGCATGCCGCTACCGCCGATCAGCATGGACAGGGCGGCGCCGTCCTTGAACTTCTCGATCTGCTTGGTGGCGCCCTTTGGCAGCGGCACCCGGTGTTCACGGCAATACAGGGTCAGGGCCTGGCCCACATCCTCGCGCGAGAAGATGAAGTCCTTGGCCGAACCACCGGCGAACACCGCCGGAAAGCGGATGGTGAGCGAGATGTCCTGGGCCGGATCGAAATTCAGTTGATCGGGCGCGGTGTTGGGCAGGTTCTTGCCGATGCGCTCGCCGTAGCGGCGCATGGCGTCGAGAAAGTCCGCCCGGGGAAAAACGATGACACGGCGCTCTAGGATCATCTGATCTCCGTACCTCCTAATGCTTCTTGCCGCCGGCCGGCTCCGGCGGCTTGATCTGGTCTTTCTCGATCATGGGCAGGGTCGAGCGGATTTTCATGCCCACGGCACAGGATTCGACTTCCTGCTTGGCGTTGAGACATTTGATGGGCGGCGTCCCGAAATCGGCCAAGGGGGAGAAGCTCAATTGCGCAGCACCGATGGCGCAGGAAAACAGCCGCGCCGTCTGCCCCCCCGGAGCCAGCGCCCCGATATTGATCACCCAGTTGTCCAGGATGTCACCCTTGCTGCTGACCGAGGTTCCCACCATGCCCAAGGCGATGGTGGCGGAGGAATTGTTGAACAGCACGAAGTTCATGCGGCACTTGCCGGCCCCGGCCCCCGCCAGCATGGAAGCCGCCAGCGACACGTCGCCCAGGCTTTCGCCCGCCTGTTCCGGAGCGATGGTCTTCTCGCGCGGGCCGGAAGCTGTGCTGGCGATGGGCGAGGTGGCACCGCCGCCGCTTTCGCCCGCGCCTTCCTTCTTGCCGCCTGCCAATGCCTCGGCCGACAGCAGCACGGACAAGGCCATCGCCACACGAACCACGATCCAGATCACCACGCCCCTCCCCAGGGATTTCATATGCGTGACACTACCAGTAACTTCGGGCGGGCCGAAGGGACAATCGCATTGCCTGGAATTTAGGCAAGCCCGACCAGCCGCTCCGGCCCTAAACAAGTATCATGGCGACCTGTATGGCGCCCCGCCGTACCGCCGTGCTATGGCATGGGCCATGCACCGCTCGGTGCGGAGCACAGGCGTAGAGGATTGGCATGGGACTGCGGGTGATCGTGGTCGATGACGAACGTGACCGGGCCGCCCTGGTGAAGGCGGCACTGGAAAGCGACGGCTTCGTCGTGGTCGCGGTGCTGACCAGCGGCACCGGCCTGCATGCCAAGGTGGCGGAACTCGCCGCCGACGTCATCATCGTCGACATCGACTCTCCGGACCGCGACATCCTGGAAGACATGCGCCGGGTAGGAATCGAGCAGAACCGCCCGGTGGTGATGTTCGCCCAGGACGGCAAGCCCGAAACCATCAAGGCAGCGGTGGAAGCCGGGGTGTCCGCCTATGTGGTCGACGGCCTCAACCCCAGTCGCGTGAAGCCGGTGATCGACGTGGCCATCGCCCGCTTCGCCCAGTTCCAGGACCTGCGCGCCCAGTTGGACAAGGCCAAGAGCACCTTGGCCGAGCGCAAGCAGATTGAGAAGGCCAAGGGCATCTTGATGAAGCGGCGCCAGATCGAGGAGGATGCCGCCCATGGCTTGCTGCGCAAGATGGCCATGGACCAGAAGCTTCGACTGATCGATGTGGCCAACAAGGTCATCGAGGCCGCCGAGCTGCTGGGCTAGCCCTTTTTTAGGCAATGCTCGCCATAAGCCTATTTTTTAGGCGTATCTAAAATCCCCCGTTTGCCAATCCCCTTAAATCCCGTGACTTTTGTCACTGGCACGCTCCTTGCTGCAGTGCAAGACGAAGGCGGCCAACTCTCAATGGCGAGAGGTCTCCTTCCCCAGATTGAGCGGCCCACCCGGCAATGACGCCGGGCCGGGCCAGGAACAAAGGCGTTCCACGGACCAGCGCTGCCCCTTGGGGTCTGCGTCGCTCCGCGGAACGCCTTTTTTGTTTTTGGTTCAGCCAAAGAGGGACAAACCATCATGACCACCAAGACCTCCGATCGGGCCCCCGGAATTTCCCGCCGCTCCGTCCTGGCCACCGCCGCCGTGCTGGCCGCCGCCCGCGCCGCCCTGCCCGCCGGTGCCTGGGCCGCCGTTGGCGACGCTCCCGAGGTCAAGGGTGCCTCGTTCGGCTTCATCGCCCTGACCGATGCCTCGCCGCTGATCATCGCCAAGGAAAAGGGCTTCTTCGCCAAGCACGGCATGCCCGATGTCCAGGTGCTGAAGCAGGCGTCGTGGGGCACCACCCGCGACAATCTGGAACTGGGCTCGGCCGGTGGCGGCATCGATGGCGCCCATATCCTGACCCCCATGCCCTATCTGATGGCGTCCGGCCGGATCACCAAGAACAACGCCAAGGTCCCCATGAACATCCTGACCCGGCTCAACACCAACGGTCAGTGCATCTCGGTCTCCAATGCCTACAAGGACCTGAAGCTGACCACCGACGCCAAGGCCTTCGGTCCGGCCCTGGCCAAGGCCCGGGCGGCGGGCAAGGAAATCAAGGTGGCCATGACCTTCCCCGGCGGCACCCACGACATGTGGATCCGCTACTGGCTGGCCGCCAACGGCATCGACCCGGACAAGGACGTCTCCACCATCACCGTGCCGCCGCCCCAGATGGTGGCCAATATGAAGGTGGGCACCATGGAGGCCTTCTGCGTCGGCGAGCCGTGGAACGACCAGTTGGCCCACCAGGGCATCGGCTTTTCCGCCGTGACCACCGGCGAGTTGTGGAAGGACCATCCGGAAAAGAGCCTGGCCATGCGCGCCGACTGGGTCGAGAAGAACCCCAAGGCGGCCAAGGCGGTGACCATGGCGGTGCTGGAAGCGGCCCAGTGGTGCGAGGCCAATATCGAGGAGATGTGCAAGATCGTCTCGGGCCGCGAATGGTTCAAGGTGCCGGTGGAGGACATCGTGGCGCGGGCCTCGGGCTTCCTCAATTACGGCGACGGCCGCCTGGTGGAAAAAAGCCCCCATGTCATGAAGTTCTGGAAGGACTTCGCCTCCTATCCCTTCCAGAGCCACGAACTGTGGTTCCTGACCGAGAACATCCGCTGGGGCTACCAGCCCGCCGACCTGGACACCAAGAGCCTGATCGCCCAGGTCAACCGCGAGGATATCTGGCGCGCCGCCGCCAAGGATCTGGCGGTTCCCGCCGCCCATATCCCCGCCTCCACCTCGCGCGGCGTCGAGAAGTTCTATGACGGCAAGGTGTTCGATCCGGCCAATCCGGCCGCCTATCTGAAGAGCCTCGCCATCAAGCGCGTCGCCTAAGGCACCAGGAGGACAGCATGACCATGGTAAGCAATATCACCGCTGCCGCCCCCGCCGAGGCGAGCACCCCCGCCAAACGCCCGCTGGCCAAGAGCCAGGCGGCCAAGACCGCCAGGGAGATCGCCGGGCGGGTCTTGCCGCCGGTCCTCGGCCTCGCCGTGCTGCTGGGAGTCTGGCAACTGGCCTGTTCCGGCCCCAACGCCCTGCTGCCCGGCCCGGTCAAGGTGATCCAGTCCACCTGGCCGCTGATCGTCGACCCGTTCTTCGATCACGGCGGCGTCGACAAGGGCCTGTTCTGGCACATCTTCGCCTCGCTGAAGCGGGTGGCGGTGGGCTTCGCCCTGTCCTCGGTGGCCGGTATCTTCCTGGGCGTGCTGATCGGCCAGAGCACCCTGGCCTTCCGCGCGCTGGACCCCATCTTCCAGGTGCTGCGCACCGTGCCGCCGCTGGCCTGGCTGCCCATCTCGCTGGCGGCCTTCCGCCAGGCCGACCCCTCGGCCATCTTCGTGATCTTCATCACCTCCATCTGGCCCATCATCCTCAACACCGCCGTCGGCGTGCGCAACATCCCCCAGGATTACCGCAATGTCGCCCTGGTGCTGCGGCTGTCGCCCATCGAGTTCTTCTTCAAGATCGTGATCCCGGCGACGGTGCCCTACATCTTCACCGGCCTCAAGATCGGCATCGGCCTGTCCTGGCTGGCCATCATCGCGGCTGAGATGCTGATCGGCGGCGTCGGCATCGGCTTCTTCATCTGGGACGCCTGGAACAGCTCGCTCATGAGCGAGATCATCCTGGCCCTGGTCTATGTGGGTCTGGTGGGCTTCATGCTCGACCGCCTGATCACCTTCGTCGGCAAACTGCTTTCCAACTGAGGAGAACCGCCATGTCCGCCTATCTGTCCATCGAGAATGTCGGCATCTCCTTCAGCTCCGACAAGGGCACCTTCCGCGCCCTGGACGATGTGGTGCTGCGCATCGCCAAGGGTGAGTTCGTCTCGGTCATCGGCCATTCCGGCTGCGGCAAGTCGACCCTGCTCAACATCGTCGCCGGTCTGCTGCAGGCCACCGAGGGCGGCGTGCTGCTGGAAGGCCGCGAGGTCGACAGCCCCGGCCCCGACCGTGCCGTGGTGTTCCAGAACCACTCGCTGCTGCCCTGGCTCACCGTCTACGACAATGTGCGCATGGCGGTGGACAAGGTGCTGAGCCGCACCAAGAGCAAGGCCGAGCGCCACGACTGGGTGCTGCACAACCTGTCGCTGGTGCGCATGGACCACGCCAAGGACAAGAAGCCGGGCGAAATCTCGGGCGGCATGAAGCAGCGGGTCGGCATCGCCCGCGCCCTGGCCATGGAGCCCAAGGTGCTGCTGCTGGACGAGCCCTTCGGCGCCCTGGACGCCCTGACCCGCGCCCATCTCCAGGACTCGTTGATGGAAATCCACGGCCGCCTGGGCAACACCGTCATCATGATCACCCACGATGTCGACGAATCGGTGCTGCTGTCGGATCGCATCGTGATGATGACCAACGGCCCCGCCGCCCGCATCGGCCAGATCCTCGATATCGACCTGCCCCGGCCGCGCTCGCGGGTGGACCTGGCCGACAACCCGCATTTCAACCATCTGCGGGCCGAGGTGCTGCGGTTCCTGCACGGCCACGCCCCGGCCAAGGCCGCCTGAGAACCCCTAAGGGAGAGACGTCATGGCGCTGGAAAAATCCCGCCTGAAGCTCGGCATGGTGCCGCTAATCGACGCCGCCCCGCTGGTGGTGGCCAAGGAACGCGGTTTCTTTTCGGAAATGGGACTCGATGTCGAGCTGTCCCGCGAGGCCTCCTGGGCCTCGGTGCGCGACAAACTCGCCGTCGGCGCCCTGGACGGCGCCCAGATGCTGGCGCCCCAGTCCCTGGCCATGAGCCTGGGCCTGTCGCCGCTGAAGGTCCCCATGGTGGCGGGCATGGCCCTGAACCTGGGCGGCAACACCATCACCCTCGCCAACGCCCTGTGGGAGCGCATGGGCGAGGCCGAGCCAAGGGCGGCGCTGAAGGCGCTGATCGCCGAGGACAAGGCGGCGGGCCGACCGGTGATGAGCTTCGCCGTGGTCTATCCCTTCTCGTCCCACGCCATGGAACTGCGCCTGTGGCTGGAAGCCGCCGGGATCGACCCCGAGCGCGACGTGCGCATCGTGGTGGTGCCGCCGCCCCAGATGATCGCCTATCTCTCGGCAGGCAATATCAGCGGCTATTGCGTCGGCGAGCCCTGGGGCAGCCTGGCCGTCCGCCTGGGTCTCGGCCGCATCGCGGCCACCAGCGGCGACATCTTCGCCGGGCGGCTGGAAAAGGTTTTCGCCGTCACCCGCGACTGGCTCGACCACCACCCCGAGACCCATCACGCCCTGCTCACCGCCCTGATCGGCGCCGCCAAGTGGTGCGACGACAACCGGGCCGAACTGGCCGAACTGCTGGCCCAGCCGCAATACATCAACGCCCCGGTCGATGCCCTGCGGGCGCCGCTGCTGGGCGAGGGCGGCCTGCCCTGGGACCTGATCACCTTCCATGCCCGCGCCGCCAACTTCCCCTGGCGATCCCAGGCCATGTGGTACCTGGAGCGCATGAAGCTCTGCGGCCAGTTGCCCGCCGCCGCCGATGCCCGCGCCGCCGCCGACGCGGTGTTCCGTCCCGATCTCTATCGCGCCGCCGCCCAGGACCTGGGCCTGGCGGTGCCGCTCACCGACTACAAGACCGAGGGCGAGCATGCCGGTCCCTGGATGCTGGTCCGCGCCACCGCCCCCATCGCCATGGGTCCCGACCTCTTGCTGGACGGTTCGGTGTTCGACCCCCTGCGCGCCAACCGTCCCGAAGAGCCCGCCAGCCGGGCCGCCGATACAGGAGACCTGTCATGAACGCCCTCCCCCGCCAGAAGCTGGTCGTCGTCGGCAACGGCATGGCCGGCATGCGCACCGTCGAGGAATTGCTGGCCATCGCCCCGGCCCGTTTCGACATCACCGTGTTCGGCGCCGAGCCTCACCCCAACTATAACCGCATCATGCTGTCCTCGGTGCTGGCGGGCGAGAAGGCGGTGGACGACATCATCATCAATTCGCGCGACTGGTACGACGAAAACCACATCGCGCTCCATGCCGGCGACCCGGTGGTGGCCGTCGACCCGGTCGCCAAGACCGTCACCGCCGCCTCGGGCCTGGTGGTTCCCTATGACCGGCTGCTGCTGGCCACCGGCTCCAAGCCGCTGATGCCGCCGCTGCCCGGCCTGGACCTGCCCGGCGTGGTCGCCTTCCGCGATATCGCCGACGTGGAGAGGATGCTGGCCGCCGCCGAGGCCGGACAGCGCGCCGTGGTCATCGGCGGCGGTCTGCTGGGGCTGGAAGCGGCCTGGGGCCTGCGCCGTCGCGGCATGCCGGTGGCCGTGGTCCATCTGATGGACACCTTGATGGAACGCCAGTTGGACGTCGAGGCCGGGCATCTGCTGCAGAAGGACCTGACCGAGCGCGGCCTGCACTTCTTCATGGGCGGCCAGACCGAGGAGGTCATGGGCACCGAGCGCGCCGAAGGGCTGAAGCTGGCCGATGGCCGCGAGGTTCCCGCCGATCTGGTGGTGGTGGCCATCGGCATCCGCCCCAATGTGGATCTGGCCAAGGCGGCGGGCCTCGAAGTCAATCGCGGCATCGTGGTCGGCGACGGCATGCGGACCTCGGATTCCTCCATCTATTCCGTCGGCGAATGCGTCGAGCATCGCGGCCAGGTCTTCGGCCTGGTGGCGCCACTGTGGGAACAGGCCAAGGTGGCGGCCGCCCATCTGGCCGGGAACGCCGACGCCATCTATGTCACCCCGGCGCTGTCCACCCGCCTCAAGATCACCGGCATCGACGTGTTTTCCGCCGGTCGGCTGGCGGCCCAGGACGAGGCCGACGAGGAGCTGATCTACCGCGACTCCGCCAAGGGCATCTACAAGAAGCTGGTGCTGCGCGATGGCAAGCTAGTGGGCGCCGTCATGTATGGCGATGTGGCCGACGGCAACTGGTACTTCCAGCTGATGCGGGAAGCGGCCGATGTGGCCGAGATGCGCGACCGCATGATCTTCGGCCAGGCCTATGCCGACCACGCCTGCAAGGGCAAGGGCGGCATGGACGTGGCCGCCATGGCAGACGATGCCCAGGTCTGCGGCTGTAACGGCGTTTCCAAGGGCGCCATCGTCAAGGCCATCACCGAGAAGGGGCTGACCAGCCTGGATGAGGTCAAGGCCCATACCAAGGCCAGCGCCTCTTGCGGCCAGTGCGCGAGCGTGGTCCAGGCCATCCTGGCCCATGTCACCGGCGAGGTGGTGGAGGCCAAGGCGGCGGGCATGTGCGGCTGCACCGACCTGTCCCATGACCAGGTCCGCCGCGAGATCGTCGCCCAGGACCTCAAGACCATGGACGACGTCCGCGCCGCGCTGGGCTGGCGCCATGCCGATGGCTGCGCCAAATGCCGCCCGGCGCTCAACTACTACCTGATCTGCGCCTGGCCCGCCGAATACGTGGATGACAATCAGAGCCGCTTCATCAACGAGCGGGTCCACGCCAATATCCAGAAGGACGGCACCTATTCGGTGATCCCACGCATGTGGGGCGGCGTCACCACGCCCGCCGAGCTGCGCGCCATCGCCGATGTGGCCGACAAGTTCGCCATTCCCACGGTGAAGGTCACCGGCGGCCAGCGCATCGACCTGCTGGGCGTCAGGAAGGAACAGCTTCCCGCCGTCTGGGCCGATCTCAACAAGGCCGGACTGGTATCGGGCCACGGCTATGCCAAGGGCCTGCGCACGGTCAAGACCTGCGTCGGCTCGGAATGGTGCCGGTTCGGCACCCAGGATTCCACCGGCCTGGGCATCAAGCTGGAGCGCATGATGTGGGGGTCGTGGACGCCGCACAAGGTCAAGCTGGCGGTGTCGGGCTGCCCGCGCAACTGCGCCGAGGCCACCATCAAGGATATCGGCATCATCTGCGTCGAGGCGGGCTACGACATCGTGGTCGGCGGCAATGGCGGCATCGAGCTGCGCGGCACCGACCATCTCGCCCGGGTCGCCACCGAGGCCGAGGTTCTCGAATACTCCGGCGCCGTCATGCAGATCTACCGCGAGGAAGCCCGCTACCTGGAACGCATGGCGCCCTGGGTCGAGCGGGTCGGCATCGAGTCCATCAAGAAGCGGGTGGTGGATGACGCCGCCGGACGCGCCGCCGCCCATGCCCGTTTCCTGTTCTCGCAAGCCTACGCCCAGATCGATCCCTGGGCCGAACGGGTCAAGGGCCTGGACGCCCACGAATTCAACGCCCTGGCCGAGGTGGAGTAAGCATCATGAAGGATTGGATCAGGATCGGCGCGCTGTCCGACATCCCCCGCCTGGGAGCCAGGACCATCGAAACCGCCCAGGGCCAGGTGGCGGTGTTCCGCACCAAGGACGACGAGGTCTTCGCCCTGTTCAACCGCTGCCCCCACAAGGGCGGGCCTTTGTCGGAAGGCATCGTCTCGGGCAAGGTGGTGGTGTGCCCGCTGCATTCCTGGACCATCGACCTCGCCACCGGCGAGGCCACCGCGCCGGACGAGGGCTGCACCCGCCCGGTTGAGTCCAGGCTGGCCGATGGCGAGATTTTCCTGCTCCTGGAGCGCGGCAGGAAGGTGGCCCATGGCTAGAAGAGCCCCCACCCCGGCCCTCCCCCGGTGGAACCGGGGGAGGGGGACATCCACCGCCTCTCCCCTCCCCCCGGCGGGCCGGAGGGAGGTCTCTTTCCTTCCCCTCCCCCCGGCGGGCCGGGGGGAGGTCGGGAGGGGGGCCATGCCGGAGGCGCTATCATGAGCACCACCATCCGCACCACCTGTCCCTATTGCGGCGTCGGCTGCGGCGTGATCGCGGCGCGGCCGGACGAGGCCGGGGACTGGGTGGTGACGGGCGATCCCGACCATCCCGCCAATTTCGGCAAGCTCTGCGTCAAGGGCTCGACCCTGATGGAAACGGTGGGCCTGGACGGCCGCCTGCTCCATCCCGAGATGGACGGCCGAAGGGTCGGCTGGGATTCGGCGCTGGACCGGGTGGCGGAGCAATTTTCCGCCACCATCGCCGAGCACGGCCCCGATTCCGTGGCCTTCTACGTCTCGGGCCAGTTGCTGACCGAGGACTACTACGTCGCCAACAAGCTGATGAAGGGCTTCATCGGCTCGGGCAATATCGACACCAATTCCCGGCTGTGCATGTCGTCCACCGTGGCGGGCCATGTCCGCGCCTTCGGCTCCGACACCGTTCCCGGCTGCTACGAGGATATCGAGCAGGCCGATCTGGTGGTGCTGGTGGGCTCCAACGCCGCCTGGTGCCATCCGGTGGTGTTCCAGCGTCTGCTGGCGGCCAAGACCCGCCGCCCCGAACTGTGCATCGTGGTGATCGACCCGCGGCGCACCGCCACCGCCGAATGCGCCGACCTGCATCTGGCCATCCGCCCCGGTAGCGACGCGGTGCTGTTCAACGGCCTCGCCGCCCATCTCAAGGGCGAGGAGGCCGAGGTGGAATGCGGCGTCCCCCTGGAGCAGATCGTCACCTTCTTTTCCTGGTTCGCCGAGACCGAGAAGACCGTCACCCTGTGGTCCCAGGGCATCAACCAGTCCACCTCCGGCACCGACAAGGTGGATTCCATCATCAACTGCCACCTGATCACCGGCCGTATCGGCAGGCCGGGCATGGGGCCGTTCTCGCTGACCGGCCAGCCCAACGCCATGGGCGGGCGCGAGGTCGGCGGGCTGGCCAATATGCTGGCGGCTCATATGGGCTTCGACGAGGCCTCGGTGGACCGGGTCGGGCGGTTCTGGACCGCGCCCCGCATGGCGACACGGCCGGGGCTGAAGGCGGTGGACCTGTTCCGCGCCGTCTCCGAGGGTCGCATCAAGGCGCTGTGGATCATGGCCACCAATCCGGCGGTCAGCCTGCCCGAGGCCGATCTGGTGCGCGCCGCCATGGCGGCCTGCCCCTTCGTGGTGGTGTCCGACTGCGAGGCCGATACCGACACCGCCCGCCTCGCCCATCTGCGGCTGCCCGCCCTGGCCTGGGGCGAGAAGGACGGCACCGTCACCAATTCCGAGCGGCGCATCTCGCGCCAGCGGCCGTTCCTGCCCGCGCCGGGCGAGGCCCGGGGCGACTGGTGGATCATCTCGCAGGTGGCAAGCCGCATGGGCTTTGGCGAGGCCTTCGCCTATGCCGGGCCGGGCGAGATTTTCCGCGAGCATTGCCGCCTGACCGGCTTCGAGAACCAGGGCAGCCGCGATCTCGACCTGTCCGGACTGGAAGACACCGATTACGCCACCCTGGCGCCGATCCAGTGGCCGGTGCGCCAGCCGGGCCGGGGCACGGCGCGGATGTTCGCCGATGGCCGCTTCTACCACGCTGATCGCAAGGCCCGCCGGGTCGAGGTCACGCCCCGCCCCCCCGCCGCCTTGGCCAATCCTGAATTCCCCCTGATCCTCAATACCGGCCGCACCCGCGACCAGTGGCACACCATGACCCGCACCGGGCGCTCGCCCCGCCTCGCCGCCCATGCCCCCGAACCCAGTCTGGCCATCCATCCCGCCGACGCCGCCCGGTTCGGCCTCGCCGACAATGCCCTGGCGCGGGTGAGCGGACGGCGCGCCTCGGCCGTGCTGCGGGTGGCGCTGGACGCGGGGCAGCGGCCGGGCGAGGTCTTCGCTCCGATCCACTGGACCGACCGCACCGCCTCGGGCGCGGTGGTGGGCAGCCTGATCGACGCCGCCGTCGATCCCGTCTCGGGCCAACCCGAGCTGAAGCACGCCCCGGTGCGCGTCGAGCCCTTCACCGCCGCCTGGCACGGCGTATTGCTATCGCGCGAGGCTGTCGAGCTTCCCCGCGACATCTACTGGTCCAAGGCAGCGGGCCAGTCCCATTCCATCTGGCGGCTGGCCGGGGCGCAAGGCCAGGACTGGCCCCGCATCGGCCGTGACTGGCTGGGCGACAGCGGCGAATGGATCGAGTTCCTCGACCCCAACCGGGGCCATTACCGTGCCGCCCGGCTGGTGGACGGACGGCTGGAGGGAGTGCTGTTCATCTTCCGCTGGGCCACCGATTTCTCGCCCGACTGGGTGGCGGCCGCCTTCGGCCGCGCCGCCATCCTTGGCGAGGAGCGCGCCACCCTGGTGGCGGGGGCGCCGCCCGGCGGCGACAGGGGGAGCGACAAGACGGTCTGCGCCTGCTTCCAGGTGGGGCTGTCGGCCATCCGCGCCGCCATCCACGATCATGGCCTGACCAGCCCCGCCGAGATCGGCGCCATGTTGAAGGCGGGCACCAATTGTGGCTCCTGCGTGCCAGAAATCCGCGCCATCCTGGCCGGGGAGAGTGCCAAGGAACGGGCGGCTTAGACCTGCGGGCAGGATGCCCGCGCTCCCCAAATCGGAGCGCGGCCGTCCCGGCCGCCTTTACCTCCCGAAGATGCCCTTCAGCAGGTCGTCGATGGCGCCGCCGATGCCGCGCGCCACATCGGCCCCGGCCTCGGTCACGCCCGAGACCACATCCTCCACCACCGACGGCTCGGGAGCGGGCATGGGCAGGCCATGGGCGGGAAGGCCCTTATGGGCGGCCAGCATCACCTGTTTCCACAACTGGGCCGGCAGGCCGCCGCCGGTGACCTTCTTCATCTCGATGCGATAGTCGTCATTGCCCAGCCACACCCCCGCCACATAGTCGGCGGTATAGCCCATGAACCAGGCGTCGCGGTAATCCTGGGTGGTGCCGGTCTTGCCCGCCGCCGGACGGTCGAGCCGGGCCGCCTTGCCCGAGCCTTCCTGGATGACGGCGGTCATCATGTCGTTCATGCGGGCCAGCACCTCGGGCGCGATCACCTGGCCGAAGCCGCCGCCGGAGCGCTGATACAGCACCTTGCCCGCCGGATCGGTGATCTGGGCCACGCCATAGGCGGTCACCCCCATGCCGCCATTGGCGAAACTGGCATAGGCGGTGGTCAGCTCCAGCGGCGAGACCTCGCTGGTGCCCAGCGCCAAGGTGGCGTCGTTGCGCATCTCCGAGGTGATGCCCAGCTTGCGGGCGGTGGCGATGACCCGGCCGGGCCCCACCTCCTCCACCAGCCGGATGGCGACGGTATTGACCGATTCCGCCAGGGCGCGGCGCAGGGTGATGGGGCCGAGATACTTGCCGGTGTAATTGCCCGGCGTCCAATTGCCGCGCTTGATGGGGGCATCCTCGAAGGTGTCGTCGGGGGTAAAGCCCTTTTCCATGGCGGTCAGGTAGACGAAGGGCTTGAACGACGAGCCCGGCTGGCGCAGCCCTTGCGTCGCGCGGTTGAACTGGCTGTCGTCGTAATCCTTGCCGCCCGCCAGCGCCCGCACGGCGCCATCGGGGCTCATGACCACCACCGCGCCCTGGGAGGCGTTGGCCTTGGCTCCGGCGCCGTTGAGCATGGCGGCCAGCGAGGTCTCGGCCTTGCGCTGCATGCCGATGTCCAGCGTGGTACGGATGATGATGTCCTTGCCCGCCACCTCGCCGAACTGGTCGAGATGGCTCATGACCCAATCGGCGAAATAGCGGCCCGAGGGCGGCGGGCGGCGGATCAACTGCGAGGCGCCGGTGACCTGGACGGTGTCGGCGGTCTTCTGGTCGATATAGCCCGCCTTGACCATATTGGCCAAAACGGCGGCGGTGCGCTGGCGCGAGGCCTCGGGGTCGTTGAGCGGGCTGTAGCGCGACGGCGCCTTCAGCAATCCGGCGATGACGGCGGCCTGATACAGGTCGACCTTGCGGGCCGAGACGTCGAAATAGCGCTTGGCCGCCGCGTCCACCCCGAAGGTGCCCGAACCGAGATAGACCCGGTTGAGATACAGCGTCAGGATCTGTTCCTTGGAGAAGCGCTTCTCCAGCCACAGCGCCATCAGCAGTTCCTGCACCTTGCGCTTCAGATTGCGCTCGGGAGTCAGGAACAGGTTCTTGGCCAATTGCTGGGTGATGGTGGAGCCGCCCTGCACCGCGTGCCCGGCCTTGAGATTGGTATAGAAGGCCCGCGCCAGCCCGATGGGGTCAAAGCCCCAATGGCTGTAGAAGCGGCGGTCCTCGGTGGCCATCACCGCCTGGGCGATGAAGGGCGACATCTGGTCCAACTCCAGCGGCTCGCCGTAGAGGTCGCCGAAAGCGGCGAAAACCTCGCCGTCCACCGATTGGAACACCACCGAGGGCCGCCGTGTGGTGGCGGTCATGCGGTCGATATCGGGCAGATCGATGGCGTAGAAGGCCACCAGACCGGCGATGGCGATGCCGATCCAGATGGCCAGCGTCAGCCCCCAAAGCAGCAGCCGCTTCAGCCAGCGCCGGTTCCCCCCCCCGGAACCGCCGGACTTGCCGCGCCGGGGCTTGGGCTGCTTGGCGGGCTTGGAGGAACGGGACGACGGCGACACGGGCGGCGGCGGCGGTTCGGCCGCGCCACTGGCCACCAGCCGGTCGGCGGGGTCGATGGACAGCGTGAAGGGATTGCGTCCCTGGGACTTGGAGCGGGAAGACGAGGAAGGAGCGGCCATGGGGGGCTTTTACCACGAATGCGGCGTCGGTCGGAACTGGCAACGCGGGCGGGTTGGATGTAGACTGGAGGCCTTGCTTTTCACGAGGACGCCATCATGGAAACCCTTGCGGTCACGATTCCCCCCGAACTGAAACAGCGCCTGGAGGCGCTGGCGGCGGAGACCGGCCAGACCCTGGGGGAATGCCTGCTGGTGGCGGTGACGGAATATGTCGAGAACTGGGAAACCCACCTGTCCGACGTCCACCAGATCGACGAGCACGAGGCACGCGCCGTGCTGAAAGCCGCCGTCAACGAATAGTCCCATGGCCATTCCCCGAAGGCTGAGGCCGCCCGCCATCGGGCGGCCTTGTCCGTTCTGGGCGTCAAATACGGCGAAATTCAGTGCGAATGGCCGGGATGGTGGACATGGCCATGGCCGACTTCCTCGGCCGAGGCGGCACGGATGGCGGCGACGGTGCATTCGAAATCCAGCACCACGCCCGCCAGCGGGTGATTGGCGTCCAGCACCGCCTTGCCGTCCTCGATATCGGTGACGCGATAGATGTTGGTCTCGCCGCTGCCATCGGAGGAGGCGCCTTCGAACTGCATGCCCACCTGGAGATTGGCGGGGAACTTATCCACCGATTCCACCTCCACCAGTTCGGCGTCGTACTCGCCGAAAGCCTCGTCGGGCTGCAGCCGCACCTTCAGGGTGGCGCCCACCGCCTTGCCCTCCAGGGCCTCCTCGATCTTGGGGAAGATGCCGTCGTAACCGCCGTGCAGGTATTCGATGGGGGTCGAACCATCGTCGATCAGCTGACCATCGGGGTCCTTGACCATGTAGTTCAGGGTAACGACGGTGTCCTTGGCGACCAAAGTGCTCATGACGGGGTGTCTCCGGTTTTCTTTCCGCCGATCCTGGGCTCCTCGCCCCGGACCAGCCGGATGATGTTGGATTTGTGGCGATAGAACCCCATCACCGCCAACCCGGCGGCCATCAGGGCATAGTCTGGTCCGGCGAAATAGAAGGCATAGGCGGGGGACAGGGCCAGCCCCACCAGGGCCGACAGCGAGGAATAGCGGAAGACGGCGGCGACGAGAATCCAGGTGCCGCAGCAGGCCAGCCCCACCGGCCAGGAGGCCGCCATCAGCGTGCCGAAGGTGGTGGCCACCCCCTTGCCGCCCTTGAAGCCCAGCCAGACCGGGAAGTTGTGGCCCAGAACGGCGGCGAAGCCCGCCACCGGCACCACCTCGCGGCCCAGCAGGACCCAGACCAGCCCGACGGCGATAGCGCCCTTGCCGCCATCCAGCAGCAGCGTGGCCAGGGCAAGCCCCTTGCGCCCGGTGCGCAGCACATTGGTGGCGCCGATATTGCCCGAGCCGATCTGGCGGATATCGCCCAGCCCGGCGAGGCGGGTCAGCACCAGGCCAAAGGGGATCGAGCCCAGCAGATAGCCCGCGACGGCGGCGAGGATCAGGTCGAACGCCATTCAAACCCCTCGGATGGAGAGCAGCGACTGGGCCGTTGATGCCCCGCGAGCGCGTGCGAGCGTAAGCCAAGAGAGCGGAGCGAGCGCCCGGCGCCTGAGGGACAACTAACAATCCCCCAGATACACGGTGCGGCCGTCGACCACGGTACGCATCACCATGCCCTGGACCGGGCGGTCGTCGAAGGGCGAGTTCTTGGACTTGGAGCGGAACTTCTTGGCCTCCACCTTCCAGCCGCGCTCGGGGTCGAACAGCACCAGATCGGCCGAGGCCCCCACCTTCAGCCGCCCGGCCGCCAGCCCCAGCACGTCAGCGGGGGCGCAGGTGATCAGCTTCAGCGCGCCCAGCAGGTCGAGATGACCGTTATGGGCCAGTTCCAGGGTGACCGGTAGCAGGGTTTCCAGCCCGACACCGCCGAACTCGGCGGCAGCGAACGGCACCCGCTTGGAATCCTGGTCCTGGGGGGCGTGGTCGGAGGCCACGGCGTCGATGGTGCCGTCGCGCAGCGCCGCCACCACCGCCACCCGGTCGGACTCGGTGCGCAACGGCGGCGACAGCTTGGCGAAAGTGCGGTAATCGCCCACCGCCAGCTCGTTCAGGGCGAAATAGGGCGGCGCGGTATCGCAGGTGACCTTGAGCCCCCGCGCCTTGGCCTTGCGGATGATGTCGATGCCCTCGGCGGTGGAGACATGGGCGGCGTGGTAGCGGCCGCCGGTGATCTCCACCAGCCGCATGTCGCGCTCCAGCATGATGGCCTCGGCCGCCGCCGGGATACCCGACAGCCCCATGCGGGTGGCCAGTTCGCCTTCGTTCATCAGGCCGCCCTCGGCCAGCGAGGGCTCTTCCGGATGCTGCACCACCATCAGGCTGAACGTGGCGGCATAGGACAGGGCGCGGCGCATGAGTTGGGCGCTGCGGATGGCCCTGACCCCATCGGTAAAGCCGAGCGCGCCGGCCTCGGCCAGCATGCCCATCTCGGACAGTTCCTTGCCTTCCAGGTTCTTGGTGGCGGCGGCGTAGGGATAGACCTTGGCCAGCCCGATCTTGCGGGCGCGCCGGGCGACGAATTCCACCGAGGCGACATCGTCGATCACCGGATCGGTGTTGGGCAGGCAGACCATGGCGGTGACGCCGCCCGCCACCGCCGCCTCGCCCGCCGATTTCAGGGTCTCCTTGTGCTCCTCGCCGGGTTCGCGCAGTTGCACGCGCATGTCCACCAGACCGGGAGCAAGACACAAACCCTTGCAGTCCACCACCTCGATCCCCGAGGGAACGCCGCCCTGGAACAGGCCCGGCCCCACATCGGCCACCGTCTCGCCATTGGTCAGCAAGGCTCCCTTGGCGTCCAGCCCGGTGGCCGGGTCCAGCAGTCGGGCATTGACATAGGCCACCAGGCCGGAGGGATTGCGGGCGGCCATCACGCGGCTCCTTCGGACGCGGGCAGGCCGCGGGTCAACAGGTCGAGACAGGCCATGCGCACCGCCACGCCCATTTCCACCTGGGCGCGGATCAGGGAGCGTTCCACATCGTCGGCCACGTCGGAATCGATCTCGACGCCCCGGTTCATGGGGCCGGGATGCATGATCACCGCGTCGGGCTTGGCGATGGCCAGCTTCTCGCGATCCAGGCCGAAGAAGTGGAAATACTCGCGGATGGAGGGGATGAAATTGCCGCTCATGCGTTCGTTCTGGATGCGCAGCATCATGATGACGTCGACGTCGGCCAGCCCCTTGCGCATGTCGTGGAACACCTCCACCCCCATGCGGTCGACGGCGGAAGGCAGCAGGGTGCGCGGCCCGATCAGCCGCACCGAGGCCCCCATGGCGTTCAGCAGATAGATGTTGGACCGCGCCACCCGGGAATGACGCACATCGCCGCAGATGGCCACCGTCAGCCCCGACAGCTTGCCCTTGTGGCGACGGATGGCCAGGGCGTCCAGCAGGGCCTGGGTGGGATGTTCGTGGCTGCCGTCGCCGCCGTTGATGACGGCGCAGTTGACCTTTTCCGACAGCAGCTTGACCGCGCCCGAATCGGGATGTCGCACCACCAGTACATCAAGATGCATGGCGTTCAGGGTCATGGCGGTGTCGATCAGGGTCTCGCCCTTCTGCACCGATGATCCCGCCGACTGCATGTTGATGACGTCGGCGCCCAGACGCTTGCCCGCCAGTTCGAAACTGGTGCGGGTGCGGGTCGAGTTCTCGTAGAACAGGTTGATCACGGTGCGACCGCGCAGCAGGTTCTTGCGCTTGTCGTTGGAGCGGTTCTGCTCGACATAGCCCTCGGCCAGATCGAGCAGTTGGGTGATCTCGACCGGCCCCAGACCCTGGATGCCGAGGAGATGACGGTGCGGGAAGCGTGCGTCTGTCATGGTCCGCGAACTATAGGGCGGCTCGCGCCCACGGGCAAGACGCCAGCACCCCGCTCATACCGTGTCGGTGACACTCTTGCCCGCGACGTATTTGGACAGCTTGGTGTCCTCGCTTACCGTATGGCTGGCAAACCAGTGGAACAGGAAGGGGATCAGGCTCGACAACCGATTGATGCCGCGACAGATATCATCCACATGGCTGTTGAGCTCCTGCAACACCTCGGCATGCCCACGCCGATGCGCCATGATATCGGGATAGCCATGGTCTTCCATGATGTTCTCTTCGCTGGTGAAGTGAAACTCGGTATAGAGCTTCAACTCGCGCAGAAGCCTAAGCACCTTCATCACGTCACCGCCCTCGCGGATCAGAACGTCGATGGACTTGATGATGTCGAAAAACACCCGATGCTCGGAATCGATGCGCGCATGCCCGACCTCGAAGAGTGGACTCCATTCGATGGTGATGGAATTCCCCATACCTGGCAGCATCAACTCCCCCTTATCGGTTAAGGATTCCACGGACAGGGGTCCGCGCCACCTCGATCGACCCTACACTAACCGGTCTTCTCGCAACTCGGAAGGGACGAGCGCCAAACGATCCTATCCGTATCGTCGAGACGGTCTTGGACGCACCGCCCCAACTCATCCCAGGGACGCCGGTCGAAATACATCCGGGCCCGCCCCGAGGTCGAGGGAAGCACGAAGAGCGGGATTCCATCCAATGTCTTGGACTGAAGGCCGTATCCGACCGAACGCCGAGCGAAATAGACACCGGCGGCGAATTTGCTGCTGAACGCGATCATGCCCGGACGATGGCGGCGCATCTTTTCGACAAAGCCAGCGACATCGAACCCTTCGCGGCTGAGTTCGGCATCGGCCCCCCATTCGGTCTTGTTCAAGTCGGTGAGGCCGAGCCCGAAGCCCAGGACTTCGCGACACTCCGCCGGAGCCAGCAGGCGCGGCGTCAACCCGGCCTCGAACAGGGAGATCCAGAAGATGTTGCCGGGATGGGCGTAATAGGCCCCGGCCTCCTTGGAGGCCCGGCTTGGCGCCGTTCCGCACAGCACCAGCTTCAAACCATCGGCCAGGACGTCGGGGACGATCACCTTGCGCCCGCCCGTCCCGGTCACGGCCGCAGACGGCGCAGCGTCTCCAGTCCCACCTTGGCCAGGCTGGGATACACCGCCAGCGCGCCGCTGAAATCATCGCCGCTGGTATACATGCTTTCGCTCACCACCACCCCCAGCCCGGCGGCGCAGGCGGCCCGCACGCCATTGCTGGAATCCTCGATGGCCAGGCATTGCCCGGCATCGAGCCCCAACTGCGTCATGGCCATGTGATAGACCTGGGGATCGGGCTTCTTGCGGGTGGTATCCTCGCCGCAGACGATGACCGGGAACCATTCCCGGCGATGGCCCAGCAACGCCACCACATTGGCCCGGCTGGTCGTCGACGCGATGGCCAGCTTGAGCCCCGCCGCGCGGGCCTCGGCGATCAGGGCGTCGACACCGGGGCGAAAGGCTACCCGGCCGCTATTGACCATGTCGGTATAGATTTCGGTCTTGCGCCGATGCAGCGCCGCCACCAGTTCCGGCGAGGCATCGGGGTCATAGGCCAGGATGCGTTCGCGCCCGCCCGACACCTTCAGCAGTTTGCGATAAAGCTTGGGATCCCAGCGCCAGTTCAGTCCCAACTGCCCGAACGCCAGCAGGAAGGCATGGCGATGCGCTTCCTCGGTCTCGGCCAGGGTGCCGTCCACGTCGAAGATCAGCGCCGCCAGGGTCACGACTGTCCTCCCGGCGCCCAGCCGGGCGGCGCCATCTCGAAGCCCTCGAAGCGGAAGGCGGGCGATACCGTGCAGCCCACCAGGGTCCAGGCCCCCAGCGGCTCGGCCGACTGCCACGCCCCCGGCGGCACGACCACCTGGGGGATATGGCCGTTGGCGATATCGGGCCCCAATACGGCGTCGGTCTCGACGCTGCCGTCCTCGGACTGGCGCAGCACCAGCGGCGAGCCCGCGTGGAAATGCCAAATCTCGGTCGCGTCCACCCGGTGCCAGTGCGAGCGCTCCCCCGCCTTCAGCAGGTAGAAGATGGCGGTGCCGACGCCGCGCGAGCCATCGGCGGGCGCGTCGCGCCAGGTCTCGGCGTAATGGCCGCCCTCGGGATGGGGACGCAGCCCCAGGCGGGCGATGATGGCCTCGGCCTCGTTCATTCTTTGGGTTCCGTGGCGACCAGGGACGGCCGGGTGATGGTCTGGGCGTACCATGCCGCCAGCCTGGGCCGGTTGGGGCGCCAGGCATCGGTGGGGAAGCGGAAATCCAGATAGGACAGCGCCACCGCCATGGTGATCTGGCCGATCATGAAGGTGGCGCCCCAGCTGGCGCACTCTTCCTCCAGCACGTCCAGCGCCCGGTCGATGGCGCGCTGCTGGCGGTCGGTCCAGTCGGTCCAGCGCTTGTCCTCGGGGCGCATGGTGGCTTCCAGCCGACGCACCAGCGCCGCGTCCAGGATGCCGTCGCCCAAGGCCTGCAGCTTCAACTGGGTCCAGCGGGTGCCGCCCGAGGCGGGAAACAACTTGCAGCCGTCATGCAGCGAGTCCAGGTATTCGCAGATCACCGGCGAATCGAACAGGGCCTCGCCGCCATCGGTGACCAGGGCGGGCACCTTGCCCAGGGGATTATCGCTGGGAAGGTCGGTATCGGGCGCCCAGGCATTGGTGGGCACCATCTCGATGCGGCTGTCCAGCCCGGTTTCCTTGGCGACCACCACGCATTTGCGGGCATAGGGCGAGGTGGCGGAAATGCGCAGCTTCATGGCGGGGTCCTTCGACAACGGGCCGGGGGCACCCATGCTTGGCCCGCCCGGCGGCGGAGTCAAGTCTTCCTGGTCGCTGGATAATGGCGATGAAATCCATCACACTGCGCGGCGGACCAGCAAGGGGAGACCGCCATGCGGCGTGGGATCGTGGCTTTGATCGGTATGGCGGCCCTGGCCGCCTGCTCCAATGCGAACGAGGAAACCCTGGGGCGCCTGCAACCTGGCCGCACCACGGTGGAGGCGGCCGTTGCCGCCCTGGGCAGCCCCGACCGCGACGAGGCGCTGGCCGATGGCTCGCGCATGCTGACCTATACCGATGTGATCGCGCTGCCGCGTCCGGCCACCTTCGCGCCGGGTCTGGTCTATGCCTGGGGCGGCTGGAAGGTCACCAATAACGAGGCCGGGCTGATGTTCGGCCCCGATGGGCTGCTGCGCTTCTGGTCATGGTCGACCAATCGCAATCCGTCCATCAAGGTGGTGGGCCGCGACGTGGTGCCCCATCCCGGCCTGGACCCGGAACACGACCCCAAAAACCAAGACCCCCATCCCGAAAACGGGACGGGGGCCTCGCGGTCCTACGGCAACCCGGCCAACTGACGTCGGCCGGGTTTCGGCGAGCGGGTCAGTTCCCACACGGCGGGGGCACGCCACAGCCGCGACTTCAGCAGTTCGCGTTCGAACAGCATCTCCTTGGGCACCCGGTCGAAGAACTTGTCGAACAGCTCTTCCTGGCTGCGGGCGTCGGAAACACCGGCCTCGCGGTCGATGCGCATCAGGTCCTGGAACTTGTCGCGGGCATAGTCCATGCCGCTCCATTCCATGTCCTGGTACTTGGGCACCAGGCCGATGGGGCTTTCCACCGCGGCGGCATTGCCCTGGACCCGGTCGATGATCCACTTCAGAACCCGCATGTTCTGGCCATAGCCCGGCCACATGAACTTGTTGTTCTCGTCGCGGCGGAACCAGTTGACCCGGAAGATCGGCGGCGGATTGTTGACCTTGCGGCCCATGTTGAGCCAGTGGTTGAAGTAATCGGCCATGTTGTAGCCGCAGAACGGCAGCATGGCGAAGGGATCGCGGCGGATGGCGGCCTGGCCGACGGCGGCGGCGGTGGCTTCGGAGCCCATGGTGGCGCCGAGATAGACGCCATGGGCCCAGTTGAAGCTTTGCACCACCAGCGGCGCGTTCTTGGACAGACGACCGCCGACGATGAAGGCGGAGATGGGCACGCCCGCCGGGTTCTCCCAATCGGGATCGACGCTGGGGCACTGGCTGACCGGCGCGGTGAAGCGGGCATTGGGATGGGCGGCGGGGTCCTTGGACTCCGGCGTCCAGTCCTTGCCCTTCCAGTCGATCAGATGGGCGGGCGGGGCATCGCTCAGGCCTTCCCACCACACATCGCCCTCATCGGTCATGGCGACATTGGTGAAGATGGAATTCTTGGCGCAGGCGGCGATGGCGCTGGGATTGGTGGCGGCGCCGGTGCCAGGAGCGACGCCGAAGAACCCGGCCTCCGGGTTGATGGCGTAGAACTTGCCGTCCTTGCCCGGCTTGATCCAGGCGATGTCGTCGCCCACGGTCCAGATCTTCCAGCCATCGAAGCCCTTGGGCGGCACCAGCATGGCGAAATTGGTCTTGCCGCAGGCGCTGGGGAAGGCGGCGGCCACATAGGTCTTCTCGCCCTTGGGGCTTTCCACGCCGACGATCAGCATGTGCTCAGCCAGCCAGCCCTCGTCGCGGGCCATCACCGAGGCGATGCGCAGGGCGAAGCACTTCTTGCCCAGCAGGGCGTTGCCGCCGTAACCCGAGCCATAGGACCAGATCTGCCGTTCCTCGGGGAAATGGGAAATGGTGATGTTGTCGGGATTGCAGGGCCAGGCCACGTCCTTGGCGCCATCTTCCAGGGGGGCGCCGACCGAATGCAGGCACTTCACGAAGTCGCGGTCACCGCCCAGCAGGTCGAGTACCGGCTGGCCCATGCGGGTCATGATGCGCATATTGGCGGTGGCATAGGCGGAATCGGTGATCTGCACGCCGATATGGGCGATGTCCGAGCCCAGCGGCCCCATGGAGAACGGCACCACATACATGGTGCGGCCCTTCATGCAGCCGTCATACAGCTTGGTCATGCGGGCCTTCATCTCGCCGGGCTCGACCCAATTGTTGGTGGGGCCGGCATCGTTCTTGTTGTGCGAGCAGATGAAGGTACGGTCTTCGACACGGGCGACGTCGCGGGGGTCGGAGCGGCAGAGATAGGAACCGGGGCGGAGCGCGGGGTTCAACTTGATCATGGTGCCACCGGCAACCATCATCTCGCACAGGGCATCGTATTCCTGCTGGGAACCGTCACAGATATGGATGCTGGCGGGGCGGCACAAGCGCGCCATCTCGTCGATCCAGGCCAGGAGTTTGGTATTCATGGTCGTCCCGCCGGGGATACCGAGCTTGCTCATGTCCGTCCTTCTCCGCTTCGCAAGACCGCTGACGGCTGTACCGCCGCCTTGAAATGAGGACGCGAAGATAGCCCCCGGGACGGCGCCGGGCAATGGCCTTGGTGGGAAAAGTTCACCGAAACTTAAGAATTACTCGAATGCCTGACCTGCGGTATTGACGAAGCTGCGCCAGGCCTGTTCCGGACCCTCGGCGGGAGTGTCGAAATCCACCCTCGCCGAGGCCTCTCCCGACGCCAGATCGACCCCGTCCAGGTCGATCCCCACCGCCTGCCAGGCCCCGCCCCCCACAAGGCCCGCAAGCTGCTCGGGAGCCAGGGCGTTGATCCGGTCCAACAGCCCGGTTTCGGCCGTCGCCATGGCGGCGGCCGCAGCCTCGGAGACCAGCGGCGCGTCGAACCACACCGCCCTGGCGAAGCCACCGACGAAATGAACCCGCTCGATCCGCAGCCGCCAGATGCCGAAATCGCCAAAACCGGCATAGAGCGCCGCGGCCGGATGACGGGCCAGGAAGCGGGAGCGCAGGCGCGGATCGCTATCGGGCTCGGCGCTCCCCACCAGGGTGACGCGGGGGCCGGTCTGGGGATTGGCATGCCCCTCGGTCCCGTCCAGCAGCAGCGAGGCCCGGGGATCGGCCCGCAGATTGCGGGTATGATCCGCCAGACCCGACAGCAGCAGGATGGGCGACAGGTCGTGATCGAAGGCCAGCGTCACCAGCGAGACATAGGGGCGGCCATCCAGGCTGGTGGCCAGCGCCGCCTTGCGTTGCGCCCGCGCCACCTGCCGCAGGGCGAAACGATTGTTGGCGGGCAGGGCGGCGGCATCTTCGGTCATGGTGGTCCTCGCTTGTCTTGGCCGGGGATCATCGCAGATGACGGTCCGCGTGGGAATCGTCCAGGCCCCGAACCGATCCTTCCGGAAGTGATTGCGACTCAGCCGCACCAGGGCGTAGTCTGATTTCTTGGTCCTCAGCCGAGGAGGTATGGGTGTCGTTTGACGGCATCATCGGGTCGGATGGCGCGAACCGCGTCCGCAGCGCGCAATCCGCTGCGGCGGCCGGTGGCGTATTGGCGGCCATCCCCATCCGACAACGCTCGGAACCCCTCGATTCGTCGCAAGTCTCACGCCGCCCGGCCCCGTCGCAGCGCGACCGCTTTCAGGTCGCCCCCAAGGCCGACGACACATCGCCCAACCGGTCCCGCGCCACCCGCGATGACGCCCCGGCCGAACGGGGAACGGACGGTCCGGTTTCCGCCTTCCTGGCCCAATCCCTGGCCCAGGACGGAAACGGCGCGGAGTCTCCCGCCGTCGCCGCCGATATCAGGATCGGCATCGACGCCTATCGCCGCGCCGCCGGCCCCGAGACCGGTGAAACCGATCCCCAGGTGGATATCCTGCCTCCTCCCGGGGGCGCCCTCGCCTCCGGCCATCGCCTGGATCTGGCGATATAAAGATCATGATCGGGCCTTCACCCCATGGTGAAGGAGCGACGGCATCACCATATCCATAATCTGCGCACGGTCTCTCAACGCTGAGAGGAAAATCGCATCGCGGCAAATCATCTTTGCAGTTGATGCATATGGAAGAAATATAAAATCTACGCAGAATAAGAGGCACTTACTAGTGTGTCGGTTTTCCACAAGACATGAGGATAGGGGTTGATCAGGGGCTTATTTCCGACTATGTGAAGAGGAAGGTCGCCATGACTGATACACCGTATATAGTTCAAAATGCGGCCAAGCTCACTAGTGATAAACTGAAAAACATGCCCCAAAACACTGAGGCGAAAGCCGAGCGTCCCATGAATCGCGCCAATGACACCGATCGCCATGTGGGCACCCGCATTCGCGAGCGGCGGATCATGCTGGGCCTGTCCCAGCAGCAGATGGCCGACCTGATCGGCGTGACCTACCAGCAGGCCCACAAATACGAGCGCGGCATCAACCGCATCTCGGCCGGACGGCTGTACGAGATCGCCCAGGTGCTGGGGGTTCCTGTTGGTTTCTTCTTCGAAGGCCTGGAAAACCGCCGGGGCGCCGATCTGTCGGCCCGCCAGCGCATGTGCCTGGAACTGGCGCGCAATTTCACCAGCATCGCCAACGAGAAGCATCAGGACGCCCTGTCCCAGTTGGCCCGCGCCCTGGCCAGCGAAAGCTGATCAGGCGAATCCCAAACGCCTGAGGGCCCAGTCCGCCATGGCGCGGACCTGGGAAGAGGCATCCTGTTGCAGGCGCCGGGCCACCTCGGCCAGGTCCGGTCGGCCGCTATTCCCCACCGCCACCAGCACCGAGGCGACCAGCCGGTCGCGCCCCGCCCGCTTGACCGGCGAGGCGGTGAAGACCTCGCGGAAGGCGGCCTCATCCAGCCCGGCCAGATCCGCCAGACGGGGAAAGCCCAACTCGACCCGGGACAGGAAGTCCGGCTCGACGGTGGGCGTCGCGAACTTGTTCCAGGGACAGGCCGCCAGGCAGTCGTCGCAGCCATAGATGCGGTTGCCCATCAGCGGCCGCAGCTCATCGGCGATGTCGGCCTTGGCCTCGATGGTCAGATACGAGATGCAGCGGCGCGGCTCGATCCGTCCGTCCCCGTCCAGCGCCCCGGTGGGGCAGGCATCGACACAGGCCCGGCACGATCCGCAGTGATCGGTTTCGGGCGGATCGGGCTCGACCTCCAGGGTGGTGAGGATTTCCGACAGGAACAGCCAACTGCCCCAGCGCCGGGATACGATATTGGTGTGCCGCCCGCGCCAGCCCAGCCCGGCCTGCTCGGCCAGGGGCTTTTCCATCAGCGGCGCGGTATCGACGAACACCTTCAACTCACAGCCCCAGGTCTGGGCCAGCCAGCGGCCCAACGCCTTCAGCCGTTTCTTGACCGTGTCGTGATAGTCGCGGTTGCGGGCATAGACGCTGATATTGCCCCGGTCGGGCTGGCGGGTGGCCGCCAGGGGGTCGTAGCCGGGAGCATAATTGGTGCCCAGCACGATGGCGCTGCGGGCCTCGGGCCACAAAGCGGCGGGGCTGGAGCGGCGATCAAGGGTCTCGGCCATCCAGGCCATGTCGCCGTGCCGCCCCTCGGCCACATAGGCGGCCAAGTCGTCGCCAAATCGGGCGGGCAGGGTGGCGGCGGCGAAGCCAACGGCGGAAAAGCCCAATTCCAGCGCCTTGGCGCGGATCAGGGATTTGGGGGAGTCACCCTCTTCCACGGTATCCGGGCACGCCCTGGTCGGGCAGCCACAGGCCCTCGGGCGGGGTGCCGGTCTGCCAGAACACGTCGATGGGAATGCCGCCCCGCGGATACCAGTAGCCACCGATGCGCAGCCAGACCGGCTTGCAGGCCTCCACCAGCCGCTTGCCGATGCCCACGGTGCAGTCCTCGTGGAAGGCGCCGTGGTTGCGGAACGAGCCCAGGAACAGCTTCAGCGACTTGCTTTCCACCAGCGAGGCGGCGGGCACGTAGTCGATCACCAGATGGGCGAAGTCGGGCTGGCCGGTGATGGGGCACAGCGAGGTGAATTCCGGCGCGGCAAACCGCACCAGATAGGTCGTGCCGGGATGGGGATTGGCCACGACCTCCAGCACCGCCGCCTCGGGCGAGTCGGGCAGCGGCGTCTGCCGCCCCAGCTGGGTCAGGCCGTCGCTCACGTCAAACCTCCCGTCAACTGGGGCCGCCATTCATGCGGCGGATGGTGTTAGTGGTGCTTTGCCCATCCACCAACTCGGCCAGCACCACCTTGCCGCCCCATGACTGCACCTGCTCGGCGCCCACCACCGTATCGATGGTGTAATCGGCGCCCTTGACCAGCACGTCGGGCCGCAGGGTCTCGATCAGGGATAGCGGCGTGTCCTCGCCGAAGATCACCACCAGATCCACCATGGCCAGGGAGGACAGCACCGTGGCCCGCGCCGTCTCGGGTTGCACCGGCCGGGTCGGCCCCTTGAGCCGCTGCACCGAAGCGTCGCTGTTCAGCCCCACCACCAGCCGGTCGCAGGCGGCCCGGGCCTGGGTCAGGATCGAGACATGGCCGGGATGCAGCAGGTCGAAACAGCCATTGGTGAAGCCCACCTTCTGGCCCTTGCGCTTCCAGCGGTCCACCAGTTCGGCGGCCGAGATGGCCGACCACATGATCTTGGATTCGCCCTGGGCGAGGTCGCCATGATGCAAGGCCGCCACCACTTCCTCGGCATAGGCCACGGCCGTACCGACCTTGCCGACCACGATACCGGCGGCGACATTGGCCAGACGGGCGCCTTCCACCAACGTCGCCCCCGAGGCCATGGCGGCGGCCAGGGTCGCCACCACCGTATCGCCCGCACCGGACACGTCGAACACCTCGCGCGCTTCCGCCGCCAGATGGTTGACCGTGCCGTCGCGGGTGACCAGGGTCATGCCGTCCTGGCTGCGGGTGACCAGCACCGCCTCGATGTCGCAGGTGGCGATCAGATGGCTGGCGGCGGCGACCACCGCCTCGTCACCGTCCACCGGCATGCTGGTGGCCTCGGCCAGTTCCTTGCGATTGGGGGTGACGATGGTGGCCCCGGCATAGATGGAATAGTCCGACCCCTTGGGATCGACCACCACCCGCTTGCCCGCCGCGATAGCCCGGCGGATCAGCTCGGCGGTAACCGGTGGCGCCAGCACGCCCTTGCCGTAATCCGACAGGACCATCACCCCGGCCTTGGGCAGCAGACGCTCGACCCGGGTCAGCAACTGTTCGCGGATGGCATCCGACACCGGCATGCGCGACTCGCGGTCGGCGCGCAGCAATTGCTGGTGCGAGGCGAAGAAGCGGGTCTTGATGGTGGTCTGGCGGCCGGTCTCGACCACGATGCAGGGGTCGATTTCTCCATGTTCGCCCACCAGACGGGTCACCTCGCGCCCGGCGACATCGTCGCCAACCACCGAGACGAAGGCCGGCGCGGCCCCCAGGGCCACCAGATTGCGCACCACATTGCCCGCTCCGCCCAGCATGGCGGTTTCCCGCTCGATGAACACCACCGGAATGGGGGCCTCGGGGCTGATCCGGTCCACCGAACCATAGACGAAGCGGTCCAGCATGGCGTCGCCGATGCACAGAACCCCGGTGTTGCGAAGCTTCTCGACGCGATCGACAAGGGCGGAAAATTCGGTCATGGAACCCCGGTTTTCGAGAGGGATCGGCCTGTCGGGCTCGGTTAACCCAACGGGCCTCGGCTTGCAAGATAAAAGGCTCAGGTCCCCAGGAAACGGCGGCTGTTCCCTTCCAGCACCAGGCAGGTCAGACGCCCGGTGCGATAGGCCAAGGTGTCGATAGCGATGCGATGGGGATGGATTTCCGGCTCGGTCACGCCGGTATGTCCATGCACCACGACCTTGTCGAAGGGGCCTTCATGGCTGAGGAAGGGTTCGCGAATCCACATCAGGTCGAAACTGTCTTGCTGCTCCAGCGAAATGCCGGGGCGGATGCCCGCATGCACAAACACATAGTCGCCTTCCACATGGCGGGCGGGCATGCGCGACAGGAAGCGCAGATGGGTCGGCGGCATGGCGCGGTACAGCTTGCGCTGCAGCGCCGGATAGTCGGCCACCAGATCGTCGGGAAGTCCGCCGAGATAGGACCTCAGCGCCTCCAACCCGCCATTGCGGAACCAGGACGGCGCCATGGAGAAGTCGGCGAGGAACTGCATCAGATAGTCTTCATGATTGCCGCGCAGGCAAACCCATTGCGATCCGGCCAGCGGCCCCGAGGCGGGCGGTCCCGCCACCAGCCGATCAACCACCGCCCGGGAGTCCGGCCCACGATCGATCAGGTCGCCCAGGCAGACCACCACCACCCGGTCGGGCGGGCTTTCCGCCAGACGCGCGCAAGAGACATCCTCGGCGATGAGATCCAGCAAAGACCCCAGCAGATCCAGCCGACCATGGATGTCGCCGATGGCATAGACCCTGGTCCCCTTTGGCGGCGCCATCTGGGGCGGCGCCATCGGTGAGAGATCGTTTTGCGGCAATGCTTGTTTGCTCATTTCCTCTAGGACACACCGACCGGCCAATGGTATTTTCACGAATTGTAACCTCGCTTTATATCTGGCGGGCAAAAATGGTCCTGGCAAGCACGGACCGAGAAATGGAGATGGGATGAACGCCGGAGCGTTCGGAACTGGGCAGCAGGAAGTCGTCACGCCCGAGAACCTTCTTTACGATGCCGCCGAACGGGTGGGGCGCATCAGGGAGGGGCGCGTGGCGTTACACCTGCATCTGTCGCAGTTGCAGCCCGCCAATCGCGACGAGGGCCGCATCCGCATCGCCTTCCGCCTGTTCGAGACCATGGTCGACGCCTTCCATGGCCAGATGTTCCTGCTGACCAATTCCGATATCGTGCTGCTGTGCAAGGACGCGCGCATCAGCGAGCTGGACGCCATGGTGTTCAAGCTGCGCGCCCTGTTCTCCACCGATCCGCTGACCTATGCCGAATCCGCCGATGGCCAGGACCGCTTCGTCACCTATTACGACCTGGAAGCGGATTTCGATACCTTCTTCTCGCTGTGCGGCGCCATGGTCGCCCAGGCCAAGAAGCAGATGGCCGCCGACCGCAAGGCGCCGCAAATCCAGGAACTGGATTCCAAGACACTGACCAAGGTCCTGGAACGCATCGGCGCCACCGACATCGCGGGCGTGGTGCGGCGCCAGGCCTGCATCATCATCAACGACAAGATGACCGCCGAGGTGGCGTTCCAGGAATTCTTCATGTCCATCATGGACCTGCAGAAGGCCCTGGCCCCCGACGTCAACATCCTGTCGAACCGCTGGCTGTTCCAGCATCTGTCGCAAATTCTCGACCTTCGGGTGCTGTCGGTGCTGCAGGATTCGGGCTTCCGCAAGATGCCCGCCGCCTTCTCGGTCAACCTCAACATGGCCACCATCGAGACGCCGGTGTTCCAGCAGTTCGAGGCCTCCATCCGGGGCCGCGCCGGGCTGGTGGTGGAATTCCAGCTGCTCGACATCTTCAACGACCTGGACGGCTTCTTCCGGGCGCGCGACAAGCTGCGCTCGCGCGGGCACAAATCGGTGCTGGACGGCATGAGCCCGCTGACGCTGCAGTTCATGGACGCCGAGCTGTTCGACACCGATTTCGTCAAGGTCAGTTGGAGCCCCGACATGATCGACGACATCAAGACCGCCGAGTTGCAGCACGCGCTGGGTCCGGTGGGCTTCGACCGCGTCATCTTGTCGCGCTGCGACACCGAACTGTCCATTTCCTGGGGACTGGCCCAGGGCATCCGCATGTTCCAGGGACGCTTCCTGGACTCCATGATTTCCGCCGTCACCATGGCCCAGTGCGACAAGTCGTCCGCCTGCACCTTGAACCAATGCACCCAGCGCCATGGCGTCCTGACCGGCCGCACCCGGGTGGAATGCGGCAATAACGACATGCTTGACGCCTTCCCGCCGCTCAAGGCCCTCCGGTAGCGCCGCCCATGTTCAACCCGCCCCCCGCCGCCGCCCAGCCCCGCGCCGCCAGCCAGGAAAACCTGCTGCTGGACTATGTCCACCGGCTGGAGCGCCACCGCGCCGACCGCAAGGCGGTCCACGTCCACCTGTCCGGCCTGCAGGCGGTCAACCGCCGCGACCACCATATGCGCATCGCGGGCAATACCTTCGAGAACCTGGTCAAGATGATGCAGGCCCAGGTGTTCACCATGGGCAATTCCGACCTGATGGTGATCTACAAGGCCCAGGCCCAGGACGAGGTCGAGGCGGCGGTGGTCAAGCTGCGCTTCCTGTTCTCGGAAGACCCGCTGGTGCTGGAGGAACAGCATTCCGGCGGCGGCAGCGGCCATTTCAGCACCTGGTATTCCCTGGACCGCGAATACGAGGTGCTGCTGACCCTGGCCCAGAAGATGGTCCAGGACGAGGCCGCCAAGCGCGCCGCCAAGGCCTCTCCCACCGCCATGGCCAATCGCGGCCCGCAAAAGCCGTCGGGATCGCCCTTCACCCCGGAACTGCTGGCCCGGGTCGAGAACTCGCTGGGCCAGGCCGACCTGGCCAATCTGATGCGCCGCCAGGCCATCTGCGCCATGGTGGGCAAGGCTCCGCCCCAGCCGGTGTTCCACGAGCTGTTCATCTCCATCGCCGATCTGCGCCAGACCCTGTTTCCCAGCGTCAACGTCAATTCCAGCCCCTGGCTGTTCCAGCAGTTGACCGAGACCCTGGATCGCCGCGTCCTATCCTTGCTGAACAAGCACGACGACCGCACCCTGGAAGGCGATATCAGCATCAATCTCAATGTCTCCACCATCCTGACCCCGGAATTCCTGGTGTTCGACGACAACATCAAGGCGGGCATGCGCGGCACCATCGTGCTGGAACTGCAGAAGGTGGATATCTTCGCCGATCTGGGCGCCTATCTGTTCGCCCGCGATTTCGCCCATGACCGGGGCTATCGCATCTGCATCGACGGCCTGACCTATCACCAATTGTCCTTCGTCGACCGCGAGCGCCTGGGCGCCGACCTGATCAAGCTGGTCTGGGACCCGTCGCTGACCGAGGAAAAGGACAAGAAGACCGAGGCGCTGCGCCGCATCGGCGTCACCCGCATCATCCTGTGCCGCTGCGACAACCAGGCGGCCATTGAATTCGGCCATTCGGTGGGCATCACCCTGTTCCAGGGCCGCCATATCGAGACCCTGGTCCAGGGCGACCCGCGCAAGCGCGGCCTTAGGGCGCGGCCCCGGCCTTGACGGCGGCGATCAAGGTCTCGTCGGTCAGCAAGCGCTTCGGGCCGGTCCTGGCGGTGGACGATATCAGCTTCACCGTGGAAACCGGTTCGACCACGGCGTTGCTGGGCGGCAACGGCGCCGGCAAGACCACCACGCTATCCATGCTGCTGGGGCTGCTGCTGCCCAGCAGCGGCGCCATCGCCATCCTGGGCGAGGACATGGTGCGCCACCGCTATCGGGTGCTGCCGCGCCTCAATTTCTCCAGCCCCTATGTGGAACTGCCGCTGCGCCTGACCGTGCGCCAGAACCTCACCGTCTATGGCCATCTCTACGGCGTCGCCCAATTGGGACACCGCATCGCCGAACTGGCCGAGGAACTGGAGCTGGCCGACTTCATCGACCGCCCGGCGGGCAAGCTGTCGGCCGGTCAGAAGACCCGGGTGGGGCTGGCCAAGGCGCTGCTGAACAAGCCGGACCTGCTGATGCTGGACGAGCCCACCGCCTCGCTGGACCCCGACACCGCCGACTGGGTGCGAAGCTATTTCCAGGACTACCGCGACCGCACCGGCGCCACCATCGTGCTGGCGTCGCACAACATGACCGAGGTCGAGCGCATGTGCGACCACGTCCTGATCATGAAGCAGGGCCGCATCGTCGACCAGGGCTCGCCCGCCGAGCTGATCGGCCGCTTCGGCCGCGACACGCTGGAGGAAGTGTTCCTCGACATCGCGCGCGACCGCCGCAAGGCGGCGGAGTCATGAGCGAGGCGCAGCCGAAGCGCGGCGCCATTGTCTTTGGACCCGGGCGGGCTATAGCCCGCAGGGAGGCGCCCGGAGCGCAGCGGAGGAGCCCCTCAGCAGGAGCAGTGCTCCTGCGAGACCTATGGGAAGGGGCCGCGAGGCCCCGCCCGGCGAATGAGGGACAAACATGACTCTCTTCCTGTCGCTGCGCCGCGTCGGCGCCATGTGCCTGCGCCATCTCTACATCCTGAAGGGATCGTGGCCGCGCATCCTGGAAATGGCCTATTGGCCCGCCATCAACATGGTGGTGTGGGGCTTCACCAGCCAGTTCTTCGCCACCAACTCCACCTGGGTGGCCCAGGCGGGCGGCGTGCTGATCGGCGCCGTCATCCTGTGGGACGTGATGTTCCGGGGCAATCTGGGGGTGGCGCTGTCCTTCCTGGAGGAGATGTGGTCACGCAATCTCGGCCATCTGTCGGTCAGCCCCCTGCGCCCGGCCGAGCTGGTGGCCTCCATGCTGTGCATGAGCCTGGTGCGGACCGTCATCGGCGTGCTGCCCGCCGCCTTTCTGGCCATTCCGCTCTATCACTTTTCCATCTTCGAACTGGGCCTGCCGCTGCTGGCGTTCTGGGCCAGCCTGATGGTCAGCGGCTGGGCCATCGGCCTGGGGGTTTCCGCCCTGGTGCTGCGTTTCGGCCTTGGCGCCGAGAGCCTGGCCTGGGTGCTGATCTTCGCCATCGCGCCGCTGGCCGGAATCTATTACCCCATCAGCACCCTGCCCGTCTGGCTGCAACCCTTGGCCTGGGCGCTGCCGCCCGCCCATGTCTTCGAGGGCATGCGCTCGCTGATGCTGGGCCACGGCTTCCGCGCCGACCTGCTGGTCTCGGCCTTGGCCCTGAACGCGCTCTATCTGGCCGCCGGGGTGGCGGTGTTCCTGTGGGTGTGGCACGGCGCCCGCATTCGCGGCGCCCTGCTCAACGTGGGTGAGTGACAAGACCGCCCGCCCCGCGATACATAGATCAGCAGTTTCAGACCGGGGACCATTCGCCATGCCAAGCTTCGACGTCGTTTCCAAGACCGACCTCGCCGAGGTCGACAACGCCCTTGCCGGCATCATGCGCGAAGTGGCGCAGCGCTACGACTTCAAGGGCTCCAAGTGCTCGGCCGAGCGCAAGGACCAGATCATCACCGTGCTGGCCGACGACGACATGAAGCTGAAGCAGATGCACGAACTGCTGGCCGTCCACTTCACCCGGCGCAAGGTCGACCCCAAGGCGCTGGACTATCAGACGGTGGAAAAGGCTTCGGGCAACACTGTGCGCCAGGTGGTCAAGATCAAGGACGGCATCGAAACGGTGCTGGCCAAGCGCCTGGTCAAGGAGATCAAGGACGCCAAGCTGAAGGTGCAGGTGGCCATCCAGGGCGACGAACTGCGCGTCACCGGCAAGAAGCGCGACGACCTGCAAGAGGCCATCGCCCTGCTGAAGAAGCTGGAAGTGGACCAGCCGCTGCAATACATCAATTTCCGGGATTAGACGCTGTCCGGTTTAGGTGGAAGCATCCTCTCCCCCCGTCATGGCCGGGCTTTACCCGGCCATCCATGGACCCTCGGATCAAGTCCGGGGCTGATCCGGGCATCCACGCCCATCCGCCAAACTCATTGTTTCTCAGGGCGGTTAGGCGGAGCCACGTGGATCACCGGGACGCAGCCCGGTGATGACGACTGAAAAGGAAGCCCCTTGGTGCCTTGGTGGTGACCCACCTGATCCATCAGCCGGATTTTGAACCGGACGACCCCTACCGCGCCCGGATCTCGGCGATGCCGTCGCGGGCCAACTGGTCGGCGCGTTCGTTCTCTGCATGCCCGGCATGGCCCTTGACCCAGTGCCAACTGACCTTGTGACGCGAGACCGCCTCGTCGAGCAGCCGCCACAGATCCTCGTTCTTCACCGGCTTCTTGTCGGCGGTCTTCCAGCCCCGGGCCTTCCAGCCGCGCAGCCATTCGGTCATGCCCTTCATGACGTATTGGCTGTCGGTGTAAAGATCGACGGCGCAGGGCCGGGTCAGGGTCTTCAGCGCCTCGATCACCGCCATCATTTCCATGCGGTTGTTGGTGGTGGCGGGATCACCGCCCTTCAGTTCCTTCTCCTTGCCCTTAAAGCGCAGGATGGCGCCCCAGCCGCCGGGGCCGGGATTGCCGGAACAGGCGCCATCGGTGAAGATTTCCACCGAGGCGGGCTTAGCATCCTCGCTCATGATGTTTGTCCCTCAGGCGTGGGAAAGGGCCTCATTCGAGGCCGTATTCGCCGGGGCCGCCGACGCCTTGGTGGAACACCAGCTTGCGGAAATATTCCATGGGGTCCTTGCGCTTGACATAGGCCCCGGCGGGGGTGTTCAGCCAGTCATAGCTGCGCGTCAGCAAGAAGCGCAGGGCGGCGCCCCGGGCCAACAGCGGCAGGGCGTCCATCTCGTCGGCCGACAGGGGCCGCACCCGGCGATAGCCGCCCAGCATCAGCCTGGCCTTGGTGGCGTTGAAGGCGCCGTCGGCTTCGAAGCACCAGGCGTTGAGGCAGATGGCAATGTCATAGGCCAGGAAATCGGTGCAGGCGAAATAGAAGTCGATCAGCCCCGACAAGCGTTCCCCCAGGAAGAACACATTGTCGGGGAACAGATCGGCATGGATCAGACCCACCGGCAGGGATTGGGGCCAATGGGCCTCGAGATAGGCCAGTTCCGCTTCGACCACTTCGGCCAGGTCGGCCTTGATCTCGGGGGCGCGGGGCCGGATGGCCTCGAACAGGCCGCGCCAGCCGTCCAGCGACAGATTGTTGGGCCGGGTCAGGGGGAAATCGGCGCCCTTCAGATGCATCTCGGCCATGGCCGGGCCAAGCTCGGCGCAGTGGTTCAGCGCGATGCGGCGGTGCCACACCCCCTTGAGGAAGCTGACCAGGGCGGCGGGGCGCCCGCAGAGGCTGCGCAGGATGCGGCCATCGCGGCCCTTGATGGGGGTGGGGCAGGCCAAGCCGCGCGCCGCCAGATGCTCCATCAATCCGATGAAGAACGGCAGGTCGTCGGGATTCACCCGGCGCTCGTACAGGGTCAGGATATAGGAGTCACGGTCGGTCTGGAGCAGGTAGTTGGTATTCTCCACGCCTTCGGCGATGCCCTTGCACGACACCACCTGGCCGATATCGTATTCGGCGACGAACGCATCCAGCTCGTCGTCGGAGACCTCGGTATAGACCGCCATTCCCCCCCGCCCCCTTGTTTCGCGTCTATTCCGACAAAGCCTGCGGCAGCTTGAAGGTCACCGTCTCGGTGGTCACCTTCACCTCCTCGATAGTGACGTCGAAGCGTTCGCGCGCGGCGGCCACCACTTCCTCCACCAGGATTTCCGGCGCCGAGGCCCCGGCGGTGATGCCCAGCCGGTCCACTCCATCCAGCAGGCTCCAGTCCACCTCGGCGGCGCGCTGCACCAGCACCGAGCGGGCGCAACCCGCCCGGGCCGCCACTTCCACCAGCCGCGACGAGTTCGACGAATTGGGCGAGCCGATCACCATCAGCGCCTCGCAGCGCGGAGCAATGGTCTTCACCGCCGCCTGCCGGTTGGTGGTGGCGTAGCAGATGTCTTCCCGCTTCGGCCCGACGATGTCGGGGAAGCGGCGGTACAGAACCTCGGTCACCGCCGCGGCGTCATCCACCGACAGGGTGGTCTGGGTGATATAGGCCAGCATCTCGGGATCGACCGGCTGCACCTCCTCCGCCTCGGCCGGGGTGCCCACCAGCAGCACCGCGCCTTCGGGAACCTGGCCGATGGTGCCGATCACCTCGGGGTGCCCGGCATGGCCGATCATGATGATCTGGCGCCCCATGGAATGGTGCAGCTCGGCCTCGCGGTGGACCTTGGTCACCAGCGGGCAGGTGGCGTCCAGCGAGGTCAGGCCGCGACGGTCGGCCTCGGCGGGAACCGTCTTGGGCACGCCATGGGCCGAGAACACCACCGCCGCGTCGTCGGGCACCTCGTCCAGTTCCTCGACGAAGACCGCGCCCTTCTGCGCCAGGGATTCCACCACGAACTTGTTGTGGACGATCTCGTGGCGGACATAGACGGGGCGGCCATATTTCTCCAGCGCCTTCTCCACCACATGGATGGCGCGGTCGACACCGGCGCAGAAACCGCGCGGGCTGGCCAGGACCAGGGTCAGGGGGCGTTTGGCGGGAACGGTGGCATTGGTCACGAGCATTACCCTCTTGGTCAAGGCGGCTGTCGGCTTGTGCGGCGTCGCCGCCTTCTTTAAAGTCGATCCGTGTTTAGCAGATGTTGCACCGTCGAAGGAAGAATGGCATGAGCGATTTCGCCAACCGGCCTGAAAGCCTTCCGGTCTCCCCTCCCTGGTTCAGGAAGCCCATGCCCCTCCGTCTCTCCCGTCTGGCCGTGCTCGCCGTGGCCGCCCCGCTCGCTCTTGCCGGTTGCGCCAGCGATTTCGACATCTTGAACCCCACCAAGAAGCGCACCCCGCCGCCTTGCCCGCCCATCTACATCCTGTCCGACGCCGCCAAGATCACCCAGTACCGGCCAGGGCCGGGGCGCGATCTGACCGATGTGGAATTGGAAGCCGAGATCGTGGCTTTCAAGGGGGAGTGCTCCTACACCCCCAAGGGGTCCGAGGTCACCATCCAGGTCGGCTTCGAGGTCAAGCGCGGCCCCGCCGCCACCTCGCGCGAGTCGACGCTGAACTATTTCGTCGCCATCCCGAAATACTATCCCTCGGCCGCGGCCAAGGCCGAATTCTCGGTGCCGGTGAAATTCCCGGAAGGGATGGACCAGGCCCGGACCACCGACAACGATGTGTTCATGCTGCTGCCCATCAAGAGCAAGGACATCATCAATGATTACGAGATTTATATCGGCTTCCAGCTTTCGCCCGAGGAATTGGAGGCCAATCGCCGCCTGAAGCGATAGGCGGCGCGCCACCCAATCATCGGTGATGATCGGGCGATGACCTACAACATATAGATCACAACTCGGGTTGACTCCATGGGTGGGGCGTCTAAGATGGCCCCCGCAGATGATCCCCGTGGGAGAGATCGCCCCGGTTCCGGCAACGGAGCCGAGGGTGGCGCCGAAGGAGCAACCGCCCCTGGAAACTCTCAGGCAAACGGACCGCGGGGGGATGAAACTCTGGAAAGCGTGCCGGATGGCCCCGCAAGGCTGACCGGCCCACCGACGATGTAAGCCGCCACCGCCCCCTGGGCGAGACGGTGAATCTTTCAGGTTCCAAGGACAGAGGGGGGCAAACCGGACGACGCCACAGGCATGTCCGCGAGCCCTTTGACCCCGGCGGCCCATGCCGCCAAGGAGGAACCCGGTGAGCGATTCCCATACCCCATTGCTGACAGTCCCCCTGGACGCGCTGCATCGCGAGCTGGGCGCCAAGATGGTGCCGTTCGCGGGCTATTCCATGCCGGTGCAGTACCCGGCCGGGGTTCTGGGCGAGCATCTGCATACCCGCGCCAGCGCCGGGCTGTTCGACGTCTCGCATATGGGGCAGGTGGAAATCAGGGGCAAGGACTGCGCCCGCTGGCTGGAGACCCTGGTCCCCGGCGACATCATCGGCCTGGGCCTGGGCAAGACCCGCTATACCGTCTTCACCAATGACCAAGGCGGCATCCTCGACGACCTGATGGTCAGCAAACTGGCCGACGACCACCTGTTCCTGGTGATCAACGCCGCCTGCAAGCATGAGGACTTCGCCCATATGCAGGCCGCCATCGGGACCCAGGTCGAGATGCGCATGATCACCGACCGCGCCCTGGTGGCGCTGCAAGGCCCCAAGGCGGCCGAGGCGCTGGGAACCCTCTGCCCCGATGCCCTGGCCATGACCTTCATGACCATCCGCGAACTGGACATCGCGGGCATCGGTTGCCTCGCCACCCGCTCGGGCTATACCGGCGAGGACGGCTGGGAGATTTCGGTCCCCACCGACCGGGCCGAGGAGTTGGTGCGCAAGCTGCTGGCCCTGCCCGGAATCATGCCCGCCGGTCTGGGGGCGCGGGATTCGCTCCGCCTGGAAGCCGGGCTGTGCCTCTATGGCTCGGACATCGACACCGCCACCACCCCGGTGGAAGCGGGTCTTTCCTGGATTCTGGGCAAGCGCCGCCGCGCCGAGGGCGGCTTCCCCGGCGATGCCATCATCCAGAAGCAACTGGCGGAAGGCCCTTCCCGCCTGCGGGTCGGTATCCAGCCGCTGGGCCGGGCGCCCGCCCGTGCCCATACCGAGATCACCGACGAGGCGGGCAACCGCCTGGGCGAAATCTGTTCCGGTGGTTTCGGCCCCTCGGCCGACCGCCCCGTCGCCATGGGCTATGTCCCCAAGGACTTCGCCGCCCAGGGCACCAAACTGAAACTGATGGTTCGCGGCAAGGCGCTGGATGCCGAGGTCGCTTCCCTTCCCTTCGTCCCCCACCGCTATTTCAAGGGCTGAGCTATGAGCGAGATGCGTTTCACCAAGGACCACGAGTGGATCAAGGTCGAAGGCGACCAGGGCACCGTCGGCATTTCCGATTACGCCCAGCACGCGCTCGGCGACGTGGTGTTCGTCGAGGTCCCCGAGCCGGGCCGCACCATCGCCAAGGGCGACGAGGCCGCCGTGGTGGAGTCGGTCAAGGCGGCGTCCGAGGTCTATTCCCCGGTGTCGGGCACCGTGACCAAGGGCAACCAGGCCATCGTCGACCAGCCCGGCCTGGTCAACGAATCCGCCGAGGATGGCGCCTGGTTCTTCAAGCTGACCCTGTCCGATCCGGCCGAACTGGCCGACCTGATGGACCGGGCCGCCTATGACGCCTATCTCGCGACCCTGGAATAGGACCTTTCGCGCATGCGCTACCTGCCGCTGACCGAGTCCGATCGCGCCGCCATGCTGGCGGATATCGGGGTCAAGGACGTGGACGCCCTGTTCCGGGACGTCCCCGCCGCCGCCCGCCTCGCCGAGGCGCTGCCGCTTCCCCGCCACCAGGGCGAGTTGGAAGTGGAACGCGCCTTCACCCGCATGGCCGGGAAGAATCTGTCGGCGGGCTGCGCCCCCTTCTTCATGGGCGCGGGCGTCTATCGCCACCACATCCCGGCGGCGGTGGACCAGTTGCTGCTGCGCGGCGAGTTCCTCACCGCCTATACCCCGTATCAGCCGGAAGTCAGCCAGGGCACGTTGCAGGCGCTGTTCGAGTTCCAGACCCAGGTGGCCATGGTCACCGGCATGGAGGTGGCCAATGCCTCCATGTATGACGGCGCCACCGCCTGTGCCGAGGCCGCCATCATGGCGTGCCGCGTCACCAAGCGGCGCAAGGTGCTGCTGTCGGGCTCGCTGCATCCCCATTACGTGGAAACCACAGAGACTTCGTTGCGTTTCACCGAGATGGAGGCCGAGCCGCTGCCCCCCGATCCGCTGGGGCTGGAGGACCTGCTGGGCCGCCTGGACGGAGACACCGCCTGCGTGGTGGTGCAAAATCCCGGCTTCTTCGGCGGCATCCGCGACCTGCGGCCGCTGGCCGCCATCTGCCACGAGTTGGGCGCGCTGCTGGTGGTGATGGTGGCCGAGCCCACCAGCCTGGGTCTGTTCGACTCGCCCGGCGCCATGGGCGCCGATATCGTGGTGGCCGAGGGCCAAAGCCTGGGCATGGGCATGAATTTCGGCGGCCCCGGCCTGGGCCTGTTCGCGACGCGGGACAAATTCGTGCGCCAGATGCCCGGCCGCCTCGCCGGTCAGACCCTGGACGTGGACGGCAAGCGCGGCTGGGTGCTGACGCTTTCGACCCGCGAGCAGCATATCCGCCGCGAGAAGGCCACCAGCAATATCTGCACCAATTCCGGCCTGTGCGCCCTGGCCTTCTCCATCCATCTGACCCTGCTGGGCGGCACCGGCTTCACCCGGCTGGCCGAACTGAACCACGCCAAGGCGGTGCAGTTGGAGCAGAAGCTGTCCCAGGTAAAGGGGCTCAGGGTCCTGCCCGACAGCTATTACAACGAATTCGCCGTCCATCTGGGCGACGAGGTCAAGGCCGCCGAGGTGGTCGATCGCCTGGTGGACAAGGGCATCCTGGCCGGGGTTCCTGCGTCGCGCTTCTATCCCACCTGGCCGGAACTGGCGCCGGTGCTGATCGTCGCCGCCACCGAGATGAACACCGAGGACGACATGGACCGCCTCGTCGCCGCCCTGAAGGAGACTCTGTCATGAGCGAGACCACGTCCTTCAGCGGCAACAAGGGACTCCAGATCGAGGAGAAGCTGATCTTCGAGATGGGCAATCCCGGCGCCGTCGCCGTCGACCTGCCCGAGCCCGGCCCCGTCGATCTCGACCGCATGGGCGGCGTTCGCAAGCGTGCCGACCTCGCCCTGCCCGACCTGTCCGAGCCCCAGGTGGTGCGCCACTACACCCGCCTGTCCCAGAAGAACTACGGCATCGACACCGGCTTCTATCCGCTGGGATCGTGCACCATGAAGCACAATCCCCGCCTGTCGGAGAAGGTGGCGCGCCTGCCCGGCCTCGCCGACCTGCATCCCTTCCAGCCGCGCCAGACCGTCCAGGGCGCCTTGGAGGTCATCGACCAACTGGCCTGGTGGCTGAAGCAACTGACCGGCATGCCCGCCGTGGCCATGAGCCCGGCGGCGGGCGCCCATGGCGAATGGTGCGGCTTGATGGCCATCCGCGCCGCCCACGAGGACAGCGGCCAAGGCCATCGCCGCCGCGTCCTGGTTCCGGAAAGCGCCCACGGCACCAATCCCGCCACCGCCGCCATGTGCGGCTACAGCGTCGATCCCATCCCGGCCAAGGAGAACGGCAGGGTCGACCTCGATGCCCTGAAGGCCAAGCTCGGCCCCGATGTCGCCGCCCTGATGCTGACCAATCCCAATACCTGCGGCCTGTTCGAGTCCGAGATCATCGAGATCGCGGCCGCCGTCCACGGCGCCGGGGCCTATTTCTACTGCGACGGCGCCAATTTCAACGCCATCGTCGGCCGGGTGAAGGTGGCCGATCTCGGCATCGACGCCATGCATATCAACCTGCACAAGACTTTTTCCACCCCCCATGGCGGTGGCGGTCCCGGTGCCGGTCCCACCGTGCTGTCGGCGGCCCTGGCCCCCTTCGCCCCGGTGCCCTATGTGGTCTCCGGACCGGACGGGCTGGAACTGGTGGAAGGACGCCGCGAGGGCACCAAGCCCTTCGGCCGGGTCAAGGGCTTCCACGGCCAGTTCGGCGTCTTCGTCCGCGCCCTGGCCTATATCCTGTCCATGGGCGCCGACGGCCTGCGCCAGGCCTCCAGCGACGCGGTGCTCAACGCCAACTATCTCCAGGCCCGGCTGGGCGACGTGCTCACCCCGTCGTTCGACGGTCCCTGCATGCACGAGGCCCTGTTCGACGACCGCTTCCTGAAGGATACGGGCGTCACCACCCTGGATTTCGCCAAGGCCCTGATCGACGAGGGCTATCACCCCATGACCATGTATTTCCCCCTGGTGGTGCATGGCGCTCTGCTGATGGAACCCACCGAGACCGAGTCCAAGGAGGCCCTGGACCAGTTCATCGCCGTGGTGCGGGGACTGGCGGAAAAGGCCAAGGCGGGCGCCGCCGAGGACTTCAAGGCCGCCCCCCGTCATACGCCGCGCCGCCGCCTGGACGAAACCCTGGCGGCCCGCACCCCCATCTTGCGCTGGAAAGCCTAGCCCCCCCTCCCGACCTCCCCCCACGCTTGGCGCGGGGGGAGGGGAGGCCTCTGGGGATATAGTGGACGATCAAGGAACCTGCCGAGGAGGAGAGACTCCCCTTGCTCTCAGCCGTGCTGCCCGGTTTCCCGCAGATAGGCGGCGTATTTGACGTCAAAGGTCATGATGTGGCCGCCCAGCCAGTTCATCAGGAATTTGGCGAGTTCAGAATCAATCGCCTCGGCACCGGATACCATCAGGCGATTGATGAGCCCCTCCAACTGGAACACCAGATGCTCATGTTCGTATTTATGGGCCTCAAGCGCCGGATATTGTGCACCGGCCATGCTTTCCTCCTCGCGGGAGAAATGCTCCTTGGTATAGGAGGCCAATGCCCCAATAGCCCGATTGATGGCGTCGGCTCCGTGTGAGGCCGATGCGAAAATGTCGGCCATGAGGTTGAACAGCTTCTTGTGATCTGCGTCGATGGCATCAACATTGATCAATAGATCATCCGACCATTCAATTTGCGTGACCATGCAGACCCCCACCATCAGAGCTATTATTTTAGTATCGATTAACATAGCCAAGGCTGCCTTTTCTGGCAATGCCCTGCCCGGCTGGTGTTACCATTACCGCCATGAGTGACGCCGCCACGCCGTCCACCGGGTCCAGGGCCGTCTTCTGCCTGTGCGCGGCGGAAGTGCTGACCATGGTCGGCGTGTTCTCCTTCCCTGCGCTGCTGCCCGACTTCATCGCCCAATGGGGTCTGAGCAATACCGAGGCGGGCTGGATTTCCGGGGTGGTCTTCGCGGGCTATACCGTGGCGGTGCCGGTCCTGACCACGCTCACCGACCGCATGGACGCCAAGCGGGTCTATCTGTTCGGCGCCCTGGTGGCGGCGGTTGCCGCCCTGGGCTTCACCCTGACCGCCGAGGGTTTCTGGTCGGCCCTGGCCTGGCGCGCCTTGAGCGGCGTCGGTTTGGCCGGAACCTATATGCCGGGCCTCAAAGCCCTGGTGGACCGCACGTCCGGCCCGCGACAACCCCGCTGGATCAGCTTCTACACTGCCAGTTTCTCCCTGGGCACCTCGGGCTCGTTCCTGGTCACCGGCTGGGTGGCCGAGGCCCTCGGCGGCTGGCGGGTGGCCTTCGGACTGGCCGCCGCCGCCGCCGCCCTGGCCCTGGTCCTGGTGGCGCTCGCCCTGCCCGGGGTCCGGCCCATCCCGCCCGAGCGCAAGACCAATCCCTTCGATTTCGGGCCGGTGCTGAAGAACCGCGCCGCCATGGGCTATGTGCTGGGTTATGCCGTCCATGTCTGGGAGTTGTTCGGAGCGCGGTCCTGGATGGTGGCCTTCCTGGCCTGGGTGCTGGCGGCCCAGCCCGGCGCCTGGGGCCCCAGCCCCACCTCGATCGCCACCATGGCCGCCCTGGTGGCCATGGCCGCCAGCATCATCGGCGCCGATTGGGCGGTGCGCTTCGACCGTCGCCGGGTCTGTGCCGCCGCCATGCTGGGCTCGGCCGCCATGGCCGCCGGGATCGGCTTTTCCGGCGGCCTGCCCTATGGCGTGGTCGCCGGGCTGATGCTGCTCTACAGCGCCCTGATCCAGATCGACTCGGCGGCGCTGACCACCGGCGCGGTACTGGCCGCCGATCCGGCGCGGCGCGGCGCCACCATCGCGGTGCATTCCCTGCTGGGATTCGGCGCCGGATTCGTCGGGCCGCTGGCTTTCGGCATGGTGCTGGACGCCATGGGCGGCGCCAATTCCGGCAGTGCCTGGGGATTGGCCTTCGCCTCGCTGGGCGCGGTGGTGGCGCTGGGGCCGCTGGCGCTTCGCCTGCGCTGAGTATGAAAAAGCCCCGCCGAGGCGGGGCTTTCCGTTACTTGGCCGCCGGAGCGGGAGCGGGGACCGGAGTTGGCGCTGGAGCAGGCGCCACCGGACTTGGCGCAGGCGCCGGAACCGCGGCGGCGGGCGTGGTGCCATTGGTCACCGCCGGAGCCGGAGCCGGAGCCGGAGCAGCGGCGGGCGCCGCACCATTGGCCGGGGCGGCCGAAGGCGTGGCCGGAGCCGGAGCGGGCGGCGGCACGTCGGGAACCGGCGGCGGCGCCAGCGGCTTGGGCGCGGGCGGCGGCATCGGCTTGACCGCCTCGCCCGATTCGATGAACACCACCACCACCTCGACGGCGCTGGGATCGGGGCGTTCCAGCATGATCTTGAAGCTGGCGGTGCCCTGGGGGTCCAGCGCCGAGACCGGCGGCTGCGACAGCTTTTCCTGCACCGGCTGCTTGTTCTTGTCCATGAGCACCAGCTTCATGGTGGGAACCGGCCGGACGCGATCGGTGATATTGGCGATGATGCCGCGCACCACCAGCACGTCGGTATCGTTGTGGACGAAGCGTTCCGGCGTGCCCGCCTTGCGCAGTTCCAGCCCGGCGCCGGGCTTTTCGCGCCGCAGACCGGCCTGGGCCAGCATCTCGCCCGCTTCGGGGACCGCTTCCACCAGTTGGTCCTGGAAATAGTAACCGGCGCCGCCCAGGCCGCCGAGAACCAGCAGGACCAGCAGGAACCACAGGAAACCGGTGCCCTTCTTCTCGTCGGGGCGGCTGGTGGAGAACACGTCGGGAATGGGCTGCGGCCCGGTATTGAGCAGGCTGCTGGCCGCTTCGTCATCGTCCAGGTCGGAGGCCGACGAGGACGAGGAGGAGGGAAACGGGGGCAGCGGATCGCGGCGCGGAGCACCGAAGCCGGGCACCGGCAGCGAGCCGAAATCATCGTCCCTGACCGGCGGATCGTCGAAGCGGGGCGGGTCGATGCGGCGGTCGCCGCCGTCGCCCATGGGCGGAGGGGCCGAGAAGGACGAGCCGCCGAGATCGAAATCGGTGTCGTCCTCGTCCATCACCATCAGTGGCTCCTGGAACCACTTATGGCCGCACTTGGCGCACTTCAGCTTGCGTCCGGACGCTCCCAGGGCCGAGTCCGGAATGGAGAAGTTGGTCGTGCAACTGGGGCAGGTGATGAGCATGGTTCGCGAAGTCCCCGAAATCACGTATTTTCTTATAGGCTGGAGTGCGTATCAACACAAGCACGGGCTGGCTTTGCCAGGGCAGGAGGGGGGCGGTGGACAACAGGGCGCCGCGCGTGGCATCTTTGGCCCCGATCGGGAGAAGACGCAGTGCGGCAACGCCCACGTGGTGAAAATATAATCCGGTTCGATAATGTCGGGCTGCGTTACGGCCTGGGGCCGGAAGTGCTTCAGGACGTAAGCTTCGCCTTGCCGTCCGGATCGTTTCACTTCCTGACCGGCCCATCGGGCGCGGGCAAGTCGTCGTTGCTGCGTCTGATGTATCTGGGGCTGCGTCCGACGCGCGGCCGCGTCATCCTGTTCGACCGCGACATCGCCAATACCAAGCGCTACGAGCTTCCCGCCCTGCGGCGGCGCATCGGCGTGGTGTTCCAGGATTTCCGCCTGCTCGACCACCTGACCGCGCTCGACAACGTGGCGCTGCCGTTGCGGGTGCGCGGCGTCAAGGAATCCGAGATCAGGAAGCATGTGCCGGAACTGCTGTCCTGGGTCGGCCTGGCCGATCAGTTGGGCGCCAAGCCCTCGACCCTGTCGGGCGGGCAGAAGCAGCGGGTCGCCATCGCCCGCGCCGTGATCGGGCGTCCCGACCTGCTGCTGGCCGACGAGCCCACCGGCAATGTGGACGACCACATCGCCATGCGGCTGATGTATCTGTTCGAGGAACTGAACAAGCTGGGCACCACCATCGTGGTGGCCACCCATAACGAATTGCTGGTGCAGCGCTTCGCCCATCTGCCCCGCCTGCATATCGAGCACGGCACCATCAGCAAGCGGGTCCGGCCGCCACCGGAGGAGGTGGTGGAATGAACCTGTTCCGCCGACGCTCCGACCTGCCGCTCGCGGGTGACGCCACATCGCGCTTCCTGCCCTGGCTGGTGGCGCTGATGGTGTTCCTGGCCGCCATCGCTGTGGCGGGAGCCTTCGTCATCAACAATGTCATCGACCGCTGGGACCACGACGTCTCGGGCACGCTGACGGTTCAGATCCTGCCCGCGGGCGGCGCACAGGCCGAGGCCGCCACCGACGACCGCGTCCGCCTCGCCATCGACGTCATGCGCAAGGTTCCCGGCGTGCAGTCGGTCAAGGCGCTGGACAAGAAGCGCACCCTGGCCCTGCTGGAACCCTGGCTGGGCGGTACCGATGTCCTTCAGGACATGCCCCTGCCCCGGCTGATCGACGTGGCCGTCGACCCCGCCGCCCGCATCGACCTGGCCGAGGTGGCCGAACGGCTGAGCCAGGCGGTGCCCGGCGCCTCGCTGGACGACCACCGTGTCTGGCTGTCGCGCCTGATCAATCTGTCGCGCACCATCCAGTGGCTGGCCATCCTGGTGGTGGCGCTGATCGGCGCCGTGACCGCCGCCACCGTGGTCTACGGCACCCGCACCGGCATGGCGGTGCATCACGGCATCGTCGAGGTGCTGCATCTGATCGGTGCCCATGACGACTATATCGCGCGCCAGTTCGCCGATCGCGCCTTCGCCATGGGATTTTCCGGCGGGCTGATGGGCCTGGGCCTCGCTCTGCCCGCCCTGACCCTGATCGGCTGGGCGGCGCGGCGGCTGGAAGGCGGCTTCCTGCCCAGCCTCTCGCTGCCGCTGCTGGGCTATGTGGCCATCGGCCTGCTGCCGCTGCTGGCCGCCGCCCTGGCCATGCTGACGGCGCGGCTCACCGTCCACGGCACCCTGTCGCGGATGCCATGAGCGGGCGGATACGCATGCCCCGGATCGTCTCGGTGCTGGGCACCACCCTCGCGGTGCTGCTCGGCGCCTGGGGCGGCGGTCTGCTGGTGTTCGCCGCCACCATGGCCGCCGGGGTCGAGGACCGCGACACCGTCACCGATGCCATCGTGGTGCTGACCGGCGGCAGTGACCGGCTGACCACCGGCCTGACCCTGCTGGCCCAGGGCAAGGGCCGGAGCCTGTTGATTTCCGGCGTCCACAAGGGCGTCGATCTGCCCGAGCTGCTGCGCAAGGCCGGACAGCCGCCCATGGAAAGCCATTGCTGCATCACGCTGGGCCATGCCGCCGACGACACCGTGGGTAACGCCGTCGAGACCGCCGCCTGGATGGCCGAGCAGCGCTTCACCTCGTTGCGCCTCGTCACCGCCGCCTATCACATGCAGCGCGCCATGCTGGAATTGCGCCGGGTCATGCCGCAGGCGGCGATCGTGGCGCATCCGGTGTTTCCCGATGCCTTCAAGAAGGACCAGTGGTGGCGCTGGCCCGGCACCGCCCATCTGCTCGCCACCGAATACACCAAGTATCTGGGGGCGCTGGCGCGGCCCCTGTTCATCCCCAAGCCGCCCGAGAGGAAATCGTGACAGCCATCCGTTCAGCCCTGTTCGTCGTCCATATCTGGCTGTGGACCCTTGTCCTCTCGGTGGTCTATCTGCCGCTGCTCGTTTTGCCGCGCAAGGCCATGATCCCGGCCATCCGGCTATGGCTGTCGGGTGTCCAGGCGGGTCTGCGCCTCATCGCCGGACTGTCTTACGAGCTGCGCGGCGCCGAGAACCTGCCGCCCGGGCCGCTGCTGATTGCCGCCAAGCACCAGTCGGCCTTCGAGACCTTCGTCTTTCATCTGCTGTTGAACGACCCCGCCTTCATCCTGAAGCGCGAGCTGCTGTGGATACCTTTCTTTGGCTGGTATCTGGGCAGGAGCGGCGTCATCGCCATCGACCGCTCGGCGGGCACCAAGGCGCTGAAAGCCATGGTCAAGGGCGCCGAGGACGCGGTGGCCCAGGGCCGCCCGGTGATCATCTTCCCCGAGGGCACCCGCGCCCCTCCCGGCGAGAAGCTGCCCTATCACACCGGCATCGCCATGATCTATGGCGCGCTGAAGGTGCCAGTCGTGCCTATCGCCTTGAATTCAGGGCTTTTTTGGCGCCGCCGCGGCTTCTTGAAGAAGCCCGGAATCATCACCATCGAGGCGCTGCCCGCCATCCCGCCCGGCATGGACCGCAAGGCCTTCATGGCCGAGCTGGAAAGCCGGATCGAGACCGCCACCGACCGCCTGGTGGCCGAGGCGAGGCAGCGCTTTCCCGACGCCGGATAAATCCCTGAATCGGGTAGGGAATCCCCCGCCCTGTGTGGATAAGTCTGTGGATTCCAATGCATTGCCGGTCATCCCCAGCCTCCTGGGCGTGAATCCCGGGGATAAGCCAATTCCGGCTTGTCCCTCAAGGGCTTGGTGAATCCCAACCCTGTTGGTACAAAAAAAGAACACCGGCCTTGATTCTGGCGGCCCGCGAGTCCTAGACTGGGGCGAAACGAATAGGGCGGAGACGGTGGTTCCATGACTCAGGTTGCGTCCATTTCCCAGCAGATCTGGGACATGAAATACCGGCTGAAGACCGGCGACGGCGAGCCCGTGGACAAGACCATCGAGGACTCCTGGCGCCGGGTCGCCCGCGCCCTGGCGACCGAGGAGAAAGACTCCGCGCTGTGGGAGGACCGCTTCGCCGACGCCATGATGGATTTCAAGGTGCTGCCCGCCGGGCGCATCCTGTCGGGTGCCGGAACCGAGCGGCGCGTCACCTTGTTCAACTGCTTCGTCATGGGCAACATCCCCGACGACATGGCGGGGATTTTCGAGCATCTGAAGGAAGCCGCCCTGACCATGCAGCAGGGCGGCGGCATCGGCTACGACTTCTCGACGCTCCGGCCCAAGGGCGCCCCGGTCAAGGGCGTCGGCGCCGACGCCTCGGGGCCGCTATCCTTCATGGATGTGTGGGACGCCATGTGCCGCACCATCATGAGCGCGGGCTCGCGCCGGGGCGCCATGATGGCCACCATGCGCTGCGACCATCCCGATATCGAGGCCTTCATCGACGCCAAGCGCGAGGCCGGGCGGCTGCGCATGTTCAACCTGTCGGTGCTGGTGACCGACGCCTTCATGCTGGCGGTGAAGGAGGGCACCAGCTGGGAGCTGACCTTCAACGGCACCACCTATAAAAGCCTGCCGGCGCGCGAGTTGTGGAACAAGATCATGCGCGCCACCTACGCCTATGCCGAGCCGGGCGTGATCTTCATCGACCGCATCAACCGCCTGAATAACCTGTGGTATTGCGAGGATATCCACGCCACCAATCCCTGCGGCGAGCAGCCCCTGCCGCCCTATGGTGTCTGCCTGCTGGGCTCGGTCAATCTGGCCCGGCTGGTGGAGCATCCGTTCGAGGACGGCGCAGCCCTCGACCTCGACAAACTCGACCGGTTGGTGCGCACCGCCGTGCGCATGATGGACAACGTCATCGACGTCTCCAACTATCCGCTGGAGCAGCACCGGCATGAGGCCCAGGCCAAGCGCCGCATCGGGCTGGGCATCACCGGCCTGGCCGACGCCCTGATCCTGTGCGGTGCCCGCTATGGCGGCGCCGCCGCCATCCGCCTGACCGAGACCTGGATGGCGGCGCTGCGGCGCTCGGCCTATCTCGCCTCGGTGGAGCTGGCCAAGGAAAAGGGCAGCTTCCCGCTCTACGATGCCGAGAAGTATCTGGCGGGCGAGACGGTCAGATCCCTGGATGCCGACGTGATCGAGGCCATCAAGGCCCACGGCATCCGCAACGCCCTGCTGACCTCCATCGCGCCGACGGGCACCATTTCCCTGTTCGCCGACAATGTGTCCTCGGGGCTGGAGCCGGTGTTTTCCTTCACCTATAGCCGCGCCGTGCTGCAAAAGGACGGGACGCGGCGCGAGGAGGAGGTGAGCGACTACGCCTATCGCCTGTTCCGCCGCCTCAAGGGCGACAACGCCCCGCTGCCGTCCTGCTTCGTCGATGCCCAGAGCCTGACCCCCGGCGACCATGTGGTGATGCAGGCCGCCGTGCAGAAATACGTGGACTCTTCCATCTCCAAGACCATCAACGTGCCGGAAAGCATCGACTTCGAGTCGTTCCGCGATGTCTATCAGCAGGCCTATGACCTGGGCTGCAAGGGCTGCACCACCTATCGTCCCAACGATGTCACCGGTTCGGTCCTCGAGGTCAAGCCCGACACCGCCAAGGAGAAGGCAGCCGAGGCCGAGCCGGAACTGCCGCTGGAAAAGACCCGGGTGCGCCATTCCGACCCGTTCGAGGCGGGCGGCATCGTCCACCTGACCCAGCCGCTGGACCGTCCCGAGGCGCTGCCCGGCTCAACCTACAAGGTGCGCTGGCCCGATTCCGACCATGCCATGTACATCACGCTCAACGACATCATCCAGGACGGACGGCGCAGGCCGTTCGAGGTGTTCATCAACTCCAAGAACATGGAGCATTTCGCCTGGACGGTGGCGCTGACCCGCATGATCTCGGCGGTGTTCCGGCGCGGCGGCGACGTGGCCTTCGTGGTCGAGGAGTTGAAGGCGGTGTTCGACCCCAGGGGTGGCCAATGGGTGGGCGGGCGCTACGTGCCGTCGCTGCTGGCCGCCATCGGCGAGGTGATCGAGCGCCACATGATCGCCATCGGCTTCCTGCCCGACCCCAAGGCGGCGCGCGACCCCGTCGAGGCCCGCGATGATCGGTGGGGAGAGGGGCGCCAGGTGGTCAATATGGAAGGCACCCGGCTGCGCCACTGCCCCAAATGCAACCAGCCCGCCTTGCTGCGCTCGGAAGGCTGCGACACCTGCACCTCGTGCGGCTATTCCAAATGCGGCTGAGCGGCCGGGACGGCCGCGCTCCGGTATAACGTGTCGGTTTGCGCATAAGCGGAGAATGACGCCTCATAAATCGAGAATTCACACTTCATAAAACGAGAATCTTGGGTGAAACGAAGGGGGTCATCTAACGAAAGTGCATACCTTGTACGCTAAGGTCGTACAAAACAGGAACTACGCTGCGAGAAGCGATACTGGGCGATGGAATGGCCGCATGCCGCCGTCACCGAATTCCTCGATGGCCCAGCTGTAATCACCGGTCAGGCTGATGTGCTCCCAACCGAGCGGAGCCACATGCTTCATCAGCTCCGTGCTGACGGTCATGCCGCGACGCGCCAGTTCGGCAAAGGCCAATTCCAGGTAGCGGGTGTTCCAGAGGATGATGGCCGCGACCAGCAGGTTGAGACCAGAGGCCCGATAGGACTGGTTCTCAAAACTGCGATCACGCATTTCTCCCAGGCGGTTAAAAAACACCGCTCGTGCCAGTGCATTTCTTGCCTCTCCCTTGTTCAGTCCAGCACCCGTTCGGCGCCGCAAACCAGGATCGCGGAGCCAATCAAGAGTGAACAGAGTTCTCTCCAATCGCCCCAGATCACGTAATGCCACGGCAAGGCCGTTCTGGCGAGGATAGGCCGACAATTTGCGCAGGGCAGCCGATGCTGTCACGGTGCCGGCGCGGATCGAGACCGCCAATCGGATCAGAGGTTCCCAGTTTATCGCCAGATGATTGGCATCGATTCTGCCGCCGAGCAGCGGCACCAGGATCTCCGGGGCTTTCAGTCCAGGCGGAAGATACAGGCGTCGATCCTTGAGATCGCGAATACGCGGAGCGAACCTGAACCCCAGCAGGTGGCAGAGTCCAAAGACGTGATCGGTGGCGCCACCGGTGTCGGTGTAGTGTTCACTCGGCTGAAGGCCGGTCTGATGGTACAGCAAGCCGTCGAGAACATGGGGGGCTTCGCTTGCCGATGCCGCGATGACCTTGGTGTAGAATGGGCCATACTGGTCGGAAATATGGGTGTAGAAGCTGACGCCCGGTTCATTGCCGTGGTGGGCGTTGATGTCGCCAATAGCCTCACCACGGCCTCCGGCTTTGAAGAACTGGCCATCGGACGAAGAAGTCGAGCCATCCCCCCAGGCGTTGGCCAGCGGCACGGCGCGGTGAACATCGATAATTCTCGACAGGGCCGCAGCATAGCAATCTTCGCGAACATGCCAGTCATGAGCCCAGGCCAACCGTCCCGCTGTAATCCCCCGGCAGGATTCCGCCATTCGAGCCAGGCCGAGATTGATGCCGTCAGCCAGAACGGCGGTCATCAGAGCGGTCCGATCCTCTGGCGGTTTGCCGCTCCGCTGATGGAGGAAGCAGTCGGAAAATCCTGTCCAGCTATCCACTTCAATCAGGAGGTCGGTGATCCGCAGGCGCGGAAGAAGCCCATAGGCGGCATTTCGCAAGGCCACGGCTGCATCTGGTGTGTCGGCCTTATGAGGCGTCACCTTCAACTCGCCGTCCTTGATCGTGACGTCGGGCAACTTATTGGATTCGGCCAGAGTGCCGACCTGCTGAAGGGCGCCATCAAGAGACTGCCCCACCATGCCCAGATGATCCATGGGCTCACCGGATACAGCGACCGGAAGCGGCCCCTCGTGACGCAGAGCCTGGAACACCGGAAGCGGCAGCAGGCAGTCCTCAAAGCTGCGAAAGACCCGGCTTCCTTCTACCCAGACATCGCCGGCGCGGAGACGATCACGGAGCTCGGATAAGGTGCATATCTCGTAGGACCGACGATCAACCTCGCCCTGGACGATCACGAACGGCCGCCAACTCCGGCGAATGAACGTTGTCGGCACCTTGTCCGGCAATTTACGCAGACCCGACTGATACATGTCTCGCATAATGGCCAGGGCATCCAGCAGCAACTGACACGCCGGCACGCCTTGAAATGACAGGCCCGACAGCAGAATCTGGGCGAAGGGCTTGACGGTGGCGTAGCGCATGATCAATTCCGTCCGGGGGTCGACGGTCTCCGGTCGGGCGATATCCTCCGCCGAGGCTACATTCTTGACGAAATTGGCCCACCCGGTTGCGTTCTCGATGGCCATCTTTGGGTTGCCCCCCTGTTCGCATGCCGAGATGAGCACCCGGCATGCCCTGGCCAGGGCCGCCAGCTGGCCATGGGCCTCGCGAACCGACTGGAGGGCGCGATCAGCGGTCCGGCGTTCGGCCCGTCGCGACAGCTTGCCTATCAACTTGTCAAACATTCCAAGAATGCTGTCGATGAGGCTGGTCTCCAACTGCAAGGTTGTGGCGGCAAGGGTGGCATGGCGACGCTCGGGCGCAAGGTCTCGGAGATGCTGAGCCGTCATCCACAGCCCCTCGTCAGCCATGCGGGACAATGTCCCGGCTGTCACTGCCGCCTGAATACTCCCCAGAAGGGGCGACTGAAAATTCCCCACCTTGACGCACTCGCCCGGCCCTGGGG